>NZ_WOTB01000023.1 GCF_011516835.1 Acetobacter musti | reverse complement strand
AACAACCAACGACCATTCTTCGTCTGATACGTCAGAGGGATACGGCTTGCGGGCTTGCGTCATTCAGCATTACTGAACCAATCGCACACGAAAGTACATAACACCCTCTAGTGGTCTTGTCACCGAAATATATACGGACGGCTGGCGTATTTTCGGCCAGTCATCGGCAACAACGAATCAGATCCCTGGCACGACGACTGCTGACGGATCCACACCTGCGATTGATACGGTCTGGTCGGATTTTACGGATCCCGCGATCATGTTCGGAATCTATACGAAAGCCTTCGACAATAACGTAATCTGCTACCTGCCCGGTCCGACACCACATGCGCAGCCTGGCGATATTAATGACCCGACAGGCAAAGCCAACAATCAGACCCGGAGTTGCGAAGGCATTGAATACGATCTGTGGGATGATGATCAGACAAATAATACAGCCTATATGCATGGCATTACGGTAGCATACAGCGGAAGAACCAATCCGACTCTTGACAGCTACGACATGCTTCTTGCTGGCGGAAACGCCAATATGCTTGAGATCGACGGAGAGTGGTATTCTCAGAACATAGCGTCGCGCGCATTTGCATCTGGCAGTTTCGGTGGTCCCGCTTATACGCAGGGGTCACAAAAAGTAGTTGCCGAATTTGATCAGTCCAACAGTCCCGGGTGGGCGGCTGATTCGTCCTGGTCTGTCTCTTCCCACGACATGCGTCTGACTGTCTGGAACACCCGAAATCTCGACGACACCAGTAATACAAACGACTATCGCGACATCACGACAAGTATGGGCGTTCAGGTGGACGGCCACAATGACATCAGAAGTCTGTCCATGGATGGCACACTTCAGGAGCATCTTGAATTCAATCCGGCCTCATTTCCTAACGGCATCGCGTTATGTGGCTACAGCGGCTGCGGCTTCGCGGTTGACAGCGTGGGCCGTCCACAAATGTCAAACGACTCGACCATTCTCAGTGGCAAGGCAATTTTCTTCAACGACTCGAATAACGTCCAGCGTGGATATGCCTGGGCAAGTACAGACGGATCGGTGCATATTTCGGCAAGTTCCGGCGGCAGCAACAATGTGGTGACCGACGCAAATCTGCATGTTAACGGCGCGATCAACGCCCAGACCAGTTCTTACTCTTCTCTGCCGACAACCGGTTCATCGACGGGTGACCAGCGTTATTGCAGTGACTGCTACTCCTCAGCCGGTTCATCGGGCCAGACGGGAATCCCGGTCTGGTGGAATGGCTCAGCCTGGACAGACGCGCTCGGTGCAGTTGCAAAACACTGAAATCCGCAGCGGCTGGCTCGCTTCCCAAGGCTATCGGCAGAACAATAAGGATACTGTAAAAAAACTGCCGGAGGCAGGGTTGCATTCCCTTCCGCTTGCAGATGCCGTGAAAGGGATCATATTTCCGTCAGTTGCAGAAGTGTACCTTATCGTCCAGGCGGGAGGGCATTTCAGAAATAATCACTTGCTTGCCGAAGCGGAAGTGTCCGCTTTCCGCCTGATGTCAGAGGAACCGTTCATGACTGTCGGCCGTTTTCCACTGACCCGTCTGCGCCGCAACCGGCACGACCGGTTCACACGCAGACTTGTCGCCGAGTCATCTCTCTCCATTGATGATCTTATCTGGCCGATCTTCGTCATGGAGGGGACAAACTCCGTCACCAGCGTTGCGTCCATGCCCGGTGTGCAGCGCGTCACACTTGACCGTCTGCCGGCCCATGTCGAACGGGCAGCCCGGCTTGATATTCCGGCTTTAGCTCTGTTCCCGATTACGCCTTCGGACATCCGCGATGAAAAAGGAACAGATGCCGTAAACCCTGACAATCTGATGTGTCGGGCAGCACGTCTTCTTAAAAAGGAGTTTCCCGAAATCGGCCTGATTGGTGATGTGGCACTTGATCCTTACACGAGTCATGGACATGACGGCATCATTGACGACGGCTATGTCATCAATGATGCATCCGTCGAAATTCTGAAGCGGCAGGCGACTAATCAGGCTGCGGCCGGGATCGATATCATCGCCCCGTCTGACATGATGGACGGCCGGATTGAAGCCATTCGACGTGATCTGGATGAGAATAGTTTCGTCAATACGCGTATCATGTCCTACGCGGCCAAATATGCGAGTGCATTCTACGGTCCGTTCCGTGATGCGCTCGGATCCGGTGGTCTCCTTAAGGGCGATAAAAAGACCTATCAGATGGATCCGGCTAATTCTGACGAAGCGCTCAGGGAAGTCGAGAGTGACCTGCTGGAAGGCGCCGATATGGTCATGGTGAAGCCGGGTATGCCGTATCTCGACATCATCAGGCGGGTCAGGGACCATTTCGCCGTTCCGACTTTTGCTTACCAGGTGTCCGGGGAGTATGCGATGCTGATGGCCGCAATTCAGAATGAATGGCTCGATCATGACCGGGCTGTGATGGAAAGTCTTCTGGCATTTAAGCGGGCCGGCGCAAATGGTATCCTGACTTACTTCGCGATCAAAGCGGCCGAGCGCCTTCGTCAGGAACGCGGCTGACATCCCAGGATATCAGATATTATCTCCCCAGGATGATCACAGGCTGTGATGCAGATTGAAACGCCTGCCCGCTTACTCCACATTACTGGTCATGGTCTCAGGGGGCGACGGACTGGTTTCTGCCCCTGACTGATGCAAAGATAAGGAGGCGTGAGACTGTGACCTATTCATCGCGTCATCCTCAGTTTTTTTATACGACAGCGCCCCTCCCCTGCCCGTATCTACCTGACCAGATGGAAAGAAAGGTCGTAACAGATCTTGCAGGTCATGATGCTGAGGCACTGCATGAACGACTTTCACGGTCCGGCTTTCGACGCAGCCACACCATTGCCTACGCCCCCGTATGCAATGGCTGTAATGCGTGTGTACCGATCCGAATTCCTGCGGCAAGATTTCAGCCCAGCCGGACACAACGCAAAATAATGAGGGCCAGTTCCGACATCGAAGGGTTTGAGATGCCCGCACGCGCGACGGCGGAGCAGTTCGTATTGTTCCGGCAATATCAGATGGCACGACATGCTGATGGTGATATGGCCGGGATGAGTTTCAGTGATTACCGCTCGATGGTGGAAGACACGCCAATTGACACCGTAATTATAGAATTCCGTTCGCAGACTCATCAGCTGACCGGCGTCAGCCTCGTAGACAGACTCGGAGACGGTCTGTCCGCCGTCTACAGTTTCTTTGATCCTTCCCTGGCGTCCCGCTCACCCGGCACATTTGCAATTATGTGGCTGATTGAACGGGCCAGGCTCAGGCATCTTCCCTATGTTTATCTCGGCTACTGGATCGCCAGGAGTCGGAAGATGTCTTACAAATCGGGCTTTCGTCCTGCGGAAATTCTCTCACGCGGTACATGGCGTGAACTGAATGATCAGGAAGCACCGCATGGTGTATCCCAGCTTACAAATTCGTAGCTGTTTATAGCACTCAACAGGCTGCTTCAGCGACGAAAGGACGGCTTACGTGACAGGCTGCCCAGGCGTCTCTAGACTGGAACGACCCGATATACGGGACATCGCAGTTTTGGAGTGATATCATGCGCATACTCCTCGTTGAAGATGACCCGACTGTCAGAAGTTTCATCGCAAAAGGGCTGACTGAAACAGGTCATCTGGTTGAACAGGCCGATAATGGAAAGGACGGACTGTTCCTCGCCGTCAGCGAGAAATTTGATGTCATTATTCTGGACCGTATGCTGCCAGGAGGCATTGACGGGCTTCGCATTCTTGAAACCCTCAGAGCTCAGGCAAACGCCACGCCGGTCCTCATCCTGTCGGCGCTGGCGGATGTGGACGACCGGGTTGCCGGTCTCAAGTCAGGCAGCGATGATTACCTGACCAAACCATTTGCGTTTTCCGAACTTCTGGCGCGCGTTGAGGCACTCGGACGTCGTGGACGAAACGAGGCCGCACCCCAGACGAAGCTGGAGGTCGGAGGACTCGAAATGGATCTTCTGTCGCGGAGCGTGCGTCGTGATGGACAGAAAATCGATCTCCAGCCACGGGAGTTTCGTTTGCTTGAGTTCCTCATGCGACACGCAGGCCAGGTGGTGACCCGCACGATGCTTCTGGAAGGCGTCTGGGACTATCATTTTGATCCGCAGACCAATGTCATTGACGTGCATGTCTCGAGACTGCGCCAGAAAGTTGACAAGCCTTTTTCGCAACCCCTGATCCAGACTGTCCGCAATTCCGGTTATATGCTGCGGGCGGATTGAACTCGTGACAATCTGTTCTGTGACACACCCTTCAGTCCGGTCCGGGATGAGGCACGGCTATGCTTCGAGGCTGGCGGCAATACATGATCTGCCTCCCGGCAGTGATCAGACAGAGTGATCCGATTTCGATTTTCTGCCTCTGGCCCTGAGCGCCAGAGCAGCATCCGGAAAAAACGGCGTTTTTCATATGCCGCATTTCGTCATCATATTGGCGGCCTGCGCTCTGCAGGCGTCCGTTTCGCGCTTGGTTACGCTGTCCTGTTCTGGGTATCGGCCGTATTGTTTCTCTCTGTTATCTGGTGGGGAACAGCCGGGTTACTGGAGCGGCAGGTCGAGGCGTCAGTCTCTGCCGATGCCCGGGCTTTGTCTGAGCGATGGACTGACGGAGGGCTTTCAGCGCTCGCCCTGACTATAGAAGATCGCCTTGAAGATAATGTCGACGACGATGCGCTTTATCTTCTTGTGGACCCTCACAATCAGCGTGTCGCTGGAAATTTGTCCGCCTGGCCTGCTGATGTTGCGATGAGCGGCGTCTGGTATCAGCTTACGATCCGGAGAGCCGGAGCGCGCGGCGTCGCCGAAGTCCAGGCCTTCGATCTGCCCAGTGGCTACCGGCTTCTGGTCGGGCGTGATGTCCGGGGGCGCACCAATCTTCGGCGGCTGCTGACTGACACGTTGTTATGGGCGTGGGTTTTTATCACTGTACTTACGCTCGTCGGCGCGCTGCTCGTGCGGAATATGTTTCGCAGGATGATCTCTTCAATCGCACGCACAACTTCCGCCATAGCCCACGGCGATATGAGCAGACGAATGACTTTGTCCGGCCGCGGAGACGAACTCGACGAAGTCGCTGAGGCTATCAACGAGATGCTTGACCGCATCGCGCGTCTGATGGACGGCGTAAAACAGGTCTCAAATGCTATCGCTCACGATCTTCGCACGCCCATAACCCGGGCGCGGACACAGCTTGAGTATGCGGCGTTACACGCACCGGACGAGGCAGCGTTGCGAAGTGCGATCGAGAACGGCGTAAGCGATCTTGATAATATCACTGCTGTTTTTGAGGCGCTGCTGCGAATCGCGCAGATCGAAGCCGGATCACGCAGATCGGCTTTCGCTGTGTTCGATCTTGTCGCAGTACTGCACGATATCGTCGAACTTTATGAGCCTGTGGCTGAGGAGCAGGCCATTCGCATTATTCCGCGGACGCCCAGCCATGTATTGTTTTACGGTGATCGTTCCATGATCCAGCAAGCTGTCTCCAATCTCATTGATAATGCTATAAAATTTTCACCTCATGGCGGCACGATCACCGTTTCGGCAGCAGTTGGCCCCGATTTGTCCTGCGACGGAAAATCATCCGGACAGGCCGCGACCATCGCTGTGACAGATGAGGGAGTGGGAATGAACGAAGCAGATCTCGAGCGCGCTTCCGAGAGGTTTTTTCGCGCTGATTCAGCGAGAAATACACCAGGCTCGGGTCTTGGTCTGTCTCTCGTTCAGGCTATCGTGCAGTTACACGGCGGCAGCCTTCAGTTTATGCGAAGATCGCCTGGGCTGTCCGTGGAATTGCATCTGCCGGTTTCCGATACAGGCGACACCCGGACAGGGGCTGACATGAATCAGGATTCACAGTCCTCCCATCCTCAGGACAGGACGACGATGATAAAGCGTCATCCATGAATCGTGCGATGCTCATGATTGTTATGCCTGCCATGGCTCTGGAACTCTGTGCCGCTACAGGAGACCAGGAGACAGGGCGCCCTTCACCTGCCCTGTTCACAGTCAATCAGATCTCTCCCTATCCTGGTGCGGAGACTGCACAGACAACGCATGATGACCGTGACAGCGTTGAAGCCGGGAAAGATCACGGAATTGTCGTGACTTCTGACAGCCGTGATTTCTGCTCACGACTGCTTCGTGTCATTGATGAACACGATAATGAGGCGGTTAATTCAATCCGCTCGTTACGTTATGAGGGGGAACGCCTGTGTGACGAAGGTCATGTACGGCTGGGGCTGGCTCGTCTGCGCGAAGCTCTGATTGCACTTAAAGGAAAAGATCATCAATGAGGCATCCGAAACTGGCGGTTGTTGTCACGAGCCTATGTTTTTGCTTCAGCACGGCGATTCCTGCCGTCGCCAGTCCGGACAGCAGCGATGATGGAACAAAACTGCACATATCAGGTTCAGGATCGGCGGAAGCATCTCCGGATCTCATCATCGCGACGCTGACAGCACGCTCCGAGGCCAGCAGCGCTGTTCGCGCTCAGTCCGAAACAAATGAGATGATGCATAAAGCTATGATGATGGCGCAGCAGGTAGGGAATATATCCTCCTCCGCTGGTTCCTATTTCGTTTCGCAGACCAGCCCTGCCAACAACATGCCGAAGAACTGGGAAGCCCGGCAAACAATCTCGATAAAATCGAAGAACGCAGACACACTACTGCCGCTGGTCGGGCGCCTGCAGTCTTCCGGCCTGCTCCTTGAAGGGATCGACTGGTCTCTCTCCGACGACCACCGGAAAGTTCTTACTCTTGATGCTGAAAAACTCGCGACACAGGATATGCTTCGCCGGGCGGATGGCATTGCATCCGCCCTTTCCATGAAGGTCGCAACGATTGTCGACGTGACCGTTGACGAAGCTATGTATCCCCGGCCTGTAATGTTTATGGCGAAAGCAGCAGCGGCTCCGATGTCGACACCGGATTCACAGAAAGTAACCGCGACAGTCCGCGCAACCATAATTCTCAGGCACGCAGGCTGAACGCAGCCCGCAGTAAGCGCGGCATCTGTTCAGCCGTGACTGAATCTGCAGCGCCGTCTGCTCAGATGGAGACGCTGGCGCCCAGCACCTTAAGAAATTGTGCGAGCCAGGCAGGATGTGCTGGCCAGGCCGGAGCCGTAACAAGCTGATCGTCTGTCACAGCATCTGTCACAGGAATGTCAGCATACGTTCCTCCGGCGATTTCAACTTCCGGACGACAGGCAGGATAAGCCGAGACGCGGCGGCCTTTTACCATATTCGCTGCCGTAAGAATCTGGATACCATGACATATGCATGCGATCGGCCTGTCTGCGAAAGCCTGAACCATAGCGATGACTTCCGGATCAAGCCTGAGATATTCGGGCATACGTCCACCGGGAACCACAAGACCGATATAATCATCGGTGGTAACCGCATCAAAATCCGCGGTCAGAGTAAAATGATGTCCGGGCTTTTCACTGTAGGTCTGCGCTCCTTCAAAATCATGAATGGCAGTAAGGACTGTATCGCCCTTTTTCTTTCCCGGTGAAACAACGTCGACTGTGTAGCCTACCATCGTCAGAGCCTGAAACGGCACCATGATTTCGTAATCTTCAACGTAGTCACCGGCCAGCATGAGAAGTCGTATATCATCCGGCATCAGATCTTCCTTCCTACCGTTCCTGCAGCCGCGGCATGAGTTCCACGAAATTGCATGGCATGTGACGACTATCGAGCTGAAATACCAGAATATCGTCCCAGGCATCTTTTACCGCACCGCCCGAACCTGGAAGAGCGAACAGATACGTTCCGCGGGCGACCCCGGCGAGTGCGCGGGACTGGATCGTGGATGTTCCTATTTTATTGTAGGACAGCATCCGAAATAGTTCGCCGAAGCCTTCGATACGCTTCTCCAGCACACGTTCAAACGCCTCCGGCGTTACATCGCGGCCTGTTACCCCTGTCCCCCCGTTGGTGATGACAACGTCTATCGACGGGTCGGCAATCCATTTCTCAAGATGCCGGACCAGCGCATCTGCATCGTCCCGCTCAATGCACCGGTCAGCCACGACGTGACCCGCCGCCCTGATTCTTTCAACGAGCACTCTGCCCGACGTATCGGTCTCAGGTGTGCGCGTATCCGAGACGGTCATAACCGCGATCCTTACGGGAAGAAACGGCTTTGAATGATCGATACCTGTCATGAATTAAGGATATCCCCGGAGCTGCACCTGACGTCAACATTATGCAAAAATGTCACGCAGCGCTGTTTTTTACGTGACAGCATCGCGAAAACTCCGTGACGCATGATAGAACAACGTGCAGATCTGAAAATGATTCACGCGACAACGCGCAAAAACAAAAAGCATCAGAGCCGGAACTTTATGTCCTGTTTCCCGTTTGTCATCGATATGACCCGTGGCTTAACCCGTTTCGCCGGAAGAATTTTTTCTTCGTGCAGAATTTTTGTGACCGGATTGTTTATTATCGGTGTCGGGTCAGTGCCAGCGGTGGCACAGATATTGCCGGGCGGAAACAGTGCTGTCGGACTTCAGCCATCTCTCGCAGTCAACAATGAACTCGGCAAAGATAATCAGTATCCGCAGCAATTCTCGGCGCCTTATGGTTCGACACATTTTTTTGGCGACTGGTGGGGTGCTCAGCCCTGGTTACAGGATCATGGAATTCATATTCTCGTGGATGTCCATGAGGAACTGGCAGGAAACTTTCGCGGTGGCTGGCGTCAGGGCGTTACGGATGCCGGACAGGTCGGCGTGGAAACGGACATTGACTGGGGCCGTCTGACAAACGCGAAATTTATGGATGGGTTCTGGACCCATATGATGGTCGTGAACGGCCATGGGCGAAACCTCAGCACGCAATATATCGGCGACGCTATCGGAGGGGTTCAGCAGATCTATGGTGCCCGCGGCAATGTGGTTGCGCATCTTGTCTATCTGTGGGGTGAAAAAACATTCCTTCACAACCGCATTGACATAAGTGCTGGCTGGATTCCGGTCGGCAGTTTTTTTGCAGCCTCACCGCTCTATTGTATGTTCATGAACGTTGCCATGTGCGGAAATCCGGCACCCAACAAATATACCGAAGGCAACCGTGACTGGCCGTCGGGAAATCTTGGCTTTGTTGCCCGAGTAAATCCGACGCCTGATACATACATTATGGCCGGACTGTTCGCCGTGTCTCCGCATTCCTTTAATGGTGGCATTTCTGGCTGGGCCTGGGCTCAGGATGGCTTAGGCAAGTTTTCGTCCCCGGTTGAGATTGCGTGGATGCCTCATTTCGGACGAGACAAACTCGATGGTCATTATAAGGCCGGTTTCAGCTACGATAATTCCCGCTACCCTGATCTTTACGCAGATATAAACGGAAATTCATGGCAGGCGACCGGCCTGCCCAGGAGAATGCATGCTGGGCGGGC
Source organism: Acetobacter musti (assembly GCF_011516835.1). GTDB lineage: Bacteria > Pseudomonadota > Alphaproteobacteria > Acetobacterales > Acetobacteraceae > Acetobacter > Acetobacter musti. The sequence goes on along the minus strand of NZ_WOTB01000023.1, from coordinate 51,886 downwards.
AAGCGCATGGGTACAGCTTGACCAGATGCTGATCCGTAATGGTGCGGGACCGACCAATGGTTTACTCGCTCTTGCCGGTTATATGTGGACTGACGGCAAGACGACAGCCATGGCGCATCATATATGGGCAGGCATGGTAGAAACAGGTGCCCCCTGGGGACGTCCACTGGACAGCATGGGTGTCATGTATCAGTGGCTCGACATGAGTCGCGCCGTGCTTCTGCAACAGGAAAGCTCACTGGCTCTCGGTCAGCCCTATCTGTCGAATCAATGGGGTCCAAGCTGGGGGCTGCAGACTCATGAAAATGTTTACGAACTCTTTTATAATGCTCACGTAGCGCCAGGCCTCACGCTTCAGCCTGATTTTCAGTATATTAATCGTCCGGGCGGAACGACTACGTTTCATGACGCCGCTGTTATGGCGCTCCAGTTCAACGTTGTCATGTAAGCCCATGGTCGCCCGGTCCGTTTTGCAGGAACCAGGCGATCTCTGATCATTCAGATATAATGTTCAGCAAGTGGTGCGAACCCGTTGAATCGCGTTGAGCAATAGGTCGAGACATAGGCACCGGTCGCAAGAATCTCGACCCGGTCTCCCGCCTCAAGCGTAACGGGCAGTGTGTAACAGGACTTTTCGTAAAGAATATCGGCGCCGTCACATGTTGGTCCGGCGAGAGCAACGGAACTGACTTCTTCGCCGTCCCGCGCTGTACGAATCATATAACGTATTGCCTCTCCTTCAGTCTCAGCAAGACCGCCAAATCGCCCGATATCAAGATAAACCCAGCGTGGTCCCTCATCGCGTCCGCGCTGACTGACCAGGACGACTTCGGTCGAAACCACCCCGGCGGAACCGACGATGAACCGACCTGGTTCCACGAGAATTTCGGGTAATGTCTCGCCAAAATGGATTTTCATGGCACGCGAAATGACCTGACCGAAATGCGCGATCCCGGGCACATCATCCCGGTACTGGATTGGAAAACCTCCTCCCAGATTCACCATCCGCAGGCGCAATCCGTCAGCGGCCAGATCAGCCAGTAATGAACCTGCCTGAGCAATGGCTACTTCGTACGCATCGGCAGAAAGCTGCTGGCTCCCCACATGAAAGGAGATACCGTAAGGGTCCAGACCAAGTTCACGTGCCCGGAGCATCAATGTTCGTGCGCTTTCCGGCGTTGTACCGAATTTCCGTGACAATGGCCATTCAGCCCCATGATTATTGACCAGAAGCCGGCAATAGACACGTGAGCCGGGAGCAAAACGTGCAAGCTTTTCCAGTTCTTCGACGCAATCGAAGACAAACAGTCTCACCCCGGCATCATAGGCCGCTTTGATAGCAGAGACTTTCTTGACCGTATTTCCAAACGAAATGTTTTCGGGACGCGCTCCGGCCGACAGACAGAGGTCCACCTCTTCCCAGGAGGCAGCATCAAAGCATGAACCCAGAAAGACGAGTCGATCGAGAAGAGGTCGCGCCGGATTAGCTTTTACAGCATAGTATATCCGGGCTGCGGGAAGTGCGGCCTGCATGGCACGATAACGGAGTTCGACCTCGTCGATATCGACAACCAGACAGGGCGTGGACGGATTTTTTTGTGACAGAAATTGCGAGATTTTGGGTGTCATCGCACTTTACCCTCTCTGGGCCTGCCAGACTGGAACCATGGCAGGCGGTGTTGCGAAACGGTCTAACGGACCAGCGACCAAGACTGAATCTCTTGCGAGATCCCGATTGCCAGAACGCTTGACGTCGTTGCGTAACCTCGATGGGCCAGTGGCACGTGCGTTGCTGCGTAGGGTGGCGCATATGGAACCAAACAGACACACATGCAACAGGAAGTTTGAATATCTTTGAAAAAAAGTAGAATGCGGCGATGAATTCCCTTTAAAATCGGGCAGTATTGGACAGCGGCGCTCTTATATGGGGCTTTAGCTTATGCCTCCTTCGGCCGGTTTTTCCGCCCGATATTTTATCCACGACAGGCGAATCCGCCTCACCTTAATAAGCGCATCTTTATCAGTCGCGCCTGTCAGCAGAGACAATCAGAATTTTTTCGAGGTTAAGTGCCCTTATGAGTTCAACCCTGTCTGTAAATCAGCCTGAGCAATCCGCCGGTACAAACGGTGGCGGGCTGAATGATGAACAGAAAACGGCACATCCAATGGCCTCATCACCATTGCAACTGACATTGTCGCAATGGAAATCCGTTTGCAGATCAACGGTTATGGCTCTCATTTCCGGACCGACGACTCTCGTTGCGGCTGGCTGCGCATTTTACGCCACTCTGGCGCTGTTCCCGGCGATCAGCACACTTATTTCGATCTACGGACTCGCCTTTGATGTCCAGAGCGTGGCAACCCAGCTCGATATGATGCGTAACCTTCTGCCCCCGGCAGCTTTCTCCATTATTCAGGATCGCGTACAGGAGCTGGTTTCGGAGCCGCACAGCTCACTCACAGTCAACCTCCTAATTTCGACCTCAATCGCGCTCTGGTCAGCTTCTGCGGGAATTAAATCAATTCTGTCCGCACTGAACATAGCTTACGGCACCAGCGAAACACGAAATTTCTTTGTGTTTCAGGCGCTGGCCCTTTCACTGACCCTTGGTGCAACCGTTGAAGCATGCCTCGGAGTTGCAACCATGGTCGCACTCCCAATTCTGTTTCAGTACCTCCCAGCTCTGCTGATGATTGAGCCGCCGCCTGGTTCAATGGAATTCGTAGTCCGCATGGCGGGATTAGGAATCATGACGACCTTCATGATTACGGCGTACATGATCCTGTTTCGTTTTGGCCCAAGCAATCATCACACAAAATGGCGCTGGGTCGCTCCTGGGGCAATTGCCGCCACTTTTATCTGGATCGCCGTAGCGTCAGCTTTTTCTTATTACGTGGCAAATATCGCCAGCTACGGCGCGACCTACGGACCTCTTGGTGCATTTGTCGCGATTATGATGTGGTTCTTTGTCAGCGCCTGGGTAGTGCTTCTCGGTGCGGAATTCAACGCTGAACTGGAGGCACTGGCTTTTGGGATAAAGCGTGAGGTACTTCAGGTCTAGGTTAGGCCTGATTTTATTTTAACCAAGTCGAGACGGATGTTTTATAGCCATCATGTGCTCTCATAACATCCCCAGATTGGGCCGGAACCAGACCAGAGCCTCAGAAACCCGTAATTATTTTCCGCTGTTGTCCGGCGCCTGAGCCACCTCAAGCACATCCTCAGAGCTCGCAGGTCTGATGGTGACATGCGCAACACCACGATTCAGCATGCCCAGTCTGGACGCGGCTTCATGCGACAGATCAATTATCCGGCCGCGCCTGTAGGGACCACGATCATTGACGGTGACAACGACGGAGCGCCCCGTTTCTGGAGAGCTGACCAGCAGTTTTGTGCCTATAGGGGCTGAAGGATGCGCTGCGGTCATTTCAGCGGGACTGAATGAATGACCTGAACTGGTACTTTTATGAGCGAAGCGCCCGCCATACCAGCTGGCAAGACCTGTCTGGACGCGTTCACCTGACCTGATAATCCGCTGTGCGAGAGCGGCTCGCACGGAAGCTGCCCACGACGTATTGGGCGATTGTGCATCATGAACAATCGAAGGGTGCATACCACTGCTCTCGTCTGCACTGGCATGACTGCTCCACGCCAGCCCTGTCAGGAAGAGAGCCGAGAGAATGCCAGAACCATTTTTTCCACGATGAGAAGCCACAGGCAGGTCCGGAATCAGTTTCAGGTTGTTTGCAGTAAACATAATTCGGGGCGTAAATTCAACATGAATTTACCTAGTGTGGAAGCTAGCAATTCCAGCTTTAAACAACCAATAATATGTCGCAAATATGGCAAATAATTAAATAACGGCTTAAAATACCACAGAGTAAAGTCACCCGAATTAGCGTTATTATAACATGCTCGCGTACACTACGGTTCACACCCCCAGTTTCAGGAGAAGACTAAATCTGCGTAAGGCAGGCAGGGTACGTCTGACCGCTATTGGAGCCAGGCGCAGGTCGTGCTAACGGCGCGTCACCATGGATCGCCCCCTTATTTCCGTTCTGAACGGACCTAACCTGAATATGCTTGGATTGCGTCAGCCGGAAGTATATGGCCGCGCAACTCTTGATGATGTGGAACAGCTTTGTGCACAGACTGCAGAACGGCTGGATATCGGCATCGATTTTCGCCAGACCAACGGTGAAGGGGAACTGATTTCCTGGGTTCAGGAATGCCGTGGGCGAGCGCAGGGTATCATCATCAATCCGGCAGGTTATTCGCATACATCCGTTGCATTGCTCGACGCGCTGCTGGCGGTGGATCTTCCCGTTATCGAGGTCCATATTTCCAATATTCATCGTCGCGAGGCGTTCCGGCATCATTCTTATGTATCGCGCGGAGCTCTCGGCGTGATCTGTGGGCTGGGAGTTCAGGGTTACGCACTTGCACTCCAGGCTATGACCGACATTATTCTCAGTGAGGACACGCAATGAGCCGACTGCTCGTAGATGCAGATGCCATACGGGCACTGGCCGGCATTCTGACAGAAACCGGACTGACCGAAATTGAAATTGCCGAAAAGGATAGTCGTATCCGCGTCGTACGTGCAGCCGCCCCGGTGGCCGCACCCGTCCAGGCAGTACCTGTTCAGACTATCGCTTCCGGATCATCTGCGCCGATCGCGGCTGGACCCGTTGACATGTCTCGCCATCCTGGGGCCGTTAACAGCCCGATGGTGGGAATCGCTTATCTGACGCCAGACCCTTCGTCCCCTCCGTTCATCAGCGATGGCCAGACGGTGACGGCCGGGCAGACGCTGATGCTGATCGAGGCCATGAAAACCTTCAACCAGATCAAAGCTCCCAAAAGCGGCATCGTGAAGCAGATTCTTGTTGAATCCGGCGATCCCGTTGAGTTTGGCCAGCCACTTGTCATTATAGAGTGATGTTTTCAAAAATCCTGATCGCCAATCGCGGCGAGATCGCTCTGCGTATTCTGCGGGCGTGTCGCGAAATGGGGATACGCACAGTAGCCGTGCATTCGACCGCGGATGAAAGTGCCATGCATGTGCGGCTTGCCGATGAAGCGGTCTGCATAGGTCCTCCTGCAGCACGGGATTCCTATCTGAATGTTGCCGCCATTCTTTCAGCGGCGACGATCACCGGAGCTGAAGCCATCCATCCGGGATATGGATTTCTCTCTGAAAACGCTGACTTCGCGGAAACCGTGGAGGCTCACGGTCTCACGTTTATTGGCCCTACCGCTGCCCACATTCGCACGATGGGGGACAAGATTACTGCCAAGACGACGATGCAGGCCCTTGGCGTGCCTCTCGTTCCGGGTTCGGACGGCGAACTCACAAATCTGGACGAGGCACGTGACGTTGCTTCAAAAGTTGGCTACCCAGTGCTGATCAAGGCAGCGGCGGGCGGCGGCGGGCGTGGCATGAAAGTTGCACACAGCGAAGCCGAACTGGCCGAAGCATGGAGTGTGGCGCGAACGGAAGCTCTTGCGGCATTCGGTAACGACGCCGTTTATCTTGAAAAATATCTCAATCGTCCGCGCCATATTGAGTTACAGATTCTCGGAGACACACATGGAAACGTGGTGCATTTCGGTGAACGTGACTGCTCACTCCAGAGACGCCACCAGAAATTGCTCGAGGAAGCAGGTTCCCCGGTTTTATCTCCTGAGGAACGCGATGCAATCGGCGCAACCGCCACCGCAGCTCTTGCAACAATGGGCTACCGGAATGCGGGAACCCTGGAATTTTTGTATCAGGACGGCCAGTTTTCTTTCATTGAGATGAACACCCGCCTGCAGGTCGAACACCCGGTGACGGAAGTCGTGTGTGATATTGACCTTGTACGAGAGCAGATCCGCATCGCGGCAGGCGAGAAGCTGGGATACACCCAGTCCGATATTACATTCTCTGGGCATGCAATTGAATGCCGGATCAACGCCGAAGATCCGGACACTTTCATTCCCAGCCCGGGCACGATCGAGGTATTTCACCCCCCCGGGGGACCTGGCGTTCGTATAGACAGTGCGATTTATGCCGGGTACCGTGTGCCGCCTTTTTACGACAGTATGATCGCGAAACTAATCGTTCACGCTCCCACACGTGCGGCAGCCATAGCGAGAATGCAGCGCGCACTGGATGAAATCGTCGTCGAAGGCGTGAAAACGGTGATCCCGCTCCATCGGCGTATCCTTGCGGACCCGGAATTCCAGCGTGGTGATTATACTATTCACTGGCTGGAACAGTTCACGAGTCGTAACCGCTCTTAATCTGTAATGGGGCAGGCACCACGTTCCGGAGTCTGCTCCATGAATAACTGCGTCACATGATAGTGAAGTCTCGTGGTTGCCAACATGCGGGTGTCTGGTTAAGCACGCCGCGAGATGGTTATATGCAGTCTCAGACTGCCTTTAGCCTGTTTGACGCTGCGAGAGAAAATTTCCGATGAGTCAGCCTCTTCTTCTGCCAGTCAGGCGTGCCCTGCTTTCCGTGTCAGATAAAACCGGGCTGACTGAACTTGGCCGGGTTCTGATAGCTCAGGGCGCAGAAATTCTTTCGACCGGAGGATCGGCAAAAACTTTACGAGATGGCGGTCTGCCAGTGACCGAGGTCTCTGATCACACCGGATTTCCGGAGATTCTGGATGGTCGGGTCAAGACGCTGGTTCCTCAAATTCATGGTGGCATTCTTGGACGACGGGATTTACCGGAACATGTGGAACAGATGGCTGCTCACGGGATTGTACCGATCGATCTGATAGCGGTTAATCTCTATCCTTTTGAAGCAACGGTAGCATCCGGAGCCTCCGATGATAATTGCATTGAAAATATAGATATCGGTGGCCCGGCATTGATTCGGGCTGCAGCCAAAAATCACGCTCACGTCGCAGTCCTGACGGATCCATCACAGTATGCGATGATTATAGCGGCAGTGAGCGAGGGCGGAACGACACTGGAAACACGGCGTATACTGGCTGGAGAGGCCTATGCGCGCACTGCTGCATATGATGCGGCGATTGCAGCCTGGTTTGCAGAAAAACGCGGTGATATTCTGCCGGAACGTTTCACTATGGCCGGTCAGCGTCACGAAGTTCTGCGATATGGTGAGAATCCGCTCCAGAAGGCCGCCTTCTATATCGACGGCAGCAATCGTCCGGGCGTGGCTACAGCACGTCAGATCCAGGGCAAGGCTTTATCTTATAACAACCTCAACGACACGGATGCAGCATTTGAAGCCGTAGCGGAATTTGAGGCGCCAGCAGTCGTTATTGTCAAACATGCAAATCCGTGCGGTGTCGCGACTGCGGCTACCTATGCACATGCATGGGATCACGCCCTGCGCTGTGATCCCGTTTCCGCATTTGGAGGTATCGTTGCACTCAACGGCATTCTGGATGAAGAAACAGCAGCCAAAATTGCAACGATTTTTACTGAAGTCATTGTCGCTACTGATGCCACAGATGCCGCGAAAGAAATTGTGGCACGAAAAAAGAATCTTCGACTGTTGCTGACGGGGGGGCTGCCTGATCCGACAGCTGAGGGTCTCATTGTACGTTCAGTAGCAGGAGGCTTTCTTGCCCAAACACGCGACAATGGGCGCGTAAATGCCAGCACGCTGAAAGTTGTCACCCGGCGCGTACCAACGGCAGACGAAATGCAGGATCTCCTTTTCGCGTTCCGTGTAGCAAAGCATGTGAAATCAAATGCAATTGTCTACGCGAAAGACGGGGCGACTGTCGGAATTGGTGCGGGACAGATGAGCCGTGTGGATTCCGCCCGTATCGCAGTCAGTAAAAGCAAGGAAGCGGCGAGGGCACTTGGACTGGAAGGTCCCCTGACGAAAGGCAGCGTCGCAGCTTCCGATGCTTTTTTCCCTTTTGCTGACGGTCTTGAAACGATCATCTCCGCCGGGACCACTGCTGTGATTCAGCCCGGCGGGTCGATCCGGGATAATGAAGTGATTGCCGCCGCCGATGCTGCCGGGATCGCTATGGTGTTTACCGGTATGCGCCATTTCCGACACTGACCCGCTGAGATCCCCCCTTGCCCTGCGACGTGCATCATGTCGCTAATAAGCATTGTTTTTTTCGTCATGTAATCTGATGTAACTTTATCATCAGATGTATGACTGCCTGGATCTGTCATGATGCGTCAGTTTTTTTGTTTTACAGCAATCGTTTTTGGCGTGGCCTGCGGGTTTACTATAAACCCGGCTTGCGCAGCAACGGGGGCGGGCAGCCTGTCAGTTTATGATCTTTCAGTACTCCCGGCCTTTAGTGGTATTGTCTCACAATATATCCCGTCTCCATCGGGCGGAGTGACAGGCATCCTTCTTGATAATGGAACGGAAGTGCTTGTTTCTCCGGACGTGGCATGGAGTTTGCCCAAAATTGTGAAGCCCGGAGAAAAAGTGACAGGTACAGGTCTGAGAGGTAAGACACTGCCGCTTATCCGGGCATTTGCAATCTCCGGTCCACATGGGCGCAGCGCAGAAGACACCGGAATTACGATGCCTCAGCATTCGCCGGAAATGATAACCGGGCCGGACATCGTTGTTCATGGTCCTGTCTGGGTGCGTCTGTATGATATTCAGGGAACATTATGTGGTGTTGTACTGAAAGACCATACTGTCGTTAAGATACCACCCGGAGCTGCTGCACGAATTGCATCGTGGCTTACTCCAGGAGCAATAATTTTTGCCGCTGGTCCCGGGACATCAGGGGAACTGGGCGTTTCCATTAATGCTCATGAAATTGGACCTGATAGCCAGAAACTTATTTCTCTGGCGGCAGAGGATGCGCCTCCACCTGGACCGCCGCCCGGCTCTCCCGGCTATGATATTATTTCTGCAGCCGAAGCGCATTAACCGGTTGTATTATTGCATCAGATTGAAAAGCTGCGGTCTTCATCTGAATCCTGGAGACCACACTTTCAATATATTCTGAGGCAGGAATAATACTATTCTTGCTGAGTATAATATGCATTGAAGTAGAATATCGTCAAATAACGGCGGGTAAGTTCGCTTCTGATCAGTGCCTGATAAAGCGCCAGTAAACTGGTTTGCGTCCTGCCTTGACAGCTTTAGCTTCGTACCGAGTAGGAGGCCAGTCAGACGGACGTATCGTGTCAGAGGCAGCTATAGCAAAAAAGCTCTGTGCTGTCATAACTTCATAAACCCAAGCCTGATAGATCGGGTCATCACTGGCAATTCTCCATTCCGCTCCTGGCTTTAAGACCCTGGCCACAAGCGGAAGATTCCCCGGATGGACAAACCGCCGCTTAGCATGACGTGCTTTCGGCCATGGATCAGGGAACATCAGGAACAATCGATCGAGAGATGCATCCGGCAATTTTTCAAGAAGCAGCCTGGCATCATCATCCCAGAGTCTGAGCATGGGAGGGACAGGAGCAGTCTCTTCACCACCTTCGGGAAAAAGGCGGGATAGTAGCGAACAGAGACCGTTCTCGAAAACCTCCGACGCGATATAGCCGACCCTGGAATGGGCAGCGGTCTGAGCAATAACGTGCTCTCCACCACCGAACCCGACTTCCATCCAGATCTGCTCCGGCACCTCATCAAACACAGCGGCCAGATTACTTGCGTCCTGCAGAGACAGACGCATCCTTGGAAGCGCTTTTTCAAGCAGAAGATGTTGTCGTTGCCGAAGGGGACGACCTTTCTGTCGCCCGTACAGACGGGCGGCTGGTGGCTTTACCTCAGCTACAGACAGATTTGTACGTTCCTCCAACGGCTTTACGTCTTTTGTCTCCGTCATACTTAAGTTTCAGTCTCAGCGATTAAATGCACCGCGGAGCGCGTCGACCAGATCGGTCCGCTCCCATGGGAATGTGTCACGATTATCATCTGGCTTACGGCCGAAATGGCCATATGCTGACGTTTCAGTATAGATCGGCCGGTTCAGACGGAGATGCTGACGAATTCCTCGTGGTGAAAGATTCATTATCTCGCGCAGTACCTGCCCGAGCTTTGTTTCGTCCACATCCTTTCCGGTTCCATCGAGATCGACGTAAACGGACAGCGGATGCGAAACACCGATGGCGTAAGAGATTTGCAGAGTGCAGCGATCAGCAAGCCCCGCGGCAACAACGTTCTTGGCAAGATAACGACAGGCATAAGCAGCCGAACGATCAACTTTCGTGGGGTCCTTACCCGAAAATGCTCCGCCGCCATGAGGCGCTGCACCACCATATGTATCAACGATAATCTTACGACCCGTCAGACCTGCGTCGCCGTCCGGACCACCGATCACGAAAATTCCCGTTGGGTTTACATAAAATCCGTCTTCCGGAGGCACCCATCCTGCGGGCAGCACGCCTGCGACAATCTCCCGAAGTTCTTCACGCAACGCTTTCTGGCTCATGCCTTCGTCATGTTGTGTGGAGATCACGACCGACGTCGCGCCAACAGGTTTTCCGTCTATATACCGCAGCGTAACCTGGCTTTTAGCATCCGGCTGAAGCCCCGACGCACGGGCGTCCCCGGCACGCCGCAAATCGCGCATCGTTTCAAGGATCTTATGTGAATAGAAAAGAGGCGCCGGCATAAGAGTTTCGGTCTCGTTTGTCGCGAAACCAAACATGATCCCCTGGTCACCTGCTCCCTCATCCTTTTCGCCTGCACTGTCCACGCCAACAGCGATGTCGGCAGACTGCGCGTGAAGGTAGTTCGAGATTTCCGCATTCTTCCAGGAGAAGCCTGGCTGATCATACCCAATATCGCGAATCGCTTCCCGGGCAGCCTCAATCAGTCCCTCTGATGTCACTGATGCCGGGCCGCGCACCTCGCCGGCGAGAATGACGCGGTTGGTCGTTACCAGCGTCTCACACGCTACGCGCGCCTCAGGATCCGCCGTCAGATATGCATCCAGAACGGTATCGCTAATCCGATCAGCGACTTTATCCGGGTGTCCTTCAGACACTGACTCTGAGGTAAACAGAAACTCGCCGTGCTTGAGCATGATTATGCCGACTGCCTCACTAAAAGGTGGAAGTGTCGCGACTGCGGACATCGCATCCAGGAGGCATGTCGTTTGGCGGAGGATATGCCTCGGGTCAAGATGCAGGGCTGTTAATCTGGGTCACGCATAATAAAACAAGACGTCAGAGCAGGCTCGATAAACCGCTCCTGATGTTACTAATTACGCGAGACCCAGCACGTCGTCCATTGAATAAAGACGCGGGCGCCGATCAACTACCCAATTTGCGGCCTGAACAGCACCGTCGGCGAAAACGCGCCGGTCAAATGCACGATGACCCAGTTCAATCTGTTCTGTTCCAGAGGTAAAGAACAGCGTGTGCTCGCCCACGATTTGTCCACCCCGCATGGACGCGAATCCTATAGCTCCGGTTTTTCGTGGGCCACACAGACCCTCTCTCAGAGGCTCCCGGACGGCTGATAAGGTTGTCCCCCTCCCCTCTGCTACCGCTTCGCCAATAGCGAGTGCCGTTCCGGATGGAGCGTCCACCTTCTGACGATGATGCATCTCCACTATCTCTGCGTCATACTTATCTGCAGATAAAACGGCTCCCATTTCCCGGGCAAGCCGCGTAATGAGTGTCACTCCGGCCGAAAAATTTGCTGCCTGCACGACAGGAATCCGGAGTGCAGCGACGTCGACGGCATTCTGTTCCGGAAGGGTTAAGCCGGTCGTTCCCAGAACCCAGGGCACGTCAGCATCTGCTAAAATACGCGCATGAGAAATAACCGCAGACACGTGCGTAAAATCGATAACAACGTCAACGCATGCTACAATGTCCTGAAGATTTTGGCTGATTTTTATTCCGCCTGTCCGCGGATCTGTAATTTTTTCGTCGGAGGAGTGCCGGACTGTACCCGCCGCGACGGTAAAACCTGCGTCTAGGGAACTCGCAACCAGTCCGTGTCCCATGCGTCCCGTAATTCCGGCTATACCAATACGTAAGGGACGCGACATCATCGCAAAGAGAATCCTTATTTAACATTGGGACTGAAGTGGCGACGCGACCTCGGGGGGAAGATCGCGTCGCCGGTATTCATCCACGGTGCGAGTTGGGGGATCACCATGGACATATTCCTCCTACGACGTTTGCAACACCGGTTCAATGTTCGGATATACTCCGTTCATACAGACAATTTCCCCGACTCCCATATGACCGAAACAGACGCAGATATTCCCATGTCACAGATAGGGTGAGATAAGACGCACTGCTGAGTCACGCAGACGTACAGGCAATGATCGCTCGTCGAGATCGTGATGGGTAAGACGACTGTCACGATGCTGTGCGATCAGGTCATCTACTTCACTCGCAAAATCGACATCGTAACATTCCACATTCATTTCAAAATTCAATCGCAGGCTCCTCATGTCGAGGTTGGAACTGCCTATGAACGACCAGCTTCGGTCTACACTAATCAATTTTGCATGGTTAAACGGCGGGTTAGCAAGCCAGACCCGGCAACCCGCATCCAGGACGGGATGGATATCAGCCCGACAGGCCCAGTCCATGATGACATGGTTGCTTGCCTGAGGAATAACGATATCAACAATGACCCCTCGCAAAGCAGCGAGGCTCAGTTCAGTTAAAATCCTGGATCCCGGAAGAAAATATGGCGTCATCACGCGGATGCTGCTTTTCGCCTGCGTGAAGGCCTGTAAAATTATGAATTCAATCTTTTCCAGATCTGTATCTGGCCCAGACGTAACAACCCGCATCGCCTGTCCGCCACACTCGGAAAGCAATGGAAAATAGTCTGAGCCGCTGAGTTCTTCTCCGCATGTGAATGACCAGTCCCGGGCAAATACTTCCGTCACCTGCCTGACCACCGGCCCTTTTAAGCAGAAATGAACGTCCGATACGGGATTTTCCGGACGACGCGATACAAAATTCTCGTCACCGATATTTATGCCTCCGATAAACCCGGCAACTCCGTCGACAATAAGAATTTTGCGATGATTCCGGAGATTTATAAAGGGCATACGCCATGGCAATATTGAATGCAGGAAACGGCAGCAAGGGATTCCTGCCGTGTGCAGTCGACGCGCTGATGGACAGAAAAAATATCCTGAACCGATACCATCAACGAGTACGCGCACAACAATCCCGCGGTCGTGCGCAGCGATAAGGGCATCCAGAAACTTTCCGCCTATATTGTCATTACGAAAAATATAAGAGCACAGGAGAATACTGACCCGGGCGTCTGCAATCGCACGAAGCATCGCAGGATATGCGCTATCCCCGTCGATAAGGATGTCAATCCGATTACCGCCAACAAGAGGACGTCCAGTCAGTTTACCGACCATTTTTGCCAGAGAAGCAAACGATCCTTCTTCCACTCCGGAAGCATAATTGAGAGTCGTGATCACCGGCGAAACATGCCGACAGGCCAGTCGTCGCGCCAGACGCCTCACGCGGTTTATTCCGAACATCATATACAGGCAGATCCCTGCAACAGGCATCATGAACGTTGTGCTGATCCAGCCGATTGCAGCAGACGTATCTCTTTTCGTAAGTACGATATGTACAGTGGCAATTATCGCCACGGCCAGATGGCACAACATCATGGTTATCAGAAAGCCCGTCACTCTCTGCTTCCCTGTCTGCCACCTGATATCTCGGCTGATTGCCGGCATTTATAGAGTTTTTACGTATAATGGCGAAAATAATATCTATGGTAAATCATCATACTAACAGGCACCAGTATGCCGTCAGAGGTCAGATTGCTCAGTCTGCGGGTGTGAAGGCCGAAGCAGTCGCAGAAGCGGCGCTTATCTCGAATGGCGCAAGGATATTATTACGAAGGGCGAGAACTGCATGCGGAGAGGTTGATCTGGTTGCACAGCACGGATCGCAACTATGCTTTATTGAGGTTAAGCACAGACCAACATGGGCAGAAGCTGCCCACTCTCTTACCAAGAGACAACAAGAACGGATTATGCGCGCTGCAGAGATTATTCTTGCAGACAATCCTGCCTGGATTTACGACTCAATCAGCTTCGATGTGATCGCTGTAAACAAGCATGGAATAGCGCGAAGAATTAAAAACGCTTTTTACCTTAGCTAAAAACTTCGCCAGAAGCTTGATTTCTCAAAATCAGCAAATAACCTAAGCTTCTGGTCTGCCTTTTCTTGCTCAGGTACGATGACGAGTATGGGCAGAAGATCCACTACGCTTTACCGTGTGAAACGCTACCAGATGTACGAGATTACGATGTGCACTGACTTCCTGAAACCGCCGTCCGCTACTACGTGAGGTAAAAGCGACGTGATGAACAGGATGATAAACGGGCGCTGCCGTAAGAGACTCTAAAGTAAGTTTACTTGCCTCATAATCGGAAATAATGCGTTCCGCATGCGCGGGCTTACTTCCTGAAAGCATAACCGCCGCATATCCGCCAACGGTGAGAAAAGTTAGCCTTTGCAGCACTCTTACAATCATCGTAACTCTCACCTGTTTATCCCGCACAACACTACAATCGGCTGTATCATGCTGACAACCCCCGAAGCATTAACGCTCCACTGTTATCGGAACATTCTTATCTATTACGTCGACAAAAAGCGCACCAGATTGCGCTTTTTGTATACCGCCATGAATCAAACATTCGCGGTTATGATACCCTTTTCGGCAAGCAGGGACTGCAACTCACCCGACTGAGCCATTTCACTGACAATGTCACATCCTCCGATGAATTCGCCTTTAATGTACAATTGAGGAATAGTGGGCCAGTCGGAAAAAACCTTAATTCCCTCCCTCAACTCAGGATCAGAGAGAACATTTTCAGTTTTAAAAGGCACACCAATATGATTAAGTATCTGAACAACACGCGATGAAAAGCCGCACTGCGGAAAATCAGCTGTCCCCTTCATGAACAACATCACCGGGTTTTCTTCAATCAATGACTGAATACGCTGACCAACAGATGCAGACATTTCATTACTCCAGTTTCCGATAACGGTTATATTGACTAATACTATTTCTCAGGAGCCGACGTTTTTAATGCAAGAGCATGTAATGCACCGCCCATATGCCCCTGCAATGAGTCGTAAACAAGCTGGTGCTGCCTGACCCGGGAAAGCCCCCGAAAGGCTTCAGTCACAACTGTGCAGGCATAATGATCACCATCACCCGCGAGGTCATCAATCCTGATATGGGCATCCGGGAATGCCTTGAGGATATAACTCTCAATTTCCGAGGCTTTCATTGCCATCCGTCCGACCTCCACTTATCTGGTTGCTGATATCATGTTTACGACCGCACAGCTTCAAAAGCGTCAACTCCCATCCAGGCCGGGAAAAACGCATCATTCACCGCCACCAGACGAGGGGTGGATATTGTAGCACCACTTGGCAATGTCAAACCCTCACCGCCTATTCCTCCCAAAACCCGTAATGCAATACCACGAGCACGAGCCATGCTCAGCAATTCCTGTCCATCACCCGGCACAGCCAGAAGATAACGACCCTGATCCTCGCCAAACCAGAACGCTTCTGGTCTCATTCCCGATTGCGGAGGCTCAAGCTCGCAACCATGGCCACCGGCCATAATCATTTCAGCGACTCCGACAAGAATGCCCCCATCAGAGACATCATGACACGCCAAAACTGCACCTGATGCTATCTGCTCGCGTACAAAATCCCCGTTGCGTCGCTCAGCAGCCAAGTCGACCATTGGCGCATCGCCGGTTTCGCGACCTAAAACCTCACGTAGCCACAGGGATTGGCCAAGATGCCCTTTCGTCTCGCCTATCAGAAGCAGTGTGCCACTCTCTGGCATCGCCATTCCGACATGCTTCTCAACGTCAGCGAGAACCCCCAGCCCCCCAATAGCAGGCGTAGGCAAAATAGCCCGCGCTGACTCATCAGGATTTCGGGTCTGATTATAGAGAGAGACGTTTCCGCTCACTACCGGGAAATCCAGAGCCCTGCAGGCTTCACCCATTCCTTCAATTGCAGCAACGAACTGCGCCATGACTTCGGGTTTTTCCGGATTACCAAAATTCAGATTGTCGGTCACAGCGAGGGGAGTCGCGCCTGTTGCGGTAATATTTCGCCATGCCTCGGCAACAGCCTGCGCTCCACCCGCTTTCGGATTCGCATAGCAGTAACGGGGTGTGCAGTCGGTAGTCAGCGCAAGTCCAATTGAGGTATCCTCAACACGCACAATCGCCGCATCTGCCCTACCTGGGCGTCGAACAGTCTGACCACCTACAGTGCTGTCATACTGATTCCATATCCAGGCACGGGAAGCGAGATCGGGGCATCCAATCAGTTTGATCAGTGATTGCTCAAGCCCGACAGGATCATGAACCGGTCCAACTGGCCCCGGAGGAACGAGCGGAGTAATGGACCGATCATATATCGGAGCCTGATCGGCAAGCGGGGCGAGCGGAATATCGGCTTCTACCTTCCCTTTATGTGTCACCACGATACGACCCGTATCAGTCAGATGCCCGACAACAGCAAAATCCAGCTCCCATTTCTCGAAAATCGTCCGCGCCAGGTCTGTGCATTCGGGCTTCAGAACCATGAGCATACGCTCCTGGCTTTCAGACAGCATCATTTCGTAGGCCGTCATACCTGTTTCACGCTGGGGAACGGCATCCAGATCAAGCTCTATGCCAACATTACCCTTACCCGCCATTTCAACCGACGATGACGTAAGACCCGCCGCTCCCATATCCTGAATCGCGACAATCGCATCGGTGGCCATCAGTTCAAGACAGGCTTCAATCAGAAGTTTTTCTACAAAAGGATCACCAACCTGAACGGTCGGTCGTTTTGCCAGCGCATGCTCATCAAATTCCGCTGACGACATTGTGGCGCCGTGTATTCCATCCCGTCCGGTTTTCGAGCCCACATAGACAACCGGATTGCCTATACCCGCCGCAGCCGACAGAAAAATCCTGTCCTGCCGAGCAACTCCCACAGTCATTGCATTGACCAGTGGATTTCCGTCGTACGCGGAGTGAAAATTCACCTCACCGCCGACGGTGGGAACGCCGACACAATTACCGTACCCGCCGATGCCCCGCACAACGCCGTCGACAATCTGCCGCGTGCGCGAATTTTCCGGGGAGCCGAAACGCAAAGCGTTCAGATTAGCAACCGGCCTCGCCCCCATTGTGAAAACATCACGCAAAATACCGCCGACACCTGTCGCGGCCCCCTGGTAGGGTTCGATAAAGGACGGATGGTTGTGGCTTTCCATCTTAAAAACAGCTGCAAGCCCCTGCCCGATATCAACGACACCTGCATTTTCTCCAGGACCATGAATGACCCAGGGGGCAGTCGTCGGCAGCGTACGGAGCCATTTCCTCGACGATTTATAAGAACAGTGCTCGGACCACATCACAGAAAAAATACCAAGTTCTGTCAGACTTGGTGTTCTACTCATAATTGCGAGCACGCGATCATATTCGTCATCGGAAAGGCCAAACTCACGCGCCAGCGCGGCATCAGCCACTTTCTGCTTCAGACTCACCGGATGAATACCTCCATCAAACCCTCGAAAAGGGGCCTGCCGTCTTCCCCTCCCATCAGAGGATCAACCAGATCTTCCGGATGCGGCATCATTCCACACACACGACCGTCAGCACTCACAATTCCGGCTATAGCATTAACGCTACCGTTAGGATTGGATTTACGGTCTTCGGAACACGCAATTCCCGCAGAAGACACGTATCTGAACGCAATCCGCCCTTCGCCTTCAAGTTGCTCAAGGGTCTTTTCATCTGCAACGTAGTTTCCATCGCCGTGAGCCAGCGGAGCCCGAAAAACGTCATTCTTCTGCCATCCTGCCGTAAATGGCGTTTCAGCATTATCAACACGGAGGAAGCAGTCCTGAGAAAGAAACCTTAACTCTGTATTTTTCAACAATGCGCCAGGGAGGATTTTTGTTTCTGTCAGAATCTGAAAGCCGTTACAGACACCGAGAACATAGCCCCCCTCGCTTACGAACTTTCTGATTTCGCGCATAATCGGCGAATGTGCAGCCATGGCACCACAGCGCAGATAGTCGCCGTAACTGAAGCCTCCCGGCAGTACGATCAGATCCAGGTCCGGAAGACTTGTCTCCCGATGCCACAGCATCTTCGGTGCGCGCCCACTAACAACTCTGAGCGCAATCGCCATGTCACGCTCTCTGTTAGTCCCCGGGAAAACGACAATTCCGGCTTTCATTTCAGGCTACCGGCCTGAGTGCCACATGGATACGAATCGTGCAGAGCCATAAAAACCGCCTCTCCAACAGGCTTGTCCAGTACATCCTGATGGGCCTTTAGCCATGAAATAACTTTCCCGCGCATAGCCGTTCCGGCTTCGACCTGAGGGACACAGAAACCCGGCGGCGCTTTCGGATCACCTTCATTGCGGTCATTGACTTTAGCCAGCGCGCCTGCATCGGCAAGGCCAGATATATAAGCATCACAAACCTGCGCACCAGCAGGTCGGGAACAGATACGACCGAAATTTCCGGCTTTCAGCGGAGAAAGTCTCTGAGCACTAGCCCCGGCAACAGAAGACAAACCGATAAAAATACAGAATGCCGCCTGGATAAATACTGACCGGCTCATTTTACAATCTCCACGGTAAAATCTTCGATAACCTGATTTGCAAGCAAGCTCTCAGCCATCCGGCGCGCACGCTGGACAACATACTCCGGATCAGATTCACCCACCTCAAGCTCAATGATCTTACCGACACGCACGCCCTGAACTTCCGGAAACTCCAGAACATGAAGTGCGTGGCTAATTGCCTTACCTTGCGGATCAAGCACGCCATCTTTCAGCGACACCGCCACCCGTACCTTCATAACCGCCTCCTACCATTTTCTCATGTATCTGCAGTCAGTTACGAGTCACTGCATCATCTCCGAACCCTTCATGTCACTGTTCCCGGCTTCGGGCAGTATTCCCAGCCGACGGGCAACTTCCTGATAAGCTTCCTCGACACGCCCCATATCCCGTCGAAATCTGTCTTTATCCAGCTTCTCGCTGGTTTTTGCATCCCACAACCGACAGTTGTCCGGCGATATTTCATCTGCAAGAATAATACGCATCTCATCGCCCTCCCATAACCGGCCGAATTCCAGCTTAAAGTCGACGAGCACGATCCCGACACCAGCGAACAAGCCACAAAGGAAGTCATTCACTCTCAGCGCTATGGCGACCATATCATCCATGTCATGAGTACTGGCCCAGCCAAATGCAGTGATATGCTCTTCCGCAACCATCGGATCACCAAGAGCATCGTTCTTGTAATAGTACTCAACGATAGAACGAGGAAGACGAGTTCCTTCAGGTATTCCAAGGCGCTTTGCAATACTTCCTGCCGCAATGTTACGGATTACAACCTCCAGAGGGATGATCTCGACTTCACGTATTAACTGCTCCCGCATATTAATACGCCGAATAAAATGAGTCGGAATTCCCACTTCCTGCAACCGCAGCATAATATATTCGCTGATACGGTTATTCAGAACACCTTTACCTGTAATAATACCTTTCTTTGACCCGTTTCCGGCTGTAGCGTCATCCTTGAAATACTGCACAAGGGTACCGGGTTCAGGCCCCTCAAACAAAATCTTGGCTTTTCCCTCGTACAACTGGCGTCGGCGGGCCATTGTCATCCTTGCTCACTAAGCGCAAAATCACGCGAATTGCTCCGGAGCCTACTGACTCCTCGCTGCGTTGCCTCTTAGCAGCCTTCTCGACCGGATGATACAGTTCCATGCGCCCTAGGCTCAGGACTCCTGGCCAGAACATGACGGTTTCAGCGAGACAGATGGCTGAGAAGAAGACGGTCGGGCATCTGTCGTAGCAGGTTGCGACCCGCCGCCAGTCCCTGAGCCTTCCGAACATGATCTCGATACGGTTGCGCCGTTTGTATTTCCGCCTGTCGTATCTGGCAGGTTTCCCGCGGGATCTCCGTCCTGGAATGCAGGGTCTGATCCCTTTTTCCTCCGGGGCATCCCTGAACCGGTCAGCGTCATAACCCCGGTCTCCCGGCAGCCAGCCCGTCCATCATCCGGGTGAAGATCCCCATGGCGCCCCGGCGCTTCCAGCGGTTGTACAGTGTCTTGTGTGGACCGTATTCCCGGGGCGCATCGCGCCAGCGCAGGCCGTTCCGATTGACAAAGATGATGCCGCTCAGCACACGGCAGTCATCAACGCGGGGTCTGCCGTGGCTCTTTGGGAAAAAGGACCGCAGACGATCCATCTGTTCGTCCGTCAGCCAGTACAGGTCGCTCATTTCCAGTCTCCTCACAGAGCCTGAATCAGTGTTCCGTACTCAAATCTATGAGCCCTCAGCTTAGCTTTAATCTATGAGTCCTGAGCTTAGCTTTCTCAGCCAGACAGAGCATGACTGACATCGTCAGGCTGTAAGATTTGTTTCGCCGAAAATCATCCGATAACGATCATCAACAGCGCGCAGGTGCAAACGGCTGTCCATTGCAGCATCAAGCACTTCTGATCCAATTTTGCCTGCAATTTCAGGATCAGCGTCCAGATTTTCGCGAAATGTGCGCCCTTCCGGTTTACCGAGCTGTGTCCAGGTTGCCATCGCACATCGCTGAACGATCCTGTATGCATCCTCCCGCAGGACACCAGCACGTGTAAGCGCGAGCAGCACCTCACCGGAATGCACCACGCCGCCCAGACTCTCAATATTTGCAATCATTTGCCCTGGGTATACAACCAGCTTATCCATCATCCCGGCGAGACGCATAAGCGCGAAGTCAAGAGCTGTTGTTGCATCGGGACAAATATTACGTTCGACAGATGAGTGACTGATATCCCGCTCATGCCAGAGAGCGACATTCTCAAGAGCGGGAATGGCGCAGGAACGGATGAGACGGGCCAGCCCCGTCAGATTCTCCGACAACACCGGATTACGCTTATGCGGCATCGCTGAGGAGCCTTTCTGCCCGGCGTGAAAGAACTCTTCCGCTTCCCGAACTTCAGATCTCTGCAGATGGCGAACCTCAGTTGCAAGCCGCTCGATGCCACTTGCTATTACTGCCAGTGTACAGAAATACGCCGCGTGACGATCCCGGGGAATGACCTGCGTCGAAACCGGCTCTGGTCGCAATCCCAATTTCGCTGCAACATATGACTCAATTCGTGGATCGAGATGCGCGAACGTGCCGACCGCGCCTGAGATTGCACAGGTAGCAATCTCAGCTCGTGCAGTTAAAAGCCGCATGTGGTTACGCTCAAATTCTGCGTAATGCCCCGCCATTTTCAACCCGAAAGACGTAGGCTCAGCATGTATGCCATGAGAACGCCCAATAGTCAGAGTATACTTATGCTCAAAAGCCTGCTTCCTGAGCGCTTCAAGAACAGATTTGATATCTGTAAGAAGAAGATCGGTTGCCTGTGTCAATTGCACAGCAAGACAAGTATCAAGAACGTCGGAGGACGTCAGACCAAGATGCACGAACCGGCTGTCCGGTCCAATTTTTTCTGCCAGCCATGTGAGAAACGCAATGACATCATGACGCGTCTCAGCTTCAATTTCATCAATCCGGTCCAGATCAGCCTGAGAAAAGCTGGCTATTGCAGCGTTTCCTCGCTTACGAACATTCTTCGCCGCTTCAGACGGAACTTCTCCCAGTTCAGCCATAGCCTCACATGCCAGCGCCTCAATTTCGAACCAGATACGATAACGGTTCTCCGGTGCCCAGATGGCCATCATTGCGGGTCTTGTATAGCGAGGCACCATTGAGTTTTGCTCTCCTGCAGACTTGGACGCCGAATATAATGACCGGTCCTAAAACATTTCTGGCTCGGCTGAAATATCTCATACGAAAATCCGATCACTGTCCCACGAAAAGCTGCTCGCCAATCACTCAACACAAACTCAACTCATAATTAACCAACGAACCATAAAAGAGACAAAATTTGAAAATCAGGACCGCAGATGAGCTTATATCAGACATCCCACCCCATACCGTTGTCGAATGCACATGATCTGAAGACAGAGAATATTACTACATCTCCGATTAAACACACCGCCGAACACGGTGGTTATGCTTTTCGCGGACTAGTAATTAGCAGTTTTCTATGTTTTTCACTGTGGATAATGACAATATGGCTGGCACTCCATTACCTTAAGTCGCCGCATTGAAATCAGCGGCAACTCTCTTAAAAATATCGCTCGTAGATCGTCACAACATCTCCCGGAGCAAGAAGCGTTTCCGGAGTTATCTTTCCATTTACAGGCTTGCCACCGTTAACACCTTCAGTACGAACTGCACTAGCAGTACTCATTACCGCTCTGTATGTATATCCGCCAGCAAGAGCGACAGCAGACTGCATCGTCATTCCGGGGGTATATTGATATTGCCCTGGACGAGAAACTTCTCCAAGAATAAATACCGGCCTATACTGAACAACTTCGACAGACACACTTGGCTTATACAGCAAACCCCGTGTTTTTAATATGTCAGATAATTCATCAGCCAGTCCTTGTGGTGTGTCACCTGCCGCCTTCACTATCCCAATTAAAGGGAATGCGATATTCCCAGAATCACTCACGAGAAACGTATTGCTCAACTGAGGATCATTATATGTAATAATACGTACTTGGTCACCTGCCCCCAAGCGATAAGCACCTGCCGCCTGAGGCAGAGGAGCGAGATCATGCGTGGGAGAACATGCGACAAGTGCGCTGAACAGAAAGCAGCCGCCAACAATATTTCCAATTATAGTAATTGGCTTAGCCCCCCCCCCCCACTCAAAAAAATTAGCTTTCTGCATCCTTTCACTCTCTTTCATCACAAGACATCAGTCGAGACCATTCGTGAATTTCTAACTCAGTAACTAGCGTGCAAACGAGACACCCACGGCAAAAGTATTGGATGTAAATGTTGCATGAGCAATGCCATTATCCAATACAGCAGTAACTCCATTTTTAGTATAACTGGTAGTATGACTATAGCTAAGTGACAAGGTAAAATCGCGATTTATTTTCCAGTTCACGGAGGCACCAAAATTAAACTGTGTCTGACGACGAGTTTTTAAATCATCTTCACTACCAGTCGGACGAGAATCAGTTATTCCCATAAAAGTAAAACCGCGAATAAATATATTACGACGCAATTCGTGGTCTACCTGTATACGGACAGTCGACATAACCTGATTACGCGAAAAAGGAGAAGTCGGATCAAACAGACCTCGTTGGCCCGTCAAAGTGACCGTGCTCATCCGATCCGGCATCCAGATAACATCAACCTCAGCCGTCGGAGTCGTGATTGCACGCGTACTGCTACGAACAAAGTATCTGGTTTCGCCACCCACCAATGCCCTATATTGCAGAACAGAACTGGCACGCATATCGAGACCCCAAAAGCCTCCTCCACTAACATAATCGCTCGGTGTAGTACCTTGCACTGCTAAAAACTGAGCCTCAGTTCCACGTAAAATTGCGACCAGAGCGTTACCTTTTGAGATTTCGAATCGCCCCTGTAGTGTCTGTGTCTCAAGTTGATGCCCAAGCGCTTCTGTGTCTCTACCAGCAAAAGCAGATGTACCACCCGCTTGGCCGAAGGAAAATTTGTCATAAGAAGCGCTTGGGATTAATGCAAGCCGGGACCAGTTTTTCCTATAACTAACGCGAAAATCATCAGCGGAATATGGGATCGGATAAGAAATTCCAAAATTACCCAAGTCGGTTGCAGACAAATGCATTACGTAATGCGAATAACCAGAACTGATCTGGTCCTTTCCCACATTAACGGAACCTCCGATTGCGGCTGTCCAGTTTGTCTGGTTCGCAGCTGACAATGTGGGATAAGCAGTGTTATTAACACTTACCGAAGCCCCGATCGCATGACGCCTCCAGTTAGATGTCACACCCAATGATGCTGATGTATTTATTGTTGCTCCCGATGTATCAGGGGCACCAAGAATATTAGTGTTATATCCAAATGATTGTGACGCCGCTGGCTTAATAAAGTATTCACCAACAGGAATACCGGGATGAATATTCTGAAGAATCTGATGCATGGCAACTGAACCGGTAGAATCAGCCGAATAACCCGGCAATTCATTCGGAAAATACTTCGCAATTAACTGAGCTTGCGCTTCGTATGAAAAAAAAACACTCCCACAGGGAACAAACAGCATACATAAAATTACATTGATAATATTACAATTCAAAATGCAAAAAAGAGAAGGAACATAATAGTATTTCCGTCTCATGATACCCCGGCACTCACGACACCTGGTGGCGGAACAGGGTGCCGTCTAATAACATCCTGATAAACCTCGATATAACGCTTCGCTACATCTTTCCAATCATACAATTGCGCCCCTGCAATTGCCTGCTTCCTAAACCTGTTTACTGACAGGGCACCGTCGGCTTGCAAAGATTCAATTATACCCGCTGTTTCATCAAGATCGCCAGCTTTAGCTAATACACCGACACCTGTTCGCGCTACTAATCGACGAAATGGCGCGATTGCACTCAACACAGGAATCAATCCCGCAGACATCGCTTCAACTGCAGCCAGCCCAAAACCTTCATGTTCTGACAGACAGCCAAACCATGACGCTTCTCCCAATGCGCGGCGCAATTCTGCATCCGACGGATTGGGAAGAAAGGTTACTGCACTCAGAACACCGGCCTGCCTAGCCATTGCAAGGAGATCTTCCACTGTCAGCTCAGCCGGACGACCAGCGATAATAAGTTTCCATTCCCGATTGCGCTTTCTCAGCGATGAAAGCAACGGAAAGAGAAGATCAAGACGCTTATGCGGTGAAAATCGGCCAAAACTTATGAGTGTTCGACACGGCGCTACAGAAGCAGCATTTGAAAACTTTTCCTGATTAATACCATTTTCAATTGTAATTAGCCGTACCCCGGCAATAGGAGCAAACAATTCCGCATCGTTTTCACTACAAGCTACAATCCGCGAATAAGCCCGGATACTGGTACGCGTAATACTTGAAAACCATAACTTCTTAAGCCGTGAATAAGCACCACTATGAAAAAAGCCTCCGTGTGTCGATACAACGAGAGGGTGCCTATGCAAACATCTTGTCAGAGCCAGATAATCGAAAAAGAAATCTATAGCATGAACATGTACAATGTCTGCTCCGCTAAGATGCCATAACACTGACGGTGCAATCGGATACCTTGTTGAGCCACCCCACGGAATCCGAATTACAGGCACGCCGGACACAGAATCTCGCGGCGCGAGAAAGTCATCATTATTAAAAACACGATTCAGAGTAATAACCTGCGCATCCAGACCAGCGTCATTACGCTGCTGCCGTGCGATACTCAGAACAGCATCCTCCAACCCACCAACTGACGGGCTAAATTGCCTCACAACATGAAGAATTTTCACAAAAAACCTTCAGCCTTGATAAGTATGAGTGATCAGCCTGACTTCGTTTCTTGCAACCGGAGCGCCACACAGCAAATTAGCTGATCGTTCTTCAGCTCCCGTCAAAACCGTCCCCGCCAGCCTGGCACCATAGACGCGCAACCGATCAAGGCACGCGGCAACAGCACCACGAGAAGTACGTGCCCACCGGCATACAAAAATAGTCTGGTCGGCGATAGAAGCCATAATAAGCCCGTCAAGAGCAACAGTTAACGGAGGAACATTAATAATAATTGCCTTATAACTACGAGACAAATCCGCCAGCAGATCACGTATCTGAGATACTTCAGCCGGGTCAAATGAACTGATTCGCGAACTTCCGGCAGGAAGAACATCAACTCCCGTTACATCGTCCTTTACTATAACGTCACGCACAACTGCCTGACCCGCGAGAACATTGGTAAACCCAACCTGAAGCACGCCACCTGTTTGTTCTGAAGATGCAAAACGACGACAATCAATGTCAATAAGTAAGACTGACTGCCCCGCTTCTTTTAGGACGCTTGCCAGCCAGATCGCTACTGTCGTCTTCCCGTCACCCGGCGATGCCGACGCAATTGCAAGAGTTTGGCCACCTTCAAGTCGAGCCGCTCCGGCAAGAGAAAGCTGAGCCGACAAACCTCGCATTGCTTCAGCCGTTTGTGAAAAAGGATGATCCAGCACATACCGATCGAGGTTTTTTTTCCGAACACCTTTCATTACAGGAAGTATTGTCAGAAGCGGCACACCTCCAAAATTATGCAACTCATCAACGTCAATAAAACTCGGCGAAAGAAACGCCCGAAGCACAACAGCACTTATCGCCGCGACGACAGCGAGAAGCACAACTCCCATAAGCAGTTTTTTTCGATTAGGGAATGTCGGTGCAGCAGGCGCAGCTGCGTGTGATACAAACGTGACCGGGGGCTGTAAAAGTGCGACTCTATCAGTCAATTCTTTCGCGCGATCAAGAAATGCCTCATACACACCTCGTGCACTCTCCGATTCCTGCCGTAGCGTCCTATATTCCGCCTGCGCACCACTTTGACCGGCGGATTCCGCCTGAAGATTTCCCATTGAACGAGTCAAAGCAGCAACATCGGCTTTTGCAGAAACAAGTTCGGTATTGATTGAGGTAAGAGCCTGCTGCATCTCCGAACGAAGCTGAGCACGTGCACCAGCAATTTGCTTATCAAGAGCCTGAACATCAGGATGATTTGGACCAAAAGACCCCGCTTTCTGAGCTCGGGTCATCTCAGCCTGCAGAAGAGCACTGGCTGACGCAACAAGAAGAGGCTGATCCCCCAAAGAAATCATTGCGCGCGCATCACCATTTCTGAGCGCAATATTTAAAGATTCTACGCGGGCCTGGGCAGCTGCATAACGGGTTTCAGCCTGCCCTAAACTGGATGCCATATCTGAGATTTGTCTGTCCACAAGCGGAGATCCAGCATCCGTATTAACCAATCCATGCTGCTCATTGTACTTACTTGCCACCCGCTCAGCCTCAAGCCATCGCTCCCTCAACGCAGCCGTACGCTCATCAAGCCAGTCCGCTTCATGTCTAAGATCTCCCTGACGTTGAGTTAGCGCCAGTTTTTGATAATCAGTCACAAAGGCATTCGCAATCGCAGCAGCTCGCTCACCGGTATTCGCCTTTACACTTATGCTGATCACACGAGAGTGAGGTTGCGGCTCAATAGTAACGGTCGAAAGCAAGCCATCTATTGCACGGTCCAAAGCTGCTACACTGTTACTCACAGACGATGACGAAACATTACAAAAGAAATGTATGCCGTACAGACACAGATTTTGCCGCCAGGTATGGCGAACGGGGGATGGTGGTTCCGGCAACTCTCTAAGTACGGCCGCGGCGACATCTCGCGACCCAATCAGAGCTGCCTGCGTGGCAAGCTCATCATCCTCCAGCGAATTATTACTACCGTCCGGTGATTGACTTAATGGATCAGCTACACGTGTTGTGACAACAACCGTCGCGCTCGCCATATAAGATCTTTTAAGTGAAAAAACAGCGACACTCCCAACTGCAAGGATGGCGACAAACACCATCAGGAAGAGATTGCGGTAACGCCATCCCACACCAATATACCGGGAAGCGATAGCGTATGCTCCGCCATCGGGGTGCACATGTATTTTCGGCTGATCGAACGAATGATCTAAAGCGCGTTCTAGCATATCGAGTTACGCCTTCAAGGCGACCGGGTTCGGGCGCTGTTTCATCTAGCCACATTGATGACGGTCATCTGGACTTATCTAATATCATGCTTAGCTTTGATCGTAAGACATAAAAGCCAAAGAGAGGAAGACCAATAATATATCTGCGCCAAAGCCTTCGGGGCTCACGACTGAGTCTAACCAGCCACTCCAGACCAAGATTAGCCACCCATCGCGGCGGTCTACTCACCTTGCCGGCCGCATGATCCACAAGCGCCCCCGCTGTGATCGCGACAACAGGCGGCAATTTGTCCCAGTTATCCCACAACCACCGCTCTTGCCGGGGCATACCCATATTTAGCAGCAATATCGATGGGCACGTTCGATTTATATCTTCAAGAAGCTCCTTTGACGCTGTCGATCCAGGACTTGCATCAAAGAAACCATTCCGCCATCCCGCCGTACGACATCCATATTTATTTTCAAAGGCTCGCGCCGCTTCCGCCACGACGCTTTCCTCGCCGCCCAACCAAAACACGGAAGCCTCGGAACCCAATTCCCGCAGAACGTTCCCAACCCACTCCGGCGGCGTTGTGCGATGAAGACGCCTTCCTGTCAGAAATAAGGACGCCAACTGCACCCCCGCCCCGTCACAAAAAGCAACCTCCGACTGCCGAAAAAGTTCACGCAACCACGGAAGACGCTGAGCAATTGTTATACAGTGTGCGTTAGCATTAATTACACGTAGTCTTTGACCAGCCCGCACAGCCGATATTAATCCACGCTCCAAATCCTCTCTCGGGATATCGAAAAGCTTCACACCCATCAATGTCACAGTGGTGAATTTGTTCCCCGAAAAACATACCTCGTGAATATCGGCTACCTCTTCATCAAAACGCATGACGACTAAAGACCTCTTTTACAATTGTCAAAAACATAATTTTAAAATCAAGAATAAGCGACCAGCGACGAATATAATCGAGATCATAACTAACGCGCTTTTTCAGATCCTCCAGGGTAACGAGCTCTCCACGAGCACCATTCACCTGCGCCCATCCTGTGATGCCGGGTTTTACATGATACCGGAGGACATATTCTGCCAGCGCATCATCAAGCAGCTTTCCACCAGCTCGAGTGTGCGGCGCATGAGGCCGCGGACCCACCAATGACATATCTCCCTGGATAACGTTAAACAACTGCGGGATTTCATCAATGCTTAATTTTCTTAGCCACTTTCCGATTCTGGTCACCCGGGGGTCACCGCGGCTGGTCTGACGATCGGCCATAGCATCAGACATATGCGCGTACATTGAACGAAATTTATATACGAAAAATTCCCGGCCATTTTTACCCAATCGAGGTTGCTTAAAAAATATCGGGCCGCGTGAATCAATTTTAATAGCTATACCCACCAAAACAAAAAAAGGAAAAAGAAAAACTATACCAAATAACGCCAGAACAAAATCGACACATGACTTCTGAAATATCTGAAAATCAGAAAGAGGCCTCCTCTGCAGAACAAAGAGCGCGCTATCGCCCAGATATTCAACCGGCATGGAAACATCCACACCATCAACTAAAGATGGTATGATATATATATCAGAGAGAACCTGTCGAAGCTTCAAACTAATACACTTTAAAAACTCGTCACCTTCATCAACTCGTGGAAAAGCAAAGATAATAGCATGCAGGGGGTCTCGTCGACTTCTTGCTATCAGATCGTCAATTCCTCCCGAAAAATTATTATTCAGATGCATTTCGTTGGGGTCATTATACACACCATACAAGCCGTAAGTATGGCCAGCGTCACAAGAAATACGTTCCGCAAGTTGCGAAGCCTCTTCACCAAAACCCACAATAGCAATTTTTCTCTGTAACCTAGATACAATTGCAGGCTGGTACAGAATAAACGTAACAAACAATCTTTCAATAAAGAGAACACCTATGGTAACGACCAACCATGTCAAAGAAAATTCAAAAGAAAACTCCATAGACCGAAAGAAAATCAATTCTATAAAAAAACAGGCAAAAGCGGACGAAAAGAGAGAGAGCGATAAATAACGAAACTGTGCTTTTATTCTTCGAATTTTCGGAAAACTAAGAAGATTTCTTTTTTTTGGAAAAAGCCAGAATACCAAAACAGCTACCGCGCTACCAACAACTATTACTGGGACAGCATCAGATGGAACACGCTGCAATTTAAATACATCGACAATCAGAGACCCGACAACCAGACTCAATCTGTCTAACCAGGTTACTATTGCCGCAAGCATAAAATGAAAATATGGATAAGGTTCACGTAGCAGTTGTCGCCCAGATTGCGTTATCCCTTCAATCATATCTTTTCTGACATTAGATAGAACCGGATTGTTGTCCGCGAGCACTAAACGGTCGCCCATTATCACGCGTCCTCCAGCTTCATATTTTTGTCATCGGGCCGAACCACGAGGCAGCTCCTAACGAGGAAACCAAGATTTTTCAGACTGCAAAACTTAAACTGTCTCCATTAGCTACCGAGAGAGCCGCTACCTCCAAGCAACACCATACAATGCCAGCACCTCATTCAGAACCAAGTCTCAAGAAATATACGTCGCTAATGGCTTTGAAGCGAAGGAGCCATTGAAGGACAACCTCGTCAGGTTCACTATCATCGAAAATATAAAAAGCTTTCGGATCTCGTTCTTTTAAAATAATCTAATGAATAGCCTCGATAGTGAGATCAAAATTTACCATCCTGCGTCAATAGCAACTTAAATTATAAAAACAGCCAATATAATCAGATAGCGCATTGTATAGAGACACTTTCTATCTGTATTCTATTGCAGAATGCAGATACTACATACAGGCCTCACATGATGAGGATGTTGCTACATCGCATTCTCATACCATTAACTGATAGCTGACTTTCGCATAAAAGGCCTGCCGAGTAAATCAGATCAAAAGACATTCAACAAGCTTAAAGCCTGATTCGAAAGTTCTTCAGTTATGACAATACCTTGCGGTTCTGCGGGTCAGCGTGCGGATTGAGGTGATCGGTCGTTCCCAATCCTTGGCAAACACCTCTGTAACGACCGAGCCATGCGAAAATTGGTTCAGCAACTCGACGTCGAGGCAGAACCTCGAATCCCCTGACCATATTCGATCGCCTCATGATCCCGATCGTCCACCTCCCCATGGCGACGAGGGGAATCGCAGTTTCCCATCGGCATAGCCTCTCCTGCCGTCATGAAGAAGCTGAACGGGCGTCCTTTCCTGTCTGTAACTGCATGCAGCTTTGTGTTCATGCCACCTTTAGTGCGACCGATCAGGCGGCCAGCATCCCTTTTTTCGCCCGCAGGCTCGAAGCCGTGCAGTGTGTTTTCAGATAGGTTGCATCAATCATGCTCGTCTGTGGCCCTGATGTTGCGGAAGAAAGGTCATCCATCATCCGCATAGAAGTACCATTTTGCCCCAGCGTTTCCGACGGTTACAGAGCGTCTTGTGTGGACCATATTCTCGCGGCGCGTCCCCGCCAGCGCAGGCCGTTCCGATTCACAAAGATGATGCCGCTCAGCACGCGGCAATCATCGATCCGGAGCTTGCCGTCGCTCTGTGGAAAAGGGCCGCAGACGATCCATCTGTTTGTCCGTCAGCCAGTACAGGTCGCTCATCTCCAGCATCCTTACAGAGGCTGAAGCAAACTTACTTCCTCAGATCAATGGGGCCTGAGTCTAACAACTATTCGATAACTTTCTCTTTCGATAAATAGTAAATTACTGTCTCAATCAGACTTCTGCACCCATGCGGGTTTCATCGACGAAATTCTCAGTTGCATCGTCAAGAGAACGTGACCTGCGCCCTTTTGGATCATGAACATAAAGAGTCTTCGGATCAATTTTTTGCACGACATCAGGCTGAAGTGGCATCTCGTAACGTGGGCGGCGCATGTGGTCGGCCAGTTGCAGCTTTGGGTTAAACACAGAATTAAATTTCCAGAGCATTTTCACAAAATTAGTCTGGCCATGAGCCAGAAGCCGGGCTGCGATACCAACAGTATCCCGGAGTGCGGCCCATCCCATGTGCTTTGTATTCAGTACCTGCTGGGTTTTGACCAGTTCTTCGTAAAATTCGGGGAGTGAGAGTCTGGTCGGCAATACGGCATGCTGGATATCGAAAAGCCGGTAATCCCGTGTCGTCAGACGGCGGGCTTCCTTATGCCAGATTTCAGTACCGGGATAGGGTGTAGTAACGGAGATATTAACAATATCAGGGATTTCGAGACACCATTGCCGCACAGCCTCGAATCTCTCCTTCGTCCAGGACGGATCGGCAATCAGATTGATCGCGACGATCAGCCCCAGTGACCGGGCATATTCCAGTGCCTCGAAGTTGCGATCGAGAGAGACCCGCTTGCGGAAGCGTTTCAGGCCTTCTTCATCGACAGCTTCGAGTCCGATGAAGATGTAGCTCAGGCCAATCTCGCTCCACTCTTTGAAAACTTCCTTATTACGAAGCAGCACATCGGCACGGGTTTCAAGATAATATTCTTTTTTGATCCCGCGCCTGCGGATTTCTCTGGCGATGGCGAGGCCATGTTCGGCATGCACGAAAGCTACGTCATCGACAATGAAAACCCCGGGCTCTTTCAGATTTTCCAGTTCGTCAGCAATGACTTCCGGACTCGCCGTGCGGTAGGAGCGTCCATAGAATGTCCATGCGCTGCAAAAGGTACAATCCCAGGGACAACCGCGGGCAAACTCGATAGATGCGGCAGGATCCAGCGTACCGATGAAATACTTGTTGCGATGACGAAGCAGATCACGTGCTGGCCGGATGTCATCAAGGCTTTTGACGAAGGCAGGAGGCGGTCCTGCGAAGGTCTTTCCGACGACACCCGGCACAGCGGAAATATCACCCTTCTGCCAGCCTTCCAGCAGCGGGCCAATACCGGGCTCGCCCTCACCCCGCAAAATACAATCGATAGCGCCGTCCCCAAGCGTCAGAACATCCTGGGCGATAAACGAAACCGAATGACCGCCAACAAAGATCAGTGCGCCTGGCAGCTTTTCTCGCGTTTCCTTGCAGAGATCGATAATTTCAGGAACATTGGCAAGATAGTTACCGGAGAAGCAGACTGCATCAGGCTGGAATTCCTTCACCAGCCGCCAGTAGTCGCGATGTGTTTCTACCTGCAGATCAATGATTCGTACGTCATGGCCTGCGTCTCTTGCTGCACCGGCTACGAGTTCCAGACCAAGAGGTTCGAGCCTGAGAAACACCCTCGTGTACATAAGTGCGCTTGGGTGAACAGCAAGAAGTTTCATAACCACCTCCGTCAGCAGAACACAGGTAAAAAGGACTGCCTGATCCGATACAGAGTGCAGACATATCATCATCGCCTGGAAAAGTGGCGTTGATTACAGAAGTTTTCCGCGGTCAGCACGTTTGCGGTTACTGCATGACATGAACACTGAACGTCTTTGCCGCTCTGTCAGTTGCCTGAATTCCGGCGCTCTGTTCCTTGCGGACGCCCGTATGTTACCTCCGTATCCGGTGTGACGTTGGACGTTCCAGGTTTGGGCAGGGACGTGCCCGCATAGGGAGCCGGTTCATATCCGCCGCGCGTGGGCGCGGACGCATCGCTGTAATCAGCATTGCGCTCACGTCGCTGCTCCGCCTCTGCGGCTTCCGGGAAATCCCGGCCGGGGCGTTCAGGAGGTGCATCGATGTTGTCTCCGGCCCGTGGATCCTGCGCTGTCATGCGACAGGACAGAAGAAACACTGACATGGACATCAGCAGCAGAAGCCGCCGTTTTCTCATGGCAACTCCGGCCCGGATGCGGCAGGAGCGGTCGGAACAACCATTGGTGGGACCTCGTCAGATCAGCTGATCTGACGTGCTTCCTCAGGAAGCATGACCGGAATTCCGTCACGAATCGGGAAAGCAAGGCCCGCCTGTCTGCTGATCAGTTCACCGGCTTCCCGGTCATAGATAAGCGGACCCTTCGTGACCGGGCACACCAGCACTGACAGCAGGCGCGGATCAAGGGGAGCGGAGGTCTGGGGCGATGACATGGACATTCTCCGGAAAGCTTATCGGAACAGTTTTACAGTCTCTGTGACGGACATCTATGACGGACGCACGCCATCCGGAAAAGGGCCGGACAGATCGAGCAGCGATTGTAGCACACGGGCGCGGTCTGTCAGGGACCCGGCTTCAAGCAGAGCCTGCTTTTCCGCGGAGGGAAACGGGCAGATCATCGGAAGCGTGATGAGGAGGGCATCGTCGCCCATCTGGTCGATGACCTCCCAGCGCACGCCGAGGCCCCGGACGTTGAAATAGCTTTTAAGCGAAGTGAGGAGCTGGTCCCGGTCGAATGGCGCGGACGGGATCTCGCTCAGATCTCCAGCATAGGCGGAGACATCGATACGGGCGGTGCGGTAGCCGCGACGGCCGCCACTTTCACGAAGATAGCGGAAGCGGGTGATGCCGGTCAGGGTGACGGCGAAGGTTCCGTCAGGGCGTTCCGCGAAAGAGGTGATACGGCCGATGCAGCCGACATCGAAGAGCGGCGGGAGGTCTCCGGCTTCATCGGAGTCGTCATGAAGTTCGTCGAAGGGCTGGATGATTCCGATCAGACGCTGTGCGGCCAGAGCGTCTTCGACGAGGGCGATGTAACGCGGTTCGAAGACGTTGAGCGGCAGCTTGCCCCTGGGCAGCAGCAGAGAGCCGAACAGGGGGAACAGCCCGATTTCCGCCGGAAGGTCCGCAAGCGTGATATCCGGCAGACGGGGGACGGTTCTCGGGATGTCGTCGTCAAAAAGGGATGCGTCCAGCCTCATGCCTCCTCAGGAAAACAGAAGCGAGGAAAGGCGACGCCGTGCGGTGAGGGTCGCGGGATCGTCGTGCCCCCAGGCCTCGAAGAATTTGAACAGAAGCTGCTTCGCGGCGCCTTCATTCCAGTTGCGGTCGGCGCGGATGATGGCCAGCAGTTCGGCGGCGGCTTCCTCGCGGTGGCCTGATACGTTCAGGGCGTTGGCGAGATTCATCCGGGCCTCGAAGTCTTCCGGGTTCGCTTCGATGCGGCGGCGAAGTTCGTCGGCCTCGCCGGCGACGCGGCGCCCTTCCCTTTTGAGTTCGAGTTCAGCGCGGGCGCCTTCGATCTCCGGGTGGGTCGCGATGGCCTGCGGCACATCTTCGAGCGCGGCGGTGGCGGCTTCCTCGTTATCGAGAGCGAGCAGAGCGCGGATGAGGCCACCCCATGCGGCGGGGTTTTCGGGTTCCTCTCCGAGAACGGCCGAGAACAGCTCGGCGGCATGTTCGGGCTGGTTCGTTTCCATTGCCGTGCGGGCCTCGGTGAGGAGGTCGGCGCTCGGCAGGGTGCCGCCGCCTGCCGATTTGAGGACCGTTTCGACGAATTTTTTAACCTGGCTTTCCGGCAGGGCGCCCTGGAAGAGGTCGAGAATCTGCCCTTTCCAGAAGGCTGCGACCATCGGGATCGACTGGAGAGGCAGGCCGATGCGGGTGAGCTGGGCGGCGAGCGCGCGGTTGGCTTCGATATCGACCTTGACGAGTCTGACCCGGCCTTTGGCGGCGCGGACGACTTTTTCGATGACCGGGGTGAGCTGCTTACAGGGGCCGCACCAGTCGGCCCAGAAATCGACGAGGACGGGGACGGTGTTGCTGGCCTCGATCACGGCCTGCATGAAATTGGTTTCGGTGCCGTCCATGATGACGTCGGCGGTCTGCGCGGACGGAGCGGCACCCGGCGCGCCCATACCTCCCGGCGTATGGCTTCCCGGATTCCTGCTTCCTGGATTCTGGGCCGGTGGGTTCTGGCCGATTATGTAATCCATCGTCTGCGCATCCTGCTTCGCTGCGGCCCTGCCTGATGCCGGACCCTGCCGTTCGGCTTCGGGCCGCCCGGTTCCGGTCTAGCGCAGGGCGTTCCAAATACAAACCCGTTCCGCCGTCGGGGAAACGGCTGTTTCCGGGATGGCGGCCTTTCCCTTTCAGATTGGGACGGAGCCGGCTCCGGTCAATGTCAGTCCTTCACGCGGCGGGGCGGGATCAGTTCCTTTTCGGGATAGAGGCAGTTGCGGGTGGCGGCGCAGCGCCAGCATTCCGGGCGGCGGGCCTTGCAGACATAGCGGCCCTGCAGAATGAGCCAGTGATGCGATTCCCGCAGAAGATCGGGCGGGATGCGGGATTCGAGGCCGCGCTCGACGTCCAGCACGGTTTTGCCGCGCGCCAGGCCGGTGCGGTTGGCGAGGCGGAAGGCGTGCGTGTCGACCGGGACGGCGGCCTGGCCGAAGGCGACGTTGAGGACGACGGCGGCGGTTTTGCGGCCGACTCCGGGCAGGGATTCGAGCGCTTCGCGGTCGGCGGGGACTTCGCCGCCGAAGCGGTCCATCAGGGCCTGGGAGAGGGCGACGACGTTCTTTGCCTTGTTCCGCCAGAGACCGATGGTGCGGATGTGCTCGCCGACCTCCTCGACGCTGAGTTTCGCCATTTCGGCCGGTCCGGGCGCGATGGCGAAGAGAGCCGGGGTGACGCGGTTGACGGAGGCGTCGGTGGCCTGGGCGGCGAGGGCCGTGGCGATGAGGAGCTGGAACGGGGTTTCGAATTTCAGCTCGGTTGCGGCGTCGGGCCAGGTGCGAGCGAGGTCTGCGAGGAAGCCGGCGATCTCCGCTTTCGTCATGTTGCGCGGGGCGTTGGCGGTGCCGTTCGGCGCGTGGGTGGCGGCTTTGGGTTTGCGTTTTGAGGCCGGGCGGATTCTGGCCGGCGCGGCTTTTGCGGCTGGCGGCGAAACCTTGCGTGACGGCGGCGTGGATTTCGGTGTGGATTTCGGTCCGGGGCGTGATGTGGTGCTGGTCATGGCGTTCGATTGTCTCATTCCGGACAGGCTGCCGTCAAAGGCCGGAAATGACGTGCTGACATGAGAATCGGGGGCCAGGTTTTCCAGAAGGGTGGGGGGCTGTCCGGCCCGGTCTGGCGAGGCAGAAAAAATTTGCCGGAGGCGGGCTGCCGGGGTGGTTCAGGGGAGTGCGGATCACGAACGGGGTCTGGCCTTTCCGGCTGTGGGTGGCGGGATGGTGCGGACCGGGCATTGCCGGGGAAATGGGATCGAAAAGGACGTGTCTCCGGGCGGCGGGGCCAGGACATTATTTCCGGCGCGGGCTGGCGGGGGTCTTGTTTCGTTGCGGGGACGGTATGGAGGACGGACGCGATTCCAGAAGGTTATGGACGTTTTTGTTTCGGGGACGGTTCTGTTTTCTGGTCTTCGGGGGCCGTGGGGGGAGGTGGCTGTTTGCTGTTGTTCTGCGCGGGCTGGCGGGGATCGGGGATGTTTTTGTCTGGTCGTGTCCGGGTGAGCGGCGGTGTTGTTTTGCATAGAGTGGTGTGGGGAGCAGGCAGGGCGTTGTTTTCCGGGGCCGTAGCTGTCCCTCCCCGCTCTGATGGCTTTATGGGGCCGGATTCTCTTCCAGTAATTGGCTGACGGCCTGTTCCAGTCTGGCGCGGGTGGTGCTGCCCATGCGGGACATGCCGCAATCGGTGCGGAGGGCGAGGATTGTGGCTTCGGGTGTCAGGCCGGCGCTGAGGTGGGTGCGGGCGCGGGAGGTCAGGGCGGCGAGCGGGATTGTTGCGGGGTCGAGTGTTTCGCCTTTTGCCGGCGCGGGGAAGGCCATTCCGGTTTCGGGGGACATGGAGGCGGGCCAGAGGAAGGGGCCGGGGTCTTCGTCGGTACGGCGCAGGTCTGGCGGGATGCTGCCGGTGATGTGTTCACGGATTTCGCGGCCGGCGCGGCCGAAATTGTGGAGGCGGGAGATGGCCTGGACGAGGAGGTCCTGACGTATGGGGCCGTTCTGTTCGAGATAATGCGTGATGAGGGCGCTCAGGGTGGGCTGGTAGCCGGCGTCGAAGAAGCGGCTCTGATCGGGGGTCGGGAGCGCGGTTGTGACGGGTGCGTCCGGAGACGTGGTTTTTGCGAAAAGGGGTTCCGGGTTCGGGGAGGATACGGGTTCGGGGGTGGTTTTCAGGGCCGGGGTGCCGGGGGCCGGGGCGGAATCTGCTGCAGGAACGGTTGCGGACTCTGTTCTGGTCTCTGTTTCCGGGACTGCGCCGGGAGATATGGCCGGAGGCGTTACTGAGGATGTGACCGGAGACGTAACCGGGGATGTGGTCCGGGACGCGGTCGGGGATGTGTCTGTTCCCTGCTCTGTTGTGATGGTGGGATGATCTGACGGGATGGTGTCGGAATTTGTCTCCGGAGCTGTGCTGGCGGATGTGGCCGGAGACGTGACCGGGGATGTGGTCCGGGATGCGGCTGTCCCCTGCCCTGCTGTGGTGGGATGATCTGACGGGGTGTTGTCGGGGGCTTTGGCAGCGGCGCGGTCGGAGTTCTGTTTGTGGCGGCTGGCGGTTTCGGCGGCCTGGCGGTCTTTTTCTTCCTGTGCGGCGCGGTCTTTGCGTTTCGTTTCGAGGAGGGCGCGGAGGGTAGCGTCGATGCGGTCGCATTCGCGGGGGGCGTTGGTCCACCAGTCGGTGGACCAGATGCGGCAGATGGACCAGCCGAGGTTCTCGAGGACGGCATGGCGCAGGCGGTCGCGATCGCGGGCGGTGGCGCTGCGGTGATAGGTGGCGCCGTCGCATTCGACGCCGGCGAGGAAGATGGCGGGGCGGTCGGGATCGACGATGCCGAGATCGATGCGGAAGCCGGAGACGCCCACCTGCGGGACGACCTGCCAGCCTTTCCGGCGCAGGAGGGCGGCGACTTCTTCCTCGAACAGGCTGTCGAAGTCGCCGATGGAGCCGTGATGGGCGCCGGCGAGGGCTGTGGGGCCGTGTTCGGCGAAAGCGAGGAAGTCGCGGAGGTCATGCACGCCCTGGGCGGCGGTGCGGCGGATGTCGATCTGGTCGGCGCGGAGAGAGCCGAAAACGATCAGTTTTTCGCGGGCTCGGGTGATGGCGACGTTGAGACGGCGTTCGCCGCCGTCGCGGTTGAGGGCGCCGAAATTCATGGTGATGTGGCCGGCCTGATCGGGGCCGAAGGTCAGGGAGAACAGCATGACGTCGCGTTCCTCGCCCTGAACGTTTTCGAGATTGCGGATCAGGACGGGCTCGCTGGTCGTCTCCGGGCTGAAGAAGCGTTCGATGTCGGGGTGATCGCCGCGGGCCTTGTCGAACAGATCCGAGATCAGGGTCTGCTGCTGGGCGTTGAAGGTGACGATGCCAAGGGTGCGGTTGCTGCCGTCCTGCAGGAGGCGCACGGCTTCGGTGACGATGGCGCGGGCTTCGGCGGGATTGTTTCTGCCTGTGCCGCGCATGTAGACGCCGTCCGGCACGAAGCGGAAGGAGACGGCGTTATCCTTTGTCGCGGGCGACGGGAAGGTGACGAGCTGGCCGTGATAATAGGCGTGGTTCGAGAAGGCGATGAGGCTTTCATGGCGGCTGCGGTAATGCCAGTTCAGCCAGACGGGCGGGATGCCGGCGCCGAGACATTCGTCGAGGATGGATTCCAGATCGCAGGTGTCGACATCCGTATTTTCGTCGTCGGAGCCAGCGTTGCTGCTGAAGAAGCTGGTGGGCGGGAGCTGTTTCGGGTCGCCGACGACGATGACCTGGCTGCCGCGTCCGATGACGCCGACGGCGTCCCAGGTG
Source organism: Acetobacter musti (assembly GCF_011516835.1). Lineage (GTDB taxonomy): Bacteria > Pseudomonadota > Alphaproteobacteria > Acetobacterales > Acetobacteraceae > Acetobacter > Acetobacter musti. The sequence continues at coordinate 12,682 of NZ_WOTB01000023.1, read as the reverse complement.
GGGATCTGCGAGGCCTCGTCGAAGATGACGAGATCGAAGGGGCGCGCGTTATGCGGGAGGTACTGCGCGACGGAGAGTGGGCTCATCATCAGGCACGGGGTCAGGTTTCTGAGCGCGCCGGGCATTTTCTCCGCGAGCTGGCGGATGGGGAGGTGGCGGGTCTTTTTCTGAATCTCGCGGGTGAGGACTTTGTATTCCGGATCGGTCTGACGGGTGCGGGCATCGGGGATTTTGCCGGCGAGGCGGGCGCGGATCATCCGGGAGGCCATGGTCATGAGCTGGCGGTCGAGGTCGCGGAAACGTTCGATGCTTTTCTCGTGCGTGGCGGCGATGAAGCCGCGCAGGAGGGGCGACTGCTCGACGGCGGCGGCGATCCACCAGCGGGCGTAGTTCGCCTCGAAGATGCTGACGGTCTGTTCCGGGGGAATGAGGCCGTTGCCGATGGCGTCGACGAGCGGGGCTAGACCGAGGCGTTCGGCTTTCTGGCAGGTGATTTTCCAGTTGCACCAGTCGCGGAGATCACGGGCGGCATTGTTCCAGCTCTCCAGCCTGGCGCGGAGGAGCGCGGGCCAGTCGGGGGCGGTAGCGCTGACGAGCTGCTCGCTGTCCGTGCCGCTGAGGCTGCTGAGAGCGGAGAGCGCGTCCGTGACGGTCTGAAGCTCTGTCTGGAATTTTTTCAGGGTGGTGTGGGCGGCGCCGCCGGGTTGCAGGAGATCGCGGCCGTCGCGCAGGAGGGTGGTGAGCTGGGTGCGGGCGGCGAGCAGGGCGGTGACGTCGGGGGCTGCGGCGGCGAGTGTGCCGCGGGTGATTTTGCCCCAGATATGCCGGGCTTCGATCTGATCGAAATCGGTATCGAGGCCGCGCCAGAGGTCCGGGCCGACGGTTCTGGCATGGGGCGCGTCGTTCAGGCATTTTTCGATGGCCTGGAGTTCAGCGAGGCGTTCGAGTTCGGCTTCGCAGTCTTCGGGGATCTGGCCTGTGGCGTGAGCCGCGAGGCTGGCGCGGACGGATTTCTGCGCCTTTGAGCGGGCGAGGAACTGGAAGACGGATTTCTCCTTTGCCTCACGCCATGTTTTCAGGAGGTCTTCGAGGGGGAGCGTGGTGACTTCCGGTTTCCAGGTGGTTTCGAGTTCGCCGGTCAGGGCGCGGTGGCGGGCGATGGGGGTCTGTTCGGCGAAGAGGGTTTCGCGGGTTGCGGAGGCGTCTTCCGTAAAGGCCCAGGCGCAGGCTTCGGGGTTCAGGATCCGGCTGCAGAGGTCGCTGGTCCGGAGAATATCCGGGAGAGCGAGGAGGTCCGGGTTCAGGCCGAGCAGTTTGCGGGCGTCTTTCGCGGCGGGGATCAGGCGGTCGAGGCAGGCCTGGAGCGTGCGGATGGCGGCGAGGAAGTCACGCTCCCATTGCGGCCCCCACTCGGTGCGGGCGAGACCGGCGAGCGCGGGGGAGCTGGCGACGTCGCCGATGCGGGCGTGCACCTGGGCGAGGTCTTCGGCGGCGTCTCTGAGGTTTTTGTAATCGTCTTCGCTGTGGGTGTCGGGATCGGACCAGGAGAGGGCGAGGTCCATGATGCGGGCGTCGAAGGCGCGCAGGGAGATGCCGATGCCGCGATAGGGCGTCCAGCCGTTGCGCCAGCGTTTGTGGAGTTCGGTGACGTAGGCGTTGAGTTCGGCGCGGAGCTGGTCGATCTGGGTGTGGCTGTATTGCCAGAACGATTCATCGAAGCTGTCCGCGACGCCCTGGGCGTTGCCGAACTGTTCGAGGACGCCGGTTTTGCTGGCTTTGGGTGAGAACAGGTCGAGGCAGAATTCGGCGAGGCTGATGTCTTTGAGGCGTTTGCGGACGACTTCCAGGGCGGCGCGTTTTTCGGCGACGAAGAGGACGGTGCGGCCCTGGGCGAGGGTGTTGGCGATGATGTTTGTGATGGTCTGGCTTTTTCCGGTGCCGGGCGGGCCGATGAGGACGAAGTTTTCACCGGAGGCGGCGCGGGCGACGGCTCTGAGCTGGGAGGAATCTGCTTCCATGGGGCAGACGAGGCCGGCTTTCGAGAGGGCTTCGTCGAGTTCGCCGTCGGCTTCGGTGAAGAAGGTGCCTGGCGGGGTATCGGCGGTTTCCTGCGTGACGCCGTCGAGCAGTTTGCGGGCGACGTCATTGGCGCGGAGGCTGTCGCGTCGTTCCGTGAGGTCTTTCCACATCAGGAATTTGGCGAAGGAGAGTGTCGTCAGGGTGACGTGATCGCGGACTTCCCATTTAGGAACCTGCCTGATACGGGCACGGAAGATGTCGACGATGCGGCTGACGTCGAGCCCGGCCTCGTCCTCCGGGAGCGTGTCGCCTTCGAGTTCGGGGAAGCGGAGGGCGTAGTCCTCGCGGAGCATTTCGAGCAGGGTGATGTTGACGCGGCTGTCGTCGCTGTGGGCGCGGAGGAAGAAGCCGGACTTCACGCTCGGGCGTTCGAGGGTGACGGGGACGAGGATCAGAGGGGCGAGCCAGGGTTTGTCGCCTTCCTTTTTTGTCCAGGCGAGGGCGCCGATGGTGAGGAAGAGGATATTCGAGCCGCCTTCCTGTTCCGCGGCCTGGGCGCGGCGGTAGATTTCGGTCAGCGCGGCCTGGAGGGCCTGTTCGGTGCGGTCGACGAGGAGTTCGCCGCGTTTCAGGGCGTCTCTGGCGTAGGTGAGCGCGGCTTCGTCGTGATGGCGTTCGTGGTGGAGGGCGGCGTCACGGGGGTCGCCGTTTTTCATCATTTCGGGCCAGGCGCAGAAGCGGAGCGGCTTTGTTTTGCTGCCGGAGCGGATTTCGGCGAGGCGGTTTTCGAGTTCGGCGGGATCGGGGCAGTCGATTTCGATGATCTGCTTTTCGGATTTCGGCAGATTCAGAAGGCGGTTGCGGGCGGACATATCGAGCAGGCGGTTGCACCAGCGGCTGATGCGATCGGCGGGATTGTCCGGGAGGTCTTCCGCCGGATCTGCTGTGTCTTCGCGCAGGCCGGGGGCGGCTTCGAAGACGGGCTGATGGGTGGCGTCCGGCTGATCGTTCTCGCCGGTATCGGGGTTTTCCCTGCCGGCGCCGGAGGAAAGCGGGTGGATTTTCCGCATGCGGGCGCGGTGGATGTCGATGATTTCGCGGAAGGTGTTGTCTTCGTCCTCGCCGGCGTGGCGGAGGGTCGCCTCGCCTTTGTCGCAGGCGGCGGTGAAGGAGGGTTTGCGGGCGTGGGTGACGAGGGTGGTTTCGAAGACTTTCAGGTCGTCGAGTTTCAGGCGGTTTCTGAATGCGGGCAGGTCCTGCATGACGGAGCTGCCGGCATCGGTGTCGGCGAGCCAGAGGCCGGTGAAGGCGTGGCCTTTCGTGAGGACGATGACGGGGTGGAGGCCGGCGGCTTCCAGGCAGGAGGCGAAGAGGAGGGCGCTGTCGAGGCAGGTTGCGAGTTTTTCTTCGGCGATCTGGGTGGGAAGGCGGACGCGCTGGCCGCTTTCGATGAAGGATGCGGGTGGATTCACGTAGGTGATATCCAGGGCGCAGATCGCGCACCAGATGGCCTGCGCCTGTTCCCAGACGCGGGTTTTGCTGCCCTGATAGCCTTCGAGTGAGTGGGTTTTCCCGGCGTCTCTGAGGATGGAGGAGGCGCTGCGGAGGATGCGGGCAACGGCGGGATCGTTCGGGAGGACGAAGGCGGCGAGGATATCGGGGATGCCGGACAGGCCGCCCCATTCGTTCCGGGCGAGGACGCGGACGGTGGTGGTCTGCTGGTGGAGCTGTTCGGGTTCTTTACCGTCTGTGGCCGGCGTGGTGACGGTGAAGGTGATTTCGGCGCGGGAGGCTTCAGTCTGTCTGCAGAGAGCGGGGCCGTCCAGTCTGAGTTCGAGGCCGCCGATGGCGCGGAACTGGTGCGGGCTGATATCCTGGAGGCGCCAGGTATGGGAGCGGATCAGGGGCGGGTCGGAGGTGATGGTGACATCGAGACGGGGGAAGCTGCGGTCCGTCTGGTTGTCGAGGGAGAGAGCTTGCAGGACGGGGACGCTGTTTTCCCAGAGGGAGGCGTTGATGCTGTCCTGCATTGAGATGCTGAGGTGAAGTTCCGGCGGGGGTGTCTTCTGATCTTCATGGCTGGTGTCGGGAGTATCCGCGGAGCCATGAGGAGCTGAATTCATTCTGGTCTTCCGGATGTTACTGTACGTCTTCCTTCTGTTACAGCATTTGGCTGTGTTTCTGTCGAGGCAAGGCAGTTACCCGCGCGGAACGTCTCATTTATTAGCTGATTGCAGGGGAGAGTTGTTTCTCCGTGAAACTCGCTCTGAAATCATAAAGGAGTTTTTGGTGAAGCTTTTTTCAAAAAGCTTCAGAGAACGCCGCCTTTTTGAAAAAAGGCGGCACCCAAAAACTTTTTTTATCAAAGACCTGTTGCGGGTGTGCTTCTTGAGGCGGGTTCCCGGCGAGAGTCAGTGAGGTGTGGTGGATTGCGTGGCGGACTCTGCGGTCGCGGTCAGTGACGCCGTGACGGGCGGGGGCTGGTAGATGAGGATTTCGGCGTCTTCGCGGCCACTGTCATAGGGTTCGATCAGGGATTCCGGGAGGCGGATGTGGTCGGTGCAGCGCATGAAGTCGCGCAGGGCGGTTCCGGTGCAGGCGCTGTCGATGTTTTTTGCGCCTTTCTGATCGGTGATGTCGTCTTCGTGGACGGTGCGGAAGTCGATGCTGAAGCGGGTTTTGCCGGAGCTGTTGGGCAGGCTGGCGTGAAGCTGGGCGGCGGAAAAGAGGATGAGGCCGCCGGGCGGGACGACGTAGCGGGCGTCGGGGCTGTCACTGACCGGGGCGGGCGGAGGGAGCGACGCGCTGGCTGCTGCCGGTGAGGTCGAGATGGGCGGTGGCGCGGGTGCTGTTCCATTTGTAGTAGTTGTAGACTTCGGAATTGTTGGCGATGGGGGTGTCGAAATATTTCGGGAAGAAGGCCATGCCGTTGTCGCGGGTGATGCCGTAGATCGGGGTCCACCAGTTGATCTGGCAGAAGGGCGCGGAATACCAGGTGTCGCGATGGGGCGGAAAGGCGAGCGCGATGCCGCTGGTCAGGTAATTGTCGCTGGTTGAGGACCGCATTTTCGGGACATCGAAGTAATACCGGGCGAGGTCGCCGCCGAGTTCGGCGATGATTTCGCTGACCAGGGCTTTCGATGTCGGGTGGTGGATGAAGTGGGGTTTGAGCCGTCCGAGCAGGTTCGCATAATCGGCGACGGGCATGGCGAACTGGGCGTGCTCGGGGTCGAGGGGGGCGAAGGCGTCCTCGATCAGACTGCGGGCATGGGCGACGAGCGCTGTGGAGGCGGCGCTCGGGCTGTAGATGAAGATGTCGCCGGCGAAGAGGCGTTCGCGGCGTTCATCGTCGGAGATTGTGCTGTCGAGATGGATGACGGTCATGATGCTCTCCCTTGCTGCCCTGCTTCTGTGACGCGGGCGGGATTATTATTGAGCGGCTGTCATTATTTCGTATTGGTTCGCGGACGCTACGTTTCCCGTGCGGGCGGCGTCCACTTAAAAAAGGACGTTTACATATTTTGATAAGAAGGGCGCCGCAGACGTGCTGTTTGTGACGGCTGGGTCAGGATTTCATCATCGGGCGGACGAAGATGTCTGTCGCCTCGGCGGTTTCGGGGAGCAGCAGGGCGCCGCAGAGGGCGATGGCGACGTCTTCCGGCTGCAGGAGGCGTTCGGGGTGCCATGGTTTGCCGGCGGCGGCGTGGATGGCTTCCTGGCGCGGGGTGGCGGTGGTTCCGGGCATGACGGAGAGGACGCGGATGCCGTCCTGATTGATTTCGCTGCGCAGGGTGTCGGTGAGGGACCGGAGCGCGGCCTGGGTGGCGGCGTAGAGGCCGCGGCCGGCGGTGCTGGCGGCGCGGATGATGGTGGAGTTGACGACGGCGATCTGGCCTTTGCTGTCGCGGAGCGCCGGGAGGGCGGCGCGGATGATGCTGAGCGGGGCTCTGACGTTGACGTCGAAGAGTTTTCCGAAGTCGGTGTCAGTGAGGTTCTCAAGTGTGCCGCTGTGAAAAGCGCCTGACGAGAGCACGAGGATGTCGAGTTTTCCGAAGCGGGTCAGGGCGGTTTCGATCAGGGTCTGCGCGGCGTCGGGGGCGGTGATGTCGAGCGGGAGGGCGGCGGCTTTCGGGCCGGCTTCGGCGACGCAGGATTCAAGTTCGTCGCGGGAGCGGGCGACGCAGAGGACGGAGGCGCCAAGGCTGGCGAGGCGGAGGGCGGTGGCGCGGCCGATCCCCCTGCCCGCTCCGGTAACGAGGGCGACGTGGCCTGCGAGGGGATTGTCGGAGGGCATGGGCGTCACCGGGATTTATGATGTCGGGAGAGGCAGACTGCCTGAATTTTCAGGGGCGATCCATGGGGAAATATGCGTCGGTCAGGAAGCGTTCCGGAGAGGCCGGACGGCAACCGGGGACGATTGTGTAACCGGTCATTTTTCAGCGTGTCAGGCTGGCTGCTTTCAGCCCTTTTGCGGGTCGTGCCGACAGATTGCCGGTGGTTTGCCAGTGCCGGAAAATTGACATGACAAATGTTTCGTCATCAGTCAGATCGGAGCGGCCCGACGGGGCAGAGATGATGATCTGCCTGTTGCGGCCTGGTGGGTATGCGGGTTGCTGTTTTTGGCGGTTAACGCTGAATTCGAAGGACTGTTTTTGCTGAAATGCCGTGTCTTGTCAGCCGGCAGGGGGTGCCGTAACCCGGATCCATCAGAACCTTAAGCCGACCTGACCCTGTCCGGTTTCCGGGACCGCATTTCAGGTCCACACACCTCAGTTATGTTGGAATTGCGATGAGCGCCTACTCAGATTACCTGGCCGAAATCAAGGACAGAAAAAGTCAGGGACTTGCTCCCAGGCCGATCGACGACGGCGGACTCGTTCGTGACATCATTACATTGATTGAGGATGCCGGGAACGAGCACCGGGCGGATGCTCTCAGATTCTTCATTTACAACACGCTGCCGGGCACCACGAGCGCTGCGGATGTCAAGGCGGCCTTCCTGAAGAAGATCGTCCTGGGCGAGGCGGTGGTTCCTGAGATCTCACCGGCCTTTGCCCTCGAACTGCTGTCGCATATGAAGGGTGGTCCGTCGGTCAGGGTGCTGCTTGACATTGCCCTCGGCGATGACGGCCCGGTTGCCAGGCAGGCGGGCGAGGTGCTGAAGACCCAGGTTTTCCTCTATGACGCCGATATGTTCCGGCTGCGCGATGCCTACAAAGCGGGCAATGCAGTCGCGAAGGACGTGCTTGAGAGCTACGCAAAAGCCGAGTTCTTCACCAAGCTGCCGGATGTTGAGGACGAGATCAAAGTCGTGACCTTCATCGCGGCGGAAGGCGATATCTCGACCGATCTTCTGTCGCCGGGCAATCAGGCGCATTCGCGCTCGGACCGCGAACTGCATGGTCAGTGCATGATCTCGCCCGAGGCGCAGAAAGAAATCGTTGCGCTGCAGAAGCAGCATCCCGACGCACGGGTGATGATGATCGCCGAAAAGGGCACGATGGGCGTAGGCTCGTCGCGCATGTCGGGCGTGAACAACGTGGCGCTCTGGACCGGCAAGCAGGCCAGCCCTTACGTTCCTTTCGTCAATTTCGCCCCTGTCGTCGCGGGCACCAACGGTATCTCGCCGATTTTTGCGACCACTGTCGACGTGACCGGCGGTATCGGCATCAATCTGAAAAACTGGGTCCGGAAAACCGGTGCAGACGGCAAGCCGGTTCTGGATAAGGATGGCAATCCTGTCCTTGAGCAGAAATATTCGGTTGAGACCGGCACCGTTCTGAAGATCGATGTGAAGAACAAGCGGCTCCGAGACGAGAAGGGCGAGGAGCTGGTCGATGTTGCCGCCGCGTTCACGCCCCAGAAGATGGAGTTCATGAAAGCGGGCAGCTCCTACGCGATCGTTTTCGGCAAGAAGCTCCAGACATTTGCCGCCCAGACGCTGGGGATCAAGGCGCCGCCGGTTTTTGCCCCGAACAAGGAAATTACGGTCGAGGATCAGGGCCTGACCGCGGTTGAGAAGATCTTTAACCGCAATGCTGTTGGCGTTGCTCCGGGCACGGTCCTGCATGCGGGGTCGGATGTTCGCGTGAAGGTGAACATCGTCGGTTCCCAGGACACGACCGGTCTGATGACCGCGCAGGAGCTTGAGGCGATGGCGGCCACCGTCATTTCGCCTCTTGTGGACGGCGCGTACCAGTCCGGGTGCCATACGGCGTCCGTGTGGGACAAGAAGGCACAGGCGAACATTCCGAAGCTCATGAAATTCATGAACAACTTCGGTCTGATCACCGCGCGCGACCCGAAGGGCGTCTATCACGCGATGACGGACGTGATTCATAAGGTGCTGAACGACATCACCGTGGATGACTGGGCGATCATCATCGGCGGCGACAGTCATACCCGTATGTCGAAGGGCGTGGCCTTCGGGGCTGATTCCGGCACTGTGGCGCTGGCGCTGGCCACCGGTGAGGCGACGATGCCGATCCCGCAGTCGGTCAAGGTGACGTTCAAGGGCACAATGCAGCCGCACATGGATTTCCGTGATGTGGTCCATGCGACGCAGGCGCAGATGCTCCGGCAGTGTGGTGACAACGTTTTCCAGGGTCGGGTGATCGAGGTGCATCTCGGCACGCTGCTGGCTGACCAGGCCTTCACGTTCACCGACTGGACGGCTGAGATGAAGGCGAAGGCCTCCATCTGCATCTCACAGGATGAGACGCTGATAGAGTCGCTGGAAATCGCCAAGTCGCGCATTCAGATCATGATCGACAAGGGCATGGAGAATGCCGCGGGCACACTGAAGGGTCTGATCGCCAAGGCTGATAAACGCATTGCCGAGATTCGCTCGGGCGAGAAGCCTGCGCTGGCTCCCGACGCCAATGCGAAATATTTCGCCGAGGTTGTGGTTGATCTCGACCAGATCGACGAGCCGATGATCGCCGATCCGGATGTGAAAAACCCGGATGTGTCCAAGCGCTATACCCACGACACAATCCGCCCGGTTTCCTACTACGGTGGGAACAAGAAGGTGGACCTTGGGTTTGTGGGCTCCTGCATGGTGCATAAGGGCGACATGAAAATCGTGGCCCAGATGCTCAAGAATCTTGAGAAGGCACAGGGGAAGGTGGAGTTCAAAGCACCGCTCGTTGTCGCCGCCCCGACCTACAACATCATCGATGAGCTGAAGGCCGAAGGGGACTGGGAGATTCTGGAGCGTTATTCCGGCTTCGAGTTCAATGACCTGCTGCCGAAAGCCAGCGCGCGGACCGAATACGAGAACATCCTCTATCTGGAACGTCCGGGCTGTAACCTGTGCATGGGCAACCAGGAGAAGGCGGAAAAGGGCGATACCGTTCTGGCGACGTCAACCCGTCTGTTCCAGGGGCGTGTCGTCGAGGATTCCGGCGAGAAGAAGGGTGAATCGCTTCTGGCCTCGACTCCGGTCGTGGTGCTGTCGGCGATCCTTGGCCGGACGCCGAGCGCTGAGGAATACAAGGTTGCCGTCGAGGGGATCGAGCTGACCCGGTTCGCTCCGCCGAAAGCGGCTCCGCTCGATGCTAAATCTGTTCAGTACTAAGGGTCTGATCGTCAGGGAGTCCTCTCTGACAGGCTGCCCGTCCTGACAGGGACATTGCGCTAACCCTGACTGCCTGTCTGCTCTGCGATGTCAGAGCGGACAGGCGGCAGGTTGCTTCAATACATTTCCGCGACAGGTGCAAAGCTGTTGCGAAGGACGCCCGCCATCAGGGTCCGCGTCACTGACCAGCCCGGCAGCGGGCTGTTCATTTTTCCGTATGGATTATTGACGGTGTCACCGGCTCTGCTTTTACGGTGGGCATAGGTTTTTCGCTTTGTGAGCCGGGATCGTGCCGGACGGGCACAGGGACCGGCGGCGGGCGTCGCTGTTTTGTTCTTCTGCATGTCCTGAATGTGACAATTTCATACAGACCTGTCCCGATTTCGCCACACAGGGCGGGCAGTGTCCGGCAAAGTTATCTCAGGCAGAGTTATCTTCGGCAGAGTTCAGCTGCTTCCGTCCACCGGGTCTTCCGAGGATGCCATGCGACTTGCCAGTGCGATCAACAGATTTGGCTGGGGCCAGCGGGACAGTGTGGTTCCTGATGCGTCTCTTCGTGACTGGCTTTCGGGTCAGCTGGCCGGGCCTGATACGGCCGTGTTCAGGAATGTGGAGCCGTGTTCGGATGGTCTGATCGCTCTGCGGGAGCAGCGGCGCACGAAGATGCAGGGCGATCCTCTGGTCAGGCCGGTCTTTCAGGCGGAGGTTGCGACCCAGCTGGACAATCTGATTGTCACGGAACAGCCTTTTCGCGAACGCCTGGCCTGGTTCTGGTTCAATCATTTTACGGTCAGTCTGCGTCAGGGCAGCACGAGGGCGGTCATTGGCGCTTATATGCGCGAGGCCATTCGTCCTTATGTGACCGGCCGTTTTCCGGATATGCTACTGGCCGGGATGCGTCATCCGGCCATGCTGATGTATCTGGACAATGCGTCCTCCATCGGGCCGTCCAGTCCGGCGGGGCGCAAAAGTCATCATGGCCTGAACGAGAATCTGGCCCGTGAGTGTCTGGAACTGCACACGGTCTCCCCTGCTGCCGGTTACAGCCAGGCGGATGTGACGTCCTTTGCGGCGATCCTGACGGGCTGGGGCGTCGATATGAAGGCGGCGCAGCCCGGCTTCGTATTTCGGGAAAAGGCGCATGAGCCGGGTGTAAAGACCGTCATGGGCCAGGCATTTCCGGAGGGTGAGGAAGGCGGCATGCAGGCGCTGCATTTTCTGGGCACGCATCCTGCGACATATCAGCATATTGCCACCCGGATGGTCGGGCATTTCATTTCCGACACGCCTGCGCCGCAGGATGTCAGTCATATCGCCTCCGTTCTGCGGGACAGTGAGGGTGATCTGCGGGAGGCATCGCTTGCTCTGGCGGATCTGCATGGCGCTGACCGCGCCGGGGGCAAGTTCCGCTCTCCCATGGACTATGCCACCGCGGTCATGCGGGCTCTGTCCATGGGCGGAGAGGCCAGCCAGCCGGATGATCCTCATTCCGCCGCGCATCTGCTTGCATCGGCTTTCGCGTCTCTCGGGCAGCCTTTGTGGACGGCGCCTCTGCCCAATGGCTGGAGCGACAGGACGGCGGACTGGTGCGCGCCGGCGGATATGCTGGCGCGCACGGACTGGGCCTGGAGAATGGCGGCGCATGTCCGGACCGGAGATCCGACGGAGATTGCCCGGATTGCTCTCGGCTCTGCGCTCCGTCCGCAGACCCGGACTGCGATGCATCGTGCCGGTTCCCGTCAGGATGCGCTGGCGCTGCTTTTTTCCTCTCCTGAATTTCAGAGGCGCTGACACATGATGATCCGTCGCCGCACTGCTCTTCTGGGTCTGGCCGCGGGCTGGGTTCTCGGCCGTTCTTCTCTTGCTTTTGCCGGCGCATCCGGCGGGCCGGACGATCCGCGTTTTGTGGTCATCATTCTCCGGGGGGCGCTGGACGGTCTGGCAGCGGTCACACCCTATGGCGATGCTGATCTCAGAACGTATCGCCGGGATCTGGTTCTTCCTGAGCCGGGACAGGAAGGCGGTCTTCTTGATCTGGGGGGATTTTACGGGCTGCACCCTTCCCTGCGGGCGCTTCATGCTCTGTACGGCGAAGGTCAGATGCTGCCTGTTCATGCCGTTGCGGGGCATTATCGCAGCCGGTCCCATTTCGAGGCTCAGGATTATCTGGAAAGCGGCGCGGATGACCGGCTGAACAGCGGCTGGCTGAACCGGGCGGTTTCGGTGCTTCAGGGCAAGGCGAACAGGCCGGACGGCTATGGGCTGGCCATGGGGCTGACGGTTCCGCTTCTGCTTCGCGGGGCGGCCAGGGTGGGGAGTTACGCTCCGGCGGGAAGCTTGCATCCGGGTGATGATCTTTACAGTCAGATTGCTGCTCTGAACGCGTCTGATCCTGTCACGGGGCCGGCGTTCCGGAACGGTCTGAACGCCAGGGGTTTTTCGGAGACAGCCGGAGCGGGTACGGGGATGCCGTCTCCGGCTGACAGATCCCGGAAGCCTGATGCTTTTACCCGGCTTTCGGCAGCGGCGGGGCAGATGCTGGCACAGCCCCGTGGTCCGCGTGTCGCCGCGCTGGAGATCGGGGGGTGGGATACGCATGCGGGTCAGGCCGGGCGTCTGGCGGGTCCGCTTGCGCAGCTTGATCGCGGGATCGGCGCCCTGCGTCAGAATCTTGGGGAAAGCTGGAAGCGCACGGTGGTTCTGGCTCTGACGGAGTTCGGAAGAACCGTGCGCATGAATGGCACGGGCGGGACGGATCATGGCACGGGGACGGTCACGTTCCTGGCGGGTGGCGCCGTTGCGGGCGGAAAGGTGGGCGGCACATGGCCGGGTCTGCGTTCCGGCCAGCTTTTTGAAAACCGGGACCTGGCGCCCACGACCGATCTGCGCGCGGTCGCGGCGGGGGTTCTGTGCGATCACCTGCGTCTGCCGCTGCACGCTGTTGCGACGGTGTTTCCCGGTCCGAAGACGGAGCCTGTGAGATGGGGTGGTTGCCGTCCTCCCCGCACGGCATCGCAATGTGCCAGAATGGTCGTTGGAAGAAACGACTGCGCGAAAGGACGGCAGATGAAGGATACAGTGATA
>NZ_WOTB01000022.1 GCF_011516835.1 Acetobacter musti | reverse complement strand
TCACGAAGGATGTCGAGACAACAATCTCGTCATCCTGCGCATGGTTGATGATTGCCCATATCCGCAGAGTTCTGCGAAAAATCAATCAAACCGCTTTCTGATTCAGGCTCTAAGATAATCATTTTTTCACGCTCATTGACCCACGTCAAAGAACGTACTCGCTTTTATTGCTAACTGAACCTTATCGTTTCCCGGCAGCCCTGTCCGGAGACGGGTCTGCCGTTCCTCAGGACAAGCCTGATGCGGACTACGTCTGTCAGAAACATTCAAGACAATATGGGAACAGATCATGAGTCTGAAGATCGCAGCAATCAGGGAGCACGGTGCTGACGAGCGGCGTGTCGCGCTCGTACCGGATGTTGCCGCCCGTATCAAACGACTGGGATGTGATGTCGCCCTTGAGGCCGGAGCTGGTATCGCATCGTCTTACCCCGATGCCGCCTACAAGGATGTGTCGATCGAGGCTGACAGAGCGACAATGCTGAATTCGGCCGATATTGTTCTGGCAGTAGAACCGCCTCCGGCTGACGTCATCAAAGCCATGAAGCCAGGTTCAATACTGATTTCGTTTGTCTATGGAAGAAACAATACCGACCTGGTCAAGGCGTTACGCGACGGTAAGATTACCGGATTTGCCATGGAACAGATCCCGCGCATCAGCCGCGCCCAAGCAATGGATGCGCTGTCCAGCCAGGCCACCTTGTCGGGATACTATTCCGTTTTGCTTGGTGCGGTGCATATGCCCAAAATTCTGCCAATGATGACGACAGCCGTGGGTTCGTTACGCGCGGCGCAGGTGCTCATCATGGGTCTGGGCGTTGCCGGCCTGCAGGCGCTGGCGACAGCACACCGGCTCGGCGCCGTCACCGAAGGATATGACGTCCGGCCTGAAACGCGCGACGAAGCCCATTCGCTCGGCGCCAAATTCGTGGAAACCGGTGTGGATGCGACTGGCCAGGGCGGTTATGCACGTGAACTGACCGCAGACGAAAAAGCAAAAGTGCGTTCAGTCCTCAGTGATCACATTGCACGCTCGGATCTGATCGTCACCACGGCAGCGGTGCCTGGCCGAAAGGCTCCGCGCCTGATCGATGCAGATCAGATCGCAAAGATGAAGCCAGGTTCAGTCATTGTCGATCTTGGCGCTGAAGGCGGCGGCAACTGTGAAGGCACAAAAGCCGGCGAAATCGTCCAGGCGGGTCCTGCAACACTGATCGGACCCGTCAATCTGCCATCCTGTCTCGCAGAACAGGCGAGCGAACTCTACGCAAAGAATATCCTCAATCTGCTGCAGCAGATTATCAAGGACGGCAAGCTGACTCTCGACATGACAGACGAGGTTATTGCGAAGACGCTCGTCACTCATGACGGCAAAATTACTAACGATGCGGTCCGTCAGGTCGTCGAGGGTTCTGCCGCACCGGCAGCCGCGACACCCGGTCCGGCACCTGCGGCGAAAGGATAGTCAGAATGCTTACGTCCATGACGCTCATTATTGCGCTCTATATTTTCATGCTGGCAGCATTCACAGGCTATGTGGTTATCAGCCGCGTGCCATCGATCCTTCACACTCCGCTGATGTCAGGTTCGAACTTTATCCATGGCATCGTCGTGGTAGGTGCGCTGACAGCCCTCTTTACAGCAACAAATATCGTCGAGCAGATCATCGGTTTTTTCGGCGTCCTGCTCGGCGCTGGCAATGTGACAGGGGGATATGTCGTAACCGACCGGATGCTGGCGATGTTCCGTCCGAGCACAAAGAAACCCGGACAGTCCGCCACTGACAAGAAGACAGCATCATGATTCTGATCGAATATATCGTCGGCCTGAGCGGACTGCTTGCGTCGGCACTTTTCATATACGGGCTGAAAGGCATGTCGTCGCCCGTCACGGCCGTGAAGGGGATCGTGACTGCCGGCTGGGGCATGGCGTTTGTCGTGGCGGTCTCTTTCCTGCAGGCGTTCAGGGTACCGGACGACGTCCTGCCTCACCTGCCGGTCAATCTGGGTCTCGCTGTCCTCGCTCTGGCCCTGGGCGGACTGCTGGCGGGCTGGAAAGGCAGGACTGTCGCCATGACAGCCATGCCGCAGATGGTGGCGCTGTATAATGGAATGGGCGGTGGTTCCGCCGCAGCCGTCGCGGCTATCGCTCTGATGAAGCACGAAGGGGGCACGCCGCTGCATCTGGGTGTGACGGTAACGGGCGCACTCATTGGCTGTATTTCCCTGACAGGCTCCATCATCGCCTGGGCAAAGCTCGACGGACGGATGAAGAAGCCGGTCCGTTTCAGCGGACAGCAGGTCTTCAACGGCGTTGTTTTCATCGGCACCCTGGCACTCGGCGTTATGACCGTTGTCACACAGTTGCAGGGCTCTTCCGACGGCGGCCTGTTCGCCATGCTGTTCTTCGCCGGCGCTCTGTTTTTCGGATTGTGTATGACGGCCCCTATCGGCGGCGCCGACATGCCGGTCGTGATTTCACTCTATAATACCTTCACCGGTCTGGCCGTCGGACTTGAAGGGTATGTCATGTCCAATCCGGCACTGATGATCGCTGGTATGGTCGTGGGTTCAGCAGGCACACTGCTGACGCTTCTGATGGCGAAGGCCATGAACCGGTCGTTGTCCAATGTGCTGTTCAGCAATTTCGGAGCCTCTTCGGGGCAGGCCGCTCAGGGTCCCCAGGGCCAAATGAAATCTGTCGATCCTGCCGACGCCGCAACGACGATGCGCTATGCATCCAGCGTCATCATCATTCCAGGCTATGGTCTGGCGGTGGCTCAGGCCCAGCAGAAGCTCTACGAATTCGTCAAAATGCTCCAGGCTGCCGGTGTGGACGTGAAATTCGCGATTCATCCGGTTGCCGGCCGTATGCCAGGTCACATGAACGTGCTGCTGGCGGAAGCCGGTGTCCCGTACGACATGATCTATGACATGGACGACATCAACGACAGTTTTGCTACGACTGATGTCGCACTGGTGATCGGCGCGAATGACGTGGTTAATCCATCCGCGCGGACAGACAAGAGTTCGCCAATCTACGGCATGCCAATTCTGAACGCCGATCAGGCAAAACAGGTTTTTGTTATCAAGCGTGGTCAGGGCACGGGTTATTCCGGGGTGCAGAATCCGCTGTTCTTCCAGAAAAACACGTCAATGGTCTTCGGCGATGCACAGGCTGTGCTGAGCAAGATGGTCGAAACCCTGAAAAGTCTCGGAACAAACTGACTTTTCCGGAACCTGTCTGGTTCCGGATCATCATTTTCAGGTCTCTGACTTAAAACTTGGGAGAAAGAGTATGGCAGGCAAAATGAAAGCAGCGGTTGTACGCGAGTTCGGCAAGCCGCTGTCGATCGAGGAACTGGATATTCCTGCGATCAGCACGAACCAGATCCTGGTGAAAGTTGATACCTGTGGCGTCTGTCACACTGATCTGCACGCTGCGCGGGGAGACTGGCCGACGAAGCCTAATCCGCCGTTCATTCCGGGTCATGAGGGGGTCGGTCATGTGGTGCAGGTTGGCAGCAATGTGAACTGGATCAGAGAAGGCGATGTGGTCGGGGTTCCCTGGCTGTATTCCGCGTGCGGACATTGTGAACACTGTCTGGGTGGCTGGGAAACACTCTGCGAAAAACAGGAAGACACAGGATACAGCGTCAATGGCTGTTTCGCTGAGTATGTTGTCGCTGACCCGAATTATGTCGCGCATATTCCCGCAGGAGCAGACCCGCTTCATATCGCTCCGGTGCTGTGCGCCGGCCTCACCGTCTATAAAGGTCTGAAGATGACGGACACGCGCGCCGGGAACTGGGTCGCGGTCTCCGGCGTTGGGGGGCTGGGTCAGATGGCAATCCAGTACGGAGTTGCGATGGGCCTCAATATGATTGCGGTCGATATTGATGACGGTAAGCTCGCGGAAGCGAAGCAGCTTGGCGCCACACTGACCGTGAACGCTAAAAAGACCGATCCCGCGGCCTTCGTGCAGAAGGAAGTCGGCGGGGCACATGGTGCTCTGGTCACGGCGGTCTCCCGTATCGCCTTTTCTCAGGCAATGGGCTATGCCCGCAGGGGTGGAACGATTGTTCTCAACGGACTGCCGCCAGGAGAATTTCCTGTGTCGATTTTCGACATGGTTATGACCGGAACGACAGTCCGCGGATCAATTGTGGGCACGCGGCTTGATATGATCGAGGCGCTGTCCTTTTTCTCGGAAGGAAAGGTGCGGTCGGTTGTGAAACCGGACAAGCTGGAGAACATCAATCAGATCTTTGACGATCTGCAGAACGGACGTGTCGAGGGACGTGTCGTTCTGGATTTCAGGACATGATCTGACTGTGCCCGGCCGGGCACAGTTCCCCTGACCGCCCGCAGCAGAAGGAAACAGGCAATGGCCTACGCAACGACTAATCCGTTTACCAACGAGCAGATCAAAGTGTTTCCCAACACGACAGATGCCGAAGTTGACGCCGCGCTTGACGCGGCACATGAGGCGTTTCTGTCCTGGCGCAAAACATCCTTCGCAGAACGCGCTAAAGTCATGCAGAACGCGGCCGATATTATGCGCCGCGACATGGATAAATATGCGAAAATTCTGACTCTTGAGATGGGTAAACTCATCTCGGAATCGAAAGCTGAAATTGAGCTTTCAGCTGCAATTTTTGAATATTATGCGAAGAACGCCGAGCGGCTGTTGCAGCCGGAAGATCTGCCTGTCGCCAGCAAGGATGAGGGGCGTGCTAAAATCGTCTACCAGCCGCTCGGTATCCTGCTCGCTGTCGAACCGTGGAACTTCCCGCACTATCAGGTCGCCCGCATTATCGCGCCGCAGCTTTCAGCGGGGAACACGGTCGTTCTGAAGCATGCGTCCAACGTGCCGCAGTCAGCTCAGGCCATGGACGATCTGATGATTGAGGCGGGTCTGCCGAAGGGCGGTTTCCGTAATCTGTATCCGACTCATGATCAGGTCGCGCGTATTGTTGCTGACCATCGCGTGCGTGGCGTTGCCCTGACCGGCTCGGAAGGTGCGGGAGCCAAGATCGCGTCTCAGGCCGGTGCCGCTCTGAAGAAGACGACGATGGAACTCGGCGGTGCTGACGCTTTCATCGTTCTGGAAGATGCCGATCTTGAGAAGACCGTGAAATGGGCGGTATTCGGTCGTCACTGGAACGCCGGACAGGTCTGCGTTTCAGCCAAGCGGCTGATCGTCGTTGATGCGGTTTATGACGAATTCGTCAAACGCTATCGCGACGGCGTGGCAAAGCTGAAAATGGGCGATCCGATGGACCCGTCCACAACGCTGGCGCCTCTGTCGTCTCAGGGTGCGGCCGACGATCTGAAGAAGCAGGTCGACGGAGCGGTGCAGGCTGGCGCAAAGGCGGAAGAGATCCCGCTGGCCATGCCGAACACAGGCGCGTTTTTCCGGCCGGTCATCCTGACCAATGTCGCACACGACAATCCGGCACGCCGTGAAGAATTCTTCGGGCCGGTAACACTTCTGTTCCGGGCGAAAAATGAAGCGGATGCGATCAGCATCGCCAACGATTCACCCTATGGTCTGGGTGGCTCGGTGTTCACGAAAGACGAAGCCCGTGGCGAACGCGTTGCAAAGCAGATCGAGACCGGCATGGTCTACATCAATCATCCGACGATGGTGAAAGCCGATCTGCCGTTCGGTGGCGTGCTGCGCTCCGGGTACGGACGTGAACTGGTCGGACTTGGCATCAAGGAATTTGTCAACGCCAAGCTCATCGACATCGTTGATATCGACGCCCCTTTCTGATCGGGTAACAAACACCCGGGAGAGGAAATTTCCTCTCCCTTCAGAAAACCGGCACTCTGGCGCTCTGCGGATTTTCGCAAGCTGTCGGGGTGCCGGTTTTTTTTGTCCAGCACCAGACCTTGCCTTACGCTGCCCGACCGGCCGGACATACGACACAATAAGAACAGAGCAGATATCAGCGGGGTCTGATAATCACGCCACCCAAAGCAGGTTGCGGATCATCGGGGTTTGATAGAGACTTCACGTAGCACGGAACTATGTCGTGGAAAGGTCGAACTCCTTATGTATGGCGTGTTTCTGAGAGTCATCACTTCACGTGCACGGTCTTTCCGTTCATGTGCGGCCCTGTTTGCCGCAGGGACACTATTCTGCGGGACAGGCATACCGGCTCTCGCGGCCCCGGGCGGAGACGCGCTGAATTTCGGAGCCGCCCATCTCGGTCTCCCTCCCATTCCACCGGCTGCCGGCAAACATGGCATGGTGGTCTCCGCCCAGCATCTCGCTTCCGAGGTCGGAGCCAAAATCCTGAGCGAGGGCGGTAATGCCGTGGATGCGGCCGTTGCCGTCGGATACGCGCTCGCTGTCGTGTATCCTGCGGCGGGGAATATCGGTGGAGGCGGCTTCATGACGCTGCGTACACCGGATGGACAGGCTATATTTCTCGATTTTCGCGAGCACGCGCCAAAGGCCGCGACGGAAGATATTTACCGGGATGCCCAGGGACATGTAATTCCCGGATTGTCGATCACAGGCTGGAAAGCTGTCGCCATTCCCGGAACGGTCGCCGGTCTGGAGCTGGCGCTGAAGAAGTGGGGCACGCTGCCCCGCGCCAGAGTGATGGCACCGGCGATCGCCCTCGCCCGAAATGGTTACGTGCTGGAAGAAAACGATGTGTGGCTGCTGAACACATCCACTGAAAATTTCGCGGCCAGTTCATATGCCGCGAAGATTTTTCTGCGTCCGGACGGGACGCCGCTCAGAGTCGGGGACCGGCTTGTGCAGACGGACCTGGCGAATACCCTTCAGCTTATCGCGGATAAAGGACAGGACGCCTTCTATCGCGGTCCGGTGGCCGATGAAATCATCCGCGCCAGCCGTGAAGGTGGCGGCATCCTGCAACACGCCGACTTTGAGACATATAAACCCCGTATCCTGCCGACCGTTACATGCACTTATCGCGGCTACCGGATCGACACGGCTCCTCCTCCAAGCGGCGGCGGCGTGGCGCTCTGCGAAATCCTGGATATTCTGTCAGGGTACGATCTGAAAACCGAAGGACTCTACAGCACCGCCGCAACCCACCAGGAAATCGAGGCGATGCGACATACATATTCGGATCGCCGCGACCTCGGAGATCCTGATTTTGTCAGAAATCCTGTCGCGCATCTGATCGACCCGGATTATGCGGCGCAGATCAGAAACAGTATCCCGGCCGACAGGGCCGTGCCTTCGAACTCTCTGGCGCCAGGGAGCGCCGAGCCGGAAAAATATGAGACGACGCATTATTCCATCATGGATCGGTCCGGTTATGCGGTTGCGGTTACATACACGCTGAATGGCTGGTTCGGGGCCAAAGTCATTGGTGGTTCGACCGGCTTCTTCCTGAATGATGAAATGGATGATTTCTCATCTGCTCCCGGCGTACCGAACATGTTCGGCATTGTCGGCAGCAGGGCCAATGCCATCGCTCCCGGAAAGACTCCCTTGTCTTCCATGTCACCGACCATTCTTTCCAGAGACGGAAAAGCGGTCATGGCGATCGGCAGCCCCGGCGGCTCACGTATTCCGACTATCACGCTTGCCGCTATTCTCGGTGTCGTCGATTACGGGATGACCATTCAGGACGCTGTCGACCTGCCGCGTATCCATGAACAGTGGCAGCCGGATATTGTGGAGACGGAGCCTGGCGCACTGAAAACGGATGTGATGGAAACTCTTCAGCTGGAAGGATATCAGTTCAGCGTGCATCAGCCATGGGGGTCAGCGGAGGGCGTTCTGTATGGTGGCCCCCGCCTTGGGGGAGCGCCGGACGGATATTTCTATGGCGGGTTTGACCGGCGTCATTCCGGAGGCAGTGCTGTCGGAGAATAGACGGCTCCTGACAGCAACATTTGTCTGAAAATCGGGAGCACGGCAGTTCCGGCCCACAAGGAAAAGCAGCTCATTCATCGCGCGTCTGTTGCGCCGCTCACCCGCCAGACCGTATTCCCGACATCGTCGGCAACAAGAAGCGCTCCGTCGCGAGTTGAGGTAAGACCAACCGGACGCCCATGCACATGAGCTTCATCGGGTGTCAGAAAGCCGGTCAGGACATCTTCGGGCGCGCCGGAGGGATGGCCATCGGTGAAGGGCACATAAATCACCTTGTAGCCACTTTTCGGCCGCCGGTTCCACGAACCGTGCTGAGCGATGAACAGACCATTCCGCCATTTTTCCGGAAGAAGCGCACAGTCCTGACAGAAGGTGATCCCCAGTGAGGCCGTGTGAGGCCCGATGGCATAATCCGGTGCCACAGCGCTTGCCACCAGAGCAGAATCCTGAGGCTGAACACGTTCATCCACATGCTGACCGTAATAGCTGTAGGGCCATCCGTAAAAGGCGCCCTGACGAACAGCGGTGATATAATCGGGCACAAGGTCGCTGCCGATTTCGTCACGTTCATTCACGGCGACCCAGAGCGCGCCGGTCTCGGGGTTCCATGCGAGACCATTCGGATTACGCAGCCCTGTGGCATAAGGCTCCATCTTTCGGGTCGCCAGGTCGAGACGATCGATCCGTGCGCGTCCCTCCTCCGCTTTCATCCCGTTTTCCGCGACATTACTGTTGGAACCAACCGTGATATAGAGATACTGCCCGTCGGGACTGGCGAGAATATTTTTGGTCCAGTGATGATTAAAACCTGAGGGCAGATCAACGACTTTAACGCCCGGCTCACTGATCGCCGTGTCACCTTCCTGATAGGGAAACCGCAGAAGGGCATCGGCATTCGCAACGTACAGATAATTCCCGATCAGTGCCATGCCAAAGGGCGAATGCAGATGATCGATAAAAATCGTTCTGACATCCGCCTTGCCCTGTCCTGTCGTGTCACGAAGCAGAAGGATACGATCAGGACTTGCCGCTCCTGCCCCGGCTTTCCCCATAACAAAACCAGCGATACGGTTCTTCAGAGTGGCCACATCGGTCCCCGGTGAATTCGACTCCGCAACCAGAATATCGCCATTCGGCAGACGGTACAGCCAGCGAGGATGATCGAGATCCCTAGCAAAAGCGGTTACAGCCAGGCCTGCGGCCGGCTGCGGGTGCTGTCCGTCTTTCCATCCTGTCGGAGTAGCAATATTGATCGTGGGCATCAGCGTTTTATGCGGTGCGGGAAGATCGGGGGCCGCGCCCGTTCCGTCACTAACGGACAGGGCGGCATATTCCGGACGCGCGACCACATTCCACCAGATGGCGCCTCCGGCAATGACAAAGGCGGCGATCGCCCCCGGAATATAGAAAGACCGCTTCAGAGCCATCCGTTCTTCTCCTGTCCCGGCGTGATGTGCTTCAATGCCACAGCCATGTATCAGGTTCCCTGTCATCCGCGCATTTTCGAAAAAATGCCGGGATTGTCATGATGAAATATTTCGCTGCTTTAAGCAGCCATATCTTCAGTCATCATCTTCTTCTGAAGTCCCCACGTTCCGCACACCATCAAGTGTCGCCAGTGCCGCAATGAGATGCGAGACAGGGCGCTTTCCCTTTACCTGCATAGAGAGCGTGACGGATGGCATAATTTCGTCCCGCTGGCGCTCCAGGGGACCGGCTGTTCCTTCCAGATCCGCACGATCCTGCTCGGACTCGATTCTTTCTTCATAAAATCCATTATGATTGATCCGGACCTGATCAATCGCAAAACGCAGACGCGTACATTCCACAAGGATTCGCCGAAGCACACCTTTCCCATCGATATAGGAAACCTCAAGTTGCGCGCTCATCCTCCGTTGCTGCGGGATACGACGCGTTAAACGCGGAAAGACAAACATGATAAGGAAATGTGCTGCGGTGGTTGCAACAGCGAGTTCCAGCAGCCCGGCGCCACAGGCCATCCCGAGTGCCGCCGTAAACCAGACGGAGGCTGCGGTCGTCAGACCCCGGACGACATCGCGTCGCATGAAAATAACGCCGCCGCCAATGAAACCGATGCCTGAAACGATCTGCGCCGCCACGCGGGACGGATCAAGCACGACCTGGCTGCTGATAAGGACGTCGCTGAAGCCAAACTTCGAAATCAGCATAAAGAGCGCAGCAGACATTCCCACCAGAGTATAGGTCCGCAGACCGGCGCTTTTCTGGCGGAATTCACGTTCGAGTCCAACAAGACCCGAAAGAACGAACGCGAGTGTCAGATCCCCGAGTTGCTGCCAGCCTTCTCCGGGAAATGTTGTGACGTGCATTTAGCCGTCAGCCTCCGATTTTCTGACCCGTTCATCCTCCCGACGGCAGGACTCAGTCAGAGCGCGGTCGTCTTCTCCCTTTGTAACGCGATCTTCCGTATTCGCGAACTTTCTTTCCGACGGATAATGCGGGGAAGTTTAAACGCTGTTATTTGTGTTCAGATAAACATTGCCCGCTGCAGTTCAATGTCCAGCGTTCTTAACGCAGCGTCTCAGACAGCGATGCATCCTGTCTGGTCGTTTTAATGCATATCAACAGACTGTGACACAGTGAGGCGCATCGTCGTTGCTACGGAAAATAAGCTTATTGCGCACGGCGCTGTTTCTCCGTCACAGAACACTTCTCACGAATGCTGCTCATTGATGACAGAGGAAGACAGCACTGTTTGCGCTGGATACTGCTCTCATTTCATAAAAAATAGCGACGTCTGATACATCAGAATGCTGCAGTCAGAAATCCACTCGGATTGAGACAGCGATTTGCATTGCAGATGGCGCGATTTTCACTACAAATTTTAAGAGTATTATCGCCCGATGTATAGTTTCAGCCATCCATCACTATCCTGGTAGCTTATATGCCATGCAATACACTACACTGATATGATCTTATACGAAACGAGATCGGCCTGCTGGCTAAATTATCGTTTTATTCCAAAATCACATTACAAATTTTATTCAGGTACTTTTAGATTTTATATTACCGCGCATCAGGCCTTATTTTTTATGCCACGGTTAATATACACCAGAGAACAAAGCCAACTGAGGACTTCCATATAATCATCAGGCAGCGACGACATTTCCCCGGAGAGGCAGAACCGGACGGATAAAGTGCAGCGCCAGTTCAAACGAAGCCTGCTGACTGAGGATATTGCTCCGGAGCGCATCCACAACGACCCAGCGGGAGCCCATCGGACGGATAATGTAGGCCGGATCGGCACTTTCGCGTACCCAGATCAGAATCTGTTCGGCATTACAGTAACCAGCCTCGTCATCCACACAAACATCTGCGTCACACAGCCCCATACAGAGGCCGGCATTAAGCCAGCGCGCAAGATGTTCGCGATGACGCTGGAGAACGCTCATACGAAACGGCACAACGTTTGAAGTGGCGCCTGTGATATCGGCCTGCATCAATCCCTGTCTCCTGCTGCACCTGACAGGCAGACGGTATTGTCATCACGTTTTACATGCCAACGGAATTATAGCCCGTTGACCTTACGGGAAAGGTCCCGCTGACAAGCTGTGACGAAAAAACAACAGAGGATTGTATCTGCGCCAGAAAAATAAGCATATCAGGCATGACCTGCACAAAATATATGCCCAATTGTTAATCACACCTTACTGCGCTCGTGAGAAAACGTCTCAAACCGCTACCGAAATGAGCAGTTTACACCGATTCTTCTCCATCACTTACGCTGCCTGGCTTCACGTGTGACTTCTTTAGGCCAGCGCCGGTGCAGCCACAGCCAGCTGTCAGGACGCTCCCGGATCCAGTCTTCCAGACGGTCATTAATCATCTGTGTCAGTGTCACTACATCTGCCTGACGGTCCCCGCTGTCAGGCAGATCCAGAGGAGCTTCCACCACAATCCTCAGCCGCGCCGGCCCCAGCCGCTGCACGTAACCAGGGATGACAGGGCAACGAAACCGCAGCGCCATCGCCGCAAGGGCGGGTGCCGTCATGGCCGGATGCCCGAAAAACCGCACCCCGATCCCGTCATTCATCTTCTGATCAACCAGCATGCCCAGCCGGTTCCCTTTCGCGACCCAGGCCAGGGCTTCCCGTGCCCCTCGCGCCCCTTTCGCGAACAGAGGCAGAGGTTCACCCATCGCCGCATCGCGAAGGTCGCGAATCAACCCGTCGATCAGCGGGTTCCCCGCCGCCCGATAAAAAGATGCAAAACCAACGCCATATTTTGCCACGCCCGGCGGGAGCATCTCCCAGTTCCCAATATGTCCGGAAACAAACAGCACCGGACCACCACGTCCGGCCTGCGCAATGAGATGTTCCGCGCCGATAACGTCAAAGCCAGGTCCGGAGGGTGTGTTCTCACGCAGTGCGGCAATATGGGGGAACTCACCTACTGTCCGTCCGAGATTCTCCCATACGCCTCTCACAATCCGCCTGCGGGCCGACGCATCCAGTTCAGGCATCGCCACACGCAGATTCGCGTCTGCCACTTTCGATACGGGCAGAAGCGGGCCGATTGCCCGGCATATACCGCCTCCGAGGTCAGACGCACGCGCAGGTCCCAGCCGCCGCAGCAGGACCAGAGCGGCCCGCGCCAGCATCGCTTCAATACGCATCGCCAGCTTAACCGGGTTTTTCTTTTTCCCGGAAGTCACGATGCAACACCGCTCGTCATGTTGCTTATCATGGACAACAGATGCTCCGGCGCCCGGGGATCAGTCCAGTCCACGCTGACACCCACAACTTTGACATGCTGAACGAAATCGTCCGGCAACCTGACCGCATCTTTGGGAGTCGTGACCAGTTCGGCAGACATCTCTGCGGCCATTCGTTTCAGCCGCTCAAGTTCTGCACGTCGGAACATATGATGATCCGGGAATGGTTCACAATGAACAGGCGTCACGCCACGGGCACGAAGAGCATCGAAAAACTTCGATGGCCGCGCCAGCCCGGCAAACGCAATGACCCGCTGTCCCGAAAGCCCGTCCGCAGCCGCCTCCATCACCAGCCCCGCCCGCAGCAGCGGCACGTCTGGCCGCAGTGCACCGGCGATCACGGCGGTCAAGCCCGGACCGGCCTTATCACCCGTCACAATGACCGCATCCGCCGCCCGCAGACCCGCCCGCAGATCCTCACGCAATGGACCGGCAGGCAGCACACATCCGTTCCCGAAACCCGTCGCACCATCAACAAGAAGAAGGGAAATATCCTTATGCAGACCGGGATTCTGAAAACCGTCATCCATCAGCAGACAGTCCGCTCCGGCCGCCACAGCCGCCCTCGCCGATGCCGCGCGATCAGCTCCGACCCAGCATGGCGCAGTCCGCGCCAGCAGCAGAGGCTCATCCCCCACATCCGCCGCCGTATGCACTCCCGCATCGACCCGGACCGGCACGCCGTTCCGCCCGGCACGCCCCCCGTAGCCCCGCGTCAGAATATGCACGGCCAGTCCCCGCCCCCGCAGCCGCTGCGCGAGATCGGACACCATCGTGGTCTTGCCCGTGCCGCCGACCGTCAGATTCCCGCAGCAGATGACCGGAACAGGAGCCTTCCATCCCGGTTGCGCGCGCCGGCGCGCGGCGACACGCGCAACACCCCATGACAGCGACCCGAGCAGGCCGGACAGAACGCCCGGTTTCCGGAACCAGAAAGCAGGCGGCTTCACGACCCGTCCCGCTCAGCCATTGCTCACCAAGTCCCCGATCCTGTCCGCCAGCCGACGCGGCAGAGCCGTATCCCGCGTCGCCGCCGCCATTCCCGCCGCAGCCCTCTCTTCCGCCACCACCGGATCGCCAAGCATTTCGCCAGCCCAGGCCGCAAGCTCAGCCGGTGTCCGCACCACCGTCACACTTCCGGCCAGAGCCTCAAACGCCTCCTCGAAATTTCCGGTCGCGGGACCCGTCGCAATCACACAGCCACACCGCGCCGGCTCGAACGGGTTATGGCCGCCTCCTTTCGAAGGACCGTTCGCAGGCAACAGACTGTTGCCCATAAAGACAACCCGGCTGAGCCGGAACAGCGTCCCCAGTTCGCCCAGCGTATCCACAACCCAGACCGCATCCGACGTCCGCGGCCACAGACCGGCGGCGCGGCGCGGCGCGATATCCGCCGTCAGCCCCGTCCGGCATGCCAGACGCGCAATATCCTGTCCCCGGTCAGGATGACGCGGCGCAACAATGGTCAGAAGATCCGGAATCCGGGCTCTGAGCAGTTTCGCCGCGGCAAAAACAGCCTCTTCCTCGCCCGCATGGGTCGCCGCCGCAATCCAGACCGGACGACCGCCGATCGCCTCCTTCGCCCGGCGCAGAAAGACCGGATCACAGACAGGCGGCAGCGCCGACATCTTCAGATCTCCCGCGCAGAAGACCGGCGCCGCACCAAGCACACGAAAACGCGCTGCATCCTCCGGAGAACGCGCCGCGACCCAGGTCAGACCGGACATCACCCACCTCGCCAGACCCGGCACACGACGCCACCCTGCCAGCGCCCGCGGCGACAGACGCCCGTTGACGACAACAGCCGGAATCCCCGCGCTCCCGCAGACCGAAAGCATATTCGGCCAGAGTTCGCTCTCGGTCAGAACAAGACAGGCCGGACGCCAGTGCGCCAGAAACCGCCGGACCCATCGCGGCACGTCGAGCGGTACGAACTGATGCACCACCCGGCCGGACACCATCTCACGCGGAAACTCCCGCATCAGCGTGTGGGCCGCCGTCACGGTGCCGGTCGTCATAAGAATCCGCAGAGAAGGCCGGCCTTCCAGAAGCGCACGCACAACCGGCAGCAATGAAACAGTCTCCCCTACACTCGCAGCATGAAGCCAGACGAGCACACCTGCCGGCCGCACCGCCCGCGAAAGACCCATCCGCTCCCGCAGACGTTCCCTGACTTCTTTCCCGCGGCGCACCCGCACACGCAACATGGCCGTCAGCCCCGGCGCGAGCAGCGTCGCGAGCCCCGCCCATAAAAAGCTCCCGCAGGCAGTCCCGCCTTTTTCTGCGGTTCCATCGCCGACCGGCATCGGGAACAGGCGTTCCCCGCGCCCCCCAGCAGGTGCTGAGGCCGCCTCAGACGCGGCGTTAAGCCCCGCCGTAAGCCTCTGCCGGGCCTCGTCGCGCTCTCCCTTCCTGATGCTGACAGGCGCGCCACAGACAATCTTTCCCACTCCGAACGGAAGCGGCAGAACCATCCGGTCCCAGGAGCCGGCCCGGATGTTACGACACATGATGCCCACCGGGATAATGGGCGCGCCAACCTGCTCGGCAAGCGCCAGAACCCCCTGCTGCACCTGCCGCCGCGGCCCTTTCGGCCCGTCCGGCATCACCGCGACCACATGACCCTCACGCAGCACCGCCCGGATACGTCGCAGCGCCGCAGCACCGCCCTTGTTTTTCCCCTTGCTGTCCGACGAGCCGTGAATCGCCGGTATCCGCCAGGGCGCCACCACATCCGCGATCAGTCGCCCGTCCCGGTTCCGGCTGATCAGCACATGCAGGCGCATCGACGGATTGCGCGGCTCCGTCCACCACCAGAGCGCCGGAGAAAGGGCCAGTTCCTCATGCCAGAATGCAACCAGAAGGCCGGTCTTCCCGCCGCCCTCCCGCTCATTCAGCAGCAGAGTCCGCGCCTCCGGCGTCGCCTCAAGCCGCCACCGCGTCGTCTGAAGCGAAAACCCGAGCCATCCCCGCAGCACGCCCCGTATAACCACCTGCACCGGAGACCGGATCATATCCCTGATCGTCATCGCCGCAACGACTCAGAATGCGAGAAAAAGAAGGACACACGCGCAGACATAGGGCGCGGTTAGCACGCGCAGCGCCATCCGGAAAAGCTCCCGCCTCCCTGCCCCGCCATGACCGCGACAGACATCTCCGGAACAACCCCACCCGGCCGCACCGAAAATCTGCTCTCTCCGTCCTTCCGGCGCGGCCATGCGCGCGGATCATGCCCGACAGCCTCTCGTGCCCGGACCGCATCGCCGCGCCACTCCCATCAATCCGGAAACACCCATGAGCGTTATCGCCCGGCACCCGAACTGAAGGATAATCTGCAAATGAAACCGGTCCGTTTCAACACTAAAAACGGCGTCAGGGTGGAAAAAAGCCTCCTGATAAAAGAGTGAATACTCTGTCGCGTCGTCACAGGTGGCGGAGAAACAGTCCTGCCTTCCTGCTGACCCTGCTCCTGTCCGCCTGCGCGCCTCCGGCCGGACGGAGCCTGTGGCACGGCGCAGCGCCCCCACCCCACCACGACACACCGTCGCTCGATGTAGCCCCTGACGGCACCATCATCGCCGGGCACAAAAAGACCGGAAAACCGGGCAGCAGCACCTGACCCCGATAAAAGGAAGCCCGTCCGGCCTCAGGGGACCGGACGGGCTTTCACATCACGGATAAACCGGGAAATCCCTTTCAGTAACTGGCTGAAATATTAAACAGGAACGAACGGCCGACGGATGGTGTCACACGATCGCTGAACAGGCTGCCGTAATTGAGGCGGTTGGCAAGGTTGTAGCCGTTCATAGCCACTTTCCAGTGCTTCAGGAAGCTGTGAGAAATCATCGCATCCCATTCAACCGTCGACGGAACGCGCTGCGTATTGGCGGCATCAAGCCACACACCATTCCGCCAGGTCAGGCCACCACCAAAAGTCAGATTCCATGGCTTTGATGGCGCAATTGTATAGGTCGTCCAGAACGTGGCGGAATTCTTAGGGGCATACTGAATTCGCTTGCCCACATCAGCAGCCGTCAGCGAAGCAACAGTCTTCGCATCATAATAGGCGTAAGTCGCGATGACATTCCAGTTCCTCAGGATTTCACCCGAGGCGCTGAGCTCAAAACCCTGATTTCGCTGACGATCGCTTGATGATGATACATCACCATTAGAATCTGTTTGCATGGCATTGCCTTTTTCAAGACGAAAGGCCGAAACAGTGAATCCCATGCGTCCATGAAAAGCATTGTACTTGGCGCCGATCTCGTAAAGGCTGCTACGTTCCGGCTTAAAGCCCTGTGTCCCCGCCTTCAGCGGCTCGGAGCTGTTCGTGACATAAAGCCCCAGCGGGGTCGTGGACTGCGCCCAGTTGAAATAAATCATTGTGTCGTCATTGGGCGTGTACATCAGTTTCACAGTCGGGTTGAACATCGTCTGGTTCTGCCCGTAGGAAACACCCGACCCGGCCGTTCCGCCATTCGCGGAATAATGACTGTTCCAGTTATCCCAGCGGAAGCCTGCCGTCGCCGAGAACCACGGCGTGAACCAGACCTGATCGGACAGGAACGCTCCCGCGTCCGTGGCGCTGCCCGTTTTGTAAAGCGCGTGACCTACACCACTGATATTGACAAGATTACCGCTGTACTGACCAAGCGATCCAAGCAGCAGACCAGGCTGATAGGCCGACGGATTCAACAGACTGGTCGTATCAGCCTGCGTCCCGTTCTGTCCGTTGAAATTATAGGCGTAATTCGTACGCCGGTCATAAATATGCGACACATCCCAGCCAGCTATGACCTGATGTTTAATGGAACCGGTATTAAACTTCGCCACCATCGAAAAGACGTTCTGCACCGACCAGTCATCCTGCTGATACGGCTCTGGTCCGCCGAGATGCCCGCGACGATTGATCTGCGCCGCCTCAGGGTCGGTAAAGAAGTCGGTCACGCACGAGCCGGTGCAGCCAGGCTGTGACGCCGAGAAATAACGGTCATACTTCCCACCTCTCAGATCATCAAAAAACGAGATATGACTGTTCATTTCATGTTTCAGATGCGCCGTGAGCATATCGACATTTGATGCATCCTGGTCGTAATTCGTGCCGTACCAGTTGTTCCGGTTCAGACCAAACTGCGTCGCCGGACGCCCGATTGTCGTGCCAGGCTTCGTAATAACGGGAATACCGTAATCCGGAATCCGGTTATCCGTCTGGTGGAAATATTCAATTGTCAGAGTAGTCGGCCGGCCAAGACCAAATGCAATGGACGGATCAATGCCCCAGCGATGAGAATAAACGGAATCCCGGCCAACAACGTTGTTTTCGTTCCCCATACCGGTGAAGCGAATGGCCGTGGTCTCGCCGATCTGCTGGTTCACATCCACCGTGCCGCGATAATACTGACCCGACCCGCCGGAAAACCCGTCACTGTAGCTGTTGCCGAGATGCGGCATCTTGGTAACGATGTTGATGGCACCGCCGGTTGTCCCGTTTCCGAACACTTCCGAGGACGGCCCTTTGATCACCGTCACATGGTCATAGTAAAAACTGTCACGCGTATAAACACCGAAGTCACGCAGACCGTTTTCGTAAATATCATTCTGCGCCTGAAAGCCACGGATCAGGAACTGATCGCCGGACATGCCGCCCTCGCCCTCACCGACCGAAGCGGTAATGCCTGGCACGTTGCGCAGCGCCTCATCAAGAGATTTTACGTTCTGCTGCTCCATCAGCAGCTTCGGCACGACGTTGACGGTCTGGGCCGTGTGCATGACATCCTGCGGCATGCGGCTGAAGCCCATGTCTTCATGCAGAATATTCATCCCCTGCCCATGGACGGTGAGATATTCCTCATTCGATTTCGGGCTGATGAACGTCGTGTTTTTACTTGTGTTCAGCGGCTGCGCCACAGTCGTCCCGGCGGCGGAAACAGCAGGCGCCACAGCGGCAGGCTGAGAAGCCGGGCGCACAGAAGAATGTTTTTTAATCCGGTGGTGCGCCTTAACGCCATGATGATCCGGAGAGGCACCAGACTCAGCGGCAGCAGCCGATGCACCCTGCGTGTTCAGAGCGGTGCAGGCGATCGTCAATCCGGCTGTCAGCGATGTCCGCTTCAGGCTGTAGCGGATGAAACGCTTTGTCATTGGAACCTCATCAGGCTGTCACATTTCACTCCATTCCTATATGCAATTGCGACTTTTTCGCAATATCATCTCATGAAAAAGAAATGGTCCGTTACACAAATGCCACATGTAAAATCCGGACAGGCACCATCCCCGGACACCCGGAAAACGGCCGAAAATTACCATTTTTGAAAGAACTGATCTGTCCGGGGATCTGTTACAGCAGAGCAGCCATTCCCACGAAGCCGGGCGCACAGAACGCCGTGATCACCTGCTGCGTCCCGGTTCTGATATTCGGTGTCCTGATGTCCGTCCGGACATCAGGACACATTACGACCCGTTTTCAGATCGAACCGGGCACGGATGCCGGATGAGAAGATGACGTGTTCACAATCCGCACCCCTCCCGCAGGCTGCACCTCGAAGATGGCCAGATCACGGGACGTGCTGCCATCGGGACGCAGTGTGAACAGCCCGTCAACACCGGAAAAACCTTCCGGACGAGTCAGAATATCTGTCGGATACCCTCTCCCGCCAACACTGGCATAAACGGAATTCGCAAGAGCACCGGCGTCATAGGCCAGATCCGCCAGCGGTTTGGGCGCGCGATGCATCTGTGTCGCAAAAGCCTGGACGAAAGCCTTCCGGTTCGCCGGGTCCGGCGCCGCGTACCACGCCCCGGCCAGCCGGCCCAGCTTGCCGGCAAAAGCGCTCCACAGACCCGGCCCCATGATTCTGACATGGGAACGGTCGACCTGATCGGCGTTCAGAGCGTCAATCACATTTTTCAGCGACAGACCCAGATCGCCCAGCAGAAGCGCGTCAAAGGGCGGAGAAGAAAGGCTCTGAGTCCCCGCGGCAGGCGTCCCGGACTTTGTCGCATCCGGCGCCGCGGCGCCGTTCTGCCCGGCATCACCCTGGGACTGAGAGCCTCCAGCAGCCGGAGACGTCGTATCCGCTTTCGGAGCGGAAGAAAGCGCCGCCGCAAGATCGGCCGGCAGATCGCCTGCCGGACCGGCAGCCTGTCCATTCGCAGCCGCAACCCGGCTGTCATA
The DNA here is from genome assembly GCF_011516835.1 of Acetobacter musti. Lineage (GTDB taxonomy): Bacteria > Pseudomonadota > Alphaproteobacteria > Acetobacterales > Acetobacteraceae > Acetobacter > Acetobacter musti. The sequence continues at coordinate 48,854 of NZ_WOTB01000022.1, read as the reverse complement.
GGCCGACAGAGACGCCAGACCACTGCTGATCGCTTCCGGCGTGTTCATATGGTAAGCCACCTGCGGCGCGGCGAGCCCCATTCTCTGACAGGACTGGATCAGCGCATCCCCGAGAGCATGGCCAAGAGGATTATCCGGCAGGAACGCCGCAAACTGATGCCGCCCCTCGGCTCTGGCGGCGGCGACCAGACGATCAACCTGCTGCTGCGGTGTAATGCCGAACACCCAGACGCCCGGACGCGCCTGATTCGTATCGCTCGTAAACGCCACCACGGGCACGCCTGCCTGCGTCGTCAGCGGCGCGATCTGCGCTGTATCCACACTCGTCAGTGGCCCCAGCACCATCCCGTCACCCGCCGCCAGAGCAGCCTGCGCCGCCGCCGCCGCGCCCGCCGGCCCGGCCGTGTCATGCGCATCGACCTGTGGCAGCGCCATCGTCGCCGGCTGACCGTTATTCAGCGGCCGGGACAGCGCCAGCCGCGCCGCCGTCAGCATTTCATTGCCCAGCCCGGCATTCGGACCGCTCAGCGGCAGAAGAACACCGACATTGCGCGGCGCCGTCGCGCCACCGCCGGCAGGACCCGACGTCGTGCCGCACGCCGCCAGAGCCAGCAGACTCACACCGGAAAGACATTTAAGAACAACCGGGCCGAACGCCCGTTTCACCGGATTTCCCGGACCGGGGTTGTCTCCTCTTCCGGATGGAGAGACACCCTGAACTGTTTTTCGCGACTGGAACCAGTATGTCCGATCCATTATCCGCCTCTGCTTCTGATCATCCATCTTCCGGGTCAAAGGCGGCACGCCATCCCGGTGCGTCGCCTTCCCATAGCGAAGGAATGACGCCGCGTCATGCCCGCGAAGAGGAACCGGCCCCGGAAGACACCCCGACGCCCGGCGCTCCGATGCACGGAAAAAGCCGGACCGGACTGCTCACGCTCGTCGCCACGCCCATCGGCAATCTGGGCGATATGTCGCCCCGCGCCGCAGACGCCATGCGCACCGCCGATCTCGTACTCTGTGAGGATACGCGCGTCACGGCCCGCCTGTTTTCCGAATACAATATCGGCACACGCGCCGAACCTCTTCATGACCACAACGAACGACAACGCGTACCAGGGCTGATCGGTCGCCTGCTGGACGGACAACATATCGCCCTCGTCTCCGATGCCGGCATGCCGCTCCTCTCAGATCCGGGTTACCGCCTGGCGCGCGCGGCCATGGAAGCCGGCATCCCGGTCACGGCGGTCCCCGGCCCCAACGCCGCACTGACCGGCCTCGTGCTCTCCGGCCTGCCGCCCCATCCCTTCCTGTTCGTGGGTTTCCCCCCGCCCCGCAGCGCGGCACGACGTGAAAGTTTTGCGACATTACGTGCCGCAGAGCTTGCCGGACTGCACGCCACCCTCATATGGCACGAAGCCCCTCACCGCCTGGGAGAAATGCTCGCCGACATCGTCGCGGTCTTCGGCAGCGACCGGCCCGCCGCCGTGGCCAGAGAACTGACCAAGCGTTTCGAAGAAGTCCGCCGCGACACCACAGGCGCACTGGCGGCCTTCTATGCGGAGACGCCCCCGCGCGGTGAAATCACTGTGCTGTTAGGACCGCCTGAAGATGCAGAAACCGACGCCGGTGATCTGGACAGACAGCTCACGGAGGCGCTTGACTCCCATTCCGTCAAGGACGCCGCAGCACTCATCGCCGCAGCGTCAGGACTACCACGAAAAGTTGTGTATGCGCGGGCGCTGGAACTTTCAGCCGCACGCAGGGAGAATAAAGAATGAACAAACGGTTTCCCCGACGGACAGGCCGGTCCACGCTCATTGCCTTTACGATATTTTCCGCCGCCGCCGGCGCGACACCCGCCTGCGCCTGGGGACCCAACGGTCATGCCATCGTTGCGGATATCGCGCAGGCCCATCTCACACTGTCCACTCTCGCTGCCGCGAAAACGCTGCTCGCCGCAGAAGGACATGACTCGCTCGATCAGGTCGCCTCCTGGCCGGACACCATCGGCCATATCCCCAAAAACAAAGGCGGCGCACCGGAAACACTCGCATGGCACTATGTCGATATCGACGCAGCCGACCCCGCCTATGACCAGTCCAGAGACTGCCCCGACACCAACTGCGTCACAGAGAAACTTCCCGAACAGGAACGCATTCTCGCCGATCGCTCAGCACCGGTCGCGCAGCGCCTCGCAGCGCTGAAATGGGTCGTCCACCTCGTGGGAGATGTGCATCAGCCTCTCCACGCCGCCGAACGCGATCACGACAAGGGCGGCAACACCGTGAAGCTGACCTATTTCGGGAACAGTCTGAACGGTCATATGAATCTTCATTCCCTGTGGGATGAGGGCATCATCGATCACGCAACCGGCCTGACAGTCGGCCCGCATTACACCATCGACTTCGGCGCTGCGCAGAACGAGGCAAAAAAGCTCGATAAGGACATCACAGATGATGAAATAGCGTACTGGACCGCCGACCTCACCACCGGAGACGACAGAAAAGCCGCCATAGACTGGGTGGATGAAAGCCACTCCCTGGCACGCACGGTCGCATACGGCGCCTTACCGCATCTGCGTGGTTCTGAACTCGGAGATGATTACGCAACACTGGCATGGCCGGTCGCCCGGCTGCGTCTCGAGCAGGCCGGCATCAGGCTCGCCGCTGTCCTGAATGCTTCACTGGGTGACAACAAATAAAAGCGGACGGGTGTCTTACAGGCAGGGCTCTGCCCTGCACCGGAAGGGGGCGCGGCCCCTTCCACCCTTTCCCATTAGAGACTGCTTCAAAATCCTGTTCGTCGATAGCACGGTCAGTTATAAAGAAGTTTTTGGTGAAGCTTTTTTCAAAGGCTTATCGCCAAACGCTTTCTGAGTCCGGCTGAAGCGGACAGATGTGCAGGACGCAACAAACATCACATCATCCGTTTGTTATGAACAGTTTGTCCTGTCGAAGTTTTGAAATAGTCCCTTAAAAAATCGGATCAAAAGGACCGCATCCCTTTGCGAGGCCTGAGACAAAACCAGGAAAACTTCACGCAAAACATTCTGAAACAAAAAAAACACCGGAGAATATCTCCGGCGTTTTCCTTCTGCACAACCGAACAGAACGGTCAGAAATCGACGCTGGCCGACCCCGTCACACTGAAGGGCGCTGCAATAGAGTAGGTCGCGCTGCCACCCTTGATTGAGGTGCCATACATGCCGGTTGTCGCAAGTGCATTGGCCGCCGTCGCATTGACAAAACCGAGATAGTGCCGGTCTGTAATATTACGAAGGTTGAGCTTCAAAGTTGGCGACTTCATCGGCCCCCAGTCTTTGAAACGGTAACCAAGGTCAATGTTCATCGTGATGTAGCTCGGAATATGCTGGTCGTTCGTGAACGTTGCATACTGCCGCGCGACATATTTCAGGCTGTAGCCACCGAACAGATGACCGTCATCGTAGTCGAGATTGAGTCCGAACTGATATCGCGGCGTCTGCGGCGCGAACTTGCCTTTACTGAAGACATAATCACCGTTGCCGGCCGCAACGTTACTGTCGGTGCGACGATTGATATACTCCGCCGAGAAATACGGACGGAAATGATAGAAGATCGGACGGGTACCGATTTCGAAATCCACGCCATCCGCGTGGGAGTTACCGCCGTTGATGCTGCGGGTATAGCTCTGCCCGTTTCCGGTATTGACGGTCTGGCTGTAGAGGCTGTTGGTGAAGTTATAATGGAAATAGGTGACGGAGCTCATCACCGTAGGACCCTGATAACGCCAGCCAAACTCTTCCGAGATCGAATATTCCGCCTTCAGATTCGGATTGGCCTGGTTAGAGTAACCGCCGCGCGCCACACTGTAAGCGCCTGAATCATACAGCGAGGTATTCATCGGAATACGGAAATTGGTCGTCGAGGACGCGAAAAGCTGGTTTTCGTTGTTGATTTTGTAGCGGATGCCCACTGCCGGGAGCGGTTCCTGCCACGCTCCTGAAATATACTTACCGGTCGAGGTGTCCGGCAGGTTATTCTGCCCGTCTCGGTTGACAACGGAGTATTTCAGGCCAGCTTCGATATTCAGCCTGTTGTTCAGCAGCGACAGACTGTCGGCGATGAACATTGTATGGATGCGCGTCTGGGTCAGCGTGTCACGATACTGAGCCGTCTCGCCGTTCGCCAGGACCATGTTCGGCCCACCACCCAGAAGATCAAGCGGTTTTCCTGTTGCATAATCAACCAGACTGTAAGGACCTGTCTGGATCTGCTTCGAATATTCGAACCAGTAGCCCACTGTCAGACGGTTGATACCGGTATGAAGCGTCAGCTTCGTCACCGACCCCGGCCGGTAGGTCTCGGTGTTGGATGGGTTGTAGACGATCAGAGACTGTGTGTTTGACGCATTATGATCGCCGATCGACGCGGTCATGGTCTGCGCGCCCCACTGCTGACTGGTCAGACTTTCGCTGTAGGCGCCGCCGCCATTACCGTCTCCATACCAGAAATATGGTGTTTCAGTCAGCGTCAGATGGTCTGTCAGCGTAAAGGTTGACGGAGCGCTGGCATAGATATTCGTGAACGGGTTACGATGCAGCTCGTAATAGTTCGCGCTTGGACTTTTCGGATTCCACGTCGCCTGATAGGCGTTGTGAATTCCCTGAGCCTGCCATGTGTCCATATAGGTGGTCGGGAAAAGACTGCTGGTTCCCTGGTTGCCAAGCAGAGAGAAGCTGATCTTGTTGCCCTGCCCCCAGGCGCTGACCCATTTGGTCTCGCCATGCAGCTTGTTCTGACCACCAGGACCGCGCCAGGAATCTTCTGCCGCATCCGAGAAAGAGATGTAACCTTTTATATTTGTGTTTCCAACATAACCGGTATCGAGACGACCAAAGACACGACGCTGATTATAATTGCCGTAGGAACCGACGATCTTGCCACCCAGCTTTTCCTTCGGGTCAAGCAGATACATATCGACCGCACCGCCGGTCGCGCTGATATGCGGGCTGTCGAGATCGGCCGAGCCCTGCTCGACATTGATGGAACGCAGGTTTTCCGGATCGACGATTTCCTGCGGATAAACGGCATAATTTCCGATATCGTTGATCGGGAAACCTTCCAGGGTAAAGCCGATCTGGCTTTCGTTCAGGCCGCGCATCGTCATGTGACCGCCGGACAGACCCATGGGATCAGTCGAGGTGGTGTTCACACCAGGCAGCATTTCAATCAGCTGCATCGGGTTTAGGCCGGCGGCCTGCTTGTCGATATATTCCGAAGTAACGGTCGAGCGCGATTTCGGCGCATCTTCCTTAATCATCAGCCCGCCCGCGACCTGACTGTGCCGCGCGCTGCGCACCTCAATGAGCTCAGCCTTCTGATCGGTCGGCGCCGTCGCGCCCATCATGGACGGGGCATTCTCATCGGCTGCCGCCGGACCGGGACGGGACGCGGCTTTCTTCCCTTTCGCAGCATCACCCGCCGTTGTGGACTGAGATGCCGCCGGCGCGGCCAGAACAGCAGCAGAAGGCACAGCAAGGGTTATCAGGGCTGATGTTGCTAGAAGATGTCGCATAAAAAAGTGCATAGCGGCTCTGTTCTGGTCATGGACAGGACGCAATCCGGTCGCGCTTCGCAGGGAGACAACCTCAAAAACCTGACCGGATGGTCGGCTTTCTGGGCCATACAGAGCCTCCCCGGACTCAGCTTCCAGGCTGCATGGCCGTTCCTTACGACCAAATAATCAGTTTGTTTATTACAGATTCATGTCAGACATGCAGTTTGCGCAGGACTGTATCAAATTAGCAACAGATTGCCCATGCCTGACCAGTACTCCGTCTCCGGCCTCCGGAACCGAATCTCGTCTGTCTGACCAGATTACAGAATAACTACAGAACGCTACATTATTGAATTTTTAACAGACCTATTATTCCTTTCACTTCCATCCTGCCATCACTCCCGGACAACACAGCGGCCTCATTCCGGCTGCGGAAGTATTTTTCAGGACAATTAAAAAACTAATCGAATTAGGATACTCATGCCTGGATAACAAAAATCCGAAACAGTCATGCAACAATATGACACAGAAAGTCCATACTGCCCATAACATTCCATACAAATAACATTTTCATGCTCATCCTTCTGATCATCTCCGGACCGCAAACCGGACACCTTTCCCGACACAACTCTGGAAAAACCCCGCACTCGCGGACGCGACAGTCAGGTCGTGCAACCGCCCCTAACACACGGCGTTTAGCCTTCCGGGAATGAACAAAGACCATCCGGCAGCACCAGCCGCAGGCATTCAGTGCGTCCGGTGAGCGTGTATGGTCCCGACCGGACACAAAAGAAGGGGACGATCCGGCCCGACAGTCCGGATCGTACATCAGAGACTGTATGAACCAGAACTCGTTTTTCTATCGACACAGATTCTCCACCGGGGGCGCCGGCCTGTTCATCCTCGCTCTCATCCTGCTGATTATCTTCTGGTCGTGGGACTGGTTCGTTCCCCTGCTGAACCGCAAGGCCACCGACGCGCTCGGCCGCCCGACCAGCGTCGCCCATCTGCATGTCCATCCCGGTTTCGTCACCCGCGTCACGGTCGATGACGTGAAAAGTGATCAGCCGAAAGAGTTTGAAAGCGAAGACACCCCGTTCTTCACGGCGAAACACATCACGGCCTCGTTCGACCTCCTGAACTACGTTCTGCACCGGTCGCTTCGCGTGCCCCTCCTCGCCCTGGATACCCCCTACATCGATATCCGCCGCCGCAGGTATGGTCAGAACAACTATACCTTCGCTTCATCCGGAAGCAGCAGCAGCTCCTCCTCAGACTCCGGCTTTTCGCTGTCCATACTGAAGGAACTCAGGATCACGGACGGCCATATCCGGTTCCGCGACGATAAGCTGCGTGCCGATACCGGCATCGACGTCCACACCACCCTGCCAGCCGGCCCCTCCGACCGCGGAACAGTCGTCGCGGACGCTACCGGGCGCTACGCCGGACAGCCCGTCAGCGGCCATTTCGTCGGCGGAGCCCTCCTGTCGCTGAGCGACGCGAAGACTCCCTACCCGGTGGATCTGAGCGTCAAAAACGGCCCGACCCACGCGACTCTCAAAGGAACGGTCGACGATCCGCTGGCCTTCAGAGGCACGAAGCTGAAGCTGCACTTCTCCGGACCGGATATGTCGCTGCTATATCCGCTGACGGGGATTCCGATCCCGCAGACCCCGGCTTACGACATCACGGGCAACCTGGATTACAGCCAGAAACTGATCCGCTTCGACAATTTCGCCGGCAAGATGGGCTCCAGCGATATCGGCGGCACCATCACCGTCGATCCGCATCAGTCCGTTCCGTTCGTCGAGGCCGGCCTGCATTCGCACCGCGTCGATATCGAGGACCTGAGCGGCTTCATCGGCGGCAAACCGGGACCGGATACAGCCGCGCAGAAAAAAGCAGACGCGAAAGATCCGAACATCCTGCCCGACACACCGATCAACGTGCCCAAGCTGGAAGCCATCAACGCCCACGTGACCTACAAGGGCGACCGCATCCAGAACAAACGCCTGCCGCTGGATAATATCGACGCGGAATTCTCCATCCGCGACGGCGCGATCGATCTGACCAGACTGAACTTCGCCGTCGGCAAAGGAACGCTGGCCAGCTCGGCGACGCTGACACCCGCGAAAAACGGCTTTGCTACCAAAGCAAAGTTTGATTTCAGACAGATCGACCTCGCCCACATCATGAGCACGACGACCGGCACGGCCGCACAGGGCGGAATCGTCGGCGGCAACTTCACGCTGACCTCGACCGGAAATTCCATCGCCTCCCTCGTCGCGAACGGCAATGGCGGCCTGACCCTGGTGCTGAGCGAAGGCGGTGATATTTCAGCCCTGCTTCCCGAAATTCTCGGCCTCCAGTTCGGTAACGCCATCCTCTCCGCCCTCGGTCTCCCGAGCCACACGCAGCTGGACTGCTTCATCGCGGACATGCCGCTGAACGGCGGCATCGTGAAGACGAAAACACTGCTCCTCGAAACGCGGGAAACAAGAACGCTTGGTGAGGGAACCGTAAACTTCCGGACCAATACGATCGATTACTCCCTGACCACCCGCGCCATTCACCCGACAATTCTCTCGCTGCCGGGCGCGTTCAACGTCACCGGCCCGCTAAAATCCCCCACCGTTCTGCCCGGCGCCGAAATAATCGGCCGCGCAGCCGCCTCGGCCGGGCTGGGCTTCGTCTTCCCGCCCCTCGCCATCCTGCCGATGATCCAGATCGGCGTCGGTAAGGGATCACGCTGCGAAAAAGCCGTGCAGGCAGTCAACGCCAACCCCGCCGCAGGCATCGCGCCGGGTGGCATGACACAGGCACGGAGGGCGGATACCGGCGGCAAAACGCCAGCAGCCCATCCATCCGGAAACCGCAGCCACAGCAGCACCCGCAAGATACACGGCAAAAACGAACCGCTGGATCCTGCCGCCGTCCGGGCCGCCTGGGAGAAAAAGCTCCACAAAGCCTCAAAATAAAACCGACAGGGTGCGGGCCAGAACCCCGCCACCTGCAGCTTCGCCTTAACGAGAAGACGACGACGCTGTATGAACGAAGGATGAACATCAGCGAGCACGGTCATGGTCACGCGGCGTGAACGCCCTTCACAACCGGGCGGCGATCTGTTCGGCACGGAAGACACCGGGGCCACCGCCCCGTCCCATGGCCACAACGCCACGCCCGCACCTACCCAGCCGCTGGCAGACCGGCTGAGACCCACCCGGCTTGAGGACGTCGTTGGCCAGGATCATCTCCTGGGTCCAGATGGCGCCCTGACCCGGATGCTGGAACGCGGCACGCTGGCAAGCCTCATCCTCTGGGGCGGCCCCGGTGTCGGCAAAACGACCATCGCCCGCCTGCTCGCCGCCGCCGCCCATCTCCGCTTCGTGCAGCTCTCCGCCGTCTTCTCCGGTGTCGCAGATCTGAAACGCGCGTTCGAGGACGCACGACGCTTTGCTGAAAGCAGGCGCGGCACGCTGCTGTTCGTCGACGAAATCCACCGGTTCAACAGAGCCCAGCAGGACGGATTTCTCCCCGTTGTCGAGAACGGGACCGTCGTTCTCGTCGGCGCCACAACGGAAAACCCCTCTTTCGCCCTTAATTCCGCCCTGCTCTCCCGCTGTCAGGTCATGGTGCTCCGAAGACTGGACGACCCGGCGCTGGACGCGCTGCTCGTCCGGGCTGAGGAACTGACAGGAAAGCCCCTGCCGCTGACCGAATCCGCCCGCACGGCACTGAGAGCCATGGCAGATGGCGACGGCCGCTACCTGCTGAATATGGTCGAGCAGATTCTCAGCCTGAAAACGGACAAACCTCTCGACCCGCAGGCGCTGACCTCCCTGCTCGCCAGACGCGCCGTGCTGTACGACCGGGACCGGGAAGAACACTACAACCTGATCTCCGCCCTGCATAAATCCCTGCGCGGCTCCGATCCCGACGCCGCGCTCTACTGGTTCGCCCGCATGCTGGAAGGCGGCGAAGACCCCCGCTACATCGCCCGGCGCCTGACACGCTTCGCGGCGGAGGATGTCGGCATGGCCGATCCGTCCGCCCTGCCGCTCGCCCTCGCCGCGTGGGAGACATACGAGCGGATGGGATCGCCCGAAGGCGAACTGGCCCTCGCCCAGTTGGTCGTGCATCTCGGCACCGCCCCCAAATCCAACGCCATCTACAAAGCCTACGGCGCCGCGCGACGGGCCGCGAAAACGACAGGCAGCCTGATGCCGCCCGCCCATATCCTCAATGCTCCGACAAAGCTGATGAAAGACATCGGCTACGGCGCCGGCTATGAATATGACCACGACACCGAGGAGGGTTTCTCCGGCCAGAACTACTTCCCCGACGGGATGCCCCGGCAGCGCTTCTACACTCCGACCGGTCGCGGGTTTGAACACGAAATTCGCCGGAGACTGGACACATGGACCCGAAAGAGGGCAAGCCGCGCGACATCAGGTGACGGATCGTGAGGCGCGGATTATGAGTGTGGCCATGTTGACGGTAAGCGAGGACGAAGCGGAGATCCGTCTCGACCGCTGGTTCCGGCGTCACTATCCGCAGCTCACGCAGGGAATGGTGCAGAAACTGTGCCGGACCGGACAGATCCGCGTGGACGGCAAACGCGTGGACGCCGGCACCCGCCTGGCGCCGGGCCAGTCCGTCCGCGTACCGCCAATACCCGCATCAACAAAACCGCGTCATGACGCACCCCGCCCGCTGGACGAACGGCTGGCGCGGGAAATCCGGAAAATGGTCATCTACTCCGACCCACAGCTGATCGTGCTGAACAAGCCATCCGGCCTCGCCACGCAGGGCGGCCCGGGCATCACGCAGCATGTAGACATGATGCTGGATGGCCTGCGCGAGGGTGATGACCCGCGCCCGCGCCTGGTGCATCGCATCGACAAGGACACGTCCGGACTGCTCCTGCTCGCCAGGACGCCCGGCGTGGCAGCCAGGCTGGCGGCCGCCTTCCGCGGACGCGATGTCAGAAAAACATACTGGGCCGTCGTCGTCGGCCGCCCCGATCCCCTGTCGGGGGAAATCGATCAGCCACTGGCCCGTCTCGGCGCAGGACCAGGCTCCATCACCGTCGCCGCCGACCGCAGGGATGAAGACGCACAGATGGCCCGCACGGAATATGAGGTCCTCGATTCCGCCGGCCGTAAATTTTCATGGCTGGGCCTTTCGCCCCTGACCGGACGCACCCATCAGTTAAGGGTACATTGCGAATCCCTCGGAACGCCCATCCTCGGCGACCCGAAATACGGCGCCGAAAAAGCCCATGTCGACGGTTTTACCGAGCGCCTCCACCTTCACGCGCGCAGCCTGGTGCTGCCGCACCCGGCCGGCGGGTGGCTGGAAGTCAGCGCCGAACTCCCGCCCCATATGCGTGAGACATTCCGTGCGCTCGGCTTTACTGCCGGATCTGTCCCGGTGCCGCGCAGGAGATAATATGAAGTTCAGAACAAAAGCGGGTCTCACCATTGGCGGGATTGCCTTACTGCTCGGAGGTGCTGTCACCGCATCATCGCTGATGGACGCAACCTGGCTGCGCACGCGGCTTGTGGAGGCGATCGACCAGCAGACCGGACGTCAGTTACGCATCGAATCTCTGCATGTATGGCTGCTCCCCTATCCATGGGTGGAAGCAAAAGGCGTCCGCCTGTCCAACCGGCAGGGCGGAACACGTCCGGACATGTTCACCGCAAAAGAACTCCGTGCGAGACTTTCTCTCAGCGCGTTGTTCTCGCACAGGGTCGTGCTGGATGATGTCAGCCTCATGCAGCCGGCGTTGCTGCTGGAGCGCACGCCTGACGGTAAGCCGAACTGGCTGTTCGAACCAACTGATACCGGCCATGACGATTCCGGCACATCATCCGGATCACACCGGCATTGGAATCTTTCGCTTTCTTCCGTGCATGTCCGGGATGGCGCGCTCGTATGGTCTGACATCCGGCGCCGTCTCACAGGTCAGGTGGACGTCGATCAGGCGGACGTGACCGGTCTGACCGGCGGTTCAGTCGCGATCAGTCTGCGCGGCCATCATGATTCAGGTGCCTTCACGCTTGCAGGGACAACCGGCCCGATGCCACCTGTCGCGGGAGAAACATGGCCGGTGCATCTCACTGCGACACTGGCAGTGAACAAACGACCGTCCGGAAAACTTCATATTGATGGCACCATCACTGATCCGCAGCACGATGCCGGATACGATCTGCAGATCGGCGGTGAACTTGGACAACTGGCTGATATCGAGGCGTTGTTCCCCAACGCTGACGTGCCTGATGCCAGCGATGTGACTCTTCAGGCTGGCGTGACCGGCAGCGGTGCCAGCCCGGGACTGCGTATGCTGCATCTCCGTACGGGTTCAGTGGATCTGGATCAGATGCTCGAAGGTCTGCACGCTGATACTTTTACGCTGGACGCCGCGCAACCAGCTGACCGACTGGCTGTTTCCCTGAATGGAAAACTGAACGGGCAGGCGCTTACTCTTCACGGCATGCTTGGAACACTGGAAGAAACGGTCAGCGCTGTCCGGGTCCCCGGGAGCAGCACACTTCCTTTACAGCTTTCCCTGGAGGACGGTGGTTCTTCCGTCATGCTGGATGGGACGGCGGGAGGCGGAAAAACATCACTAAATGTACATGGTTCTCTTCCGGCACTCACATTTGGTCCGGGAAAGCCCTCTTTACAGGCCCTTAAAGTCGACGGACACCTCGCCAGCGACGCTCCGTTGTCGATTCTGCATGAACAGGATTCCCAGACATGGCTGCGTGCCGTGCAGGCAACTCTGGATGTCACGATACAGCGCGTTACATGGCAGTCTGTGGCGTGGGACGCTGTTTCGGCGCATGTCACCGCCGACAGCGGTCGCCTGACAGCAGATCCCGTCAGGGCTGGCGGAACCGGCGTGGTGCAGGGCATGCCTCAGTCTGGCCGTTTCGGATACGATGTCTCCGGTAATATTCCGCATATGACCATTACAGCATCTCCACTGGTCCTGCCGGCGGAGATTGTCGAAAGCTGGGCCGGCGTGCCGGCACTGGTCAATGGTTCACTGCAACTTGTGGGAAGCATCGCGGCCGACGGTGCAGATATGGACGCGTGGAAGAAAAGCGCAGCCGGGCATCTCGGTGTATCAATGGTGGGCGGACGCGTCAGCGGACAGGCTCTGGCAGCAATCATCGGTCGCGGCATCCCTGTTCGCGGCACCATGGGGCTCCGGTGCTTTGGCGTCCATATGAACATCGCTGATAATCGCGCGACGATGGAACGAATCGGTCTTGAGGCGGATATGCTGTCTCTTACTGGAAACGGCAGCGTCAGCCTCTCCGACGGCGCGCTTGATCTCCATCTGACGCCGCGCATCGGAATCGGCGGGACCGGCGCGTCATCGCCGGTCGGCGTCGGTGGTACAGTCAGCTCACCACAACCTCATCTGGAACCGGGAAGTGACGGCCGGTTTGCGATCGCCATCGGCGGCAATCAGACCAGCAGTGATCAGTGTCCCGATCTGCTCGCGGCCGCTCGTGAAGGCGGTAACGGTCCGTCAGCAGCCCCTGCGCCAGCGGGCAAAGCGAACGGTCTGATGAACATGCTCAAAGGGCTGCTCCGGTGACGGACGAGATCCGATCTCCCCGCGAAAGTGATTCCCGGCGAAAGCGGTTCTGGACGAACGCGGAAGTCATCGCCGGTCCACATGGGTTTGGCGTCGCACTGGACGGAAAGCCGGTAATTCTGCCAGGCCGCACCCCGCTGCACGTATCCTCGAAGCCTCTGGCGGAGGCTCTTGCCGCCGAGTGGCAGATGGCGGGTGCCGACGATCCGCAAAAACGGTTCGGACCGGATGCACTGCCTCTGACACGTATTGCAGGCACGATGATTGAACGTGTGGCGCCTGATCGCACTCATTTTATTGCAACACTGGCCGCTTACGGGAAGCACGATCTTCTCTGCTATCGCGCAGATGATGCCGAGCCTGCTGCTGCCTTGCAGAATTACGCCTGGCAACCGTGGCTCGACTGGCTCAGAGAGCGCCATGGTATTACCCTGCGTGTCACCGCAGGGATGATCCCCATAGAGCAGTCTGCAGAAGCATTGGTCCGTCTTACCGATCTTCTGAACAGCCAGTCTGACGCCACACTGGCCGGACTCGGAGTCGCTGTTCCCGCATCAGGAAGTATCGTCCTCGGACTGGCCGTTGCTGAAAATGCTCTGGATGCAACTCAGGCTGCCAATATCGCCTCGGTCGACGAACGGGCTCAGATGCAGCGCTGGGGCGAAGATCCGGCGTTGCTGGACCGGATTGCGATGATGGCTGCTGATATTACTGACGCGACGCGTTTTATGAAGCTCGCGAATAACGAATTCTGTTAGCCACTTAAAAACTTAAGCGCATTGCCTCTGTCCGACCCGGGAAAATGAAAAATACCGTGTCTTAATCACACACATTGTAACCAGCGCCGCATAAATGGCAGAGAGCACCTGACCCGCAGAAAGATTTTCTTTTCCAATCTCACTCCTCGCCACGATTTTGCCCCAGACGTCGGTTCTTATCATTTCCGGACTGAAAAACAGCAGTGATATGACGAGACAGTTGGTAACTTGGATATTTTCCAGCCGGAAGGCAGTGTCTCAGCCATAAATAAGACTCGGATAACCGATCAGAAGACTGAAAAGGAGGTCTCATGAATAAGACTGACATTCAGACTCAGAACGTAGCAGCCTCCGGCACCATAAGGACACCATCCGGAGCGGTGAAACGAAAGGCTGCGCAGGTTTTTGCAACCTGCGCCATGGGAGCGTGGGTTGTTCTGGCAGTCACGCCTTTTCTTGTCGTCCTTGTCGAGCTTGGCCATCTGTGACAATGCTCTGCTGATCCCTGCTCAACTGATACTGACCCCGTTCTTTCTATCCGGAGCCGGGAGAGCCAGGCTTACGACGTGAACCGGATGAGCGACCTTTCCGTTTAGCAGGGTCATAGCCTCCTCCACCGGGACCCAGAGGAACCGGAGTTTTGTCTTTCCTGCGTCCCGGACCTCCCTGTCTGTTTTGCGAAAGAGGAGGAGGCGGTTCAAGACCTAACTGCAAAGCTTCTAGACGCTTCACTTCATCACGCAGGCGCGCTGCCGTCTCAAATTCCAGATCCGCTGCCGCGGCACGCATCCGGTGTTCCAGTTCCGCAATCGTTGCATCAAGATTTTTACCGACAAACTCATCCGCCTCTGCGCCCTCGGCAGGTGTAACAGTGACATAATCCTGCTCAAAAACCGAGCTGACGATATTACCAATCTGCTTGCGAACGCTTTGTGGCGTAATGCCATGTTCCAGATTCCAGGCCGTCTGCTTCTCGCGCCGCCTGGTTGTTTCCTCAATCGCATAACGCAGACTGTCCGTCATACGGTCAGCATAAAGCACGACCCGACCATCCACATTACGCGCGGCCCGACCAATCGTCTGAACCAGCGAGGTCCGTGAGCGCAGGAAGCCTTCCTTGTCAGCATCCAGGATCGCCACCAGCGAACATTCCGGAATATCCAGACCCTCGCGAAGAAGATTAATGCCGACAAGCACATCAAACGCGCCCAGCCTCAGGTCACGGATGATTTCAATACGCTCAAGAGTATCAATGTCAGAATGCAGATAGCGGACTTTAATACCCGCCTCGTCCAGATATTCCGTCAGATCCTCCGCCATACGTTTGGTCAGCACTGTAACGAGAATACGGCCCCCTTTACGGATCGTATCCCGACATTCGGCAAGCAGATCATCGACCTGATGCTCGACAGGCCGCACCTCCGTGACAGGATCGACAAGACCGGTCGGCCGGATCACCTGCTCACTGAAAGCGCCCTGTGTACGCTCCATCTCCCACGGTCCGGGCGTCGCGCTGACAAACAGGGTCTGCGGACGATAAGCGTCCCATTCACCGAATTTCAGCGGCCGGTTATCAAGACAGGAAGGAAGCCTGAAACCGAACTCCGCGAGGACAGATTTGCGTGCGAAATCCCCTCGCTCCATACCACCGATCTGCGGCACGGTGACGTGACTTTCATCAACAATCAGTAATGCGTCCTCGGGCAGATATTCAAAAAGCGTCGGTGGTGGTTCGCCAGCCTTTCGCCCGGACAGATAACGTGAGTAATTCTCGATGCCTTTACAGACACCGGTCGTTTCCATCATTTCAAGATCGAACGTTGTACGCTGCTGAAGACGTTCAGCCTCCAGCAACCTGCCCTGTTTCGTAAACAGATCAAGCTGCTCACGCAGTTCCTGTTTTATACTGACAATAGCCTGATTGAGCGTCGGACGTGGCGTCACATAGTGACTATTGGCGTAAAGACTGACCTCCTGCAGATCAGCCGTCTTTTCGCCGGTCAGCGGATCGAATTCGATAATCTGGTCGATCTCGTCACCAAAAAGAGTGACGCGCCAGGCGCGGTCCTCGTTCTGTGACGGATAAATATCAATGCTTTCGCCACGCACACGGAAAGCACCACGCGCGAATGCTGCGTCGTTACGTCTGTACTGGAGTTCAACAAGCCCTTTGATGAGCTTGTCGCGGTCAATCTCACCACCAATCTCAAGCCGGACGACCATTCTGGAATACGTCTCGACCGAGCCAATACCATAGATACACGAAACAGACGCGACAATGATCACATCATTACGCTCCAGAAGCGCCTGCGTCGCTGCGTGACGCATACGATCAATCCGCTCGTTAATCTGGCTGTCTTTTTCGATATAAGTATCAGAACGGGGAACATAGGCCTCAGGCTGATAATAATCGTAATAACTTACAAAGTATTCAACCGCATTGTTCGGAAAGAACTGCTTCATCTCACCATAAAGCTGAGCGGCAAGTGTTTTATTGGGCGCAAGAATGAGTGTCGGCTTCTGAGTGGCCTCGATTACCTTGGCCATCGTAAATGTTTTTCCTGAACCTGTTACGCCCAGAAGAACCTGATCACGCTCACCGATCCCGATTCCCTGTGTCAGTTCTCCAATCGCCTGAGGCTGATCACCAGCCGGTTCGTATTCCGATACCACTTCCATACGGAAGCGCTTTTCTTTTGGTGGCAGGCGCTCCGGCTGGAACACAAGTCCGGGATTAGCTTCGAGCGAGGATCGGTTACGTGCAGCCATGAAATCAACATGGCTACTCCTCAGGACGACCGCAAGAGATGTCCACCATGGAAGCTGAGATGAGAGCACCGGCTTATTCATCCGGCAAACTTCCAGCCCAGGCAAGTACTCCCGGAACGAACAGCCCCCGTGCTTCAGACAAAGACACGGGGGCGGGTCATACAGGCATTCAGAAGAACAGAGGCGACTTCAGCGACGCCACCATCCTGTGCGCGGTTTAGCTGCCGGCGTCCCGTCTTCAATCACGACGGGTTCCACGAAGATAACCGGTTCACGGGAGGTTTTCTTCTTTTCCGTAGCAGCTTTCTGCTCCGAAGCCACAGTTGCGGTTTCCGGGATTACCGGTTCGACTTCCGTCTTACGGCGGCTTCGCGTGCGGCGACGAGGCTTTGCCTCCTGTTCTGCGACTTCCGATGGTGACGGAGCAACCTCGGCGGTCGCCGTCATATTCCCTGCTACTGCCGTGTCAGCAGGCGGTGCCTCCGACACTTTCGGTTTGCGACGGGACCGGGTACGACCGCGAGGTTTCTCCGTCTCATCCGCAATCTGCGCCAGAGCGGCATCTGCTTCAGGCACAAGAAGAGGCAGCGTCCCATTTTCCTCTGCAGTCTCTGCCACAGTGGCCGGCGGTTCCGGGATCACTGGCTCCGGACTGTGGTCAGGTTTTCTGACCGGCGCCGCCTGCGTCTCTTCCTGCTCCGCCTGCTCCATCATATCGAAGATATCAAAGCTGCCACCAAACGGATCGGCAGGCGTGGGCCCCTGCCACCCTTTCACCACCGGTACTGACGCAGCAGGCTGGCGTGGCCGGGACTGAGCGTTGTCAGTGGCCACCTTACGAGAGTGTCGGGTACGCGTGCGACCCGGCACCAGATTTTCTTCCGAAGCTGATGGCTGTGTCGTCCGGGCGCGCTGCGGCTCACCGTCTGCCGGACCCGTCGGCTGCTCATCCGGAACTGGGTTTTTCTGATCGTCCGACAACATCGCGCTGTTGCCGTTTTCATCTCTTTGTCCACCGCGACGGCGGCGGCGGCGGCGGCGGCGGCGAGGCTGCCCCTCCTCCGTTTCCTCTGCCTCGTCTTCACGACGCGCGTCAGAGCCGGCGGCTGTCTCAGGGGCCTTGTCAGTAATGGGGATTGTCCTTGCGGGAGCGACGGCGACTTCGTCATCCTTACTTTCCGCATCCGACCGGGACTCCGCTTCCGGCGCCGTCAGCTCTCCGGCTGCATTCCCGGCCTCCGGGGCGTCAAAGCGTGCGGTCTGAGGCCGATGACGTTCAATACGTACTTCCGGAGGTGGCAGCGTTGCGTCGGCACCGAAGAAAACGCGCATCTTGTGGCGTGCTTCGATTGAACTCAGCCAGTCGCGCTTATTATTGAGGATATACAGCGCGATTTCCCCGGCGACATACACGGTGATCTCAGCTGCCCGACGCAGACCGCCTTCTTCCTCAATCGCACGCAGCACATGCAGTGCCGAGCTTTCGATTCCACGCACAATGCCTGTACCCTGACAATGCGGACAGGGTGTAAAAGCAGCTTCCGCGACTGACGGACGCAGTCGCTGGCGCGACATTTCAAGCAGACCGAAATGAGAAATTCCGCCAACCTGAATGCGCGCGCGATCATGGCGCAGCGCATCCTTGAGGCGCCGTTCAACCTGTGCGTTATGCCTGCGGGACTCCATATCGATGAAGTCGATGACGATCAGGCCAGCGAGGTCGCGAAGGCGAAGCTGCCGGGCAACCTCATCAGCTGCCTCCAGATTGGTCTTGACCGCCGTCTCTTCGATATTACGTTCGCGCGTGGCGCGACCCGAATTTACGTCGATGGAAACCAGCGCCTCGGTCTGATTGATTACGAGATATCCGCCTGACCGAAGCTGCACCGTTGGGGACAGCATCGCATCAAGAAGACCCTCGACGTGGAAATGACTGAAGAGGGGCTGACTTTCCTTCCGCCACAGCTTCACCTTATGAGCGCTCTGCGGCATGAGCATCCGCATGAAATCCCGGGCTGACCGCCAGCCGGCCTCCCCGTCAACAACAATATCGTCAATATCGCGGGTATAAACGTCCCGGATAGCCCGCTTTACGAGGCTGGCCTCCTCATAAATCAGCGCCGGCGCGACAGATTCCAGCGTGTGCTCACGGATCTCATCCCAGAGATGCAGAAGATATTCGCAATCCTTCATGACTTCCGGACGCGGCCGCTGTGCACCTGCCGTACGAACGATCATGGCCATACCACGTGGCAACTGAAGATCAGCGATAATATCCTTGAGACGCCGTCGGTCCGCCACGGCGGTGATCTTCCTTGAGACGCCACCGCCACGCAGAGCATTGGGCATCAGCACGCAATACCGTCCGGCCAGCGAAATATACGTCGTCAGGGCAGCGCCCTTGTTGCCGCGTTCCTCTTTCACGACCTGAACGAGCAGAATCTGGCGCCGGCGAATGACTTCCTGAATTTTATAGCTGCGCAGGAAGCGGGCCATACGCTTCTGCACCAGATCTTCTTCACCTGTATCGGTCTCACCGCCGACATAATCCGGAAGATTCCCGGACGCCGAAACCTGCGAGGCGTCACTGCTGCTGTCCGCAACCTGCACATCATCGGTAAGGCCGTCGTCGGCAAGAACCTCTTCAGCATTGTCCGCAGTCTGCGTTGCCTCGGCCTCTTCCTCAGCCTCGATAGCAGTTGCTTCCTCTTCCTGAAGCGCGAGCAGCTTTTCGCGGTCAGCTACGGGAATCTGATAATAGTCCGGATGAATCTCACTGAAGGCGAGGAAACCATGCCGATTACCGCCGTATTCAACAAACGCAGCCTGCAGGCTGGGCTCAACGCGGATAACTTTGGCAAGATAGATATTGCCTTTCAGCTGCTTTCTGTTCGCAGCCTCGACATCATAATCTTCGAGACGGCTTCCATCCATCACAACGACGCGGGTTTCTTCCGCGTGCGTCGCGTCTATCAGCATACGCTTGGTCATAAAAAGGGAAACTCCGGTGTCCCTGCATTCTTCCAGGCGGGCGCAGCCGGTTGCAGATGAACCGGGCGCCGCGCGGGAACGCATAGGGAAAATCGACTGAACAGTCTGAAATGGCGAGCGTGAACGACGTCCGGGAAACGCAGAGTGTGCCTGAGCAGCTGAACAGCAACGGCTTACCAGAGGCGTATCCGGTAAAATATTTACCCGCGCCCTCGCTCCGCTCCTTCACCGTGTCCAGCCCTGCTCTCATCCGTCCTTATCGTTCAGCGTAGTTAAGTAACACCTGCCCTGAAACTCCGCCGCAGTCCCGCCGTTCGGGGTGCCGCGTATTCTGGTCCAGGTCACATAACCAGTCATTGACAGCGCCATGCAATCACAACCATGGCTGAAATGCACGCCTCACGCAAGCTGTCGTATATTCCGCCAGGCAATCAGACGAGTGGAAGACAGACAACCTCCTGAATCACCACATGTTTATTAATGACTCCATAATATGACCATGGCAGAATTGTTTCGAGCTTTCTGATATGGAACAACAGATGACGCAGGATCGGAACGCACCTCCTGGTCTACAAGGCACAGATGCCCCCGGAACAAAGGTATTCCGGCAGGGCATCACTTCATCTGAGGCCGGCCCGCTTCCTGACAACACAGCGTCCGGGCTTATTGGTGGCCTTACGACGCGACGCGCCACTCTGGTCGCAGGTCTGGCTCCGTTGCTGCCATCCATCGGGCTGGCCCGCTCAAAGACACACAGTCCTGCACTAACACAGCATTCTGCAACCACAGTGTCTTCACTGCATACTCCTGCGGTGCTCCGAAATGCGCCCCCACCACGTCCTCTGGTCATGCTTGATCCCGGTCACGGCGGCAAAGATCCGGGGGCTATTGGCTATTCGGGAACATATGAGAAACACGTCGCCGAAGCCGCAGCCGCGGAACTCGAGCGACAGCTTCTGGCTTCCGGACGCTACCGCGTCGCGCTTACCAGAACGTCGGATCGATTTATCCCGCTGGAAGGTCGCGTAGAGATGGCGCAGACCCACCGGGCGGAATTATTCATCTCCATGCATGCCGATGCACTGCATGATGCGTCCGTCCGGGGCGCAAGCGTTTATACATTGTCGGGCGCGGCTTCCGACAGTCAGACGGCACTGATCGCACAAAGTGAAAATAGCGCGGATCTGTTCGGAGGTCCGCACGTGCATGCAACCTCGCCTGAAATCCAGCAAATCCTCGCCAGTCTGGTATCAGAAGAAACCAGACGCGGTTCAGCACATATCGCCAGTTCAGTTGTGACATCTTTTCAGTCAAGACTGACGCTTCTGAACCACCCGCACCGTCACGCGGCCTTTGTCGTTCTGAAATCTGCCGATATTCCTTCAGTTCTGATTGAGATGGGCTTCATGTCGAACCGTCGCGATGAAGAATCACTTCGGCAGGCAGGCCATCGGGCGATGGTCGCCGGAGCTATGCGCGACGCAATAGACCGGTATTTTTCCTCAATGCGGACAGGAATGGGCTGACACGTTTTTCAGGAGAGGCGAAAAGCCACCATCCTGCGTCGTCAGCCATTTCCGATCTTTTCTCCGCGTTCGCTGTATAATGAGCGCCCGAGTAATCTGCGATATATGGCCGACCGCCAGAAAGTTGACATGCCGGAGAAGGCTGCCCATTCCGTAATACAGAGTCCGCAAATACCGCGGGACATTACCGAAAGGGGATATCTGTATGCGTCAGTCGACTGCCTGGCTTATACGTGGACTGGCTGTTGCGATAATGAGTACACTGCTGAACAGCGGCTGTGCACAGGCGCAGACAGTTTCCTCCGTCTGTGATGACAGCGCATTTCTGGCGGCGCAACGTACGTTCGAAAATGGTGGCGGACGGGAAGACTTACCGGTGCACGTCTGCGGAAGAGTTGTTGCCGTTTCATCCAGAGCAAAACACACGCGCAGCGGCTGGCATGGTTATTTTTACGTTGATGTCGGCAGCGGAGTTTCCATCCGTATCGTCTCGGACCTCGACGAGATGAACGCTCCCGAATGGCCCTGGGTCGCAAAAGGTGACCAGGCCGAAATCGTCGGACGCTATTACTACGATGCTCCCCGTCGCCAGGGGATTGACTGGACACATCATGGAACAGGGCGGCACTGGGGGATGCCTGGATATGTTGTCGTTAATGGAACAAAATATCAGTAAGCTAAATCATTAGCTGAGCACGCTCACAACCAATCTCATACAGACCGCCATCATTTTGAATTACTCATGCTCAGCCAGGATTGGGTGATTATATATTATATGCGACCAGATATTTATGAACGATCTGCCCGAACCAGGAGGTGTGGGATACAATGAAATATAGCTTAATTTTCTCAGCGCTGATCGTCTGGATTCTTGCGCTTGCCTGCATTGCCGGCTCATTCCTGATGCCCGACACAGACAGCACCGGCCTCTGGCTTGTCGCAGGTTTCGGTTTTGGCTTTGCAGGCCTTGTGATCGCTCTTGTAAACCTGTGGCTGCAACGCCGTGGACACTCCTGACCGCAACTTTTCGGGTCAGCTTTCTTTCGCGCTCTGCTTTACGCTTTTGGGCAGAGGCCCATCAGTTCTCAGACTGCTCCAGGACAAGAAACAATCCCCAATAAAAACAGCCAGCGCTGCCACCGTGGAAAGCAAAGCAGCACCAAACAGACCAACAAGCCACAGAGCGATTGAGGCATCCCTCACACTACCCAGAAAAAGAACGAAAGCCGCGCCGCAGGTGGTGGCTCCGCCGATTCCGCCGAACATGATAGCCACGTCCAGAACCATGATCCGGTGACGAAGGCGTCTGATATGCCTGTTGAGATTTTTGCGGCCAGCCTTGTTGAGTTCATCGTCAAGCAGATCCGCCGCTTTCTCGATCTGGTCTGACACACGAGCAGATCTCGTATTGAACAGATTAAGAAGTGTCCCGACACCGGAAAGAAGAAATACAGGCGTCAGAGCCGTTTCGATGAGATGCGCAACATCACCGGCAGAATCAGTCGCGAGTGCGGAGAGAGGAAGCGCCATTTATCCTGACCAGATCCCAAGGAGAAAGCGCTCTCTGTATCGACTGTTCTCACACACATCAATCGACAGGCAATCAGACCCTCATCAGAATTTTAGCCTTGTTCTCAGATCGACAGCGTCAGCATGAATTCTGCTTACTATGGCTGACTGTTGCCCGGGCATCTGGATGGCAGAAAAATTCCTATGATACTATGCTCACATAATTAACGGTAATCGTCGGTGAACATTCTCTCCACGCGAAACGAAATGAGAAAATCGTACAGGCAACAGTCTGGGCTACCAGGACCTCTGAGGGTTCTGTCATAAGCAGTTGCTAATTTAATTTTAGAGAAAACAAAAACTGGCGGAGGGGAAGGGATTCGAACCCTCGATACGGGGTTACCCGTATAACGGTTTAGCAAACCGCCGCCTTCAGCCACTCGGCCACCCCTCCGCCGGAGCGTGCATTTTCTACACGGCGTCTGCGACGGCAGATTTAGATGTTTATGCCCTGGCCGTCAAATGCTTATTACCATTCACATCAAACAGCGCCAAAAATGCATCCCGCATGAAAAAATAAATATGAAAAAGTAACAAACTTATGAAAATAAGTTTTTTACAATAATTAAATTTAAATCATCGTTTATTTAAATAATAATACAATGTATTTTACGATGTTATTGATCATAATTTCTAAATATTTTATCTTTGAATTCCTAGCATTAACCAGATTTTACAAAAAATTCCCAATCCATTTCCTCTATTACCTTCAGGACAAGAATAAAAAAATACCAGAAATTTCCGACCATCAGGACCAAAAAGACGCCTCTGACCACATTTTCACCGCGTTAATATGGCAGATATGAAAGGGATCATAATTCGCTGGAACTTCTTCCCAGCATATCTTTAATACTGCTGAAAGATTCTACGGCAGGCAGTGCGCATGGCCCATCCTGTCTAAGCCTCCATAACCGCTCATAGGCTGACATAATATCCTCAACGACACGGCGCTTATTAAAACTCTGAAACTCACTCCTGCGGAGAATGGCTTCTTCTGCCAGAGCAAGAAGCGTTCCTGCCATATCCAGTTCTCCAAGATCACAGGCATAATGCGCTGCCGCGACGAGACGCTGAGACAGCTTTCGGATATTGCCCTTTCGGGACACATCAGGTCCTGACTGACCTGCGCTCGCAAGATCATCACATCTGCGATCATAATCCATTATCAGATCCACAGGTACAATCAGACTGTGACCGGGGCTGGAAAACAGAAAGCCCCCAGAGGCAATCCATTCTTTCCGTCAGTATTTCGCTATCAGAATTAACAGTCAGAGCCTGATCACTCTAACCGAAAACGTGGCCCTCAAATGCCTCTTCCCACGTCCCGGTTGTCGATGCCCTACTATATTCCGTTGCCCGGTTTTCGAAAAAATTGGTGTGTTCAACAGCATTCAGCATGTCATCCACCCACGGCAGCGGATTGCGCTCCACGCCGCCATAGATCGGATCGAGACCAATCTGTCCAAGACGACGATCTGCGATAAACCGGATATACGATTTGACCTGCGCCGCATCGAGACCTTCTACCGGACCCGCCTCGAACGCCAGATCAATGAACGCATCCTCATGCTCGACAATCGTCGCGCAAATCTCCGAAATCTCCGTCCTCAGCTCCTCCGTCCAGATCTCCGGATTCTCCTGAACAAAGGTGCGGAACAGCCGCGCGATCGACAGACAGTGCAGCGTCTCATCGCGGACCGACCAGGACACGATCTGCCCCATGCCCTTCAGCTTATTGAAGCGCGGGAAATTCAGCAGAATGGCGAAAGAGGCAAAAAGCTGCAGCCCTTCAGTGAACGCTCCGAACGCAGCCAGCGTCTTGGCGATCTCATACTTATTCTCTACCGAAAACTGCTGCATGTAGTCATATTTGTCCTTCATCTCCTTATATTTCAGGAACATGGAATATTCCGTTTCCGGCATCCCGATCGTATCCAGGAGATGGCTGTACGCCGCGATATGAATGGTCTCGATATTCGAGAACGCGGATAGCATCATCAGCACTTCCGTCGGTTTAAAAACCTGACTGTAGTGCTTCATGTAACAGTTATTCACTTCCACGTCGGACTGCGTGAAGAAGCGAAAGATCTGGGTCACAAGGTGCCGTTCACCCTCGCTCAGAACCCTATGCCAGTCCTTCACATCATCGGCCAGAGGAACTTCCTCCGGCAGCCAGTGCACACGCTGCTGCGTCAGCCAGGCGTCATACGCCCACGGATAGCGGAAAGGCTTATAAACCGGATTGGCGGTGAGCAGGTCAAACTTTTCGGACGTCGGCATGATCACCCCTGTAAGCTGTGTACGTAAGCAGTCTGACGACAGGGAATAATGCCCTGAACGGAAGATTGAAACAGGGAAAGAACCCCGCCCCGCGGACAAATCGGAGCAGCACGCACATCACCCTGCAAAATCAGGATATTATAGAGAAAAAATCTGCATTTTTCTCAAAACATCCCAATCAGAAACATTACTGACAGGCCAGACATTCCTCATAATTGGTGCTGTTGTCGCCCGCCGCCGGCGCAGCCTCAGGCGCCCCCTGTCCGGAGAACATATCGTCCTTGGTAGCCACATTACTGACCGTATCGGCTCTCTGAATCGACAGAGACCGGCAGTAATACAAAGACTTGAGACCCTTTTTCCACGCCATATAGTGAAT
Organism: Acetobacter musti; assembly: GCF_011516835.1. Classification (GTDB taxonomy): domain Bacteria; phylum Pseudomonadota; class Alphaproteobacteria; order Acetobacterales; family Acetobacteraceae; genus Acetobacter; species Acetobacter musti. The sequence goes on along the minus strand of NZ_WOTB01000022.1, from coordinate 23,423 downwards.
CTGATGCAGATCCCGCTTATGGACATTAGCGGGCAGAAAAAGATTCACGGACTGCGCCTGACAGATAAACGGCGCCCGGTCCGCCGCATGCTCCACAACCCAGCGCTGATCCAGCTCAAAGGCCGTCCTGAACACGTCCTTCTCATCCTGCGTCAGGAAATCAAGATGCTGGACGCTGCCCTTACTCAGCGTGATCGACGACCAGACATCGTCCGTATCCTGCCCCTTCTCTTTCAGCAGCTTATGCAGATGTCGGTTGCGGACAGCAAACGATCCGGAAAGCGTCTTCTGCAGAAAGACATTCGCCGCGATCGGCTCAATGCCAGGACTGGCGTTCCCGGCGATAATGGAGATCGAGGCCGTCGGCGCAATCGCCAGCTTGTTGGAGAACCGCTCCTCAAACCCGTATTCCGCAGCATCCGGACACGCCCCGCGCGTTTTCGCAAGCAGCCTGGACGCCTTATCCGCCTCAGCGCGGATCTGCCTGAAAATCTTCCGGTTCCATGCTTTTGCGATGGCGCTTTCAAATGGCACCTTTCTCGCCTGGAGAAAGGAATGAAAACCCATCACGCCCAGCCCGACCGAACGTTCCCGGGACGCCGCATACGCGGCCCGCTTCATCTCAGGCGGCGCCCGGTCAATAAAGTCCTGAAGGACATTATCCAGAAACAGCATGACATCCGGAATGAACTGCTCATTCTCATGCCAGTCATCCCACGTCTCAAGATTGAGCGAGGACAGGCAGCAGACAGCCGTACGTTGTTTTCCGTGATGATCTATGCCGGTCGGCAGCGTGATCTCGGAGCAGAGATTGGACGTCTTCACTTCCAGACCGGCCAGCTTATGGTGCTCAGGCCGAGCGTTGTTCACATGATCCGAGTAAACAACATACGGCTCACCCTGCTCCATTCGGGCCGTCAGGATACGGATCCAGAGCGACCGCGCCGACACCTTGCGGATGACCGAATGATCCTTGGGCGACATCAGCGCCCATTCAGCATCCGCCTCCACGGCCCTCATGAAATCATCCGAAACCAGAACGCCGTGATGCAGGTTCAGCGCCTTGCGATTCGGATCGCCACCGGTCGGGCGGCGCATCTCGATAAATTCCTCAATCTCCGGATGCCAGACCGGCAGATAGACAGCAGCGGACCCGCGCCGCAGCGACCCCTGGCTGATCGCAAGCGTCAGACTGTCCATCACACGGATAAAGGGAATCACACCGGACGTCTTGCCGTTCCGGCCAACATTCTCGCCGATGGAACGCAGGTTGCCCCAGTAGGAGCCGATCCCCCCGCCCTTGGAGGCCAGCCACACATTCTCGTTCCACAGCCCGACAATCCCTTCCAGACTGTCGGAGGCCTCGTTCAGGAAGCAGGAAATCGGCAGCCCGCGGCTGGTGCCCCCATTCGACAGAATCGGCGTCGCCGGCATGAACCAGTGCTGCGAAATATAGTCGTAAATCCGCTGCGCATGCGCCGCGTCCGCACCGTAATAGGATGCCACCCGGGCAAAAAGATCCTGATATCCCTCCTCCGGGAGAAGATAGCGGTTATCGAGTGTCGCCTTCCCAAAATCGGTGAGCAGCGCATCCCGCGAGCGATTCACCCGGACCGCATGATGCCCCGGAAGCTGCACGACATCCTCAAGCATGTCAGGCTCGAACAGACTGCCCTCGTCCGCGCCATGGCCGCCGGAAGTCTCCATCAATACTTCAGACATGTCGGTTAAACTCACCCTGGCTGCTCCGGATTCCTGAAAAACTGGCCGATCGCAGACGCTGGTGCATCCACCCTGCCGAGCCGGAGGACACAATATGCGGTAACGATCCGCCAGACCAGCACAAGATATAGGGTCAAAGGAAAAAAAAGTATTGACGAACCAGTACAGCATCAGACCGCGGAAGCTGGCTCCGGCATCTGCCCGATCAGCCCCGACAGCTCCATCCGCCGGCGCGATTCGGAGATTCCTTCCCCGACCGCCAGCGCCGCCTCAAGCGCGCGCCGACCAGCCTGAGCATCCACCAGCACCGGTTTTCCATACAGGCAGGACGCCGCAAACGCCGCATGCTCGGCCGCCAGCGAATCATGCTCTTTCCAGGACGCCGCCTCGCGCCGGAACCCTCCGGTCCCCGGCAGCGGCATCCCCCGCTCACGCCCGATCATCACCAGTTCCCGTTTCCCGAAATCCGCGGAGAGATATCCCTCCTCGGAAAACAGCCGCATCTTCCGCTCTGTCTTAAGCGAGATCCGGCTTGCCGTGATCGTCGCAACACATCCGTTCGCAAAGCGCACCCTGGCGTTGGCGATGTCCTCATGCTCCGAACTCACCGCAGCGCCAACCGCATCCACCTGGGCGACCGGGCTGTCGACAATCGCCAGAATCAGATCAAGATCGTGAATCATCAGATCAAGAATCACGGAGACATCCGTCCCGCGCGGCTTGAACGGCGCAATTCGGGTCGCCTCTATATAAAGCGGCCGACTGATCCGTCGCGTGATGGCTTCGTATTCGGCAGAGTATCGCAGCAGATGCCCCACCTGCAGGACACGGCCGGCATTGCTGGCCAGCGTCGTGAGTTCATCCGCTTCCTGCAAAGTCGCGGCCATGGGCTTCTCAACGAGCACATGTTTTCCCGCTCTCAATGCAGTCGCGGCCAGTGAAAAATGCATTTCGGCCGGAGCGGCTATAATGACTGCATCAACAGCGGCGATGAGATCGTCGATGTCATCGAAAGCACGGGTTCTCGCTTCCGCAGCCAGTGCAGCCGCCTTTTTCCGATCGGGGTCGAACACGCCGATCAGACTCTCGGAAGCCGATGCCGCAGATTTCAGCGCATGAAAACGACCGAAGTGACCACACCCTGCCAGGCCGACGCGAAGTGTTTTAACCTCGTCCGCTCCGGCCGGATCATCGTTTCGGGACATAGATTCGTCTCCACTGGCTTCTGCCGCAAATTATGTGCTGACCGCAGTCCGGAGGTTTCTGCTCTCTGACTTCAGGCCATCACGGACCCGACCGGATGTGTCTGTATGTCATCGCTCATGAAACGATATATCAGGCAAACAGCAATTACTGACCGGCGGGAACATCATTTCCCGCATAAGGCCTATTCGGAACAGCGCCATATCGAAGGTTGCTGGCTCTCAGCCACCGGCGATACGCCACGGACAAAGAGTCCGCCCGTGTCGGAATCTCTGTCCGGCCGGAAAGCGGCAGAAGGGGCGGATACTGATTTTCAAGGATAATCCGGTCCTGGACGAAGATACGTTGCTGAAACTGGGCCAGTTCAGCCAGGGGCGTCACATCGTCGATAAGAAACATCACCGGAAAGGCAATCGAATACGCCGGACCGACAGGCTGAACAAACAGACAGATCACATCCGGTCGAACCGGATCGTTGGGGCAGGTTTTATAGAGCAGTGTCAGGAACGGAGCAGCAACACGATAGCTGTATTCCGTGGCCATGGCACTATTTGCTGATCTGGCGGCCTGCGGCTGCTCGAACCGGCACTCCGTGCCCCATATCTCATTAACGTCCTCACGGTGCTCGGTCCGGTACCGCACAACTTCTGTAACCGGCTCAGCGCCAAGGATATTGGTATGGACAAAAGGGAAATGCGCCATATCCAGAAAATTCTCGACCACGCGCAGCCCCGATGTCCGGACGTGAACTGCACCGCATGGCACGACCCGGCGATCCGGCTCGTATGCCTCCGGTATCGAAACCACATCGCGGGCAGGGAAGCCAAATGTTGTCCACAGACAGGTATGCGCCTCGCGCACCGGCAGATTATATCCCTCCCGCGTAACAACAGTGATCGCATCGTCCGGTTCGCGGGTAATGATGACATCACTGCCGAGCAGACAGGTACGGGTTTTCCCCGGCCTGAGAGTTTCGAGAAAGGCTATCGGGTACCACTGATCCAGAGTAGCACGGTCGTCACTCTCAGGCCGGGCTGAAACAGCGGAAGGATCATGCATATCTGTTCTCCTTCCTCTGCTCCGGCTATCGCACCGACCGGTAATAAGGCGTTCCGAGAGCTGCCGGCGCAGCCATGACCTGACGCATCCGTTTCCAGAACAGAACAGGCAGAATAATGAAAGCCAGCGTTCCCAGGTAAGGCAGCATATTCAGAACAGGCGCCGCGATGGGCCAGCCACGCGCCTGTCCGAGAAAACCAATGGCCGTGATCAGTCCGAACAGTAGCCCCGCACCAGCGGCGTTGAATGGACGGTACCCGGCAAAAATCACCAGGGCAACGGCGATCCATCCCCGGCCGGACACCATCCCCTCAGACCAGCTCGGGATGACAGCCAGACTGAGATAGGCTCCCGCGCCTCCGGCAAGAGCGGCGCCGAGCACAACATACCAGAACCGTATGGCGACAACGGGGATGCCGGCCGCATCCGCTGCAGCCGGATTCTCCCCGACCGCGCGCATATTAAGGCCATGACGCGTGTGAAACAGCAGCCAGTGAAAGAAGGCTGGCAACAGCAGATAGATCGGCACCACCAGAAGATTTTGCGCAAAGAAAGCTGGCCCGATAACCGGAAGAGACGCCAGACCGGGAATGCGCGTAGGTGCGAATGTGACCGGCGCCGGCATGCCTGCCACGGAATGACCAATAGTGGCGGAGAGACCAAGACCAAGAAAAGTGATGGCCAGCCCGCAAAGCACCTGGTTCGCTCTCATGATCACAGCGGCAAACGCAAATACACCGCCACCAACTGCTCCGACGGCGATCGCCGCCAGCAGACCAAGCCAGGGATCCGGAACAGCGATGACTGTCATGATCGCGGTCGCCGCCCCGAGCGACATCAGCCCCTCCACGCCAAGATCGGTCACACCGACACGCTCAGCGAGAACCTCCCCGAGCGCCGCCAGCGAAAGAACGCCGCCAGCAAGAACGGCTGTCGAGAGAAGACCGGTGAGCAGCGCGATCATATCGTTGTCTTCGATGCCGGAGGTAACCTGGGAGATGCGGGCCTGACCACCGGAGCGACGGGGCGATAATGAGCCAGTTCGTCTCCGATCGCGATCAGAAGCAACACAAGCCCGGTAATGGCCAGAACCACCGTAGCCGCGAGTTGCTGTGTCTGAAGTACAATTCCGGCATCGAGAATCAGAGCCATCAGCAGCGCTGCCGGAATGACCGCAAGACAGGATTTTCTGGCCAGAACAGCCACGACAATGCCCAGATAACCAAAGTTATCGGCCATCCCGCCCTGCAGCCGATGCACGGTGCCCGCCACCTCGAACATGCCAGCCAGAGCCGCAAGGGCGCCCGACAGCAACATCACGGCAATGACGCGGGCACGCATCGGCATTCCGGCATAACGCGCGGCTCCGGGATTGGCACCACTGATCCGCACCTCATAGCCCCAGCTTGTCCTCGTCATAATCACTGCCAGCCCGCAGGCAATCAGCAGCGCCACCGGAAACCCCCAGTGAACCACGCCCCATATTTCCGGGATCGCCACCGGGATACGTCCTGTCGAAGCCAGAGCACCTGTCACGCGATCCCGCCAGGGGCCGGTGGCAAGCCAGTAAGTCAGCAGACCGGCGACAAAATTGAGCAGCAGCGTGGTGATAATTTCGTTCACACCCGCATATGCGCGGGCAAAAGTAGGCACTGCGATCCAGGCCACACCACAAAGCATCGCCGCGGCGGCCATGGCTGGCAGGACGAGTATCGGTGGTCCGGGCATATACAGCCCGACACCGGCGGCACCAATGGCGCCAAGATAGAACTGTCCTTCTCCGCCGATATTCCACAGACCAATCCGGCTTGTGACAGTAACCGCACTGCCCGTAAGAATCAGCGGAATCATGAACAGAGCGAGATCTTCCAGCCCGAAACGGGACCCGACAGTAGATTTCAGTACCAGAGCGAGCAGTTCGAAGACATCCCGACCGGACAATGCCAGCAAAACGCCGGTGATCAGCGCCGCAGCAAAAAGAGCCGCCGCACGCCAGGCAAGAACCAGCCGTGCCGGCGCCGTGGGGAAACGCTGGAACCGCATTACGTACGTCCTGTCGTCATATTTTGGTCTCCGCACCTGTCTCCGGCAGGTCTGTGCGGCCGCCCATCAGCAGACCGATGCGCTCAATATCAGCCTCCGCGGAATCAAGAACCGCCATCAGGCGGCCGTGACACAGAACTCCGATCCGGTCGGAAAGATTCAGAAGCTCTTCAAGATCCTCAGAAACAATGACAATCCCCACTCCCCGGTCTCTCAGTTCCGCGAAGTATCGATGCATCGTGGCAATCGCACCGATATCAAGACCACGGCTGGGATAGGCCGCAACGAGCACCCGGCTCGCGATCCGGATTTCCCGCCGGGCCACGAGACGCTGCTGATTTCCACCGGACAGATTGCGAACCGGCATGGCAAAATCGGGGATGGTCACCTCAGCGATATCTGCTATTTCGCGGGCAAGTGAGAGAGCCGCATCGGCATGATACAGTCCGTTGCCGCCAATCGGCGGCATACCATATTCTCTCAGCGCCATATTATCCGAAATGCCAAGAGACGGAGCGAGGGCACTGTGCAGACGGTCCTGGGGAATATGGCCGACACCATGTCGCGCGAATGCCGCCGCACCGGGTTCCGCAGACCTGCCACCGAGCAGAACCTGACCTCGGGTCGGGATTGTAAGGCCGGTGAGAACCTCCGTCAGTTCGCGCTGACCGTTTCCAGCCACCCCGGCAACACCGAGTATTTCACCTCCGAATATATCCAGGGTGATATCGGCCAGTGTTTCCACGCCACGCTCGTCACGCACGCTGACGCCCCGCAGGCTGAGTTCAGCCTCAGTCCCGCGCGGAGCAGCCCCGTCCGCACGGAGCAGCAGATTCTGCCGGACGATTTCGCGGCCAACCATGGTTGCCGCCAGCATCCGCGGCGAGCAGTCGGCCGTGTCCCAGGTGCCGATCTTTTGGCCGCCACGCAGGATCGTGACGCGATCGGAGATCTCCATCACTTCATCAAGCTTGTGGCTGATAATGATAACGGCGTTGCCTTCGGCGCGGAACGCCCGCAACGCACGAAACAGATCGCGGGCCTCCGCCGGTGTAAGCACAGCTGTCGGCTCATCGAGAATGAGCAGTCGCGCCTTGCGGGCGAGCACACGGAGGATTTCGACGCGCTGCTGTTCGCCGGCCGAGAGATCTTCCACCCGCGCAGCCGGATTGACAGGAAAACCGAATCGTTCCGACAGCTCTCTTGTCCGGGCTTCAAGAATCGCCGGTGACGCGTTTCGCGGCGTGTCAGCCCAGCCCAGATGAATATTCTCCGCAACCGTGAACGCCGGCACCAGCTTGAAATGCTGATGCACCATTCCGATTCGGGCACGAATAGCCTCCTGCGGTGAAGAAAACCGGGCTCCGTAGCCATCGAGAATCATTTCACCTGCGTCAGCCTGATAAATGCCGGTCACGACATTCATCAGGGTAGACTTGCCGGCGCCGTTTTCGCCCAGCAGCGCAAGAATTTCACCGGAACGGACATCCAGACTGACGTCCTCGTTGGCGATCACTCCGGGAAAATATTTCGAAATGCCAACAAGCTGCAGAACCGGCGGCGTCCCGGGAGCAACCGGCGGCGGTGTCATTCCCACAGAATTTCCACGCTCAGCCAAGGCCGGTCATCCCCTGCACGCCCCAGTCCCACTGATAGATCGTGTCGTCATCCATCACGACACCCGCAGGCACACGGACGGTTCCGCTATTATCCCGTATCGGCCCGCGAAACGGGTTGTAGCCCCCGAGAATACGTGACCGCATCTCGTCAGCCCGCGCGGCAATTTCCAGAGGAACCGTCGCGCCCCAGGCATCACGGTCGACGCCGTCCGACAGGGTAAGAAAATGCGGCGCGGCACGCCATGTGCCATTCAGCCTTTGCCTGACCTGCTCAATATAAAAATGGGAGAAATCAAGCACAACAGAACTGACATAAGCCGTCGGTCCGAACTGCCTCATACCGAGATTCCACATCGCCGCCTTGATCCCCCGGCTTTCGGCCACGCGGAGATAGGCAGGCTCATCCGTAATGCCACAAAGGAAATCACAGCCGCTGTCAGCCAGCGCACTCGCGGCCTGGGTCGCCGCCTGCGGATCAAACCATGAGTTAATAGCGATGGCATTCATCGTGCAGGCAGGATTTACAGACTGCGCCCCGAGCAGCGTGGCATTTGCGCTCGCATAGACTGACGGAATAGGAAATGTGCCGACGTAACCGAGTTTGCCGGTCTTCGTCATCAGGCCAGCCGCGATGCCGATAATGTAGCTTGCATACCAGTGAGTGATATAAAACCAGCCCAGATTCCGGCTGACACTGTGTCCGTCACATTCAAGAAAGGCGACATCAGGAGCACGGTCGGCGACATCCCTGATGAAATCACCGTAATTAGACGTGGAAATCACCATCTGCGCGCCTTCGGCCACGAACTGCCGGAAAATACGCGTGGCATCAGCCGAATAAGGAACGCTTTCCACGTAGACAGAGCGGAGCCTCGGAAACGCCTTCCGAACCGCCTGAACACCGAGGTCATGAGCGGTCGTCCACCCGCCATCCGTGATCGGCCCCGTATGCCCGAATGCGATGAGCGCATCTTCCTCCGCTATCGGCGAGAAGAGCCGGGACGGCGCAGCCTCCGCAGCACCCGCACCTTTCGGGCGCCAGAACCCTGCCGACGCTGCGGCACCGAGCCCGCCAATTACACTGCGACGCCCCAGAAGCTCCGATCCGTGTTTTTGTCCACGCGCGGCGCTTTCAGCGTCCGTATTCCTCCCGTATCCCGTCATGAAGGTTCCCCCCGGACCCTTCATGCGCGGAATTTCCTGTCACCGCTCATACGTCCCCCATCGCAGTATGACGATCGCCAGCTTACGGGCTGCGGCATCGTTTTGCGACCGTTGTAAATTCTTTTTCGAACAATCGGCATAATCAGGCAAGCCTGTCGCTTGTCGTCAATGTCACGCCCGCCCTCCGCAGATCCGCCAGAGCAGGTTCGGCAGGACCGGTTCCCCGACAGGCATCGGCGATAACCACCGCTTCAAATCCGGCTTTTACCGCGTCATCTGCCGTAGCGGAGACGCATACATCAAGCGCCAGACCGGTAACGAAGACACTCGTGATTCCAAGCTCCTTCAGCAGCGAAACCAGACCGGAAGGCCTTTTTCCTTCATTGTCAAAAAACGCGGAATAACTGTCCACGTCCCGCGACCGCCCCTTGCGGAAAATGGCGCCCACAGGCTCGTCATCCAGCAGCGCCGCCAGCGTGGCGCCATCCGTCCCTGCGACACAATGCACCGGCCAGGGACCACCCTGCGTCACAAAGGACATATGATCTGCCGGATGCCAGTCCTGCGTTGCGATTACGACGCCGAACGGTAATCGGGCGAGATGGTTGATAACCGGGATGATCTCATCCCCTCCGGGCACGGCAAGCGTTCCTCCGGGCAGAAAATCCTTCTGCACATCCACAACCAGCAATGCACTCTGAGGCGTTACAGTAATCATTATCCGATAATAGCGCGCCCGGGTTTCCTTCGATACCGAAATGATGGCACCGTCCGGCACGACTGGAAAGAAGCAGGGTGTTTGAAATGCAGGAGACAGACATCGGGACAATCCCAGGCTGGCAACCGCTGATGCTCTCACTGGATCTGCCATCCGCCACAGTGAGCGGAGCACAGATCGGGGAGCAGAAACTGGCTGTCTGGCGCGATTCGAAAGGACAGGTTCATGTCTCGGACGATCGCTGCCCTCACCGTGGAATGCGGCTCAGTCTGGGGTTCGTCCGCGAGGATATGCTGGCATGCCTGTATCATGGCTGGCGATTTGATGAAGGCGGCCATTGCCGTGTCATTCCGGCTCATCCCGATATCAGACCCGCCAGCACGATCTGCGTTCCTGTATTTCCAGCCAGGGAACATGCCGGCCTCATCTGGACCCGCGTGGACGGCGCCGACACCGGAGACCCCCCCGAAACCGAGTGGAATCTGCCAGAAACGGAGCATGTGACCCCTGTGCGGACGATCATGATCAATGTCCCGCTGGCCACAGTCATGACGCAACTCGGCGGCGCCTCCGGCACATGCGTCCGGATATCCGCCGCTGCCAGAAAAGGGCCGCCCCTCTCACTGCTGATCGTAGCACGGCCAGCAGGTCACGCCAGGACACAACTCCACCTCCTGCTTGAAGGTAAGGCCCCGCAGACACTTTGCAAACAGGCGGCCTTCTGGGCGATGGATTTTCGCGACGCGACCGAGCGTGAATATGCAGGAGACGGCTCTGATGCCTGATCTGATCCTGTTCGATGATGAACTGGACGAGAACTGCTATCGCGCGCGACTGGCTGCGGCGCTTCTGAATATCCCGGTCCGCCTGCATGCCGTGAATGTCGTGCCGGGAAGCGAGCAGAACTCCCCATGGTTTCGCGCCCTCAGCCCGACGGGACGTCTGCCGGCACTCACCGGCGTGACCGGTCCGGCAGACAGCCTGCCCGCCATCTGCGGCGCTAATGCTATAATGCGAACATTTTCTGCGCTGACGCCAGATCCCGCATGGCGGCCCGAGACTCCGCCTCTGGTCGCCAGTATTGCTCACTGGATGGATTTCACCGCCAGCAGTCTGGCCCCCGCGATTCAACTCAGGCGGATCGCGATGTTTGGCGGCAAAGCCGATACACGGACACTTCTGGAGGCCTCGCACGACGCGTTCAGGATTATGGAAGACCATATGATCCTGCGACGGATTTCAGGCCAGCAGTGGTTTGCCGGAGAGTCCGTCACACTGGCCGACATCGCGCTCTTTCCAACTTTTGCCCTCAGTCGTGACGCCGGGATCGGGCATGATCCTTATCCGGCCTTACGGCGCTGGATGCGCAATATGAAAACTCTGCCGGGTTTCATTGCGATGCCAGGCATCCCGGATTATGGCTGAGCCGGTCACACTCAATCCACGTCTTTCTGCGGATCCGTCATCATGTTTCTGATCGGTAAATTTCTGACGATAGCTATGCTGCCGGCAGCATTTCTCGTTGAAATGATGCTGATCGGTCTGATCCTCCATCGGATGCGCTTCGGTCGCATCCTCGTCGTCACGGCTGCACTGGGGATGGCGACCTGCCTGATATTCCCCGTGGATCAATGGGCTGTCCGGCCACTGGATGACCGTTTTCCACGGGTTACAATTCCGCCCGCACATGTCGACGGCATTATTGTGCTGGGCGGATCAATAGACGACCTGACAAGCGAGGATCGGCAGATGCCCGTTACCGGCACGGCCGGGGATCGCCTTACAACCTTCGTCGCGCTGGCACGTCGTTATCCTGAAGCAAAACTGGTCTTTACTGGCGGTTCGGGAGACATCGCGCAGGGCGTAACGAACGAAGCGAAATGGGTGCAGATTTTATTTGAAGAACTCGGTCTTCCGGCAGGAAGAGTGATTTACGAAAATCATTCTCGTACAACACGAGAAAATGCCACGGACAGTTTCAGTCTTGTCCACCCCGCGCCGAATGAAACATGGATTCTGATAACGTCCGCAAGCCATATGCCGCGCTCGGTGGGAGTGTTTCGCCGTGCCGGCTGGCATGTTCTGCCCTGGCCTGTTGGTTATATGTCGCGCGACCGGTTACATGGGTATTCTTTATCTCTGGGTGCACGCATGGCCGTGCTCGACTGGGCTGCGCATGAATGGATCGGCATGGCTGCCTATCGCGCGCGAGGCTGGACAGATGCCCTGTTTCCAGGACCACTCTCCCCCGGGGAATAGCAAGAAAGGCTCAGGAGATGGTCAGCGATGGTGAGATCGTCATAAACGATCCTCAGGAGACCAACAGCTCCATCGGAAAACTTTCTCCCCTGCAGAGTCTGACTGAAAAACAGACCGCACTGGTCACAGAGATTATCCGGTTCTGCGAGACCCACAGACATGACGATCATGCAGTTTTTGTGATTGAGGGTGACGCAGGAACGGGAAAAAGCCTTGTCCTGAATACAGCCTTTAACCGCATTCAGACAGAATCACGACAGAACCGGACATCCCCTCTTTACGGAATGCAGAATGTTCTGCTCGTCAATCATCCCGAGATGATAAAGCTCTACCGAAACATTTCCGCAACCGTTTCCTCGCTTCGGCGAAAGGATTATGAACGACCGACAACCTTCATCAACACAATGCAGAAATCCGATACCCGCGCGGATATCGTGTTTATCGATGAGGCCCACCTTCTTCTGACGCGAAGCGATCCTTACAACCGGTTTCGCCAGACCAACCAGCTTGAAGAAATCCTCAGACTGGCACGGATCGTGATCCTCGTCTTCGATCCACGCCAGACACTCAAATTCAAAAGCTACTGGAATCAGACCAGACTGAACGGATTTCTTCATTCCATACCGGGAAAAGTCGTCGAACTGACCGATCAGTTTCGTGTATGTGCAAAGCCGGACGTTATGACCTGGATCCGCAATTTCTGCGACGGAGCACTCACAGATCTTCCCGTCAGACAGGAATTCGATTTCCGGATCTATGATGACGCTGAAAAGATGTATCAAAGCATCCGTGAGAAGAATCGCAAATACGGGCTTTGCCGCATCCTCTCGACGTATGACTATCCCTATACGCTGAACGGGAAAGACCACTTTGTTACAGCCGGCAAGTTTCACCTCCGATGGGACAGAAATCAGCCCGGCCACCCGCTTCCCTGGGCGGAGCGGGCAGATTCAGTCGATGAGGTAGGCTCTGTCTACACTGTTCAGGGCTTCGATCTTAATTACGCCGGCGTCATTATGGGACCATCAGTCAGATATGATCCGGAAACGGATCGTATTATACTGAACCCATCCAGATATGAGGACAAAGCGGCGTTTGCCGGGCGCGACGGAATACAGGATGTGGAAGCCGCCAGAAAACAGGTGATGTGCAACGCAATCTTCGTTCTGCTGACTCGCGGAATTCGTGGTCTTTACATTTACGCTGCAGATTCCGCCCTCAGAGCGCGCCTGCACGAACTGAGCCTCATAAGGAAGTAAGCCAGACGCGAGCAGTCAGCATCACGGCCGGAGCACATTGCGGCAGACCGATTGTGCAAAAGATCCGGAATCGAGTGAATCCGGTAATATATCAATAAGCTTCAGTTCATCTGCATACTGCGCCATCTGGTCACGCAGCCAGTGTCCGATCAGATGAATTGGTTTCGGCTCGTGGGCGAGCATATCAGAAACGGTGTCCTCATCCATCTGCGGCAGATAGGGCGCCAGCAGAGTGACTGCTTCGTCCCTGTGCTTTTCGATCCACCGCCCGGCGTCACGAAAAGCGAGCGCCAGGGCAACACCGCCCCCCGGGTCATCAGCAAGGTAATTCTCATCAAGACCAAAAACCCGGTTGATCCGCTCTGAATAATGACCGGTCGTTGAGCCCGCGAGTTCAGTCAGGCCACCACCACTCCCGGAAAGCAGGTGCCATGCGAGAAAATCATGAGCGACCACACCATCCAGTTCACCGGAAGCGATCCGACCGGAAATCTGATCTGCCGGCACCGCTTTCCAGTGCACGTCTCCCGGACTAATTCCTTTGCGACGCAGCAGAACTGAAAAAAAACGGCGATCGGCTGCGTCTTCATCCACAACGGCAATCGTCTTGCCAACGAGATTTTCCAGCCTGACAATTCCCGTGTGTGACCGCACCAGGAGACGGTATGTACCCGCCGACAATCCGGCGATAAGTTTCGCCTTTTTTCCTCCGTAAAGCGCAGGCAACCAGGACAATGCCGGCGCCGCCGCGCCGACAACGGAATCCTTACCAAGAGCAGCGATGGCCTGATTTCCCGTGGTGACCGCTCTCGTTGTCACATCAAGACTGTAATTCGTGAAGAAACCTCTTTCCCGGGCCACAATCATCACAAGGTCGGTTTCCGGCGCGGGCCAGGCGAGAACGAGACTCCGGTATCGTCCGTCTGGTTCGCTGTGCGACCGTTTCGGCCTGTACCATTGCCAGACAGCCGCACCCCCTGCCACGATACCAGCACCCGCACCTGTCATGGCGAGAAACCGCCTGCGTCCTCCGCCTGCTGTTCTGTCTGGCCGCAAGCTCTCTGATCCCCCTCATACTGCCAGCCCCTAGCTGCCTTCAGGGATGCCGGATGTCAAAATCGTACTCTGGAAAAATTTCTTCCTCAGGGGCTTTACGGAACGAAGAGCCTTTCGTATAGAGGCGCCGCTGGTCCCGAATAGCTCAGTTGGTAGAGCAAGCGACTGTTAATCGCTGGGTCGTAGGTTCGAGTCCTACTTCGGGAGCCAGATCATGCAAAAATTCCTAATAAAATCAGTGCTTTACATCTGATAGCGGAAACTCCGCCCATCATGTTGTCCCTCTTAAAAACTGACGTTCAGGGCCACATCCTGAGCCAGTAAGAGACAGTTTTACACCTTAATGCCCCGTCGCCATCCCCGGATACTGCGGATAGGCCAGCGGGTCATTCCACGATCCCTGTGACCGCATGTCCTGCCGCGCGCGCTGCACCTCAACATCGAACATCGCGTCGGCAACCTTTTTGCCGTCCAGGTAAACTGGCGCGGGATTGATGCGGACCTCAAGCTGTCTTTGCTCTGCATAACTGCGCCCGAGTCCGATACGCGAGGCCTGATTGTCCAGCCAGGATGCGCCGGGGATATTGCGGTCGATCCACGCCCCCGTCCGGTCATCCGGGTCCAGCCAGCTCAGACCTTCATGCGCCATGTATCCGGCAAATCCACGGCGCAGGCCTCCGGCGATAAACCCACCGCCGACCCTCGCAGCTCCGGCTGCTGCGCCCTGACCGCCTTTCGGGAAGGCGTAATTCGCGAGACCTTTCAGCGCCAGAAGCGGGCCGATCGCAACCAGCGCAGCTCCGGCCGCCACACCGACCGCACCAATGCCTATGGCGAGATCGGTCAGCATCCTGGCCATGTTCGGATGCTTTTTCTCGGCGTCACCGAGTGCGTTAAGCCCGTTCGTCAGGGCTGTGACAGCTGTGATGGCGTCCTTCGTGTTCGAGTTCCCCGCCACCGTCAGCATCTGGTCCCATGCAGCCGACAGGCTATTCACCGCTGCGGCTGCATTACGATCCATCCCGGAGATGTCCGTATGACGGATACGCTCCCGGTCTCTCAGAATCGCCGGCATGTCTTTCAGCAGGTCTGCCAGAAGGCCGGCAATCGTGCTCCGCTGAGATGCATTCGACAGAGCAGTCATTTGTGCCGTCGTGCCATGGATGCCCGCAGCGTTCATCCGGCGCTGAGCATGCTGCATCCATTCCAGAGGATCGCTGCCGAGCAGATTCAGATCGTAAACCCGTCCCTGCCTCTTTCCTCGCCTGCGCGGTGCCAGTCCGATGGCAGCCAGAGCATCATAGCTCTTGTCTGTCATCCGGCCGCCCTCAAACACCTGAGACAGCGACACGAGCGCCGTGCCAGCCCGCTGGCCACCGATATTCTGGATAATCGCCGGCAGCTCTTCGTAGGTGAACTGATCTGACAGCATCATCCCGGCCGAGCGGGCCTGTTTGGCAAATCCCAGATACTGGCGGGGATCAACACGGTCATTTGTCGCCACGGCGACGCGGGTCATCAGATCCAGCCGGTGCTGCATCAGCGCCGGGTTCACCTGCCCGTCGTCAATCATCCCGCCCATGATGTCCATGGCTTTAGCCGCGGCATAAGCGGCATCGCCATCTCCGCCGTGCTGGCGGCTGATTGCCTGCAGCCGTGACGTCATCTTCGCAAAGGCCGGCAGAGCCCCCATTGCCTCCGTCACATTGCCGGTGACGTTGGTCAGATCGATCAGGGCTTCGAGATTGGTGTTGAGCCGTGTTCCCGGTGCGCTGTTCGTCGCGTTGTAAGCGGCATTGTAGGCGGATCGAAGCTGCGAGGGCGTGATGCGATTATCAGAGCCCAGAACACTCAGGAGCGTGTCGGTCGTAAACCCTCGTGCATCCGCAGAGCCAACGAGGCGGCCTGCCCCGATGCCGGCTGCGCCGATTCCGAAGCCGAGTTCCTGCAGGTCATGACGGGGGAATGATCCGCGCTGGCGGCCGCCAGCCTGTGACGTGCCCTGATCACCGTCGCCTCCCAGCCAGCTCCAGTCGTACTGATAGCCGGACGGGCGAGGTGGTGGCAGGAGGCCTCCGCCAGAATGACTCTCAGCGGACGAAGGGAGGTAAAGATCGCGGGAGCCGTAAGGAATCAGATCCCGGCCGGGCGACAGCGGCACGAGCTGGCCGCCGGAAGAGGACGAGGATCGCCGGGGGCGTCCCGGACGTTCGGTCCCTTCATCGTCGTCAGACGCAAATCCACCTCCGCCCTGAGGAGCGCGAACACGGGATGATGCCCGGGCAGCACGCTGGCAGGCCTGCGCCACTCTGTCATAGGCATCAGCAAGACTGAGCGCGGATCTCGTTGCCCCCCGAAGACCGCTGACAATCTCACGAGTTCCGATGTTCGTCTCGTTCTGAGCCTTATTGATGCGCTCGAACGCTTTCAGCATCTGGCCCAGCGCTGACAGGACACCGTCCGCGTCCGCCTTCAGGGAAATGCCGATCTGATAAGCCTCAACCGGCATCAGGCCTGCTCCACATCATCGTATCCCAGTCGAAGCGGCCACCGGACTGCTCTCCGAACATAACGCACCAGGCAAGGCGCTGAGTCGCGCCCATTTCCATCGCGACCGACCATGGCACCCCATTCTGAACCAGCATCGCGACTTCGTTCAGAGCGGGGTGCCTGCTCAGTTTTTTGCGGCATCAGTCTCATTGCCGGCTTCTTCATCGGGTGTGCCCGGGTAAAAATGCTCGCTGAGAGCAACAATCCCGGCATTGCCGAGTTTATCTGCCAGATGCTCGATAGCCGCCTTACTCGTCGGTTTCGGCACGGGAATGTCGTCAATGGACTGAACCGAACAGGCCAGCATCGCATACCGCATCCAGCCTTCGGACGGCACGAAACGGCCGCAGGCTTCCATGATCGACATCAGGCCGCTCGGCGTGACTTCCTTTACCGCCAGTTTGCGCCCGTCCGGAACGTCTACGACAGATACCTCAGACATAAGAAATCTCTTTCAGATTGTGTTTATAATTTCCGGCGCCTGGATGCTGTAAAACCCAGAGTCTGCCGGACAACTCCGGAAGCCTGATAGGCTCCTGTATTTTCGGCCCGAAATGTCAGGCCAGCGAACTCGAAGGTGGACTGACTTCCGTCCGGTTCCCTGATGTACTGAAAAAGTGCCCCGGTATTTACGACGCATCCATCAAGGAAATTCGCTTCAATCGATGCAGTCAGAGCATCGAAAGAACCGGCATCCCGGATAAACGTCACCTGGCCGCGCCAGCCCGCGGGAAGATCAGCAGCACACGGATCATTGTTGAACGGATGCTGTCGGATCTCATCTACGATCTGGCTGGCGGAAAAAGCCTGCACGCCCGGGAGATCAACACGAAAGCCGCCCCAAAGAATGACGATATCCGTATTCCGCCCGATAGTAGGCACTCGTGATCCCATTATCGGGGACGGCCGATCGCAGCAGGGATAATACGGCTCGCAACCACCAGTGACAGGCGGAACGTGTCTGCAGCGGGTGTGCTGGCTGTGACTGCCAGAACCGGGAACTCTGGCAGAGCATCGATCATTTTACGGACCTGTTCAGGTGTCATGATGGTGTGTCTCCCGTGCATGGTTTCTGGTTGCATAAAGCCCGATCAGAGCAGCCTCAGCGCGTCCGTCGTCCTTAACGCGTTTGAACTGGTCAGCAGCGGTCGGGAAAAGCTGCATGGCCCGCGCCCTGGCTGAATCCTTATTCGCCGGCGTCCGGGTAGCCCGTTTCCATTCGGCCGGCGTGACCAGCGACAGAGGCTTGCCAAGAGCTGCAGTAACGCCCTCGATCACTCCAACGCCCCGCCCGAAGGCAAAAGCCCCGACAGCACCCTCCGCCGGCCTCGCGCCGACACGCTCAAGCCAGACCTCCGCCGGGTCATGAGCCCGCAGCATTGTCGCCAGAAGCGGGGCGGAGACGATGTGACGGATCTTGCCCGAAACCGTGACCGGCGCGGTCGGCATGTCCAGAACCTCGATCAGATCCCCGCGATCGGACAGGATGGCGATGGCGCCGGTCTTGCCCGGATCGATGGCGGCTATGGTACGGGTCATCGGCCTATGCTCCATTTGACCGGCGGACATGGCCACGGTCTGTTTTCAGCACCCCAGATCGCCAGAGACACAGCCAGGACGAGATCGTCGTGGTGTCCTTCACGCCACGCTTCGAACTGTTCATTGCCCGCAGCGGTCTTTTTCACGCGGAAGTTCTGCAGCTCCAGTTTCAGCACCTCGGAAGCACTGGCCTGCGACGTCAGTTCGAGACGGTCCTCGGCAAACGCGATATCGAGCGTGGATGCCAGCACGGATTTCGGCACATTGGCTTCTCTGGCATTTGGCCGGCTGACTTTCGAACCGCCGGTGATCGATATGCCCGTCAGCCAGAGCCCCATTTCGCGCATTGCATCGACAACCGGCGCGCCAACGCCCGTACGGTCCACAAACAGAGCCGGGTTCATCGGCGCCGCGGGGAGCTGCCGGAGAATGCTTTGCACAGACCGGGTAATATCAGGATAACTGGTGCCGCGGGCATAACGATGTACATTCACCACCCGGTAACGGCGGGTCCGGCGCCGCTCTGTGATTCTTGCCAGCGCCTCGAACTTTGTCCTCTGCCAGCGCTGCCGCTCGCAGGACAGGACTTCCGCCACGCAAATGGCCGTAAAATCCTGAGACTTTCCGAGATCCAGACCGACCACGTAACTGTCAAGCTGGCCATCGGTGATGACCCGGCGATCTTCCGTAATCTCCGTATAGGGTCGAACAATCACAGGCAAACCGTAGCGGCCGGATGATCGGCGGGATCTTCAAAGCCAGCATAATGCAGAGTTCCCGGCACCACAGTAAAAGCGTCGCCCTGGTAAGTAACGCCTGTCGTCCCCGTGCAGTCGGTCAGCATGACGCGTGCTCCCGGTGCGATGGTGATATTACCACCATTTGCCCTTGCGCCGTCCGGAACGGATGGCGGTGCGCTCTGTCCGGGCACGTACCAGAGTGTTAGCAGGCGGCTGCCGTCATTACTGACCAGCAAGCCGGCGCCGGCCGCGCATTCGGGAAAAACGACACTTGCCAGACCATGATCCGGAGCGGCCGGAACGGTGATCGCGCCGCTCACACCACTGGGGCCGGTTTCAGATCCGGCCAGATTCATTTCGCCAGAAAGGAAAAGTCGTCGTATCTGCATCGTGCGCCTCAGAAGCTGAGTTCAAGCAGAGGCACATCTCGGGAGAATGCCCGTTCGATGACCTCATCGGAGAAAAACTGGTCGTCTGCCTCGACAAATTTGCAGAAGAATTCCTGCTGGAATTTCCATGGACCGTATTCGGAGCGCATATCCTCAAGGTATTCCGGGCTGATGCGGGAGACCTGTTCGGCCGTCACGCTTTCGCGCTGCCACTTCTGATCTCCGTTGGCCCAGGCTGAATAGAAATGTCCGCGTTTTCCGTTTGGTGTGCTCATCAGCACAAGCCGGCCATTACTCGTCGCCAGCATCGGCAGAAACGCTTCGTAGAGGCCATCCTCAACAAAGGCGGCCTCATCTTCAACAATCAGATTCGGCGCGGAATAGCCACGGATGGACTCACTCTCGCCCGGAAGACTGACGATACGCGAACCGTTGGCAAGTTTGATCTCGGTCACAGCCTCTTTCACAAGCTGAGGCGGCCCCTTCATCGTATTGATATAGCCATGCACCTTGGCCAGAAGTTCGGAACTCTGGCGGTGCGCCTTGGAGAACAGGAGAATCAGCGAGGACTGGCGATACATGGCGGTATGCAGCGCCAGCACGGATGTCGTGGTCGTCTTGCCGGCCTGCCGCGTACAGTTCAGCAGGATACGGTTTCTGGTCGAGCCAAGAACACTGGCCTGCCACGGGTCAGGATCGAAACCCAGCCGCTCACGCGCAAACAGCACCGGATCAAGGGCATGCCGGATATCGCGGGCCATGTCCTGCGCCAGATCAGCCATCGGTCATCTGCCCCAGCGCGGTCACGACAGCGGCGCGGGCTTCCGGGTAAGGTGCCAGCGCCGTGAGAATGCTGCCCTGCACGACGGTCCAGCCAGGGGCATTGACGATGTTGATCTGCACGCCCGCACGGGAGCCTTCACCCGTCACGCGGGCCTGAGAGTCCAGCACGCCACGGGCTTCACGGATGGCAGCAATGGCATCCTTCAGCTTGCCAGCCTTCTCGGCCCGGTCGAGGAGTGCCATTGCACGGCCGCGCAGATCTTCAAGCCGGGCAACGATGCCGAGCGTCGGCTCGATGTCGTCAGCCAGCAGACCCGTCGCCTTTTCCAGCCGGGGCAGGAGATGGTCCGCGTAGTGCCTCTGAAGGGCACGGGCCGTGACACCGGGGAACGCTTCCGCAACCGAGGCGCATGAGGTATCCGGATTGATCAGCGCCCGGTCGATCTCGCGCGCCAGAGGATGGGTGCAGATGCTGCACGGACGCCCTCTTCTGGTCGCTGGTCTTTTCGTCGCCCCCGACGCTGAAACGGCAATTTCGCCGGTCTTTTCGTCCGACGGTCCAGAGGCGTTTTCGACGGGTGTCGTCACTCGCAGATCCACACCTGATTCCGGTCCAGCCACGCCGCCGCAACAAGCTCACGCAGGGTCGTCAGCCGGGCCTTGTCGTGGTCTGTGAGCAGATGGGCAGGGCGTACGCTGATGCGGTTCTTCGACCCCACGTCAAGGCGGATGCCACGCTGGCTGAACTCGTCCAGCAGGGCGCTGGCCTGCAGCTCAGGAGTCTGGACGGGGGCAGGCGATACGGGCCTGGCATTGATCACCGCCACTTCACGAGCCATCCGCTCCTGCGGCATGTCCCGCCAGCGTATGAACTCTGCTGTCGTGTCCTCTATTGTCTTACGGATGCGGGCCTTGGCTTCCCGGTCAGCAACAGAGTTCAGATTGGCTCCCGTCCGCTCGTACTGCCCTGCGGCATACTGCGCCCGCAGGGCCATGGCATCGAGCTTCGCCCACGGCGCGCCGGAGCGGACACGGGCGGCAGCATGTGCCGCGCTCATCTCACGGACAACATCAGAAATTGGTCTTTCTGCTGTCGTAGTCTGCATCACATCATACTCCGGCGAAGGCGAACACCCATCTGCTTCAGACGTGCTTCAACGTCTGCTTTCGAAGCTGTGCGGGCATCAAACGCCGGGGCAAATGCCTGCGGATACCGGGATTTCAGATCAGCAACCTGACCAGCCGGCGGCAGATCCTTCCGGACGCACTCAAGGAGGGACATGTCTTTGAGCCCGGCAGACCGGGCAGTATCTTCAAGCGTGCTCATCAGGCGCGCTCCTCTGTTTCTGGCTGCGCACCCACGCCCTCAGATCATCGTCTGGATACAGGCGGCGTTTCTTGCCAACCACGATCGATGGCGGTCCCGAACCTTCGTGCGTCAGACGGCGAAGCGTGGCCGAACTGATGCCGATCTTGCGGGCTGCATCATCGGTCGAAAGGCATATCGGGGCGGAAACGTCATGTGCGCTCATATGAATACGATAAATGATTGAGCGTGTATTTGATATGTATTCAATTCTTATTTGTTGTCAGCGATGATACACCGAGAAACAGGCTGAGATGACAAAATATTACGGGTTTTAATTACCGAATTAACCGGAAGATATTTCGCCACACTGACAGGAGTATGGTTCGGAGTTGCGCTTCCCGTGTCGTTAAGAGGGACAAAGAGAGGAGCAATCTCATTTATCCGATTAAAAACCGACAGAATACATAGCTTTTATGGCTTCATTCGGTGTCTCGGATAGAAACCGAACCTCACTCCGTGACAGCGTGGCGCAAGCTGTCAGCAAGTAATCAGCTGGCCATCGGTGGGTTTTCGCCCGAATTGGCGAAAGCCTCGAAGTCCTGACTTTTCTCAGAGGACCAGTTTTTCTCTGGCTCATTTCAGCCACCGTGGCAAGAATTCCGCCAATCACTCGGTGCGAACTATGCAAATCTGCATTCTGGCGGGGTCTGCTGACCATCAGGCGCCCTTCCGTCGCGTGTGCGCGGGCGCGGACTCAGTCGATTTTTAAGAGCGAAAGGGGAGCCCCGAGCATTGAGACACCAGTTTTACGACCGCTCCGTAAAACTGCCTCAAGAGTAGGAATTTCTGGCGGACCCGAAAGGATTCGAACCTTCAAAATCTGGGGCGCAGTAGCGCACTAGGGCGCACTTTCCTTATACAGTGCTTTTTACCGGAATACGGTCAAATATCGCCACTATAGAAATATGCGCCCCAGTGCGCCCCTATGGAGAAAAAACGGCAGATTTCTGCGGAAGTATAGGGGCGCACTTTTTATTCCCGACATGGCACCCACCATCTTACTCCGCTGATTTTCGTTCCGCGCTCCCACCCCGCCCGCTCCATGATCGCGGCAATCCGTCTCTGATCGGCCGTTCCGATCTTCGGCTTGTCGAGATGAATGGCCTCACGGGCCACTTCCATGATCGTCGTGCGTGAGACGTTCGCCAGATACGGCAGGATCGCTTCTTCCCAGGCGTCGGCCTCGTAACGGGCTTCCTGCTCCGCTCTGATATGGTCAGCCTCAAACTGCTGATCCGGCCACCATTTCACACCGGCCCGATAGAGATGCACGGCCTCGGCGAAGAGCTGATCGCGATCTCTGCCGAGCGCATCAGTATCGATCCGGCCGACTTTCACCGGCCAGAACCGCCGGCCGCCGGTTTCATCACGCAGATAGGCTGTCTTGTTGGTCGTGCCGATGAACACGCACTGGCGAGGCTGGATGACCTCCTTGCGGCCGAAGCTGGGCCGGTAGCGTTCAGTCGAGCGGGTGATGAAAGCCTTTAAGGCTGCGGCTTCACTTTTATCGAGCGCCGACATTTCTGCCACTTCGATCAGCCACTTGCCGGCGAGATGCTGGGCCACGTCCTTACCGCCTGTTCTGATGTCAGGAAGGTTATCGCTGAACCAGTCGCCACCAAGGATGCCGCAGGCTGTCGATTTCCGAAGTCCCTGCTGTCCTTCAAGGATCATCATATAATCAGCCTTGCATCCGGGTTGCATGATGCGGGCCACCATCGCGATCAGGAACATGCGTCCGATGCCGCGTGTATAGGGCGTGTCGTCAGCGCCGAGGTACGCAGCAAGCCAGTTGCCGAGCCGGTCCTGGCCATCCCACCGCAAAGCGTTCAGCCAGTTCCTGGGTTCTTCCGCACTTTTCGTGATGATGTTTTTTGATTATGCGGGCTGAAGGACACGCGCCCTGAGGAGTTCGAAGCCTGCTCTTCCGAACATGGTTCGCTTGATCATT
>NZ_WOTB01000021.1 GCF_011516835.1 Acetobacter musti | reverse complement strand
AAAATGAT
Source organism: Acetobacter musti (assembly GCF_011516835.1). Lineage (GTDB taxonomy): Bacteria > Pseudomonadota > Alphaproteobacteria > Acetobacterales > Acetobacteraceae > Acetobacter > Acetobacter musti. The sequence continues at coordinate 69,325 of NZ_WOTB01000021.1, read as the reverse complement.
CAAGCGAACCATGTTCGGAAGAGCAGGCTTCGAACTCCTCAGGGCGCGTGTCCTTCAGCCCGCATAATCAAAAAACATCATCACGAAAAGTGCGGAAGAACCCGAAATAAGCCCGCGCCGACGCCGTCGCGAACTCCGGCAGCGGCGCACAGGCCGCGCGCGGCAGAAACAGACGATAAAGCGGCCCGCTGCTCCCATGCAGCCAGGCGGCGATCTTTTCCGAAACCGGCCCCGTCAGCACAGGCGTCCCCATCGCGTCCACATACGCGACAATGTCCATGCTCTCAGCCATGAAGCTGCCGTCCGCCTTCTCCAGAACCGGCACCATCTTTTTCCCGACCATCGAAACCGGCGTCGCCACATCGTCGTTCAGCAGAACCACCGGCTCGTACGGCATGCCCTTCAGACCGAAGATCATCTTCGCCTTCACGCAGAACGGGCAGTGATCATAAACGTAGAGTTTCAGCATCTCATCTTTTCCGGAATGACACAGTCAGCATCAGCCTCACAGCGGCGCCTTACCCGGCGACACGCCCAGCATCAGCGCAATGTTCTGAATTGCCGCGCCCGAAGCGCCCTTGCCAAGATTATCCAGCCGCGCCGTCAGCACTACATGATGGTGATGAGCGTCCTCATGAACCCGAAGTTCCATCCGGTCCGACCCCGCCAGCGCATCCGCCGTCAGCACCGGCTCCGCCTCACACACGCTGACAAACGCCGACGCCACATAGCGCTCTTCCAGAATGCCGCGCAGATCCGCCCCCGTCACCCGCCGGCTCAGCTGATCGAGATGCAGCGGCACGGACACAATCATCCCGCGCGGAAAATGCCCGACCGACGGCACGAAAAGCGGCCGCCGCGTCAGACGCGCATGCTCGCGGATCTCCGGCACATGCTTGTGCGACAGATTCAGTCCGTACAGCAGAAACGGCGGGCCCCCGTCCCGCTCCTGCGCCTCAATCATGGTTCGGCCGCCGCCCGTATAGCCACTGACCGCATTGATCGAGATCGCCATATCCGCCGGCACAATCCCCGCATCCACCAGCGGACGCAGCAGCGCGACCGCCCCGGTCGGATAACAGCCCGGATTGGACACGCGCTCCGCCTGCATGATCGCCTCCGGCTGATCCGCCGTCAGCTCGGGAAAGCCATACACCCAGCCCGGCGCCGTCCGGAACGCCGTGCTCGCATCCAGAATCTTCGGCGCCCGCCCGCCGCCCGCCGCGATCCGGTCAATCATCCCCACCGCCTCGCGGGATGCCTCATCCGGCAGACACAGCACCACGAGATCACTCGCCGCCATCGCCTCCGCCCGCGCCTCAGGGTCCTTGCGCCGCGTCGGATCAACCGAGTGAATGCGCACAGGCAGAGACATCAGACGCTCGCGAATCCCAAGCCCCGTCGTCCCGGCCTCGCCATCAATAAAAACGATCGGCTCCTGTATCATCTGCCGCTCCCCGCTCATGCCCTGCTCCCCCAGTCCTATAGCCAGCCGCGCCGCCCTGCGCGAGTCACCCGTTTCGTCCTGTCCCCGAAACATGTTGCACCCGCAACCGCCGTTCGGCAGTCTGCCACCGCGCCAGATCAACCGAAAACAGATCACCTGAACAACAGATCACCCGAAAACAGATCACCCAGACAGGCTCAGCGAGGTTTCCCCAGCGTGCATTCAGCCACACCGTCCGCCACCACTCCCGCCTCCTCCCGTCGCGACAGCCGCAGTCAGCTCAAAAACCGTCACATCGCCATGATCGCCCTCGGCGGCGTCATCGGCGCCGGCCTCTTCGTCGGCAGCAGCGCCGCCATCGCCGCCGCCGGCCCCGGCGTGCTCCTCACCTTCGTCTTCACCGGCGCCCTCGTCGTCATGGTCATGCGCGTCCTCGGCGAAATGCTCCTCGCCCGCCCCGGCCTCGGTTCCTTCGTCGATTACATCCGCGAAGGCTGCGGCCACCGCGCCGGCTTCGTCGCCGGATGGCTCTACTGGGGCTTCTGGGTCGTCACCACAGGCAGCGAGGCCATCGCCGGCGCCATCCTCCTCCAGGACTGGTTGAGCCTCCCCGTCTGGCTCATGGCCACCCTGCTCGTCGCCGCCATCGCCCTGATCAACCTCACCGCCGTCGGCGTCTTCGGCGAATTCGAATTCTGGCTCTCCCTCATCAAAGTCGTCAGCATCGCCGGCTTCTGCACCCTCGGCCTCCTCTACCTCACCGGCCTCCTCGGCGGACACCCCGCCCCGCTGGCCACCTTCGCCGGCCATGGCGGCATTCTCCCCCACGGCATCGACGCCCTCGCCGCCGTCCTCCCCACCGTCCTGTTCTCCATGGTCGGCTGTGAAATCGCCACCGTCGCCGCCGCCGAATCCCACGACGCGCCCCGGAATCTCTCCCGCGTCACCCGCACCATCGGGACCCGCATCACCGCCTTCTACATCCTCTCCATCCTGCTCATCCTCAGCATTAAACCCTGGAACGAAATCGCCCCCGGCCAGTCTCCCTTCGTCCTCGCCATGGACGTCATCGGCGTCCCCGGCGCCGCAACCCTCATCCGCCTCGTCGTACTGAGCGCCGTCATCTCCTGCCTCAACTCCTCGCTCTTCGTCACCGCCCGCACCCTGCGCAACCTCGCCCACCACGGCGAAGCCCCCGCCCTCTTCGCCCGCCTCGCAAAAAACGGCGCTCCCCGCGCCGCCGTCACCGTCTCCGGCATCATCGGCCTCCTCGCCGCCTTCTCCTCCATCCTCGCCCCCGGAACCGTCTTCGCCTTCCTCGTCGGCGCAACCGGAGCCGTCATGCTGTTCATCTACCTGATGATCGTCATCGCCCATCTCCGCATGAGACTGACCGCACAGAAAACAGGCGCCGGATGGTCCGCCAGCGCCGTCCCCTTCTTCCCCGTCGCCAACTGGCTCGCCATCGCCGCCGTCCTGATCGTGATCATCGCCATGGCCCTCGAGCCCTCCCAGCGCATCACCCTGCTCGCCAGCCTCGGCAGCACCGCCCTGACCGCTTTCATCTGGAAATTCACGCCAGCCGCCAGAACAGAAAAAACCTGACGGACCATCCCCGCCCCACCGCCTTGCATTCTCCCGCGTGACATGACACGTCCTGCCACACCCATTTCCCGGACATTCAGCAGGTTCCCATGTCAGAGCATATTCCCACCGGCCTCAGCAGCGAGACCGCTCCCGTCAGAGCCCTGACACACTCGGGAAACTTCCATGCCGACGAAACCCTCGGCTACGTCATCCTTCACTACGCCCTCGCGCCGCACGGCGATCTGCGCCGCCGCGTCATCGACGGCACATCGGGTGACCGCCTGACCTTCACCCGCTCCAGATCGCCGGAGAAAATCAGCGCGGCGGACATCGTCTTCGATGTCGGCGGCAAATACGACCCCACAACCGGCCGCTACGACCACCACATGAAGGACAAACCCCTCCGCGAGGACGGCAGCACACCCTACAGCGCCGCCGGCCTTCTGTGGAAGGATTACGGCCACGCCGCCATCCGCAATCTCCTCAGAACCGACGCAGATGAGGCCACCGTCGACGCCATCTGGAAAGCGCTCGACAAATCCCTCATCCTGCCCGTCGATCTCGACGATAACGGCGTCGTCAAAATGGGCCGACTCTCCCTCGCCGACATCGTCTCATCCTGCGGTCCCGCCTGGGACACTGCCGAACTTTACGGCCCCGAAGAAGCTAAAAAGCGGGAAACCCTCGGCTTTGCGAACGCCGCAGGCACCATCGCACTGCATCTCGAAAACCTTGTCGACCGCACCAGAGCCAGCCTGAAAGCCACCGACCGCATCCTGGACTCCTACGCGAAAGCCGAAGACAAACGCATCCTCGTCATGGACACCGGCATGCCCACCGAGAAGGTCATCTTCGAACACGACCTCCCCGTCGTCTACGTCGTCTCCCCCGCAGCCCCCGGACGCTGGAACGTCAAGGCCATCCCGCCCACACGCGGCGATTTCGGCCAGCGCGTCTCCCTGCCCGAAGCCTGGCGCGGCCTGGACGGCGAAACCCTCGCAAAAGTCTCCGGCGTGCCGGACGCCACCTTCGCTCATCCCGCCCGCTTCATCTGCGGCGCGGCCAGCAAGGAAGGCGCCGTCAGAATGGCGCAGCTCGCCCTGGAAATAGACGCCAGCCTGAAAACCCCGTAACCCCACGGACGGGCCGGGCGGGGAAACTCTCACGCCCGCATGACAGACAGGCATTTCCCGCCGGCAATCTTTCATTGCACGTCTGAAACACCACCAACCCGTTTCCACCCCGAAACGACAGAAAGCTGACAGGGTGAGACAATCCGAAATACGGACCACGCCTGCCATTCTCTGCATTGGCGTATCGGTCAGACAGACTGCGTGAATACGACGAACACGCCCTGAAAACTTCCTGCAGATTACGCGACAGCGCTCCCCGCAGTCTCGGGAAGTAAAATCGGATACGATGGCGCAATACCAGACTCTTTACCAGAAATATCCAATGAATATACTTTCCGCATTCACAAAAACATCTGAAATCCCGGCATATTCACAGAGTCCTTGGCCAGAGCCAATATGCTATCATCCATAACGTTTCAGAATGAGCTTCCGTGCAACCGATACAGGCACGACGAGCGTCACGGCCGACCACGCTGCAATCGCAAGGCGGACCCTGAAAGAGCGAAAATTCGGCCAGAACAAAATCATTACCGCATCAGCAAGCGCCCTGATCCGATTGTCGCCCGCCAGCGGATGGACTGAAGGCGTAAGGCGCAATGATGCCACACGGTACTGCAGAAGGCTGCTGCCCCGAAATAAAATCTTCCGATCCGGCAATGTCAGATTATTTTTCCGACAATATCTCTGTACTGTAAAAAACCGGGTCAGCCCGCGTCTGATTTCACGACTGTAATTCGTATCACGCGATGCAATATTACTGTCATTAGCGCCATGCGTACGGTATAATACGACAGTATCCTGTATTGTTACCACATTTCCCCAATAAGGAGCCAAGGCTATACATGAACTGTCGGTAGAACTGTCGCAATTGTCATCAAGCGGGAATATCTGTTCGAGGAATTTACGGGACCATGCATTTCCTGAACCCGGTGGTGTAGGATATTCAAATGTCGCGTCCATCCACTGGCGAATTGCCTGTGGAGCAGGTACATAGGTCAGTCTGGGAACGATGACATTCATTGATTTTCCCGAGGCATCAGTCCTCAGCATCATCCCCTGAACCTTGCTGAGACCTTCCTTCCAGACTGCAGCGATCTTATGAAGTGCTCCGGGAACAAGAACGTCATCAGAATCAAGGAATATTACGACATCTCCGGAGCTTTCGAGAAATCCTCTGTTATTTGCCTCCCGTTGTCCGCTATTTTTCTGAAACAGTGCTTTAATTTTCTTTCCAAAACTTTTTATAACATCAACAGAATTGTCCTCTGACCCATCATCAACAACAATGACCTCCTTATTTTCCCAGTCCTGATTAAGAGCGCTTTCAATAGCTTCTCCTACATATCTTCCGTAATTATAATTAGGTATAATAATAGAAAACTTTATTAAATTCTCCGAATTCATAAATAAACAACTCCCTGCTCTGGGTTTATAATATGAAACATATTACAATATAGTCAATTATTCATTTATTGAATATATTATTGCAGGTCCCGCTAATAGCGGCAGCACCTGCAGTCTGACAATTGCCAGCCTGAAAAAACAGGGAAAATTTTTCTGATTGTGTCCCAACAGGCAGCGACACGTCAAAGCAAACTAAATGAATATTCCTATCGATACGATTGCAATCCCGGTCTCGCTGAAAACCGCCAGGAATGTCCTCTGCCCGGTTCGCGCATGACGGGATGACCATCAGAACACCATCGAAAAGCCGGTTTTCTCCCTATAGCTCTCATTTCTCCTGCCCGTCAGAAGCCTGCGCGGAATAGCAACCGGCAAAGACAATCGGTGCATTCGGTCTTTTATCCGCGACCCTGAACAAACACTCACCTCGTCGATCATGTGCCGCCACCCGTCAGTCAGACCGAAGCACCCCGGAAATCGACGGCCAGCCAGAAAACCCCGTACCCCCCCGACGGGCGTGGCGCGAAAACCCTCCCGCCCGCATGACAGACAGGCATTTCCCGCCGGCAATCTTTCATTGCACGCCTGAAACACTGCCGATACGTTTCTCCATGAAAACGGCAGAAGGCTGAGAGGGTGAGACAGTTCGGAACGCGGGCCACGCTCGCCATTCTCTGCATCGGTCTGACAGACTGCGTGAACACGACCTCAACCAGCATCAACGCCGCAGCTGGCAGCGGCGGCGCTCAGGCCAGAAGAGTCGTCAGCATCCCGAAATCGGCCCTCTACCGCGTCGCCGATAAAATCGTCAGAACAGACGCCGATACCATCCTGAATTACTGGGGCGCCGTCGACAGCAACTGCACCCCGGAAAAATACCAGGTCATCAAAATCGTCAGAGACCCCGCTCACGGACGCGCCTGGCTCGCGGATTACAAAACACACCCGCATTTTCCGTCACAGAACGCCCGCTACAAATGTAACGCGACACCCATTACCGCCACCGCCCTGCACTACACGTCAGCATCCGGATACACCGGCTTCGACACGATCGGGGTGATGGTCGCCGACCCGCACGGCAACGTCATGAACGTCGCCATGCGCATCCGCGTCGTCAGCGCGTCAGACAGTTCCGCGGCGGATAATCCCTTTCCGCCCGACGACATCTGACACTCAGGACCGCCCCGTCACCAGGTTCTCATAGCCCTCCGGATTTTCCGGCCCGATCCCGCCCGCCGGCTTCGGATAATGAATGCCGCCATACTGTAACGGGCTGAACGTCATCGTCTGGTCCGGCGTCGGCAGTTGCGCACGGTCCCAGCCGCCACCCAGAGCCCGGATCAGCGCCACCGTCGCCTGCACAGACCGCGCCGCCACCTGCACCTCCGAAATCCGCGAGTCCAGCGCCGCCTCCTGCGCCACAATCGCCCCCAGATAATCCGACAGCCCGCCCTTATAGAGCGTCATCGTCATGTCCTGCATGTCCAGCGCCGTGCCCACAGCCTGCTTCAGCCGCGCATCCTCCGCCCGCAGCAGCCGCGTCCGCGACAGCTCATCCTCAACCTCGCGAAACGCCGACAGCACCGTCGAACGATAATCATCCCGCGTCTCCCGGTACGCCGACCAGGAATACTGCAAAGACGCCCGCCGCAGACCCCCCTCGAAAATCGGCATCGATGCCGTCGCACCATACGACCACATGCTGTTCGCCAGCTTCGCCAGATCGAACCCGTTCGCGTCGAAACCGCCATTCGCGTTCAGCGAAATATGCGGATAGAACGCCGCCCGCGCCACGCCGATCGACCGGTTCGCCTGCGCCATCACCCGCTCCGCCGAGGCAATGTCCGGCCGACGCTGCAACAGCTCGGACGGCATTCCCACCGGCAAATTCACCTCCCTGAACGTAAAATCAGCGCGCGGCTCGATATGAAAACTCTCCGGCGCCGTATTGGTCAGAATGGCGATCGCATGCTCCGTCACCTCCCGCTGCGCCCGCAGGTCAAGCTCCGCCGCCTGGGTCACGTAAAGCTGGTTCTGCGCGCGGGCAAGATCCAGACGCGGCGCCGCCTGATTGACAAGCTGCGTATGCGTCATGTCCACCGCCTTCTGAAAATACGAGATCGCGCGCTGATAAATCGCCTCCTGCGCGTCGTACCCCCGCAACGCGACATAATCGCTGGCCAGATCAGCCTCGATGCTCAGCCGCGCCCCGGCGAAATCCGCCGCCTTCTGCTGCGCCTCATACTTGCTCATCCGGACCTGATTGCGGATCTCCGACCAGAAATCCGGCTCCCAGGACGCCAGACCGCCATAAAACTCATCCGTCTGCGTGATCGCGCCCTTATACCGGAACAGACGGTCCGCCGACTGCTTGTTGTCCGACGCCCCGAAAGCCAGTCCGAAATGCGGCAGCAGATCCGCCCGCGCCTTCATCACCAGCGACCGCGCCTGCGTAAACCGCTCCGCCGCCGCCTGAAGATCGGCGTTCTGCGCCACCGCTTTTTCCTCCAGCGCATCCAGCTCCGGATCGCCGAACAGCCGCCACCAGTCCGACGGCAGCACCGTATCCGCCGGCGTCGCCTTCGCGAACGGCTGCTGCCCGGTCCAGCTGTCCGGAACAATGAAATGCGGCGCCTGATAAGCCGGCGCCAGATCGCAGCCGGACAGCATCAGCATCCCCGAAAGACCCGCGAGCACCGACGCCGCACGCCCCACGCCTCCGCGCGCCGTCTTCATCCTTCGATCTCCTCGTCGTCCTGCTCATACCCTTTCGCAGGAACCACCACCCGGACCTCCTGTCCCTCCAGCAGATCAGCCGGCGGATTGCGCACGATCCGGTCCCCCGGCTGAATCCCCGAAATCACATCGGTCCGCGTATCGGCCATCCGCCCGACCTCAATATTGCGGAAATGCACATGATTCGTCCCGTCCACGACCGCGACCTGCATCCCCTTCTCCTCGAACACCAGCGTCGAGGTCGGAATACGCTGCACCCCGCCCTCCGCCGGCGCCGTCAGATGCACCGAGGCAAACGTCCCCGGCCACAGCAGATGATCCGGATTGTCGATGGTAAATTCCGTGACCGCCGTGCGCGTGTTCGGATCATACCCCTTCGCGACCGTCAGAAACTTCGCCTCGAAGGTCCGGTTCGGGAATTGCGGCACGGAAACAGTCGCCACCATGCCCGGCTTGAGAATGTAGGAGAATACTTCAGGAACCGACAGAAACAGACGCATCCGGTGCATGTCGGAGACCACGAACACCTGGTTCGCCTCGCCGGACGCGCTGTGCTCACCGCCGCCCGCGCTCACATAATCACCCACGTTGACATCACGCGATGTCACAACACCATCGAAAGGCGCCACGATCGTCTTGAACTTTTCCAGGGCCTCGAAGCGATCGACGTTATGCTGCGCCGCCTCCATCTCCGCATAACCGGATTTCTTATTCGCATCCGCCACGGAAACCGACTGCCCGGACACCGCCTGAGACTGCGCCATCGCGTGCCAGCGCGCCGCACTCACCACCGTCAGGTTATACTTCGCCGCCGTGGCGTCGTAATCCGCCTTCGCCTGCTGATACTGCGCGTCCAGACCCGGCGCGTTGACCTCGGCCAACACATCGCCAGCCTTCACCTCCGCACCGAAATCCTTATACCACATCTTCACATATCCGGAGGCCTGCGGATAAATCGGCGCCTGATACCAGGCGTCGATCGTCCCCGGCAGCGTCAGCGTCAGCGTCTTCGCCCCCGGCTGCGGCGTGATGACCTCCACGTCCGGAATGGCGTTGTGCGCCGTCTCCTCACGCAGACTTTTCGATTCATGAATACGCGAGATCACGATCCAGCCCGACGCGAGCGCAAGCACGCACACGCCAGCGAGCAGGACGGGATGACGACCGGTTGAGCGCGCCATCAGACTGTCTCCTTACGGGAAGATTTTCGGCTGTAGAAAATTGCGTAAACACAGGGCACGAACAGCAGGGTCGAGATCGTGGCCACAATCAGCCCCCCGATCACCGCCTTGCCGAGCGGCGCGTTCTGCGAGTTGCTGACCGACATCGGAATCATGCCGACAATCATCGCTGTCGCCGTCATGATCACCGGACGAATGCGCCCGTAACCCGCCTCCAGCGCCGCCCGCAGCGGCTCGCCATGCACCTCCAGACGCTCGCGGGCATAGGACACAACCAGGATCGAATTCGCCGTCGCCGTGCCCATGCACATGATCGCCCCCGTCAGCGCCGGCACCGAAAGATGCGTGCGCGTCAGGAACAGAGCCCAGGCAATCCCCGCCAGAGCCCCCGGCAGCGCCGAGATGATGATGAAAGGATCAAGCCAGGACTGAAAGTTGACGACAATCAGCAGGTAGATCAGCGCAATCGAGATCACGAGCCCGCCAAGCAGCTCCGCATAGGCACTGCTCATCGTCGTCGCCTGCCCGGCAATCTCGACAGCAGCCCCGCGCGGCACATCCTTCGCCGTCGCCGCAACCTCGCGCTGCACACCCTTCAGAACCGCACCCAGATCAGTGCCCTCAGCCGATACATAGATGTCGAAAGCCGGCATCGAGTTGTAATGCGACACCTCACCCGGCGTCCCCGTCGCTCTGATCCGGCTCATCGCCCCCAGAAGCTGCGAGGATTTCCCCGAAGGATCGCCGTCGCCCTTATCGACCGGGATCGTCAGCAGATCGTTGTAATGCGTCAGCTGATCCTGAGAGACATAGGTATTCAGCGTGAACGTCACACCCATTTTCGGATCGTACCAGTATTGCGGATCGACCTGCGAACTGCCCGCGAGCGTCATCAGCTCGTTGTCCGCCAGATCCCCTTCCGTCACACCCGTCGCCTGCTCGAAACTCCGGTCACCCTCCACAAACAGCGTCGGCGTCTTCATCGTCTGCTGCAGCGACACATCCGCAGCCCCCGTCACCTTCCGCAGCCGGTTCACCAGCTCCAGAGCATATTTGTAGCTCTCATCCAGATCCGGACCGCCGATTTTCACATCGATCGGCGACGGTGACCCGAAATTCAGAATCTTCGCCGTCAGATCCGCCGGCTGGAAGGTAAACACCGTACCTGGGAAACTGGCCGACAACCCCTTCCGCAGGATCGCCCGGTAATCCCAGACCGGTGACGCCTCATCGTTCAGCGTGATCGTCAGATCGCAGTCCTGCGTGCCCAGCGTCGGCGTCGGAATGAACGCCTGGTTATGCGGTCCCTCCGGAAGTCCGCAGTTTGCGACAACATCATGCACTTTCCCGGGCAGCAGCGCGTCGATCCGGTCCGCCGTCAGCGCCGCAATCCGGTCCGCGACCTCGATCCGCGCACCCAGCGGCGCACGCATGTGCATCTGAAGCTGATCGGACTTGATCTCCGGAAAGAAATCCCGACCCGCGACGAAATACAGCCCGCAGGACAGCACCGAAATCCCGAGAAACGTCCCGACGAAAACCCCACGCCGCTCGATCAGCCCGGACAGCACCCCGCGATACCGCTCGCGAAACAGCGTGAACCGATGCTCGAACCCCTTCTGAAACCGCGTGAAGGCGTTCTTCCCATGCGGCAGAGCCTCGTGCTCCTCCCCATGCAGCCCCGGCTGGATGTGACCCGCCAGCAGATATTTCGCCATTGTCGGCACCAGCGTCCGCGACAGAATGAAGGACGCCATCATCGCGAAGATGATCGCCTCCGCCATCGGCATGAACAGCCAGCCCGCCACACCGCTCAGACCGAACAGCGGCAGCCAGACAATGCAGATGCAGGTGGTCGAAACAAACGTCGGAACAACAATCTGGTTGGCCGCGTCGATGATCGCCGGCTCCAGCTCCTTGCCCTCCTCCAGATGCGTGTCGATGTTCTCGATCATCACCGTGGCGTCATCGACAAGAATACCGACTGCCAGCGCCAGACCGCCCAGCGTCATCACGTTGATCGTCTGTCCCGCCCAGCCAAGCGCGATCAGCGAACACAGAATGGCCAGCGGAATGGACGTCGCGATGATGACCGTCGAACGCCAGGACCCCAGGAACAGCAGCACCACCAGACCAGTCAGCGCCGCCGCCGTCGCCATCTCCCGCATCACGTCATGGATGGAGTCGATCACGAACCCGGACGCATCGCTGAGAACGCTCAGATGCACCGTCGAAGGCAGCACCGCCTGAAGCCGCGGCATCATCTTCTTCACGCCGTCAACCACATCCAGCGTGGAAGCCTCGCCGCTCTTCATCACCACCATGATGACAGCCTGCTTACCTTTGACGATCACACTGTTCGTCTGCGGATGCCCGCCGCGATACACATCGCCCACGTCATGAATATAGACGACCGCGTTCCCGACCCTCTTGATCGGAATGTCCGCAATATCCTCCAGCGAGCGCGGCGTCGCGTTGGTCTGCACCATCCAGTCCGTCGGCCCGATCTTCTGATCGCCCGCCGGCCGCACCACGTTCTGCGTGTCCAGCGCGTTCTGCACGTCCATCGCCGAAAGATGATGCGCCTGAAGCTGCTTCTGGTTCAGCGCGATCATGACAAAACTGTCCATGCCGCCATAGGGATGCGGCACCACCGCACCCGGAATCGTCACCAGCAGCGACCGCATCCGGATGAACGCCAGCTTGAACAGATCCGAAGGCGTCATCGTGTCCGAAGTGAGCTGCAGCGAGATCACCGGAACCGAAGACGCCTCCAGCCGCATGATCATCGGCGCGGCAATGTGCTCGGGCATCTGCTGCAGCACTGTCTGCGAGATCGCCGCCACATCCGCCTCGGCGCCCCCGATCTCCGTGCCCGGCTGGAAATATATTTTCACAATCCCACGGCCATAGAAGGAGTCCGCCTCCATATGGTCGATCCCCTCCACAGTGGAGGTCACACCCTGCTCGAAATTGTACATGATGCGCCCGGCAAACTCGTCCGGCAGCATCCCCGAATAGGTCCAGACCACCGCAATAGCGGGAATCCGGATGTTCGGAAACACATCCGCCGGCGTCTTCCTGATCGAAAGAATGCCCATCATAACAATAAGAATCGAAAGAACGACGAACGTATAGGGACGCCGCAGTGCTGTAACGACTATGGCATTCATTGATCTGCCTTATCCTGTGAAATCATTGCGACGCCGCCATCCTGGACAGGTACGGGAGGCTGCGTTTCCATCCGGACTCCGCTTTTCGTAACATGACGTAACAACATGACTTTCATGCGTACAGAGCTTAGCTGGACATGGTTTGACATATATTTGGGAAAATTATTTGTCATATAAATTAGCGTTTAACCGTTCCGGATCAGGCCGGGAAAACCCCCTTGGACAGCTCCGGGACCCTCTCCGGACGGCCACGCTGGCCAACAGAGCCCGCCTGCCCTAAAACTCGTCCCGCACATGACGGACCAGGAACACACCCCCACGCCGACGGCGTCAGGCAACGCAGACAGCCATGACGCGGACAGCCATCCGGAATGGACGGTTCAGTCTTCGGCAAACGACATCACGCTCGTGCTGCGCGGCCAGTGGACGATCGATGACGGCGCCGCCCTCGCCATCCCCGACGATGCCCTCAGAACGGGCGCACCGAAGGACGGCGCCGCACAGACGCTCCACGTCGATGTCAGCGGTCTCAGCCAGTGGGATTCCTCCCTGGTCTCCTTCCTCTGGACCGTGAAACAGGCCGCCGCCCGCGGGAAAATGAACTTCGATCTGGCTCAGTTGCCAGACGGCGTGCAGCGCCTCTTCGCCCTCCTGCCCGCCGAACCCGAGCCCCCCGCGCAGCACCCGAAAAAACCTTTCGCTCCGCTGCGGACCACAGGCGCCCTGACCCTCGACACACTCGATGAAATCGGCGCCCTGACCGAACTGGGCGCTCAGACCGCCCGGGGCTCGGTGAAGGCGCTCTCCGGCCATGGCGGCATGCGCCTGCGCGACCTGTTCGTGAACATCTTCGACGCCGGCCCCTCGGCGCTCATGATCGTCAGCGTCGTCAACTTCCTCGTCGGCGCCATCCTCGCCTTCGTCGGCGCCGTGCAGCTGCGGAAATTCTCCGCCGATATGTACGTCGCCAATCTCGTCGGCATCGCCTGCGTCCGCGAACTCTCCGCCGTCATGACCGCCATCATCATGGCCGGCCGCACCGGCGGCGCCTACGCCGCCCGCATCGCCACCATGCTCGGCAACGAGGAAATCGACGCGCTGAAAGTCTTCGGCATCCCCGTCTCCAGCTACATCCTGCTGCCGTCCATCCTGTCGCTCATGCTGATGATGCCGCTGCTTTATCTCTATGGCAGCGGCATGAGCATCATCGGCGGCTATGTCGTCGCCACCGGCATGCTCCCCGACGTCACCGGCGCCGGCTACATCAACCAGACCCTCGGCGCCATCGACCTCACCCAGTTCGAATTCGGCTTCGCGAAATCCATCGTCTTCGCCGCCATGATCGGCCTGACCTCCTGCCAGATCGGCCTGAACGCCGGCCGCAGCGCCGCCGATGTCGGAACCGCCGCCACCCGCGCCGTCGTCGTCGGCATCGTCGGCGTCATCGCGCTCGACGCCATCTTCGCCGTCATCGCCAACGTACTGGACATCTGATGCCGGGAAATCTGACACCAGAAAATCCAGTGTCCGGAAATGCGATCTCCGGAAATCCTGTGCCCGGAAATACAGGTCCCGGCATCCCGCCAGCCGCCAGCCAGACGGGCGGTCAGGATGCCGGCCAGTATAGCGGCGCGCATAGCGGCCAGGGACACGATCAGCCCCGTCATCAGACAAGAGAAACAGCCCGTCAGGACGACGACGTCCTCCTCTCCCTGCGCGACGTCACCATCGGCTACGGCACAAAGGTCATCCAGAGCCACGTCACCATGGATGTCCGGCGCGGCTCGATCTTCGCTATCATGGGCGGCTCCGGCTGCGGCAAAAGCACCATCCTGCGCAGCATGGTCGGCCTGCTCCGGCCCATGTCCGGCAAATACACCGTCGACGGCGACGATTACTGGTCCGGCCCGGACAGCCACCGCACCGCCCTGAACCGCCGCTTCGGCGTCCTGTTCCAGAGCGGCGCCCTGTGGAGCTCCATGACCATCGGCGAAAACGTCTCCCTGCCCCTGGAGATGTTCACCCGCCTGAACCGGGACATGATCCGCCACCTCGTGGAAATGAAACTCGGCCTCGTCGGCCTGTCCCACGCCATCGACCTCTACCCGTCCGAAATCTCCGGCGGCATGTGCAAACGCGCCGGCCTCGCCCGCGCCATGGCCCTCGATCCGGACGTGCTGTTCTTCGACGAACCCTCCGCCGGCCTCGATCCCATCACCTCCGCCCGGCTCGACGACCTCATCCTCACCCTCCGGGACGGCCTCGGCGCCACCATCGTCATCGTCAGCCACGAACTGCCCAGCCTGTTCGCCATCGCCGATGACGGCATCTTCCTCGATGCCCAGACAAAACAGCCCATCGCGCACGGCTCGCCCCGCGACCTGCGCGATCACTGCAAAGACCCGCAGGTCCACGCCTTCATGAACCGCGAAGCCAGAACAGAAACCAGCACAACAGAACCCGCTACAACAGATCCGGCCGCCACAAAGCCGGACAACACGGAATCCGCAGGGGCCGGCACAGTCAGAAAGGGTCAGAACGCCAATGGCAAATGAATCAGGGATCGGCAAACAGACCCTCGTCGGCACCTTCGTCGCCGGCGGCGTCGCTCTCGGTCTGGGCGCCCTCATCTTCTTCGGCAATGTCAGCCTGTTTTCAAAAAACAGACACGCCGTCATCGTCTTCCAGGATTCCGTCAGCGGCCTGTCCGTCGGCGCGCCCGTCACCTTCCGCGGCGTCCGCGTCGGCTCAGTCGACAGCGTGACCCTGCGCTACGATCCCGCCACCCGCCACGCCTATATCCCCGTCGATATCAGCCTGGACCCGAAACAGGTCCACGTCATGCAGACCCCGGGTTCACCGTCGCACGACCTCGATCTGCGCGAAACCGTCGCTCACGGCCTCCGCGCCGAACAGAACATGCAGAGCTTCGTCACCGGCACGGTCAATATCAATCTGGACTTCTGGCCCGGCTCCCCGGCCGAATTCCACCCGCGCGTCAGCAACCTGCCCGAAATCCCCACCCACCAGTCCGCCATCCAGAAAATCAAGGACAGCCTCCAGGACCTGCCCCTGAAAGAGCTGTCCACCAACGCCAACGAAGCCGTCCTCTCCATCCGCGAGGTCGCGCAGAAACTCGACACCGACCTGCCGCCCCTCGTCGACAGCCTGCATCAATCATCGCAGGACGCCCAGCAGACCCTGAAAGCCGCGACGCAGGCCATCCAGGATCTGGACGGCAAGCTCGACACCACGCTCGTCAACATCGACAGGCTGATGCGCACCGGCAACGCACAGCTCGAAGCCCGCGGCGCGGACCTGCACCAGACCCTCGCCAGCGCCACCAGCGCCACCGACCAGGCTCGCAAAACCCTGCAAAGCGTCCAGGGCATGCTCTCGCCCCGCTCCACCGACCGCGACAATCTCGACTCAGCGCTCCGCGACATCGCCGCCGCCGCCGCCGCCCTGCGCGGCTTCGCAAGCGACGTCGAACGCAATCCGCAACTCCTCCTGATGGGACGCAAGTGATGAGCCGCAAGATCCCGCCTCTTCCCGGAACCGCATCCGGAATCCTCTCCCGGCCTTTCTCCGGCAAAGCCGGTCCTGCCGCCGTCCTCACCCTCGCCCTGTCCCTCTCCGCCTGCGCCGGCCCGCCGCTGCAGCTCTACACACTCGGCGGCCCGGCAACCTCATCCGGCCAGGCCCAGGGCGCGGTCCCGCCCGGCACCCCCATCCTCGAAATCCGCCGCGCTTCCCTGCCGGATTATCTCGACACCCAGGATATCGTGACACGAAACGGCCAGGCCCTCCGCCGCAGCGCCAACGGCCGCTGGGCCGAACGCCTCTCCGACAGCGTCACAGATTTCATCACCGCCCGGATCAGCAGCGCCCGCCCGGATCTCTTCGTCACCGATCAGCCGGTCTCAGGCCCGGGTCCAGGCCCCGCCTCAGGCCGCCTCACCATCAACATCACCCGGATGGACATCGCCTCGGACGGAAAAGCCACACTCGAAGCCAGCTGGAGCTTCATACCCGCCGATGAGAACCAGCCCGAACAGCTCCATCGCGGCACCGTCTCCGCCTCAGGCCCCGCCACAACCGATAACGACACCGTCACCCTGACGGACACGCTGGTCCGTCAGCTCAGCGACCGTATCCTTCAGAGCCTCCCGCAGAGCCTTTCACCCGCCCTGCGCTGATCCGGTTCCACACCGGAAACACTGACGCCGGCGGGCCGCCCCGCGCAGGCCCCGGCCGTCACTGAGTCAGCAGAAGACCGGACAGCTCAGGAAACGACCCGTACCCTTCCCGGTCCAGAAAATGCCCGCCGCCGGGAATCTCCATCACCTCCGTCCGCAGCGCCTTCGCCAGATCACGGGACACGGACGGATCGACAATCGCGTCATTGTCGGAAAACACCGAGACCCGGAAAGCAGCCCGCCGCCGCAGAGCGTCATAATCGAGCGCGATATCCGTAAACGCCTCCAGCTCCGGCAACGTCGACAGACGCCTGTCAAACCCGGACACCAGAACATAGCCGCCAGCCGTCTCCGCAGGCGGCCGGGACATCAGATAACGAAGGATCGTAATACAGCCCAGGCTGTGGCCGATCAGAACCACGTCGTCACTCAGACGCGGCAGAAGATCCCTCAGCGTCGCGTCCCAGCTCTCCGTTACCGGCGCATGAGGAGACGGCATCGCCGGCACGGACACCCGCGCCCCGGCGCGCTCAAGCTGCTCCCTGAGCCACGGAAACCAGTTGGCCTCCGGGTTCGCGGTATAGCCATGCACAATCACATAATGCCTGGACGATAACTCAGCCAAAATCCACTCCTGACAGAAAGACGACCAGACAGAACAAACACAGAACTGCGCCCGCCGCAACATTGCGAGCCCGAAACTTTCGGCATCTGTATACTCTGCAAACAGAAGACAGAGCACCGCTCCGCCCTGCACCCCTTCTGATTTAATCAACCGGGATCAGAGGGACTGCGTTTCTTTGCGGGATTCGGAGCAAAGCCCCGAAAAACCCTGTCCGCAAAGGATACAGACGCCAGATTTTCACCCCTCGCCGCCAGCCGCCCGCCCCTCCTGACGCCGGTCCCGCCATCGTCCCAGCGCCACCCGCGCCGCAACTCCGGCCTTCCAGAACCGATGCAGCGGAATTCCCCTGATCCGCGTCGGCGGCAACAGCAGCTCCCCCGCCGGCACACCCTGAATCCGCCGCGCCACCTCACGTCCGAGCAACGTCGCCATCGCCACACCCCGCCCGTTATAGCCCAGACACGCAATCACACCCGGCGCCGGCTCATGCCAGTGCGGATAATGATCCGTCGTCACGGCCAGCTGCCCGTTCCATCCATGCGTCCACCCCGTCCCCGCCAGCCCCGGCCACAACCGATGCGCCAGATGCCGCAGTTCCGGAAACGCTTCCGCCCCGACCAGAGGCCGCGACACCGAGCGCCTCCCGATCAGAAGCCGTCCCGCCTCATCCACGCGGTAATAGACCGTGATCTCACCCAGCTCATACAGAACCTCGCGCCGCGCCAGAATCGCCGCCCGCAGCCGCTCAGGCAGCGGCTCCGTCGCGATGATGGCGCTGTAAACCGGCACAATGCTGTCACTCAGCCCCGGCCAGAGACCATTCGTGTACCCGTTCGTCGCCAGCACGACATTCCGGCACCGGATCGCATAGCCGCTATCCGTCATCGCCAGCCAGGTCCCGCCATCGCGCGTCAGCGACATGATCCGCGTGCCGGAATAAACCTGCGCCCCGCGCCCGATGGCCGCCGACGCCAGCCCCCGCGTATAGGACAGCGGATTCACCTGTCCGCCCCGCCTGTCGATCATGCCGGCACAGTAGCGATCCGTGCCCGTCAGCTCAGCCATCTCACCACGATTCAGCCAGGCCACATCCCCGCCACGGGCCAGACACTCTTCCGTCAGCCGGTCCAGCGCCGGCACCTGCGACCCCGCCGTCGCCGCCCGCACCGTCCCGCCCCGAACCGCGTCACACCGGATTCCGTGTTTTTCAATCAGCGCAAACACCAGATCCGGCGCATTCCACGCCGCAACAGCAAGCCTGCGCCCAGCCTCCGGAGCCAAATGACTCTCCACCCCGGAAGGCGGCATTTTCAGACCCGGATTGACCTGCCCGCCATTGCGGCCCGAAGCCCCCCAGCCAGGCGCTCCCGCATCGACAACCGCAACACTCTCACCCGCCGTCGCCAGATAAAGCCCGGCCGAAAGCCCGGTAATCCCGCCGCCAGTCACCAGCGTCCCGACCTCGATATCCTGCCCGACAGCCCCGGTGACAGGCCCCGCCGTCGCCGTCTCCTCATAGAGCGACCCGCACGAAACCGGCACAGCATCCGCCCCGACGGAAAAGGACACATCCGCAGACCCGACCGACCCGCTCACCGGTCACTCCCCACAAAAATTCGTGGACAAATCCGGAATAAAAACTCCCGCTGCGCACAGCCCCGCCCCACCCCGCGACGGTCTCCCGCCAGAACGGACAGCCACCCGCCCCTTCCCGTCACGCGAGCGCAGAATTGTGTTGCACAGGCCATAACAAATCCCTCTCAATCGCGAAGCTCCGCCTCATGGGAGCCGCGATCCGCCCGACAGGTCAACCCGCCTCCCGCCCACCACGGCATCACGCTCCCGACATGACAGACAGCCTGGACAGGACAGACTCACACATGCACAAACGAGGGCGCAAAAAACGAGACGCGGAATTAAAGATCCGCAATCAGAGGCCCGAAACAACGCAGCCGGAAACCACCCTGTCCACACACAGACCCTCACAGGAGCCTGTTCCGATGAAGTATGCAGCCTGTCTTTCCCTCGTCGCGCTCGCCGCCACCGCATCCACAGCCCGCGCCGCTGACGACACCGCCGCCGTGCAGGCCCAGCTGAACGGCTGCTACTCAGGCATCCGAAGCTGCGCCATCGATTTTCAGGGCGCCACAAAAACCCTCACGAAAACCCTGAAAATCAATCCGGAACTGGTCACGCTCCGCAACGCCATTTTCGACTGCCGCATGACCTCCGGAACCTGCCTCTATGTCTCGCAGGACGGCTTTCCGCATCATGACTGGACCAGCAGCAACCGCCTCGAGGGGATCACGCTGAAAGGCAACCGGTCCATCGACGGCATCACCATGAACTACACCGATAACAACACGATGGTCGTCGACGCCGGCATAACCCTCATTAACGTCTCCATCCAGGGCTTCAACCACGGCATCACTCTGGGCAACAATGTCTGGGGCGTCGATATGTTCAATGTCATCATCGGCAACGGAAACACCGGCATCTACACCCTGCCGCACCCGCATAATTCCGGCGAGCGCTCCACCTTCGCCGGTGGCACCATCTACAACAACACCGTCGCCGGCATCGACGAGGAATCCTGCTGGGAATTCGACTTCCAGGGCACCAGCTTCGACTTCAACGCACAGCAGATGATCCTGCGCGGCCCGACCTCCTTCACCGGTCACATCGAAAACAGCGATACAGGCAAAACCGAAATCGTCCTCGGCGCGCTGGAAGGCACCCCCGCCGGCTCCCTCTACATGAGCGCCGGCTCGACCATCACCGTCGACGGCTGGGACGCAAAAAATCCGAAACAGGCCTGCTACGTGGAAACCAGCCTGCCCTACAACAACATCAAAATCCCCGCGACACTCTGGGGTTTTGGCGGAAAACAGGGTCCCGTCTGCGGCCCCGGCAAAGTCGTCACCTGGGACGGTCAGCCTTTCCAGGCAAAATAACGCCGGACGTCATCAACCGAAACCTTGCCCAACATCCTTACAGATTCACAAACCGGGATCAAAGGGACCACGTCCCTTTGCCTGGTCCGGGCAAAGCCCCGAAAACCGCTCTACACATCTCTGTCACGCAGACAAACACCCCATAACAGCCTGCAAAGGAGAGCCACGCCCCACATCCCGGACGAAGAACCATCAGCACCACGCTCCCCGTCATCCGGTGTCCCTTCCACATCCCGGATTTTTCAGCCCACTCCCCTCAGCTCAGCGTTTCAAAATGCCGGAGTATCCAGGAAATCTCGTAAATCAGCCCGAGACTGACAAAAACCATGTGAAACCGGCGACTGGCGGAAACAATCGCGATTCCGCAAAGAACAAGATAAACCGGCACCCGGAACCAGTATTCAGCCGAAAACATGGCGTAATGCGCCGGCCCCTTAATCAGCGTGTCAATCAGATCAAAGATAACGGTCAGCGCAAAGAACGAGAAAAACCACTTCCGCCGCGAAATGAAGAAATCCTCATATCCCGTATAGTCGCTGATCGTATCGGGAAAAAGAAATGCGCTCAGGAAGAACAGAACGATCGCATAGACAATCAGAAACAGATAGGTCTCGAACGTCCAGGACGGCAGCGTGACCAGCCAGAACTCCCACCACCAGAAATGCACGAGCATCAGCAGCAGTGTCAGAACCCAGCCGATATGCACCGGATAGATCCGTGTCTGGCCGGGATGCTGAATGATGCGCACCAGCCCGTTGAGCAGACGCGTGACACTCAGCCCCACCACCATACCCATGATGATGCGCACATGCTGAAAGATTTCCGGAGATGGCAAAGACGGACCGGTCAATTACGCTCTCCTCCCGAACAGGCCCCGACACTCTCCGCCACCCGCAACGGCACGGTATTGACGACCTCCAGACCATCCGCGCCAAACCACGCAAGGCCATCGCCGATCATGACCTGCCCGTTCCTTACGAACATATCGTGCGGCGTCGCAGCCGCGAGCGCCTTCAGCCACACCGCCGGAAAAACCTGAGCCCATTTCCCCTGCAATGTCGCCGCATCCCGGATAGTAAAGAACCGTCCCCCACCCGTATTCACCCTCAGCGGAAAAGACACGAACCGCATCGCCTCCGCCCGGTCGCCAGCCAGAACCGCATCGTAAAATCCGCGAACAAGCGTCTCAAACGCAGCATCGTCCTGAGCCGTCACGTCAGCGTAGCGATGTCCCGGAACATAGCTGTCACCTCCGGCAGCCGTTAAGGCCACAGGCAAAACCCGGCCCGCACCACTCCAGGTACCCGCAAGCCCCGTGCTGTTTTCCGCAGTCGCATGAGATGCCGGCCCGCCGCCCACATAATGCAACACAAAAACGCCCCCGCCCGGCTCACTCAGACGCAGTTCCGCCCCATCCGTACCCGTCAGAGGAATATCCCTGCAATATTTGCGGTAATAGTAATGACTGCCAGCCACAGCCCTGCCATCGGCAAACCCAAGCGTCATGCCAGCCGGCAGATCACCCAGCCGGCCAGTATAGTCCGTAAACGCCTGTTCCCCCGCCGCCCGCGCACCACTTCCCGGCATCAGCAACACCACGGAAAGCAAAGCGGCAGCAAGACAGATTGCCTTAGTGGTTCTGATAAGCGGCATCCCGATAACATGACACGTCACAATTCCCGCTCCGTATTCCGTGTCTCAGCCCCTGCCCATCCATCCGCCGAAATCATGAGTGATTTTCCCGACCTTACAGAACCGCCTCCGCACCACCCCTTCACTTCATCAGTCCCGCAAAACATCGGGCCAGTAAGTCCGGCGCTCCCAGTCTCCTCGCCCACCTCGACAGTTGCCGCCGTTCGGAAGGCTGCGCCCATCCACCCCACACGTCCCTGAACTGTTTCTCTCCCTGCCTCTCAACGAAGAATAAAACACCATCATCCGCAACAGGCGTCGCAACACGCACGGCACTCCAGACCCCGGCCTGCATAAAAGCGCTGATCGTCACCTGCGAAGACCGGACACGCCCATTCAGCGCACCGGCCACGAGGACAGCATATTCCTGCCTCCGGGCCTCCGTCAGAGCCGTATCAACGCCGCGACAGACCGGCATGCCCATAACCGGAAATGCCAGAAAGGACGTGACGACGAGTACCACCACCAGAACGCGCACCGCATTCGCCGGACCAGTAAACCGCTCACGCAGGCGAAACATCCCCAGCCCCCCTGCCTGCAGAAGCCCGAAAGCATCACAAAAACAGCCCCGGCTAAAGCTACGAAACAAGTCTGCTGAAACGTTTTCCCGACACGTGAGTCTACTGATTACGTCATGACCGGAAGCGGACAAGAAGAAAATTCCCGTATTCAGATTTCATAAACAACGAACAATCATGTTCCCAATCCGCTAAACAGATCCCGTTACCCGGAAAACGCCCTGCCGAACCTGTCGACGTACCCCCAGACGGCGGCATCAGCTTTGCCATCACACAGTCCAGCGCCGGATTGTCCGGCGCCCTTCACTGTTATGTGTCTGGTTATTCTCTCCGGCCAGGCTAATGGTCTCGCCTTTTCTAATGTTCAGGTGACGTGTTCTGGATCATACAGTTCTGGCGTGGACCGCGCATGACAGCCGGCTGATCGGATCATGTATCGCCGCTCTGCTTGTAATTGTTCTGCTGATAAGCTGGCTGCGGCTGACACCGTTTCTCGCCATCCTGCTGGGGGCGCTGACGTTCAGTGTCTGCAGCGGCCTGCCGATCCTGCCGGCGATCGGCGCTTTTCAGACCGGAGCCGGAAAGCTGCTCGGCGATGCGGGTATTATCATCGCACTGGGATCGATGCTGGGCGGAATGATCGAACACAGCGGCGCGGCCGGACGGGTGGTGTCGATGCTCCTGTCGCCGGGAGGCCGGCCAGTGCCAGCCGCGCTGCTGCCATGGCTGATTGCGATTGCAGCGATGATGATCGGTCTGCCTCTGTTTTTCGAGGTCGGTCTCGTCATCATGCTGCCGGTCATCGTGACAATTTCGAAACAATCAGGATTGCCGTTGCTGTCAGTGGCAATCCCGGCGCTGGCCGGAATGACAGCGCTTCATGCGCTGGTGCCGCCGCATCCCGGACCGCTGATCGCAGTGTCGATACTGCACGCGCAGCTCGGCGCCACACTGCTGACCGGACTCGGAATTGCCATTCCGGCTGTCATTCTCGCAGGACCGCTTTATGGAAAATGGCTGTCGCGCCAGTCCGGTTTCAATATCCCCTGCCCGGATCTTCCCGGAGAGGCCGGAGCGGGCGGACCGGCGCCGTCAGGGGCAGTCTCGCTGGCCGTGCTTCTGCTGCCGGTCTCGCTGATGCTGGCCCGCACGGTCTCAAAGGTTTTTCTGCCCCAGACCGGGCTGACAGCGCGAGTTCTGGACGGCGTGGGCGAGCCGTTTTCAGCGCTGACACTGGCCGTTGTTTTTGCCGTTATCATGCTCGGCTGGGCGCGGGGCGTGCCGCGCCACGAGATCGGCCAGACACTGCAGCGCAGTCTGCCGCCGGTTGCGGTGCTGTTGCTGACGATCGGGGCAGGCGGCGGCCTGAAACAGGTGCTGCTGTCGGCCGGAATTGCAGACACGATCAGCAAGATCGCCGTGGCATCGCCATTTCCACCGGTCGTTCTCGTGTGGCTGATCGCGGTGTGTCTGCGCCAGGCGACGGGCTCAGCAACGGTAGCGACATCCGCGACGGCGGGGCTGATAGCGCCGCTGCTGCCACAACTGGGGCTGACGCCGGCACAGGCCTCTCTGCTGGCGCTGTCAATCGGATCCGGATCGGTATTTTTCTGTCATGTGAATGACGCCGGATTCTGGATGGTGCATGAATTGTTCAGGCTGTCTCTGAAGCAGACGATCATGGTGTGGTCGGTGCTGCAGACGATCGTATCCCTGACCGGACTGATTTTGTGCTGCGTGCTGTGGCAACTGCTATAACGGCGGGTGCGAGAGACCATCCGGACGATGACACCCGCCTCATCCCGGAAATTATAAACCATCCGGCACAGACCTTTCGACTGACAAAGATGTTCCCTTCAGAACAGGACAGTCATGAAGGCGGAACCACCCAGGCTCCCCGGAAAGCAGGACCGAACCAGATCATCTACGCCCCGGTCAGCCGAACCAGGTCGCTCATCTTCAGTCTCCTCACGAAGCCTGAATCAAAATCTTCCCTGTCAATAATCAGTCCTGAACCGGAAAAGCAGACCATCGCTCAGTAAGGCACATCGCTCCCCATCGTCACATAAGGAGAAGCCGGAACAGAGTTGCCTCACCTTACCCCCACACGCAAAACCGTCGCCTCCGCCGCCTCATGCGGCAAAACCGCGCCATACGCCTCCGCATAACGCGACGCAAAAGCCGCCCGCTCAAGCCGCTCGCAATAATCAAGGTACCGGATCAGAGCCCGCTCCGCCCGTGCCGTACGCCCGTAAACCCGTTTGTAATGCCGCCAGAGCAGCATCACATTCACCGACCACGCATCATAAGCATGTTCCGCCACCCGCTTCCGCACCGCCACAGGCAACGCATCGAACGCCGCCCAGTCATCCCCCGCATAACGACGCCACATCTCATGCCGCAGCGTCCGCTCATTGCCCTCCACCCCTTCAGGAACAGGACAGGCTCCCGAAAAGCCGGAAAGCACAGTCGCCGGAAGTCTTTCGCACATGCGGACACCCTCACTTCGGTTGCGATCCACGTATTCTATATGTTATGTTATAACATAACAACACACGAAGGAGCCCGGAATGAGACAGGCCTGCCCGACCCGCCAGCGTTTCGCCGTCCCGGTGCCGTTTCAGAACATCGACCGCCCCGACTGCGCCATCGCCCAGGAACCACGTCTCCTGAACCAGGACCTCAGCCAGGCCGCCGCCACCTGGATCACCCGCGGTCCGGACCTCTTCCTCAGCCGGGGCACCATCGAAATCCTCGAAACCGAACTCCGGCAGATCATGCCCGCAGACACGCAGCCGCTCCTGGACGACACGCTCGCCCTCGCCCGCCGCTACCGGTGCCTGTCAGACACAGCCGAAATCCGCTTCCGTCTGGAAAAGATCAGTCACGACAGCTGCCGATGCTTCCACATCGACAACGTTCCCCTCCGCCTCCTCTGCACCTACACAGGCCCCGGCGTTCAGTGGAAACACGCGGAGAACGACACCATCCACGAAACACCCGCAGGCTGGCTCACGCTTCTCAAAGGGCGACTTCACCCCGGCTGGTCCGCGGACACCGCGATCCTCCACCGCTCACCTCCCCTTTCCGGCCTCGGCACGCCCCTCACGCGCCTTCTCCTGACCCTCGATCACCCGGACGCCTGCGGCATGAGCCCGCGCCAGCCCGCCGCCACCGGTCGCTGAATCATGTTCGTCATCGAAAGCTGGCCGGACACCGGCAAAACCGGCCCGCGCGTCGTCGCATCGGCCGATACCCGCATCGTCGCCGACGTGCTCACGCCTTTTCCCGATATCGTCGTCTGGAGCCGCAAAGTCCCCGAAACCTGGCCGGATCTCATCAGTCAGGAGACGCAACCCTCCGAACCACTCACTCTCAGCGGACCGACCGAACAGCTCCGGACCTGGCTGCGCGACAAAGACCCGTTCCCGAAAACCCTCTCATTCCTCAGAGACGATATCGAGCAAACGCTGTCCCTGACAGCCGCCCTCGGCGCCGCGCGAACCCTGCGCCTCACCTGCCATCCCGTCACCACGCCCTTTACACCCACCCTCTCCGCCGGTTCATCGCCCGGCTCATCACTCTGCGCCTTCTGCCTCTACGGCAAAGGCACTCTCACGCTTTTCCATGAGGACGGAAACCAGCGCAGCAAAGCCCTGAACCCGGATCCCCACGCCCTCACCTTCTGCCGCTCCGCCCTTCACACAGTCCCGCAGCCGGAATTCCGGACGCTGAACGGAAGCCGCTGCTTCGCACTCGCCATAGAAGCGTTCACATCGGAAACGTCTTCGTCATACTGAAAAAGCGCGATTGCTGCCGGAACTGTCAGCCAGAAACCCGGCAGCACCACCCCTGCGGAAAACATCTGCTTCAGGCATCCGGAGACCGCGACACCACCCGAAAAAACTCTCCGGGATTTGCAACACGCGCCCGCATGTTAAACACAGCAGATCGTCACCGCCCTCCCGGCCTCTCCGGAATCCTTATGCGAAACCTGCTCACTATCCACACTGCCCTTATCCCCGTCCTCCTCGCCTGCGCCGCAATCGCTCCCCGCCCCGCCCAGGCGGAAGCCGCCACAGATCCTGCGCCCACCTCCCCCGAGGCCCGCTTCAGAGCGATCAGCAGCAGCGAATGGACCTGGCGGCTCGAACAGGACGGTCACGCCCCCGGCGACACACCCGAAACACCCCAGAAATTTCTCCCCGATGTCAGCCCCGCCGCCCAGGCCGCCCGCCTGACCCGCTGGCAGGAAGTGCGCAGACAGATCGCCGCAATCAGCCCGGACAGCCTTCCGGCCGGAAGCCGCGTCGATTACGCCGTCTACACCGGACAGATCGACGCGCTGATCGCCGACCAGACCTGCCGCGCCTACGAAATGCCCGCGAACTCAGACACCGCATTCTGGACCGGCATTGAAGGCGACACCGATTTTCACCCAAAGAACGAAGCCGAATACCGGAGCTACCTCACCCGCCTGAGCCAGGTCGGCCGGTATTTCCACGACCAGACAGACAATATGCGCGCCGGTCTCGCCCACGGCCTCACCCCTCCGCGCGTCACCCTGCAGGGACGGGACGCCTCCATCGCCGCCTATCTCGGAAAACCCCCGGCGGAAACAGCCTTTTACGCGCCGTTCCTGGACATGCCGGCAACAATCCCCGCCGCCACACAGGCCGCCCTGCGTAAAGAAGCTCTCGCCACAATCCGCGAAACCGTCATCCCGGCCTACCAGACTCTCCTGACGTTTTTCCGCAACGAATATTTCCCGCACACCCGCACCACGCTCAGCGCCGAAACCCTGCCCGACGGCAAGGCCTGTTACCAGGCCGCCATCCGCGAATACACGACAACAGATCTCACACCCGATCAGATCCATAAGACCGGGCTCGAGGAAATCGCCAAAATCCGCGCCGAAATGCAGCAGACCATGAAAGCCTCCGGCTTCACCGGCGACATGCCCGCCTTCCTCGCCTGGCTGCGAAAAGCTCCGCAATTCTATGCAAAAACACCGGATGAACTGCTGAAAGACGCCGCCTGGATCGCCAAACAGGTGGACGGACGCATCGGACGCTATATCGGCCACCTTCCCCGCCAGCGCTTCGGCATCGTCCCCGTCCCGGCGAACATCGCCCCCTTCTACACCGCCGCACGCGGCGGAGCAGGCGTCTATCTCGTCAACACCTGGGATCTCCCCGCCCGGCCTCTTTACGCTCTGCGCGCCCTGACCCTGCACGAATCCGCGCCGGGCCATGCATTCCAGCTCCCGCTCGCCGCCGAAAACAAGGACCAGCCGGATTTCCGGCGTTACAGCTATCTCTCGGCCTACGGCGAAGGCTGGGCGCTCTACTGCGAACGTCTCGGCGACGAAATGGGCCTCTACGAAACCCCCTATGACCGCTTCGGCATGCTCAGCTACCAGGCCTGGCGCGCCGCCCGCCTCGTCGTCGATACCGGCATCCATCACATGGGCTGGACGCGCGATCAGGCCATCCGGTACCTGCTCGATAACACCGCGCTCTCCCGGCACGAAGTCGAAACCGAAGTCGACCGGTATATCTCATGGCCCGGTCAGGCTCTTTCGTATTATCTCGGCGAAATGGCCATCCGCCAGGCCCGCGCGAAAGCCGAAGCCGCCCTCGGACCGGCCTTCAATATCCGCGCCTTCCACGACGTCGTCCTCCAGACCGGCTCCGTCCCCCTCCCCGAGCTCACCACCCGCGTCGACCAGTTCATCCATGACGGCGGCAAAGGCCCTTATCCCGACGAGGAATGACACAAGCCGCGCAAAATCCTTAACTCCCGTCATCTTCCGGCAAATTTTAACGCTTCGGTAAATCCTTCCGGTCATCATCCCTCTCACGGAAACAGCCCGCCCACGGGTGAAACAGAGTTCTGAGAGAAGGAAACCGGAGATGCGGGTTACGGAAGCAGCACGCCTGATCATGACAGGAAATCTGAGCCCGGAAATCCTGTGGCAGATGACCACCCTCAGCGAACGCGTCGCCATCGCACTGCTCGTCGGACGACCGGATTACCTTCCCGCGAACGCCAGCACCCCCGGCGCCGCATGGGACACTCTCGACGCCCGCAGCCGCGCCCTCGTCATGCGCCGCGCCCCGGTGAAAATCAGACGCCGCCTTCCCGGCTATACCTGCGCGCCCCGCCCCTTCTCGCTGATGTCAGCAGACGGACACGCCGCCCGCAGCGCCAGCCTCAGGGAGAAGCTGCGCCGTAAAGACCAAGATCGAGCCATTTGCCAGTAGAATAGTTAAAGCCGCTCACCCGGCCATATTCCACCTCGTGAACGCCCTTCCCGGACAGCGCCTCCCGGAACGTCGCGAAGTCGCGCCGGTCCACCAGCACCAGACCGCAGGACGGATTGCGACTCAGCATCGCGGCGCCCTCACGAGCATTCCGGAGCTCGACTTTCCCATGCATCAGAAACACAAGACTGGGCTCTGAAAACGAGCTTGAAACAACTTCCGTCGCAGGACACGGCCTGTATTCATCAACAAGATCCGCGATACGCGGCGCCAGCCAGATCTCGTCCAGGCGCGGAACAATGCCGAGAAACAGCCCCATATAGATCACAACCGCGCATGCCGCCGAACACATCGCCGACTGCCACAGCCGTCCCCGGACCACCTCCCGCACCGCCAGAGCCAGCAGCGGCAGACTGCCGCCCGCCGCAAGCCAGGCCGACACGGGAATCTGCCCGACGAGAACCTTCGTCAGCGCAATGCCGGCGACCGACAGCGCAATCCCGATTGCCGCACAGACAACCCCGTAAAACCCGAGCAGAATACGGCCCCAGACGGAACGCCGCCAGAATGTCCACTCATTCCCCGCGGCCTGCAGCGCCGCCGCAGTCAGAATGGCGATCGCCGGATAGGCCGGCAGCACATAATGCGGCAGCTTGGTCGCGATCAGTTCGAACACCAGCCAGTGCGGCACGATCCAGCACAGCAGGAACCGCACCTTCCAGGACGCCCGCCAGGACCAGATGACTGGAATGGCCGCCGCCGCGAAGAACGATCCCGGCCAGAAGGCAATCGCGAAAACCGCCAGATGATAGCCCGGAAACGCCCCATGCGCCTCCTGGCCATGGCCGATCTTGCCAAGAAAATTCCGCCCCACGGCCCGCTGGAAAAATTCCCCATGGCTGACAACGCCAATCGCGATGCACCACGGCAGAACAACCGCCAGCATCACCAGCCATCCCCAGCCGGGCCGGAGCCGCTTCAGCCAGGACCACTCCCGCTCGACAAACGCAAAGGCCAGCGGCGTGCCAAGCCCGGGAATCAGAATCACCGGCCCCTTGAGCATGAGCCCGCAGCCCAGCGCGCCCCAGAACAGCACCGCCGTCCAGACAGGCGTCGGACGCCCCGCCGCCCGGTCCCGCAACACACGAAGCAGCACAGCCTGAACCAGAACGACAACCAGCAGCAGCGTGCTGTCGATCGTCGCCATCCGCCCCTCGGCCGTCACCAGAACCGAGGTCCCGAGCAGCACCCCGGCCATCAGACCGGCCGCCGGCGTGAACAGCAGCGCTCCCATCCGCGC
This sequence comes from Acetobacter musti, assembly GCF_011516835.1. Lineage (GTDB taxonomy): Bacteria > Pseudomonadota > Alphaproteobacteria > Acetobacterales > Acetobacteraceae > Acetobacter > Acetobacter musti. The sequence goes on along the minus strand of NZ_WOTB01000021.1, from coordinate 39,110 downwards.
CGTCAGCACGACAGCAGCCGTCATCGCCAGCAGCGACGGAACGCGATACGCCCAGATCTCCCGCTGCCTCAGCGTCCCGGAGAGGGAGACAGCCGCCGCTTCCAGCCAGTAAATCCCGGCCGGCTGAAGATAGCGCGGCTTATCCTGAAACCGCACATCGACAAAATTTCCGCTCTCCAGCATCTGGGCCGTCGCCTGCATGTAGCGCGGCTCATCGCGATCGAACGGCGGAATCGACGCCCGGCCCGGAAGAAGAAGAAAAAAAACGGCAAACGCCAGCAAACCGAGCCGCACGGCCAGGGAACGCCGGAGAAAAACCTTTCCGCCAGCCCGCTTCAGCATTCCCGGACTGACGACGGCAGTCTCGTCCGGTTCCGCAGCCACATCACGCCGAGCAGATCACGGACCCCGACAACGGCCCGACCGAAATTCGTATATTTCGACTGCCCGTAAAGACGGGACCGGTGATGCACCGGCCGGCAGAGAAGCGGAGCGCCATAGCTCTGCATCAGAGCCGGCAGAAACCGGTGAAGCCCCTCGAAATAAGGCAGATCGAGGAAGTCCGACCGCCGGAAGACCTTCATCGGCGCACCCGTATCCGGGCACCCGTCATCGAGCAGCCGCTGACGCAGCCCGTTCGCAAACCGTGTCGCAATCCGCCGCCAGACCGTGTCGCTGCGCTTCGGACGCGTCCCGACCACAAGCGGCGCCCTGCCCCGCGCCGCGCCGGTCAGCGCCAGCTCAAGAAGCGCCGGTATCTCCGCCGGATCGTCCTGACCATCCCCGTCAATCGTGGCAATCCACGTCCCGCGCGCATGCCGCACCCCGGTCCGCATCGCCCCGGATTTCCCGCAGCGACGGTCATGCGCGAGAATACGCAGATTTTCGAGACCCGGTTCAGATCGCGCCCCGGTCAGCGCCAGAATGGTGCCGTCCATGCTCCCGTCATCGACGAAAATGATCTCGGTGGACGGCAGCAGCGGCAGAACACCGGCAAGTTCGCGGCAGACAGATGGAATATTCTCGCGCTCATTGAGCACGGCAATCACGATACTCAGCACCGGCGCCCCCCCGTCAGAGGCCACGCCGGCAACTTTATCGTCTTCCTTCAACGTCCCGCCAACGATCAGGCGGCACGCGAGGAGAGAGCAGCAGGCAGACCGGCAATGGCGCTGTCCACCATGTCCGAGGACGTCTGGGCCGGAAGCGACTGCTGAATGACAAGACGGGCGCCGTCAAAAGCCGCATCGACAGCCGCCGCCCGCACTTCCTCAAGCGCCGCGCGCTCGGCCGCCGCGATCCGGTCCTTCGCCATCTGCTCGCGCCGGCGCAGCATGTCTTCCGCGTCCTGACGCGCCCTGCCGGCAAGATCCTCAGCCTGTTTGCGCGTCTGCTCGATCAGGGCATTCGCCTCCGCATAAGCCTGCTCACGCTCACGCGTCGCATCCTCAAGCATCTGCTCGGCCTCGCGCCGCAGCCGCGCCGCCTCATCCAGCTCAACCCGGATCTGGTCGGCCCGCGCGTCCAGAAGCGCCGCCAGAGGCTTCCAGATCTTCGCGCCAAAAATAACAAAAAACAGAACAAATGAGACGGCGAACCAGAAGACCGGTTCATGAAAAAGATTAGACACCGACGTTATCCCCTCGTCACGTCTCTGTTCGTCGCGTCAGACGGCGGCAGGCTGACCAGAAACGCCAGCCCCGGCAACCTTCGCCACCGCAGCCTCGACCGCCGCACGGTCAGGCGCATTGCCCGTAATCCGCTGAACCAGCGATTCCGCCACATCACAGGCAATCGGACGAAGCGATTCCAGAGCGCGCTTACGCTCGGCCGCCACACCGGCTTCCGCCGACGCAATTTCCGCCTCAAGCTTCGCATTCATCTCGGCAAGACGCTGCGCCGCCGACACCCGCTCCTGCTCAAGGACACTGTCCAGATGAGCCTGCGCCTGCGCCGCAGCCGCCTTCTTCGTCTCATTCAGCTCACGAACGGCCTTGTCGGCCTCAACTTTCGCCGCATGAGCCTGATCGAGATCTCCGGTGATCCGTTCGTTACGGTTCTTCAGAACCGTCTCGACGCGGGGCAGAGCCCAGCCACGAAGCGCCAGATAGAAAAACAGGAAAATGATACCGCCCCAGATGACCTGGCCGGTCACGAGCGGATTTTTGAAATCCAGCTGGGGCATGCCCGCCGCGTGCGCGCCGGGCGCAGCCGCCACGATGAGCGGCAGACCCGAAATCCCTGCCAGCAGGGAGTGACGAATCAGAGTGACCGGTAAGCGCACGAGACGTTCCTCCGCCCTCAGACGAACAGGATCAGGAAGGCGATCAGCAGGGCGAAGAGAGCAACGGCTTCCGTCAGCGCGAAGCCCAGCATGCCAAGACCGAACACATGCGGGCGGGCCGCCGGGTTACGGGCAATGCTGCTGACCAGCGTCGAGAAGATGTTGCCAAGCCCGATGCCGACACCGGCAAGAGCAATCACGGCGATACCGGCACCGATTTCACGGGCTGCAGCGATGTCCATTGTTGTATACTTCCCTGGTTGACGAACACGTTGACTGACAGGAGAGCCGCCTCAGTGAGCGACGGCCTCTCGCAGATAAATGCAGGTGAGGATCGCAAACACATAGGCCTGCAGAACTCCGACCAGCAACTCAAGACCGATCAGCGCGATATTGATCACGATCGGACCCACCGCCAGCACATCACCGATGAAGCCCAGACCGGCCAGCATGATGACGAAGCTTGCGAAGATATCGAACATCACATGCCCGGCCACCATGTTGGCAAACAGTCGGATCGACAGACTGACAGGACGTGACAGAAACGAAAGAATTTCAATCGGCACCAGCAGCGGCGCCAGCGCGACAGGCGCGCCGGCCGGCATGAAATGCGCGAAGAATTTGAAACCCTGCACCTTCAGCGACACGATGATGGAGATCACGAACACCATGATCGCCAGCGCGAATGTCACCGCAATGTGGCTGGTAAAGGTGAAGGAATGCGGGATCAGGCCGAGATAATTACCGGCGAGAATGAAGAAGAACAGCGCGAAGATGAACGGAAAGAACGTCGTCCCCTCAGGACCGATCGTATCGACCGCCAGATTCCGCACGAATTCGTAACAGATTTCCGCCGCCGCCTGCAGCCGCCCCGGAACAACCGCGGCAGGCTTCATCCCGTAGAACAGAAACGCAAGCACCAGAGCGCAGGCGATAACCATATAGACAGGAGACTGACTGAGACGGACCGCCTCTCCCAGACCACCGAGTACCGGATGCAGCTCGAACTGCCCGAGCACGTCGATACTTGAACCGCTCGCCAACGCCTTCTCTCCCCGGCCCGAGATGACCTCTCAGGATTCTCTCTCATCCGTGCCCGGCGGCTTTACCAGCCTCCAGACATTCAGAATACCCGCACAACCACCCAGCAGCGCGAACACCACGAGAAAAAGAGCGCGGTAGTGGAACCATCGGTCCAGACCCCACCCGATCAGAACTCCGGCAATGAGACCACCCAGCATCTCGCTGCCTGCCCGCGCCGCCAGAGCCAGGATCGATTTGTCCTCGCTGTCCGGCTGCTGCTCCGCAGGCTGCTTTCCGGCCACACGCGTCTGCGCGGCACGGAGGCGGTCTTCAAATGAAGTTCTGTCCTCGGTCATTCACACCTCAGGATCGGGTGCATCGGCTTGCTAACGATACGGCTTTTCCCTGTCAAGCAACCGTCGCGGCCCACACGCCACTTCCGCACCGCACAATTCAGCCAGACAGCATAAATCCATGTCTCAGCAGGCAGAAAAACGTCGCTTTAACGAAACTGACACACTCTTTTAACGGTGATTTCCGACCTTTTAACGCGTGCCGCCGGACAAAAGATGAAACACTGCCCGTCAGTCAGCCGTCTGTACCATCCCGAATCAGGTTCAGACATCTTTCCGGCCGGAAACACACCGCCTGGCCACGCCGCAAACCGTAACGGGAACAGATCGTAATGACGAGCGCCTCTTCTGACGTCACAACACCCGCCACCTCCGGCGCCTGGATCGTGAGCGGACAGACAGCCCTCGTCTCCGCCGGCGAAACCATCACCGGCGCCACCGTCGTCGGCGGAGGCACCCTGCTCGTCAGCGGCACAGCCAGCGACACCACACTCCTCGGAACCTCCGCCGGCCCCGCCACCGAAATCATCGCCGCCGGCGGAACCGAAAACAGCGTCCAGGTCACATCCGGCACCGTCTCCGCCACATCCGGCGCCACAATCAGCGAAGCCACCGTCCTGAAAGGCGGCACCCTCGTCCTCTCCTCCGGCGCCAGCGCCGGAACACTCATCGCAGGCACAGGCGGCAACATCACCATCTCCGCCGCCCAGACCAGCTCCCTCATCCTCGAAGGCGGCTCGGTCTCCATCACCTCCGCCGCCGTCCCGCTATCCGCCTTCTCCGGCGGAACCCTCCTGCTCGGAAACGGCACCAGCGCCGCCGGACTGACAGTCGGCTCCGGCGGCACGCTGCAGCTCAATGGCGGCGCCGCGACCGGCACCGTCATCAGCGGCCCCTCGGCATCCGAACAGATCCTCGCCGCCCCCGCCGCCGGAGGCCCGGCCGACACACAGTTCGACATCATCAGCGGCGGCACCCAGACTGTGTTCTTCGGCATCGGCGTCGCCAGCGGCACCGTCGATGCCGGCGGCACCCAGATCCTCATGTCATCCGCCACCGCAAACCAGGTCACCATCGCCTCAGGCGGACAGCAGAGTCTCTCCGCCGGCGCCGTCGCCACAGACGACACCATCGAAACCGGTGCCTCCGTCATCAATAACGGCACCCTCGTCTTCGGCGGCCAGAGCACCATCCAGGGCGAGATCAGCGGCGCAGGCCTCATCGAACAGACCGGCCCTCACGATACCGTCCGTTTCGCCTCCGGCGCGCTGGCGGCCTTCTCCGGCACCATCGACATCGGCGGCGGCACCGTCATCGTCGCCAACGGACAGGACGCCGCGAATATCAGCTTCGGCTTCACCGCATCCGGCCCCGAAACCCTCGTCCTCGGCGGATCGCTCCCCGCCGCCCTGACCGTCTCCGGCTTCGCTTCCGGCGACAGCATCGTCCTCTCCGGCCTCACCTCCGGCGCCACCTTCGACATCAGCAGCGGCTCGCAGCTCCGCATCGAATCGGGCGGCACGCTGATCGAAACCATCAGTCTCGGCAGCGGCCTCGACTACGGCAGCGCCGGCCTCACCCTGACCGAACAGCCCGACGGCAGCGCCGCCATCCTCACCCTGGGGGGCGCTCCCTCCGGCTACACCAATATCGTGATCAGCCCCGGCGCAACCTCCACCCAGGTCTCCGCCGGCGACGGCGCCGTCATCTCCGCCGGCACCACCGCCATCCAGACCGAAATCCTCGACGGCGGCCGCCTCTATATCGACGGAACCGGAATCCAGAACATCGTCGACGGCGGCGGCTCGGAAACCATCAGCGCCGGAGGCACCGCCATCCAGACTGCCGTCGCATCCGGCGGCACAACAACCGTACTGTCAGGCGGAACCGCCAGCGGCACACTCGTCAACGGCGGAACCCAGGACATCGAAGGCGGCACCGTTACCAGCGCCACCATCCGCGGCACCGTCATCACCGACGCCAGTACTTCCTATTTCCCTACCCCGTTCACCGGCAGCCAGATCGTCGACAGCGGCGGCGTCGCCAGCAGCACCCTCGTCACCCTCGCCACCGGCTACGAAAGCCCGTGGAACAACCCCGTCTACGCCGGCGCCACCCAATACGTCGAAAACGGCGGCACCGCGATCGACACAACCCTGAGCGGCGCCCAGACCTCCTGGCAGATGCATATGACCACGGAGCTGACGGAGGGGCAGGTCTCCCAGATCGTCTCCTCCGGCGGCGCCGCCATCCACACCACCATCAGCACCGGTGGCGTCATGGACGTCCTCTCCGGCGGCTCAGCCTCGAATGTCGTGCTCAGCGGCGGCGGCCTCACCCTGGAAACCGGCGCCCTCTATTCCGGAACCCTGACCTTCGCGCCCCTCGCGGCCAACACGCCCTATGCGTCGAACATCACCACCGGCTCGGTGCTGACCGCCTCGATGGCCATGATCACGTCGCTCACCATCAGCGGCTTCGACGCCACCGGCAGCGTCGTCAACATCAGTCCCGCGATGCCCACACCCACCTGGGTCAGCACCGTGAGTTCGATCGTCATCTCCGACCTCGCCTTCTCCGCAACCAGCCCGGACACCGGACTCATCGGTCCCGACGGCACCCTGACCGTCACGGAAGGCAGCGAAACCGTCAGCCTCCACCTCTCCGGCACATTCGGCTCGGAATTCTATTTCCAGATGGCCCCGGACGGCGGAACGGAAATCACCTACGGCGTCCCCTGCTACTGCCCCGGCACCCTCATCGCCACACCGGACGGCGAACGCCCCGTGCAGGACCTCGCCATCGGCGACCTCGTCCTCACCGCCTCCGGTAAAGCCCGCCCGATTCGCTGGATCGGCCGCCGCAGCTATGACGGCCGCTTCGCCCGCGGCAACCCCGACATCATGCCCGTCATGATCCGCCCCGGCGCCCTGGGCGACGGCCTGCCCCGCCGGACCCTCACCATCTCGCCGCTGCACGCCATGGCGCTCGACAATACCCTCGTCCCCGCCCGCCTGCTGCTCAACGGCACCTCCATCGTCCAGATGCAGCAGACCGACCACATCGATTACATCCATATCGAACTCGAAACCCACGACATCATCCTCGCCGAAGGCGCGCCCTCCGAAACCTTCGTCGATGACGGCAGCCGCAACATGTTCCACAACGCCGAAGAGTTCGGCGCCCTCTATCCCGACGCCCCGCCCGCCCGCGACACGGAAACCTCCGGCCGGTTCTGCCTGCCCCGGATCGAGGACGGTCCCGCCCTCGAAGCCCTGCGCACACGCCTCGCCGGCATCGGCCAGACCCTCGCCGCCGGCTACACCGTCAGAGGCTTCACCGACATCGCCGGTCCCGCCACCGTCGAAGGCTGGGTCCGCTGTGACGCTCTCCCCGACGAACCCCGCAACCTGCTGATCCGCTGCGGCGGCAGGGACATCGGCATCGTCACCGCCGACCGCTTCCGCGCCGACCTGACCGAAGGCGGACGATACAGCGGCAGATCCGGCTTCACCTTCCCGCTGCCTCACCCCATGCCGCCGGAACTGATAACCGTCATCGACCTGGAAACCGGCGCCATCCTGCCCCGCGCCGGCCAGGAGGAGCCGCAGCACGCCGCCGCATAAAGGCGCTCAGCGACAAAACCGTGACAAAAAAATAAAAGTTTCTTGGTGCCGCCTTTTTTCAAAAAGGCGGCGTCTTCTGAAGCTTTTTGAAAAAAGCTTCACCAAAAACTTCTTTTATAATTGCCCGATGATATGACAACAGGCTTTTAAAACAGCCCCTGACAAAATGGTTTGCAAAGACATCACCCTCACATCACCGGATCGATCAGTCCAGCCGCACGGAAGGCCTCACAAACGTCTCCATCCATTCCGTAAAGAATGAGAGCAGACCCCGGAACAGCCCGAACAGGGCGATCTGGTGCTGACGATAGAGCATGACATGCCCGATGCGGGCCAGCAGACCATGCGTCAGACCGCCACCCTACACCGAGCCGCCCGGAAAAGCAGCCCACCCGTTATAGGTCCCCAGCGCGACAATGGCGCCCTTGTTCTGAAACACACAGGACAAGACTGCCTGCTTCCGCTCGATCCAGGCCGGAAGATGCCGCGCCAGATGATTCGCCTGCTGCCTGGCAACCTGAGCCGTGGCGGGAAGCGGATCGTCCGCGACATAACAGCAATCGCCCATGGCAAAAATATTCTCGTCATCGACCGAGCAGAGACTGGGTTTTACAAGAATCTGCCCCGATTTGCTGAGAGACAACCCGCCGTAAGTCTTTGTCACCTCCGGCGCCTTGACCCCCGCCGCCCAGACCCGCAGCCTGGCCGGAACATGCGTGCCATCCTTCAGAATGAAACCGCCCGCATCCGCCGCGGCAACCCGCGCCCCGGTCCGGACCGTCACGCCAATGCGCTCCAGCTCCGCCCTGGCGGCAACGGAGACAGATTCCGGAAAGGCCGGGAGAATACGGGCGCCGGACTGAAGCAGCGTAATCCGCAGCGCCGGCGGCGTTTTGCCAAACGCATGCAGACTGTAAGGATCGACAATATCCAGCGCCTTATGCAACTCGGCGGCAAGCTGCGTCCCGGTCGCCCCGCCGCCGACAATGGCGATATCCAGTTCGGAACTGTCCGCGAACGCACGAAGAAGTTCCATGCGGAACTTTTCATTGAACGCGTTGGCTTCGACAAGATTGTCGATGGACAGACAATGTTCCTTAACACCCGGCGTCCCGAAATCATTCGCGCAGCTGCCGATCGCCAGAACGATGGTGTCGTATTTCATCGTCCGGCTCTCCAGCACGAGACTCCCGTCCGCGGCATGAAACGGACTCAGAACGACCTCGCGCTTCTCTCGATCAACAGAAACAACCTCACCAGGCCAGAATTCAAAGTGATGCCCGCTCGCCTGCGTGATGAAACTGATGCGGTCGTTTTCATTCACCACAGTCCCGGCCGCGAAACAGTGCAGCATGGGTTTCCAGACATGAGAAAACCCCCGGTCGATCAGAGTGATGCGGGCTTTGCCGGTTTTCCCTAATGATCTGCCAAGCTGAGTGGCAAGCGAAAGCCCGGCGACACCGCCGCCTACGATAAGGATTTCAGGTTTGGACGCCATTGGTCTCTCAAGCCCCGTACAAGTGTGCTCCGGAAAGAAATAAATGCGTATTTATTTTTAAAACTTAAAACAAAGCCAATATTACTATATTATTAAATAATATCCGCGCGATTATTACCTGAATTACAAAATATGTATCTGTTCAGACAGCAAATACCTGTGCGCCGTTCAGCGCATTCCCCCGGAGCGTGGAGGACCAGCAGGAGACACCATGCGTCCTCCGCCGGTCTGGTCATATTGTTTCAGAAAACTGCCACGGTTTCCGGCCGCCCCGATCACTCAGGTCAGCCGGAACCCCGGCAGAAAACGCCGCCGTTCGTCAGGCCGGCGCGTCAATATCGACGATATTGATCAGCTTGTGGTTGACGAATTCCTTGATGCCAAGTCCGACAAGCTCACGGCCATAACCGGAACGCGCGATGCCGCCAAAAGGAAGATCCGCTTTCGGGATCAGCGGATGATTGATGAACACCATGCCCGTGCGGATCTTCGACGCCACCCGCGCACCCCGCGCCTCGTCTTTCGTGAAGACCGCTCCGCCAAGTCCATAAGGAGAGTCGTTGGCGATCCGGATCGCGTGCTCCTCATTCTTCGCACGATAAAGCTGCGTGACCGGACCGAAAAACTCCCAGTGCCGCGCTGCATTGTTCTCATGCAGATTGGTCATCAGAAGCGGCCGGAAGAAAGCCCCCTTCTCAGGAACCGGATTCCCGATTTCCTCAACCACAGCACCATGCTTCTTCGCTTCCTCAACCTGACGGATCAGATCGTCCTTCGCACCCTGCGAGGAAAGCGGCGCAAGCGTCGTGGACGGGTCCATCGGATCGCCGGCCTTTAGCTCCGCAACACCTTTTTTGTAGAGATCGAGGAAACGGTCATACACCGCGTCATGCACAATGATACGCTTGGCCGAAACACAGACCTGCCCGGCATTCCAGTGACGCCCCATGACCGCCCATTTCGCAGCCTTTTCAACGTCTGCGTCATCCAGAACGATAAAGGCATCCGCGCCGCCGAGCTCCATCGTCGCTTTCTTGAGCGCCTTACCCGCAACACCGGCGATAATCACACCAGCCCCTTCCGATCCCGTCAGCGCAACCCCGCAGACACGAGGATCGTTCAGGATCATTTCCGTATGAGGCCGCGCCGCATACAGATTGCGGAACAGTCCGTCCGGCAGCCCGGCCTCCTTCATCAGATCCTCGCAGATCGCGGCACACTGAGGCAGATTGGAAGCATGCTTCAGAAGAACGGCGTTACCGGCCGAAAGCTGAGGAGCCGCAATGCGCACCACCTGATAAAACGGGAAATTCCATGGCTCGATCGCGAAAACAATTCCAAGCGGCTCATGAACCAGCACCGCTTTTCCTTCCGCCGGATCGGCGACGGGCAGAGCCTCCGGCTTCAGAAGCTCAACAGCATATTTCGCATAATATTCGAATATTTCAGCCGAAAGAATAACTTCCTTCTTCGACTCCGCAAACGTCTTGCCCATCTCCAGCGTGGCCAGGCGTGCATATTTGTCGATATCGCGGCGCAGAATCGCAGCCGCCGCATTCATCACACGGGCACGCTCGGAGAACGGCGTCTCCCGCCATTTTTCAAACGCCTCATGCGCACGGGCAAGAGCGCCTTTAACGTCCTCATCCGTTGCATTAGGGAATGTTTTTACGACTTCGCCCGTGTAGGGATTGGTGGTCGCGTAGGCCATATCTACCTCGTCTGGCTCTGGATTGAAAATGGCGGTGTGTTCCGAAAGAGTTCACAGCCGGACTGTTCCTTCCCGCCGCTCGCGGCGGATTTCTCCACCTGAACCGCGTCCGGCACCCGGCGCCGTGTCCGGGAAGCCATGCGTAACGTTCCGGCACGACCGGCCATGACGTCAGCCACCGCGATCATCGCGACGACGAAGCCACCTGAGACCGCCAGTGCCCCTCCCGGCTGATGCAGACCGTCCGGCATGTTCCCGTCTCCTTTCGGATCTAAATAGTCGACCGGTCTACTATTATTAGACCGGTCGACTACAGAATCGGGGCGCGAAAACCACCCCTCCGCTGTCAATGACCTGTATCATCCAGAAACCGGACTGTATCCATCCATGCATAGTCAAATGGGCGTGAGCTTCGAACGATCCGTGCCATCAGGGTCGCCCCCAGCCAGGTCTGATAAAGCATGCTGGCAAAGTCGTGCGGCATCACCGATGACGGAACAGACCCGTCTTCCTGCCCGGCCCCGACAATCCGGGCCAGACGTTCGACAGCCTGCGCGGTGCCGCTCTCCAGGATGGCCCGCATCCGCTCGGAAAGATCCGACACTTCCGCCCCCAGCTTGACGATGAGGCATTTATCGCCGTCCTGACCGCCTGAATGCGTGTCGCGCCAGAACTGGCAATAAGCGAGGATATGCGCCCGTCCGTCACGGTCCGCCGAGGCGAACACGTCGTCCATCTTATGCAGATAGTCCTCGATGTAACTCCGCAGAAGCTCCTCTCCGAACGCCTCTTTCGATTCGAAATAGTGATAAAAAGAGCCCTTCGGAATCTTCGCCACTTCGAGAATCTGTGAAATGCCGACAGCGGAAAAACCACGCGCCCCGATAAGAGGGCGGGCGGCGTCCACAATATTCCGTCTGACAGTGTGCTGTTTTTCGGCGATCGTCATGCCTCCGGTCATGAGCACGCGGACCGCCCCGGTCAAGCTTCAAAATTCAAAGTGTCCGCAGGGTCTGAACACCCTCCAAAGTCCCCGGTCCTTTTAACTGAACAAACCGGGATCAAAGGGACCGCGTCCCTTTGCGGGGCCGGGGCAGCGCCCCGAAAACCCCGCTCCACATCCCTCGCCCCCGCCCCCACAGTTCCTTCGTTGGCAAAACATTCAGTCTTTTCTGCGACTCTCCCCCCATGTCCGCAGACCGCCCACCCCCGCACCTGCATCAGGCCGCCACCACGGCGCCCCACGGCCACACGCAGGACGCCATCACCGGCTTCATCGACGTCATCGCCCCCCTCCCGGGACAGGGCTGGCGTCTCGCCGGCTGGGCACGAAAAACCGCCGGCCCCGCATCCCCTCTCACCGTCGCCGTGCTCTGGCATGGCGAGGAAGTCGCGCGCGGTCCCGCAAACACCTTCCGCCCGGACCTGGTCATTCCGGGTCACGCCGACGGATACCACGCCTTCGATTTCCTCATCCCCGAAACCACCGCCCCGGCAACATCCCCCGCCGCTTTCGACGTCATCGTCCTGCACGCCCGCGTCCCCCTGAACCGCGCCGGAGACGCAGCCACCGGCGAGGCCCAGAACACCACCGGAGACACCCCCTCCCTCCCAGGCCCCGTCTCCCTGCGCGCCTGCGTCGACGTCGTCGGCCGGGACCGGATCGCCGGCTGGCTCCGCGACGACAGCGCCCCCGAGACCAGGCTGGGCGTCACCGTTTCCGTCGACGGCGCCCTCATCCGGCGCGTCCTCGCCAACCGACTCAGAGCCGATCTGCGCGACAGCGGCCTCGGCGACGGCCGCTACGGCTTCGACATTCCCCTCTCGCCGCCCCTCTCCGCCGATACCGATCACACCGTCACCGTCATCTGCGCCGAAACCGGCGAGAACCTGCCCGGCTCCCCCTTCCATTTCGCCGCCACCAGACGCTTCAACGAAACATTCCGCCAGCACGTCCGGCAGACCCTCGCCGGCATCGCCTCCGCCACGCACCGCGAACAGGCCCTGGAATTCCTCTCCGCCGAACTGGACAGCCTCCGCCGCCATCAGGGCCGCGACGACGCCCGCCTCCTCGCCACGGAACGCCACCAGGCCTCCCGCCCCGCCGCCAGTTCCGTCACCAGTCCCGCCACCGGTCCCGTTGCCGCCCCCCAAACCGGTGCCAGAACCGGCACCAGAACCCGGACCGCCGCCGGTCCCACCCCGTCGCGAATCCTGTTCATCGACGACCGCGCCCCCGACCCGACCCGTGACGCCGGCTCCGGCGCCCTCCTCTCGCACATGCAGGCCGCCCGCGCGCTCGGGCACGAAGTCTGCTTCGTCGCCTCAGCCGTCGATCCCGGTCCCTCCGCGACACAGGAACTCGAAAAACTCGGCATCACCTGCTTCCGCAAGCCGACATACCCCAACGTGGAAACACTCCTGCGCATCCAGTCCGGCGCGTTCGACGCCGTCTACTTCCACCGTCTCTCCAACACCTCCCGCTACCTCGCCCTGACACGGCACTACATGCCCGGCGCCCGCCTGATCTCCTCCGTCGCCGATCTCGCCCATCTGCGCATCGAACGTCAGGCCGCCATCGAAGGCCGCCCGGAACTCCGGACACTCGCCGGCCAGGAACGCGTGCGCGAACATATGGCGGCGTGGTCGTCCCACGCCGTCATCACCCATTCCCCCGTCGAGGCCACCCTGCTGGCCCGCGCCGTCCCCACCGCCAGCATTCACGTCGTCCCCTGGCACATCCCCGAAAAACCCGCCCCGCTCCCGTTCCCCGAACGACACGGCATCGCCTTCGTCGCCCATTACGGCCACGCCCCCAGCCTCGATGCGGCAAAATGGCTTGCCGATGACATCTTCCCTCTCATCCGCAGGGAAATTCCGGACACCGAACTGCTCCTGATCGGCAGCGCCATGCCCGATGTCATCGTCCGCATGGACAGCCTGCCCGGCATCCGCGTCCTCGGCCACGTCTCGGACCTCACAGCACTCCTGCGAACCGTCCGCCTGACCATCGCCCCCCCTGCGCTTCGGCGCCGGCATCAAAAGCAAGGTGCTCGAAAGCTGGGCCGCCGGCCTGCCCTGCATCGCAACACCGGTCGCGACCGAAGGCATGACCCTGCCCCCCGAACTCACCGCCTGCATCGCGGCAAGCGCTCCGGCCCTGGCTAAACTCACCGTCAGTTACTACCAGGATCAGACAAAAGCCGACACCGCCTCAGCCGCCGGCCTCCGCTACGTCAGAACAGAACTGAACGAAAACGAGGTCAAAATCCGTCTGAGCAAAGCCCTGGGCCTGCCTCCCCGCAACCTTCCCGCGCCTCCCGGCCCGAAGACAACACGCAACATTCCCTGAAGACACAGCTCTGCCCCCGATTTTCGCAGACTGATCCGCCTTCCGGATCAGCACTCCCACGTCCGGACCGGAACCAGCTACCGCCCCGCTTCACCAAAACCTCCCGGGCGGCATCTCGCCTCGCAGTCTTTCCAGTTCATAACCCCCACTCTCCCGGAGCGCCCGACGCGCACACGGCAATCACCCCCCACCCAAAAACAAAATAAAAGAAACAGTATCGTTCCATCGTTTCTATATAAGACCAGCCCCCACCGATCATAACGTCATGACACCGGCAGCAGCGACCACCCGCCGCTTCAGCTACCCCCTTTCCGCAACCGGATACACGTCATGAACAGAACCCTTTTCAGCCGCGACACAGCTCTCCTTGCCGCCCGCGTCACCCTGTCCTCCCTGTTCATTGTCATGGGCTGGGGCAAACTCTCGGATTATTCCGGCGCCATCGCCTATATGGCGCAGACCGGATCACCCTTCCCGACCCTCTCCGCCCTGATCGCCATCCTCGCCGAACTCGGAACCGGCCTCGCCCTCATCCTCGGCCTGTGGGTCACCCCGCTCGCCGTCCTGCTGGCCGCCTACACCGTCGTCACCGCCTTCATCGGTCACCATTTCTGGACCATGACCGGAACGCTCCGCTACGACATGACCATTCATTTCTACAAAAACATCAGCATCGCCGGCGGCCTGATCGCACTCGCCGTCGCCGGCCCGGGCCACTTCATCGTGCAGCGCCACCGCCACGCCACCTGAACAGACCGCCCCTCCACTATAATAACAAAGTGTAACGAAACCCGCCGGACGAACCCGCCGCCACAACCGGAAAGCACACCCATCCGGCCCACGCCCGCCTCACCGGCGGTCCGGAAACTTCGCCCGTCCACCCCGCCGCAAAGCCACCGTCCCGCCGCAGCCACCCGCCACAATCAGGAGAACAGACAACGACGTCCTTCCCCACCCGCGAAGCGGTTGCATTCCGGGCCGATGCCCTGCATGTTCCCGCCGCCATAAACTTACCGGCAGAAGAGGCATAAGTGGTCGTCCACACACAGCGCATCAGCCCCTGTCCGCAGGACAGAGAACGGTTCCCCGCACGATGATGTATTACAGCCGGGCCAAACTGTTTTCCGTCATCGCCGCCTGTCTTGCCGGACTGCTGCTGTGCGTGCCCAACTTCGTCCGCAAACCCGCCGCCTCCATCCCCTGGCCCCAGATCCATCTCGGCCTCGATCTGCGCGGCGGCTCCTACCTGCTCATGCAGGTCGATCTGTCGTCCCTGACCCATGACCGCCTCCAGAGCCTCTCGGATTCGGCCCGCCAGTCCCTGCTCGCCGCCGGCCTCGGCTACCGGGACATCGCCCTCGACACAAAACAGGGCCAGTTCTCCTTCCGCCCGCGCGACCCGTCCGAAAAAGACCGTGACCTGAAAATACTCAGCGACATGCCACGCGCCGTCGCCGACGAATTCACCGTCGCCGCCCGCCCGGACGGCAGCATCGCGCTCACCCTGTCGCCAGACGCCATGAGAACCCGCGCTCATGAAGCCGTCACCCAGGCCATCGAAATCGTCCGCCGCCGCATCGACGCCACCGGCGCCGTCGACCCGGAAATCACCCGTCAGGGCGAAGACCGCATCATCGTCGAACTCCCCGGCATCAGCGACCCGGAACACATCAAGTCCCTGCTCGGCACCACCGCCCGCATGACCTTCCGCCTCGTCGACGAAACCGCGCCAGGCGCCACCGTCGCCCCGCCCGGCGACACCATGCTCCCGCTCACCGAGGCACCGGGACAGACCCTCGCCGTCCGCGACCATATCGACGTCGACGGCGCCGATCTCGTCAACGCCGGCGCCACAACCGACGAACAGACCGGCGGCTGGGCCGTGAACTTCACGCTGAACTCCGCCGGCACCCGCGCCTTCTCCGCCGTCACCCAGGCCAATGTCGGACGCCGCTTCGCCATCGTCCTCGACAACAAGGTCATCGAAGCCCCCGTTATCCGCTCCGCCATCACCGGCGGCAACGGCATCATCACCGGCAATTTCGACGCCCGCAAAGCCACCGATCTCGGCCTCCTGCTCCGCGCCGGCGCCCTGCCCGTGCCGCTCACCGTCGCCGAGGAACGCTCCATCGGCCCGTCCCTCGGCGCCGATTCCATCCGCGCCGGAGCTCTCAGCCTGCTCGTCGGCTTCCTGCTGGTCATCGTGTTCATGGCCCTGTTCTACGGCCGCTTCGGCTGGTACGCGAACGTCGCCCTGTTCGCCAACCTGGTCCTGATGCTCGCCATCCTCTCCCTGTTCGGCGCCACCCTCACCCTGCCCGGCATGGCCGGCATGCTGCTCACCCTCGGCATGGCCGTCGACGCCAACATCCTCATCGTCGAACGCATCCGCGAGGAACTGAAACGCGGCCGCACCCCGCTCGCCGCCATGCAGGCCGGATTCGAGCGCGCCACCGCCACCATCCTCGACAGTAACGCCACGGCCTTTCTCGCCCACGTCATGCTGTTCGTCTTCGGCACCGGCCCGGTCCGCGGCTTCGCGCTCACCATCACCATCGGCATCGCGACAACCCTGTTCTCGACGCTGCTGCTCTCCCGCCTCCTGATGGTGCGCTGGTACGCCCTTACCCGCCCCTCCACCCTTCCCGTCTAGGCCGAAGCGTTATGTTTGGACGTCCCCTGCTGCGTTTCGTCCGCAGCGACACACACATCAACTTCATGCGCGGCCGCTTCCTCGGTCTCGCAACCTCGGCCGTTCTGTCGCTCGCGTCAGTGATCCTGTTCTTCCACCCCGGCCTCACGCTCGGACTGGACTTCAAAGGCGGCATCGTCGTCGAGGCCCGCACAAACGGGCCCGCCGATTTCGGAAAAATCCGCACCGCCCTCGCCGCCCACCACATCGAAGCCGCCGGCGTGCAGGCCTTCGGCAGCGACAACGACGTGCTCATCCGCCTCGGCGCGGACGAAAACACCAACACCAACGCCGTCATCGATCAGGTCCGTCACGCCGTCACGGAGGCCCAGCCCGGCGCCACCGTCGTCCGCGCCGACGCCGTCGGCGCCTCCGTCTCGGCCGAACTGTTCCGCAACGGCCTGCTCGCCCTCGGCCTCAGCCTGGTGATGATCCTCGCCTATATCTGGTTCCGCTTCGAATGGGAGTTCGCCCTCAGCGCCGTCATCACCCTGGTCCTTGACCTGACCAAAACCGTCGGCTTCCTGGTCCTCACCCATTTCGAATTCGACCTGGTCATGGTCGCCGCGATCCTCACCATCCTCGGCTACTCCACCAACGATAAAGTCGTCGTCTATGACCGCGTGCGCGAAAACCTCCGCCGCTACCGCACCATGCCGCTGCGCGAACTGATCGACCTCTCGATCAACGAAACCCTCAACCGCACACTGGGAACATCCACAACCGTGTTCCTCGCCGCCCTGCCGCTCGCCATCTTCGGCGGCAGCAGCCTCTCCGGCTTCGCCTGGGTCATGCTGTTCGGCATCGTCGTCGGAACCTCCTCCTCCATCTTCATCGCCGCGCCGCTCCTCCTGCTGCTCGGCGAAAAAAGACTGCGAAAAGACACAAAACCAGCCGCCCCAGGCTGATCCGCCAGACCAGGCGCACGCATCTTCGCTTTGCCAGAAAAGCCTCTAAAAAAGGCGATTACAGCAAGCGCAGCAGCCTTTCGGGGCTTTGCCCCGCGCCCCACAAAGGGACACAGTCCCTTTGATCCCGATTTGTTAAATCAAAAGGGGTAAAGGGGCCCGCGATCCTTTCCGGGAGCGGGGCAGAGCCCTGCTCTGCCGCCTGTCTGAACCCGACAGAAAAATCCCGTTAGAAAGATCCCGTTACTGCCCCGGCGGCCTGTGCGGTGACGCCGCCCCGTAATCGGATGGCTGCGTCGCCGCCAGCAACTGCTGCACCGCCCGGCTCGCCGCCACCAGATTGGCCCCTGACGGATACGCCGTCTCCTTCATCACCGCCAGCAATGCCGCCCGGTCCGCCACCAGCAGCCCCGTAAGCTGCGGCGGCGTAATATCCCCGGACATCACCGTCCCGCGCGCCATCCCATGCGCCATCAGATAAGTGTAAATCAGCGTATGCGGCGTCGGCCGCATATCCACCACCGGAGAAGACGTCTGACACGCCGAAACCGTGAAAAGCACCCCCAGCACACACCCCAGGCGCGGAAGCAGACCCGCTCCACCCGCCTTACGGGACCGATCCGCACAGACCTGCCTCACTGATTTCATGTCGTTTCCCTGATACACAGGTCATCTTTCCGGTTGTGGCCAGGCCGTTACAGGTAAGCCGCTTACAAGGCAATCCGGCCACGATCACGGGCGCAGGCAGCCTCCTCCGAGCCTAATCCCCCTCGCCATCACGGGCAAACCGGGGCAGACATTGTCCCCGGACAACCGGAAACAGACGCCACATGAGACTCCCGGATTTCGAAGCCTGGGCCATCTTCGCCAAAGTCGCCGAACACGGCTCCTTCGCAAAAGCCGCCGATGACGTGCGCCTGTCAAAACCCACCGTCTCCAAAGCCATCAGCCGGCTGGAAACCGCGCTCGGCATCTCGCTCTTCAGCCGCACCTCGCGACAGCTCTCCCTCACCGAGATGGGCCGCCAGCTCCTGCCCCACGCCCGCCAGGTCATCGCCGAAGCCGAAATCGCGGAAGCCGAAGCACGGGAAACCATGCTCACCCCCACCGGCCTCGTGCGGATCGCCGCGCCAATGACCTTCGGCATCCACCACCTCTCGCCGCTGCTGCCCGGCTTCTTCACCCGCTGCCCGGATGTCGACGTCGCCATCGATTTCAGCGACTCCCTCGTCGACGTCGTCGCCGACGGCTTCGACTTCGCCATCCGCATCGCAACCCTCACCGATTCCTCGCTGAGAGCCCGCAAACTCTGCACCGTCCGCCTGCTCCTCGTCGCCAGCCCGGCCTGGATCAGCGCCGTCGCTCCGCTCCGCGCCCCGCGCGACCTCGAACCCCATAAAGGCTTCGTCTACACAGGAACATCCGCCCCCGGCACCCTGCGACTCACACATCGCAACGGCGACAGCACCACCCTCGCGCAAAGCGCCCGCTTCCGCTCGAACAACGCCGAAGCCTTCCTGCCCGCGCTGGAAGCCGGCTTCGGATACGGTCTTTTTCCGGAATTCATGATCTGGAAAGCCCTGCAGGAAGGCCGCGTCCAGCAGATCCTGCCCGACTGGCAGGCGCCCCCGATCGGAATCTCCCTCGTCACCCCGCCCAACGCTCTGCGCCCCAGACGCGTCCAGATCCTCATGGACTACCTGTCCGAAATTCTGCCCACAGCCCCCTGGGTCCGCTGCGACACCAGCGAACCCACATAATCCTGCTCGCGAAACCTCTTTGAAATTACAAAGAAGTTTCCGGGTGCCGCTTTTTTTCAAAAAGGCGGCGTCTTCTGAAGCTTTCTGAAAAAAGCTTCACCAAAAACTTTTGTTATTCTTTCAAAGCTTTATCAAAATGCACTCTCTGAACCTGAAATCAGGCCAGCTTCGTCGCAATCCCGGCGACATGGCTGCCCAGGAACTTCGCCCCGTCCAGCTCCGTCACCGTCGGCTGCCGTGAGCCGTCCCCCGCCGCAATCGTCGACGCCCCGTAAGGCGTGCCACCCTCGACCTCATCCAGCCGCGTCAGCCCCGCAAAGCTGTAAGGCAGCCCGCTGACAATCATCCCATGATGAATCAGATTGGTCAGCAGCGAAAACTGCGTCGTCTCCTGACCGCCATGCTGGCTGGCCGTCGACGTGAACGCCGCCCCGAGCTTGCCAATCAGAGCCCCTTTCGCCCAGAGACCACCCGTCTGATCCCAGAAATTCGCCATCTGCGACGGCAGCCGCCCAAACCGCGTCGGCGCCCCGAGAATGATCGCATCATACTCCGGCAGTTCCGCCACCGTCGCCACAGGCGCATCCTGATCAAGTTTGAAATGAGCGGATTTCGCCACCTCTTCCGGCACCAGCTCCGGCACCCGCTTCACAACGGCCTCAGCCCCAGCTTCCCGCACACCTTCCGCCACGGCATACGCCATCTTCTCGATATGCCCGTAAGACGAATAATAAAGAACCAGCACTTTCGGCATCAGAAACATCCTTCGCTCACACCCGCGCCACACAGCAGACGCCGGCTTGTCCGGAAACCAAAGATACCGGCAGGAACAATCCGCAACAGACAAATTCCCGAAACACACCGGTTCAGGTTTTTGCCCCCGCCCCGGCCAGCCTCCGCCTTATCCGCAGCCAGACCGCCACGCATCCCGCGCCAACGCCATCACCGCCGCATCCCAGGACTCCGCACAGACCCGGACCGAATCGCGGCACACCGATTCCCGCCTGAACCCCAGCCGCTCATACGTCCGGATCGCCGGCGCGTTCCATGTGTAAACCATGAGCTCCACCCGACCGGTTTCCGGAATCGCAAACGCCTCATCGATCACAGGCCGCAGCATCGGAACCGCCAGCCCCCGCCCCCGCATCCCCGGCGCCACCGCCACATGACACAGCCTCGCCCCGCCAGCCTCCCGAAAGAGCCGGAGCTGAGCATGACCGGCCACCTCACCGTCCTTTTCAATCATCCGGCACAGCCGCGCCGGCGGCGCCGCGTCCGCCTCCGCCACCATCCGCAGAAGCTGATCCGCCGTCAGCGGAAACCGGAACGCCTCACCACCCCACTGCGTCAGCTCGGCCACGGAACCGAACCAGCCGGCCAGCAACGCGAAATCCCCGACGCCGAACGGACGAAGATGAAACACGGAACCCCTCCCGCTCCGGATCAGAACGACTTCAGCAGCCGGTCCAGATATTCCAGCTCCTGCGGTGGCCGGGTCCGGTCGGAATCACGCCGTCGCAGCTCCTCCTCGATCTCATGCGCCCGCTCGCGGGAAGCCGCATCCGGAATATGCCCCCCGTCATTCGCCCCGGCGTCACTGCCCTCTCCGGTCGCACGGCCCAGCGGATCGCGATCGGCGTTCCGGTCGTCACCCGCAGCCTCGTCACCGCCATCACCCCCGTCATCGCCTCCGTCGCCGCCGCCACTCCCGCTCGCCTGATCGTCACCGCTCCCGCTGCCCCGACCGCCAAAGGACGGCAGAAAACTCGTCGCCCCCGAACTGCCGCCCTTGCTCTGCAAAGACTGCCGCATCTGCTGCCGCCCCTGCTGCAACTCCTGCAACGCCTTCATCTGCGCCGTCACCGCCTGCGAGTCATTCCCGGACGCCAGCGCATGACGCGCATCGCGCATGTCCGCCTGAGCCTTCGCGAAAGCCGGCGTCTCCTTGCCGGTCAGATCCTTAAATTCCTGATTCAGCTCATCCGTCGCCCGCATCAGCGCATGCTGGGACGCCCTGTCCGCCTGCCGCTGATCCAGCGCCGCCGTATTCGCGGCATCCGAACCGCCGCCCTGACCCGCGACACCCTGCTGGCCATTTTCAGATTGATCATTTCCGGACTGGCCACTCTCCGGCTGCCCGCCAGACCCCGCCTGAGCGCCCGACTGTCTCTCAGACTGCTCCGGCGACGACTGATCTCCCGGCCGCCCTCCAGGCTGACCCTGCCCCCCGCCGGAATTTTCACGGCCCGTCGTCTCTCCACCCGCCGGCGGCTCCTGACCACTCTCTCCCGGCGGCGGCACAAGCCCGAGCTTTCGCAGCAGCTCCTGCGTCGACATCGTCGACAGATCGCTGTCCCCGTCCTCGTCCGGCGGCGACATCCGTGCCTGCCGCGCCTCATCCGCCCGCCGGACCCGGTCAAGCCGCGACTGCGCATGATCCAGCAGCGAAGTCTGCTGCTTCACCAGATCCTGCAACCCCTCCGTCTGGTCCTTCAGCTTCTGCTGCGCCTCCATCTGCCGCGCCAGCTGCGCCATATCCTGCGGCGTCGCGTTCCGCATGCGCTCAATGGAATCCTCAAGCTGCTGCAGCTTGTCCATCGCGCCCTCGCGCCCCTCAGCGGCATCGCTCTGAAGCCGCTGCATCAGCCGCTGAAACGCCCTGTCGCCATTCTTCGACAGCCCCGGCAGATCGGGAATCGCCGTCCCGTCCTTTATCGCCTGATGCGCCAGCGCCTGCATCTTCCGCGCAATCGCCTGCCGCAGCGCCTGCATCCGCCGCTGCAGCTCCGCCTGCGCCTCAGGCCCGTGCGCGTTGTCCTCGCGCATATGCCGGAGCTGCTGCTCGACAGCCTCCTGCGCCGCCCGCACATCGATCGACGCCAGAGCCCCCTCCGCGCCGCCATGCAGCCGGTCCTCGATGTTTAGCGCCAGATCCCACAGCCGGCCGACCGCCTCATCCCGCGCCGCGTCATCCTCCACATCCGGGTCCGCCAGCAGAGACGCCGTCGCCGTCAGATTGAGAAACATCCCCGTATTTTCAGCAATCGGTCCCGGCGTCTCCCCCAGCGCCGCCAGATCCTCAGACGCCGCGCTCCGCGATTCCGATCCCAGAGCCAGCCGCTTCCGCAGATCCAGCACCGCCCGCGCCACCGGCGATTTGAACTGCCGCGAGCCCAGCAGGAACGTCACCGCCTGACTCCGCCCCTCCCGATGGCTGACACTCGTCGCCACCAGCACGGCCGAAACTTCCTCGCCAGCCCACGGATCGGAAGACAGGTCCGGCGTCGCCGTCCCCTTCGCCTCGACAGGATGGCCGGAAAGCGGCAGCGGCACCCGCAGAACCCGCTTTTTCGCCAGAAAGGACGGATGCGCCAGCCGCATCTCCACCACCAGCGACGCAATCCCGTACGCATGATGCGCCTCGAACGGAATCCGGGTCCGCCGCCCGCCCTTCTCACCGCCCGGCTCCGCGCCCCACTTCACCGACGGCACCGCATCCGGCGCAACCGTGATGTCCCACCGCGCAATCGTCCGCCCACGCGCCCGCAGCGCCAGCCAGCCGGAAGAGCCGAGCTTCCCCTCCACCCGCCACGAGCGTTTATCCAGCGCCTGCTGCTTCTCATCCAGCAGGTGCCCGTCCAGCACCGGCGTCCCGTGCAGCCCCGTCACCGTCGCCGTCAGCACCGCCCCCTCCGGCACGGAGCCGGCAACCCGGCCGGATTTCAGAAACACCGGAGCCGACGGCGCATAAGGCGGCGGCGTGATCCACGCCTCCACATGCGGCAGCGGCACATCGGGATCGTCCCACCCCGGCACCAGCGCCGCCGCGACACGCCCCGGCGCATGACCGCCCGCCAGCACTGCCGCAATCACGACAGCCGGCAGCAGCAGCACCGCCGCCCGCCACGGATCGCGCGCCGCGAACCGCAATTTAGGCCAGCCGGCGCGAAGCGGACCAAGAGACGCGATCAGCCGGCTCTGATAGGCCGTCCACAGCGCCTGAGACCCGATCCCCGACGATCTGTCCGTCAGACTGGCCAGCGGCCGGTGCGCCAGCCCCGAAACCTTTTCCAGCCGCCGGTCCGCCGCCCCTTCGGAAGGCGGCTCATACCCGGCCAGCCCCCGCCGCGCGAGCCAGATCACCGCCGCCAGACAGGCCAGCTCGGCAATCAGATGCAGCCAGTCGGGAAGTGACTGCGGCAGCCGCAGCAGCGCCGCCAGAATCCAGAGCAGCACCACAGCAATCGCCGGCACCAGCCGCCGCGTCACATCCTCGGCCGCAAGAACCCGCCGCGCCCGGAGCCGCGCCGCCGTCAGCAGCGCCAGCGGCGACGGCGCCCCGTCACCCCCCGGAGCCCGCCCGGAACCACGCCCTGAAGACCCGGAACCGGAAGAACCGCCTCCCGAAAAACCCGCCCCCGGATGCTGCGTCCCGCTCATACCGGCGATCTGATCCGCTCAGGCACGATATCCTCCGCCCAGAGCGCCTCCACACCCTGCCGCGCCCGGATGACCGACCAGCGATCCCCGTCCACCAGCACCTGCGCCGCCAGCGGCCGGGCATTATACGTGGAACTCATCACCGCCCCGTACGCCCCGGTATCGAGCACCGCCACCCGCGCCCCGCGCTCCAGCCGCGGCAGGCTCCGCTCCTGCGCGAACATGTCCCCGGACTCGCAGACCGGCCCGACAACAGCCGCGATCTCCGGCTCCGCCACAGCGTCCCGGGGGGATAAAGGCACGATTCCATGCCAGGCATCATAAAGCGAAGGCCTCAACAGATCGTTCATCGCCGCGTCGAGAATGATGAACGGCGCCCCGCCCGTCACCGCCTTGCGCAGCACGACCGTCGACAGCAGCACGCCGGCCGGCGCCGCGATCCACCGCCCCGGCTCGATCGCCAGACGCACATCCAGGCCGCCAAGCTCCGCCCGGATCGCTCCGGCCCACGCATCCGGTGATCCCTCGCCCTCATCGCGATAACAGATCCCGAGCCCGCCGCCGCAATCCACGACGCTGACCGGCAGCCCCGCCTCCCGCGTCGCCCGCACAAGCTCCGCCATCCGCGCATAGGCCGCCCGGAACGGCGCCGCCGAGAGAATCTGGCTCCCGATATGCATCGCATAACCAGCCGCCCGGACGCCCGGCAGCGCCGCCGCCCGCCGGTACAGCTCCAGCGCCTCATCCCACGGAACACCGAACTTATTTCCGGCCACGCCCGTCGTGATCTTGGCATGCGTACCCGCATCCACATCCGGATTGACCCGCAGCAGCACCCTCATCTCACGCCCGGTCTGCACCGCCAGCCCCGAGAGAATCTCCAGCTCCTCCGCGCTCTCCACATTCACCTGGGCAATGCCCTCGGCCAGCGCCAGCCGCAGCTCCGCATCCGTCTTGCCCACGCCGGAAAACACGATCCGGGACGCCGGAATCCCCGCCTTCCGCGCCCGCAGCAGTTCGCCCCCGCTGACCACATCCGCCCCGAACCCGGCCTGTCCCAGAATTTCCAGAACCGCGAGATGATCGTTCGCCTTCACCGCGAAATGCGGCGAAACGGAAAGCCCCGCCTGCGCCATCGCCCCGAGCAGACGCCCCGCCCGCGCCCGCAGCGTCCCCGCGCTGACCACCCAGCACGGCGTGCCCATCTCATCGGCAATCGCCAGCAGCGGCACGCCCTCCAGCATCAGCCCGCACTGCACGTCGAGCGTCAGCTGCGGATGCGTCGCGAGAAGCTCGCGCATCGTCGGGTCAGGAGAGGAAAATACGATCGGTTCGGCCATCCCCCAACGTTACCGGCTCGCCTGCCTCTCTCCAAGTAGGGAAACACGGGCCAGGCAGGGAAACAGGAACCCACAGCAGCCACACAGGCCACGGGACAGACCGCGGGAAGAAAAAACACGGAACAGAGCCGCCCTGAAAATCACCCCGCCCCGTCAGCCACGCGACAGAACCACTCCCTGAACCGCACCACCCCGAAACATCGAAACCCGCAGCCCCCGCTTCAGACCGGTCCCGCCTCACTGATCCCCGCCAGCAGCCTTTCCGTCAGCCCCACAGAACCCTGCGAACCAGCCCCCGTCTCAGCGCCGCCCGCTCCGCAGCCCCTTCGGCGCCAGATCCTCTGATACCAGATTCTCTGGCGGGAAATTCTCTGACATCTTCTCCGGCACCAGCCTCTCCAGGCCGGCACTCTCCGGAACCAGCCCCCGTCCGGCTCCGGAACTCTCAGCCTCAGCCTTCTCCGCTTCAACCGTTCCAGGCTGCGTCACCCCGATCGCGGACATGCCAGCCCCGGGAAGCCCCGCCTCCGCAAAATCCGGCTCCGCAAAATCCGGCACAGCCCGCTCCGGCACCGCGAACTCCGATATCGCCTGCTCTGGCACGACCCGCTCCGGCTCCAGCCGGTCCGGGCGCAGCAGCCACTCCCGATAACGACGCATCGCCCCGAGCTTCCAGTCATACCCCCCGACACCACCGGCAAAATGCAGCACCGGCTCCCGTAACGCCGAGACATAGGCATCATAACCGGCCGCATCCACATGATTCATTTTCATGTCGAAATTGACCACGAACCGGTTCAGCAACTGCGCATCCGTGCTGCATCCCATCTTCGCCAGCACATAATTCGCCACCGGCTGATCGTAGCAGCGCAGATGCAGCCGCGACCCCAGCTCCCGGCTCTGCCGGAAAATCACCTGCCTGACCGCCTTCAGAAAAGAATCGGCGCCATCGAGAGTCCGGAACGCCATCACACCCGTGCTG
This sequence comes from Acetobacter musti, assembly GCF_011516835.1. GTDB lineage: Bacteria > Pseudomonadota > Alphaproteobacteria > Acetobacterales > Acetobacteraceae > Acetobacter > Acetobacter musti. Next base: position 13,141 of record NZ_WOTB01000021.1, on the reverse strand, counting down.
AACCCGTAATCAGGCATGACGGAGAACGGATCGTTGTCGAACAGTTCCTTGCCCCAGTAATTCGCCTCCGCCGGAGCCCGCGTCTCGACATACACATAAACAGCGGACGCCGGATCACGGATAATATTCAGAAAAAGATCATCAACAGAGCGCCCGACAATAATATCCGTATCGAGATACAAAATCGGCTGATACTGCTGAAACTCCTCATAATTACCAATATCGAACCGTGAGGACATGTAATCGATCAGATCCAGCGGCACATACGGCACCAGCCCGACCTTCTCATCGCGCAGCGACGCATACCGCCGCCTGACCTCCTCCGGGTCACGCTCGGTCAGAACCTTTATATCGCCGTCATATCCCGCAAACCGCCGCAGCGACTCAACCGTCATCTCCAGCGACTCAAACGCCTCGTCCCGCCCGAAAGAACAGCAGTAAATAACGGGATTAAACAGCTCCAGCCGTTCCAGCCGCCAGGTGTCGTAGAAAACATCGATGGTTTTCAGGCCGGACTGCGAAACCACCTCAAAAAGATCGTCGATCCGTACAGGCAGACCGGAAAAATCGAGGGTAAAATTGTCCCGCACCGGAACCGGCTTCGCAACAATCCTGTCCTGGGACCGCGAATACCACGCATGTTCCGTCACCCAGGTCAGCCGGCGAAACTCATCTTCGGACAGAAAGCGGAACGTCTCCCAGTCGAACACCCGCGTCTTGTCGACCGCCACCGTCCCGTCCGGCGAGACGCTGAGGAAAAGCCCGTTATATCCGAAAGCCGGATACTTCACCCCGCTCCGCTGCCAGGACACGGAAAACGATCCCGCAAGCGTCTCCCCGGCCCGAAGACGCCTGTCCGGAAAAACCGAAAGCCCTTCCCACACGCCCTGCGCATTGCAAAAAGAAAAGCTGGCGACATCCCCGTCGACAGACACACGGAGTTTCGGCGACGCTGCATCGATACGACGATTGACGACAACACCCTGATTTTCATCGAAATCAAGAATATTGCCCCAGTAATCCAGAAGAAAACCGTCCATCAGACACCCGTACCCCGCTGCACCGGCCCGGCCCTTCCGCCAGACCCGCCTTCACTTCCGCCCCGTCAGAGAGATCAGCCGCAAACCGGCCGCCCCGCCTCCGTTTCGCCGCGCACCATACCGGTCATCGCCGTGTCAGGACACCCCGGAAAAAGCTCCGCCAGCAGCCATACCCTCTGCATAATAAAGAACAAAACCAGCCCGGCCCTGAGCCCGCCCGAAAACAGCCTGTTAAAACCCCTTCTGCCGCGAAAGCAGCACGTCGCTCCACAACAGAAGCTCAGTCTGCCCCCCTGTGAATGACTTAAATATTAAAAGCATTCAGTGATTAACAGGTTCTTATGAAGAGGAGCTGTGCATCAGATCTCTTTACAGCCCGAAAGCCAGATGACGTAATTTTCGGAACAGCGTCCCACTGAAGACCGTTACGATCACCCATAAACGATCCCACTGAGCCCCCGACAGCCTTCCACACATGCACCGCCATATGCCTGCTGAAAATACGCGGCACTCCGCTCCATCTGACGCCCGGACAGCAAAAAGTACGTCGCGACAAGCCTTTGATAAAAATTAATAAAAGTTTCTGGGTGCCGCCTTTTTGAAAAAAGGCAGCGTCTCTGAAGCTTTCTGAAAAAGCTCCACCAAAAACTTCTTTATAATTTAGATTGAGGTTTCACAGGCAGGCTTTTGAAACAGCCCCTCAGCCCTGCATGACCAGCTCCGTGAGCAGATTCCATCTGACAGGAATGCTGGATATTTCAATATGCTCCTGCAACGTATGGGCGCCGTGTCCCACAACCCCGAGAGCATCGAGCGTCGGCACCCCCATGGCGGCGGAGAAATTGCCGTCCGAACCTCCGCCCGTGGACAGATCGAAAATCTCCTGCCCATCCGCTCTGGAAATGCGTTCCGCCTTTTCGACCAGAGCGGCGATCCCCCTGTCCTTCACATAGCCGGGCCGGTTGATCGCGCCTTCAACCGTGAGCTCGACATCCGGATCAGCTGCTTTGAGGCCAAGGATACGCCCGTTCATTTCCGTGCCTGTGGCTTCATCCGGAACACGCAGATCGACAACGGCCGAGGCATGTTCGGCCACGACATTGGCGCCCGTGCCTCCCTCAATGAGACCCACATTGACGGTGATGCCCCGGCTTTCGTCCGTCATGGCCTCAAGAGCGAGGATCTGGTGGGCCAGTTCCCTGATCGCGCTCCGGCCTTCGGCATGAGCCCGGCCGGAATGCGCGGGGCGGCCATGACAGGAGAGGAAATAGCGCCCCACACCCTTGCGGCCGCTCACGATCCCGTTGCCCGGCCGCCCCGGCTCCGTCACCAGCACATACTTTGCCCTGGCGGCCTCTTCCTCGATAAGACGCCGGGAGGACGGACTGCCGATTTCCTCATCCGACACAATCAGCATCCGTATCGGCAGAGGCGATTTCCGCGAGAACCCGGCAAGAACCCTGAAGGCCAGCAGAACGCCCGCCTTCATGTCGGCAATACCGGGTCCGTACAGCCTGTCTCCGTCCTGTCTCCACGGCAGGCCGCCGGCAAGAGTGCCGGACGGATGAACGGTATCGATATGGCCGAGAAGCAGGATGCCCTTTTCGTTCGACATCCGCTCCGGATCGTACAGCACCATGTGGTCGCCCAGCGGAGCGCCGTGTATATCCCTGTTGCCGCCGTGGACTTCCGCCGCCAGCCCGGCCTCCCGGGCGCGGGATATGATCAGACGCCCGAGTGCATCGACCTTTTCAGGACTGGCTGTTGGCGTCTCGATACTGACCCACTCCCTGAGCTCCGCAAGAAACGACGACAGGTCTTCGGGTGACATCTTCATGAAAAATACTTTCAGACAGCTGGAAATCAGAGAATGTCCGGGAGGCCGGCTCATCCCGCAGCCGTTTCCTCATCCACAGAAACGGAACCGTGGAGAAGAGGGCCATGGCCACCACATAGAAACACCATGAGACGGAACTTCCCGTGTGGCTGATGATCACGGTGAAAATGGGCTGGGCCGACCCGCCGAACACCGTAACCGCCAGCGAATAGGCGCATCCCACACCCACCGTCCTGACCGGCATGGGAAAGAGCCGCGTCAGAATTCCCGTCCCGGTTCCGGAGGCCGCGCCATGGAAAATGGCGAGCAGTCCGAGAAGCGAGAAAACGGTCGGAAAGCCCGCGCCGTGGGAAAACAGCACAAAGACCGGCACGATCGTGCAGGCCAGAATGATGCGACAGCTCACGACAATCGCTGTCTGGCCCACCATCGAGACCAGATAGCCGCCGGCAATCGCCCCGAACGCCGTTCCGGCTCCGATCGCAATATTGACCGACAGGGCCGGAAGCGCATGGAAATGGAGATTCCTGCCAGCGAACAGCGCGCAATAAAGAAAGAAATACTGAAGCACCGTGCCCCCGGCGGTAATCAGCATTCCGGACAGAACTTCCACCGGCAGCCGGGTGAATACGGACAGAATATGAGGCGGATGCGCATCGCCGGCTTCGGGCACCAGCGTCTCCTCCAGCGCCCCCCGGAGCCACAGACCCACCGGACCGATCATGGCACCGATCGCAAAGGGAATCCGCCATCCCCAGCTGGCAAGTTCATGCCGGGTCAGGAGCAGGCTCAGGGCGGCGCCCAGCAGCCCGGAAGCAATCGTGGCGAAGGACTGGCTGGCCAGCTGCCAGGACGCGGCGCGACGGGAAGTCTTCATATCGGGCGCTGATTCGACCAGAAATGCCGTGGCAGGCCCCATCTCTCCGCCGACGGAGAACCCCTGAAGCAGGCGGGCGACGAGCAGCAGGATGGGCGCGAGAATGCCGATCGTCCTGTATCCCGGAAGAACGGCGATCAGCAGCGATCCCAGACACATGGAAAGCAGCGTGAGCGTCATAGCCGCCTTGCGGCCTCGCGTGTCCGCATAATAGCCGATCAGCAGCGCTCCCAGCGGCCGGGCAACAAATCCCAGACCGAACACGGAAACAGCCTGCAGAATGCGGACATAGTCATCCGTACTTTCGAAGAAATAGTCGCCGATATAAGCCGCATAAGCAGTGAAGACCGTAAAATCAAAGAACTCCAGCGCATTGCCGACAGTCGCGGCGGCAATCGTCCTGACGGCTTTTCTGTCTGTCATGCCGGTTTCCACCGAAACCCGTTCCGGATCACATATCCGATGCCGCGCAGCCTCCGCCCGTCATCCACATGCAGCAGTCCACGCAGGGGTGGAAAATCCCGCTCAGTCCACGCCATCCGGCTCTCAGAGAGCAAAAACATCCCGCCCACAGGCTTACTCCTCATACAAACCTGTGAATCACCGATCGCTGCTCAGATCAGCAGACTGACAGGTTCTGAGCCTACGATACCGCTCCTTTTTTCATTCGCAAACGGAAACAAAAATGTCCATGACATTCTGGAATCCGTTTGCCCGACTTTTACGTCCCCGAAACGCAGCAAGCGCCCGCTGATGAAACCCGTTGCACCCCGCTCTTGAATTCCACGGCAGAGACATGCGGAATCTGCGGTCATCGCCATGATCGCTCCTCACAGCCAGACCGGACAATTCTCCCCGTCATGCCACCCTGCCTCACCCGCCTGACGACTGCTCAGCCCCTCACGCCCAGAAAAATAATCGCCATCTCACAACCCTCCGAAACCGGCAGACCAGCCCCCCACCCCTTCTGGACTCTTCGCCTTGCCTGACCACCCGCCGCTTCCTATACATTCTCCCCTGCCATCCCGGCAGCAAAGAGCCTGAAGAGCCTGTAGGACAGCCCGGCCATGACCGAAGAGTTCCACCGCATCCGTCGCCTCCCGCCCTACGTTTTCGCGGAGGTCAACAAGGCCAAGGCCGCCGCCCGGGCCCGTGGTGAGGACATCATCGATCTCGGCATGGGCAACCCGGACAGCCCGACCCCGCCGCATATCGTCAAAAAGCTGGTGGAAACCGTCGCCGATCCCCGCAGCCACCGCTATTCGGTCAGCCGCGGCATCCCCGGACTCCGCAAGGCCCTGGCCGGCTATTACGAGCGCCGCTTCAACGTAAAGCTGGACCCGGAAACGGAAGTCATCGCTACCCTCGGCTCGAAGGAAGGCCTCGCCAACCTCGCCTCCGCGATCACCAGCCCCGGCGACACCATTCTGGTGCCGAACCCGTCCTACCCGATCCACCAGTTCGGCTTCATCATCGCCGGCGCTTCCGTCCGCTCCATTCCGGCCTACCCGGACGAGAACATGCTCCGCGCCCTTGAGCGCGCCGTGCGCCACTCCGTCCCGAAGCCGACCGCGCTGATCGTCAACTTCCCGTCGAACCCGACCGCTTACCTGGCCGATCTCGACTTCTACAAGGAAATCGTCGCGTTCTGCCGCAGGGAAGAGATCTTCATCCTCTCCGACCTCGCCTATGCCGAGATCTATTTCGGTGATCTCGTCCCTCCGTCGATCCTCGCCGTTCCCGGCGCGAAAGACATCGCCGTCGAGTTCACCTCACTCTCCAAAACCTACTCCATGGCCGGCTGGCGCATGGGCTTCGCGGCAGGCAATCCCCACCTGATCGCCGCCCTGACCCGCATCAAATCCTATCTCGATTACGGCGCCTTCACCCCGATTCAGGTCGCCGCAGTCGCCGCTCTCAGCGGCCCGCAGGACTGCGTCGCCGAAATCCGCGCGCTTTACAAAGAGCGCCGCGACGTCCTCCTTCGTGGCCTTCAGGGTTCCGGCTGGGAGATTCCCTCCCCGGAAGGCTCCATGTTCGCCTGGGCGCCAATCCCCGAGCCTTTCCGCGATATGGGCAGCGTCGCCTTTTCCAAACTCCTGCTGCAGGAAGCCGGCGTCGCCGTCGCCCCGGGTCTCGGCTTCGGCGAACACGGCGAAGGCTTCGTCCGCATCGGCCTCGTCGAGAATACCCAGCGTCTCCGCCAGGCAACGCGCGCCATCCGTGGTTTTCTCAGCAGCCACGGCGCCGGCCCTGCCCGGTCCGTTCCCAAAACCGATAAACAACCAGCTCTGGAGGACAGCGCATCGTGACATCAGCGCCGGAGAACGCCGCATCAGCAACACCCCTGCGGCTTGGCGTTGCCGGGCTCGGCACAGTCGGTGCCGGTCTCATCACCCTGCTGCGCGACAATGCCAGCCTGATCACAGCCCGCGCCGGCCGTCCGGTCGAAGTCACCGCCGTTGCCGCCCGTGACCGGAAGCGTGACCGCGGAATCGATCTCGCTTCCTTCACCTGGCATGATAACGCAGCCGACCTGGTCAGCGACCCTGACGTCGATGTGATCGTGGAACTCATCGGCGGCGCCGAAGGACCGGCCCGCGCGCTTGTGGAAGCCGCTCTGAACGCCGGGAAACCGGTCGTAACAGCCAATAAGGCGCTCATAGCCCTGCACGGCGATGAACTCGCCAGGCTCAGCGAACAGAACAACGCCCCTCTGCTGTTCGAGGCCGCCGTCGCCGGCGGGATTCCCGCAATCAAAACCGTGCGTGAAGGTCTGGCCGCCGATCGTCTTCTCTGGATCGGTGGTATCCTGAACGGCACCTGCAATTACATTCTTACCGCAATGCGCGAAACCGGCCGTGACTTCGCCGACGTTCTCGCAGAGGCGCAGGAACTCGGATACGCGGAAGCAGATCCGTCGACCGACGTCGACGGGATCGACGCCGCGCACAAACTGACCATTCTCGCATCGCTGGCTTTCGGCAGTCCGGTCATTTTCGACAGCGTCCATGTCGAAGGCATTCGCCATATCGGTGCTCTCGACTTCAGTTTCGCCCGGACACTTGGCTACCGGATCAAACTGATCGGCCTCGCAAGACAAACTGAAAAAGGCGTCGAAGCCCGCGTGGCCCCCTGCCTTATTCCCGAAACCTCACCGGTCGCGCAGGTCGACGGCGTCTTCAACGCGGTCATCGCGGAAGGAACATTCGTCGGACGCCTTATGGTCGAAGGCCGGGGCGCCGGCGCCGGTCCCACGGCAAGCGCCGTCGCCGCCGACCTCATTGATCTGGCGCGTAACACCACGGCACCGGTCTGGGGAACGGAGACAACAGGTCTTCAGCCTGTCCGCAGCCGGCCGGCCTCTGAACGACAGGGCGCGTTCTACATTCGCCTGACCGTTGCCGACCGTCCCGGCGTCATTGCGGATATCGCCGCCGTCCTCCGTGACTGTGGCGTCTCCCTGAACAGCATGATCCAGCAGCCTTCAGCGGGAGTGGGCGAAAGCGTGGCGCTCGTTCTGGTCACCCATCCCACCTGTGAAGCGGGAATGCAGGATGCCGTCAGCAAAATCACAGCCCTTCCCGTCGTTCTTTCCCCTCCGGTCCTCGTCAGAATCGAAAATCTCTGAGGTGCCCTGGAAATACCATCCGGATACGGTCTGAATGCCCGAAACAGAGTCTGCCGCATGAACCCCATGTTTATGCCTCACTCAGTGTGTCTATAACTGAATCATCACCCGCAGCAGTTCTGCTCCACGCGCCAGATGCGGATTCACAACGGAGAACAGTCATGTCGGCCGAAGCAACTTCCAGACCTTTCGTCGTATCGGATCGTAACCTCGCCCTCGAACTGGTGCGCGTCACGGAAGCCGCAGCCCTGGCGTCCTCTCACTGGACAGGCCGCGGGCAGAAGAACGACGCGGATGGCGCCGCCGTTGAAGCCATGCGCGTGGCATTCGACACGGTGGCTATCGACGGAACCGTTGTGATCGGCGAAGGCGAAATGGATGAAGCGCCGATGCTCTACATTGGCGAGAAAGTCGGCGCAGGCGGCCCGCCCATGGATATCGCCGTTGATCCGCTTGAAGGCACCAATCTCTGTGCAAAGGACATGCCAAACGCAATCACCGTGGTCGCACTCGCCGAACACGGAAATTTTCTCCATGCGCCAGACGTTTACATGGATAAGATCATTGTGGGTGCCGGCCTGCCTGACGATCTGATCGACCTTGACGCTCCGGTCGGCGAAAATCTGCGCAATCTCGCAAAAGCCCGAGGCAAGGACGTTGGAGAAATCGTCCTCTGCGCCCTCGACCGGGAACGCCACGCTGAACTGATCGCCAAAACCCGTGAAGCCGGAGCCCGTGTGCGCCTGATTTCCGACGGAGACGTTGCCGCAGGTATCGCCGCATGTCTCGAGACCGCGACGGTAGACATTTACGCCGGTTCCGGCGGAGCGCCTGAAGGTGTACTGGCCGCTGCCGCTGTTCGCTGTATGCACGGCCAGATGCAGGCCCGCCTCCTGTTTGAGGACAAGGCGCAGCGTGCCCGCGCAATAAAGATGAACCCGGGAAAAGAGCCCGACAGAAAGCTCGGTCTGCATGACCTTGCCGCAGGGGATGTCCTGTTCTCCGCAACCGGCGTGACCACCGGCTTCCTGCTCCAGGGCATTAAAAGGCGAACTCACCACGCCATCACCCATTCCCTGGTGATGCGCTCGAAATCAGGAACCCTGAGATTTGTCGAAGGCCATCACAACTTCAATACGAAGACATGGAGCGCCCGTTAAAACAATCATGTCATATCTGCTTCTCGTCCCGTCTGTTCGTCGGCCGTAGTACCACATGCGTGACGAAGCTCTTTCTGGTGATTTTACAGCAGAGGCCCCCGGTGACACTTTCATCGGAGGCCCTTCCATTCCTCCATCCGCATTCGGCATAGAATCCAGCCTATCCGGTTGCCGGTGGCAATGGCGGCCAGGCGCTGATGATCCGGCTATCGCGCGCCTCGGCTCCGCAATCGCCCAGCGTTACGCTCTGCCAGAAATCGCAGGTCGCGTCATGGCGTTGCGTGGCATAACTCCTGACAATGCCGCCAGCTTTCTGAATCCGACACTGCGCGCGCTTATGCCGGACCCGTCCTGCCTGAAAGACATGGATGTCGCAGCAGCCCGTCTGGCGCACGCAGTTAAAATTCAGGAAACGGTAGCCATTTTTGGCGATTATGATGTCGACGGTGCCTGCTCCACGGCCCTGCTGGCGACGACGCTGCAAAAACTTGGCTGTACGGTTCTCACCCATATTCCAGACAGGATGACCGAAGGTTACGGCCCCAACGTTCCGGCGCTGCTGTCACTCGCCGATAAAGGGGCCACACTCACTGTCTGTCTGGATTGCGGGACCGCTGCCGGAGACATTCTGACATGTCTTGAAAACCGATCTGACGTTCTCATTATCGATCACCATAAATCAGAAGGAAAACTCCCGGACGTCCTCGCGACCGTCAATCCCAACAGAGCGGATTGTACTTCGCAGCTTGGCAATCTCTGTGCTGCAGCTCTCACATTTTTCACCACCGTGGCAACCGTGCGCGAGCTTAGAAAATCAGGATGGTTTTCCGATCAGCGTCCTGAACCGGCCCTGCTCGGCGAACTTGATCTCGTGGCGCTTGCTACCGTCTGTGATGTAATGCCGCTGACCGGTCTCAACAGAGCTTTTGTTCGTCAGGGTCTCCGCACCATGGCAGGTCAGTTGCGACCCGGTCTGCGTCTGCTCGCCGAAATTGCGGGACTAAAAACAGCTCCGTCAGCATTTGCTCTGGGTTATACTCTTGGTCCAAGAATCAACGCAGGCGGCCGAATTGCAGAAGCGTATCTGGGCACCCGCCTGCTCACAACACAGGATGCCGGGGAAGCAAGAGAACTGGCGGAACGTCTTGACGCCGTTAATCGCCGACGACAGGAAGTAGAGACTGACATCCTTGAACGCGCAATGGAGCAGGCGCAGATTCAGGTTGATCAGGGCAATGCGGTCCTGATGCTCGTCGGGTCCGAGTGGCATGCCGGCGTTGTCGGAATCGTAGCAAGCCGGATTAAAGAGCGTTTCAACCGGCCCGCTCTTGTTTGCGCAGAACAGGAAGACGGCCAGGTCAAAGGTTCAGGAAGATCTGTTCCTGGCATTGATCTGGGCGCCGCCATAATAGCCGCCCGGGAGAACAAATTACTTACAAACGGCGGTGGCCATGCAATGGCTGCAGGCTTTAGCCTTTCGAAAAATTTTGTTTCTGATCTGCATGATTTTTTAAATGTCAGACTCTCGGCAGCCTGTTCCCGTCCGGATCGTGCCATACTTGAAATCGATTCAGCTTTGTCTCCTCGCGGAGTTTCCATTGAAACAGCCAAAGCCATCGACATTCTCGCCCCATTCGGCCAGGGCAATGATGAGCCATTGATTGCACTTACTAATTTACAGGTTGTGAGAAGCGACCGCATCGGTGCCAATGGGAATACTCTCCGTTTAATTCTGGCAGGAGAAGGAAACCGGAATATTAAAGCTTTGATGTTCCGCGTCACTGACGGACCGACTCTGACGGCACTTGAAGACAAAACCCGACCGTATCTGAATTTTGTCGGATATTTGCGTCATGAAACCTGGCAGGGACGTGAAGGAGTAACTTTCTTCGTTCGTGATGTGTCCCTGGCAACTTCAGTAAACTGACTTCTGCGGCGATATCTCTGAGCATGAAGCATCCGAATGCTATGAGATGAAATCTTTGCTGCACTCAGCCTCAATCCATATCAGTCTTCGGCGCATGGAAAATGAACGGGGATGACCAGAGCCGGGAATCGCCATAATGAACAAAACAGATTAGTCTTATCCTCACTACCGAGAAGACTGAGTGTATTTATGCCCAACACCGACCATATGCTACGCGGCACCGCCGTTCTTTTTGATCTCGACGGAACCATTATCGATTCTCGCTCCGGCATCATCGACAGCATCCATCGCAGTTTACGGGATCTTGGGCATACGCCCGATCCAGATCATGATCTCACCTGGGTTGTGGGACCGCCATTGCGCGATCTGATTGGTGAAGTGCTGCAGCATTACGATGATACGCGATGTGACGAGGCCATGGATCGCTACCGTCGCAATTACGAGACAAATGGCGCACGACATACGCCAGTATTCACCGGAATGCGGGAAGCCATCAACACAATTGGCAGGACAGGGGCACAACTTTTTATAGCGACATCAAAACCGAAGACGCTGGCAGAAACGATTCTGACGCGTGCTGGACTGATAAACCATTTTACCCAGGTCTATGGTGCCCGTCCGGACGACAGCGGCGCAGAGAAACCTGAACTTATTGGCTCTGTTCTGCGCGATCACAAAATCGATCCACATAACGCCGTGATGATCGGAGATCGACGGTTCGACATTTCCGGTGCTCACGCCAATAACGTTCGCGCGCTTGGAGTTCGCTGGGGCTATAGCAGCAGCGGAGAGATGGAAGAGGCTGCCCCGGAGGCGATAGTCGCCGAACCTGATGATCTCCCGGCCCATGTGGCCGGACAGCTTACGGCAGCAAAGCTCCATATCCATGCAAAAACACCAGTCTGAAGACAGTAATTTTCGTCCCCTTTTTAAATTATCGCGTGTGTCAGGTCTGCTCTTCGCTCGGGGACACTAAATAGCTCATGAGACGCAGGTCTTCTGCGGGAGCCGTTACGGGTCATGGATCTCAGAGAATAATATCTCCACCCCACCGAGCGGACGCAGATACCCGATCACTGTGGCACCAGTCGCCGACAGGGCAACCACGGCAACGCAGCCTGATCGGGCAGCGTATTACAAAATGATCTGACGATCGAACCAAAGCTTAAGACAAGTTGCCGCACTGCAAATGTGTGAAACTAATAATCAAAAGGGCGCTGAATATATGGCGGTTTCGTCTCATTCATAACGAGCAGAAAAAAGCAACAGAAGCATTTGGAGGTGCGGACGAGCAGGATTGTGTGTGCTCCGGATTGCTCAACGATTCATTTTCCGGTCAGATACGATCCTAAGTTAATCCCCTGCGCGGGGGGCAGACAGGTATTCAGGAGACACTGGCCGTGAGCAGCGCCGAAAATTTGACCTTCATCCATCTTCCGCATCCCAGCCCGACCTCGCCAGAAAAGCGTGCGGCAATGATGGCAGATCCTGCATTTGGGCGGGTGGCGACAGATCATATGGTGATGATCCGCTACACGGAAGGTAAGGGCTGGCATGATGCTCAGGTGATGCCGCGCGGGCCGCTCTCACTCGACCCTTCGGCGGCTGTGCTGCATTATGCTCAGGAAATCTTTGAGGGCCTGAAGGCCTTCCGGACCAGCGATGGCGAGATCGCGATTTTCCGTCCGGAAGCAAATGCGCAACGTTTCCAGAAATCGGCCGAACGGATGGCGATGCCTATCCTGCCGGAGAACCTGTTTATTGAGGCCGTCGATGAGTTTGTGAAAGCAGATAGTGACTGGGTTCCGGAAGGAGAGAACGCGAGCCTTTATATCCGGCCGTTCATGTTCGCCAATGATGCGTTTCTGGGTGTGAAACCAGCTTCCGAATATCTCTTTCTGGTAATCGGCGCACCTGTAGGAGCATATTTCAGCAACGGCGCTGTGACGGTCTGGGTTTCGGAGAACTATACGCGGGCGGCACCGGGAGGTACAGGCGCAGCAAAATGTGGCGGCAATTATGCGGGCAGTCTGCTGGCGCAGGCGGAAGCGAAGGCGCAGGGTTGCGATCAGGTAGTATTTCTCGATGCTGTGAAGCACCGTTTCGTCGAAGAAATGGGAGGAATGAATATCTTCTTTGTGTTTGAGGATGGTTCGATTGCGACCCCTCCCCTGACCGGCACCATTCTGCCGGGAATCACACGGGATTCCGTACTGACGATTGCACGCGAGCAGGGCCTGACGGTGCGCGAGGAACCTTATGCGATCGATCAGTGGCTTGCAGATGCGAAGTCAGGTCATCTGACAGAGGCATTTGCCTGCGGGACGGCAGCCGCGATTTCGCCGATCGGAACGGTGAAAACACGCGAAGGCGAGGTCAGAATCGGCAGCGGGACGAGCGCCGGTCAGGTGACAGGGAAATTACGGACAGCGTTGCTGGGTACGCAGCGTGGCAAGGTAGCGGATACGCATGAATGGGTGCATCGGGTCATCTGACCAGGTTCCCACTTCGATTACGGCGGAATCCCCGGTTTGCCCGGAATGCTTGACCGGACGGCCTAAGGTCTGTGGGGATTCACCGTGAGTGGATGATGGCTGCAGCGAGACAGATCATGGCGCTGAAGCTTTTGTCCGTTTTGCCGGCACGCATAGCGATGCGTTTGAATTCCT
>NZ_WOTB01000020.1 GCF_011516835.1 Acetobacter musti | reverse complement strand
CCTATCACTGTATCCTTCATCTGCCGTCCTTTCGCGCAGTCGTTTCTTCCAACGACCATTCTGGCACATTGCGATGCCGTGCGGGGAGGACGGCAACCACCCCATCTCACAACCACAGCAAATAAAGAAATCGCCGCCATTCACCCGAAGGCCATGCCGGTCATCCTGACAACGCCGGAAGAACTGGACACCTGGATGAACGCCCCCGCCGAAGAAGCACTGCAACTCCAGTCGCCCCTGGTGGACGGATCACTGACCCGGAAATGAGAAATCCGGCCCGGCACATGAACCGCCCGCTCAGCCACCAGTCAGAAACGCCGCCACACACCCCATCAAATCGCTGCGATTACGGCAACAGGCGCCATCCCCGTTCCGCCGGCCAGGCAAGAGCGCAGGGAGCGGTTTACGGGGCTTTGCCCCGCGCCCCACAAAGGGACGCAGTCCCTTTGATCCCGGCTTGCCAATATAAAAGATAAAGGGAGCGTCCTGCGCAGCACGTCTCCGTATGCAGGGCGGGAGTCCAGCCCGTAAAACCAGACACGTCGACAGCGTGAAACGCCCTGATTTCCGGAGATTTTTCGCAGGGAAAACACCCCCTGGAGGTCCGGGCGGGAACGAAATGAAATTATATATCAATAGGTTATGTGTGTAAAACCTATTATGGGAATGGCAAAGAATCGCGGCAACTTTGCTATTTTGTAAAACTTTCAGGGCCGCGAATCAGACCTCAGGCAAGCCCTGAGAATCGGACGACACGCTCCATTTGGACCCTCGATCGTCCCGCTTGGACCAGTGAATGCGATTGAGACAACGCGGCCGCTTCTGAGCGCAGCTACCGTATGGCACGTGCCATGGCCGCCGAGGTCCAGCTCAAAAGAAAGCGGCGTCTTCAGATCCACGGCGCCCTGCGCCTGCTGATCTTGCTTCCACACCAGCACATCCTGTCCGTCTCGGTTCTCTTCGACGTCCGGCACGCCGGCGCATGCCACCAGGTCCGGTCGGCTCATACCGATCAGGCTGCGGGCTTCGTGCGGGAGAGAAGTGCAGGCGGACAGAGTGAGCGCTGCAAGAATAACGCTACCTCTCATCTGCCCCATTCTTTCCGAACGGATCACGCCGCGCCATCCCGCGCAGGATCATCCACGTCAGACCGATGATGGAAATGAGCGTGCCGGTCGAGCCGACCAGAACGGAGAGCGGGTCAAGCACTGGTGCTGGCCTGCATCTCGGATACCAGCGCGGCCAGATCCTCTTTGTTTGGGCTGACGCCGGTAAGGCCGGTCCAGTTCTCGCGGGATATAAGCCCGTAGGCCTCATCACAGAAGGTCGCCAGAAAGGCATACGACATGCGTCTTGAGGCGCCCCACGTGCTTAGATAGAGCCAGTCGGCATCGTAACCATGCAGCCAGACAGCGTGGCCGCCGGCGATGGAATTGTCTGCCAGAGGGGATACTGTCCAGTCTCCGTCTCCCTCGACCGCATAATTCGGTAGCGAGAGACCGATATACAGCCCTCCGAGGAACGCGATTGCGCGTTGAACCTGTGGGTTGTTCTTCGGGTTTACGTAGCCGAATGCGGTCAGGTAATCGCGTGTCTGTCCCGGACGAGCATAACCCTCCCGACGCCAGCGGTTCAGCACGTCCAGCTCGACGCCACCGTTGTCATTTGCGCCCGTAGCGGGGTCGAAGCCTGATTCATCCGCGTAGTTCTGCAGAACCTCGTCGTCAGACAACAGCACCGGGGCCTGCGCCGCGCCCGTCCATGTCCGGATCGCGCTCGCGACAGAGACCTGAGTGCAGCAGCCATAGCGATCATTGCCCCACATCGGCCACTGAGCGTTGGGCGCCCAGTTAACAGATGCCGGAATGACCGGCAGCCGTGCGGCCAGCGGTTCCGCGAGTTTATACGTGCGCGGATCGTGTCGCGCCGGCAGCTTGCCAAGCTTTCTTTTGGTCATTGTATCTCAACTATTTTCCGGGATAGATGGGCTTGATCGCGCCGGTCCGTGACATTCCATTTCTGGCGCGGTCACCACACGTTCGCATCCTCATTCCGCTGCCGGAAATAACGCTCAATCTCGCGGCGCAGCTTCGGCTTGTTGCCAGCCAGTTCCCATGCGCTCCAGGTGTTCCGGATCAGATCCTCGTCCGGCTGGAAATCATTCCGCGTCAGAATATCCCACCGGCTTTCATAAGCGCGATCTCGCTTGGAGCCGTGGAAGCGATGCTCGATCGCTCCATGCAGCGCACCGATATTGCCGTTCACCGATGCCATCGCCCGCTTCTGCCAGCGCAGGCAGTGCTTTTTGTAATCGTGACTGATATTGCCGGGGTAGCTTTCCGAGACGCGACCTATCAGAGCCAGCGCCATGTGATGATCCGCCGAGCCGAGCGCGGCCGTGTCGAGCAGGCCGCCCGTCGCGGTCAAGGCCCGACGTGTCGCCGCCCATGCGTAGCCCGGATGCGCGAAGCGGTATGGCGACCGGTGCGCGTTCGGTCCCTGCTTGATCGTCTCGCCGTCCATCCACATGCGGCAGAAGGACCGGTGAAGCTGCATATGCTCGCCGTTCGGTCCGAGATCGTAGCAGTCGGACCATGGCTGAATCACATCGAAGAGCTGGAGCGCCTCAACCGTTTCACGCGCCCAGTGAGGCTGGCGGAAGAAGATGTCGCTGTCGATCCAGGCAACGTACTGCCAGTCCTGTGGCAGCCCGGCGATGGCGATGTTCAGGCACCGCTCCTTCTCCCAGACCAGCGTGTTTGCCCGGACGCCGATATGGTTGACGCCGGGAACATGGCAGGTGAACGGTCTGTCCCCGTACTGGCATTCGACCACTGTGAGTTTCGCGCCGGATTGGAGAATATGTTCGGCCCACTCGTGATAAATCCGGTCGGGCACCTGCCACCGTAGTGGGTTTGAGCGGGCGGTGACGACATGAAGCTGAGAGGCAAGCATCAGAGATACCAACTCCGGACAGGGATTGAGATAAGCCAGAAGGCGCAGATGAGCAGGGCAATGACGATAAGCGCGGTCATCGTTTCGCAGCCTTACAGAGACAGAGCGTAAAGAGGTTCCCCGCGACGAAAACCGCCGCGAGGGTGAGGGTCACGGGCATCAGACGCCCAGATTTGCGAGGGCCTGGGCCTCAGTCATCCCGCCGGTGGCTTTCGCACCAGACGCCAACCCAAGCAGAGCCATGAACACGCTGATGAGCGTATCCAGCGACTCAAGCGCCACGCTCGCGTCGGTCTTAATGGTCGAGGACAGAGCCGAGCCAGCGCCCGATATCGCTGCACCGATTGCGCTGGCGACCGTGCTCATACCAGACAGGATGCTGTCGACGCGGGTTTTCCAGTCGGCATTGTCATAGTTGATCGTCAGCGTCGTTCCGGCCGCCGTCGAGAAAGCAGACAGAGCACCAGAGAGAGCGGTTTCGGCCGCTGTAATGGCAGTCATGTAAGGCGCAAGGGTCGGGAAAGATGAAAGGTAAAGCGTGACAGTCGCCGCGGCATTCAGGGCTGCCTGACCGTAGTTCTTGATCTTCGTCACATCGAGAGTGATTGTTGTCACGTTGCCAGACGTGGAAACCGAGCAGCCTTCTGTCGCCGCCATAAGGGCAACTGCGCCGACTGTAGTGGCAATACGGCCAAGGAAACGGCGCTTGCCGCGGTCGATGGTTTCGACATTGGCAAGGATCGGTGGTTCCATAAGGCGGGACAGATAAGTCATGGCATTTTGTCCTCCGTAATGACGGGAATGTTCGCTTCGGCGAGAACAGCTTTTGCCGCCTGCGCATGGTCGCGCGGGACCGGGACGCCAGTGACGCCGACCTGAATCCGGTTCACAGCCCAGCCGATATTCATGCCGAGCACCGTCATCGCCTTGTATGGGAGAGACCATCGGCTTGATGGCGGCGGTGGCTGAATGGAGGCCGACAGCACGTTGCAAAGAATGATGACGGCAGCAGGATAAATCGCGTATTGCGCTGGAACGGTTCCAAGCAGGGCAGCGATGGCAGACGTTGCTGTTGCGGCTTTGACTGCGCTGTTCATATGGAATACGGCCCCGTCCGGTAGAAATCGTGATGACCGATGCGCGTTGTGAAAAACCGGGGCTCGGCCCAGAAAGGCCTTGGTCCGCGCCAGTCGTAGTAGTGATCCGCTCCACCAGTCAGATCGACCAGAAGACCCGCTGTCAGTCTGTGCGCGAGCGTGACGGCTTCTCTGAATTGCGGATCGGAGAGCGTGACGGAAAGCAGCCTTTCGCGATTGGGGTCTGTTTCGTCCCAGCATGAAAACTGCTCCGGCGCCCGACACACTCCGGCGATATCAGCGCCCCACCAGCACGGAACCTTCACGCGATTTCCGATGACGTTCAGGATCGCCTGCATTCCGTCAGCGCCCTCGCCGCGCGCTTCGCCCCATGCCGTGCGGGCAGCCGTCATTTCCGGCGCTTCGTTCACTGGTGATGCAACCACTGGAACAGGACATACAGACCGACCGCCATCCCGCCGCCGACGCCCGATCCGCCGGCAATCAGCATTTCCCTGACGGAGCTTTTGTTTTTCACTTCCGCCAGAATCTCCGTCAGCGTGGCACCCTGAAGCTTCTGATTTGTGCGGATTTCGATGATGTCGTTCTGAGCTTCACGCAGATCAGAACGGACCTCGGAAAACTCGGGGCGTGTTATGTAGAGTTCGGCCGTCATGGCGGCGATCAGTATCCCGTCTGGAACTGGATACGTCCCCAGTTGCCCGATGCAATGCAACGATACCAATAGGTTCCGACGCGCCTCTCTGTTCCGGCCACACACGCGTCTGTAGAAGCCGGAGCGGCAGCCGAGTCTGAAACGACAAATGGTCCGCCATTTCCAACGTTGAAGCCTGCGTCTGCGGATGTAAATGTTGGCAGGCCAGTAATCTGGTCAGAGCTTATCCCTGTGGGATCATCTTCCATTGTAGCAATGAGCACAGAGTCTCCAAGGAATGATAGTGCGTAATACGGTGTATGATTGGAGCCAGAAACAGTGAAATAATCTTTGCTGAATATTCCTAGCTGCACCGAAACAGTCATTGAGTCACCGTCACTGCTGGTGATATTCAGCAGTGTTTCAGCATCTGTTCCAGATGGGGCAAAGCTAATTGCTCCAGACATCGTTCCACCAGCGAGCGGAAGATAGTCACCCGTGCTGCCTGCAACACTGATTGTTCCATCAGCAGCAACTGTCACGCCACTGCCAATCTTCACACCGCCAAGTGTCGTCGCGGTAGCGGCCGGCAGCGTGTAAGAAGACCCGTCGCCTGAGATTCCTTCAGACCCCGGCGTCTGGGCGCCGTTGTCGAATATGCCGTGATCTCCGGGAACAGACGGGACTGTCTGGGCAGACGCAGAAGCACATGACAGACACAGACTGAGACCGATAAAATATAGCGCGCGCATCTCGTCCCACCGCGTGAAAACCAGTCTGTCCGTGGGATGATTTTGTTAGTACCGATATTTTTTAGCTGAAGACATAGGACCGGCCAGAGCCTGCGGGGTAGAGAACGGGTCGGAGCAGGGATGCCACTGCCGGACCACATTTCCCAAGCTGAACGGATGCCTGCGGGTGAAGGCCGTCTGAGGTTGGATCAGTTGTAGACTGGCAGGCGAGCGCATTTACAAATGTTGCCCCGGTAGCAAGCGCCGCGGCCTCAAAGCCCGATACATATTCAGTAATCGTCGCTGCGGGAACAGATGCGAACTCATATGGCGTGAACGGAGTCATGAGAACAATCTTGCTGTCTGGGGAGGCAGCTTTAAGATTGTCTGCGAGAGTGGTCAGATTGGCCTGAACATTGGCAGGCGATCCTGATGCAGTCCCTTCCGAGACGTACGCCGCGATATCATTGTCGGCATCGGCCACTACGATCATGTCAGGATTTGTTGCGAAGCTGCGCGCTTGTCCAGACCAGAGCAGATTATAAGTCGTCAGAAGGTCCGGAACATTGCCATTACCGGCGATACTAAGGCCCTGACCAGAGAACCCGACAACGCCCACTTCCGCGTCCAGATAATCCCGCTGAAGATACGCCCAGCCATATCGCGCATTATTGTCTGCTGAGTCCACACTGGTATCGCCCTGCGATCTGAAACCGATACTGACTGACTGGCTCAGAATGAGGATCTGCTTGCTTCTGGCTGCAAGTGCCTGTGTAGCTCCCCCGGAGTCCACAGTGATACCGGAAAGGGTCACCATGGAAAGCTGTGGTGTCCACAGGTTCGTCGCCTGATATGAAGGAGTATTTTTTACGATCAGCTCAACATAATGCTGGGTAGCCGCGGCTGAAAAAGACGGGAGAGTTACGGATATGGATGCCGCCAGGGAGTAATCCGCTGCTACTCCGTCTACGATAACGGTCAGCACGGGGATTGTCGTATCCTGCGTTGCTGGCAATGTGAACCCAAGGGACAGCGTCTTTGTTCCGGTCAGCATCATACGGCAGTAAGCGCCTGCATTGATCGTGGACGCTCCGGCCGCGGCAACCAGCCAGTTACCCGGACTGTAGATTATATTTGCATCATTTGGCGCAATGGAGGTAGTTGCCATCCTTAAATTCCCCCTGCGATTGCTGTGACGCCAGATGTTGCTCTGTAATTTACCAGTGTCTGCTGTCCGGATACCGTGGATACGGTCGGCGCCGATCCCCCCGCATAGATAACCCCCGTAGATGGCAGAGTGACCGTATAGCTGGTCGCTGGGATAATCAGCGTGATTTCCTGAGACTGCCCTGATGCCGCGCTGCCGGAGAACTGCAGGGTCGCGTCGGCAGTCGCATTAACGACATAGACGATGCTGCCAGTTGTGGGGATAGGGATAGTGGTAGCGCCGGATGCGGTTATGGTCGATGCTGGAGTTACCGCAGCGGCGACTGTCCCTGGAGTGGTCTGCGCAGGGCTCCCATCGGCAGTAACCCATGTCGAGCCGTTCCACCATACGGGGGCACCAGCGACAGCGTCCGCATCTCCTGCAGAATCATAGCAGTCTGAGCAATAGCTCTGCGTACCGAGAGTGAGACCTGCGGTCGCAAGCTGACTGTAAGTTCGCGGCGTCACACCGAAGCCTCCGCCAGTGGACATCCCCGTGTTCTCCAGAAGATTTCCAAGAGCATCCACGGAGACATATGCAGCGGTGGTGGAGGTAGCGTTCTGAAACATTAGCTGAGAGCCAGCCTCAGCAATAAGGTTTCCCGTCCATGTTGCGTTGTTGGCGATCGCAATCTGTCCGCTGAAGGTTGACCCGCCGGTTACCGTGAGGCTTCCAAGTGTTGCCGCGCCGCCTACATTAAGCAGGCCGGGCATCGTAAGACCACCACCACCAGAGATACCCGTGCCGATACCGATGACCCCGTTCCCGGCACCATACAGGTAGGCATCAGTCGTGCTTGTGGCGCTCTGAAAGATCAGGTCCATGCCGGGCGTAAGGGACATCTGCGCTGACACCACCGTGGCACCCTTCAGTTTTACCGTGCCGTCCCCTGAAGCCACAAGGTTGCAGTATTGACCGAACTGACCACCGCAGAGCGCAAGGGACTGCATGTCGCCGTCCGAGTTCCACTTGAGGGCACCCAGTGCCGTTCCCCATGCGGTCGTCGTGCTGGTGTCGTTAGGGTCGATGCCGCCCGTGAGCGCCATGGAGTAATTCGTCAGGTTGTTCGGGTCAGCACCGGATGACATCGAGAACACCATGGCCTCATGATGTCCGTTGCCGGTCTCGCCCTGAAACTTCGCAATGTTGACGCCGCTGTTCGCTGTCGTAAGCGGGCACTGACCGTTGAGTGAGAAGCCGCTCGTCTCGATGCCGTACTGGCCGCAAAAGGCGTCACCGATCTGAAGGTGATGCTTGATGCCGCCGCCGAGGTACATCTCGATGCTGTCGTCGGTCAGTTCGTGGCCGTTGCCGTCCACATTGATCATCACGCCGTCGACTTTATACTGGTAGTCGGCAGTCTGGTCAGCCAGCAGGTCATACTCAACGCCGGTCATGGCACGGGTTATGCTGTCATTGCCAGGCGTGTATTGCGCCATGTCGTTGTGGATGGTCTTGCCGTCCGACATGCCGATGAAAACTGCGGTGTCAGCGTAATGCCACACGAGGCCGGGCGCCGAAGATGTGGTGTCCGTAGTGGTATCGATCGTATCGCCGGTATTCGTCCCCGGCGCGGCTGCCGCGGCCGTAATGCTGTTCTGAGTCCGCCAGCCCGGCCCCTGACTGTCGTCATCGACCATGACCGGGAACACGTCACTGACTACGCCGGTTGTGGCGTCAGTGGTTGTGGTTACCTTTGTGGCATCCATGTATCCATAATACACGTTCGGGATGCTGAACCCGTGCGGTGTGGATGCGGTGTTATTGCCGTTTTTCCAGTTCAGATAGACACGAATGATCCCATTGCCCTGAATGAGCGCAAGCTGAGCAGGCGTAAACGCGGGCGTGACTTTGAAATCCGCTGTGTCCACGGTCACAGTGCGGACAACGCCATCGGCGTTCGTGATGTCGGCACCGGCCTCCAGGCGCGGGGCAACGTTGCTGGTCTTGGTGAACTCGACAATGCCGTCGGTTCCGCCAGCGCCAATGCGATTGGCCCCGAACTCCCCGTCCGTATCCTGAATGGACAGCACGGCTCCGGAGTTGTCCGAGTGCCCCATCAGCATGCCGATCAGATTCACGTAAGCATCGTTATGTGAACCAAGACCGCCAAGATGGATGGCGCGAGGCGATGCAGCGCTGTCGCCGAAGCTGGTAAAGAACGCAGCCCCGGGACGCCATGAAGTATTCGTCTGCGCGAGGCCGTAGTCGAGAGGTGTTGTTCCGAAGTATGCCTGTGTGAGAGCTGTGATGGAGCCAGCCGTGTTGACCGGCGCGGTGACATTGCCATTGCTGTCCAGCCCCGGAATGCTTGAACCGATATCCGTCCACTGGACCGGGCGCGAACTGAGCGAAGTTCCGTTAATTGTTGGGTTCGTGAGTGTGCCGTTGGTCGTGTTGACTTTGGCCGCATCGAACGCGTTCATCTGCGCGCTGGTCAGAACCTGACCCTGTATCCACGTCCTGGATTGCTGGCTGTAGGCAGTGGCGGGGAGGAAGGAGAGCGCCAGAATTGTCGCGCAGAACAGCTTTTTCATCAGACGCCCATCTGTTGCGGGCAGAATTCTGATGACCGAAGACGCCCATCACACGGAAAATCGTGCTACGGGTGAGGCTGGTTTGTTAGTACCGGGGCTCCCGCCACAGCCCCGCAGCAGTCACGTCTGGAGCAACTTTGCCCGTCTTGCCTTCTCTGCCTGCACGTCGTCCCACATCTGCATGATGGCGTGCGCGGCCACTTTCAGCATACGTTCGCAGTTCTCGATCCGGGAGTTTTGTGGGTCTTTCTCCATCCTGATATCGACAGTCAGCGCATCGCCCATGGCTATGGCGATTTCGTTGCCCACCATCCTCTGAGGCCGAGGCCCCGATACCAGCGCCGTCATGATGCTGGCTCCGGGTGCGCCCGAAAATTTGCGGTAGCATCCGATGCTACCGGGACTGGAGACAGGTCAGAATCAAGGGCCGCTCCCGGAACCTCGCGGGCGAGACGCGCGATTCCTTTCGGAAGGATTTTCACATCATCCCGTGTCTTCGTTTCACCGCTGCTATTCTCGTAGGTGCTGACCTTGTGCCAGAGATATCCGGCATTGATCTTATCCTGATATCCAAGATTGTTCGTGGAACCCGGACGTTTGTAGATCCAGCGATTTGCCCGGAGCCACTGAACGAACGCCTTCGGTCCCACCTGAAGAATCTTGGCTGCTTCCTGAAGTCCATATGACCCGTCAGACGTGCTGATCCGGTCAAGCGCTACAGCCTTCGGGACCGCAATTGCGAGATAGCGTTCAGACAGCTTTGCGCGGTCTTCGGCAGCGGCGCTGGCGGCGGCAAGCTTCTCGTTCTCTTCCGCCAGACGGCCGGCCTCAAGAAGTGCCGCCGCGTAGGTCTGCGGGATGGCTGGAGTTGCCGGGGCCGCTTCGAGTTCCATCCAGCGGTCGATGATCCGCGCACGAAGCTCCACGCTGTAACCAGAAACCACAACCATGGTGTTTCGGTAGTCGAGGGAAAATTCCTGATACGTTTGTCCATTCTGGGGGTGGACGTAGGGGGTCTCGTTCCCAGAAACGAGACCCTTTTTCACAAGAGCCCGAATGGTTTTCAGAACGTTGTCGTGGCTGCTACCTGTCAGCGTCGCAATCTCGCGGCTCGACATTGTCGGAGTAGCATTCGGGGTAAGCATTGTGGTAAGAGTCATGCTCTGTGGTTCCTTACTGGGTTTCACTGAGAGGCGTCGGAATTGCTGCCAGGCTGGTCCGACGCCTTTTCTGTTTTCAGAACTTCCCGCAAAATCGCGACACATTCTTTATTCGCGCTGCGCTCATTTTTTGCGGCGCGTATCCGAAGGGCGCGAAGAAGATCGCGGTCCATCCGGAAGTTTATGCATTGGGTTTCTTTCATTGATCCTTCTCACTTTCCGCACTGCCAGAGTGCAAACCAATAATGCACAGCACTCTCGGAGTGCGCAATAGATATTTTTCTGATTTCGGATATTATGCCGCTATGCAGGACTTACGGCGCTCATCAATCACTGTCAGACTAGGAGAAGAGCTTCTCCACGCACTACGGATTGAGGCGGCAAAACGCCCTCAATCCGTAAACGCCGAGATCGTGCAGCGCCTTGAGGAATCGCTAAAAAAGGGCTCTCTTCTCACGGATGCCTTAGAAGAGTTCGACCGCGATAACGCTCCGAAGGATTCGGAGGAAAGGGCATTGATGAAGATCTTTCGTGGGATGACCGCGCAGGAAAAGGCCGTGCTCAAAGCTCTTCTCAATGGATTTATAAACGCCCGTGATATGGTGTGATAACGGCGCCCAATCGGAGATTGTGACTCTTCGTAATCCCAGATGGAGGAAGATTATGGCGAGCGCTGGCATCCTTGAACGAATGCAGGCACAGATCGACGCTCTGGCTTCTGAAGTGGCAATTCTTCGACAGGAGGTGCGTGGACGGTCGCCATGCCAAATCAAAGCATCCGATGCTACGCCCACTTTACTAATGTGGAAGAATGGCTACGACTTCCCAGAAAGGGGACTGGCAGAGATTAAAAAGATCGCGCTCGAAGCGCTTGAGCGGGCGAAGGATGCGCAGGGGAAGAAATGAAACATCTTATTGTACTGGTTGCAGTATGTTTATGTGGATGCGCGCAAAGCGCAGAAGAGAAAAGGCAGGTAGAATCTGAGCGGTATTTCGCAACTGAAGATTTAAAAAACTGCGCCATCGATAACGTATCTAAAATAGACGACAGAACATCCGATGCATCAACTATTGCCATGGCGCTCGCCTCAAGATGCCATAACGAATACAGAAATTCTGTTATGTCATTTTCAAACGGAATGAATTATAGACAAAAACAGATGCTTGTATGGACTGCTGAACAAACATCACGAAAAATAGATACATTCCTACCATGGGTTCTTAAATATAGAACGTCTCTTAAATCGCCAGCACCAAACGCATCTTATTGAACGAATTTATTAAAGAGGGACGCGAAGATTAATATCACTGCGTCAGTCCCGCTGCCTGGTAAGGGCTCCACGAAGGCGACAGCCAGAACTTCTGATTGTTCTGCTGCTGCACCTTGTCTTCATATCGCTCAAGATAGCCGGGGTTCATCATCTCCTGAAGCCGGTAATTAACCAGATACTGCATGGCGATCTTGCCGTAAAAAGTGTTCAGCCATACAGCCTGCGGGACAATCGCCCCGAAGGGAATATGCGTCTCGGCCAGACGCAGCGCCTGGCTTTCCGCTTCTTTTATGCCGTCTTGCGGACCCCGGTTCTCCCATCCATCGCGAATTGCCTGGTAGGCGTTTGCCACATCTCCGATATTACCCATCGTCGGGCCGGCAAGTGTTCCGGCAAATCCACCGCCAAAACGGTTTGCTTCGCCAAAAAGGAAGTCACCAAGGATGCCGGCGCCGCCGCCCTGAGCCATGGATGCCGTAACAAGCTTTACATAGTCGCTGAAACTGTCAGCCTTTCTCGGCTCCCTTCCCTTCATAATATCTTTCAGGTTCATAGACACATAGCCGAGGGCAGTTGTGGATGCGATGAGAAAGGCAATCCCCGGAATGTCGGCCCCCCTCCGCATGGCGGTCACCAGCCCTTTAAAATCGCCTGTTGTGTTTCCTTCACCCATACGCATCAGCTCACGACCCATACCCCGGACCATGTAATTAATGGTGTAGCTTTTGAACTGCATAATGGCTCTGACAAGCTCTCCGGATACGGTTCCGCGCTGCGTGCCCATGTTTGCTATGGCGGCAGTGCCGGCATTGGCCTCCGACATGCCTTCGTCAACCTGATCGAGAACATAGGCCCGCAGCTTCCGTTCCAGTTCTGAGCGGGCATAGTCAGCGCTTCCCGGCAAGTGGGACACAGCATCGTCGGAGAGTTCAGAGATATGGGAAGGCAGGATATAGGATTTTCCGTTATCCGCCTCACGCTTAACTTGCTGTAGCGCCCGCCATTCTTCCCCCTCAATCCCATACCGGCGCAATGTCGTTTGAAGCCGCTTTGGAAGAGTTTCGAAAGACTTCCCTGCATTTCGCGCAAGGTTATAGGCAACCATCGTCCCCGCCCCACGGCGCACTGCGTCGTTCCAGTATGACATGCCAGTCAGGCTGTGGAATCTGTTTACAGCCTCGGATAGCTGCCCAAGGCGTCCGTCTTCCCCGGTGAACCGGGCAGCAATATCTCCGACAAGAGCCTCGTTCCCAACGCCAAGAAGATCAGCTACCCGAGACCGGGCTGCCTTTTCAGACGGAAGCAGGCCAAGGGCAAGATGTGAAAACGCCTCAAGGATTGGCACGCCGTTATGGCGGAGCATCGCAACCTGAACGGGTATATCAGTAATCGATGACATCAGCGTGCTGCCAAGCATTGTCAGCTGATTAATGATGCGGGAAACCTGACCGATCTGAGCCAGTGTCACGCTGTCAGCGCGAGAGTATTCTCCTGTAAGCGTGCTGAACACCTTTTTGGCTTTATCATTCTGAAGGTGCTTAACCATTTCTGTGTCTTCACGTTTTTTTGCCCTGTCTATGAGCTGATCGGTCCACCGGTCAAACATAGCCTCCGGGTTTGTCCCGAAACGTTCCATCAGGGCCGCATTGCGTGCGCCATGGAGAACTCCTCCCAGCGCAGCATCGATGACGTTCCCGCGACCAAACTGCGCATTATAATCCATCCAGCTATCGGCATCTTTGAAATGGAGAACGCGCCCCTGGCTTATCCTCCTGGCAAGGTTCCCCGGACCTTTGAACGCAAGAGCATCTCCATATGAAGGGGCTCCTTCATGCACGCCGGTAGCCAGCGCTAAATAGACGTTCTTCAACCATGCCCGACGGTCGCCCGTTACTTCATCAAACGTGCGTTCGTCCAGCTTTGGTAAAATCGCATTGATCCATGCGTCAGCGGAAACCTTACGGATTTTCTCGCTGTCATGGAACTGAGACGCAACAAAATTCTCTGTCTTTCTGATCCATGCGCCTGCCTTGTTCTGCATCAGGCGGACGGTTTCCTGATATCTGGAAAGTATCGTGGCAATCTTAAAGGCAGCAGAATTCCCGGTTACAGACTTCCCGTCTCCCGAGCGCAGCGACCAGAGATCCCGGCCTATGTCCCGGTCAAATTCCTTGTCCTTTGCGATGGCTGCCTTGTACAGGCCCTCTTTCCGAAGGTCGCTTTCGAACTGCCCGGAAATTTTTGCGGCACGGGACTTCATGTTGATATCGGTAGAATCAGCCAGACCGCGAAGATTTCCTTCCTTCGACGACAGAACGGCACGATGATATTGTGCCTCCTTCCCCTCAGGGACACGCTCCATTAGCTGTCGATTGATAAACCTGTTATTCAGGGCGTTCCGGCGCTCCCGCGCAACGGCCTCCCGGTGCTCATCGGCCAGTTCTTTCCCGGCTCTCCGGGCAGCGTCGCGCGGAGATGAACCTTGCCGGACATACTTGTTAATTCTGCCCTGAGCCGCATCGAATATCTTTTCAAGCTCTTCATCACTGAGCGCGCGCCCTGCTGCGCGAGAAGCCGTCTCAAAACAATGACGATATGATCTCTCAGCCATTATAACCCCCTCACAAGGCACGCCGCCGCCGCCTCATACGCGGATGCCGCATTTTCATCTTCATCAAACGTCTTTTCACGCGCCGCAGATGGCGTTTCATCATCTCCGTAAAGCGCCCTGTATTCAGCCTCTATCCTGTCTGCATCGGCAGATATCTGGGCCACATCGCTTTCATGATCAGCGGCATCAGCCCTGGGGGCATTTTCGACCGATGCTTCCGTTGCCGCACGTGAGTTAGCTACAGCAGCCGGTTCATCAACCATAGCCGCGCGCGCCGCTGATTTTAGCCGCTCTCCGCTTTCCATGGCCGCGCTCAGAATATCTGTGACAGACCCCGTGCGCGCTGGATTCGTTGCGGTTCCCGCCTCATTCTTACCGTTCCTGCGCTGATACCTGCGAGCGAGGCGGCGGAATCGTGTTTCAGAAATCTGATATGCTGCGTGAAGATCGGGGGCCATGTCCCGCATCTGATAATCGATCTGCTGAAGCTTCTGACGCATTTCAGAGATCGCAACATCCCGGTCATGCATCTGCTCATGGCTTGTCTGTCGCTGAGCCCTTGCTTCGAGATCGGAAAGACCTGAACGCAGGTCATCTATTTGCGCCTGGACTTTCTGCGCGCCCTTGCTTTTGAGCGAAGATGCGCGCCGTTCCAGGCTTGCGATCTGTTCCTGCGTTTCATAATGAGATGCCCGGTCAGCAAGGATATCTTCATCAAACGTTGGATCGAACACCTGCTGTGAAGCGTCTTCGATACGTGTTCTGATATCCGCAGCGCTGCCGCTCAGCTTGTCGAACGCAGCAAAAGTATCAGGGTCCAGAGAGGCCGCAATATCACGAAGGCTCACCTCACCAGCCGAAGGAGAAGGCTCTGCGAAGTCATGAGCCTCCGCCATCTCTGCAACAATATTCGGCCGGTCTTCAAGCTGGGCTCCAATCGCCTCGCGCAATGCCGCGTCACGCATTTCCGGCGACTGGCTTTCCATAAACCCACTATTTGGGTTTGCCATCTGCTCCGCTGTGGGACTCTCGAACATCTCCTGTTCGGGGTTTATTATGACCGCCCTGGGCAGGATCATATGCAGACCGCCGCCCATGACGCCGCCCAAACCTATGTTCGTAAGCGCCTGCCCCATGGACCAGTCATTATGTTCGCTCTGATCAAGCATGTAGTTCGCTGGCTCAAGAGCCGCTACCCCGGCCATGCCCTGAGTGGCACCGGACAGCCCCCGTGCGGCACGGGAGGAATCAATGCCGACCCTTCCGAGGATTGCCGCTGCGCGGGCTTCACCGAGGCCTGGAACAAAGCTCGCAGCAATTCCGACAGGGTCCGCAAAGGCGGTCAGAATACCAGCAGACGTCGGGAGTCCCGTTGTGGGGGAGCTGCTTATAATGTCGTTCCTGACAATCTGCGCGTGCTTTTCATCGTGCAGTTCCTGCGCGACATCGCGCGTGGTGGGCTTATCAAACGATAATACGCCATCAATCCCGTACTGCTTGTTGGCGTCCTCTGGTTTTAAGATATCGGGAGAAAAGGAATCACCAACTCTTACCGCCCCCCTCAGCCCCCTCACCTCATACCAGTTCTGGAAAGCGCCTGAGATGCCTGCGCCCACCGCCTGCGAGGTTGTCGTGGGGAGAATGTCAGACCCGAGCGCCTGCGTCTGGACGCTTTGCGTAGGGTCGCCAGTCCATATTCCGGGCATTATTTAATCCCCGACAGAATTTTATTCTGCTCGGGGTTATCCGTCATAAAAGCATTCGCATGCCCCTGCGGGCTATAAGCGCCCTTCTGAACATCGGAGAACTGAACCGAGAACGGCTGCCCGTCCCTGTTCTTTGGAACATACTGAACCCCATAGACCCGCGACGGGATAACCAGTTGAAGCCCCTTATCGTCAGCCGTTGGAATCCATACCCCGAAATTTCTTATAGCGTTTATGCCCTTATCTTTTCGATCTTCATCCGTCATTCCGGGGACGCCCCCGGGAATCGGAGCCAGATCGTCAGGCTTAATCCCATTACGGGTCTGATCGGTGGCGGCGATCACATCTGGAAGCATTCCCTTGGGGACTCTCATGGTGCCGCTGAAATCGTAGGCTTTCCCGATAATGCCATCATATGCCAGAGAAACCGCATCTTTAGCTGTCTCCCCTTGCGCCACATACCAGCGCGACAAATCCTTCACCGCATTATAGGTCTGCTGATAGGCTGCCTCCCCGGCGCTGTTATTGATGACAGTGGCCCGGAACGCTGACAGCTTGTCTCCAATAGGATGATTAACTTTCGTATCGCTCAGTTTTGCCATTTCCTGGGGATTGATGTTCTGAAGGAACCCATCGCCACTCTTGTCGCCAGACGACTGCATGTAGATCTGTCGAGCGTGAAGCATATTTGCGAATACCGCCTGATCGGTAACCTGTTCAGGAAGATACATTGAGGCGAGCACGCCAACATCTTCCGGAACCTGATTATATTTGTGGAGCTGGCTAACAATACGTGACCAGTTCTCGTCGCTGTATTGCTGGCGAATGCCATTGAGCACAGCGCCAACATTCGTCTTTTCAGGATCGATATTCGATAGCATATCAGAAATACGTTGCGTTACCGCCTTAGGGGCAACATCCGGAGACGTAACACCAAGTGACCGCTGCGCGGCATCGCTCTGCCGGATATACTCATTCTGTGCCTGCCTCAGCTTATCCGGATCATCTCCCTGAGAAGCAGACTGGAGATTTTCTGCGGCCTGCTGCATAGCGGGGTAAGCCCGCACATAAGCAGCAGGATCGGCATGTAGCTGCTCGTTTGCCTTGTTCACCTGCGCTGTGAGCTGATTCAGGCCTTCGCGCCTGATTGTATAGTCAGGGGCATTCGTGTCCTGTATCTGGGCCGCTCTCTGGGCAAGATACTGTTGCTGCTGCGCTGGCGGCATCCACTGGACAGCTTTCCATTGAGACCCGGCATCGGATGCGGCGTCAAACTTGCTTCGCCATTCCTGCGCTTTTTCTGGCGGAAGAAGCTGCGCAACATCCGCGTCAGGATACTGGCCGCTCATGTTGCCGCCCGCCCGCTGGGAGATAAGATTGGTAAGTCTGTCCGTCAGGTCTGAACGCGCTGACTGTGTTTCCGCCTCCCAAACTGTTTTCATCTGCGAAACCTGAGACAGCTTCGCCATGTTTTCTTCCCAGTCAGGCCCGGACATTGCCTCGCGGACTGCGCCCTCAAAGTCGGGGGCGGTATGGGAAGGGGGGAGAGCCTGCGGACTTACTGCTGATGAAATTTTGCTGACGTAGTGCTGTGTTTCGGTCGGGGTATGGGATAGGAAATCAGCATCGGTAACAGCGCCGGTTCTGGGGTCACCGTGCTCTTTCAGAGCCTTGTCCACATTCCCTTCGCCCCAGTTATAAGCAGCGCAGGCAAGGGTGAAGTTATTGCCGTATTTCTGGCATAGCTGATACATCTTTGCATGGCCCAGTCCGCGATTATAGGCCGGGTCATTATCAAGTCTATTGGCGTCAAACTGGATACCTGCATATTTTGCAGCATCCTGTGCTGTGCTGGGTCTGATTTGCATGACGCCGCGCGGGGAATCCGGATCACCCGGCATGGAGCGCAGAACGGTTCCATCCTTATCTAATTGCTTCCCACCGCTTTCTGCTTGCTCTTGTGCTGTCAGAACATCAGCAACGTTCGCATTGCCATCAATAGGGAGAACCTGACGGATCGATGGCCCGAATTTCTGCTGCGCCCATATCTGGGCCTGCTTCTCCAAAACTGGATGATGAAGGCTTATCTCCATCTGGTTTTTAGTTTCTTCTGACAATTTGCTGCCATTGGCATCAAGATAATTCCGCCCCCCTATAGGATCGTTATCAGCAAGATAAGCCGTCACTATCTTCTTGCTGGCGGTATCCATGGCATCTGCACGCCGCTGAACAAGTATTGGATTATCCGGAGCAAGACCTTCTGTTGCTCCCCGCTGATTGATGGCGCGGAATATCTCTGTAAAACTCGATTGAAGCGCCTGCGGATTGTTACGGCTTGCCGCCGCCGTATTCCCCAGTGTGTTGATACGAGCGGTCTGCGTATCATCCACCCACTGCTGGCGCTCCCGGCTGGCATGAGCCGCCATTGTCCCGAACGCGCTCTCCTGGAATGAACTGGACTGGTCATTGAACAAACGCTGCTGCGTTGGAGTCATTCCCTGCATCAGAGACCGGCGATACTGATCGATCCCCTGAGTTGCCGGCTGCAACGCGGACATCGCGGATTTGCCCTGCGAATTGAAAAATCCCGGCGTCTGGTCATCGCCATACTGAACATTGCGGACGTGATCCTGAAACTGGTTCATCGCGTCCTGAACTGATGTCAGATTATTCTGCTGCTCGATGCGTTCGCTGATCTGCCCCGCCACTTCGCCCGCACGCGAAAGGCCTTCGCCAAGCGCTGCGCCGGCATTGGTCACACGCGGATTGGAGATATAGCCCGTGTCCACGCCGGAAGGCGTGCTGTATGATCCGTTCGTGAACGGGACTTCAGCCATCAGTTACCATCCCCTCGCTGTCGTGCCGACCCCGGCGAACAGATCGTCCCATTTGCTGGCGAAAGCCGATCCCGCCGCGAGTGTGCCGCCTATGGCGCCACCGGTTATGGCGTTGCTGGCGTTGGCCCGCGCTGCCCGCGCCTCATTGTCGTATGACGTGGCCTGATTGCGGTAAGCGACGGCCCGCGCATTGGCGTCATACAGATCGGAGCCGACCGTCATCCCGGTATTGCGTCCGGTTGCCTGTTGCACATCCAGCGCTGACCCGCTGTCCAGCGTCACGCCATTGGCGGCCATCTGCGCACGCTGCGCACCGAGTTTCGCGCTGCCCTCCTGATAATCCTTCTGAGCGTTCAGGTAGCCCTGATCGATAGCGACGTTCGCGTTGTTTGCGGCCTGAGCAGCATTGAGGCGGTCGACGCGCGCTTCGGTTTTCGATGCAGCCGCCTGCGAAAATCCATTGATGAGAGACCCGGCCATACCAAGGCCGCCACTCACACCAGCGCCAACAAGGCCCATCAGACACCCCTCATTTCAGCGCGACAGAACATGGCGCCGTAAAGCCCGATCGGCTCCGGCTGTCCGATCGTAAATCCGAGCCATTGCAGCCAGCGGATAGCCTGCGGATATTCCGCGTCGATCCAGTTCGTCAGAAGCCGGTATTCCTGCCTCCATTCCTGAACGCGCAGTCTTGTTCCTCGCAGAAAAGCCTTTGGCGTTCCAGAGAGATATTCAGTTCCGATCAGCCATGGATGCCCGACATCCAGAGAGCGCACGATGCCGAACGCGCAGAGCGGCCTGTCCCGGTCAAAGAACACGCCGGCGTCTTCCGATTGCCGGATGGTCCGTCGCAGAACGCCTTCCGGATCGCCTTCTCCCATCCGCATGACTTCCAGCCGGTCAGCCGGGCGCAACAATGGTGCAATCATGCCCGCATCGGATTCATCCGCCTTGCGCCACCAGATCAAAATCCCTGCTCCACATCGAAGCTGACACCGGTAATTGTCACCGGAAGCGGCATGTTCTGGTAGAAATCGATCTGGCCTTCCTGCGTCCAGTTCGCGGAAGGGATTTTCATCACCAGATCGCTGGTCATGTCGCCATCCGTTGCCTGTGCCCCAATGGGATACTGCGCCGCGCCCGCGTTCGTGGAGACCTGAAGGCCGCAGGAATTATAGAGCGATGCGTAAACCTTACTGACGCGCTTGCGCCGTGCGAACTGTGGCATCTGCCCGAGTGAGAGCGGCAACGTCTGCGCGTGCGCCGCAATCGGAAGACCGACGGTGATTGTCTCTCCCGCGACCGGCAGCGTCACCGATCCATCGGCGGCGACAGTCAGGCCCGCGTAACCTTTCCCGTCGATGCAGGCGGAGACAGTCTGCCCGATAAGATGGTTCATTCCGGTCACTTTCGATACTGAAGCGCCTGTGTATCTGAGGCCGCAATCCACGAACCATGATTGCGTGATATCGTTGTTTTCCTTGCCGAGCTGCCGGGTGACCATACGCTCCACGTAATAGACATTCTTCCCGTTGATGCTGCGCTCAGTCAGGAAATACGCAACGTCCTCGATGGCGCCATAAGCATTCGTCTCCGGGATCACGGCAACTGACAGAAAGACGCCATTGGTTGTCGAATGCTGATGCCAGGCCCAGACATCCTGCTCTTTGAGATAGGTCATTCCGAGCAGATTCCCGTCTGAACGGCACGCCCAGAGCAGGTTGAACGGGAACTGAGCAAATCCCCAGTCCGATATCGTGTAGCCGTAAAACAGATTTTCAGCCATGACTGACAGATCGCGGCCCGTGTAAATCTGCGCGTAATAATCGTATTGCAGATCCCGGACGTGACTGCCCTTGCCTTCGACAAACAGGACATCGGTATTCACGGACAGCGGCCTTACATCCGACGATCCGACGAATATCTGCGGAACAGCCGTGAAATTGGCCGGGGTAATGGCCTCGCCAGTCTGGCCACCAGACACCTTCCATATCCCGGCGCCAGTGAACACGAGCAGATCAGGCATTGAGACAAGGTGCTTGATCGCATTCACCTCCTGAGACGCAATCGTTGCCGTGATTGCATCGTCATCGCGGACCGGAGTGTGAACGTCGAAATTGGTATAGTTTGCGCTCTGGCTCATCCACACCGTCTGGGGGTAAGCCGTCGACCCGGCGAACACGCGACGCTGCTGAAAATATCCGCAGGCAATCGGATTGTTCCCATAGAACGGATTCTTCGCAACAGGCGGTCCGTTCGTTGTGTCGGGCGCGTAGTTCTGGTCCTGAAAAGACAGGCCGGTCGTGGTGCCGATCAGGCCATACTGGCCGGCATACTGGCGATAGATATTGTAATACTCAGCGCTCTCTGCGGCATCCCATGTAATGGTGTTGTAATTTCCATACTGAGAAAAATAGCCGATATTGTATGCCGTGACCGTGGCGCTGTCCTGATACAGGCTTTCTTCGTTCAGCGTGTCAGATGCCGTGGTTACGGTATAGGTATATTCGACCTTTGAAATTCCCGGTGTCGTGCCGGTATTTCCTGCGTTTCCATCCGTGGCCACAGCGGCAATACCGGTCGGCCCGGCTAGGTTCGACCATGTCCCGACCTGCAAAACCCAGTCTGTTTCACCCAGACGCTCCAGATAGCATGGTCCATAATTCTCATGCGTGATCGTCAGCACGTCAGCGGACTGCGTGTATCGCAGAAAGAACACGTCCGTGATCGCGTATGGGCTCGCAATCTGATAGATGGAGCCATCGCTGTTCGTCAGATAGGCGCCATTCGCTATGAAGCGAATATACTCAGTGCCAAACTCAAGAATATATGCCTGTGTGTTGCTGAAGATGAACGGGATCAGCTTCGACGGCGCTGTGCCGGGAGATTGGCCGGCTTCTGCAACATACTGCGTTCCAGGCCGATTGCTGATGCCGCCCTGCACATGCACGAAGAAATTCTCAAGCTCAGCCGCACCGGACTGCCATTTCTCCATATCTGCCCGAAACTTCAGGGACGGAGACATGACGCCGCCGATGAAGGACGCGATATAGGACAGGGCGATCTGATTGCCGCCAGATCGTGAAGTGCTCATAGCGGCGCGATGATCCCGGCATTGGCCAGCGTATTTATCAGATTGTTGAAATCCGTCATGGTCGGTGCGGCGGTAAGTTGAGCTATCCCCGGCATCCGCCGCACAGGCGCTGTCAGATGCGCGAACGTGCCGGTGAACGCGCCGGTCAGTTCACCGGTCCCAGCTGATACAAGGTTGAGGATGCACACGACGCTGCCAGTCTGGCCGGTTGCTGTCGGCGCAGCGCATGAAAACGTACCGAGCACGTAAACGTTCACGAACATCAGCGTGTCATACTGGACGTTCGATGCGATCCAGAGGTTGGAGATGATGCAGGTGTTCGCGATGCAGCACTGCGTGACCCGGGTACCCGCGTCCAGCTCCCAGAAGTTGTAGGACGTGCTGCCGTTAAATTCGAGGTTCGTGATCTGAAGTCGGGACAGGTTTGTAAACGTACTGTCGGTCCGGATGCCGTAAAGCGCCTTCTCGACGTAGCAGTTCGTCACCTGGAACAACGTGATATCCGCGATAGATCCGGAGACCTGATTACAGAAATTCATCCAGTACTGAACGCTGTTCTGCCCCTGATTGAACTGGCAGTTCGTGATGACAATCGTGTTCGGACCGGCCGCGCCCGCTGTCGTGCTGCCCCCGGAAATCCGGATATAGGAATCGCAGGCAAAGTCGAAAGCGCCGTTCGAGCCGAACCGACAGGAGTCGATCCGGACTTCAGCGGTTGTGTCGACGGCGATATGGCACAGCGTCACGCTGCGGGTGCGGCAGTTCTTCACCCACACACCGAGACCGCCCATAGCCTTTATTCCCGTCTCGTGACCGGACACCGTGCAGTTTTCGGCGGATGCAATCTGCGTCTGATTGAACAGGATGCCAACGCTGTCAGCAGGAATATCCGATGCCGTCAGTGCATCCTGTCTGGTGATATGGAGGTTGCGGAGCGCGGCACCCTGAGCAGACTGATCTGTCCCGTCGCCAAGGCTGATAGCCGTCAGCGTGGTATCGGCGAACACCAGCTCAGCAGTCTGCGTGTAGATCCCGGCCTGCGGCCCGTCGGAATACAGCGTCTGACCACCGGAAAGCACAATGCCGCCGGAAAGATAATACGTTCCGGGCGGAACGTAGAGCGCCATCGCACCGGACGCAATCGCTGCATTGAACGCCGCCAGGCAGTCCGTGACGCCATCAGCCACAGCGCCAAACGCCAGAACGCTTGTCCACTTGCGGGACGTGGTCATGGCCAGATGCGCCTGCGCCGCACCGGACGAGTTGTTCCCTGTAAACTCCGGCAGGTTCACCACAGCGTCCATAGATGCGATCGTGAGCTGACGGTTCGCACCGGTCCCGCTGGCATTCGCGTTCGTGATGACGTAATCACCAGCAGCCTGCTTCCCTGCCACTTCCGTCGCAAGAGCCGTGTCTGCCTGCTGCCGCGCCGTGGCTTCGCTGTTGATGTCGCTGGCAAGGATATTGTCCGCCGCCGTCCGGGCCGAAGCCTCCGCTGTGACCTGCGCGGTCATGGATGCTTCAAGATCGGTCAGGTCCGTCTGATCCATCTTGCATGAAAACCACACCTGCCATTCCAGAACGGTCGGAATGTAGTTCTGGCTCCATTTCGGATAGCTGTATGGGCCAAGCGTAAGCGTCATGACATCATCTCTCGTTTTCAGATCAGTTCAGCGAGTCAACGTCGAGGATGCCCTCATCCAGAATGAAGCCCGGAAGCTCAACCGGATTGACCCTGCGGTGATATGGCCGGCGCCATCCAACCGGGCTCATGCCAATGGCCAGCACGCCAATGCGGCTGTCCGGAGTGTCGGCCGGAATATATTTGCCGCGACGGTTGGCGATATCTCTCGGCGTCAGGCCATTCGCCGCCACCCCGTTCAGGCTCTCTGCCGGCGTCAGGTATGATGGCGTTGGGCTGTTCGCGCTGGCGTCCCCTGCGATGAAGCCTGACGGGTAGCTTTCCAGTGACTGCACAGCCGGATCGTGATGGTGGAGCGGCATGCCGCGCGCCATGATCCAGTCGGGCACGTAATCCGTGGACATGACTTCCACGCGCTGATCCGCCTTGCATGCCTGCGCCAGTGCGGTTTCAGCTTCCTGCGCGATGCTGCCGACGATATTCCCAGCCACGCCCAGAGTCGTGCCAATCTCGGCCGACAGCGCCAGCCAGAACGCACGCCGGAACGTCGCCGGCCACTGGTCGATTGTGAGAGTGTTCGTGACGATCATCACCGACAGCGTCGGCAGATCGCACCAGATCACCGGAACGATGTCTGTGCCGCCAGCCGTGCCGGTTCCGGTCTGATACGGAATATCAGGCAGGAAAAACCTGTCCTGTGGCTTCCATCGCTTCTGAGGAATATTCGGATCGATGATCTCGCAGACCTGAACGCATCCCTCCGGCAGGGCGTATTCATAAGCCCATCGCGGGTTGGTGCTGGCCGCTCCGGTGCCGGATGCTACGGCGCGACACCATTCCCACGTGTAATTCGGATATGCCGCACACTGCGGGTTCTGCAGTAGGCCGAGCAGGACATCATCGTAAAAATCGTTGCACGTATCGGCCTCAACCGAACCATCGGTCAGGGAGGTGATGGTGCTTTGCGTGCCGAGCCGGCGCAGTGCGCGATTGCACAGATCAATATTTGTGGTCACGCACCGCCCCGCTCTTTAGTGATCGGCGCTGCTGTCGTCGCCGCTTTCTGTTTTTTCGTCGCTGAAAATCTGCTTCGGATTGTCAACAGATTTCACCATCTGGTGGACATAATCCGGCGTGTTGACATCGACCGAGGCAGCCTTGCCGGCGTCCTCTTTGGCCTTCTTCGCCGCTGCATCCATTGGCTCAAGATTGAAGCCCGGAACGCCATCGAAGGTGATGACGGTTCCCGCTTCGATCAGGCGCCCATGAATGAAACTCGGCTCCGTGACTTTGTATTTCGGCATTGCCGTCAGGCCACGTAGTTGCGCGGATAGGCAGTGCGCGCCGGAACATCGAGCGCGATACCCGCCGTCACCGTGCCGGAGGTCAGCACAGCGGAAGGCGTGTATGTAAGCTGCATGTAGCGATAAAGCTCAGTCGAGAACGCGACCTTCGCCCGGACCAGAAACGGCTGCTCGGTCGTCAGATCGGCAATGGGAACGGCCGGGAATGCTTCCAGCGTTTCCCACGTCGCATCGTCCTGCGAGACCTGAACAGCCACGGCAATCGTCGCGCCGGCTGTAGCTGATGTCGGCAGCGACGGGCATTCCACGAATACCTTGATGCCTTCGGTCGGCCCGAAATCGACATTCTGCGAAAAGTCGAAGCTGTTGGTGGACACGACAGCGCCGCCGGCAGCGGCAGTCGTCAGATCCTGCGCAGAGGAGAAAATGAGGGTGCTATCAACAATCACGGCATTTCTCCTTAGACGACAGCCGCTTCGGTATTCATGATCGCATCACAGACGCGGATCGGAATGCCACGGAACATGAGGGTCGGCATGCCATCCCATTCCTGAAGCGAAAGCAGGACGTTCGTCTTGTTCATCGCCTGAAGGGAGAGGGCCGTCGCAATGGTGCGGTTGACGTAGAACGCCGGCTTCCCAAACGAAAGCGGAGCACCGCCATTCGCCATGGTCGCGGTCTGAATGTTCGTGGCTGTGCGCGGCATTGTCGGCATCTTGTATGTCAGAGCCGTCATCAGCGCGATCAGGTTCGGCGCACTGGTCCCGGTCAGGGTCGACACATCGATGTTTGCGATGCGTCCGAAGTATCGCCAGTCACGAACTGTCAGGCCACAATCCCATTTGTAATGGGTCTGAAGCGCCTGGAACGGATTGCCATTCTCGTCGAGAACCGGAGCATCCGTGGTCACGTCGTTGACCTGAAGTCCGGCAGCCGATCCTTTCGGGAAAATGCCGAAGCCGTTGGTCGGACCCCAGCAGCACAGCCAGATCGATGTGTTCGTGCTGCCCGTTCCGCCGCCATTCATAACGTTGACGGCCGATGCCGCCTTTGCGGTCTGGAGCGTGTTATAGCGCGGCGCAAGGCCGGTGAAGGCACCGAGATCGGCCTGCTCATTGCCGTAGAACAGCGTCCGGGCCATCTGCTGATTCATGCCCTCAATGAAGGCCATGTCCTCGGACAGACGGTATGCGGCACTGTCGCCTTCAAGGCGGGCCAGATCCTTATCGACCAGGGCATATGCTTCCAGCATGCCGCATGTGTCGGTGATCTGCGCGGTCGTGCTCTTGGAGCGCGGCACGCCACCGTAGAGCATGCGCCACGTGGCGGCAGGCAGGCCGCGCCGCACCGTGGTTTTATTGCCAGTTGGCAGATTGCCTTCCTTCCAGAGCATATCCAGAAGGATTTCGTTCGTCTGCGAAAGCAGATTGACGATATCGTCAATGCCCCCGTCAGGACCGCGCCGGCTGGCCCAATCCGCCAGCGTGAGACAGGTGGATGAGAGTAGAGCCACGCTTTACGATCCTTTGCCGTAGAGACGGTTGGCCACATCCTCGAAACTGTTCCCGCGAGACTGCGCTGCGGGTTTTCCGAAGTCAGGCGCGTCAGCGGCGCCCATGGCTTTACCGATGAGGTTGAGTGCGCGGATCACGGCGGGATGATTGCCCGCTCCTGTATCCACCAGCGCTTTTCGGAGATCGTCGCCGCCGAAATTGTCGAGAACGCGCGATGTGTTCTGCATCACGTCCGGCAGGAGCTTCTTGCCATCGGAGAGATCGCGGTCGGCCAGAGATTCGTTCTGCCATCCGACAACGCGGGCGCTCTGTGCCTCAGCCTGCTTTCCGAGCTGATCCTGAAAATACTTCAGGCCGAAGTCGGTGACTTTCTCGAACTGCTTCTGAGTCAGGCCTGCTTCTTTCGCGAGACCTTCATAGCTGCCGAGCGTTTCGGGGTCGGCTGTGAAACCGTCCGGAGCCTTGAACTCATATTTTTCAGGAACGACGGGTTTTTCAGGCGGCGCTTCGGACTGCTCTGTCGAAGTCGTGCCTTCAGCGTTTGCGGCCTGACCGCCCTCTCCAGCGCCCTGACCAGCAGGCTGCGTTACAGCTTCACCGCCAGCAGGCGCGTCTGTCGCGAGCGTTGTTCCGGCATCTGTGGCTTCAGTCGTCGTCACCCGTAAGGCGCTCCGCAAGTATCGAACCTGCGAGGCCTTCGCCTGCGTTTGTTAGTACCGAGTGCAATTCAATACCGACACTTCGCTGACCTTCACGATATGCCGTGCCGAGTGCATCGCCGGGAATGAATGACGCTGCCAGAGGCCCTGTGCCCTGAAGGATGCGAGCCAGCACGCGGCGTCCGCGAGGATCGGAGCACACCCACAGAAGATCGCGTTGCGGACCGGTGGCTTTAGCTTTGCGCCGGCTGCGTTTTTCTTCGACCTGAGCAACGTCGTTCGGATCGTATGTCACTGGCCGAGACCGCTCACGATGGCGCTCAGTGCGTTCTCGCCACCCCCAACATCGGTCTGCGACAGATTTCGGGCTCCCTGAGCGAGATTCATTGCGTTCTCCGCCGCCTGCTGCTGCTGCTGCTGATACGCACGGTCCTGCCGCTTACGGGCGACTTCCTGCGGATCGCGCATGATACGCTGGTCAATGTTCAGAAGATCCCCGTAAATATCGGTCGCCGCATCGAGATCGATATTGTCCATGACGTCAGGTTGCTCGCCGGCAATGCTGCCGACAAACCGGGTGAACTGCTCAATGCCCGTTGTCATCGTTGCACGCTGCGCCTGGGCGAGGACGGAGACGTAGCTGATCTTCACATTCGACAGGCCAAGGCTGGCCGGTCGTTTCGGGAGCAGACCACCGCGCTCCATAATATCCATTGTCGTCTGAATGATCGGATCAAGCGCCTCATTGTGGAAACGCTCCAGAACCGGCCCGAGCGCAAGGAGCTTCTCCTGCTGCCGGACATTAATTTCCGCCGCAGTCCGGGGTTGCACGCCTTCCATGTCCTGCGAGACCATCAGGATCAGATCGTTCTTCAGCGTTTTCTGAATCTGCTGCTGAAAAGCCGCGACACGCTCCTGCAACGGCTGAAGC
The DNA here is from genome assembly GCF_011516835.1 of Acetobacter musti. Lineage (GTDB taxonomy): Bacteria > Pseudomonadota > Alphaproteobacteria > Acetobacterales > Acetobacteraceae > Acetobacter > Acetobacter musti. The sequence goes on along the minus strand of NZ_WOTB01000020.1, from coordinate 53,157 downwards.
TGCGGCGTCGTCTGATAGACCGGCCGCAATCCACCGCCGTTGCCAATCTGGTTCAGTCCGGGGATGAAATTCAGGCCGGACGGGACAAGGCTGACCAGACCGCTCTGCATCGAGGCATCGGCCATCATCGGCGGCCGCACGAACTTGTCGACCGCTTCAGCGAGACGGAGCTGCGCGACCTGCAACGATTTCACATCCGGCAGCGCATCTTCGGCCGGTCCGTGTCCGTAAACATCGTTGCTGATGGCGCCCCAGCGAGGCGCGATGAAAGGCTTGCTGCTGTAGCCTTCGACCTTCAGCGCCTTCACGGTCTCGTTGCCGTATTCGTAATAAACGCCGGTGTATGGCATCCCGCGCCATCCGAACGCGCCATGCACCCGCGACGAATTCGGCATGATCGCGTGAACGACCGGCACTTCCATCGTCAGATTGCGGCTGTCCCACAGCGACTGGATGGTGGGCGAGCAGTTGTCATATCCGAACCGTCGCACGAGCTGGTCAACGGTCTGCACATATTCACGGAACAGTGTGTCGACTTCACCGCGCGCATTCTGCGCCAGATAATATTCGCCGGCCGTCAGCGGATAGAACCGGACCACATCTTCGTAATCCTGAAGGATGATCGTCGCACCAGTCCCGAAGCCGGCGATTTCCTCGTAAAGCTGCGCCATGGCGTTGTAGAAATTGCCGGTCGCGAAAACGCGCATCAGCCTGGACTGACACTCAGCCAGCCACAGCTTGATCTGCGGATCGTCATTCAGCCTGTCGTTCGATGTCGCCAGCCTGAACCAGTCGCGCGCCGGACTGGTGATGCCGGCCATCAGAAACGCAGCGAGATTACCGACCGCGATGGTGCCGGTCCGGTCCACGATCTGCGGGCCTTTGACGCGGCCACGGCTGCTCTGGTTCGGGACGTTAAAATACCTGCCTCGCGTCGGCATAATGAAATGCGTGATGTCACGCCATGTCTCCCGCCACGTGTTGCGGGTATTGCGCATCAGGACAAGCCGACGGTCGGCCTCATCGCGCAGTGCGTCTATCGCGTCCTGTGACGGCTTTTTCTGGTCTGGAGTCTGTGATTGCTTTGGCGCTTTCGCCACGTCAGGCGCCAAGCAATGTCTTGGGTGCGTTCGTCGCCGTCTGCGTCAGACCCTGCGAACTGGTCAGCAAGGTGCTGCCGAAGCCGCCAGCGAGCTTTGCCGCATTGACAGTCGAAGCCGCCTGCTGCGCGCCGCTTTCGTTCACGGACTGGCCGGGAGCGGGCGTCGGCGTGGGTGCGGTCAGTTTAGGTGAGGAAAAGAGGCCCATACGCCAGCGGGTGGCGCGGGTTTGTTAGTACCGGGCTATGCCTGCCACGGATCATATGTCGTCTGAACGGATGGCTTCAGGCCCATGCGCTCAAGATAATTCGGCATGACACTCTCAACCTGCGGCAACATTACGCACATGTAACGTGTTGCATCCATAAGATGATCGTTCTTCTTCACGATCTTGCCCTTCTCGTCGCGGCGATACAGCCGATACTCACCGAGCCATGACTGGAGCGTTTTGAACACCTTCAGGCGCCCGGACGACATACGATCCAGCACATCCATGATCCCGGCTTCGACGCCGTTCTGTGCGGGGACGAGGGTCAGCCCGAGGTCGATATAGTTCTGGAAAAGCTGCTGGCCGTCTCGCTGACCACGTCCGCGCGATGCCGGATCGATTGTGCCACGCATCCACGAACCACGCGCACGGATTGCTTCGGCGTGCACGGCCGGCTCAGCCTGCCCGCGGTAGTGCTCGGAGTAGAGATACAGAATGTCGCTGTCCCGGTCGTGCGCTCCGAATATCGCCGCCGTCCGGTTCCAGCCAACATCGAGCGCATAGCCACGCGGCCAGTATGCGGGGAGATCGAACGGCTCACACACGATGTCTGATTCTGCCACGGGATAGATCGCACCGGAGCCAAGCTGCGGAACTCCCTTGGAGCGGGCGTCGCGCTGGTATGGAGGCAGATCACGCAACAGATCCGCCTTCTGCTGCGCGGACAGATGGGGCACATCGTCCCACGTGCATGTCCCGACCCAGCGGCTCACTCATCGCTCTCCGGCATTTTTCCATCCTCAAGAAACGACATTACCACGTCGGACATTCCTTCGAGTGGCGTAAAGGTCAGGATCACCATGCCGTTCGTCGTCATCGTCCGGATCAGAGCTTCGGTGTAAACGTCCAGCGGCGGTTCCTCATCGAGCCATACGAGATCCTGCTCCGTCCCCTCAAACGATCCACGCCCCTGCTGATAGGCCTTCATTCCGAGCACAGACCATCCGCCGGACTGATGACGAACCTGTATGGTATCGGCCAGATCGGCCACGCCCTGCTTCCATGTGATGGCTCCGATATCGTCTCCCGGAACGAGCCCGGTTCCGTCAAGCGTCTTGCTCTGTCCGATACGTTTTACCCTGCCGAACAGCTTGCTCTGAATGATATCGCGTGATGTCTCGTTCGTCTTGCCGGCCGCCCACGCACGTATCGGCTTGTCGAAGCGCCTGCCATCCCACCAGCGCGGATACCGGCCAGTCAGATGGAGCGCCGTTTCATAGCCTCCCATCCCCTCGGTCTTGCCGACGCGGTTTGCCGCCAGCATCAGCCTCTCGCGGTGATCCCGGCCGGCCCTGAAAAATGCGAGGTGCTTTGGATAGAGTTCACGCCGGAGCGGCCCCGAGTCCGGATAATACGTAAACAGCTTGCGACGGCTGCGGCGGTATTCTTTCTCTTCAAGCAGCGCAATGAGTTCGCGCTTCTCTGCTGGCGAGAGGAGGTCAAGATTCAGAGCCACCAGCCTGCCCGATCAGAGCCTTCACGCGGGAATCCAGCTTGTCATCCGGGATTTCAGCCATGGCGATCTCGCCGCTGTGATCAAGCGCAACGCGGTCTCCGTATTGCTTGGGCATCAGTTTGGAGAGAATCCATTTTCGTGCATCGATCCGAACGCGTGCTGCAGATGCGCTATCCGTATCTCTCGCCGTGTCAGCGATGGCTATAATCTCATCCGAATGCTTTTCGAGGCCTCGCGCGCGCGCCTGCGCGTATCTCGCCGCAAAGCCATCATGATCAGTCTGAGCCCAATACCTTACAGCGCCTTCAGACGGCATTCCTTCCAGCCTGCAAATCGTCGCAAGACCTTCTCCATCTTCCAGACGCTCAAGTATTTCTTCGGCGATCTCTGGCGTGTAAAGGCGATGCTTAGGCGCCATCACATACCCCCATCATCATCAACGGCACGCCCACCAGACCGCACCTCGATAAAAAATCCAACACCGCGCTCGCGGCTGATCGAAACCTTATTGCGCCCGGCACATCCGAGAACGCAGATCGTTCCGCGCAGCACGGACGCCTTGTGCCTGAGCGTATTGTCCGGATCGTCCGGCTCATCGTCAGGCTCAGGCCACAACGCCGAGACCATTGCCGTATCCTCCACGATCACGCCCGGTCGCCGCATCAGGCGCTCCATCATGGCAAAGTTCAGAGGATCAAGCCTGATTGCTCCACGTGGCCCTGACAGCTCACGCGTTTCGACATCGAGCGAAAGAGAGCCACATCGCAAAAGGATTATCTCAGACGCCGCGCTCACCCCACCCTCCCACTCCCATACAAATCACTCTCCGCACCGGCCTTTTCACGCCTCGTCGCGTCCAGCGTGTGCCGCCGATATGCCAGCCCCCACATTCCGCGCACCGGTATGGCGCGACGATTTTATCCTTGTCGCGCATGCGGCTGGCTCTGAACTGCGCGTCCTGCTTTCTCGTGAAGCGGATTTTTCCACCGCATGGCGCTGTCTGATCGCTCGTCATGATACCATGCTCCGGTCTGGATTGGTACGGGCAATGTCACCAGGGCTTTGCATTTTCAGCCTCCGAAATTCCCCGGAACCACGTTCTCGGCCCGTCGAACCTCATTTTGACTTCGCCAGTCTCACCGTGCCTGTTTTTCCGAATGAGAACCTCGGCCAGATTTTTTACCTGCTGAAGGCGGTCCTCGTGAGCCTGCTCACGGTCGAGAAAATCACCGTCTGACTCGTGTGGCTTGCGAACAGGCTTTTCATTTTCGAGATAGTATGCCTCGCGGTACACGAACATGATGCTGTCCGCGTCCTGCTCAATCTGCCCCGAGTTCCTCAGATCAGCCATGACAGGCCGCTTATCGTCGCGCTTTTCCACTTCACGACTGAGCTGCTGCAAAACGATCATCGGGACATTCAGGCTTTTGGCTGTGTAGAGAAGCCCCTGACTGATTTCTGTCGTGATTTCGAACTGCCGCGTCGTGTTTTTTACTGACCGCATCAGGTCCAGATAATCCACCACAATAAGACCGAGGCCAGACTTTTGGCGCGCAATACGTCGTGCGGTCGATTGCAGATAGGGAATATTAATTCCGGCCTTCTGTTCGATCTGGACGGCAAGCCTTTTTACGGCACGCTGAGCCTCTATGATTCTGTCCCATTCAGCCTGAGACAGCTTCACGCGCTCCTTCCCATCCCCGTATCTGGCGGCACGGACATACCCACCGCGCCTGATGGCTGATGCGGGGACGCCCGAATAAGCAGAGATCAGCCGCCGCGTCAGGTCCTTCGCCGACATCTCTCCGGAATAGTAGAGAGTCGTTTTCCCGGAAGTGATCGCCGACCGCACGGCCATCCCGAGCGCGAGCCCCGTCTTTCCCATGCCCGGCCTTCCGGCAAGCACATTGAACGTGCCCGGTTCCAAGCCTCCCAGAACGTCGTCAAGGTCATCGTAACCAACGCTCGCGCCCATGATACCGAAATCGGACTGGAACGCCCTCTCCGCGTCTCTGACTGCTGCGTCTGACGCATCTGCCGCCGACCACAGTGTTTTTCCTGCGCTGCCGGCATTGAGGGCGATCAGTCCGCTCTCGAGCGTATGGAGGATCTCGCCCGTCTCTTCGCCGGCGGGATTAAACGCTGCGGCGCTGGCCTCCGCTGTGAGGGAGATAATCTTCCGCTTCGTCCACGCATCTCGTATGGCCAGAGCATAGTCCTGCACATTGAGAACACCGACTGTCGCATTGAGCAGAGCGGCAAAGCACTGCACGCCGCCCACCGGATCGAGTTCGCTCGCCCCGACCAGATCGCCGCGCAGTGTAACCGGATCCGCGAGTTGCCCGGAAATGATCCGCTTTCCGCAAAGATCGAAAATCCAGCCATACGCCGGGACACTGAACATATCCCCGGAAACGATGCCGGAAACCATGTCGTAGGCCCGGTTCTGCGTCAGAATTGCGCCGAGGAGCGCCTGCTCGGCCTCCGTCGCCGACGGCATCTGGCGAAGAGCCGTCTGATCGGCGAAATCAGGCTGCAACATTGGATTTCTCAATCGTAAGCGCCCACTCGTCGAGGCTCAGCCTCTCACCCGGAGGCACGCCCGCCTCGCGCAGATCATTGCAATATCGGCGATAGGCGTTTTTCGTTTCTTCGGAATACGATCGTGGACTGCCCTCCTCGCGAATAGCGTCAATCTCCACATTTTCGCAGTGCCACGCAAAAGCCTCTGAAACAGGGTTTTCGAAATATTTCAGAGGCTTTCCGGTTCCTGATCTGCTCGTGATGCGCTCGACGGTTTCGATGATGAGCCGCTCAGCGGTGTTGAGGTCGATGCCCTGGTTCACCGCGTCTGCAAGCCATTGTCGGGCAAAGCCGAGAACCGACCGACCAGGCATCCGGGACGGTTTGTCCGATCCGGCTATGCGCTCGCATCTGACACCGAGCCTCATCCATCGGCTGTCGATTTCGGCTTTGAGGCGCTCGGAGGGTCGCTGTCCGGTTCTGGCTTCCGAAGACCCCGGCGTCGGTTGCGCCGGCGCGTGCGCGTGCTGCTGCTTAGCTGATGGTTCTTTGGGGGTTATTGAGGGATTGTCGGCATCTCGTGCCGGTCCCCCTGCATTTAATGCCGGTTCACCGGCATCTGGTGCCGGTCTGTCGGCATCTCGTGCCGCCTTGTCCTGGCATTTAATGCCGCCTGACCGGCATCTGGTGCCGGTATCATGACCGTCTTGAAATCCATTTTCCAGGTTAAGACGATAGCATTTTGACTTATGATTTGTTTCAACTGGCGATATCAGATCAGCCTCGATGAGGCTTTGAATTGAGGATCTGATAGAACGGTCTTTCAGTCCCGTCTTGTCTGATATCGTCGAAACCGACGGCCACGCTTTCATCGACTCATTGGCGCAGTCAGCCAAGGCGAGAAGAACAAGACGCTGGGTCGCAGGAGCATTTTGCCGGAAGGCCCACCGGATCGCTTCTATGCTCATCGCACGGGCTCCATAATAGAACTCCACAAACGCCAGATACGGTCCATCATGTGATCTGTATCTCCGTGCTCGCCGGCTATTTCATTGACATCATTGGACAGATAGACCCACCGCGAGAACGCGACTGCCATTCTCTGGCGTGCGATCCAGAACTCGGCTCTCGCAGCCTGCTCGCCTCCCTTCTCCAGCATGCCTTCAATAATCGGATCGATGCTGGCTGGCGCATGAGGATTGTTATGATCAGGCCCGGGGAACTGAACGACTGTCATGCCTCGATCTCCTCAATCAGGAATTCTGTGCGCTGCTCTGACCTGCGACACTTCACGGGCTCGACGATCAGATTGATATGCTTCGGACTGTCATCCACGATCAGACCGATCCCATATTTATTCCGGACCTTCCCATTTGCCTGAGCGGCCGGCGTCGTCAGAACGTCAAGCGCGTCCTTCACACCGCCATACAGGTTGTCATAATCTGGAAGCCCGCATGAAAACCGCGTCACAGTGACACGGGCTTTCTGCATCGGCTCTGCTGGCCGATCAGGACCGAGTATGGCTATGATCTGCCGTGCAAGCGCGATCTTCGCTTTGCTGCGCTGGCGGAAGTGCTTGCGAAGCTGGGTGTTGAGCAGCGGCGTAGGCTCTGGAAGGGTGAAATGGATCACGCGCATGATACGCACTCCACCCTGCGACCGGCCTGACGAGCGCCCCGCATCATCCGTCCGACACAGGACGGACACCTGTCGGCGGTGCCTTTCCTAAGGTGTGAGGCGATGACCGGAGCAGTAAATCCGCAGCCACACTCTGTCATGACGTAAGCGTGCCCCCGGCTCTTCATCCCGGCCGGGGCATCGATGACAGACAGAACACGCCGGTCTCCGTATGTCCGCCCGACCATTTCTTCTGTTTCACGCCGGTAGCGATCTCTTCTCGAGCACGACTGGCACGACAGCGCCTTCCCGCTGATGAGAAATTTCTCGTAAACGATCCCAACATCTCCGCACTCGCATCTTACGAAGTAGCGCATCATGTAATTTACCGGGGGCGCCACGCCGATGACCTTCCGCTTTCCGAAAGTCTGTCCGCGAAGATCGGGGTTTCTACGTTTCCCGCTCATCGGTCACATTCCGATCGCGTGCATACCTTCGCCCCTTCTTTGACCGGGAAGCACATCGGGCGAACGACATACCCGAGCGCATTGATGACGGCTTCTGTCGGTTCGCGTTTATTGTTCAGGATTTCGCATACGGTCGAAACACAGATGCCATGTTTCTGAGCCCACGCGGACTGACCGCCGGAGCCTGCGACATCGTAGCGCAGAACCTTTCGCATAGAGTCGAAAGAAATCGGGCTGTTCATTTCCCCACCTCATTCCGCTTTACGATGAGCGCAGCACGATAACTGCGAAGAACGAACTCGATACCGTTCGGGAAAACAGCAATCAGAACCCAACCGAACCGATAGATTTTCGGTGGTCCTGCATGGGTGCCAAAACCGCACCATCCGAAGTCAATCCCGTATCCTTTTGGCATTTTCCCTCCTCAACGAGCCGGAAAATCTCGTCTCTCAGCTCGTCACATTCCTGCATGAGCCGGATCAGCTCCGCGCCGCGCGGGGCATTCGTGCCGTCCAGCCAGTTCTGAACCGTGCGCGGTGTCGTTCCGACCGCTCGCGCCAGCAGCTTCGAGGCGTATTTCAGCGGTCCGTATTTCCGCTTGAGCACGCCTGTTACGGTTTCGGCATAGATCGAGGCGTCAACGGCGCTCATTCGACCACTCCGAAAATCTCGGTAAATCTGTGACCTGTTTTTCCACATTGATGCGCTCCATTCTCGGTTTTGCGAGAACACGAGACGGAGAAACAAAACATGGAGGTGCAGCGCCCTGACGACGCAAAGGCAGACGGATCCTCTGCAAAGGACCGTCTGCCGGTTTTATCAAGACAGATCGTCACGCTCGCCCAGGCATGGGCGGCCATGTATCCAACGGCCTGCGCTGACACGCGGCGGATGCTGGTTTTCATGGTCGAAGCGGAGATCATGGGGAATTCCGGATGACGTCAGTCAGAAACGACTGCGATGTCCGGGCGGTATTTCGCAAGCGAACCGCCCCAGATAGCGCCGTATGTGACGGGATGGCCGGCAGGCTTTCCGACCATATGAACTCGCTTCCCGCCAAGGCTGGAGCCGCGAGCCTGCTTTTCCTTCGTCAGCTTCCAGTAGGCAGGCTGGTCATGCGCCGAATTCTTCTTCTTCGTCACTCACTTCTTCCTTTTGAAACAATACAGCGCCCGCGCACCGTCCTGCACGATCCTCAGATCAATCGTTCTGAGCGCGCGCTGCGTGTCGATGTCGGTTTTCGTAACCGGGCTGCCGTCTTTTCTGCGGTGCAGCGAAACCCATTCACCGCCAGTAAGTGCACCGGCGACCGTGTAACCGGCGGGCACTTTCACCGTGCCATCCCCTGCAGCGTAAGGGACCATGCCGCGCAGACCGCGATGGCAATCGAGCACCACACGGTCATCCCGCCGGCGCAGATAAACGCAGCCTTCATCATGGCCGCTCTCCTGTGATGTGGTTTATTGTGTGGATCGTCGCCGCGTTTCCGCTCGGCGTGCTCGCCGGCAGGATCATCGGACGAATGGGGGAGTGACGGGTCATCGCGCGTCCTCCGTTGTGGGTGTGGCGCGCGCGAACAGGTCAGGTCGAAGTTCTTCGCGCGGGATGCCCGTTGCGGCCTCGACAGCAGAAACCCTCTGCGGAGGAATCTTTTTCCACGAGTAAATTGAGGGGGACTTTATGCCTAAAGCCCTTGCGAGGGCATTGACGCCACCCACTGCCTCCGCCGCCCGCTTGATAATATCGTGTTTCATGCAGCGGATGATAGGCATTGCCTAGCGTAAAAGCAATAGGCAAATGCTAGGCGACGATAGGAACTACCTAACGCATTATCGCCTTATGGAATCATGGCCAGTACGCCTGAAACGGCTTCGAACAGCAACCCGGATGTCACAAGCAAAGGTGGCGCAGGAATTGGGTATATCTGCGCCTTCCGTTGCTCAGTGGGAGATTGGCCGCTCCAAACCTTCCTTAGACCGGCTTCCAGTTCTGGCTGATCTATACGGCGTTAGCCTCGAAGAAATTTGCGGCACTGATTTAGGGACTCCCGATGCTGTGATGCGCGTCGTCATCGATGACGCGGAAAGAAGCCCTCGACCGATCAGCTCTGATTTTTCTGGTGATGGCCCGTATTCTGAGAGCGAGGTCGCAATCATTGAATTGTGGAGAACTCTGTCTCCTGACATGCGTGACCGGCTCCTCAGCCTCATTGAGGCAATTTCTCGTGACGCTGCATAAATCCCCCATATCGCTCCCCGTCTCACTATTTGGAGACTGTATCCTAAATGAGAACTTAACGGGAACAGAAAATATCCGGATGGGGGTTATGCGGGGATTTTTGTTGCGGTGATGTGGGGACGAATGCGCTTACGGAAGGGCGCTTCCTGCGTATATGTAATACAAATTTGACAGAGATTCTGATATTATGGACGACATGGCTACCACATTCCTGAGCATTAATTACGATGGTCCTGCCCTTAGTGGTGGCGAGATGGCCGTTGAGGATCTTGCGCCCGCGTTGCTGGCTATGGGAAAGCTTTTTGAGGAAGCTAACCGAGTCATCAATGGAGACAAGTCGAACCTTTCAGTTCGTGTGAAGGCTGGCTTTATTAAAGGCTCCTTTGAGGCAGAGCTCCATCTTATACAAGGCTGGATTGAATATGCCCGAGATATTCTTGTTGGGCCAAATGCAACAGCCCTGGCCGCCCTATGTGCGTTTCTTGGGATAAGTGGCAAAGATGTAATTGGTCTTTTTAAATTACTAAAGCTTTCAAAAGGACGTCAGGCAAGAAAAGCTCGGGTTTTAGAGGACGGGAATGTAGAGCTTGAATTTCCGAATGATTCAGGCGAGCCTATAAAAATAGTGGCTCCAAGAGAAACGGTGCAATTGTTTCGAGACGTTAAAGTTCGTAAGGCTGCGGCTTTAGCTGTTAAGCCACTAGAAAAGGATGGCATTGATACGATTTCTGTTAGAGATTCTTCTTGTGACAAGGCTAGCGCTATTGCGGTTGTTAATAAAGACGACCTCGCTTCCTTTCGGCCACCTGAAAACTCAGACAGCCTAATTATAAGTACGCCTTCAACAATCGCATTTTCTATAGTCAACCTATCATTCAATGAAGACGGCAAGTGGAAACTCAGTGATGGGCAAAATTTAGTATGGGCATCTATTGAAGATGAGGATTTTATTCAGGCAGTAGATAGAAATGAAGTGGCATTCACTAAAGGTGATATCTTACTGTGTGATGTTATCGTTCAGCAGTGGCAAACAGACAGTGGCCTTAAAACCGAAACGCGGATTGTGAAGGTTAAAGAGCATCGTCATCCGACGTCCCGCCAGATCGATCTGCCGTTCGGATAAGTCCTCACAAAATACTGGCTCACCTCATCCCGCCCACCCGGCGGGATTTTTTTTGTCTATCGCGATAGGCATTGCCTATTGACATGCTTAGTAGGCAATGCCTAGTATCACCCCATCAACAGCGCCCCGGCGCAGGAGGATGGGATGAGCAACGCATTAAAACTGAACCAGGCATATACGGAACTGCGCGCGCTACGCGTGGTCGGTGAGGGCATTGAGGGCCTGATAGAGAGCATCAACCGCGCACAGACGTCGTGTTCTCGCCAGATGGTCGATGTCCTTCCGGAAGTGGACGAACTGCCGGTCCAGCTCGATACGACGCTTGGAGTGGTGAAGGCGCGCATCTCCACCATCGAAGACACGATCGACAGCATCCACGCGGACGATCAGCGCGAGCACAACCGCGCTCACCGGGAGATCGCAGCATGATCGGGCGACGGGTTATACTGCTCCCGACCGGTATTTACCCGAAAGCTGATGCAATGTCGGCAGGGCGTTTGGGACTGATCACAGGGAGATGCCTGAACGGAGAACCGGAAATCCTCCTGGACAACGGGAATGTCGTTTCGTGGCCGTCTGATCGGCTGGAGTTTGAGGCGATCGATAACGTCATCCACGTGCAGTTCAGGAGGGCGGTATGAGAATGGCCCTCACATGCCTGGGCGCACTGATTGCGATTGAGGCAGGTATCTGCGCGGTTTTTCTAGAAGCCGTGTCGCAACTCTGATTCCACCGCGCTTCCGGGGCTTCGGTCCCGGTTACGTGGCCGAATTGGCCGAGTATTTCTCTGAGGAGAACCAAAATGGACAGTGATGACTTCGACAATCTTCTTTCCGATGCCGGACGGTTTGATTCGGTTTCTGTTGAGAGGCCGCGCATTGCATACGATTTTCTGCGCGATATCAGACGGGAAAATGCTGATATCGGCGAATGGACAGTAAATCAGCTTATTGAGCAGTTTGAAGACGCTGGCTTCTAAGTAATTCTCCAAGGAGAACAATAATGCCCCATTCAAACGGAATGGCGTTCAATCCTGCGCTCGCGGGTGATCCGGGATACGTGCGCGCGTTCTTTCCGCCGTCCAAGCAGCGTGACCAGAAGATTGTAGCGGGTGTGGTGGCTCGTCTTGAATCAGCGGCACGGTTCGCACGCGAGCAACTGGCGACGCTGGACGACACGTCAGCGCGGCTGAAGGTTCATGACGTGATCGAGAACATTGAAGCGTGCGCCGAGGAAATGCGCGAGGATGCCGAGACGATTGGCGCTCGCCGGCCGGAGGATCAGTGATGCTCAACAACATGGAAATCCTCACCCGCGCCATCCGCACCCGCGACGATAAGAAGTGTGAAGAAGTGCTGGAGAACATGCGCGAGGAGTATCTGTTCATGCACGGATCGCTGCGCGCGGCGAACATGCGGATCAGCGATCTTGGCCGGGAAATCCGGCGTGTGACAGAGCGCGAGAACCGGTCCGTGTTCGTTATCGCATACGAGCGGACGGGCGATGCTCTCGTGCATGGCGTGAAGGCAGCGCGCGTGCTGCTGGCGGCGGCGTTCTCGGCTGCGAGCGCCTGGCTGGAGGTTGAAGCGGTGCCGCGTAATCCGGCGATTGGGGGCGAGTGATGCCAACGCTGCTGGAAACAATAAACGAGATACACAGGGACTATGTGAAGCAGACTGTGGATCAGTGGATGTCTGTCGTCGCTCTGGCCCGGTCTGATGAGAACAGGGCGGATCAGGAGGCTATCGAGGCCGTCCCGGCTCTGGAGGCTATCGAAAAAGCGGCGAAGGCAGCGCGAGAACTACTCCGTGGCAGGATTGCTGCGGACATGCTGCAGAACGGCGTCACAGGTTACCAGTCGCGGCACTACGAAGCCGATCTGGCGCGGTCGGCGATCAAGGCAATCGTTACTGATGAGGCGAAACTTAGAAAACAGTGTCCTGAGTTCTTTGAGCGTCAGCTGCCAAAACTAAAGCGCGCTGAACTGACTGACGCCCTGAAGCAGGGTCAGACGATACCAGGCGCGACACTGAGCAATGGCGGCGAGCCGCACATTGTGGTGCGCGCGAGAAAGGATTTGGCACGATGAGCAATGCTCTTACAGCAGCAGGCGGCTTCTCAATTGATGGGATGCAGGGCGCCATGCAGCTCGCAAAGGCAATGTCAGCTGCAAAGATGGTCCCTCAGCATCTTCAGGGAAGCCCAGGTGACTGCCTGATGGTAATTGAACAGGCGATGCGGTGGCAGATGTCCCCGTTCGCGGTGGCGCAGGCGACGGCCGTTGTCCGCGGCAAGATGACGTTCGAGGGAAAACTTATAGCGGCCGCTGTGCAGACGAGTGGTGTCCTTGAAGGTCGGCTGAACTATGAGTTCGCCGGATCTGGCGATAATCGAAAGATTACGGTTATCGGGCATATCCGAGGCGAGAAAAGCCCTCGCACTGTCGATGTGGTTTTGAAGGATGCCAAAACAGACAATCAGTGGTGGACGAAAACGCCAGATCAGATGTTGTCGTACCACGGCGCCAGAGTTTGGGCACGCAGGCACGTTCCGGAGGTAATGCTCGGAGTGTATGCGCCAGAAGAATTTGATTCAGCCCCTCCGCATCATGAGACAGTTGACGTCACTCCAGCGCAGACGCGCACAATACAGCAGGACAGGCCAGTAGATCACCTCGCCGTCTGGACTACGCGGCTCGAGAGCTGCCGTGATGCTGAGTGCTGTGACCGGCAATATGCGCTTTGGGACGAGACGATCCAGAAAGCCGAGGCTGCAGGCAGGCCAATCGCTTCCGATGTCGCGCAAGCCGTATTCGATATGATTGCTGATAAGCGCGGATCATTTCCGCAGACAGTTGTTCATGACGATCTTGCGGAGATCCCGGCATGACCAACCCCATTAAAACCCCCGCCGGATATTTCGTGCAGTTGCCGCTTACAGAGGAGAGGCGGCAGGCACATTATAACGGTGGTGAGATTCTTCCTATAGAAGATGCTATCCGCGCAATCGGCACCCCGGTCGCGGATGATGTGCCAGTTGTCACGACCCTTGGGACAGTTCGAGACCCCGTGCCATGCGTCCGCCAGTCCGACCATCTTGCGGCTCTCGTGAAAGCCCGCGCTGAGAACGAACGGTTGCGGGGCGCGCTTGTAAACCTCGTGAAGAGCGCTGAAAGAGTGAATTCACGTGGTGCTGTCACAGGAAATCAGTGGGTTTCTTTTCCTTTCAATATCTCTCGTGCCAAATATGTCCTGAACGCGGAGCCGACGCCATGACACCGGGAAGTATTCAATATTTCGAGTATTGGACACAGGACGTGAGAAAAGACGGCGTCCCGTTTCCAAAATTTGCGGAGTGGTTCGGTGACGACGAAAAAAGCATGCGCGAATGCACCGAAATCTGCCGCCGCTATACCATAGAACTCCGTTACTGGTCGGACGATATGCCCGCATCAATGATGGAAGAAAGCGAAGCACTCGAAGCAAAACATCTCAACCAGATTGGACGCCCGTCATATCACGGCAAAGACGGGTGGAGGATGGTGGGCGCATTCGACACAGAAGACGGTGAAATATGCCTCCTGTATTCGCGGCCCATTCAGCAAGAGGGGCTAGCACCATGACCCCGACACCAGAAATGAACACGGAGCCGCCCCCATGACCCACGCAAACGGCTGGCCGGATAAAGAGCGGCCGGGGTATCCCAAAGATCCCGGTATGTCAGGGTGGCATTGGTTAAAGCAGAAGGAAGGAAATCAACACTCGTTCCCTGTTCTTTGGATGCAGATCAGGCTTAGCGAAAATTTTCCATACGAATGGCTATGGGTGTTTGGATCCGATGATTACTGGCAAGGAAAGGAAGTCGCGAAGTATCACACATATCTTGGCTCGTGCCCCACACCCGACGAACTCACCGCCCTCCTGCGCGCCGAACGCGAGCGTTGCGCGAAGGTGTGTGAAGCTGAGAAACTTCCTGATTTTTCTATGCCGGAGCAATGGCACAATAACGGGTGCAAGCACAGCGCAAGCGCCATCCGCAGCCTCCCGGACGAACCGCCGTGCACGCGTTCCTAACGTTCGCGCTCACCTTCGTTTCGGCATATGGGATCGCGATGCTGAACGACTGGCAAAAGAGAAATCCGATTACTGATGAAGACAGGGAGGCGATGTATGTCTGGTAAGAGGACGCGGGAAGAGCAGGTTCGGGAACTTCGAGGTGAGTTAATCTGGGGGCACGGTGGAATATCATCACTTCCCGTAGCAGAGGCACATATCACTGAAGCCGAACAGCGCGGCCGCGAACTGGAGCGGGCGGAGAGAGCGAAGGATACGGAGCGGCTGGACTGGCTTGCCCGACAGTTCAAAACCGGAATGGTCTACATGAACGGGGATTGCATATTCGCGCCAAACCATCGTGTTAACGCCCTCAAGGGACGCAATTTCAACGATGCAATCGACGCAGCGATGAAGGAGATCGGCGATGCGTGAACCGACGCCGGAGATGATCGAGGCCGGAGCAGCCGCTGCCCATGGTGAAAGCGACTGGCATCGGGCAGCGGATTTCACGAAAGTCAGACACAGGGACTACGTTGCGCCGGTAATAAAAGCCGCCCTGGCCGCAGCCCCGTCACCGTGGCGGCCGATTGCTGAGGCGAAAGACAGAGATGTCCCAAATGCTCTTCTGTGCATTGCAGGAGAACCTGACGTGTTCCTCGGAAGTAGCCGAAACGGCGTCTGGTGCGACGAGCTTGATATGGTCGAGCCCACGCACTTCATGGAAATCCCCGCGCCGCCGGAGAGCGCCGATGAGTGATGACGCAGAAGAAATGCCGAACAATGTCGTCAGTATCGGCGAATATCTGTTTGAGAAGCGAAACACCTCTTACGGAAGAATTGCCGGTATCGGCGGGGAGGAAAACTGCACTCATCCCGCTCTTCTTCTTGATTCAAACGGTGATGTGGTCACATGCAAGGATTGCGGAAAACAGGTGTCCGCTTTCTGGGCTCTCCATAGGTGTCTGGATGAATACAGAAAGCGGTGGAACGATGTCGTTCATGCCAAACGCCAGCAGCGTGAGCGCGAGATAAAGACGCTTCGCCTGAAGTCCGCACAAACTATAGAGAAAGCATGGCGCAGGCGCGGAACAGTGCCGACGTGCCCACATTGCGACCGGGGGATTTTTCCGACTGATAGGTTTGGGGCGGTTGGGAAGGCTCTTGAAATCGAAGCACGCGAGAAAGATCCGCAGGATAAGTGGAGTCAGGTTGCCTCATGTGAGGTTGTGCGTGCCTTTGAAAAGGCGGCAGCCGATGAGTGACGCCATCACGCCACGAGGCCTGCCAGCCAGAGAGGCGGCGAGATACATTGGCATATCTGAAAGCCTGTTCCGGGACAGGGTCGCGAGTGAAATAGCGCCGTTCCGGATTGGCTCACGCTGTCTGTGGGATCGAAAGCAGCTTGATCTGTGGCTGGATCGGCGGTCGGGGATCATATCAGTCACGGCGGACACACATAAAAGCCGGTCAGGACTGGACGAGCTTCTGGGCACCTGATGAATGGTTTCCGTCAGAGTAAAATACCTCCAGCGGCATCGTGGCCGTGATGGGAAGGTGCGATTTTATTTCAGGCACCCAAAACTGCCCAGGCAGGCACTTCCCGACATAAACGATAAGGATTTCTGGCCGGCATATCAGAACGCCATGGCGCAGATCGTGGAAGATGCACCGAAGCCAATACGTGGGTCAGGAACATTCGGTCGTCTTTGCGAGGAATGGCTGAAGACGAATGCGTTTCTATCCCTGAAACCTTCGACCCGAAAAGGATACCGCAACAATCTTCTCAGGATGATGTGCGCCGAATTCTCAACTTTCCCTGTCGCAGAATTCGAGCCGAAACACATCAGAGCAATTCTGGCGCAGTTTGCAGACCGACCGGCATCAGGAAACCGATGGCTTCGTATGTTTGGCATATTGTTCAGGTTCGCAATCGAGCGGGACATGAGGCAGACCGACCCGACGAGAGATGTGCGGCGTCTGAAAGAAAAAGCGGACGGAGCGCGGCCGTGGACAGAAGAAGAAATAGCGCAGTTTCAGTCGCGCTGGCCTGTCGGGTCACGACCCCGGACAGCGATTGCGCTTCTCCTTCACACGGGGCAGCGGCGTTCAGACGTTGTGAAAATGGGTCCGGGCAGCATTCACGACGGTATGATTGCAATCACGCAGGAGAAAACCGGTGTCAGCCTTCTGGTGCCGATTCTTCCGGATCTCGCGGAAGCTCTGGCAGCGGTCATGCACGTGAAAGCATATTTTCTCGAAACGCAGCCGGGACGGAAACCGTCATCCGATTCGCTCGGCAATCTCATGCGGGACTGGACTGCGCAGGCGGGATTGCCCGAGGGGTTATCCGCGCATGGCCTGAGAAAGACATCCGCGCGAAGGCTGGCCGAAGCCGGATGTACACCACATCAAATCGCTGCGATCACAGGTCATAAAACCCTGTCGGAGGTTGTGAGGTACACACGGTCTGTCGATCAGAAGAGACTCGCGAGGCAGGCAATGGCTCTGCTGTCGGCTGTAAAACCGGGTTCAGGAGATTGTAAAACCACCGCTAAAAATGGCTGATTTTCGCCATTTTTCAGTCCTTGTGGAGGTCCGGGCGGGAATCGAACCCACATACGCGGATTTGCAGTCCGCTGCATCACCATTCTGCCACCGGACCCCGAACGGGGTTGCGCTATATCCACCAGCAAGGCATCGCTGGTCAAGCCGCTGATCGCGCATCCCTTACCGGGATGCCGCTTGACGGCCACGATCAGGGTGAGATTTCTGATCACGGACAGGAAAGCGGGCCGCCACCCGCACAGATAAAGACAGAGAGGTTCCGGAGCGCGCTGATGAGCCAGACACAACAGCAGACAGCAGAATCCAGCCGCATCCCCACCCCCGGGATCACCGCTCCGGCCAGCAGCGCCTCCGACAGCGCATTCGATGAAATCCGCCAGCACATGGTCGACGACCAGGTGCGCCCCGTCGAAGTCAGCGACCCGCGCATCATCCTCGCCATGCGCACCCTGCCGCGCGAACGCGCCATCCCCGCCGCCGAACGCGACTTCGCATACGCCGACCGCACCCTGCCGCTCGGCGACGGCCGCTGGCTGATGCAGCCCATGACCACCGCCCGCCTCGTCCAGAGCGCCCGGATCGCAGCCGGCGAGCGCGTCCTCGTCGTCGCCGCCGGAACAGGCTACCTCGCCTCGATCGTCGCCTCCCTCGAAGCCCACGTCATCGCGCTCGAATCGGACGCGGAGCTCGTCCGCCAGGGCCACGCCTACACAGATCAGGTCACGCCCGGCGTCATCTGGCGCCAGGGCCCTCTGGCGGACGGCGCCCCGGAAAACGCACCCTTCGACGTCATCCTCTTCGACGGCGCCATCCGGAACATTCCCGCCTTCTGCATCGCCCAGCTCGCCGCCGGCGGACGCGTCGCCGGCATGCTCAACAAAGCCGGAATCTGCTCCGCCTTCATCGCCGAACCCGACCGGACCGGTCAGGCCGACAGCACCACCAACACCTTCGAAGGCTGGGCCACGCGCCTCAGCTTCGACGCCCCCGCCCCCCTGATCGGCGAACTCCTCCCGGCCCCGGCCTTCGCATTCTGACCTGATCCGGAACGAATCCTCCGCCTGCAAATCCGGCGTTTACAGGTTTTGCAGCGACAGGCGCATTTTCAGGGCTCTGCCCCGAACCCCGCAAAGGGACGCAGTCCCTTTGATCCCGGTTTACTGAGCATAAAAAGATGAAGGGCGCGGCGCGGCTGCGGATGACGACCCGTTCCGGCGCAAAGGGGAGAGCCCGGCTCTGTCTTCCGTTCACAAAATACACGGCCGCCGGATTTTTTGCATGCTGGCAATGCGCTGTTAAGGTCGGCGGTGGAAAATCACTCCCGAGCATGGCATAAGCCCGGACCGGGACGCCTGCGTGACGCGGATCGGGTAGCGGAGAGAATTTAGATGAGATATTCCTGTGGCTTAGGGTTGGGACTTGCAGCCTTGCTGTACAGCTCAACGGCTCTGGCCCAGAAATATGACGGCAGCGGCGAGCCCAGCTTCATTCCGCATACGTTGCAGGAAGCGCTCTCCTCAGCCTATCTGACCAACCCGACCCTGCAGCAGGAACGCGCCACCCTCCGCTCGACGGATGAAAGCGTCCCGACCGCCCTCGCCGGCTGGCGCCCGCAGATCCAGGGCACCTTCGCCCCCAGCTATTACAAGGGCACCAACAACTACCGCGGCAATGATGACGTCCCCGGCACCGGCTATTACCGCCGTTACAGCACACTCGGTTACCAGGCCCAGGTCCAGATCACCCAGCCGATATACAGCGGCGGCAAAACGACCGCCGCAACCCACCAGGCCGTCAATCAGGTCATGGCCGAGCGCGCCAAGCTGATCTCGACCGAGCAGCAGGTCTTCACCGACGTCGTGAACGCCTACGTCCAGGTCATCGAGGACGAGCAGCTCCTCCAGCTCAACATCAACAACGAACACGTGCTCGAAGAGCAGCTCCGCGCCACCAACGAACGCTTCCACGTCGGTGAAATCACCCGGACGGACGTCGCCCAGGCCCAGTCGGCCTACGCCAGCGCCAAAGCGACACGACAGCAGTCGGAAGGAACCCTGCAGACCGCGCAGGCCACCTATATGCAGGTCGTCGGCATGGCGCCCCCGCCCAATCTCGTGCCGCCGCAGCCGCTTCTCCTGCCGGTGAAATCGGAAGCCCAGGCCGTCGCCATGGCGGTCAAAAACAATCCGGACGTCATCAGCGCGCTCTTCACCGAAGCCGCGCAGAAAGACGCCGTCGGCGTGGCCATGGCCGCCCTCATGCCGACACTCAGCGTCACCGGCGCCTACCTGAAATCAGTCAACCAGGAACTGAACAATCAGGTCAACGAAGACAAATACGCCACACTGAACCTCTCCGTGCCGATCTATCAGGGCGGCTCCGAATACTCGGCCATCCGGCAGGCAAAGCAGCAGGCTCTCGCCTCACGCCACGCCGTCGACATCCAGCGCCGCACCGCCGCGCAGGCCGCCGCGTCCAACTGGCAGAAACTGGTCTCGTACAAAGCCGCCATCGAAAGCAACCGCGCCGCGATCCAGGCCGGCACCATCGCCCTCGACGGCGTGGAACGGCAGGCCATCGTCGGCACAAGCACCACACTCGAAGTCCTGCAGCAGCAGAGCACCCTGCTCCAGGCTCAGGTGGCGCTGGTCCAGAGCCTCAGCAACATGGTCACCGCCTCCTACGCCGTCGCCTCGGCCATCGGACGCCTGACCGCCGTCGATCTGCACCTCAGCGTGCCTCTGTATAACGAGCAGGCCTACTACAACGCTGTCAAAGACAGGTTGTGGGGTATCAGCGATTACGCGGTCGATCAGCCAGGCCGCTGAACCGACGGTGCAGAAAGGTCACGAGATGACAGAAAACAGCGATATAAAACCCGAAGACGGTTCAATAGAAACGGTCCTGTCCTCGATCCGGCGCATCCTGAAGGAAGGCAAGGAGGCAAAGCCCGCCGCCGCTCCGGCCGCTCCTCCCGTCACCCCGCCAACCGCACAGCCGGCAGCCGCACAGCCCACAGCCACACAGGCAGCCGTCCCGGCCCCCGTCCAGGACAGGCTCGTCGAAGAGAACATGGACGATCCCGAAGACGACGAGGACAGCGTCCTCGTGCTGGACTCGTCCATGATGGCCACCGACGACGAAGACGAACATCCTGAAGAACCGCACGCGGAAGAGCCGCATCCGGAAGCTGGCCACGGGAACGCTGCCCATGCGGCAGAGAGCCACATGGAGAACGCGCGCCCTGAGCACGACCATGCCGGGGACGCTCACGCAGCAGCTCATCACGCGGAAGAGGAAGAAGACGAACCCTTCCTCGATGAGCACGAGTTCCATGAGGCGGAAGCCGCCCGTCAGAAGCACGAAGCCGAACACGGCACGACAGCAGCCGGAGACGCCCCTCCGCTGGTGCTCGACGCAGCCGCTCCGGCCCCGCACCATGACGCCACACCGGCGCTTCCCGCTGCCGCTGCCGCTGCCGCTGCCGCCCCAGCCGTCACGGCCCCCCCGGCGATTTCAGCGCCGGCGCCGGTGATCACCGCGCCGGAAACCGCCTCCGCCAGCCATGCGGGGGCTGTTGAAACCGTTCAGACTCCGTTACAAGAGACTGCACACACACCCGGAACGCCCGCCCGTAAAAAGTGGAGCGTCCCGACAACACTTTCAGGGGTAACGATGAGCGAAGACAGGGACGCGTCGGAAACGCAGAACTATCCCGCCGGATATACTGCCGGGGGAGCAGCGTCCGACACCGACGCACCGGCCCCCGTTCAGATTCCGCTGGACAAGCAGACCATTGGCGCTACGGAACATTCCTTTGGTGCCCTGCAGCAGATGCTGCGCCGTAAACAGTCCGTCGAACACAGGGAGAGAAGAGTGGCTATCACGCGTGGTGGAAACCTGACCATCGAAGACATCGTCCGCGACGAAGTGCGCGCATTCCTCAAGGAATGGCTGGATCAGCATCTGTCCGGCATCGTCCAGCAGGCCGTTCAGAAAGAGATCGAGCGTCTCAGCGACCGGTAATCCCCGGCAGGAACCGGCTCTCCCCGCAACGGCTGATCCGCCAGGATTGCCTGTTCCGAATTCCCGGCTCCTGTGCGAAAAAGCGATACTGAAAAACGCGGCGCTGCGTTCAGCGCCGCGTTTTCCGTTTATGATCCCATTCCGATCAGAACAGGGCGGTTAAGACAGGCGATGCTCAGCAAGACGTTTCAGGCAACCGAAACAGAACCCCGGCTCTACAGCCTCTGGGAAACCGAAGGCAGCTTTGCAGCCAGCCCGCAGAGCCCGGGCGCGCCCTACACCATCATGATCCCGCCGCCCAACGTCACCGGCACGCTCCATATGGGCCACGCCCTGACCATGACGCTGCAGGATACCCTCATCCGCTGGCGCCGTATGCAGGGCCGCGACACCCTCTGGCAGCCCGGAACCGACCATGCCGGCATCGCCACCCAGCTCGTCGTCGAACGCAGGCTGGCCACCGAAGGCACCACCCGCCAGCAGCTCGGACGCTCCACCTTCCTCGAGCGCGTCTGGGAATGGAAAGCCGAGTCCGGAAACGGCATCACAAAGCAGCTCCGCCGCCTCGGCTCCTCGCTCGACTGGTCGCGCGAGCGTTTCACCATGGATGAAGGCCTCTCCCGCGCCGTCCGCGAAGTCTTCGTCACCCTATTCCGCGAAAACCTGATCTATCGCGACCGCCGACTGGTCAACTGGGACCCGCATTTCCGCACCGCCATCTCCGACCTCGAAGTCGAGAATAAGGAAACCCGCGGCCACCTCTGGCACATCCGCTACCCCGTCGCGGACACCGAAGACCAGTTCATCACCGTCGCCACCACCCGCCCGGAAACCATGCTCGGCGACACCGCCGTCGCCGTGCATCCGGATGACGAGCGCTACACCGCCCTCATCGGCAGATCCGTCATCCTGCCCCTGACCGGCCGCCGCATCCCCGTCATCGCCGACACCTATTCCGACCCGGAAAAAGGCACCGGCGCCGTCAAAATCACCCCGGCCCACGACTTCAACGATTTCGAGGTCGGCAAACGTCACAACCTGCCGATGATCTCCGTGCTGGATGAGGCCGCCGCCATCACCCTCACCGAGATCGCAGACGACCTGCACAGCATTGAGACCGTCGCCGATCCCGCCTTCACCCGCACGCTCGAAGGCCAGTCCCGCGAAGACGCCCGCAAAGCCATCGTCGCCGAACTCGACCGCCTCGGCTTCCTCGTCGAAGTCGAAGCCCACACCAATCAGGTCCCCCACGCCGAACGCGGCGGCGCCGTCGTCGAGCCGCGCCTGACCACCCAGTGGTACTGCGACGCCGCTACCCTCGCCGGCCCGGCCATCGAAGCCGTGGAAAAAGGCGACGTCACCTTCGTCCCGAAGCAGTGGGAAAACACCTTCTTCGCCTGGATGCGCGACATCCAGCCCTGGTGCATCTCCCGCCAGCTCTGGTGGGGCCACCAGATCCCCGCCTGGTACGCCCCGGACGGCACCGTCTTCGTCGCCTTCGACGAGGACGACGCCCAGGCCCAGGCCACCGCGCATTTCGGCGAAAAAACAGAACTCACCCGGGACGAGGACGTTCTCGACACCTGGTTCTCCTCCGCCCTCTGGCCGTTCTCCACCCTCGGCTGGCCCGACAAAACGCCGGAGCTGGACCGCTACTACCCCACCGACGTCCTCGTCACCGGCTTCGACATCATCTTCTTCTGGGTCGCCCGCATGATGATGATGGGCCTGCATTTCATGAAAGACGTGCCCTTCCGCACCGTCTTCATCCACGGCCTCGTCCGCGACGAACGCGGCCAGAAAATGTCGAAGAGCAAAGGCAACGGCATCGATCCGCTCGACCTGCTCGACACATACGGCGCCGACGCCACGCGCTTCACCATCTGTGCCCTCACCGGCGTCGGCCGCGATCTGAAATTCGGACCGAAACGCGTCGAGGACCACCGCGCCTTCGTCACCAAACTCTGGAACGCCGCCCGCTTCGCGGAAATGAACGGCGTGAAACCGGCCCCGGATTTCGCTCCGGCAAAAGCGGAAAACCCGCTCAGCCGCTGGATCATTCACGAAACGAACCTCGCCGTCACCGAAGCCACGAAAGCCCTTGAAGCCTTCCGTTTCGACGAATACGCCGGCGCCTGCTACCGCTTCGTCTGGAACCGCTTCTGCGACTGGTATCTGGAACTCTCCAAACCCGTCTTCTCCGGCGAGGACGCAAAGGCCGCCGAAGAACTCCGTGCCGTCACCGCCTGGGTGCTCGACACCATCCTGCGCCTGCTCCAGCCCGTCATGCCTTTCGTGACCGACACACTCTGGCAGGAATTCGGTTTCGGACCGGAAGGCAAACTCATGACCGCCGCCTGGCCGCAGCCCGTCACGGTTGCCGGCGCGGAAGACGCCGTCGCGGAAATCGACTGGCTGACACGCTTCATTTCCGAAATCCGTACCGTCCGCTCGGAAATGAACGTGCCCCCGTCCCGCCTCGCCCCCGTCCTTCTGAAAGATGCCTTGCCCGTCACCCTCGACCGCGCGAAACGCTGGGCCGAAACCATCGGCCGCATGGCCCGCGTTTCGGAAGTCGAAGCCCTCACCGGCGATGTTCCCCACGGCTCCGCCCAGACCGTCGTGGACGAAGCCACCCTCGTCCTGCCGCTCGCGGATCTCATCGATCTCAATGCCGAGCGCGCGCGTCTGAACAAAGAACTCGATAAGGCAGAAGCCGAAATCGCGAAAACCGAAAAGAAACTCGGCAACCCTGACTTCATCGCCCGCGGCAAACCGGAAGTCGTCGAGGAAACCCGCGAACGCCTCACCACCCAGACCGGCGAACGCGACCGCCTCAAAGCCGCCCTCGCTCGCCTGGGATAAAAAACCAGGAACCCGCCAGAGGCCGCAGCCCCCCGGACGCCATGTTGTATTTAACGTTCGGGCTCAAAGGGACTGCGTCCCTTTGCGGGGCTCGGGGCAGCGCCCCGAAAACCTTCCTTTCCTGACGCGGCACCATTTCAGGGCTCTGCCCTGAACCCGCCAAAGGCCGGCGGCCTTTGGAAACCGATTTGTAAAAATCGCGGTCATCATCCGGCATGCACCCCATCTCATCACAAAACGGGAACAGCCTGCGGACATACCAGCGTCTCCACGGTCAGATATTGCTGTTAAGAACGTTTCGCAATAAAACGCGCAATGCGTCCGGACGCCCCGTTCACACGCACAATCCGCAGGCCGTCCCATAAGGAAACAGCGCATGGTGAAAGAGTCAGAGCCTGTTCTGGACGTCTACCTGCGCCATTGCCCGAAATTCGTGGACGTGGCGGCCTCGATCACCGGATGCCGCACACGGGCCGAAGACATCGTGCAGGACGCCTTTCTCAAAGTCACGGCCGCCCGTCAGCAGAACATCACAATCGAACGACCTTTCGCCTACCTCATGCAGGTCGTCCGCCGACTGGCCATCGACGGCCTTCGTGGTGCAAAAATACGCAAAGCCGAGGACATCGCCGATATCGCGATCCGGCATCTTCTCAGCGATCCGCTCACTCCCGAAGCCTATGCCGGAGACCGGGAAGAGCTCGCCCTGATCGAACAGACCCTGGCCTCCCTGCCCGAACGCACGCGCCTCGCCTTCGAAATGAAACGGTTCGGCGGCTATAAACTTCGGGAAATCGCGGCGGAACTCGATATTTCCATCGTAAGGGCAGCGCAGCTGGTGAACGAGGCCATGACAGCCTGCCAGGCAGCGCTCGACGAAACCGCCCCAAAAACTGACCGGCCAGAAACAATGGCCTTTAAAATCTTCCCCGAACAACGTCTTTACCATCAGACTGCCTTCCCCTCGCAGGAGAGCAGCCCGAAAGGATGGAACAGTCCGTGGCACGCATGACAGACAGACAGGCGCAGCCACCGGAAAGCCTCGCCACAGAGGCAAATCAGTGGGCGATCCGTCTGACCGATGACCCCGACGATCAGACCCTGCGGCAGGAATTTTCCGCATGGCACGCCCGCTCCCCCGCGCACGCGGAAGCATGGACCACCGCCCTCCGGATCTGGTCTCTGACAGGCGCCATCGGCCCCGAACTCCTCCCCACATCCGCCAGACAAAGTCCGCCAGCCACCCGCCCGGACAAAACACGCCACCGGATCATCCGTCCGATAACCGCCATCCCCGTCACCGCCGCACTCTGCTGCGCCGCCTGGCTGCTCTTCCCCACCCTCAGAATTGCCATGCTGGCCGATTACACCACTTCCACCGGCCAGAACCGCACCGTCACGCTGGCCGATGGCAGCAGCATCACCCTGGGCGGAAAATCCGCCATCGCCGTCAGCTACACAGCCACCCGGCGCAACGTCACCCTCCTGACCGGAGAAGCCTTTTTCCAGATCCGGCATGACACGACACGTCCCTTCCGCGTCAGCGCAGGAGAACTCCGCGCCCGCGACATCGGCACCCGTTTCGACATCCGCATGGACCGCGCGGAAATCCGCCTCGGCGTTCAGGACGGAAAAGTCGGCATGTCCCTCAGCGGAACAAACGCCCCGCCCGAACTCCTCATGCAGGCCGGCGATGAGGTCCAGGTTGACCGACAGACCGGAAAGATCACACAGAACACCGTCGCCCCCGATGCCGTCGGCTCCTGGCGCAGCGGAACGCTCATGGTCGAAAATGAAACCATCGGCCGCGTCATCGACACCCTGAGCCGTTACTATCCCGGCTTTATCGTCAGATATGACAGCGCCCTGAACACCCGCCACGTCGGCGGCCTCTACGACCTGAACAATATCCCCGCCGCCCTCCAGGCCGTCGTGCTGCCCGCCG
Organism: Acetobacter musti; assembly: GCF_011516835.1. Taxonomy (GTDB): domain Bacteria; phylum Pseudomonadota; class Alphaproteobacteria; order Acetobacterales; family Acetobacteraceae; genus Acetobacter; species Acetobacter musti. The sequence goes on along the minus strand of NZ_WOTB01000020.1, from coordinate 26,909 downwards.
GGGACCATGTCCGCGAAATCGCCGGCCATATCCTGCTCATAACGCCTGCGAAAACACCGGCAGGGCACTAAACACGCCCTGCCCCGGAAATATGCCGAAAAATAATTTCGACGCCGCCCTTAAAAACCGGTCAGCCTGCCCGTCCTCGTTTCAAATGCGATGCATTCTTAACTCCGAGGAAGCCAGACATTGAAGCCGGCCGCCATCCTTCCCGTGTCCCCGATCACGAAAACCCCCGTCCCGCAACAGCACCGGCGCACCGGCAGCCCGGCCTCCCTCGCAACACGCTCTGCCCTGTGCGCGGCCCTGATCGGCACCGGTCTTGCTCCCCTTGCCGCCTCAGCCCGGACCGATGAAACCACAGCAGCGCAATCTGCTGCTGTAACCTACAACATTCCGGCCCAGCCCCTCGGACAGGCCCTCGCAACCTTCGGAAAACAGTCCGGACTCCAGATCACCTACGATCCCGCCCTGATCTCCGGCAAAACATCCCGTCCCGTCTCAGGAACCATGACCCGGCAGGCCGCCCTGCAGCAGCTCCTGTCCGCCACGGATCTGAATTTCCGTTACGCAGGCGGCAACACCATCGTTCTCGGAAAAAAGCCCGTCACTTCGAGCATCACGCTCGGTCCGGTACGTGTCGGCGGCAATGCAGTCGTCCAGAACCCCACGGGACCAGGCGTCGGATACGTCGCCGAAAACACCATGGCAGGCACGAAGACCAGCACGCCAATCATGGAAATTCCTAATTCCATCTATGTCGTTACGAAACAGCAGATGGTCGACCAGCAGCCTCAGACTCTTCAGGAAGCGCTGCGTTATGTCGCCGGTGTCCGTACCGAGAACGCCGGTACATTCGGCAGCGGATCAGCCAGTACATCAGGCTCCATTCTGCAACGCGGCTTTACCTCAAAACAATTCGTTGACGGACTGATGACAAACTCTGCCAGCGCCGGAGAAACCGCCTTCATCGAACGGATCGACGTCGTAAATGGTCCTGCTTCCGTCATGTACGGACAGGTCAATCCAGGTGGTATGCTCGGCATGAGCCTCAAAAAACCGACCGACACACCGTTTCACCAGGTGTCGCTGGGCTTCGGCAACTGGGGTCGTTACGAACTGACTGCCGATACCAGCGACAAGATCACGAAATCAGGCAATCTCCGCTACCGCGTCGCCGCCATCGGCGTCACCCAGGGCACGCAGACCGATCACGTTTTCTACCACCGTACCGGTGTTCTGCCTTCCATCACCTGGGATATCGATCCCCGAACATCCCTTTCCCTGCTCGGCATGTATATGTACACCCCAGGCAATGGCGTCGGACTGGAATACCCGCTCATAGGCACCATGCTCCCTTACAACGGCAGGCGTATTCCCAGAAGCACCTTCCTCGGCCTGCGAAACGCAAATACCGAGGGGCAGAAAGATGCCATGTTCGAATACCAGTTTTCTCACAAATTCAGTAAATACATCAGTTTCAGTCAGGTATTCCGCTGGGAACAGAGCAACGACAACAGCAACAATTTTTATTATGACGGCGTCGCCAGTCCCGGTCAGATCTATATCTCGCCCTGGTGGACAAAAAGTCGCTATACGACAACCGGGCTGGACTCACGCCTTTCCGGAGATTTCAGTACCGGCCCGTTGAAACACACCTGGGTCGTCGGCTCCGACTTCCGTGAGTTCGACTGGAATTTCCAGTCCATGTCCGATAATTCCGCAAGTGACGTCATTCTGGACATCTTTAACCCTGTTTCGAATTTCACTCCCTGCTACAGCACCAGAGCAGGCTCCGGCTGCGATGCCTCAACCTCCCTCTCACGCTTCAATTACTTTCAGGAAGGCGTCTACTTCCAGGATCAGATCAAATGGAAAGGCCTGTCCATCCTGCTCGGCGGTCGACAGGACTGGGTCAATTACCACGGAAAATACACCAATTATTCAGTGACGAACGCCCTGGGCACAACCACCAGCAAAGCCGGAGCCAGCCGCGATATCCCACGCCCCCAGAACGCCTTCACCTGGCGCGCCGGACTCGTTTACAACTTCGATTTCGGTCTCGCGCCCTATTTCAGCTACGCCACATCCTTCATCCCGCAAAGCGCGACAGACTGGCAGGGAAAACCCTTTGCGCCTCTGACCGGACAGCAGCTTGAGGCCGGGCTGAAATACAAAGTTCCGCACCGGAATATCATCATTACAGCCTCAGCTTTTCACATCGATGAGAATCATTATCTGATCACTGATGCAGTGCACAGCGGTTACCAGGACGACGGCGGACGCGTCCGGTCACAGGGCTTCGAAGTCGCAGCGAACGCCAACATTACCAGAGACCTCAGGGTGGTGGCGTCCTACAGTTTTACCGATCTCAGATATGCGAAAACAGACAAGACCTCGAAGAGATACGATCCTTACACAGATTCGAGCTATGGCAGCGCCATCTCCCAGAGCGGCATGTCCGTACCTTACGTTCCGAAAAACATGTTCTCAGTCTTCGCCGATTACACGATCCCTTTTCGTCGTCTGCGTGGCTTCGGCATCAATGGCGGCATGAGATACACCGGCACCACTTACGGCGACAGTGTCGAATCCTTTAAAAACCCAGCCTATCTCCTGTTCGATATCGGCGCACATTACGATTTCGGAGCGGCCCTCCCTTCCCTGAAAGGCCTGAAAGCCCAGCTCAGCGTGTCCAATCTGACCAATAAATACTACACCGTGGCGTGCAGCACCTGGGCCTGTAACCTGGGGCAGGGAAGAAAGGTCTACGGCAACCTGACTTACAACTGGTAATGACCGGAAAAGCGTGAACATTCCGGTTCTGAAAGTATCTTTCAAAACCAGAAATCACGCTGACCGGCGGGAGACACAGCCCGCTCCCTCACCCCGCCACACAGCGCCCGACATGCTGCTCAATCACCGCCGCCGCCCGCTCAGGCGCCAGATCGGAAACATCCAGCACAAGTCCAGAGGGCGACAGCGGCCTCCGTATCCGCGCCTCAGCCATCATATTCCGTAAAACACCCGCATCAGTCAGCTTCTTTCCGACCCGATCCGCACTCCCGACACGCCGCATCATCTCATCAGCCCGCGCTTCCAGAACAACCGGAACCAGCGGAACATCCCGCGCCGCCGCCAGTTCCACCACATGCCGCCACGCCTCCTCTTCCCGCGGCGCCCCTTCACACAGAGCATTGGTCATCACAAACGCCTCACTCCCCGGCCGACGCGCCAGAGCCCCATAAGCCGCCCGCCGAACCTGCTCATACACAACCCATCGTTCCGGATCATCCAGCCCGCAACAGACAATGCCAACGTCATGCAAAAGATGATTGTGAATGAAACGGGCGCCCATCCGCCGCGCCAGCGCCTCCCCGATCGTGCGCTTCCCAACCCCCGGCCAGCCATTCAGATGCACAATCACCATTTTCCAACCCCGCCCGCCCCGAAAACCCTCATGCCTGGCCTCCCCACCCCAAACCCCTTATACCTTCCCCGAAACGAACGAGCCCACCGTATTTCAGGGAAAACACACCGCAATGAGCCACAGACGGTCAGCCCAGACACACCGCAAAACCACGCGGACGCTCACCACACTCACCACCTGCCTCGCGCTGACCACAGCCCTCGCCACCGCGCGCGCCGCCCAGCCCGACCCGCTCCTCGTCCAGACCGGCAACGACATCCCCGCCCATGTCAGCTACCCCACCGACCGCCGCGACTACATCAAACGCGTCGAAATGATCCCCATGCGCGACGGCGTGAAGCTCTACACCGTCATCGTCATCCCGAAGAACGCGAAAAACGCCCCCATCCTCCTCACCCGAACTCCCTACAACGCGAAACAACGCGCGAACCGCACCCCCGACGCACTGACCATGCGCAACCTCCTGCCCCAGGGCGACGACATCTTCGTCGATGGTGGCTACATCCGCGTCTTCCAGGACATTCGCGGCAAATACGGCTCCGAAGGCGACTACGTCATGACCCGCCCCCCGCGCGGCCCCCTCAACCCCACCAACACCGATGAAACCACCGACGCCTGGGACACCATCGAGTGGCTCACGAAACACGTGCCGGAATCAAACGGCCGCGTCGGCATGACCGGATCGTCCTACGAAGGCTTCACCGTCGTCATGGCCCTGCTCGACCCGCACCCGGCCCTGAAAGTCGCCTCCCCCGAAAGCCCCATGGTCGACGGATGGATGGGCGATGACTGGTTCCATTACGGCGCCTTCCGCCTCAGCAGCCTCGATTACTTCCCCGCCCAGATGTCCGTCCGCGGCGAAGGCGACGAAATCCCCCGCACCGACCGTGACGACTACACCAACTTCCTCCGCGCCGGCTCCGCCGAAGACTTCGCCCGCCAGGCCGGCCTCGACCAGCTTCCCTTCTGGCAGCGCATGCTCGCGCACCCCGCCTGGGACGCGTTCTGGCAGGGACAGGCCCTCGACCACTTCATCGCCAACAAAAAACCCACCGTCCCCATGCTCTGGGAACAGGGACTCTGGGACCAGGAAGACATGTGGGGCGCCATCCACTCCTGGCAGGCCCTCCAGGACAAATTCCCCGGCGCCGTCCCCAACACGCTCGTCATGGGTCCCTGGCGCCACAGCGGCGTCAATTACAACGGCTCAACCCTCGGCCCCCTCGCCTTCGAAGGCGACACCGCCGAACAATATCGCCGCGACGTCTTCCGTCCCTTCTTCGACCAGTATCTGAAACCCGGCGCGCCCGCCGTCTCCATGCCCGCCGCCATCATCTACAACACCGGCCTCCAGCACTGGGACCGCTACGCAAAATGGCCCCTCGCCTGCGAAAAAAACTGCGCCGCGCCGCTGAAACCGATCTATCTCGACAACCATAACGGTCTCAGCTTCACCCGCCCCGCAACCGACGCCGCGGATTCCTACATCTCCGACCCGGCCCACCCCGTTCCCTTCCTGCACCGCCCCTTCGCCTTCAGCGAAAGCAACCGCTGGAAGCCCTGGCTCGTCCAGGATCAGCGCGAGGCCGAATCCCGTCCCGACGTGCTGACCTACGAAACCGCCCCTCTCACCGAGCCCGTCACCGTCAGCGGCGTCCCCGTCGCCGACCTCTACGCCGCCACCACCGGCACCGACGCAGACTGGGTCGTCAAACTCATTGACGTGAACCTGCCCACAACAGCAGACACCCCCGATATGGGCGGCTACGAACTGCCCGTCTCCATGGACATTTTCCGCGGCCGCTATCGCAAAAGCTTCGAACAGCCCTCACCCATCCCGGCAAACAGCACCGAACACTACCGCTTCACCCTGCCCGCCGTGAACCACGTCTTCGCAAAGGGCCACCGGATCATGATCCAGATCCAGTCCTCCTGGTTCCCGCTCTACGACCGCAACCCGCAGCGCTACGTCGAAAACATCTTCAAGGCGCAACCCGCCGACTACATCAAAGCCACCCAGAGCATCCATCACGGCGGCGCGGCAGCAACCTCCATTCTCCTGCCCGTCGTTCCGGCTATAAGTCACTGAGTCACAAAGGGGGCTCTGCCCCTTTAAAACCCCGGCAAAGGTCTCAGACCTTTGCAAACCATTTTGTTAAACCGATCAGGATGCAGGGAGCCGCGCTCCCTGCCGGGTCCCATGGCAGCACCCTGGAAATCCCCTTATCATAAAGCAGCTTTTCATCGTTTCTCCCAAACCGGCGAGAAAACGAAGTCCCTCCATAAGAGCACTGCGCGGTAAATCTTTGATAAAAAACAACGATTTTCAGGCACCGCCTTTTCAAAAAGATGGCACTTTTCAAAGCTTATCAAAAAATCTTCCGAAGAATTATTCTACACATTAATATTTTAAAAATAAGGAAACATTCTTTTTCTGAAGAAAAAGAAACAAAAAGACTTTAACCTGTTTATTATCAGCCATTCACCCAGGATAATTTTTAAAAATCAAAAGTTTTTTGGTTCTTTTTTTCAAAAAAGAACAGAAGCGCCTCACTCTTTTTTCTGACTATATTGCATAAGACATTACATAGTTTGCAAATACAGACACAATGACTTTTAGGACTATACCCCAAACCCACAAAGAGCCACAGTCCCTTTGATCCCACCGTGTTAAATCAAAAGAGACAAAGGGAATATCGTGCGCAGCACACCCTCGAGTCACACTCTATCCGGGTGCACGGCAGATCATGCCCGCGAAACTTCCTTTAAATTATAAAGAAGTTTTTGGTGAATCTTTTTTCAAAAAGCTTCAGAAGATGCCGCCTTTTTGAAAAACGGCGGCACCCAAAAACTTTTACTGTTTTTGTCAAAGGTTTGTCGTGAGATGCTTTTTGCAGACTGGCTGAGGCAGGCAGCTGAGCGGGAGGCAAAAGGAATTTGAAACAGTCTCTTAAATAAACCGACGCAAAGAGATCAATATCCATCAGGATATAGTGTAAACCAAAAAAAACCCACATTAAACAGCAATATCTGTCAGAAACACATCAAATAACACCCTGCATTCCGCACCATTCCCGCCACAAAACCTCAGACACAGAACAAACAGACAAAACATTTACCAGACCCGATTGCCAGACCGCGCAAATCCCTGCCTCATTAACCAGTTATCCACCTTACAATGCCATATACCTCACTCACCCCAACCTTCCATCCGGAAACATCCGATTTCCCCTATGCAAAAGCCTGTGATCCACCCGTCCACCATCACCACCGGATCAGACAGCCGACCAGTCTGAGGAAAGATTCATGCTCAGACAGCTACGCGCCTCGCGGGAAGGCAGCGTCTCAGTCATCGCGCCTATCGCAGCACTCACCATGCTCATCGGCATCGCAACCTCCGCCAACCTCGCCGTCGTCGTCAACACACACACCCAGCTTCAGAACTTCGCCGACGCCGCCTCGCTGAAAGCCGCTCAGGCCGCAAATGACAGCCTGGTGACACAGGCCTCCACCTCACCCGCGGAAGCCCTGCAGACAGCCCAGGCCGCCGCCGAAACCTCCGTCGCAACCAACGCCGCCGCCGCCGGCATCACCACCCTGCCCGGCATCTCGGTCTCCTACGCCAGCCAGACACAATATTCCGGAAGCGTAACCGTAACCCTGACCAGCACCCCGAAATTCTTCCTGCCAAATCTGGTCCCCGGCCTCTCAGGCCCCGTCACCGTCACTTCCACCGCCAGCATGACCGCCACAAACTCATATATTCAGGTCATCTTCCTCGTGGATGTCTCAAACTCCATGACCGTCGGCGGAAGCACAGCCGCCATCCAGGCCCTGGAAAACACCAACAGCCAGTGCGCCTTCGCCTGCCACGATCCCAACGCTTATTATTACAGCGCCAACGGCGTGAGCTGCACCACCTCCCTCAGTCCCCAGACCTACTCCCGCAAAGGAAAACCCGTCTGCGACATGCGCGCCTACGCCCAGGCCAACGGGATCGAACTGAAAATCGACTACGTCAAACAAGCCATGCAGACCTTCACGTCCCAGCTCAATGATTACGCCGCCAGCAACAACACCTATATCTCGGTCGGCATCAGCACCTTCGGAACGAATGTCATCCAGTCCCTCGCCCCAACAACCGATATCGCAGCCGCCATCACAGCCGCGTCAGCCGTGGACGTCGAAAACGCCACTCAGTACTTCAATTCACACAACAGCTCTTCCTACAGACCACTCGATTACGCGGACTATAACGGCGGATATACCAAAACGACCGACGCCCTGAACTATACCGCAAGTCAGCTGACCAATGTCGGAGACGGCAGTTCCGCCACAAAAAGGAAAACATACATCATCTTCCTCTCAGACGGCGCCGAAGACGTGTACGACGCCACCTACCCGCCCTATTACCACAACATCGACGTCACCTACACAAACGCCTGCACCACCCTCAAGAACATGGGCGTCCAGCTTTTCTCAATCTGGGTCCCCTATTATTCCGTTCCCGGCAACAGCCTCTTCGACACCTACGTCGCCCCCGTCACCGGCACCGGCTCAGGCACCATGCAGGGCTCCATGCAGAGCTGCGCCTCAAAATCAGACGATTACTTCCAGGCCGATGACGGCGCCGGTATTCAGAGCGCCTTTTCATCAGCCCTCAACATGATCATCAACGACAGCTCCCTGCGCATTTCAAAATAACACCTCGCCCGGAACCCCGCCTCAGACCCGTCAGAGGTCACACATCTCCGCAAGACCTCTGTGCTGTAAAATGCCGAACCTGAAATCGAACAGAAGCTTCCCGCGTTTCATTCAAAGCCCCGGCAGGCAGGGTCTCCGACAGAAAAGCAGGACGGACCACAAAGCCTCCGGTCCAGATCAGCGTTCCGGGCGATCCCCGATACGGGAGGCGCTGTTTTCCGATCCGGAGCCTGATGAGACCAGGGCCACGCCCCCCCAAAGGGACGCAGTCCCTTTGATCCCGGTTTGTTAAATTAGAATCTGTGATCCCTTTCGGTGCAGCGCAGAACCCTGCTTTGTCTCCTGTTTCCAAAAGACATAAACGCCTGTTTTTCTGCGCCCCTGTCATCCGCTCACCTCAGAAACCACGCCACAACAAACCTTTGACAGAAAAACAATAAAAGTTTTTGGGTGCCGCCTTTTTTCAAAAAGGCGGCGTTCTCTGAAGCTTTTTGAAAAAAGCTTCACCAAAAACTTCTTTATGATTTAGCAGGATACGGCTTGAGCAGGTTTCTGAAACAGGCTCTGAAAACAATCCCGGCCACAAAGAGCCACGCCCTCCACCGCCCCGGCTCTTGACCCCACCCCGCCAAACCCCCAGCTTCCGGAAAGCCCCATCCTCCCGACGGGGCCTGAGCCACCCCTCACCAGACGAGCCCCGCCATGACCACCACACCAGCCCCCAGAACCGAAACCGCCATCCTCGGCGCCGGCTGCTTCTGGTGCGTCGAAGCCGTCTACCTCACCATCAGAGGCGTCCTCTCCGTCCGCTCCGGCTACGCCGGCGGCCACACCGAACACCCCACCTACGAACAGGTCTGCACCGGCGCCACCGGCCACGCCGAAGTCGTCGAAGTCACCTTCGACCCCGCGATCATCTCCTACGCGCAGCTCCTGCGGATCTTCTTCACCCTCCACAATCCCACAACCCTCAACCGCCAGGGCAACGACATCGGCACCCAGTACCGCTCCGTCATCTTCTTCACCGACGAAGCCCAGCACAAAACCGCTCTCGAAATCCGCGACGAAATCGAAAAATCAGACCTCTGGGACGCCCCTCTCGTCACACAGATCGAACCCCTCACCACCTTCTGGCCCGCCGAAGCGAAACACGAGGACTACCTCGCCCGAAACCCCGGCAACCCATACTGCCAGGCCGTCGTCGCCCCGAAAGTCCTGAAAATGCGGAAAGTCTTCGCTGAACTGCAGAAATAATCGCAGCAGCCCCAGGATACCATGGCGAATTATAAAGAAGTTTCTGGTGAAGCTTTTTTCAAAAAGCTTCAGAGAACGCCGCCTTTTTGAAAAAAGGCGGCACCCAAAAACTTTTACTGTTTTTTACTAAAGATTTGTCGCAAGTGCTCTCTGGGCCTGCTGAAGCAAACCGGTGTCCAGAGGTCCGCGACCTCTGGCGGGTTTCAGGGCAGAGCCCTGACCTGCAATAAACCCGGAAGCTCCGGAAAACCCCGGAGCCAGATCACGCCGCCGTCCGCGCCGTCACCCCAAGACGATACCCCGCGCCCTGAAGCACCTTGATCGCCTCTTCGGAATACTTACCGACCAGCGGCGTCACATCCCCCGGCGCACACCAGAACCCCAGCGTCACCAGAATATTCGCCGGCTTCGGCGCAAAACCAACCGACGGCGCCGGGTCCTTCAGAACCTTATCGTCATGCTCCGTCAGCCCCAGCAGCAGCGCCCGCGCCTTGTCGAGATCGTCATTGTAATCAATCAGCAGACTGACCGAACCCAGAAGCCGGTCTGACTCCGAACTGTTGATCACAATGTTGTTCGATAACGTCCCGTTGGGAACATAAATAATCTCATTATTCGCATCGAGCAGAACAGTCCGGAACATCTCGATCGACGTCACAGTCCCCGAACTGCCACCCGCCGTAATCGAATCCCCTACCTTGAACGGACGGAACAGCAGAATCAGAACACCACCAGCAAAATTCGCCAGACTGCCCTGCAACGCCATGCCAACCGCCAGACCGGCCGCACCCAGAACCGCAACAAAGGACGTCGTCGCAATCCCGACCATCGAGGCCACACTGATCAGCAGCAGAGCCTTCAGAAACAGCCCCACAACACTCAGCAGAAACCCGCGCAGCGTCGGCTCGATATGACTCGCCGCCATCATCCGGCCCATCGCCCGCGTCACCGCGTTGACGATCTTCCAGCCAACGAAAAGAACAATAAGAGCCAGAACAAACTGACTCACATACCCCAGAATAACCGGCAATAACCCGTTCATCTGCTCCCAGATCGAATGAACCTGCTTTTCCATAAACCCCTCTGAATCATCTCCCGCGCCCGGCACAAACCGGCCGCCATTTCCCGACATGGTAAGATAATTCAGCGCCCCCCGTCACCACCCGGACCCCGCAGGACCATTTTCAGGGCTCCGCCCCAAACCCCGCCAGAGGCCACAAATCTCCGGACACCATTGTGGCGAATGGACTCAAAACCCGCGAGGAAGCCCTGCGCACCATGAAGGAAATCACCCCAACCTCACCCGATCCCCCTTCGAACGCACCAGCGACGACGCACGAGCGGATTCCCCGACACCGTGAAACAAAAAAACTGGCTTCTTCTTGCGGAAGTCGGAAAACCCATCACCGCCACCATCCACAATTTCTCCAGAGCCGTCGGGAAACCCGGACGGGTTATCGTCGAACGCTATAGCTCGCAAACCCTACAACAGCATGATGCCTGCCTGCACGAAAGTCATCATATCCGAAGACATGCAAAACAATCTTCGCCTGTTCCACATGGCCATCATAAGAGCCCCATTTCTACCGGATTTCGAAGGACAAGGCCGCTTTCGACTCTTCTCGGTTATTTCGAGATTGGGATCATTGTCTGAAACCGGACATTGTGCGGCAGAATTTTTTCGATTATACTCGCAGGAGTAATATCCGCAATAACACTTGTCTTGTGTGAATATTATACATTACATTACTTTAAAATACCGGAAATAAAGAGTATTTATGTCGGTTAATAACGAAGAAAAATATGCAAGACAATCTGTATGTATCAGCTTTTGGAACTTCTTAGTAGCAGTCATTAGTCTTATTGGCGTATTTTTTGGAACTATATTTGCTTATCAGGCAATGGAAGCAACGCGTATTCAAGCTGATGATGCGACGTTAACAATGCGCATGAACACAAGGCCATGGCTGTCAGCATCATACAAATTAAAATCCGTTATTTTGGGGATGAAGATTGATGGAGACGATAGTATGAGGTTTCGCGGAAGACTGGAGGTTAGTCGGGACGTTACTATTAGTAATAATGGAAATGTCCCTGCAGTTAATGTTTCTGTAATTTCCAGAATTTATCCAGATGAAATTTTTGGAAAAATTATGAACCCAATTGATGAAGAAAAAGCGCTCTGCCGTAGTGCAGACAGAGAAGCCACAAAAGTCGGCTTTGCCGTTTTCCCCGGTAAAGATTACGTTGATGCAATGGAAGATAGTATGTTTCCAGAAGATTTTGAGAAAACACTTCCTAGTAGATCATTTATGTTTATGCATATAGTTTACTGCATTAGGTATGAATTTGCATCATTCGTCGGGCATACAGGCTTCGAAATGGTTATTATTCCCAATTCAGGAGTCAATACCCCTATGTTTCTGGATGGAAATACCTTAGATCATACCCAGTTTCGCGGCCAGGGACCTAATAATATTCCAAGCTATGTTGATTAATACCATTGATAAAAACAAATAATCGAAATAATAAGGCAATTGCTAATTAATAATAGTATTTTTTATTTATTATAATAAAATTTTTTATTATATTTTTCAAATAATATACGAATATTAATTCGAATTTCTCAATTTTGTTTAGGAAAAATTAGTTTCTACATCATCATATCATTTTGATTTGAGTAAGAAATTTTTGTATTTCCCATCGATTTCGCCTATTGGCTGTGGGTTCATTATTAGCTGTGCTATCCAGCATACCAAACCGTCCACTTTCCCGCCCTCACCACTTCCCCCTTGCACCCCCTGTCCCCACCCCCAAAACCCGTTCCATATCCGAACTAAAAACGTCCAGAACCTTCTGGAATCCGCCCCCCGTCCCAACCCCCGTCAACACCCCGCACAAAAACAAATCCCACCCTCGCCCGGCAGAGACACCCACCCTCGCCAGTCACCTCAGCAACGCCTGACCACCCGCAACCCCGCACACCACCTCACCCCGGCCACCCCGAACCACCCCCCGACACCATCAGCAGAAACCCCCGAAACAATCCGTGATCCCCGACCGCAAAACACCCCCACCCTTCTGGAAAACCAGACCCCCGAAAGGAACCCGTCCCCCTTCCTTTCCCCCCGCCGCCCGCCGCTGTATGGTGCCCGCCCCTTGAACCCGTAACCGGAGCCCGTGCCCGCAATGTCCCCGGCGTCAGCCAGTCCAGCACAGAAGCCCCTCTCGTTTCAGGATCTCATCCTGACCCTCCACCGCTTCTGGTCGGAACGAGGTTGCGCCATCCTCCAGCCCTACGACACAGAAGTCGGGGCCGGCACGCTCTCCCCGCACACCACCCTGCGCGCCCTGGGCGACACCCCCTGGAAAGCCGCCTACGTGCAGCCCTGCCGCCGCCCGTCGGATGGCCGCTACGGCGAAAACCCCAATCGCCTCCAGCATTATTACCAGTATCAGGTGCTGCTCAAACCCACGCCCGAGGACAGCCAGCAGCTCCTGCTCGACAGCTACCGCGCCATCGGCATCGACCCGGACCTGCACGACATCCGCTTCGTCGAGGATGACTGGGAAAACCCCACAATCGGCGCCTGGGGCCTGGGCTGGGAAGTCTGGTGCGACGGCATGGAGGTCACCCAGTTCACCTATTTCCAGCAGGTCGGCGGCATCCCCGTCTCCGTTCCCTCCACGGAACTGACCTACGGCCTGGAGCGCCTGGCCATGTACGTGCAGGGCAAAGAGAATGTGTACGAGCTCGACTTCAACAATGACGGTCTGAAATACGGAGACGTCTTCCTCCGCGCCGAGCAGGACTACTCCCGCCACAATTTCGAACTCGCCAACACCGACATGCTCCACCGGCACTTCATCGACGCCGAGAAAGAGTCCGTCGCCCTGGCCGAAGCCGGCGTCGCCCAGCCCGCCTACGACCAGTGCCTGAAAGCCAGCCACCTCTTCAACCTGCTCGACGCCCGAGGCGTCATCAGCGTCAGCGAGCGCGCCTCCTATATCGGCCGCGTCCGCAACCTCGCGAAACTCTGCTGCGAAACCTGGCTCGCAAAAGACCCCGGCAGCGCCCCGACCACCGCAAAGAGCGAGGGCTGAACCATGGCTGAACTCCTCCTCGAACTCTTCTCCGAAGAAATCCCCGCCCGCATGCAGCAGCCCGCCGGCGAGGAACTCGCCCGCCAGCTCGGCAAAACCCTGGCGGCCCTGAAGATCGAAGGCATCACCACCTTCACCGGCCCGCGACGCATCGCCGCAATCTGCCAGGTCGCAACGGAAGTCCCGGCCGAGACCGTCTCCGAGCGCGGCCCCCGTGAAACCGCCCCGGAAAAGGCCCTTGAAGGCTTTCTCCGCAAGCACGGCGCCACGAAAGCCGACGTCGCGCTGGAAAACGGCTTCTGGGTCCTCACCCGCAACACCCCGGCCATCAGCGCCGAAGCATACATCGCCGAACGCCTCCCCACCCTGCTCCGCCAGTTCTCCTGGCCGAAATCCATGCGCTGGGGCACCGGCAGCATTTTCACCTGGGTCCGTCCCCTGCGCCGCATCCTCTGCACGCTTGGCGGCACCGTGGTCCCGTTCTCCCTCGCCACCGACGAAGGCGGCATCCCCGATAACGGCCATAACCTGACCAGCGGCGACTTCACCGAAGGCCACCGCTTCTGGCCGCAAGGCGCCACAAAGCCCGAGCCCTTCCAGGCCCGCACCGCCACCGAATGGCAGGACGGTCTCCGCGCCCGCCGCGTCCTCACCGACGCCACCGAACGCCGGGAGGTCATCGTCAGAGGCATCAACCAGCTTGCGGAAGAAGAAGGCCTCGCCATCGTCACCGATCCCGGTCTGGTCGAGGAAGTCGCCGGTCTGGTCGAATGGCCCGTCCCCCTGCTCGGCCGCATCGACGACACCTTCATGGAACTCCCCGCCGAGGTCATGCAGGTCTCCATGCGCGTCAATCAGCGCTACTTCGCCCTGCGTCACACCGATGGCAGTCCCGCCCCGCGCTTCGCCTTCATCGCCAATATCGAGCCGACCGACGGCGGCGCCCAGGTCATCGCCGGCAACGAGCGCGTCCTCCGCGCCCGCTTCGCCGACGCCCGCCATTTCTGGGATCTCGACCGCAGACAGACGCTCGAATCCCGCGTCAAAGGCCTCGACGCCGTCACCTTCCACGCCGATCTCGGCAGCCAGGGCGACCGCGTAAAACGCCTCGTCCGTCTCGCCGAAATCATCGCCCCCATGATCGGCGCAGACCCGCAGCACGCTTCCCGCGCCGCCCTGCTGGCCAAAGCCGACCTCTCCACCGGCATGGTCGGCGAATTCCCCGAGCTCCAGGGCATCATGGGCGGCTATTACGCCCGCCACGACCGGGAGGCGGACGACGTCTGCACCGCCATCGCCGAGCACTACCAGCCGCGCGGCCCGTCCGACGAAACCCCGACCGCCCCGGTCTCCGTCGCCGTCGCCCTGGCCGACCGCTTCGACATGCTCGCCGGCTTCTTCGCCGCCGGCGCCAGACCCACCGGCTCCGGCGACCCCTATGGTCTCCGCCGCGCGGCACTCGGCATCATCAGCCTGATCCGCACCAATGGCCTCAGGCTCGATCTTGTCGCCCTGTTCGTCAGAGCGTCGGAAGCCCTGCCCGAAGCCCTCCGCAACGCCCCGGATCTGGACCTGCTGCCCGGCTTCATCGCCGAGCGCCTCCGCGTCCAGCTCCGCAGCGAAGGCAAACGGCACGACATCCTCGCCGCCATCTCCGCCGGCAATTACGACACCGACATCACCCGCCTCCTCGCCCGCACGGACGCCCTGGCCGACATGCTCGCGACGGAAGACGGCAAAAACCTCCTCGTCGCCACGAAACGCGCCACCAACATCCTTCGCATCGAGGACAAAAAGGACGGCCCGCACGAAGGCACACCCGACCCGGCGCTCTACACCCAGCCCGAGGAAATCGCGCTGGCCGACGCTCTGAAAACCGTCATCCCGCAGGTCGAAACCGCCATCAAAGAAGAACGCTTCACCGACGCCATGCGCGAGGCCGCCAGCCTCCGCCCGGCGCTTGACACGTTCTTTGAAGGCGTGATCGTCAACGCCGAAGACGCGCAGATTCGCGGCAACCGCCTGAAACTGCTGTCCGAACTGGTACGGATGACCCGGCTTATCGCCGATTTCAGCCAGATCGACGGGTAACGGTTTCAGGGGCTCCGCCCCTGAAGCTCCGGCAAAGGCCCCGGACCTTTGCAAACCATTTTGCAGGCCCGGCAGAAATCCCGGAAAGGACGCGGCACAGACACGGTATGCAACCATGCAACGAAAACCCTCCCTGTGTGTGACAGGACAGAGTAAAGACATCCGGTTTCGGCAAATTATGGGAACGCTTTCTTGACCTCCGCAGACCTGACCTCCCCAGACCTGGCCTCCGCGGTCCTGACCTCCGCAGGCACCGCCACAAAGACATCCGGTCTCAGGGCACTCGACAACACCCTGCCGCAGGCCATCTCTTCCGCCTGCGAGTGGCTGATCGGCCAGCAGAAGCCGGACGGACACTGGGTCGGCGCCGTCGAATCCAATGCCTGCATGGAAGCTCAGTGGTGCCTGGCCCTGTGGTTCATCGATCTCGAAGATCATCCGCTCCGTCCCCGTCTCGGCAAGGCCCTGCTCGAAATGCAGCGCGAAGACGGCTCCTGGAGCGTCTATTTCGGCGCCGGACACGGTGACATCAACACAACCGTCGAGGCCTACGCCGCCCTGCGTTCCCTGGGATATGCCGCAGACCTGCCGGCCCTGAGCAGAGCCGCGGACTGGATTCTCAGCAAAGGCGGCCTGAAGAACGTCCGCGTCTTCACACGGTACTGGCTCGCCCTGATCGGCGAATGGCCCTGGCAGAAAACCCCCTGCCTCCCGCCCGAAATCATCTGGTTCCCCGACCGGTTCACCTTCTCGATCTACAATTTCGCGCAGTGGGCACGCGCCACCATGATGCCCCTGACCATCCTTTCCGCCCGTCGTCCCGCCCGCCCGCTCCGCCCGCAGGACCGGCTGGACGCGCTCTTCCCCGACGGCCGGGAAAACTTCGATTACGAACTCCCCGCCAAAGCCGGAGAAGACCTCTGGGGCAAATTCTTCCGCTCCGCCGATCGCGGTCTGCACTCTCTCCAGTCTCTGCCTATCCGGCGCTTCGCCCCGCGTGAAGCCGCCATCCGCCATGTGATCGAATGGATCATCCGCCATCAGGACGCCGATGGCGGGTGGGGCGGCATTCAGCCCCCGTGGATCTACAGCCTGATGGCTCTCCATGTGGAAGGCTATCAGATCTATCATCCGGTCATGGCAAAGGCCCTCGACTGCCTGAACGACCCCGGCTGGCGCCGCGACGAAGGGGACGCCACCTGGATTCAGGCCACCAACAGCCCGGTCTGGGACACCATGCTCGCTATCATGGCCCTGCATGACGCCGACGCCGAAGAGCTTCACTCCCCGGAAATGGAAAAAGCCCTGGGCTGGCTGCTCGACCGTCAGATCCGCGTAAAGGGCGACTGGTCGGTCAAACTTCCTGACACCGAACCCGGCGGATGGGCCTTCGAATACGCCAACGACAAATATCCGGACACAGACGACACCGCCGTCGCCCTGATCGCCCTCGCCTCCTGTCGCCACCGCCCGAAATGGCAGCAGCGCGATATCGAGGGTGCCCTCACCCGTGGCGTCAACTGGCTGATCGCCATGCAGAGCAGCTGCGGCGGCTGGGGAGCCTTCGACAAGGACAACAACAAGAGCATCCTGACAAAAATCCCCTTCTGTGACTTCGGTGAGGCTCTCGACCCTCCTTCCGTGGACGTCACCGCCCATGTACTGGAAGCCTTCGGCCTGCTGGGCATTTCCCGCAACCATGACTCGGTTCAGCGCGCTCTCGCCTGGGTCCGCAGGGAACAGGAACCCGAAGGCCCCTGGTTCGGCCGCTGGGGTGTCAATTACCTCTATGGAACCGGCGCCGTCCTCCCCGCTCTCGCCGCCATCGGCGAGGACATGACCCAGCCTTACATTGACAAAGCCTGTGAATGGCTGATTTCCTGCCAGCAGGAGGACGGCGGATGGGGCGAAAGCTGCGCCTCCTACATGGACATCAGATCCGTCGGTCGTGGCAAAACCACAGCCTCTCAGACCGCCTGGGCCCTGATGGGTCTGATCGCCGTCAACCGTCCTCAGGATCACAGAGCCATCACGGATGGCTGCCGCTTCCTGATTGATCAGCAGCAGAACAACGGCAGCTGGAAAGAACTCGAATTTACCGGCACAGGCTTCCCCGGCTACGGCGTCGGCCAGACCATCCGGCTGGACGACCCCATGCTGTCGAAACGTCTGCTTCAGGGCGCCGAACTTTCACGCGCCTTCATGCTGCGCTACGATCTCTACCGGCAGTATTTCCCGATCATGGCCCTCAGCCGCGCCTCGCGTCTGCAGAGAGCCGGAAATTAACGACGAAAGGCCGATCCACACTCATTCCTGGCCACATTCCGTTAAAACAGATCCGGCCTCCCGATATCTCTGTCGGGTCCGGTGTGCCCGGGTCTTTCCACACCGGCCGCAATACGACCCCGGAACCTCACCCGTCCCTCACGCATTCTGTCCCGATAATCCCGGCGCTCAGCCGCCGGTCAGCAACAGGGACCAAGCATGATTAACAGCACTCAGCGCTTTGCCGGTAAACGCGTCTTCGTCAGTGGCGGCAGCCAGGGCATTGGCGAAGCCATCTCCCTCGCCTTTGCCCGTGAAGGAGCCCGCGTCGCCATCAATGGCCGCAAGAAAGACAAGCTCGACGAACTTCTCCCCAGACTCCCGAAAGTCGAAGCCGGCCCACACATCGAATGTGTCGCCGACGTTTCGCAGGAAAATGCCGTTATCGAGGCCTTAGACAAAACCTTCCGGGAACTGAACGGGCTGGACGTTCTCATCTGCAATGCCGGCATTCAGGTCCAGTCCCCGTCGGAATCGCTGTCTCTCGCCGATTTCGAAAAAGTCCTCAGCGTCAACGTCACCGGTGTCATGCTCTGCACTCGTGAAGTCCTCAGACGCTGGGTGAAGGACGGCACAAAAGGCAGCATCGTCATCAACAGCTCTGTCCACCAGATCATCCCCAAACCCGGCTTCCTCGGCTACTCCGCCAGCAAAGGCGCCATCGGAAATATGGTCCGCACCTGGGCGCTCGAATACGCCTCCCGTGGCATCCGTGTGAATGCCGTCGCTCCCGGCGCCATCGTCACTCCCATAAACGATGCCTGGGTAAAAGATCCGAAAAAATACAAGGCTGTCTCGGAACATATCCCCATGCGCCGCCCAGGCGAATCCGACGAGATCGCCGAACCCACCCTCTTCCTCGCTTCCGATCAGGCATCCTACGTCACCGGCCAGACCCTCTATATAGACGGCGGCATGACCCTGTACGCCGATTTCGAAAAAAACTGGACATCATAGGCATAGGCTCAGGGCTCATTCTTTGAGGCAGAAGGTGACGCTTGAAGCGATGTGGATTGCTGACATGAAGCTATGAGCATACGGCCGCAGGTGATGACAACACGTCGCCAGTCTTTGAGCTTTGCGAAGATGTTTTCGGTCAGGTGGCGTTTTTATACAGATGACAGTTGTAAGGCGGCTTTGAGTTCCGGTTCTTCTTCGGCGAAATACAGGCCGTGATGTTCCGTTCTGCAAGCAGCTGCCTGATCCGGTTGCTGTCATTAGCCTCTGTCTCCGATGACTTCCTGTATTTCTTCCAGCAAAATATCGGCCCCTCTGAAGTCACTGATCTGCCCTGCGGCCAGATGAAGGAAGACGGGATGACCCTGACCATTACACACGGCATAAAGCTTGAGTTCAGTCCGCCTTTTGTCATGCGATATGGCGGGGAAAAGCCCCTTCTGAGCAGGAAGGCGATGTCCGGTATGCCTTGAGGTATGTCGCATCAATCATAAGGCGCTCGACCGGCCTGCCTGTTCTGTCAGCGCGCCGAAAATCTGGTCAAAAACACCAGGACGGCTTCTGCGGATGAAACGATTGTACAAAATCCTGTTTGAACCATACGCTTTTGGGGTGTCTTTCCGCTGAAGTCCGTTACGGATCATATAAACAATCCCCCTCAGAACACGCCTGTCGTGCACGCGCGGCACGCCATGCGCCATTGGGCAAAACAGCCTGATCAACTCCATCTGGCGCCCGGACAGCAGAAACACGTCACTTACAGACTTGGCTCCCTGCAAAGCCGTGAACCACCAATTGCGGTTCAGTTCAATAAATTAAGGCAATCTGCGCCAGGTCTGACGACGACGAAGTCTCCCCTCACCGCATCCCGGGTGATACACATCGGGAGTGAACATGATCGATTCTCCCATTGCCTCATCTGGCATCCCTGCCAGTGCCCCGACCTCCTCTCAGAACGGTGAAACCATTCTGGGGGTTTCACTTCGTGCGCCTCCGGCCAATGTGGATGCCGAACAGGCCCTCCTCGGCGCCCTGCTCACCAACAACCGCGCTTATGATCGCGTCTCGGACTTTCTCACCGGCGCGCATTTCGCCAGCGGCGTGAACGGCGCGATCTTCGACGCCATTGCAAAACGCATCGAAGGCGGTCAGCTCGCCGACCCGGTCACATTGCGCGCCACACTTGAACACTCAGGCGTACTCGATGAAGTCGGCGGCATGACCTATCTCGGCCGTCTGCTTACCTCCACAGTCGGGATCATAAATGCTGGCGATTATGGTCGCGCCATCCATGACGCCTGGCTCCGCCGCCAGCTCATCGATATCGGCGAAACCATGGTCAACAATGCTTTTGGCGGAGTTGACCTCGACGGCCAGGACCAGATTGCCGCAGGTGAGGAACAGCTTTTCCGCCTCGCCACAGATAAGGGGCAGGATGGTGGCTTCACCACCTTCGACCGGGCTCTCTTCAGCGCCATCGAAACGGCCGAAAAAGCCTTCAGCAATGAGGGCGATGTCTCAGGCCTTACCTCAGGCCTGCGCGATTTCGACAAAAAAACCGGCGGCCTTCATCCTTCCGATCTGCTCATTCTCGCCGGTCGTCCTGCCATGGGCAAAACTGCGCTTGCCACCAAAATCGCTTTCTCCGCTTCCCGTGCTCTGCTGCATAAAGCTCAGGAACAGGGTGAAGGCGTCCAGCCCGAGGGCACCGTCGCGATCTTCTCTCTCGAAATGTCCGCTGAGCAGCTCGCCACCCGTATTCTCTCCGAACAGGCAGAAGTCTCCGGTGAGCGCATCCGCCGGGGCGATATCGGCCAGAAGGAATTCGACCGCTTCGTCCGTGTCAGCCGCGAACTGAGTCAGCTTCCGCTGGTCATCGACGATACTCCGGCCATCTCTCTGTCCGCCATGCGTACACGCTGCCGTCGCCTCAAGCGCACCAAAGGTCTCAGCCTGGTCGTGGTCGATTACCTCCAGCTGATGCGTCCTGCCGTCGGCACCCGCCCCGACAGCCGCGTGCTCGAAATCTCCATGATCACCCAGGGCCTGAAAGCCATCGCCAAGGAGCTGGAAGTCCCTGTTATCGCGCTCTCCCAGCTCTCGCGTCAGGTTGAAAGCCGCGAGGACAAACGCCCGATGCTGTCCGATCTGCGTGAGTCCGGCTCCATTGAGCAGGACGCCGATGCCGTCATGTTCGTCTATCGCGACGAGTACTATCTTCAGCAGCGCGAGCCCAAAGAGACCGCCTTCGATTCCTCAGAGAAATACCAGGCTGCCCTTGATGACTGGCGCCGTAAGATGGAACTCGTTCACAACAAGGCCGAACTGATCCTCGAAAAACAGCGTCATGGCCCCACAGGAGTCGTTCATCTCTTCTTCGAAGGCGAGTTCACCCGTTTCGCCGACCTCGATACGATGCATGAAGACTACCACCGCTGACCAGCGAGGAAGCCATCCCCGAAGAACAGCAAGGCTCGAAAATCCGTCCTTCCGGACCTGGTTTCCGGCATTTCGCGGAAGAACAGCCATGTGACTCCTGCTCTACCCGACCCGGGTCCTTTTCCGCATGGTGCCTCCACCCCAAAAGGTCACGCGCGTCGGGGCCAGAACAAAGGATGACGACCCCTGCTTCACCATCTGGACCACCTCCTGCAACATTATGGCTATGGTGTGATCACTCTGATCGTCATGGCCGAAAGCATGGGGCTCCCGGTTCCCGCTGAAGCCTGCATCATCACGGCCTCCCTC
Organism: Acetobacter musti; assembly: GCF_011516835.1. Lineage (GTDB taxonomy): Bacteria > Pseudomonadota > Alphaproteobacteria > Acetobacterales > Acetobacteraceae > Acetobacter > Acetobacter musti. The sequence continues at coordinate 5,296 of NZ_WOTB01000020.1, read as the reverse complement.
TACACGCTGAAGACACATCATCTGGAGATCCAGTGGGTCGCCGTGGCGGCCATAGCAGGGGCGGTTATCGGTGATAATTTCGGCTACCTGATCGGACGCAGGGTTGGCTTGCCGCTGCTGCGGAAATACGGCGGTAAAATAGGACTGACCGCCGACCGGCTGATCCTCGGGCAATATCTCTTTCACCACCATGGCAGCGCAATCGTCTTCTGCGGACGCTTCGTCTCGGTGATGCGCGTCTTCGTGGCTCTCCTGGCCGGAGCCTGCGAGATGCGCTGGCCCCGTTTCATGCTGTTTAACGCCATGGGGGGCACCTGCTGGGCCGGAGGCTACGCGTTCGGTGTCTATATGCTTGGACGTAAGATCTCACAGGTTTCAGGGCCGGCTGGTATTGCGATGGGCGTCGCCGCCGCCGCCTGCATGGTCGGCACAGGCCTCTTTCTGAAAAAGAATGAAAAGCAGCTGACGGAAAAAGCCCTCAGGGAAGCCAGAGACGGTCAGCTTCCCGCCTCCTGAAAGCCGACTCTCCGTATCATCGGAGAGCGGGATCGTTACGGCAACAGACTGCTTCACAAGGGCCGGAAGCACGCTAATCTGCTGGCAGACACAACAGGATCTGCCTGATGACCCCGATGCCAGCACCCGGAACCCCTTCACGCAGGAGCCTCCGCTTCGGCATCTTTCAGCAGGTCTGCATCGCTACCGTTCTCGGTCTTATCCTCGGACTGGCCAGCCCGGCGCTGGCAGCCGAAACAGGCTGGGCAACAGACCTTTTCCTGCATCTTATCATCATGGCTGTCGGGCCGCTGCTGTTCTGCATCATTGTCACTGGCATCACCGGTGCCGGCTCACTCAGAACAGTTGGCCGGCTCGGTATCCGTGCCCTGATCTATTTCGAGGCGATGACCACGCTGGTTCTGCTTCTTTCCGTGGGAGCGGCTCTGCTCATTCGTCCCGGTGCCGGTATGAACCTCACCACAACGGCCTCGGATTCCCGGACCGTCGCGTCTTATGCCGGCAATGCTCATCTTCTGCACAGTCAGGGGCTGACAGGCTTCCTGCTCTCTCTGGTCCCTCACTCGCCCGCTTCCGCCTTCGCTGAGGGCAACATCCTTCAGATCCTCTTCTTCGCCATTCTGTTCGGCTGCTGCCTCAGTCAGATCGGCCCGGCAGGCGCACCCGTCGTGCGGCTGGTGGAAAGCCTGTCCGTCCTGTTTTCACAGATGATGAAATACATCATCGCCGTCGCTCCGCTGGGCGTGTTCGGTGCTGTGGCGACCACGACCTCACGCTACGGTCCTGAGGCCATCATCCGTCTTGGCGCTTTCACACTGCTCTACTTTGTGGCGATCGTCGCTTTCGTCGTCATCATTCTGGGGAGCTGCCTCGCCGCCTGCGGTATCAGACCGCTGAAATTCCTGCGCTATTTCCGCGAGGAACTGCTTATCGTCGCCGCCACGACCAGTTCGGACGCCGTGCTTCCGAGCATCATGACCAGGCTGGAAACCCTTGGTGTTTCCCGGCAGGTCGTCGGCCTCGTCGTCCCGGCAGGCTATTCCTTCAATCTCGATGCTCTCTCCATTTACCTCGGATTTGCTGTCGTCTTTCTGGCCCAGGTGACCGGAACGCATCTGACGTGGACCCAGATGATCACGATGCTGCTTACCGCCCTCGTCACCTCCAAAGGCGCCCATGGCGTTCCTGGCATCGCGATTGTCGTTCTCGCCGCGACCCTGGCCGCCATTCCGTCAATTCCCGTTGCAAGCCTCGTTCTGCTGCTCGCCGTGGACTGGTTCATCGGCATTGCCCGCGCAGTCGGCAATCTCGCAGGCAACTGTGTCGCTCCCGTCGTCATCGCCGCATGGGAGGGGCAGCTCGATCGGGAGCGTGCCGCCGAGGTCCTCGGCTACGCTTCCCGCCCCGGGGATCAGACCGCGTAAGCGCACCCGGTGGCTTTTCCGGAGATGTCGCCGGGATGACTCTGACGGCTCCGGCGCCCGGCAAGGGAGTGCGGCTTCTCTGAGCCTGATTTGCCCGTGGGAAAACCGGTTTTCCGGTCCCGGTTCTCCAGATGGGGTGGGGGTGTTTCGCGGGCAGATCACGGATTGTTTCAGCGGTGGTGCGGAGGCGGTATGGCGGGAGGCCGGGGATCAGGAAGAGCGGAGATGTGGCTGGCGGCGGCGGGGCATGAGCGAGAGGTCCTTGCTGTGATGATCCGGCACTCTGTCTGTCTCTGCGGCACTGCGGGGAGTTTATTTTTCCGGACAGGGATTGTCAGGCGATGGGGACGACCGGGATTCCAGAAGGTTATGGACGTTTTTGATTCGGTTTCGGAATGGTTTTTTCGGGGCGAAAGATGGGTGGGTTGGACAGGAATGCAGGATAGTGGCTATCGGGCTGATATCCAAAAAAATTACCTTGCAGACAGAGACTGCTTCAAAAACCTGCCCGTGAAACCTTCGGTCAATTATGAAGAGTTTTGGGTGCCGCCTTTTTTCAAAAAGGCGCTGTCTTCTGAATCTTTTTGAAAAAAGCTTCACCAAAAACTTTTATTTTTCAAAAACTTATCTCTAAGTCCCTCTCTCACGCCTGAAGTGAACAGGGGGGCTCAAAAAACTATAACATTATCAGTGTATTATAAGAATTTTGTGTATTTGATGCTTTTGAAACAGTCTGGCTGAGTCAGCCAGACGGGCTGAACTCAAACAACATAACATCATCAGTTTGTTATGAAAATTTTTGGCATTTAAGGCTTTTGGAACGGTCTCTTATAATCGGACTGCCGAAGATGTAATCTGACTTTACTATAACGTTTCGAAATACCGGATGATCCGAAAAACCTCTTAGAGCAGGCCAGAAATTACGAACCCGGCATGGAGCTGGTAATCTGCTGAGACGATCGCAATGCCGCACAGGATGCGGCAGACAGGCGCATGCAGCCAGTATTCGATTGAAAACAGGACATAGTGTGCCGGCACCCTGATAAGGGTATCGATCAGATCGGACACGACAGTCAGCGCAGAAAGGAGAAGATCCATTTTCTCCTGCAAAGGAGGAAATCCTCGTACGCGGTGTAGTCGCTGAAAGATTCAGGAAACAGAAAAGCGCTCAGAGGATCAGGAACAGACAGGTTTCGAACGTCCGGACAGGCAGTTCGATCAGCCACAATTCTCACCGCCGGAAATGCATCAGGGTCAGAAGAAGCGTCAGCGTTCGGCCATTATGAACCGGACAGATCCGCGTCCGGTTCGGATGTCGGATAATGTGCAGGCCCGATGGAGAGACGTGTCACACTCCGACCAGCCACCATTCCTGTAATTATATGAACGTGCCCGAACATATCAGGGGAGGTCAGCGTATGCAAAACCATGACAACCACTCTCTTCGTCAGAGTTCGCTGACCTGTTTCTGGTCATGGGGCAGCATTGACGACTTCCAGACCGTCCTGACCAAAAAAAGCGAGACCGGCACCGATCATGGCCTGTCCGTTGGTCACGAACAAATCGTGCGGCGACGCTTCGGCGAGCGCCTTCAGCCACGCAGGTGAAAAAATCCTGTCCCACTTCTGCTGTAATTCCGCTGCGTTATGAACCATCATATACCGCCCGGCATCTGTATTGACCCGTAGCGGAAAAGCGACGAACCGGGCCGCATCCGCATGTCGGCCGGAAATGGCTGCGTTATAAAATCCCTTCACCTGAAATTCGAATTTCGCATCATCTTCTTCCGTTATTTCGGAATATCGATGTCCTGGCACATAAGGCCCGGCACTTTCGGCAGACAGTCTGACAGGAATGGTGCGTCCATTGCCGGTCCATGTGCCTTCGAGACCCGTGCTGTTCTCCGGCGTGACCGAAGCGGATTTATTGTCGACGTAATGCAGCACAAAGAGACCGCCCCCTGGTTCGGTCAGGCGCAGATCCGTGCCTGCTGTCCCGGTCAGCGGGATATCCTTCAGATATTTCCGATAGTAATAATGACTGCCTTCAGCGATCCTGCTGCCTGAAACGCTCAGTGTCATACCGATCGGCAGTTCGCCGACCACTCCGGCATAATCATTGAATTCACGTGTCGCGGCGGCATATACGCGGTCTGACGCCGTTACTGTCAGCCCTGAGAGAAGTATTGCCGTAATTCTCAGCAGATTTCGGCTCATTACGCTCACCCCGATTTTCATGATTTCAGAATTTCGTCACAGAAGTGGCAAAAAGGCGTTTCAGGTCCGCAGGCGTTGTCATCTTCTCCAATGCCATATCGATCCGCCTGTATGTTCGCCCGTATGTTCCCGGGGCGGTATAACGAGGAGAGCAGGCAGAAGACTGAAGGAGCAGCATATTATGCGCCTTTCTTTCTCAGGATCGGCAGCACCGCAAACAGCGCGCAGGCAAAAGCTGCAAAATAAGGCAGCCCATGTTTCGTGAGATCCATGGCCAGCCCGGTCGCACCGGGGCCGATAAACGCGCCCACTCCCCAGGCGATGGATATGACTGAATACACAGAGACCAGATCACCCCCGCGAAACCGGCTGCCGATGACGCCCATCATGACAGTATAAATGCCGACAAATACACCACCCCACAGGAACAGCAGCCCGTAAGCCAGAGAGGGATACCCGATAACAGCCGGCCATATGAGCGCACCAATGGCTGAGGCGACCGACAGGCCGATGACCAGACGTCGCGGATTAAGCCGGTCCGCGGCCCAGCCTATCGGAATCTGCAGAACGATCGCGCCAAACAGCAATACGGAGAGCAGGAGTGTCGCGCCATGCTCGGTCCAGCCCGCCTGCATGGCGTAAAGCGGAAGAAATGACGAACCCGATGTCTCCAGCGCGGCATTCAGCAGGGTCGCGCCGATCGCAACAGGCGCGAGCGCCAGGTAGCGCGTCATACCCGGATGTGTCGGTTTCCCGAGCACAGGCGAGCGCATCCAGGGCATCGCCACGGACAGGAGCGCGACAAGCGCAATCCCGCCACCGGTCAGATAGGGCACCAGACCATGCGGCCCTGTGAGGGTGAGAATGACCGGTCCCAGCGCAAAGCCGAGTGACAGCGCAGCCGTATAGATCGCCAGCGTCGTTGTCCGGCTCCTGTCGTCACTGATATGGCTGAGCCAGGTTTCGGACATGACCAGCATCGTCTCTGACGCGGCCCCGAGTGCAAAGCGCAATGGAAACCAGAGCCAGATCGACGCGGATTTCTCACACTTGAGGCAATTTCGGGTCATTTTGTAGAATTCAGTCATCCCACAGGAGCCCGATCTGGAATATTGACGATATTCTGCTTCTGGCGGCGGG
>NZ_WOTB01000019.1 GCF_011516835.1 Acetobacter musti | reverse complement strand
GCCTCACTGTCCGCTACGAAAGAAGGGCCGATATCCACCTCGCCTTCACACTGATCGCATGCTCGCTCATCTGCTTCAGAGCCCTCACAACATGGTTTTGAAAGGCGCTCTAAAGTCAATTCCGAGGCCTTCATCGCCGACAAGGCTTATGATGCTGATCCGCTTATCAAATAACTCGAAGAACGACAGATCACACCGGTTATCCCCTCAAAGAAAAACCGTATCTGTCACGAAAAATCCGTTTTTCAATTTATAAAAAACGAAACAGCATTGAACGCTTCTTCGCCAGACTGAAGCAGTTCAGGGGGATCGCAACGCGCTGTGACAGGATGAAATCAACCTTCCTCGCAGCCGTACAACTCGTCGCCGCAATTCTCAGACTTAACTGACGACATGCCCTAGGGTCGCGGTATTGCGATTGACGCCCACAAGCTCGGCAGCACTCCGGGCGGGCGTGCTCGCAACGAAGTGCTCCGGAAGGCGCTTTTGGATGCTGACAGGCAACCGGCTGCGGCGACGGGCTTTCATGCGACATATCAAGCCGTTGTTGGCTTACCTATGCCAGACCTAAATATTATTTGTCAGAGAACTATCGGCAAGGTCTCATTTGAATAATGATTTTTAAATAATTTCGTATATTCATCAACAACATTATATACAAGTCCGGAATCGTAAGAGTCAAAAAATCTATGATTATATTTGTTAATATTTTTATTGATTGACGTCGTATAGACGTATGGTCCTGTTAATCTCAAAACGCCAATTTTCCCTGATCCGAAATAATCGTCCCTGTATTTATGAATTCTTGATATGATGTTATTTATAACATCCTCAAGGAATGGATGTCCTTTTGAACCTATCACGTGCCATTGTTGATATTCACCACCGTTAATGCTGGACATTTCCGGGCCCAAGCCGCACCCTTCATTAGGTTCTCCTGGACCATTTCTCCAATGAGATAGCAAATACTGATCATCTGATCGGATGAACGAATCCAGCGGACTGCGAGTTCCGGCTTTTATATCAAGATAAACCCCTCCTTTCTGGTAAATACACAAATATCGGAACAGATCAGCCCGTGCTGCCCCATAACGTGGGTTTATCTGAAGATAAAATTTAAGAATATCCCATCCATAAAAATCATATATAAAATCAAGAATATCTTTTGCGTCATACCGGACATATTCCCAGCCGGGATTCATTTTGCGCAGTTGTTCTGAGGCTAACTCAAGCTCAGAAGGCGGCTGACCATTCAGGAAAATCTGATGCAGAGTCCTGCTGATCTGAAATTTTTGTTTTTTGCGAGGTGTTTTGATGCGATCTCTTTGAATGGAGACATATTCTTCAAATGGCAGAAGTCTAAACTTTTCCATAGCTAAACAGTCTGTTCGCCAGCTAATTGCTCCCCCGATATCTGCGCACATAAACTGACCATCAGAGACAAGAACCCAGGCGTCTCCTTCTCGTCTGATTTGAATACTATCCAGTTCACGAAAACCTTCGGGAGCACACGTAATATGACCATTGATATCAAAGCACAGATCAGGAGACACTTCTTCCGGATAAGCATGATAAAGCTTATTGTCGCTCGATACAGTAAGAACGGTTCCAAAACTGCCTGCCATAAGAAACATTAATATTCTCTCATCGTAATTATTTTATAAAAAGCTTATAGCCATTGGCTGGCTGCCTGAACAACACGATCAATGTCAATATACCAGCCATTGTTTTCTCCATCTTCAAAAAATAACATGGAGTAATAATGACAACCGGCAATCTGTGCGAGACGCATCGGGCCGACGTTAAGGTAACTTGCCTGTATAAGCTCCAGAAGAATGGTTTCTTCCCGGGCAAACAGCATGTTTGAAATACCGGCGCCATGTCCGCCAATGACAAGGCGGGCTTCCCTGAACGTTTTTATCTGATCATAAACACTTATTTCACTTGCAGAAAAGATTTCAAAACCAAGTTGAAGCAAACGTTCGATCAGTTCTGGTTCGTTGAGAATGCGGCGTGCCGCTGTATCCTGGCGCGAAACATAAATCATGCGATTCGTTTTACCGACGTCTGTCAGGGCAGCGTTATCCAGTAATATTTTCTGAAATTTTATCCGTTCAGCAACCAGAATCGGCTGGGGAGTTGAGCGGCCAAGGAGGTTATCGCAATATAATATCCGGTCTGTCCTGACATATTCATCACAATCGATTTCTACGATACGAATATTTTTTCGTCCGTGTAACAGGATATTGAAATATTCTCTTCTGAAACTATTCAGTTTTCCGGTGAGTATGGATACTTCCTGGATGGTCGCGTCACTGAGGATGTCAAGACATAAACTTACAGAATTAAGTGCTTCAGCCACAAAATGATAATAATTGTAGTATAGATGGTTAAATCCCATAACAGAAACGCCATGAATATGGCGCTCACGGTGTGGTTTCTGCATTCCCTCCCATATCGGCTGATATATCGAGGAACAGAGAAATGGAAGCAGATAATCGCTTTTTGCAACGGGTTTTCCGCCTGAAAAAATAAACCCGGATCCACCAATAATACAATCTGTCAGAGCATTAACTGACAGATCATGCCAAGGCGAGGCAAACATGCCACGCCATTCATCCTGTTTTTTTATCCGGTATTCGTTGTCGGCCGCTGCTCCATCGTCAAGCAGGATTGGATAATGTATTTTTCGGGATTCGAGAAGATTGGTTACATCACTAGGTGTCTGATATAATTGTGGCCCCAGATCACGGGGCTCTTTAAAATTCTCGAGAAAAAACCCACCAGCTCGTGCATGAGGCTGAATTGTAGCTGCATCGACGAGTTCCAGATCTTTCTCCGGTCCCGCTTCCGGAGCATCAAACCCACGTACAGCAAAAGCAGACATTTCGAAAACAGCTTCATCAAATGGCTGATTGTCACGTCGAATCATCTCCTCATAATCTAAGGTATGGGAGCAGTTCAGAGGTACAATCCAGGGTGCCCGTAAACTGAATGTCGGAGCGATACCAAAACGATCAATACGATAAATACCGCATGAAGAACCGATGTTTTTGAAAAACGCAGTATTGATCTTGCCCAGGAGATGGTTTTCCTGGTAATTTTCGTGAATGCTCTTGTAACCTAGTTTAATTAAATGCTCCTGATTGTCTTCTGACGGCTCAATAAAGATGACCATAGGGAACCGCTTGCAGGCCCGCTGAATAAAATCACTGGCAGTGTTTATGGTGTTTGCATGGGTCAGGACAAATGCGGAAAATAATACCTTTGCTTCCGGATGCCGTGATGCCTCAGAAAGGTCAGAAATCTCGTAAACATCATATAGTGACAGCGTATTGCCAATTACGTTGCCAATAGGATAAGGTGTTTTTAATAATAAGGCTTTTTCTTTCATGCTGTATATACTATCTGAGCATAATATAATAAAAAGTTAAAATATATATAGTGTGGTATTTATTTTGACGATTTCCTGCTCTAAAAACAGCACTGTCGGATTATCTGTGATGCCTGGCTGATGCAGACTCGTGAGCTCAGTTCACCTCCTCTCCTCGCTGTCAGGGCAGGATGAATGATCAGATCCCGAGCAGGTGGCAGCGCCTGATATCGTGGGACAGTTCCACAATCGAATGGTCGGCCTTCGTTTGCTACACGCTGGGTGAGGGCAGGACCAGTTTAATGAATGAGATATGACATGAAGAATTCAGGGTAATTTTCGGAGTGGGCGATGACCATGATGAAAAAATCCATGACGGATGGATGGGAATCCGCTCCCCTTATTTAATCCGTTATTGAAATTAGCGCAGTACCCGACTCTGATGGCTATAGCCGGGTGCCGGGACAGCAGACGGTTTATTTTGGTATGATAAAGGCATGAAAATAAGGTGTAGTCCGTTCCGTGAAACCGATGGCCTGTGCCCTCTTGTATACATACAATTAACAGACAGCATCAACGTCAGACCGAAAATGAACTGAACAATTTTATCTGGTTATAATTCATCGGGTTGCGACGGTCTGATGAGATCAGGACGGACTGGAATGTGAAGTCACCCGTGTCCGGTATCGGCGCGGTATTCTGGAATATGCAGATCATCGCGTGGTGCAGAATGGGTATTGATTGCCTCACACCGGTGCTCGGCAGGAAACGACCAGGACGTCCCCAGGGGCACGGATCTGCGAAGGCGATCCTCTATCTCGTCATGACTGGTTGTCAGTGCATGGTTGATCGACGCCAGAATAGTCCGGCCATATCAGCATAGTATGGATGCTTTTAAGGGAGGCGCAGGTCTGGTCTCAGGTGTTTACGGAGCAGGCTGACTATTGAAATTCATGCCACCATCGGGATTCGCCTGGTCTTACTCTGACATCGGGCAGACTTCTGATGTCAGCCTGGGAAGACTCCTGTCGGTAAACATCGATCCCAACGCCTTCTTCCCGGACAAGGCTTATCATGCTGACGCATTGAACGAACGTTTCTGTGGACGCAGTCTTACTCTGGTCATCTCGCCGCGACTCAATCGTCTCACATCCCGACGACGGACCTCATCCTGTACTGGGAACGGAGTGTCGTCGAATGCTTCTTCATTAATCTCAGGGAGTTCAAAACTGACGCTGCGCGTTACGACAGGCTCAATTCAACATTTCTCGCAAACGTTCACTCGTGTCAGTCGTTATTCTGCTCAGCTGACGAGATGCTGTAACGTTTGTGAGGCGTGCGCCCTCTGCGCTGTGAGGATTTAATTATTATTTGTCGCTGTTTTCAATCGCAATTCGCGCTGCTGTTGCGAGCTGATCCACGCGTTCATTTTCTGGTACACCGGAATGTCCGCGGACCCAGAGCCAGGTTACCTCGTGTTTTTTTGCGGCATCCAGGAGGCGGCGCCAGAGATCCATGTTCTTGACCGGATCGCCTGAAGCGTTCCGCCAGTTCCGGCGAACCCAGCCGGTGTGCCATCGGGTAATACCGTTTTTTACATATTCACTGTCTGTATGCAGTTTTACCACGCAGGGGCGCGTCAGTGCTTCCAGAGCTTCGGCTGCTGCGGTCAGCTCCATCCGGTTATTGGTTGTCTCCGTCTCGCCGCCGGACAGTTCGCGTTCGCGTCCCTTAAAGCGGAGCAATACACCCCAGCCTCCCGGGCCGGGGTTGGGGCGGCATCCGCCATCGGTCCAGACCTGAACGACAGAGGTGGAATCAGGTCCGGATTCTGTTGTGCATTCCGGGGATTCGGTCACGTCAGACACCGTAAGCCTCCAGAGTTGGTGAGGCCATGTGAAAGCGAAGCCGGTGGACATAGGCCATCGGGTCCTTGCGGGTCACCATTGCGGACGCCGGTGTGTTGACCCAGTCATAAAGCCGCGTCAGTGCGAACCGCATTGCCGCTCCTGCGGCCAGGACTGGCAGCGCTGACCGCTCCGCTTCGCTCAGTGGTCGTACACTTTGGTATCCTTCCAGCAGACGCCTAGCATATGTCACGTTGAATGTGCCGTCATCGCTGAAACACCATGCGTTGAGGCAGATGGCGATGTCGTAGGCCAGCAGATCCGTGCAGGCGAAATAAAAATCGATAATTCCCGAAATCGTTCCGTCGAGGAAAAAGACGTTATCCGGGAAGAGATCGGCGTGGATCTGGCCGCGGGGCAGGGTGGATGTTCCTGCTGTGACCGGCCATTGTGGCAGGATGCGGTCCAGCGCCAGGTCAAGCTCTTCGCTCAGGCCGGGAAAGGAGCGATCAGTGGCTTCGTTCTTCCGGGAGGCCAGCAGCAGGGGGCGCCATGCATCCGGACCGAGTCCGTTCGGACGCTCCGCTTTATAGTCCTGACCGGCAAGATGCAGGGAGGCCAGCGCCGTTCCCAGTGGGCCGCAATGTTCCACATGAACGTGGCGTGGCCACACGCCGCGAAGAAAGGTGGTAATGGCCGCCGGCCGTCCGGCCAGTTCACGCAGGGCCTCGCCATCCCGTCCGGCAACCGGAAGCGGGCAGTTCAGGCCGTTCATCGCGAGATGGCGCATAAGCCCGAGAAACCACGGCAGTTCGGCTGGATTCACCCGCTTTTCATACAGCGTGAGAATGAAATCGCGATCCGTTTCGTCCTGTGTCGTGCGGAGAACGAAATTGCTGTTCTCCACCCCCTCAGCGATCCCGCGGAAAGCGGTCAGGCGACCGATATCATATTCGGTCAGAAAAGCGGCGAGGGCCTCGTCCTCGACTTCCGTGTAGACGGCCATGGGCTCCCTTCAGAGCAGAGCATGATCAGAGACATGACTGACCACAGGATGACAGACCAGAACAACAGCCAGACACCACCGAAACTGTCCGGCCGCGGTCAGGCGGGTCAGCCAAGCGGCGCGGGGAGACGGAACGTGACGTTCTCTTCCTTTACGGTCCGTTCCTCGATCTGCAGCGTGTAGCGCTTCGCCAGGGCGTTGACCATTTCCTGCACGAGAGCCTCGGGGGCTGATGCGCCGGCGGTGATGCCGACCGAGTCCACGCCATCCAGCACCGACCAGTCGAGGGCCGCGAGTTTCGGCACCAGCAGCGCCCGTTTCGTCCCCGAACGTTCCGCGACCTCACGCAGACGCTGCGAATTTGATGAGTTCGGTGAACCGATCACGATGACCAGATCACATTCCGGCGCGATAGCCTTTACGGCTTCCTGGCGGTTCGTGGTCGCGTAGCAGATGTCCTCGCGCTTCGGTCCCTCGATCAGCGGGAAGCGGTCACGCAGGATGTCTACGATCTCCGCCGTGTCGTCCACCGAGAGCGTGGTCTGTGTGATGAAGGCCAGGCGGGTCGGGTCTTCCGGCTGGACCGTGCGGGCTTCTTCGGCGTCATTGATCAGCGTCACCGCGCCGGGAGGAAGCTGGCCCATCGTGCCGATCACTTCCGGATGGCCGGCGTGGCCGATCATCAGAATATGACGGCTCTCCGGGCCACCATCGGCGTAATGCCGTTCGGCCTCGCGATGCACCTTGGAGACCAGCGGGCAGGTTGCATCGAGATAAAGCAGATTGCGTCGGGCGGCCTCGGCAGGCACCGTTTTGGGAACGCCATGGGCGGAGAAGACGACGTGGCCATCCGCCGGAACTTCGTCGAGTTCCTCAACGAAAATCGCCCCCTTCTCTTCCAGCTCCTCGACCACCGTCCGGTTATGCACGATTTCATGACGGACATAGACCGGCGCGCCGTAGGCCCGGATAGCTTCCTCGACCACGCGGATCGCGCGGTCGACGCCGGCGCAGAAACCGCGTGGTCCGGCCAGAAGAACCTTGAGAGCGCGGGTGCCCGCATCCGCGGTATCAGGCGTGAGTGTTGATGTAAGCTGGTCGGGCATGGTGTTCCCCAAACGTTCGGCAGGCGATATACGGGGCGGCCGGCATGGTGGCCGGTCCGGCCAGGAGTCGATCGGTTTTGTCCCGCCCTACGCAAGACGCGCGGTTCGTGCAAGCCATACCGGTCGGACTGACCTGTCCGGCGGGCGGTCTTTCGGAGCATCGGGAGACTGTCGAAAAGCCTCTTCAGCGCGGTTCGTGTCTCAATTCTGCACCGGCCAGGTTTTCCCGGACGCCGTTCTGTTTAATACTTCGCCTCATGCTTTTTGTCCCGTCACTTTTCTGCTCACCCGTTTCCCTTCAGGTTCTTTCCCGGCACCGGTCGCGCACCGGCTGCACGTGTGACCTGTTATTCCGGACTGCCGCATGACCCACTTTCCGTCCCGTTTTCGCATGACCCTGACGGGATATTTTTCCCCGATTCGGATAACCTCCGGCCCCGGCACGCCCCTTGCGCGGCGTCTCGCCGGTCTTGCCGTGGCGATCACGCTTCCGCTCACCCTGGCCGGGTGCGGCGAGGATGACAGCGTCGGCTTTGCCCCGACATGCCCGGCGATGCACATTCCGGCGGAAGTTGCGGATTACTATAACTACTCCGCGAAGGGACCGACCTTCGATCATCTTGTCACCCGCGCCAGCATCACAAAGCTGGCGGGTGACTGCGCCGCCACGGATGACAGCGGGAAGAAAAAAGGTCTCCGGACCCGTGTTGGCATCCATATCGTGGTCCGTCGCGGGCCGGCTGCGACTTCTGATTCCCTGACCCTGCCCTGGTTCGTCGCGGTCGTGCACAATGACAAGATCGTCGGAAAGCATATCTTCGAGCAGGCCGTGACCTTCCCTGGCGGCGTTTCGACGGTGGCGGTGGACACCAAGCTGGTGTCTGTCGATCTGCCGGTCAAACCCACGAACGGGGAGAACGATTATCAGTTCGAGGTCGGCTTCCAGCTGACGAAAACGCAGCTGGCCTATAATCGCGAACATGGGGTGCAGGCGACATTTACGAGCCAGTAACGCCCGGAATGGGGCGCTGAATGGCGTCCCCGTTGCCGCCTGCGCGGAAGAAAGCTAACGAGTGGGGCAGATGTCGCGTCCGCGATGTCAATGAGGCGGCTGATTTCGGCTGTCTGGTGACACTGGCCCGGTGCATCCCGTGTTTTTAATGTCCCGGCCGAACGAGAAATGGAGTGCCAGTCGCGTGCGTGAGCGTCCCGTGAGACCCGATTCTGCCTCGCGCGCCAGTGCGCCTGAAACCAGTGCGCCTGAAATACACCGGTCCTGCAGGACGGGTTCCGTCGTCAGGCGCGTCGGAGCGGGTCTTGCCATGGCGAGCATGCTCTCGGGATGTTCTTTTCTCGGCTTCGGCAGCTGGGGCGGCAGCGGCAATGGCAGCTCCGAGCATGCCGTGCTGTCCCTCTTCGGTTCCGGGTCCCACATGATTTCCGGTTATGTCGGTAATATCGTCGCCGATGAGCCTCAGGCCGCTCTTGCGGCGCAGACGGTGCTGGAGCGTGGCGGCAATGCCGCCGATGCCGCCGCCGCGCTGGGCCTTGCTCTGTCTGCTACGCTGCCATCCCGCGCCTCGCTTGGGGCTGGCGGGGCCTGTCTGGCCTGGCGTCCGGGCGACCGGCATGGCGGCGAGGCTTTCGTGTTCCTTCCGACGGGCGATTCTCCGCCTGACGCCGTTCAGGGGCCGACCGGACGTGCTGATCGGCCTGCTTCGGCTCCCATGCTGGCGCGTGGTCTGTTCGTGATGCAGCTTCGCTATGGCAGCGTCGATTTCGCGGAGCTGACGCAGCCCGCGCTCCAGCTCGCCCGTGGCGGGTTCGAGGTCGGCACGCAGCTGGCCGCCGATCTTGAGGCTGTTCAGGCACCGCTTCTGGCGGATGACGCGGCACGGGGTATCTTCGGCCGCTCCGATGGCACTGTCATGAAGGCGGGCGATATTCTTCTGCAGCCACGGCTTGCCGGTTCTCTGGAACGAATCCGCTCAGCCGGACCGGGTGATCTCTATATGGGTTCGCTGGCCCGGACTTTTGTTTCCGCCAGCGACGCGGCTGGTGGTGGCCTGACCATGGCGGGACTGCGTACGGCGCTTCCTCAGGCTGTTCTGCCGCTCACTGTCACAGTGCAGGGAACCCAGGTTTCCTTCCTGCCGCCGCCAGCCGATGGCGGCTATGGTATGGCGGTCGCCTGGCGCGATATCGAGAACGGCCGGTCCGTCAGCGGAGCCGGCGCGCGTGCGGTCGCGGGCTGGCGCGCCAGTGAGGGTGGTGGTTCCGCCTCCGTTCTGACCGCGAGAGCTCAGGAACTGCTCGATTCGGGACATACACCGTCCGGGGGGGCGCTGCCGAATCTTCCGGCGTCCACTTCCTTCGCGGTCGTCGATCGGCAGGGAGAAGCCGTCTCCTGCGCGTTGACGATGAATAACCTCTTTGGAACCGGTCGTGTCGCCGGCTCGACCGGCATCGTGCTCGCGGCGTCTTCAGCTCACGTGCCGCGTCCCCTGCTGCCTGCCGCCATCGCGTCCCGGGACGGGGCGTTTGTTGCGGCCGCGACGGCGTCCGGTCAGGCGGATGCGGCTGATGCCGCGGCTGCGGCTCTGTCCGGCGCGATTCAGGGCAATGCCGACGCGATGAAACCTGCGACGTCTGCCGGCCGTGCTAACGCGATTTCGTGCCGCGCCGGTCTGCCCGGTAACAGCGCCCGGTGCTTCGGCGCGGTCGATCCGCGCGGGGGCGGCTATGCTTCGGGTGGCGCGCGGAACTGACGGTCCGCTGAGGGACCGGGAAGTTTCCGGTCTCTATCCGCCGCCAAAACTCCGGACCAGGCTTCCTGCGACGAGCTGCCAGCCATCCACCATGACGAAGAAGATGAGCTTGAACGGCAGCGAGATCGTTGCCGGTGGCAGCATCATCATGCCGAGACTCATCAGGACCGTGGACACGACGATATCGATCACGAGAAACGGCAGGTAGAGCAGGAATCCCATCTCGAATCCCCGTCGCAGCTCTCCGATCATGAAAGCCGGCATCAGCACGCGCCAGGGTGTGTCGGCGGCCGTGGCCGGCGGGTGAACATTCGCCAGATGAAAGAACGTCCCGAGATCGGCAGGGCGGGCATTGGCCAGCATGAAGCCGCGGAACGGTTCGGCCGCCGCGCGAAGGCCGTCCATCTCACCGATTTTCCCTGCGATGAGAGGAGATATCCCGTTTGTCCACGACAGCTCCATGACCGGCTGCATAACGAAAAAGGTCAGGAACAGGGCCAGCCCGATCAGCACCGTGTTCGGCGGCGTTCCCTGAGCGCCGATTGCGCTCCGCAGCAGTGACAATACGATGACGATCCGCGTGAAGGCCGTCACCATGACCAGCAGGCTGGGCGCGAGCGAGAGAACCGTGATGAGCACCGAGAGTTGCACAAGCCGCCCGGTTGTCCCGGCGTCGCCCTTCTGCCCCAGATCGATACTGAGAGACTGCGCGTGCGCCGCGTGCGGCCAGATGGCGGATAACGCCATGAGCATCACAAGAAGAGACAGCAGCGGAAGAGACAGGCTGGCTGTGCGAGAATGCCCCGATATGGGGGAAGAACCTGTATTCACAGGGGCTGGTCCCTGGTTTCGGCTTCCGTTTCCGGCAGCCAGCCGACGACCACGTCCGAAGGACCGCCTGTCAGCAGAAGAACCCTGCGGCCATGGCAGGAGATGACGCTCAGCCGCCGGCGCGCGTCCAGCGCCAGGGACCCTTCCACAGCGAGCCCGGTGTCGCTTCGTGCGGGTCCACGCAGTCGCGCCAGAAACTGCCAGCCGTTGCGGCTGAGCAGGATCATGGCGAGAACGGCGACAAGAGCCGCGGCCGTTGAAATGATGTCGTAAAATCCCATACGGGCGCATTCCGTGACGCGGTTCAGAAGCTCCTACGTTTGCGGCCGGAAGGTAAACAATGCGTTTACAGAAACGGATTTCGTCATCGCGTAAACAAATGATCCATTGGCATGGATCTTTAACGATATCTCAGCCTTTCGTGACGCAGGATCGGTGAGCAGGGACCGGCGGGAAGCCGGCCGCTTTGTTTAATGTGATCTGTTTAATCTAGCGGAGAGCCGGATGCTGGACGCCTCACGGTCCGCCACGGGCGGAACTGATCTTTTCGAACTGGCCCAGAGACGTATGAGCTGGCTGGAGCAGCGCGAGCAGGTTCTTGCCAACAACGTCGCCAATGCGGACACACCTGGCTATGTTGCTCAGGACATTACGCCTTTTGCCAGCACGCTGGCCCGGTTCCAGGCTGGCCTGACCACGACGTCGCCCCGTCATATTCCGGTCGCCTCGCGGAACAGGACTTTGGCGTCCGTAACGGATGACGAACAGGCGCCGAACGGCAACGCTGTCTCGCTGGAAACGCAGATGGAAGAAGTCGCTGAAACAAGTGATCAGCAGCGTTTTGCCACGAATGTCTACTCCGCCTACAGAACGATGCTGACGAACGTTCTCGGGAAATAGTGAGAGCGATCAGCCATGGATATGAACAGCACGATGGGAATTTCCGCAGCCGGCATGGAGGCGCAGTCGCAGCGCCTTCGTGTTGTCGCGGAGAATCTTGCCAATCAGGATACGACAGGTTCGACGCCAGGCGCGGACCCTTATCGCCGGAAGACGATTACATTTCAGAATGTTATTGATAAAAATACGGGTGTTTCAAAAGTATCCGTAAAGAAAGTCGATCAAGACATGTCCGACTTCGAGACCCGTTATGATCCCACGCATCCTGCCGCGGATGCACGTGGCTACGTCAAGACGCCGAATGTGAATACGATGGTTGAGATCATGGATTCTCATGAAGCTCAGCGGTCATATGAAGCCAATCTGAATACTCTTCAGACCACCCGCTCCATGATCACCCGCACGATAGATCTGCTCAAATGATAATTTCATCCGCTTCAAATAAGGCTGCGGCTGCGGCCTATGCCCGGACTCAGTCTGGTGTTTTTTCGGACGATGTCGCTTCTGCGGTCGACGATACCGCCGGGAGCGGTTCAGGCACGAGTTTCGGAGAAGCTCTGAATAGCGCGATTGAAGGCGCTATTCAGAACGGCAGTGAGACGGAAGCCAAAGCCGCTGCCGGTCTGAACGGGCAGGGGAATCTGACCGATATTGTAACGTCCATTTCTCAGGCGCAGATTGTTCTTCAGACGGCATCGACGGTCAGGGACAAGGTCATTCAGTCCTATCAGGATGTCATGCGTATGACGATCTGATCCCGTCTTATATTTCAGGGTGCTTATTTTATGAATTCCATTGATATCGCGTCTGTTTTGCGGGAGACGCTCTTTGTGGCGGTCAAGGTCGGGGCGCCCACGCTTCTGACATCCCTGGCAGCCGGACTGCTTGTCTCGATGTTGCAGGCCGTCACCCAGATCAATGAATCGACGCTGGCATTTCTTCCGAAATTCCTCGCCTCCATGGCGGCTTTACTGTTTGCAGGGCCGTTTATGTATTCGACTCTTGTCAGCTATACCCGTCATATTTTCGATCAGGTCATTGTCGCGGGCGCCTCTTGAACGATACCCTGGACGCATTTATCGCGTCTCTGCCGGTGCAGATGGTTGTTTTCGTGGCCATTCTGTGCCGGATCGTCGCGATGATCGTGACACTGCCCGGCCTCAGCACCCAGACAGTGCCGACAACCGTAAAGGCCGGGCTCGCGATCAGCCTTGCATTTCTGATGTTTCCGGTTCTTCAGGGGCGTTTCTCAGGCGCGGAGACCGGCGATATTCTCGATCCGGGCCGGGCAATTGTACTGATCTGTTCTGAGATCATGAGCGGCGCACTGATCGGCTGGCTCGCTCAGCTGATGGCTCTGTCATTTCCGGTTGCGGCGCAGATTCTCTCGACATTCGCCGGCATGTCCAACGTCCTGCAGCCGGACCCGGATCTTGGCGCCCAGAGCACCGCGATCAGCCATCTCGCCTCGCTGACGGTTCCTGTCGTTTTTTTCTCAACCGGGCTGTACGTTTTCCCGCTTCATGCGCTCGCCGGAAGTTACCAGGTTTTTCCGCCCGGGCATTTTCCTCTGATGGCGGATGCGGCTCACAGCGTTACTGAGATGACGGCCCGGTCGTTCCTGCTTGCGTTCCAGCTGGCGATGCCATTCGTGCTGATCGGCACGATCTGGCCGGCGATGCTCGGTCTCCTCAGCCGTTTCTCGCCCGGACTTCAGGTTTACAATCTCGCCATGCCGGCACAGCTTCTTGGTGGCGTTCTCCTGTTTGCTCTCCTCATTCATGGCATGATGGCGACCTGGACGCAGCATCTCGATGTGGCTCTGGGTGAGCTTCCCGGGTCCGCCGGCCGATGAGTTTGCCGGCAGGGGAAATCTCTCTCCGAATATATTGTCCGGAGATGAGCGGTGGCTGAGTCCGGCAGCGGTGATAACACGGAAGCCCCGACCGGCAGACGGCTTGAGCGTGCCCGGGAAGAGGGCAACGTCGCCCAGTCCCGGGAGCTGCATCTGTTTTCCAGCCTCGGGCTGGCGAGCATTGCTCTGGTGATGGTTCTGCCGGACGGAGCGACGCGGTTCGTCCGGCAGATGAAAGGTCTCATCGAGCACTCCGGAGATATCGATTTCAATCCGGCATCTACGGCGCAGGTGCTGCAGTTCGGAATGAAGACGGCCATTCAGCTTTGCATGCCTGTTGCCGCCGCTGCCGCGATTGCCGCCGTGAGCACGTCCGCTCTTCAGTCCGGGTTCCTGATGCGCCCTCAGGCTCTGATTCCCGATATCATGCGCCTCAACCCGCTGAAGGGTCTCGGGCGTATTTTCAGCGTTACGAGTCTGATCGAAACGCTGAAATCCATTGCCAAGCTGGGGGCTTTTTCGTTTCTTCTTTATGGTGTCGCTCGCGATACGCTCAATATTGCGTCGGATGCCATGGGGTGGTCTCCGGAAGCCTTCGTGCGCGAGCTTTACAGTCTGACAATGCGCACCATTGTCGCCGTGCTTGTCGTGCAGATGATCATCGTCGTTCTCGATGAGGCCTGGACGCGATATCACCGTCTGCAGGGTCTCAAAATGAGCCGGCAGGATATCAAGGACGAAAACAGGCAGAGCGAAGGCGATCCGCACGTCAAAGGCCGGCAGAGGCAGATGCGGATGAGGCAGGGGCGTAAACGCATCAGGGAAGCTGTCAGGAAGGCAACTGTCGTCATCACCAATCCGACGCATTATGCCGTTGCGCTCGAATATGAGCAGGGGACCAGCAATGCTCCCCGCATTGTGGCGAAGGGAGCGGATGAACTTGCCGCACGGATCAGGGAATTTGCCAGCGAGGCGAAAGTCCCCGTCGTCTCGAATCCTCCTCTGGCGCGCGCGCTCTATACGCTTCCTGAAGACACGGAAATTCCTTACGAATATTTCCAGGCTGTTGCGGCTGTGATTGCCTATGTGTGGAAACTCAAACGGCCTCCGGCGTCAGTTCCGCCGCCTGTGCGGTAGTTTGCAGATCCCAGTCTCCGTGTTTGTGAAAAGTGTTTATACGTGGAAGATATGTGCCGGGCGGGTTTTCGGGGCTTTGCCCCGAGCCCCGCAAAGGGACGCAGTGCCTTTGATCCCGGTTTGTTAAATGGTTGTTTCAAAAGCTTTAAATGCACAGAAAGCTTTCATAATAAACTAATGACATTATGTTTTTGAATCCCGGTCATCTGCTTGTTTCCGTCGGATCAGAGAGCATTTCGTGATAACCATTTGAGAAAAAATAATAAAAGTTTTTGGGCGCCGCCTTTTTTCAAAAAGGTGGTGTCTTCCGATGCTTTCTGAAAAAACTTCTTTATAGTTAAAAGAAGGTTTCACGAACGGGCTTATGAGACAGTTTCTGAAATAGAATAGATTAAGGTGATGAGGGCGCCATGTGCAGCACGCCTTCGCGTGACGACCCCTTCCGTGTGCGGAAGCAGAGCCGGGCTCTGGCTCCGGTTTGCAAATACATAAATGCCAGAATAAACCCGGTCGCGAAGATCCGCGATTTACGGCGGGCCTGGTTCTCGCCGGAATCCCGTTTCTACAAAATCACGCTCTGTCGCCAGGGCCTGTCTGCGGCTATGAAAACCACAGACACGGGGAGCCTGACAGAATCATCATGACCACGATACAGCCGGTCCCCGGAGATATTCCTCATATTGTCGTCGTCGGCGCCGGGCCTGCCGGCCTTGCCGCTGCTGAAACACTCGCCGCAGCGGGCTGTGCCGTTACGGTTATGGATCGCATGCCCAGTCCTGGCCGCAAATTCCTCATGGCCGGAAGAAGTGGCCTCAATCTCACCAACGCCGAATCCGGGCCGGCTTTTTTACATCGTTACGGCCCTGCCGCCGGGTGGCTCGGGCCGGCTCTTGCCGCTTTCACGCCCGGGATGATGGTCGCGTGGGCCGAAGAGCTTGGGCAGCCCTGCTTCACCGGCAGTTCCGGCCGTGTCTTTCCCAAAGCGATGAAGGCATCGCCGCTGCTTCGCGCCTGGCTCGGCCGCCTCGGTACTTCCGGTGTCACACTTCGGTCCGGCACTGCCTGGACGGGCTGGGATGAAGGCAACCAGCCGGCATTCGCTCAGAAAGACGGTGTCCCTGTGGTGATTCCCCACGCTGACGCCACCCTGCTTGCCCTCGGGGGAGCCAGCTGGTCCCGGCTTGGGTCGGATGGTGCGTGGGCTGAAATCTTTCGCCGGAAGGGCATTTCTCTGGCGCCTTTTCGTCCTGCCAATTGCGGCTTCACCGTGGCCTGGTCCGGGATTCTCCGCGAGCGCTTTGCCGGAACACCCCTGAAGCGGATTGCTCTGAGCTTTGCGGGTACAACGATCCGGGGTGAGGCGGTCATCACCCGCGCCGGTCTTGAAGGGGGCGCTGTTTATGCCCTGGCCGCCCCGCTTCGCGACGCCATCGAACGGGATGGTTCCGCAACTCTTTCAGTCGATCTTCGTCCGGATCTGGATGTCGTCGCTCTCACGGACCGCCTTGGTAAAACCCGTGCCCGTGAGAGTCTTTCCAACCGTCTTCGCAAGGCGGTTCAGCTTCCGCCTGTCGCCATTGCTCTCCTGCGCGAAGCCGGTCCGCTGCCTGCAACCGACGAAGGTCTCGCCCGTCGTATTAAGGCGGTTCCGATCCGTCTCATTGCGCCGGACGACCTTGAACGCGCCATTTCCACCGCCGGGGGTGTTCCGCAATCCGCTGTCGATGCGGGTTTTATGCTGCGTGCTGTGCCGGGAGCTTTCGTCTGCGGCGAAATGCTCGACTGGGAAGCGCCTACCGGCGGCTATCTGCTTCAGGCCTGTATGGCGACTGGCCGTGCCGCGGCTCGGGGGGCACTGGACTGGCTCCGGCGCTGATCGCTCATCTATATCGGCTTTGGTTCATAGGTTGTTTTAAAAGCCTTAAAGGCACCAAAAATTTCATAACAAACTGATGGTGTTATGGCTTTTTGAGTCCTGGTTACCTGTTCGCTTCAGCCGGATCAGAGGGCACTTGGCGATAAGTCTGTGATAAAAAATAACAAAAGTTTTTGGTAAAGCTTTTTTCAAAAAACTTCAGAAGACGCCACCTTTTTGAAAAAGGCGCACCCAAAAACTTCTTTATAACTGACCGGAGGTTTCACGGGCAGGCTTTTGAGGCAGTCTTTTTTAAGGGCGCTGCCTTGAAACCTGGCAGGGAGCGCGGCTTTCGGCATCCTGATCCTGTGAAGCGGAATGGTTCGTGGTCTCTGCCGGGACCGGGTGGAGTTCGGCCAGGTGGCGTGTCTGAACCTGTTGCCTCACAGGGAGTCGGCGAGCTATTCCCGCGCCATGAGCAGCAACATCGAAATGGGACAGATCGTCGGCGGCGGACCGGCCGCAATGAACCTTGCCGAACTTCTTGCCACAAGACTGCTTGTCCAGGGCAATTCCGGCTCCGGAAAGTCACATCTGCTTCGTCGGCTGCTCGAACAGACCGGCAACCTTGTCCAGCAGGCCATCATCGACCCGGAGGGCGATTTCGTCAGTCTGGCGGAGGCTTACAGCCACCTTGTCATCGATGCCGCCGAGCACACGGAAGTCGCGCTTCAGGCCGCAGGGGAGCGTATGCGGGTGCATCGCGCCTCCGTGGTGCTGAACCTGGAGGGGCTGGACGCCGATCTGCAGATGCGTCGTGCCGCCGCCTTTCTTGGCGGGATGTTCGATGTTCCCCGTGCGCACTGGTATCCTGTTCTCGTCGTCGTGGATGAGGCCCAGCTCTTTGCTCCGGCTGCCGCCGGCGAGGTGTCGGATGAAGCGCGGCGTGCGTCTCTCGGGGCCATGACGAATCTCATGTGCCGTGGCCGCAAGCGTGGTCTCGCGGGCGTTATTGCCACCCAGCGCCTTGCCAAACTCGCCAAGAATGTTGCTGCCGAAGCGTCCAACTTTCTGATGGGACGTACCTTTCTCGACATCGACATGGCGCGTGCCGCTGACCTGCTCGGCATGGAACGTCGCCAGGCCGAGGCTTTCCGTGATCTTGACCGGGGGAACTTCGTGGCTCTCGGACCGGCTCTCTGTCGCCGTCCGATGACGATCCGCGTTGGCAGCGTCGAAACCGCCAGCCGTTCTGCCGGTCCGGTTCTGGAGCCGTTTTCACCGCCGACCGAGCAGGTTGCTGATCTTATCCTCGCGCCGCTTCCGGAGCCGGAGCTTATCGCCCGGCCGCGCCGTCCTGCTGCTCCGCCACCGCCGGATCTCATCACCCAGCTCGCTACGCATGGTGAAGCGCTGGCGGATGCCGGGCCGCAGGCGGAGGAGATCGATCCGGCGGAACGTCGTCAGCAGCTTGCCTCACTCCTGCGCGAAGTTCTCGATGAGGACGACGGTGGTTTCCGGCCGCCGGCTTCCCTCTATCAGGATTTTCTTGTCCGCTGTCGCATCGCCGGCATGGGGCGGGAAGCGATGGACATGCGCAGTTTTCGCCGGGCGCTGGCTACCGCCCGCAGCGGCACGACGCCTGAGGCTGCTGAAACTGCGGAATGGCAGGAGGCCGAGGCCATTGCCTCCACGCTTCCCGAAGATATGCAGCCCGTTTTCCTTTACCTCGCCCGCGCGGCGCTGGATGGCAGAACCTGTCCGCCTGACCGTGACATTGCCCGCATCTATGGAACCCACTCTACGGGACGTGCCCGCCGGATGCTTGGCTGGCTGGAGGAACAGAACATCATCGTCCTTCGCCTTGATGGCGCCGGTCGGCGGCGTGCTGCCATTATCGGGCCGGGGTGGGAGACATTGCCTGGTGATCCGGGGCTTTGACTGTCTGCTGTGATTGCCTGGGGTAAGGTGTCTCCGGGGACGTGTCTCAGGAGCGCTGCCTGTGAACTCCGCCTGGGGTTGCGGAGTTCCGGAAACCGGTATGTTTCGCTGAAATCAGGTCTTTTTCCGGGAAGGGTGCGTTTCTCCAGTGCCGGGTCATCGCAGGGCATCGGCTATCAGTTCGTCCAGCGACATCTCTTCTCCGTCGAAGGTCAGCAGAGGTTCCAGCAGGCCATCAACCGCCAGGACGGCAAGACCATGGACCTTTCCCCAGAGCGCCGCGCGGGTGCCTGCGCGTGTTTGTGAAGAACGGGGGCCTTCCAGGCTGCCGATCAGCCGAGTCAGCATGGCTGAGGTCTGTGCCGATGCCGCCGCCAGGTCTGGTTCTTTCCGGTCGATGGCGTCGCTGCGGAACATGAGCGTAAACAGGCCCGGATTGCGGATGGCAAAGCGGACATAGGCCATTCCGGCTGCGTGTGCGCCCTGCGGAAGTGCGGGCGTGAGGGCGTCCGCAAGGTCTTCATATCCCACGGTTGCCAGTGCGCTGAGCAGGCCGGTCAGGTTTCCGAAATGCGGGATGGCTGCAGTCTGTGAGACGCCGGCATGGCGTGTGATGGCGCGAAGTCCCAGGGCTGCGATGCTCTGTTCCTCCAGGAGGGTACGTGCCGAACACAGGAGAGCGGCCCGCAGATCGCCGTGATGGTAGGCTTTTCCCGGGTGAGCGCGTGGGGTCACCGGTCGTCTTCCGGAGGCTCTGACGGAATCTGAAGCGCTTGACATTTGTTCTCTGCGGGGATCATTCTTAACAGTGTTAAGTTTAAATCTGCATGGCGGTCAAGGGAAAAGCCTGCTGCCCGTGGAAGGATTTCCTGTGCGTCTCTCCCGCTCCGTTCGTATCGCGTCCTGTCTTCTGACGGGGTTCTGCCTTGCCGCTCTGAGTGCCGGCGGTCATGCCGCGTCTGCAGACGCTCAGGGCCGGCCAGGCATGCTGACCGCATCCGCGTCGCTGCCGGAGGCTTTCAGTCTGCCGGACGCCGGGCCTTCCCTGCGGATCACCTATCTTTCGACCAATGGTGTGACCGGGACAGGGCTGGTTCCGGTGACGGCGGAGATCATCGTGCCGGCGGGCAGTCCGCCTGCCGGTGGCTGGCCGGTTGTCGCCTGGGCGCATGGAACGGTCGGGGTTGCGGATCACTGTGCGCCGTCCGGCAACCCCTGGAGTGACCGCAATCGCCGCTATCTGTCGGAATGGATGAAGCGCGGCTTCGCCGTAGTGGGGACTGATTACCAGGGGCTGGGGACACCCGGCGTACACCCGTATCTGAACACCCGTGTGGAGGCCTATAATCTTCTGGACGCTGTCAGGGCGGCGCTGGCTTCGGTGCCGGACCTGCGGAACGAGGTGATGATTGTCGGTCAGTCCCAGGGAGGCGGCGCGGCCTTTGCTTCGGCGGCGTTCGCACCGGATTATGCGCCGGATCTGCATATTCGCGGCGTTGTGGCGACGGGCGCTCCCTATATTACGCCTGAACTTATGAAGCGGATTCTGGCGCAGCCCGCATCAGACGGGAGCTATAATCCGGTCATGGTCTACATGCTCTATCTTGCGCAGGGTCTGGCCGGATATGATCCGGCCTTCCGCCCGGAGGATGCTTTCACGCCGAAGGCCATGTCTGCTTATCGGAAGGCGGGCGATCTGTGTGTGGGTCCGCTGACGGAGATGGTGAAGAAAGAGGGGCTGAATTTCAGCAATTCCCTCCGGCCGGGCTTTGCGAAAACTCTTGCGCCCGCGCTGGCCGCAATGACGTATCCGACACTGAAGCTTGCGCAGCCGCTGTTCATGGGCACGGGCGAACTGGACTGGGATGTGCCGCCTCCGCTTCAGCTCGGTCTCGTGAAGGCGGCCTGCGCTGCTGGGACGGTCGTTCAGGCGCATGTTTATAAGGGGCTGAACCATGACCAGACGGTCAATGCCTCATTGCCGGATTCTGCTGCCTTTACGAAGGCTGTCATGGCCGGAGAGGTGGTGACGTCGCAATGTAATCCGATGCCGGAATGAAGCCGGAGGCGTGATTTTATCGCAGGGCAGCGGGAGGCTGGCCTGCTGGTCGGAATGGATGGCGGGGTTAAACGACTGGAGTTGCCGGTCTCTGCCTTTGCTGCGGAAGCAGGGCTATGTTTGCCTGTGCCGGGCCGGCTGCGACGGGACTGGCCACGGTTTTCGCGTGCGGGCGATCTCTGGCCTGTGGCGATGGTCCCGATGTGGGTAAGCTTATTCTGCACATGGTTTTTCTGAGTAAAGTGACGGGCTGCGTTGCCCGCTGTCATAGCCAGTTCCCGATCGTTTCTGCGCAGACAAATCAGTTCTCAGGCAGGCACCCCGGACATGTTCCGGGTCAGATTCGAAAATACCTGAAAATGTGAGGGTTTTTTTTGTCTGAGGACCGGGGTTGTATTCTGCGCGATATAAAAGGCGCTTTCCGGAGACGCGGCTCGGGGCAGTCTGAAGATCATGGGAAGTGCGGACTTTCATGGTCCGTCAGATACTGGTCGATATCTGCTATCCGCTGACAACATGTCCGCGGTTACGGGACTGGTCCTTTGCTTCGTAAAGATCTGGAGCTGGTAAGGTCATGATAATTCTTTCCGAACTGGGACAGAAAATACCTTTTCTATATCAGGAAATATAGTGAATTTCTTTCGGCAATCGATCCTTGTATCCCGACTTTGGGAAGGCTGATTTCTGGCTGAATATTCCGTCATAAATGATAATTATGAAGAGATACGTGATATCTACTGAATTTTATCGTGATTTATCTGTTGATTTCTCCGGATGGCGTTCCTACGTTTGGTGTCTGGCATCAACGGGCAGGGAGATGGTTATGACTGAATATTCCGTTCTCTGCGTCGCAGGTATTTTTTATGATTCTGCGCGCAGGGTAAAACCTGTTTCGTGGCTCCGATGATGTTCGAAATCATTGTGTCTGGCTGAGCACGTTCGAAAGAGCGTGATGAAGCCGGGAGCCGCTGGTTCCGAAGAAAACGAAGTCGTCCGGGTCGGATATCCGGAAACAGGACCGGGATCCAGAAATGGGTTCATCGGTTAACAGGAGAGGTTCGTCTTATCTGTAAGTCAGTTTGTTTCAGATAGGGTGAGAAAAAATATTATGAAAAACAGAAAGAAAATCGCGATTCTGTCTGTAATGGCGATCACGCTGATGCCGATTCTGTCTGGCTGTGCCACTGTATCGGAGGATGAAAATCAGTATGCGAATGCGAGAGCGGTTACGGAACCGGTGTCACCTACGATTCCGGATCGTGGCATGTTCTGAAAACGTGCTGAATAGCATGAAGACATCAGGTTGTCTGATGGGAAATGTATTTTCGCTTCGGGAAGAAGGAATAAAGCGTGGAGCCTGCTCCATGCTTTATTCAAAGGGGTGCAGCTTTCTGTGATCTGATCTGTCAGACAAAATGAGAGACAGAAGGATGGGTCTTCTGTCTGGGGACGGGACTCCGCGACGGAGCCCCGTGAAGATAACTGGCTCGTCGATCTTATCAGACCATCAGAAACCCGTCAGGCAATTGTCCGGAATAGTTCCTGTTTCCATCGCGATGTCTTCAGAGTGTTGCCAGAACTTTCAGCCCGACAAGAATCGCGTTCGGAATCACGGACGTTTCTCCGGGTCGCATCATGTATTCAAAGACAGGCTGTGCAACCAGGCCGGGAATGACGGGGATGCCGTAATATGCCTCCAGCGTCGCCGTATGGGTTTGCGGGCCGTTGACAAATGCGCCCATCGAATCTCCGGCCATCTGCCGGTACTCCTGTCCGAGCGTCAGGTTATGGCTGAGCTGATAATAGGAATACATGACGCCAAAGCGGTCGAACGGCCGGTAAGGAATGATTCCGAGCAGGGACGCACCGATATAGACCTGATCGGTAAATGTCGAAACACTTGGTGTATTGTGAATATAGCCCGCCAGAAGATAGCCGCCGGCCATCTGGTGATTGCCGCCTTTGCGATAGACCATCTGGTCCGCTTCGAAATAGAACGTGTCGCGCGGTCCTCCCGGATGGGCGCCGGCCTGGGCGCGATATGCGGCCGGAACCGTGCCGATCAGGTCCGCGTAGTGAGATGTGTCGTGCCCGTAACCGAATTTGTAATGTCCGGGCAGTTTCTGAGGCCCGAAAAACGGTTCCCATGTGAGTTCGACAGGCAGCATCATGCCGGTCGCACGCTCCGCGCCCCATGTCCAGCCAGACGGGTTGTCCGTCAGCGCTCCTGCCTGGTAGACGCCTGTTCGCAGGATGAGATCACGGGTCGGCCGCAGCCGCACCGTTCCGCCCCAGGTCGCCTTGGGATAGACGCTCCATCCCGGATTCGATTTGATGCCGACAGGCGCCGAACACTGGACCATGAATGTGCACAGCAGTACGGACGTTCCGTAGGTGTGCGTCAGCGTGATGCGTCCGACGTTGATATTTATCGTGTTGTGAAAGAAGGATTTCTCAAGATAGAGATCGGCGAGATGCGCCGCTCTGTGGCCGTCGAGGCTGTAGATTTCGGAGAGCAGGATGCGATGTTCCCCGACATAATCGTAGCTGACCTCGCGCCCGGCGCGTTCGAGCATGACTCCATGCAGAAACCATCCGTTGAGTCCAATAAGTTTTCCAAGATCGAAACGGGTCGTGAGCGTCAGTTCATGGGTATAGTCCATGCCCTTCCGCTCGCCTCCGCCGACATCGGCAAGACCTTCGCCCTTGTAGGAAAACTGAAAACTGAAGCCGTGATTTTCCAGCCACTTTCGCGGACGGCCCAGTTGCGGAAACAGGTTTCCGAATGTCTGCGCCGGAACGTAATAGCCGGCTGTCAGATCGCGGCTTCTCAGAGCGTCATCATGCCGGTTTAGAAATGAGGAAATACTCTCCGTATTGAACAGAGCCTCAAGCTGCTGACTGGGCGTCGGCGCGCTTTCCTGTTTTGCGGCAGGTTGCGGCTGCGCTTCACCCGCGTTCGGATGGCCGGGGCTGAGAGTCACCACGGCGCGAACGCTGCCGGGCTTTTCAGAGTCCGGAGGCGTATCCGCTCCTTTGGCGGGGGCTCTGGAACCGAGAAAAAATACGGTGCCGGATGTCAGTATAAAGCATAGGGCACTCCGGAAACGTGGAAAACAGGCAGACCGATGGCTGCCTGGGCTTGTCGTTTTTTTTTGCTTTTTCATTTCGACTTTCTCGCCTCAAGCGCATCAGCGCTACTACGGAGACGGGAAATTGCCAATTCACACGAGGCTTCCGAGACTACTCTTTTGCTTATTTGTTGCGCCGCAAACACAGTTTCTGAACAGGCGATATTTATACGAATAAATATTATTTGGAATACAAATTAATAGTTCCGGACCATCAGGGGTTGCGGAAAGGCATCTTCCAGCGAGGGACCGGAAGGTTCAGTTATCCGGTAAGAGGCTGTTTCAGCAGCCTTCAATGCGCAGGAATTTTCATAACAGACTGATGATGTTGTAGTTTTATGAGTCCAGATCACTTGCCTGCATCGGCTGGGATCGAAGAATCCTTCACGATAAGTCTTTGACAACAATCGGCAAAAGTTTTTGGGTGCCGCCTTTTTTCAAAAAGATGGCGTCTTCTGAAGCTTTCTGAAAAAAGCTTCAGAAGAAACGTCCTTATAATTAACCGGAGGTTTCGCCAGCAGGCTTTTGGAACAGCCTCTGTAACCGGACCTGTCGTTATTCCCGCTCTTTGGCGTGCCGCGGGTCAGGGGGGTCGCCTTCCGGCATGAGTTCCGTGCCGAGAGGGTATTCGTTACTTTCCGTTATATGTCAGCCGGTATATGGCATCCGCCGTATCGTCGCTGATCAACACGCTTCCATCCGGCAGCGGCTGCACATCCGCCGGGCGCCCCCATGCGTCCTGATCTTCGCGGAAGCCGCTCACCAGAACTTCGGGCTTTTCCGGGTGTCCGTCCGCGCCGAAATGTACGGAAACCACCTGATAACCGGAAAGTTCGCTTCTGTTCCATGAGCCGTGCTCGGCAATCAGAATATTGCCGTGGTAAGATGGCGGAAACATACTGCCTTCATAAAACCGTAGTCCCAGGGCGGCCACATGCGCGCCCAGTTTCAATGCCGGGGGCACGAACTCGCTGCAGGTGTGCTGTCTGCCGAATTGTGGGTCGGGCAGATCGCCCTGATGGCAGTAGGGATAGCCGAAGGACTGACCGGGCGCCGTCCGCTCGTTCAGTTCATCAGAGGGAATATCGTCGCCGAGCATGTCGCGTCCGTTATCCGTGAACCAGAGATTCTGTGTTCCGGGCTGCCATGTGAAGCCGACTGTATTGCGAATGCCCCAGGCTTCGTCCCGGCGGTCCGTGCCGTCGGGTTTCATGCTGATCAGCTTTCCGAAGGCGTGCCCGACATCGCAGATATTGCAGGGCGCTCCGATGGGAACATAGAGCCGGTCATCGGGGCCGAAGGCGATGAACTTCCAGGAGTGATCGCCGGCCCGGTATGGCAGTCCGTCCGCCACGATCTCTGGCTTCGGCGGCGTGTCCAGATGATGTCCGATATCGCGCAGGACCACGATCCGGGTTGTGTCCGAAATGTAGAGATCGCCGTTCCGGAACGCGACGCCCACCGGCTGGCGCAGTCCGCGTGCGATGACCCGGACCGACCGCGCTCGTCCATTCGCGTCCATCCCTGACAAGGCATAGACTTTTCCCGCGCTCATCGAGCCGACATAGACGGTGCCGTCATCTCCGACGGCCATCTCCCGTGCTGACGGCACCTGATCCGAATAGACCGCGATATGAAATCCCGGCGGGACTGTCAGCTTTCCGGCTTCCGGTTCGGCAAGGGCGGAGGAAGGCGCTGCCGCCATGGAAGCGATCATTGTCATGGCAAGGAACGGTTGGAACCGGCGCGTGAATACCTCCGGCATGGCGAAAACTCCTTATGCTGAATGGTGCAGTGGTCTTCCGTTTCATCCCGGTCGCGGCTTTATGAGGAGCGGGGAGTGGTGTGGCGGGCTGGTCCGGATGGAACTCCGACTGTGATCCTTTTTCCGGAAATCGGCAGGTGAGTACTGAACGGTAACTGTCGCTTTTAAAGATGCTCACAAATTCCGGGCAAGCTTTTGATCAGCGTTCTGCCCCGCACCGGGAGGGTTATCACGCGAAGCCGTGCCGGGCATGACGATCTCTTTATCCCCTTCTGTATTAACAAACCGGGATCAAAGGGACTGCGTCCCTTTGCGGGGTTCGGGGCAAAGCCCCGAAAAGAAACGTCGGGTTTTACCCTGTTACGTTCCCCTCAGAACCGGTGCTGAGGGGCCAGATGCAGATCCAGCGTGTAGATCGTCACCGGTTGTCTGACCCGTGAAACGCCGTCCGCCTGAAACGATGCTGTCCGGTTGAGCTGCACGGCTGGCACCCATAGTTTACCCGTGCTGTCGATCCACATCGCGTCCGCCCAGACCAGCCGTTTATCGGCGATCAGCACGGATTCTTTCCCGTCCGGCGTTATTTTCAGCAGGCGCAGCTTATTCACGTCCGAGACATAGAGATTTCCCTGGCCGTCGATCACGGTGCCGCCTGTTGTCGGCGTGTTGTAAAAGAGGGAGACTTTTTCGTTCAGCTCCGCGTCGCTCAGCCCGGGATTTTCCAGATCGGCCGTGGAGATTTTATACATTGGCCCGGAGCTTGGCTGGAAATACAGGACCGAGCCGTCCGGCGAAACCTCAAGCTGGTCTGCGTGAACGCGGGCGGGACTGCCGTTGCTGATCAGCAGTTTTCCTTCCGCATACATCGGCCGTTCATCTGTGGTGGATTTTGCGTGCTGCAGGACCCGGCGCTGCTGTCCGGTTTTCATATCCACCAGGATCAGCGCCGGATCGCCGGCGTCCGTCAGGATCAGGGTGTCGTTGTGAAAGCGCAGGTCGTCGACATAGCTGTGTGGGGTCGTTCCCTGTTTCAGGATGATGGTATGAACCGGTTTGCCGGAGGCGAGATCGAAGGCGACCAGTTTTGCCGGCGCTCCGTCTGGCGGGTTCGGTTTGCCGCCGACATTCGCGTCGCCTGAATCCACGATCCAGAGATATCCGTCCGGTCCGATGCGGATGGCGTTGACCCGTACGAAATGATCCGCAAAGCCGGCGGTCTGTTTCTGATCGTTCCACGCGGCATCAGGAAAGGCGTGCGGCGTTCCTGTCTTATCCAGTTCCGCCACGGTCGGACCGGGTTCCGATCCGCCGCCCCAGTAGGGGAAGGAGACGAACACACGTCCGTTATCCGAAACGGTCACCGCGTTCATCACCCTCTGCGAGGTTATTGCGACGTGCAGTGCGGAGGACGGGAGTGGTGCAGCATTTGCGGCGGACGCCAGAGTGAAAAGGCCCAGTGCCAGTCCGGGGAGCGCTGTTTTTCTGAGCATGTGATCTGACCTTTACGGTATTTGTATATTTTGCGGATGCGTCGGTCCGGTTTTTTCGGGGCCCTGCCCCGCGCCCCGCAAAGGGACGCGGTCCCTTTGATCCCGGTTTATCAGATCAAAAAGGGGTGAAGGGGACGTCGTGCCCAGCACGCCTGCGAGTGACGACCCCTTCCGGGTGCAGGGCAGAGCCCTGCTTTGTCATCGGTTTACGAAATACAGGAATGTTTTCTCTTTACCGAAGCCGGGGTGTCCTGTTTTCAGCGTGTCATTGCCTTGAAGGTTTTTGTCTGTTCGACCAGCGCCGTTTCCGTGGGCAGGCGTTCCATGCTGGAGGCGCCGTAGAACCCGTGACAGTCCGGGCATCCGGCCAGAACCTTCTGCGCGTCGGCCGGCATGGCGATCGGGCCGCCATGGCACAGGACGATGATGTCATCGCGCACGGTCTTTGCCGCATCAGTGATCTCATTGATCAGCCGGATGCAGTCCTCCAGCGTAAACGCTGTTTCAGCGCCGATGCTGCCTCCGGTTGTCAGTCCCATATGGGCCACCAGGACATCGGCGCCGGCTTTCGCCATATCTTTCGCCTGCTGCGGATCGAAAACATAGGGCGTTGTCAGCAGGTCTTTTTTTCTGGCCCGTGCGACGACATCGACTTCCATATTGTAGCTCATACCGGTTTCTTCGAGATTCTTCCGGAAATTGCCGTCAATCAGGCCGACTGTCGGAAAGTTCTGAATACCGGAGAAGCCGATGCGGCGGACGTCATCGAGAAACACATCGAAATCCACGAACGGGTCTGTGCCGTTGACGCCAGCGAGGACCGGCGTGTGCGGCACGACGGGCAGGACCTCGCGCGCCATTTCCATGACGATCTGGTTTGCGTTTCCGTAGGCCAGCAGGCCGGCCAGCGACCCACGGCCGGCCATGCGGTAACGGCCGGAATTGTAGATAACGATCAGATCGATCCCGCCTGCGGCCTCGCATTTTGCTGACAGGCCGGTTCCGGCGCCGCCGCCGACGATCGGCTGGCGCGCGGCGATCATGCCGCGGAATTTCTCCAGAATCTGACTGCGTGGAATGGCTGGCATGGTCTCAGGTCTCCTTGAAAAGAGTTTCGAATTCGCGCGTCATCGCATCGGCGAAGGCCGGATCGTTGAGCGCGCAGGGAAGGCGGATCAGCTTCCGGCGAGGCGTTTCCTCCAGCGTGTCTGACAGGGCCTCCAGGAAGGCGGCGTCGGCATCCGGGTTGAAAAATGGTCCGTCCGGCTGATCGAGCAGAGAAAATCCGCCTTCGGGGAAGAAGAACCGGACCTCGCCCGGGCAGCGGTTCAGCTTCTGTCCGATCATGCGGCCCATTGCGGCGCATTCCTCAGCCGATGTCCGCATCAGCGTGATGAACGGATTATGCTCCACGAAAACGCGGTCCTGATACCGTTCGGGGACCGTTGTCCGCGCGCCGAAATTGACCATGTCGAGACCGCCGCAGCTTCCGACATAGGGCACGCCTGTCCGGCTCACCGCGTCCAGCCGCTCCTCGCCGCAGGGGAAGATTCCGCCGGCGATATGGTCACAGAACTCGGTTGTGGTGACATCCAGCACGCCCCGGATCAGGCCCTGGTCGATCAGCCGTTCCATCGACCGGCCGCCGGCGCCGGTGGCGTGAAAGACGAGGCATTCGAACCTGTCGCGCAGGGTCTCTGTGATCCGTGTCACACAGGGCGTCGTGACCCCGAACATTGTGATGCCGACCGCGGGGTGTGTGTCTTCGTGACGTGGTGGGTTGTGCAGCACCATTCCGGCCATTGCATCCGCCGCGTTGCCCAGGACCTGCCGTGAAATCCGGTTCAGTCCCTGCATATCGACAACGGAATACACCATACCGATATCGGATTCTCCGACATAGGGCGCGATATTTCCCGAAGCGACTGTCGAGACGACCAGTTTTGGTGTGCCGATCGGCAGGGCCTGCAGGGCCGGGGCGACCAGCGCCGTTCCACCCGAGCCGCCGATGGCCAGCGCTCCGGCCAGGTCGGTCCGCCCGGCGAGAAAACGTGTGAGGGCCAGCGACATTCCGGCGATGGCTTGTCCGCGATCACCGCAGAACACTGCTTCCGGCCCGTCCGGATGGCAGGACGCGACCTCCGCTGCTGTGACATCGGCGGCGTGGAGGTCTCCGCCGGTGCTCACATCCACGATGAATGCATCGGCGCCGCGGGCGAGCAGAACCGCTTTCAGGTAGTGAAGTTCTTCCGCCTTTGTGTCCGCCGTGCCCAGGATACAGACGCGGCCTGTCACGGCAGCAGATCCGTGTCTTCCAGAAGCCGGACATCCATCGGTTTCGACAGGGCCTTGTTCAGCACCTGCTTCATCGCCAGAAAATGCGGTGTCTTTTCATGCTCATGGATGGCCGCGACGCTTGCCCAGTGTTCGATGAAAACGAAGCAGTGCGGATCATGCGCATCGCGCCGGCAGTGATAGCCGCTGTTCGTGGTTTCCTGCCGCGACGCCAGGATGCAGGCGGCCATCGCTTCAAGCGCCTTGTCCTGATGCTGTGGCCAGAGGTGAAGTGTGGCGACGACGGTAATGGGTTTTTCGGTCATGCGGTAACCTCCCCGTTCGTGTTCGAGGAGCATAGGCGCCCGATACACTTTCAGGCTATCGGAATAGTGTCGCGTGACACTTTTGGCTCTGTCGCCATGCAGGCCGCTCTGACCCGGTGCAGCGCCTCAGTCAGGTCGGGCAGGGGTGCCGGCCCGAGACACAGCCGCACGCCTGATGGTTCTGACTTCGCCTCCGCGTGAAATGGCGCCGGGTCGGTCACCAGTACGCCGTAGGACCGCGCCTGTGTGATGACGGCCTGTACCTGGCTGGCGGGCATCGGCATCCAGACATGGAACGCGTCATAGGCTGGCGTCACCATGCGCGATCCCAGAACCGAGGCCGCCAGTTCACGCCGCCGCGCTGCTTCCGTCCGCAGTGACTGCCGTACCGAGGTGGCTGTTCCGTCCTGCATCCACTGCGCCATCATCGCGTAGGAGAGGGGGGCGATCATCAGCGATGAACAGAGAAGCGCCCCCAGACAGGCTTCGCGAAACGGTTCCGGTGGTGTCAGGGCTCCGATCCTCAGGCCGGGGCTCAGGATCTTGGACAGGCTGCTGACATGGAAGACGCGTTCGGGGGCGAGGGAGATCAGATCCGGCAGAGCATTGTCCGGTTTACAGACATAGACCCCGTCTTCGATGATCAGGGCGTCAAAGCGACGGCACAGCCGCACGATGTCTTCGCGCCGCTGCCGGTCCATGGTCGCTGTGGTCGGGTTGTGCATTGTTGGTGTCAGGTAGAGAACGGCGCGCTGACCGCGAAGGCCGGCAAGCGCTTCTTCCAGCGCGGCGGGACATATGCCCCGCTCATCCATCGCAATCCCCCGCAGCGCTGCGCCGGTCTGGCGGATGGCGCCGAGCATGCCCGGATAGGTCAGGTTTTCGGTGAGAACGAGGTCTGCGTGCTGATGGGCCACTGAAAACGCCACGCTAAGCGCCTGCTGTGCGCCGCTGGTCAGAAGAAGTTGCTCCGGCGCTGTGGTCAGGCCCAGTTCTTCGAGCCAGTGCGCCATGATGCGGCGGTGTTCGATATGTCCCGCGACCGGCGGGTAGATATTGAAGAGGGCGGGATCGACGCTGCGGGCCAGGCGGTTCAGTGTCCGGGCCAGCGCGCGGTCGCTGAACATCGGTGGTGGCATGTTCGAGGCGAGGTCGAGAAAACTGCTGTGGCTGCCGGGTCGGGCCGAGACGAACATGCCCCGGCCCTTCACGCTCCGGACCAGACCGCGCCGTTCCAACATGGCATAGGCCCGTGTGACCGATCCGACGCCGATTTCCAGACGCCAGGCCAGATCGCGATGCGCTGGCAGGCGATCTCCTGCGGCCAGCGTGCCGGCCAGAATGTCTTCCGCCAGCGTGTCGGCCAGCCGCTCCGCCGGGGGCTGTGTTCCGCTGTTCAGCCGCGGGGGCCAGGGCGACTGAAGCCGCATAAAACCGCAAGCCTTTCCAAAAACAGCGGCCATCCCGATGCCCCGGGAGCCGTACAGGCAGCAGGAACCAGCGGGACCGGGCGGAAGCAGTGACTGGTCGCGCCGTCTTTATAGTCCGGTCTTTCGGCTGTGATTTCAACCGGCTGCTGCTGTGCTTCCCGCTGTTGTCGGTATCCTTCCGTAAGGATACGGTGCCCCGCTTTTCACTTCAGATTTCAACCGACCGGGGCGTGAGCGATGCATTGGAACTGGGCTGGCCCGGCCACGACGATCAGTCTGCAGATCCTTTTCATTGGCAGGGCGCTGCTGAGACCTCACCGGCAGCCCGCCTCACGCGTCGCCTGGGTGGCGATTCTCGGTGCGCTGCCCATTGTCGGGGTCATCGCCTATCTTCTGCTTGGCGAGACGAAACTGAGCCCGCTGATCGTTGTGCGGATCCGCGAGGCGCTCAGGGATCTTCCCGTGCCGGGCAAGCGGAGCGACGCTCTGATCGATGCTGAAAAGGATTTCGGCCTGCCGCCCCGTCTCGCTCCGCTTTTTCGTGTCGGTCAGTCCGCCAGCGGCTATCCGCCTGTCGGCAGCAACCGCGCAAAACTGATGCCGGATTCAGATACTGCCATCGCGGCCATTGTCGCGGATATCGATGCCGCCCGTGAGCACGTTCATATCAGCTTCTATATCTGGCTCGCCGATCATAACGGCATGAAGGTCGTGGACGCCCTGAAACGCGCCGCCATCCGGGGTGTTACCTGTCGCGTCATGGCCGACGATCTGGGCTCCCGTCGCCTGATCCACAGCCGCCACTGGAGAGATATGCGGGATGCCGGCGTTCTGCTGGTTCGCGCGCTTCCTGTCGGCAATCTGTTCCAGCGCCCGTTTCGTGGCCGCTTCGATATGCGCAATCACCGCAAAATCGTCGTGATCGACAACAGGGTCACCTATTGCGGCAGTCAGAACTGCGCCGACGCTGCGTTTCTGGTCAAAGCGAAATATGCGCCCTGGGTCGATCTGGTGGCCCGTTTTGAAGGTCCTGTGGTGCTGCAGAATCAGCATCTCTTCGCCAGTGACTGGATTGCCCATACCGACGAGGATCTTACGAATCTTCTCAGATCTGCTGTCCTGCCGGACGGAGAGGGATTTGTCGCCCAGGTGATCGGCACCAGCGCCGCCGTCCGTTATGAAGCCATGCCGGAAGTCTTTGTTTCCCTGATGAGCGCCGCTGCACGGGAACTCACGGTCACCACGCCCTATTACGTTCCGGACGAGCCGATTCAGGCCGCTCTCTGCGCGGCGGCCCGGCGTGGAGTGAAAACGACTCTCACCGTGCCGGCCCGAAACGACTCCTGGATCGTGGCCGGGGCGAGCCGGAGTTACTATCGCGAGCTTCTGGATGCCGGCGTTGCTATTTACGAATACCCGCATGGTCTTCTTCACACGAAGGCGCTGACTGTCGACGGTCAGATGACGATGATCGGGTCGGCCAATCTTGACCGGCGCAGCTTCGATCTGAACTTTGAAAACAATATCCTCTTTGTCGATCAGGGCTTTACGGCGGAAATCCGTGAAAGGCAGCAGACATATCTTGACGCCTCCGTTCCCGTTACGCCGGAGGCGGTGATGAACTGGCCGAAATCCCGCGTGCTCTGGAACAATGTTCTGGCCATGGTTGGCCCCGTGCTGTGAGCAGGGGTGGGTCACGCGGGTGTTTTCGCCTGGTGTCTTGAAAATCATCCTTATGAGCGCAATATGTAACGGACATGCCCGGAAGTTTTTCCGGGCTGATCTGAACGAGTGGAAACAGGACGAGACGGATCATGAATGCAGCCGAGACTCTGAAAAAACTCAGCCCGGAAGATCTTCAGGAGATCACGAAGCATCTCGAGAAGTCGCTTCATCAACACAAGGAAGAGCTGCACCGGCAGATTGCCGGTCATCTCAGCACGCTGAAAAGCGACGTGCGGGAGCACGAGAACAAAATTCCGACCTCGTGCAAGGTTTATGGTCTGCTGATTCTCACAGCCGCTTCTCTCCTCAGCTACGTCTTCGGTCGCAAGTCCGCCGACTGATCGCTGCTGTCACAGACTTATCGAAAGAGACCGTAATGAGCACACTTGTTGTTGTCGGATTTGACAGCATAGACGGCGCGAAGGCCGAACTGGGAAACTGTCGTGAGCTTGAGAAGGAATATCTTCTCGATCTCGAGGATGCCGTTGTCGTCACGCGCACGCAGGACGGTAAGATCCATCTTGACCAGAGCGTGAATCTTGAGAAGGTCGGTGCTTCCTGGGGGCTGCTTTCAGGTGGGTTCTGGGGCGCTCTCGTCGGGCTGATTTTTCTGAATCCGCTTGCCGGTTTTGTGGTTGGCAGTCTCGCGGGAGCCGCGGCCGGAGCGCTGGATGGCAAGTTCAGTGATTACGGGATCGACGATAATTTCATTAAGCAGCTTGGCGAGACGCTGACGCCCAATACATCGGCGCTTTTCGTGCTGGTCAGAAAGGCTGAGCCGGAAAAAGTGATGGCGCAGCTTGCCACGCTGAAGGGTCACGCCCGGATCATCCAGACTTCCCTGTCCCCGGAAGCGGAACAGAAACTGCGGACGGCGCTGGGTCAGGCTGTTACGGCGTAATCACGAATGTCGAACCGGACCGGGTATGGGATTGAGTGCCTGCCCGGTTCAGGGGCTGATCTCTGGGATGCCTGCCTGTTACGCCGGAAACGCTCTGGACAGCCGGAAATAAAGCACGCTTTACTGACTTTTGCAGTCGTAAAGGCTGTGTTGCCGTCACGGAGCGTTCCTCTTGCGCCTTATTATTTCATTCTTTTTGCCCTGGCTGACGTTTTTCACAATTGGCCGGCCCATTTCGGGGCTGATCTGTCTGTTTTTGCAGATCACGATTCTTGGCTGGATCCCCGCGACAATCTGGGCTGTGTACGCGCTGAGCCAGTATAAAACCGACCAGAAACTGAGAGCGGCGGGTCTCTGACTGCGATCTTATCCGGTGACCAGACCCGCGAGCTGTGCCGCCAGTTCCAGTGAGTGGCGGCGCTGTGCGTGATCGAAGACCGGAACGGCAACCATCAGTTCGTCGGGCTTATGCCGACTGATGAAAGCGCTGAGATCAGGGGCGATGGTCGCGGTTGTTCCGGCGAATGTGCAGGAGAGTGTGTGAGCGAGCATCGCTTTTTCCTGAGCGGACCAGAGGCCGGGTCCGGGATCGACCGGCGGCGGAAAAGCGACCGGACGTCCCCGTCGCAGTGCGATGAAATATTGCTGAAGTGAGGTTTCGAGGCGTCGGGCTTCCCCATCCGTATCCGCTGCAATCACATTGACCGTCAGCATGACATGCGGTCTGGCGCAGCGTTCCGATGGTTCGAAGCGTGCCCGGTAAAGCGTGATCGCCTCTTCCATCTGTTCCGGCGCGAAATGGGACGCAAAAGCGTAGGGCAGCCCGAGGCGCGCGGCGAGTACGGCCGAGAACAGCGATGATCCGAGGAGCCAGACCGGCACACGAAGTCCCGCGCCTGGAATGGCGCGCACCAGATGGGTATCGTTTTCGTCGGCGGGTTCAAAATAGTGCAGAAGTTCGAGAACATCTTCCGGAAAGCGGTCCGGCGCCAGGGGATCGCGCCGCAGGGCACGTGCCGTGCGCTGATCCGCTCCGGGAGCGCGGCCGAGGCCGAGATCGATCCGGCCGGGAAAGAGCGTCTCCAGCGTGCCGAACTGCTCCGCCACGACCAGCGGCGAATGATTCGGGAGCATGACGCCTCCCGCGCCGACACGAATGCACTGTGTTGTGGCGGCGACCTGTCCGATCAGGACAGCGGTTGCTGCTGAAGCGATTCCTGGCATGGAGTGGTGCTCGGCCAGCCAGTACCGGTGAAATCCGAGCGTTTCCGCAAGGCGCGCGAAGTCCAGCGTATTGCGAAATGCGTCCGCCGGTGTCGAACCGCGTGTGATCAGCGAGAGATCCAGAACGGAGAAAGGGATCATGCGAAGGGCTCCTGATCGTCGGGACGCTGGACGGCGTGGCCTGCCGGTCTTCATCATACCGACGAAGCGGACCGGGAGGCCAGCCCTGCCTCATAACTGGAAAGAGCGCTGTTTATCGTCTGATGCCGCAGAAGAAGACCGGGGTGCTGCCCGGAGCTCACCAGAGGCCGGGAGTCTCCGGAAACCGATATCAGGATGCGGGCTGAGGTTCCCGCCAGTCCCAGGGTCGTGTCCGGTCTTATCGTCTCTTATCGTCTCTTATCGTCCGATTTTCAGTTCCGCTTCGAGCTTTTTCACTTCTGCCGTCAGCGCCGAAACCCGGTGCGGTTCTTCCTTTTCCGCACGTGCAAGATCACGCCGGACAGCATTCAGGCGATGCTCAAGCGACTGTTCAGAGGGCAGTTCATGCGAATGTCCGGTCATTTCAGCTTTCCTTTTTTCTGGTCAGAATCTGTTCCGCCAGCGTGACAATATCCCGCGCTTCGACGCCTTCCGGATTGTGCAGGGCTTTTTTCGCAAGTGCCTTCTGCTCTTCGGTTGCGCCTTCTGATCCTTTCAGAACGAAATGCGCGATTTTTTCAACGTCGTCCTTCGTCAGCAGTTTCGGCTGTTTTTGTGCCTTTTCCGCCAGTTCGTGCAGGGCGGATGTTTCATGCGGGAGCGGATCATGCGCCATGATGGTCTCCATTATTCTCTGAAAACTGTATGATCTGTTGAGGAATTAATCGTACGGATACGCTGATGGCGGCCATTTTCGTCAGAGAGAAACGTCGATCTCGTGCAGGCCTGTTTTTTCATGTTTTCCCGGATGACCCGCATGAAACGGGCTGCTGTCCGTCGCGACATCGGACAGATCGGCAATCGGCAGGCATTTCCATTGGCCGCCGGGGGGCTCGACCTTTTTGTGATCGTCGCTGCCAACGTAGATCAGAACCCGCTCTTCACCGTCTCCTTTGCCAACGGCATGAGGAGAACCGGTCAGCGCCCGCCCGTGATAAGTAAAGCTCACGTTGCTCCGGGATTTTATCGCCGCACACAGCCTGTCGCGCGTCGTCATACTGTAATCCTTCCTTCAAATATTATGGAAAATATTGGTATCAGAAGCATTTTCGTCAAGGAAACCGGATGTCTGCTTTCATGATATGACTTATTGATGTCCTGTCCGATTGATTTTTTGCTGACAGCACAGAGGCTGGTGGAATATCGGCGTATCCGGACTGGCAGGCCGGTAAAAGAATGAGAGACTGTTTCAGAAGCCTGTCCATGAAATCTCTGGTCAATTGTAAAGAAGTTTTTGGTGAAGATTTTTTCAAAAAGCTTCAGAAGACGTCGCCTTTTTGGAAAAAAGGCGACACCCAAAAACTTTTATTTTTTTCGCAAAAGTTTATTGTGAGAAGCTTCGTGCATTTAAGGCTATTGAAGCGGCTCTCTGAGAGCAGTCTGCTGTTATGACATCGGAGGGGGCGCGGTGTCGGCGGATGGTAACGGAATGAACTCGTCATGGTCCGCATCGGGCAGTTTCATGCGTCCGGCTTTCCAGTCTTCGGCCGCCTGCGCCAGTCGCGCTTTTGAGGAACTGACGAAGTTCCAGAAGAGGAAGCGCTCCCCGACGGGTTCGCCGCCCAGCACCATTGCGGTGGCGGGTTCGGTCGCCCGGAACGATGAGATGCCGGGACCGGGGATGAGCATCCGGCCCGCTTCGTGTCTTTCTCCGTCGATCTCGATTGCACCTCTGGCGATGTAGATGGCGCGTTCCGCGCAGTGCGCCGGGATTTCCGCAATCGCTCCTGGTTCCAGTTCAAGATGGACATAAAAAAGCGGCGAGTGAGTCCGGGCCGCGGCGGTCAGGCCGTATGCGCTGCCGGCGATAAGCTGTCCGCGCACACCGTCCGCGTCCCATTGCGGGAGATCCCCGCCTTCGTGATGTGAGAAGGAAGGGGCGGTTTCCTCGTCGCCATCGGGAAGGGCGACCCAGGCCTGGATGCCATGCAGATGGTCGCCCATGGCGTGTGCTTTTTCGAATCTTTCGCTGTGCGTGATGCCGCTGCCGGCGGTCATCCAGTTGACTTCCTGCGGCCGGATGGCCTGTTCGGAGCCAAGGCTGT
The DNA here is from genome assembly GCF_011516835.1 of Acetobacter musti. Lineage (GTDB taxonomy): Bacteria > Pseudomonadota > Alphaproteobacteria > Acetobacterales > Acetobacteraceae > Acetobacter > Acetobacter musti. The sequence continues at coordinate 56,224 of NZ_WOTB01000019.1, read as the reverse complement.
CGCGATGCATGACCTCGCCGGAGAAGAGGTAGGTGATTGTCGAGAGGCCGATATGTGGATGTGGGCGCACATCGACGCTGCGATCGACGCCGGCCGCGAGATCCAGTGGTCCCAGATGATCAAAGAAAATGAACGGTCCGACCATGCGTCGCCGCGCGAAAGGCAGCACGCGTCCTACTTCCAGTCCTCCGCCAAGAGAGCGGCGTCGTTTTTCGATCATCTCGATCATGTTGTCTGCTCCTTTGCTTTGCGCCGGAATGGTTCGCAGGGTTTATCGCCGCTGATGGACTGAAGTTCCGGTTTCAATGCCGGAGACGGCGGGTGTGTTCCCCTGTGGTGTCCTGATGGTGAGCGGGGATTTGCTTACAGACTGTTTTAAAGGGGCGTTTGTCTACTTTGCAAATACAGGTGCGGTGGCTTTGCAGGGCTTTGTCCCGAACTCCACAAAGGGACGCGGTTCCTTTGATTCCGGTTTATAAATAGAGAAAAAGGGGGGCGTGCATAGTACATCTTCGCATACCGATCCCTCCTGGGACAGTGGGCCTGCTTTGTCTCGTGTTTGCAAATACATTAACGCTTCAAAGGAGCAAAAACGTTCATAACAAGCCGATGATGTTATGTGTTCTGAGCTCCGGTTGTCTGTTTGTCTTATTCGGAATCAAAGAACACCTCACGACAGATCTTTGAAAAATGACAAAAGTTTTTGGGTGCTGCCTTTTTTTAAAAGGCGGCGTCTTCTGAAGCTTTTTCAAAAAGCTTCACCAAAAATTTCTTTATAATTTATCTGGATACTGAATGAGACGGCTTATGGAACCGTCTCTTATGGATTCCAGAGACCATTTCCATCCGGTCCGTTAGTGTCGCTTTCATCTGCATTTCCGAACGGGCATGGCTGAAAATAAGGGTGCTCCCCGGCCGCGGCGACTGCCCTTCAGAGTCCCTGAATCCGGCCGATCGTCGCCGTTGTTGAATGTCCGTCCCGCAGATCGGCCAGCACCAGCCGGCCGCCTGCCGCGATGACCTCCGCTGCGCCGACGACATCTTCCGGTCTGTAATCAGAACCTTTGATGAGAATATCCGGCATCAGTTCACGGATGATTTCAAGTGGCGTGTCTTCAGAAAACGCCGCCACCGCGTCGACCGACCGGATCGCCGCCATTACCGCCGCCCGGCTGGCCAGCGTGTTCACCGGCCGTGTGTCTCCCTTCAGCCGCCGTACGCTCGCATCATCGTTCAGCGCCACGATCAGCCGGTCGCACGCGGACCGTGCCGCCGCGAGGAGACTGATATGTCCCGGATGGATGATGTCGAAACATCCGTTCGTAAAACCGACGGTCAGACCGTGTGCTTTCCAGTCCGCGACCTGCATCTTCGCCTGGGTCAGTGTCAGCAGATGCGGCGCTTCTTCCGGTTCGTCCTGCGCCTGCAGTTCGCGCATGACCTCGCCGATATCAGCCGTTGCCGTGCCGAGTTTGGCCACGACCACGCCTGCCGCGGCGTTCGCGATCCGCATGGCCTGATCGAACGCCATGCCGGAACCGACGGCCAGCGCCATCGTCGCGATCACCGTGTCGCCGGCGCCGGAGACGTCAAATACTTCGCGCGCGCGGGCAGGGACGGCTATTGCCTCGCCCTCCGCCGGCACCAGCATCATGCCCTTTTCGGAGCGTGTCGCCAGGATCGCATCCGCTTCCGCGCGCGCCATCACTTTGCGGGCTGCTGCTTCCACGCTGGCATTATCCGAAACCGGCATGCCGGATGCCGCCGCCAGTTCCTTCACATTCGGCGTGATGCAGGTTGCTCCGCGATAATGCCGGAAATCCGGTGTTTTCGGATCGACGAAGACCGGAATATCGCGCAGCCGCGCCTCACCGATCAGATGATGCACCACCATCTGATCGCAAACGCCTTTTCCATAATCGGAAAGGATCACGACATCGGCTTCTTCGAGCCGTGCGTCGATCGCCTGGCACAGCAGTTCGGCTTCATCCGCCTGCAATGGCAGACGGCTTTCCTCATCGGCCCGCACCACCTGCTGATGCGCGGCGATAAACCGCGTCTTGCAGATCGTTGGCCGGCGGGGTGTCGGCACCAGCATCTCAGAAACCTGCGCCCGGAGACGCAGCGTATCCCGCAGCGTTATCGCCGCGTCGTCCTCACCGACCAGGCCGATCAGGATGGCGCGGCCGCCCAGCGAGATCACGTTGCTGGCGACGTTGCCTGCGCCGCCCGGCATTTCCGTGCGTTTGTTCAGCAGCAGTACCGGCACCGGCGCTTCCGGAGAAATCCGTTCCATGTCGCCGTAGACGAACCGGTCGAGCATCACGTCGCCGACGCAGAGGACGGTGATCCGGGAGAAATCCATGACGGTCAGCCCAGGAAGCCGGCGACGAATCCGGCAAGTCCTGTCTGACGCGATGTCCGGAGACGCGCTGCTGTCAGGATAGCCCTCGCCTCGAAGATCGCCCGGTCCAGATCCGCGTTGACGATCACATGATCAAATTCCTGCCAGTGCGAAATCTCGGCCAGCGCCGCATCCATCCGTCGCGCGATCTCGTCTGCCGCGTCGGAATCCCGCCCTTTCAGGCGCCGCTCCAGCTCAGGCAGGGAAGGGGGCAGCACAAACAGGCTCACCACGTCGTCCGGCAGGGCCGCCCGGATCTGCCGGTGGCCCTGCCAGTCGATGTCGAACACCATGTCCTGTCCCGCCGCCAGTGCTTCCTCGACCGGCGCGCGGGGTGTGCCGTAGCCGCGTCCGAACACTGTCGCCCATTCCAGCAGTTCACCCCGTTCGGCCATACGCTGAAACTGATCCATCGTACGGAAATGATAGTGAACGCCGTCCGTCTCGCCCGGACGCGGCTGGCGCGTGGTGATGGAGACCGAGTGCTTCAGGCGCGGTTCCGCTGCCCGCAATGCGTTCGCGATGGTTGATTTGCCGGCGCCTGACGGAGCGGAGATGACATAGCAGACGCCACGCCTGGAAACGGAAGGGGTGGGCGGGTGCGTCTGTCCGTTGCGTGTCATTGCGGCGTTCATGGCTCCTGCGTCTGAGATATCCGGCACTCGTAACCTGCCCGGAGAGTCAACACGATCCGCCGGCCGACCCGACGGTTTCGCCCTTCTACCAGCGTCGGGTTAAGAGAGCGACCATGAAACAGGATTCTCTTCTCATCACAGGAGCCGCTTCCGGACTGGGACGCGCGCTTGCCCTCACTCACGCGAACAGGGACGTTACTCTTCATCTTATCGACTGCAACGGCACCGGTCTTGCTGACACGGCTGCCCGCTCCGAAGCGCTCGGCTCCCGCGTTGTCACGCATACGCTCGATGTCGCCAGTGTTTCCGCTATGCGGGAGGCCGTCACCAGCGCCGGACAGCTCGATCTTGTCTTCGCCTGCGCCGGAATCACCGGCGGAACCCGGCCCGGCCCGGACGGCGACACGGCGCCCACCGAACCTGAGGCGCAGATCCGGCGCATGATCGCGACCAATCTCGACGGTGTCATCAACACTGTCCTTCCGGCTATTGACCTCATTCGCGCCCAGCCCCGCGCCGCCGATGGCAAACGGGGCCGTATCTGCGCCATCTCGTCGGTTGCCGGTGTTGTTTCCTTTCCCGGAACTCCGACTTACTGTGCGACGAAGGCCGCTGTTGACCGGTTCATGATCGCCACGGGAGGCAACCTGAAGCGTGAAGGCGTGCTGCTCTCCTCGGTCGTGTGCGCCTTTCTCAATACGCCGATGGTCGCGACGAATGATTTCCCGATGCCGGGTCTGACACAGACCTGCGATGCCGTGGAGAAAATCATGAAGGGTCTGGCCCGCAATAAGCGGCGGATCGTCTTTCCGAAATGGATCGTGGCCGGTTCGCGCTTCATGGATCTGCTGCCTGTCGGTCTTGCGGAGAGTTACTACACCACGCAGCCCATCGGGGCGGCCGGGACGATGCCGGTCACGGATGACGCCTGCTGACAGGGCTGTCCTGGGCGGGTTTCGGGTCTGGTCTGCTGTTCAGAGGGAAAGCCTTAACAGCGATCCGGCTTTCGGCAGCAGGTTTCAGAAGATGTTCTTCCAGGGAGGGCGTGGACAGATCGTCCGTCTGTGTCTGATCTATGCTCTCCGTCCCGAAAACGAATGGGAATATCTTCTGAATTTCTGTCATGAAACTTCTTTACAAGATCAGATTTCGGTATCGTCGGGCCGCCGCGTTTCTGTGGCGCCCGGCTGAGCCATATTTACTGACAGCATGAACAGTGAAAGGGAGTGACTTCATGACGTTGTCGCGCCTCAGGATCATTGCCGGTCTCGGCATCCCGTTTTTCGCTGTGCTTGTGCCGATGCCCTGGCTCTCGTCCAGTGCGCTGACTGTCGGCGGCTTTCCGGTCGCACTGGTGTGGATTTTCGTGTGCCTGCCGCTGACATCCTTCTGCATGGCGCTTGCCTGGATGTCTGAAGATCATCAGCATCCGGATGAGGATTAGAAGCGGATGGCTTCAGCAGTTTTCGCGGCGGTCATTATCCTGTCCTTCGTTGTCGCGTTCTTCTCGCGAAGGAACCACGGACGGCAGGACAGCAGAGATTTTTTTACCGCCTCCGGTCAGTTCGGCGGCGTTCTTGTTTTTCTGCTGACCGTTGGCGAGACCTACAGCATCGGTAGTATCATGGGCTTCCCTGCCGCTGCCATGAAACAGGGGATTCCGTTTATTGACTGGTTTCTGGGCTATATCGTTCTGGCTTATCCCGTCGGGTATTTTCTGAATCCGCTTTTGTGGAAGGCGGGAAGAGTCTGGAATGCCCTGACATTCGCCGATCTGTTCAGAACGTATTTCAGAAGCCGGTTTCTGGAAGTTATTGTTGCCGTCAGCGCCATTCTCTTCATGCTGCCGCTCGGGGAGCTCCAGATGGCGGGGATTCTGACGGCAATCAGTGAGTTTCACTGGCCGGTTTCTTCCGTGACGATCACGGCGGGCGCGGCTCTTCTGACTTTTTCCTGGCTGGCACTGTCCGGTGTCCGCGCGCCCGCCTGGGTGGCCGCCATCAAGGACACGATCGTGATTGTTGCTATCGTCCTGATTGCCGTTGCCGTTCTGCGCGACAGTTCCTGGCATGCGCTCGCCGCGGCCAGCCGCGCCATGCCGCTGTCCACGGCGCAGGGAAATGTCTACGCTGTCACCACGATCATCACGCAGGCGCTTGGTTTCTGCGTTGCTCCGCAGACAATCGCCTTTATCTTCACGGCAAAATCCGCCCGCATCGTGCGGCGTAATCAGATTGTCATGCCGCTTTACATGCTGATGTTTCCGCTGCTCCTGCTCAGTTCCCTCTATGCCGGAGCCACCGGTCTGCCGATGGATGCAAAAAATTCGGTTTTCATCTCCGTGGCAGCGGCTCTTCTGCCCTCATGGGGGCTTGGTCTTGTAGCTGCGGCCTGTGTGTTGTCGGGGCTGGTTATCCTTGCCGGGATCTGCCTTTCCATCGGCTCGCTGGTGTCGCGCAATCTTGTGCAGGGCCTCTCCGATGCCCGCCAGAAGGACTGCGCCAGGCTCGTCATCACGTTCTGTCTGATTTTCTCGGTTTTTGCCGCGATGCGGTTTTCCGCGCTCATGCCGGTTCTGACAACGATGTTCTATCTCGGCGTCATTCAGCTCTTTCCGGCCATTCTCTGTATGGTCCGCAGCGTTCCGGTTGCTGCCGCATTTGTCACAGCGGGTTTTCTGGCGGGTGAAACGGTCTCCCTGGCTCTCGCGTTTTTCTCCGTTCCGACCGGCGGGGTGAATGCGGGCTTTATCGGCCTTCTGGTGAATGCAGCCATTGTCTTTACCGGGTACAGGGTCGGAGCCGCGTCGGCTGGCGTCATTGCCGATCCGCATCTGACATTGCGATCAGGTAACAAAGTGTGCTGATTAACGGCGTGGATATCCGGCCGGTGCTTACCCGGTGCATTATGTGAGAACGGAGAGCATGGCACATCATCCGGACAATGTTCACGCCGCGCAGGTATTGCCCGGCGATCATAACAGACGGCTTCAGGACACTCCTGAAATCCAGGAGGCTCTCAGAGACCTTGCCTCCTGTTTCAGGATGGCCGCGGTTCTCGGGCTGGAAGAGGGGATCTGCAACCATTTCTCCGCTGTTGTGCCGGGCCATGACGATCTGTTTCTGGTCAATCCCTATGGATATGCTTTCAGTGAAATCACACCTGAAAGTCTTCTGATCTGCGATTACGATGGTGCGGTTCTCGCGGGAGAGGGTGTGCCGGAAGCAACGGCGTTCTATATCCATGCGCGGCTTCACAAACATTGTCCCCGTGCCAGAGCCGCGTTCCATACGCACATGCCGTATGCGACGGCGCTGTCCATGACAGAGGGTGATCCACTCGTTTTTGCCGGGCAGACAGCTCTGAAATTCTATGGGCGCATTGCTGTCGATACGAACTTCAATGGTCTGGCGCTGGATGCTTCCGAGGGCGATCGTATTGCCGGTGCGCTGGGGGATGCGGACATTCTGTTCATGCGCAATCATGGAGTGATGGTCACGGCTCCCACCATCGCGGAAGCGTGGGATGATCTTTATTATCTGGAGCGCGCCGCTCAGGTTCAGTGTATTGCGATGGCAACCGGTCGTCCGCTGATTCCGGTTTCCGCTGATATCGCTGCACGGACACATCGGCAGATGCGTGAGGAAGATGCCGGGTCAGCCCGGCAGCATCTTCGTTCAGTCCGTCGTCGGGCTGGTTTTTGAGAGCTGATCTGCTCCGTTATGCGGGGCAGGATTCTGTCCAGTGTCCGTGAACAGGAGGTATGCGGGGGCGTGCTGCGTATAACGATCCCTTCACTCCTTTTTGTTGGGTGTTTGTATACTTTGCAGAGACAGGCGAGGTTGCTTTTCGGGGCTCTGCTCTGAACCCTGCAAAGAGGCACACTCCCTTTGTTTCAAAAGGGCGGTGTCTTCTGAAGCTTTTTGAAAAAAGCTTCACCAAAAACTTTTTACAATCTGAGGAGGTTTCACGGGCAGGCTTTTGAAACAGTCTCTGACAGATCGTGATCATAGGGACTGCGTCCCTTTGCGGGGTTCGGGAGAGTGCTCTGAAAGGAGTATCCTCGCCGGGTCTGTATTTGCAAAACAGACAAATATCGGAAAGAAGAGCGATATGACATCCATCATAAACCGTATAGCGTTCTGACGAAAATTTCCTTTTGCTTCGCCGGAGCATTTCTGGAAAACAGAATATCCATACATGAACAGACGCTCCTTTCTCACGACTGCCACTGCCCTGCCGTTCCTTGCCACGCGGCGAGGCCATGCCGCCGATCTTGCTCATCCGGGTCCCGGCCATGTCGGTCCGCTGAATCTGATCACCGATGTCGCGGGTCTGGCCGTCGGTGAGGCTCACGATGCCAGTGTCAGAACCGGTGTCACCGTTATTCTTCCTGATCAGCGCTGCGCGGCGGCCGTGGATGTGCGTGGCGGTGGTCCCGGTACCCGCGAGACGGACACGCTGACTGCCGGCAATCTCGTCCGCAGTGTCGATGCCATCGTCCTGTCCGGTGGCTCGGTTTACGGTCTCGCTGCCGCCGACGGCGTCGCTGCCTGGCTTGGCGCGCGGGGGCGTGGCTTTACCATGACGAAACAGGCCGGCGTGCCGCCATCTCCCATTGTGCCCACGGCCATTCTGTTCGACCTTGCCAATGGCGGGAGCAAGGGCTGGGGGCTCAGCCCGCCTTATCGCTCTCTCGCGCTGGAGGCCGTCGGGCACACCACGCGGAAATTTGACCTCGGCACCTGGGGCGCGGGCTATGGCGCCGGGGCCGGTTCGCTCAAAGGCGGTCTCGGCTCAGCGTCTTTCGTCACGGGCGATGGTATTACCGTCGGCGCTCTTGTGGCCGTCAACAGCCTCGGGTCCGTCATCGTGCCCGGCACCCGCAATTTCTGGGCCGGTGCGCTGGAAACCGGCAACGAATTCGGTGGTCTTGGCGCCTCCGCGAAACATGTGGATGAAGAATACTGGGGACTGGCCAAACTCAATCCCGCTGCCCGCGCCAACACCACCATTGCCTGCATCGCTGTGGACGCTGATCTCGATGCCGACGAACTGAGACGTGTTGCCATGATGGCTCAGGATGGTCTTGCCCGCGCCATCCGTCCGGTTCACTCGCCGTTCGATGGCGACGTGATCTTTGCCCTCTCCACCGCCCGCAAACCGCTTCCCGGCAGTATGCGCCCGCTTGCCGTGGCCCGTATCGGCGCTCTTGCCGCCGATGTTCTCTCCCGTGCCGTCGCCCGGGGCGTGTTCGAGGCCACGCTGCCGCCGGGGATGGCGGGGCAGACCTGGAAAATGCTTCAGCAGTAAAGATAGTTCCCGAAAGGTGGTCGGGTCTCTGACCTGAAACCTGGCAGGGAGCGTCATGCGAAGCATCCTTCGCGCCGCGATTTATTCAATAAAATGGTCTGCAAAGGTTCATGGTCTTTGACGGGTCCGGGCAGCGCCCGGATTCTGCTGCATTTGCAAAAGCCCCGCCGGTCATTAGGTTCGGGAAACCATTTCCCCTGTACGGATCCCCGGCCCTTGCAGCATGACGCCTACAGTCTCATGGAAGACCTCTCCGCCGCCTCCGTCTGTGAGCCGGTTCCCGCGTCACGCAAGACCATGCGCATCGACCGCGTTTTCTGGAGTCACTTTTCCCCGAATCTCGGGCCGGGCGGATGGGTCACCGGAGCCCTCCTTGTCAGTCTTGGTCTCGATCTGAAAGCCGGCATCCTTGCCATCCTGCTCGGCAATATCATCGGCGCCCTCCCCGTCGCCCTTGCCGCTGCTGTCGGCCCCGCTACCGGTCTCACCCAGATGGAAGCCTCACGGATGGCGCTGGGGCGCATTGGCGTTCGTCCGCCTTCCTTTCTCAACTGGCTTTACTGCGTCGGATGGGACGCGGTGAACAACGTCCCCGCCGCCGCCGCCCTTGTGGCCCTGCTCACTCTCGGCGGTGCCCCGCTGCCATTCTGGCTTGCCCTGGGGATTCTCGCCGGAACCCAGATGGTCGCCTCCATCTACGGGCATCATGTCGTTCAGGCTCTGCAGAAATATCTCGGCGCCCTGCTGCTTATCGTCTTTGCCATTATCGGTCTGACTTTCGCCGCGAATGGCGGGGTCATCGTTCAGGCTGTCCATCCCGTCAGCCTCGCCACCTTTCTGCTTGCCGTCGGAATTCTCGTCAGCTTCAATCTTTCCTGGGCGACATACTCCTCGGACTACACCCGTTATCTGCCGGCAGACACATCTCCGAAAAAGGTCGTCTCTCTGGCTCTTGCCGGTCTTCTGTCTTCCGCTGTTCCTTTTCAGATTCTCGGCCTGCTGACCGCCACCAGCATCGCCGAACCATCACCGACGGCCGTTATCGCCAGTCTGCAACATGCCATGGGTCCGCTCGGTCCTCTGGCTCTCGCGGCTATCGCCCTGTCCTCGATTACCGGCAATTCTTTCAACGACAACACTGCCAGCTACAGTCTGATCTCGGCCGGAATCCATATTCCCCGTGTGACCGCTGCTATCATTACTGCGTCCCTCGGTTATGTTCTCGCCGTCGCGGGTGCCGGTCGGTACGCCAGTCTTTATACGGACTATCTGCTCGTCACGATGTACTGGATTGCTCCGTGGTGTGGGATCGTTCTTGCCGACTGGTATCTCACCGGAGGGCACTCCGCTGCCCGGTCCGGTCCTTATGGTCAGGCTCTTATCCCGCCACAGGGATGGACGCGTGGCGCCACCATCTTCGTGGTGACCTCCGTTTTCACTGTTGTCCTCTTCTCTACCAGTTCTCTCTACACTGGCCCGGTCGCCCGCTGGCTCGGCGGGGCCGATATTGGTTACTATGTCGGGTTCTTTACTGCGGCGTTCTGGTACTCTGCGGGACGCCGGCGGTAAGATGTACCGTTTTAAAGTTCTTCCGCCAGTGATCCCGGTCTCTTACAGGCTCATTGGTCCGCGATTTATTTGTGTTGTTTCATTGAAGAATCCTGATGGCGGAGAGTTGTCAGCGTCCTGTGGGTGATGCGGCCTGACAGACGATGCGGTTTTTCGATCTGCCGGCCAGATGAGAAAACCGGTCTTTTATGGTTCCTGAAATGGCAGCGCTGATCAATGCGTAATAAATTCCGGCAAGAATGCTGGAGAAAGCTGCTGGAATCAGAAATTTCAGGTCATTTGTTCTGAGTCAGGAGGAAAAGATTTTTGTGTAAGCGGTTTTTCGGGGCTTTGCCCCGAGCCCCACAAAGGGACGCGGTCTCTTTGATCCCGGTTTGTTAAAATAACAGGGTGAAGGGCAGCGCGGTCCGGGGCTGTGGCATGAGCGATGCACATTGCTGATATAATTGACATCTTTTTCCGAACGCTAAAAGGTGACCGTATTATACATTTCAGGAGCCAGTCATGGCCGCTCCCCTGGACGACAAAACCCGCTTTGTTATCTCCGCCTGTGTGCCGGCGCTGGAAGCCCGCGGGCTCGACATCACAACAGAAATGTACAGGCGTCTTCTGGAAAAGCCTGAAATACGCGATCTGTTCAACATCTCGCATCAGGAAGACGGGGAACAGCCAAAGGCTCTGGCGCTGGCCGTTCTGGCCTATGCCCGCAATATCGACAGCCTCGGTAATCTGGAGGGAATGGTCGAGCGGATTGCCGAAAAACATGTCGGGCTCAATATCCTGCCCGAACATTACCCGTATGTCGCCGACGCGCTGCTCGGGGCTATTGCTCATGTCCTGGGGGATGCCGCGACCCCTGAGATCATGGATGCCTGGGGAAAGGCATACTGGTTCCTCGCCGACATTCTGATCGGACGCGAGAAACAGATTTACGAAATCCATGCTGGCGCTCCCGGCGGCTGGACGGGATGGCGCTCTTTTACCGTGCGCGACCGTGTGCGGGAGTGTGAAACCGTCACCTCTTTCGCGCTTGCACCGACGGATGGCGGGTCTGTCATGCGGCACCAGCCCGGTCAGTATCTGAGTTTCCGGCTGGATATTCCCGGTCACGGCAGTCAGCGTCGTAATTACAGCGTTTCCTCGCAGCCTGGAGACGAGGCTTACCGGATCAGCGTGCGGCGCATCCCTGGCGGGTTGGTCTCGGACTGGCTGCATGACAGCGTGCAGCCCGGCACAATGCTGCAGGTTTCCGCGCCGTCAGGCGATTTCATTCTTGCCGCGCCGGCTCCCGCGTCGGTGGTGCTCCTGACTGCGGGCGTTGGGCTCACACCGGTGCTGTCCATGCTGGGTGCTCTGACTGGAGGAAAGACAGCGTCTTCCGTCCGCTATATCCATGGGACCCGGACTGCGCAGACCGAGGCTTTTGGTGATTATATCCGCACTTTGTCAGAAGCGGGAAAGATCCGGAGCGATATCTTCTACAGCCGGCAGACGCCGTCTGAAGACGGGTCGACCAGGGGCATGACCCGTCATGCCGGACGGATTACGCCGGAATGGCTGAAAAGCCAGATCGATAAAAATGCTACATATTACGTCTGTGGTCCTGACAGTTTCATGCGTGACATGGTGATGACGCTGCGTTCCGCCGGTCTGCCGGAGGCACAGATCCGTTACGAATTCTTCGGCTCCGCCGATGATGCCGCGCTGGTGGCATGACGCAGGCTTTCAGCATTCAGGTCAGGCGCGTCTATGATCCGCCCGGACCCGATGATGGTGCGCGTATCCTTGTCGATCGTCTCTGGCCTCGCGGGGTCAGCAGAGAGCGGGCTCATCTGACACTCTGGCTCAGGGATATCGCGCCGTCCACGGAACTGCGTAAATGGTTCGCTCACGATCCGGAAAAATGGTCCGAATTTCGCCGGCGTTACGAAGCGGAGCTTGATGACAATCCGGCCGCTGTTGCGGAGATTATGAAAATCGCCGGACAGGGGAGGGTAACGCTTCTCTATGGTGCGCGGGATACGCAACACAATGAAGCTGTCGTTCTGGCGGACTGGCTGCGCGCACGGAACTGATCCGTGCCTCATTCTTACTGCAGGTTATTCTTATTCCGGGATGTCTCCGGTGTTTACGGAACGGTTTTCTTCTGCCCGGCACAGATATAAAGCGTCCGGCCTGCTATTTCATTGCGGGCAGAAACCACGTTCGTCTGAGGGTTCCGGAAACGATGTAGTTCGAAAAGATGCTTTCAAATGATGCTTTTACGAAATCGTTGCAGATTTTTCCGAAACAGGTGGCGGCGTTATCGCCGTGCGCCTGGAGCGGGTTTCGGCTGATGCGTTATATCCGCTGTGTGAATTCTCTGAGCCGATATCCGGGCAGTAACCAGATGTTGCAGGACAAGTGGCCAAAGAATTGGGAGATGTTGCCGTATAGTTTTCAGATCTGTTGTGTTCGTAGCATAATCTGTCTGACGCTCATGGAGTCCGGATCTGTTTTAACGGGTCTGACCTGAGCCTCGGCGGGATGGGCTTTCTCTTGAAACTCCTTCTGAATTATAAAGAAGTTTTTGCTGAAGATTTTTTTAAAAAGCTTCATAAGACGCCGCCTTTTTGAAAAAAGGCAGATCTCGGAAACTTTTATTTTTTATCATGGATTCGTGCCCGGGTGTTCTCTGATTCCGTCTGAAACGGACAGGGGGCCGGGCCTCAGAAAATCATAACATCATCAGTTTGCTATGAGAATTTTTATGCGTTTGTGGCTTCCGGAGCTGTCCCTTTAATAAAATGGCTTGCAGCGTCCGGATACCGGTCCGGTCTGCTGTGTTACAGTTTCATGCCGCCCGAGGCTTCGATCCGCTGTGCGTTCACCCAGCCCGTATCCGGTCCCAGCAGCGCCGCGACGACGCGATCGATATCGTCGGGCAGGCCTGCGCGTCCCAGCGCGGTCACGGAGGCGATGTAGCCGTTGATGTCCTTGTTGTCGCGCACAGCGCCGCCGCCGAAATCCGTCTCGATCGCTCCCGGGGCCAGCGTGTTTACCGTGATCTTCCGTTCGGCCAGTTCCACCGCCTGATACCGGGTCAGCACCTCGATCGCGCCTTTGACGGCCGCGTAAGCCGCATAACCCGGCAGCGCGAACCGGGTCAGACCGGAGGAGATGTTCAGAATCCGGCCGCCATCCGCCATGAGCGGCAGCAGTTTCTGCGTCAGAAAAAATACGCCTTTCAGGTGAATGTTCACCAGGGAGTCGAACTGCGCTTCCGTCGTCTCCATCAGCGACGCATGAATTCCGATTCCTGCATTGTTGACAAGGAAATGAAACGACGGAGCGCCCCAGATCTTCAGAGTCTCTGCCACGGCTGAGGCAAAATCGCTAAAACTGCCGGTCTCCGCGACATCAAGATGCAATGCTTTCGCGCGGCATCCCAGGCTCGTAAGTTCCTTCTCAGTTGCCTGCGCGCCTTCGAGATTGCTGCGATATGTCAGGATGATATCCACGCCATGCTGCGCCAGATGCCGGACCATGCTGAGGCCAAGTCCGCGATCTCCACCCGTTACGATCGCAATCGGTGCCGTGCTGCTCATGTCATCTCTCCCGTTCATGGATTTATCACATAGTTTATAAGACAACTCCTGCAGAACAATTCCGGAAGGTCAGACATGAGTGGTCGGGAAATCCGAACAAACACAGGCTTTTGCCCTTCCTTCCTGTTATTTTAACAAATCGGGATCAAAGGGACCGTATCCCTTTGTGGGGTTTGGGGCAAAGCCCCGAAAAGCCACCGCACGTGCATCTGCAAAGTGTGCAAACGCCTTTTTTCCACCAGTGCATGTAATTTTTCCTCGCCAGAACAGTCTTTCCGGCTCAGAATCCGGCATCAGTGATCCTTTTAAGGAGGTTTTCTCATGCCCTGGACCTCGGAAGACGCGGAAAAGCACACGCACAAAGCCGATACGGAGGAACTGAAGGAGCTTTGGGTCAAAGTGGCGAATGAATGCCTCGAACGCACCGGCGATGAAGGGCGGGCTGTCAGGGAAGCCAATGCCGTCGTCGCGAGAAATGCGGAGAAGTAAAATATCCCGACCTTTGGCTGTATGGCAAAGGCTTAGCTTCTTGCGGGCTGGTTCAGGGCGCGGACGCCTGTGATCCCATCAGCTTCAGACAGGGTCTGACAACATTACCCCGCCGCAAGAACGGTCCGTCGAAAAAGTTCCCGAACGCCGTCCGCGTTCACATCGACGCACACAGAAGGGGAGGGGCGATGATCCCATGCGCCCGGGGGGAACTTCCGCCCATCCGGTTTCACGATGGACTCGCCATCCGCCACGCCGCCCTGAGCGACCCGGACAGCGCCGGATATTGTGTGGAACAGAGACGGATCAATTACAAAAGCCGCAGCCGACGCATCGTGGACATAGATTCCGGATACACCGAGGCTTTTATGAAAATCCATATAGACCCGTGTCACGTCCCACAGGAACCGGCCTGCCGCGCCACCGTGATCCCGCAGGTCAGCGAAATAGGCATCCGTCATGATCGTCTGAGTGGTTACGTCGAGGCCGACAATCGTCAGTGGCCATGATGCGCCGCACACCTCATCCGCTGCCCGCGGATCGCCGTGAAAATTCGCTTCCGCCGCCGGGGTGATATTGCCGCGCGCGCCGTTATACCCGAACGCCCCGCCCATCAGCACGACTTCCTTCACCAGCGACGCAATCTCCGGGGCTTTTCGCAACGCCAGTGCGAGATTGGTCATATGTCCGGTGGCGACAAGCGTGACTTCATGCGGGTTGGACCGGATGAGATCGATCAGAAGATCATGGGCCGGTTTATCGATCACTTTCCGGCGGACTGGTGGGATCGGGATATCTCCCAGCGCATTTTTTCCATGAACATTTACAGGCGGCCCGGACGTCACACCGTCCAGAGACGGCCCCTGTCCCATGGCTACCGGCGCGCTGATCTGAAACTTGTCCGCGAGATAAAGGGCATTTCTCGTCGTTGTCGCGATTTTGCCATTACCCGAGGCCGTCGTGATGCCGATCAGATCGATTGTCGGTGTATAGCGAAGCAGGAGCAGCGCCATCGTATCATCCACGCCCGGATCGGTGTCGAAAATGACCTTCCGGCGGACTGGCGCGGCGGAAACCGCGGGGATGCGCACCGAGGCAGCCAGGACGGCAGCGGAAAGCGTATGATTGAGGAAGGCGCGGCGATACAGGGTCATGGCGGCAGTATTAACCTCTCCGGAAAATCCGGCAAGAGTTCGGTCCCGGAACGAAGTGCCGCGCGGATGGACCCGGTCCGGTATCGGGCGCATGATCAATGCACGAAGTGAAACCCGCCAGCCGGAAAGGCTCCCGACCATGGATACCGAACGTCCGCCGCTCCCGCCTTTTACAACCGCTGAGGCTGCTGCCCGGAAAGTCCGCCTCGCGGAAGACGCCTGGAACACGCGCGATCCGCAGCGTGTCGCCGGCGCCTACACATCCGACAGCCACTGGCGCAACCGCGATGAATTTCTTCAGGGGCGCGATGCCATCATCGGTTTTCTGGAGCGCAAATGGAGCCGGGAGCAGGATTACCGTCTGATCAAGGAACTCTGGAGCTTTCACGACAACCGCATCGCCGTCCGCTTTATCTACGAATGGCACGATGACAGCGGTCAGTGGTTCCGTTCCTATGGCAACGAATTATGGGAGTTCGACGCGCATGGTCTGATGCGCCGTCGGATCGCCAGTATCAACGATACACTGATTTCCGAAAGTGACCGAAAATTCCACTGGCCGTCCGGACGCCGTCCGGATGAGTATCCGTCTCTGACTGAGCTTGGTCTTTGAGAAACTCAGAACCCGGTCTTAAACCCGGCAGGAAACACGTGCACTTTGATTTATTCTGAGCCTGTTTCAAGGGTTTTAAATGCATAAAATTCTCATAATACGTTGATGATGTTATGGTTTTTGAGTCCCAGTCACTGTTCGCTTCAGCCGGGATCAGAGGCACTTCATGATAAGTCCTGATAAAAACCAATAAAAGTTTTTTGGGTGCCGCCTTTTTTCAAAAAGGTGGCGTCTTCTGAAGCTTTTTGAAAAAAGCTTCACCAAAAACTTCTTTATAATTTAAGGGAGGTCTCATGGAGAGGCTTTTGAAACAGCCTCTTAACAAAATGGTTTGCAAAGGTCTTAGGCCTTTGCCGGGTCCGGGCAGCGCCCGGATTCCCCGGGCCTCAGCCGCCGTTTTTCGCCAGCGCATCAAACCCCTGCAACGTCCGGATCACATCCGGCATGTCCCGCAGCGGCAGCATGTTCGGCCCGTCACTTGGTGCCCGGTCCGGATCGTCGTGCGTCTCGATAAATACCGCCGCCACGCCGATCGCCACAGCCGCCCGCGCCAGAACCGGCGCGAATTCCCGCTGTCCGCCGGACGCCGTACCCAGACCACCCGGCTGCTGCACCGAATGGGTGGCGTCATAGACCACCGGGTAACCTGTCTGCGCCATGATCGGCAACGCGCGCATGTCGTTGACCAGCGTGTTGTAGCCAAAGCTCGTGCCGCGCTCGCACAGCATGATCCGGTCATTGCCGGTCGAGGCAATCTTCGCTGCCACATGGGTCATGTCCCACGGCGCCAGAAACTGCCCTTTTTTCACATTGATCGCAGCACCCGTTTCGCCGGCTGCCAGCAGAAGATCCGTCTGACGACACAGGAAAGCCGGAATCTGCAGCACGTCTACCGCTTCCGCCACCGGCGCGCACTGCTCCGGCGCGTGCACATCCGTTAGGACCGGAATCTGAAACCGCTCGCGGATATCGACGAGAATCTGCAGACCCTTGCTCATCCCGACGCCACGTGCCGAGCCGATGCTGCTCCGGTTCGCCTTGTCGTACGAGCTTTTATAGATCAGCCCGATCCCGGCCTCACCGCAGATCTCCACCAGCGCCGCCGCGATGTCTATTGCGTGCGACGCCGATTCAATCTGACACGGTCCGGCAATCAGAACGAGCGGCAGATCGTTGCCGATCGCAAGCTCTCCGACGGGGACAACTCTGCTCATGCCGACGCCTTCTTTCCGGCTTTCGCCTTCTCGTTCGCTGCGCCGATAAAGCCGGAGAACAGCGGATGCGGCGCGAACGGACGCGAGATCAGTTCCGGATGATACTGCACCGCCATGAACCATGGATGATCCGGATATTCGACGACTTCAGGAAGGATTCCGTCCGGCGACATGCCTGAGAATTTCAGGCCTGCCGTCTCGATCCTGTCGCGGTAATGCACATTGACCTCGTAGCGGTGACGATGCCGCTCCCGGATCGTCGTCGTGCCGTAAATCTCCGCCGCGCGAGAACCTTCCGCCAGCTTCGCCGGATAGCCGCCCAGCCGCATCGTGCCGCCCAGTTCGCCACCTTCGCGGCGCCGCAGCATCTCGCTGCCGCGCGCCCACTCTGTCATCAGACCCACCAGCGGTTCGCTGGTCGGACCGAATTCCGTCGAGGAGGCTTTTGGCAGTCCGGCCAGATTGCGGGCGCACTCGATGACCGCCATCTGCATGCCGAAGCAGATACCGAGGAACGGAATGTTGTTCTCGCGGGCGAACCGCACGGCCTCGATCTTGCCGCCTGAGCCGCGTTCGCCGAACCCGCCCGGCACCAGAATGGCGTCCATATCGGCCAGTTTCTTCAGCGTTTCAGGAGATTTCTCGAATTCCTCGGATTCGAACCACTCCAGCTTCACCCGCACCTTGTTGGCGATGCCGCCATGCAGAAGCGCTTCGCTGAGCGATTTGTAGCTGTCCAGCATCGCCGTATATTTGCCGACCACACCAACCCGGACCTCGCCCTCAGGCTCGTGAATCGTATCGACGATCGACCGCCATGCCGACAGGTCCGGCTCCTTGTCGAACGGCAGGTGGAAATACCGCAGAACCTCGGTGTCCAGTCCTTCCGCATGATAGGAAAGCGGACATTCGTAAATCGTATCCACATCCCGCGCCGCGATGACCGCTTCCGGCCGGACGTTGCAGAAATTCGCGATCTTGCGGCGCTCGTTGTCTGGGATCGGCCGGTCACAGCGGCACAGCAGAATCTGCGGCTGCAACCCGACATTCTGCAGTTCCTTTACGGAGTGCTGCGTCGGCTTCGTCTTCAGTTCGCCTGCGGAGGGAATCCAGGGCAGCAGCGTGAGATGCACGACGATTGTGTTCTCAACCCCCAGATCGTTCCGCAGCTGACGGATGGATTCGAGGAACGGCAGACTCTCGATGTCGCCAACCGTGCCGCCGATCTCCACCAGGACGAAATCCAGGCCTTCGGTGTCGGCGACAACCCGTTCCTTGATGGCGTCCGTGATGTGCGGAATGACCTGCACGGTTCCGCCCAGATAATCGCCCCGGCGCTCCCGGGCGATCACGTCGGAATAGATCCGGCCCGTCGTCGTATTGTCCGCCCGCGTCGCGTTGACGCCGGTGAACCGTTCATAATGACCGAGATCGAGATCAGTCTCCGCACCGTCATCGGTGACGAAAACCTCACCATGCTGATACGGGCTCATCGTGCCCGGATCGACGTTCAGATACGGGTCCAGCTTACGCAGCCTAACCTTGTATCCGCGAGATTGAAGGAGGGCGGCAAGAGCCGCTGAAGCGATCCCCTTGCCGAGTGAAGATACCACGCCACCGGTGATGAATACGAACCGCGTCATGGAAGGTCTCCCTACACTGCACAGGGAGGGGGAGGGAAGGGCCGAATCAGCAGCCTCCGGATTTTATCATCGGAGTGTCTTCTGCGGGGCGCTCCCCGCACCCGGAAAGGGGTGAGCTCTTCACTCCGTTTTACAAAAACAAACCGGGATTAGAGGGATTGTGTCCCTTTGCGGGGAACGGGGCAGAGCCCCGTAAATCAGTCTCAGTGCTGCGGTGCGGGCGCAGCCGGAGTCGTTGTTGCCGGAGCAGTCGCACCAGCGGCCGGTGGCGGCGGATTAGCGAGAATGTCGTGGCCGCCACCCGTCACTGCGCCACGGTTCAGAACCGCCAGCGTCAGGGACAGCAGCATGAACGCTGTCGCCAGCACCGCCGTCGAGCGGGTCAGCAGATTCGCGGTGCCACGACCGGACATGAACGCGCCCATGCCCTGCGAACTGCCGATGCCAAGGCCGCCGCCTTCGCTGCGCTGAATCAGCACGGTCCCGATCAGGGCGACGGTGACAAGAAGATGGAGAACCAGCAGAAGGGTAATCATGGACTATCCGGTTGAAAGAACAGACAAACCCCGGCGCACAGTTCAGTGCGCGGGCACGGCGCGAATGATCGACAGGAACGCATCCGGCTTCAGGCTGGCGCCTCCGACCAGGGCGCCCGCCACTTCCGGGATGGCAAGGATCGACGCGGCATTCCCCGCATCGACGGAGCCACCATACAGAATCCGCAGGGTTTTGCCACTCTCGCCGAACTGACGCACCAGCTCCGCCCGGATGAAGGCCACCGTGGTCTGAATATCCTCCGGCGTCGCCGCCAGCCCCGTGCCGATCGCCCAGACCGGTTCATAGGCCACGACCCCGGTAAACCCGTCCGGCAGCGATCCCTTGATCTGCCAGCCGATCGTGTCCTGCGCCTCGCCGCTCTGGCGCTGATCTTCCGTCTCACCAATGCATACGATTGGTGTCAGACCGGCCTTCGCGGCGGCAACAGCCTTCTCGCGCACCGTCTCGTCCACCTCGCCATGATCGCGACGCCGCTCGGAGTGCCCGAGAATCACATGCGTCACGCCCAGATCGGTCAGCATGCCTGGTGCGATGTCGCCTGTATGCGCACCTTTCTCATCCATGTGGCAGTTCTGCGCGCCCAGAGCGACCGGCGAGCCCTTCAGCTGCGGCGCGAGCAGGACAAGCTGCGTAAAGGGCGGACAGATTACAATTTCCGTGCCGGCTACTGGCTGGGAGGCAAGCGCCGCCAGCAGAGCCTTCACGCGATCGGCGGAGTCGGCGCTCAGCCCGTTCATTTTCCAGTTGCCGACGATGATGGGTGTGGTCATCGGACATCTCTCCTGCGAAACCTGTCCCGAGGTCGCCTCATCATTAAGGTCCGGCCCGAAGACGTCTTCTGAATAAAAGGGGATATAGTCCCCTTCTGCCGGCACACCGCTACTCCATCAGGGCAAGCTCAGGCAAGAACGCGGCGTTTTCGCTTTCCTCAGGGCGCCGTCCTGAAACCCGCAAAGGGACGCGGTCCCTCTGATCCCGGTTTGTTTAACAGAATGGTTTGCAAAGGTCCGCGGCCTTTGCCGGGGTGTGGGGCAGAGCCCCATGAAAACAGAATACGCGCGGACGCACGCCTTCTGGTCAATCCGGGTCCGGATGAATATGGTGCCCCGCCGGATTGCGGCCTGAGGCCTCAATCCTCCCTGGTTTTTATTCGCGGACTGCGCCTGCATGATTTCGTTCCTGCGTCACTTCGTCGTCGATTCCTGGATCGGCCGCGTGCTCGCCCTGGTTATTTTTGTCGCCTTCGTCGGCTGGGGCATCGGCGATGTCATCAGCGGCATGGCGGATGATCCGACGGTCGCAGCCACTGTCGGTTCGCGTAAAATCACAACCCGCGACCTTGCCGCGGCGCTCCAGGCCGAACTGCCCCGTATGGCGCAGCGTATGGGTGCCCCCGATGCCGCGCATCTGCCGGCTCAGTTCCGTCAGCAGATGGCGCAGGAGGTTTTGCAGCGCCTGATTGGCCAGGCTCAGGTGCTCGAAGCCGGGAACCAGTATGGTCTCGTTGTGCCGGATCAGGCCGTGCGCGACGAAATTTTTGCGATGCCCTATTTCAAAGGACTGAACGGCGCATTCGACCGCAATATCTTTAACAGCAAGCTGGCCCAGGCCGGAATGACCGAGAAACGTCTGATCGGCCTCGTGCATGATGATCTTGCCGGCCGCGCGATCATGGACCCGATCTCGGCGGGCGCGCATATTTCCGATCTCGTTGTCTCGCGCGTTTATGGGTTCGAAACCGAGACTCATGTCGTTGATCTGCTTCATATTCCGTTCGCGAGCCTGCCCGCTCCGGCGATTCCGGCTGATGATATCATGCGCCGGTACTACACCAATCATCCATGGATGTTCCGCAGTCCGGAATACAGGCATGCCCGGATCGTCGTCCTTTCTCCCGATACCGTCGCATCGCAGATCCCGGCCACTGACGAGGAAATGCACCGGCTCTATGATGGCCAGTCGGAGCGGTTCCACGCTCCGGAACTCCGCAGCGTTCAGCTTGTAACGGCTCCGGATGAAGCCACGGCCCAGGCTGTCGCGACCATCTGGAAAGGCGGTGCCGGATGGAGCCAGGTGCAGGCGGCGGCGAAGGGCAGCGCTGCTGTCGAGTTCAGCGATACGCGCGCCAGCGCCCTGCCTTCGGAGGCGTTGCAGAAGGCGGTCTTCTCCGCTCCGGTCGAGACCGTGCAGGGGCCGCAGAAGACGGAAACCGGCTGGGTTGTGTTCCGCGTCACGAAGGTGACGCCGCCGCATGACACGGCGTTCGATGATGCGAAAATCACCCTGCGTGATGAAATCGTCAGAGCCCGTGCTCCGGACGCGATCAGCAGCCGTGCCCCTAAGCTCCAGGACGCCATCGCCGGCGGCGGTCTCGATTCCATTCCGGCTGATCTCGGCGCTGCCGCAGCTTCAGGTTCACTCGATGCGCACGGCATGACGAAAGACGGTGTTCCCGCGCCGCTGCCCGCTTCCGGCCCGCTGCGTGACGCCATCGTGGCGAAGATTTTCGGGCAGGAGAAGGGCGCGCCGCCGCAGCTTATCGAGGCCACTGCGCCGTCTAAACCCGGCCAGCCGCCCGGACCTTCGCTCGGCTGGTACGCGGTCTCCGTTGACGAGATCACGCCGGGCCAGGAGCAGCCTTTCGATGCCGTACGTGATAAGGTCATCAGCGCCTGGCAGACGGACGCACGCAGGCATGCAGCGGATCAGCAGGCCACCGCACTTTATGTCGCGTCGAAGAAACAGGGAGGGCTCGCCGCCAGTGCCCCGGCCGGAAGCCCGGTGCAGAAAGACGTCATGATTTCCCGCGCCCGGCCGCCTGAGGGTCTGTCGCAGGAATTCATGGAGACGATCATGCATATGGCCATCGGGGAAAGCACGATGAGCGAGGATGCGGACAGCTTCATCGTCGCGACGGTGACCGGTATCCAGCATCCTGATCCGAAAGCCGATTCCCTTGGCTATGGGCGCGTGCGCGACGGGATGACGGAATCGCTCGCCTCCGACATAACCTCGGCTTACATCCACAGTCTCGATGGCCGCTTCAAAGCGAAGATCATGCCGGCCGGCGTCCGGGCGGCGCTCAGTGAGGCAGGATTCGGAGATGGCACATGATGCGCCTTGCCACGCTCGACTCTCCTTCGCGGACCGCATGTGCCGGCGCCTGGACGCGTGGGGAAGGCAGCGTGGTCTTCGCCGTCGATGCCGCCGATCTTCTGACCCCTGTCGCCGCCTATATGCGTCTGGCCGCGATGGGTGGAAGCAGCGGGCGAAACACGCTCCTGCTGGAATCGGTCGAGGGCGGTGTTTCCCGTGGCCGCTATTCCATCATTGCCCTGCGCCCGGATCTCGTCTGGCGCTGCCATGACGGCAAGGCCGCGATCTGCCACACACCGCAAACCGCGCCGAACGCCTTCACGCCCGTGGCGGAAGCGCCTCTGGACAGCCTGCGCGGCCTGATCCGGGAGAACCGTCTGGACCTCCCCGATGGCCTGCCCCCGATGATCGCCGGCCTGTTCGGCTATCTCGGCTATGACATGGTGCGTCAGATGGAGCACCTGCCTGACGCTCCGCCCGACGATCTGAATCTGCCGGAAGGCGTGATGATGCGGCCGGGTCTGTTCGTCGTTTTCGATACCGTGACGGACGAACTGATCCTCGCCGCCCCGATCCGACCCCGCGCGGATGACACCGCCGACGCTGCTTTCAACCGGGCCGAAGCCCTCATCGCCGAGGCCCGCGCCTGTCTCGCGGCGCCGCTCACCGTGCCCTCCGAGCCGCATGTCGCGGCCCTGGAGGCGCCGCGCTCGACCTACACGGAAGCCGAGTTCGAGGCTGTCGTCACCCGTATTCAGGACTACATCGCCGCCGGTGACGCCTTTCAGGTCGTGCCGAGCCAGCGTTTTTCCACGCGGTTCGACCTTTCGACGCTCTCGCTCTACCGTTCCCTGCGCCGCATCAATCCGGCCCCGTTCCTGTTCCATCTCGATTTCGGCGAATTCTGTCTCGTCGGGTCCTCGCCCGAGATCCTTGTCCGTCTCCGCGACGGCAGGATGACCGTCCGCCCTCTCGCCGGCACCCGCCCGCGCGGCGCCGATGCGGCGGAGGACAAACGTCTGGAAGAAGAGCTTCTCGCGGATGAGAAGGAACTCGCCGAGCATCTGATGCTCATCGATCTCGGACGTAATGATGTCGGCCGTGTCTGCGTTACCGGCTCCGTCAAAGTGACGGAAAAGTTCGTCATCGAACGTTTCAGCCACGTCATGCACATTTCTTCCAATGTCGAAGGTGTGCTGAAGCCGGACCTGGAAGCTCTGGACGCCCTGATCGCTGCTTTTCCGGCCGGCACGCTCACCGGCGCACCGAAAATCCGTGCCATGGAGATCATTGACGAAGTCGAGCGCACCCGTCGCGCCACCTATGCAGGCTGCATTGGTTATTTCGGCGCTGGCGGTGACATGGACACCTGCATCGGCCTCCGTATGGCGGTCGTTAAGGATGGCGAAATGCACGTTCAGGCGGGTTGTGGCGTTGTCGCCGACAGCGTTCCGGCCCTCGAATGCGCGGAGACGAAACACAAGGCCCGCGCTCTGTTCCGGGCGGCTGAAGATGCAGTGCGTCTTGCGTCACGGAATGTGCAGGCGTCGTGAGCTGCTCAGGGCGCTGCCCTGAAACCCGGCAGGGAGCTTGGCTCCCTGCACCCTGACTTATTAAACAAAATGGTTTGCAAAGGTTCGCGACCTTTGCCGGGTCCGGGCAGAGCCCGGATAACACGCCTGGAGTGTTGTCTCCCGGAAGTTCCCGGAAGACAGCACCTTTCAGCGCGTCACAGCTCCCGCTGCCGGCGAGGCTGTCCGCGCTTCCGCCTGAACCAGCTTCTTCGTCCTGCGTGCCCCCATTACCTTCCGCACGAGCGTCACGAGACCGCCTGCCGCTGCAAGACTGGTTGCCACGATCAGCGCCGCCGCAGGCCGCTGCCGCGCCTGAAACTCAGGTGTCATTCTGGCCATGAAAACCTCCTGTCACACACGTTTACGGTCGGTCGGGAATATTGCCCTTTGTGTGCAGCCCGGCTTCGAGGAACGCCACGCTGCGCTCCCATGCCAGACGATTCGCTGCCTCGTTGAAGCTCGACCGGTCGCTGTTGCCGAACCCATGTCCGGCATCATCATAAACGTAAATGTCGAGCTCCGGATGCGCCGTCCGGATCGCCGCCACATCCATATGCGGAATCGAACTGTCCTGACCCCCGAAATGGAGCTGCACCGGACAGTGCGGTACTGCATCCTTATGCGCCGCGATTCCGCCACCATACCAGCTCACCGCAACCGAAAAATCATGCGTCTGCGTCGCCGCGTCCCAGGCCAGCGTGCCGCCCCAGCAGAAGCCGATGATCCCGACTTTCCGGTGCGGCGCATGACGACGAAAATGTTCTGCACAGGCCCGCAGATCGGCCAGGGTGTCCTTCAGTGGAATTTCAGCCCGGAGCGCCAGCCCTTTTTTCACGTCATCCTGCGTGTAACCAAGCTCTGCGTCGCGTTCCACCCTGTCGAACAGCGCCGGGGTCAGCACCGAAAATCCCTGGGATGCAAACGTATCGGCTATCTGACGCATATGCCGGTTCACACCAAAAATTTCCTGCACCACGACCAGCGCGTGCGGTCCGTCCGGATTTCCTGCCTCCCAGGCAGAGAAGGTGTGGCCGTCATCGGCTGTGAGACTTACCTGCATGGCGAAAACCTCTCCCGTTTATCCGCGATACTCTGATCGGACGCAGAATCCACCATCAGAGTCAGGATCGTCAATGGAGATCCCGGACGAGTCAGGTCTGCCGGGAAGACTGGCCGATGCTTTGCGTTGCTCCGTAGAGTAACCACAGGAGCGCTGCTGTCTTGATGCTGAAAATAGAAGCGCCAATGCAGAGGGAGGCGGAGAAATAGACGGAAATATTTGTTTTCATTATGGCCGCAGTACGGCTGGCACTCTTTGAAAACGCGAATAAAGCGAGATAGACAAGAGCAAAGGGTATTCCGAGATTGCTGAAAATATAAGCATATCCCGTGTCTGCGGTATAAACGGCGGACGGCGCGAGCGCGAACCATTCCGGCAGATTCCAGTAATCCATTAACTGTCCTGAAAATAACAGACGGCCCGAAAAATCATCGTTCATGATACTCGGAGCCCAGCCTGGGATTTCATGCATCGAGCCTGTGACCGTAAGCAATGTCGCAACGCAGATCGGGAGCAGGAACGCCACCAGAGACGAACCGCGTAAGGGAGACAGCCGGAACAAGGCCATGACGATGCAGCATGCTGAACCGAAGCGTGAATCTGTCAGCACGATGCAGACAAACGATAAGATGAACAACAGGATCTGCCGCTGTCCCCGACGGTTCCGGCAGGTTGCGAGACACCATGCAAAGATAATCGTTGCATAGTTCCCCATGGAAACCGGCTCAAGAAATATAGAGGAGACACGATGGGGTCCGAGAAGAGAAGAGAAAAACGTGCGTTTGACGCCGACACGATCACCCGAAGCAAAAAATGTTGTCTGGCTGTAGTTGATCGTTGTAGCTGAAAGGGCGCCCTTTTGTGTATAATACTGCCAGATATTAAAGAACTGCCCGAAGACCACCGGGCTGGCCATTTCAAAAACCCCCATGGCCAGAGTCAGAGTCATGGTGATCCAGACGGCGGAGCGGGCCTGAGAAAGGCCGGAGATCATCCCGACCTGGTAAAAAATATAAGCTATCGCAAAATCATGAATGATTTTCAGGCTAAGGGCCGGGTTGATCAGCTTTGCGCCGATCATATATGCAACTGACAGCCCTGTTATGATCACAATTCTGCGGCTGATGGTGCGTCGGATAACAAAAAAACCGGCGCCAAGAATCAGCATTTCGGCGACAGCGACGACAGAACTGCTGGTGTATAACAGTCCGCGTGTACTGATCAGACAGAGAATGACATTAAAAATACTGGCGAGAACGGTGAGTGCGGTGCCGGTCGGAAAGGTGCGTACCTTAACAGCGGGACGCACGACGGAATATGAGGCGGGTATTGTCGCAAAAGAGCTCACGCTTTTCCTTTCCGGCTGAAAGGCCGCATTCCCGCAGAAAACTGTTTCATGGCGCCGGGCAGGCTGATCTCTGACAGGCAACGAAGATCCGGCGTGATCATTTTGCCCTTCAGAATGGAAACATGCCGTGTAACAGTCACAAAGAGAGAAACCCGAATGCCGTTAAACCGGTTCCGTGCGCCGCAAAATGTTTGCTGTGCCAGCGTGGTTCCTCTGCGAACAGAGTAGCCGGAAGCCACCAGACTGCTTTCGCCCGTACGTATTCCGTTTATGCATCGCAGTATCCTTCATTGGTCTGCCGATGAAAAGGGGAGTGTCAGTTTAACAGAATGCCGCATAAGAAAATTCCGCTCTGATCGCCGGTCCTTCATATAATTTATCGGGTATTAAACCGGAAAAGCGGAATCTGCTTCTCTCCGTCTCAGAAATGGCTCCATCCCTGCCGTTCCAGTGGAAACACTGTCCCGTCTGCCCGGCTTACATGGACTTCGCCGGCTCCTGCATTAAATCGCCCGATCCGGGTCACAGGCACGTTCGCTGCCGCACACTGCGTCTGAAGCGTCCTGGCCTGATTATCGGGTACAGCCAGGAGAAGCTCGTAATCGTCTCCGCCTGTCAGGCAAAGCGCAAGAAGGTCTTCCCGGCTGCCTGCCGCTTTCGCGGCCGCTGAGAGCGGAACCGCGTCAGCGTCGATCGTCACGCTCAGACCGCTTTCCCGCGCCAGGTGGCCGGCATCCTGTACGAGACCATCAGAAACGTCCATCGCTGCATGTGCGATGCCCGCGAGGTGAAGCCCGAGCCGTGGGGAGGGCAGACGATACCGGCCTGCGAGCCATCCGTTCTGATCCGGCAGATCGCCAAGCAGCACTTTCAGCCCCAGCGCGCCGTCGCCGATCGTGCCCGTCACCCACAGCCCGTCTCCATCCCGCGCGCCGTTACGTCGCAGGGCCTGACCGGGGGCGACGTCCCCGAGAATGGTCAGCGAGAGCACCAGCGGACCCTGTGTCGATGTCGTGTCGCCGCCAAGAAGCGACAGACCGAACAGACGCTGATCCTCGGCAAGTCCGTCCGCGAAGGCGCTGAACCATGCCTCGCTGAAACGGGGGTCCGCGGCACGCCCCGGACAGGCAAGCGTCAGGAGCCATCCGAAGGGCCGTGCGCCCATTGCCGCAATATCGGAGAGATTGGCGCGCAGCAGCTTGCGTCCGATCGTGTCAGGCGGATCGTCGGAAAGGAAATGCACTCCCTCGACCATCGCGTCCGCCGCAATCACAAGTTCCCGGCCAGGTTCCGGTGTGAAGATCGCGGCGTCATCTGCCAGACCAAGCGCGGCCGGCCCTGCGAGCGCCAGAAAATGTCGCCGGATAAAGGCAAACTCGTCCGGAAGAGGGGGCGTCCCTGCTTCCGGGGTGGAAGGAACGGAAGGGTCAGACCTGCCCGTCATCAGCCTTGTCATCAGCGGCATCCGCGCCTGGCGGCTCTTCTCCGACGTCTCCGGTTTTTATGTCCTCGTTTTTCCCCTCACGGACCGGTGGTTTTTTCATGCGCTTTGCCAGCGTATCCAGAACGCCATTGACCAGTTTCGGCTCGTCACCTGAGAAGAAACCGTGCGCAACGTCGAGATATTCATTGATGATGATGCTGACCGGCGGGGCGTCCGGGGACTCCATCTCGGCAATGGCAACGGTGAACAGCGCCCGCAGAACCGGATCAAGCCGGCCGACAGGCCATGTTGGTGGCAGAGTCTCCGTCAGCAGCGCCGATACGTGCTCTCCGGACGCCGCCGCGCGACGCACCAGGCTGGTGAACAGGGTTGCGTCGGCTTCGGGAATATGGCCGTCCTCGAAGGACTCGCCCGCCAGCGTCACACCGAAACGATGCTGGACAAACTGAACGATCACCGGTTCAGCCCTGTCGTTTCCCTGCTCGATCTGAAACAGCGCCTGCACCGCCGCCACACGGGCAGCCGTGCGCGGACGAAGGGCCGGGCTGAGCCGGTCGTCGGAGTGGGTCATCAGCGTCCCTCCTGCAGAATGGATGTTGTCCGGATCGCTGTCCGGGGCGGCGCTTCATGGCCCCTTTGCCGTTCCAGGTCCAGCCCTTCCCGTTCGTGCGGCACGATTATTTCACTTCCCGTTTGCTGTCATCGATGCGGGTCAGGATTTCGGAAAAATCCTTCGTCTCGCGGAAATCGCGATACACGCTCGCGAAACGGACATATCCGACCGCATCGACCGTATGCAGCGCCTCCATCGCCAGTTCGCCGATCAGCGCGGTCGGAATCTCTCCCTCGCCGGATGCCTCCAGGCGCCGGGCGATCCCGCTGATCATCTGTTCGATCTGCTCTTCCGAAACCGGGCGCTTCCGCAGCGCGATCCGGATGGAACGCGCCAGTTTCTCGCGGTCGAACGGTGCGCGCCGGCCATCGGCCTTCACAACAACGAGATCCCGCAACTGCACCCGTTCGACCGTCGTAAAACGCTGCCCACAGGTCGGGCAGGCCCGGCGGCGGCGGATGGCTGTGCCGTCCTCGGTGGGACGGCTGTCCTTCACCTGTGTTTCGGCGTCGCTGCAGAACGGGCATCGCATCGTCAGTCAGTCCCAGGTGAAACCGGCGGTCCGGATGAAGGCGGGCCACCTGCGTGAAATGCTGTGACGCAGCAGACCGGACCCTGCCATGCACCTCACGCGATAAAATGTCCGGTGATCGCCGCTATTATAGAGCGGAACAGTACAAAAGTCTCACGAAAGTCTCACGAAGGCTATTGCGAACGATGGCGTGGACGGAGGCGGCGGATTTGCGGCGGCCGCGCGGGTCGGGCCATATGACGGCGGCAGTATTGTCCGTGCGGAGAAGGGAAGACAGGCTTGAAAGAACTTTGCGCGGTCCGGAACGTCCGCAATCCGGAAACGTCACGGCCAGGGCGCGGATGGCGGACCATGCTTCGCGGAGCCGCTGTCCTCGGTCTGCTGTGTTTCGTGTCTCCTGGCCTGGCGGCAGAGGATGCGGGGCAGCCTGAGCCGATGAAAAGCTCCCTCGGGCAGGAAGCCGAAATGCGTGCCGGTGCGGTTGGTGCGTCTGTCCCGGGACAGGAGAATGCCGCCGGTGATATCGCGGTTCATGATGCCTGGATGCAGCATGTCGGCGCCGGTGCCGATCTGGTAGCGGCCTATTTTTCCGTGGAGAATACGTCGGATGCGGCGCATCTGATCGACCGCATAACGTCTCCCTCCTGTGAGGGAATGTTCGGGTATCATACCGACCTCGAGGTCTCGACCCTGACCAGGGATCTCTTCACCCATCTGACCGTGCCGCCCAAGGAAACGCTGGTCTTTCCGCCAGGAGGCTATCACCTTGTCTGCCATGTGGCGCCGGGCGTGACGGTCAGTCAGGGCTCGACCGTCAATGTCGAGTTTCATTTTCTCGGCGGGTCCAGGAAGATGGTCGCTTTCCAGGTGCGTGAGGCAAAGCCCCATCATTCTCGTTAGGGATTCATCCGGCCGGACGCTGGTGTCACGCAGTTGTCCGGACCGGACAGGACATTCTCCGGAACAGCAGATCAGAGCCATGTGATGATTGTCTGCTCCGGAAGCGGATTCATTGGACCCGCGTTTGGGCCGGACGGTATTTTCCGTCATCTCCGCGGGCGCTCAGGGCTTTAGCAGTTCCAGGATCTCCGCTGCCGCGGCGTCCGCCGGCTCCGTTGTTCCCGCAGCCCGTAATCCGGCCAGCACTCCGGCAAATCCCGCCTTCTGATCCGCAGCGGCTATGGGATCGGTCATCAGCCGCACCACTGTTGCCGCCAGCAGATCCGGCCGGCACTGTTCCTGCAGCAGTTCGGGGACCAGGGCCTTTCCCGCCAGCAGATTGACCATCGCCACATACGGCACACGGATCAGGCGCCGTGCGATCGCCGCTGTCACCGGATTGACCCGATATGTCACCGCCATGGGCACGCCCGCCAGCGCCAGTTCCAGCGTCGATGTCCCGGACTTGGTCAGCGCCGCCTCCGCTGCCGCGAAAGCGTCGTGTTTGTCGTAGGCATCCGTTATGATAACCGGCCGCACCGCCCAGTCCGCCGTGGCTTTCAGCACGGTTTCCGCCACAACCGGGGAAACCGGAATTACCGGAACGACATCCGGCAGTTTCTGTCGCAGCAGCGACAGCATCCTGCCGAAAACCGGCAGGAGGCGCGGGGCCTCCGACCGCCGGCTTCCGGGCATCAGGATCAGCACGCGCGCTTCATCTGAAAGGCCATGACGCGCCCGGAACCGGGCCGCATCGCCTTTATCGGCGCCCGACTGTAAGACTGGATGCCCGACAAACCGGGCATCCAGCCCGCGTCGCCGGAAAAACTGTTCCTCGAACGGCAGCAGCACCAGGAGCCGGTCCCACAGACCAGGAAATTTCTTCACCCGATGCTCGCGCCAGGCCCAGACCTGCGGCGCCACATAATGCACCCGCTTTATGCCCAGCGGCGCGATCCGCCGTAGCAGACGCAGCGCAAAGCCGGGACTGTCAATCGTTACCACCATATCCGGCTGTGTGGCTTCAATGTGACGCACGGCATCGTCGAGCCGGCGCGACAGGCTGCGAATCCGGGGCAGAATCTCCACCAGCCCCATCACCGCCAGTTCCTGCATCGGAAACAGGCTCTCCAGCCCGCTCTCCTGCATCCGGTGTCCACCGATCCCGGCAAAGCGCAGATCCGGTCGTCGGCGCCGCAGAGCCGCCATCAGCCGTGCTCCCAGCACGTCGCCACTGGCCTCGCCCGCCAGAATCCAGATCAGCGGCCCGTCAGTCACAACCGGAGCAGTCGAAATATTTCATGATCGCCCCGATAGGACTCCGCCCCGGCGGACGCAAGACGGAGAGTGATGCAGCACGGTAACGGTGGAAAGAAATTCGTTCCGGCTCACGGTTTTGCGGTTAGACGACGGAACAATTGCCGTGCAGTGGATTTCATTACGGTGACAAACAATAACAAGACCGGGTTATATGACTGAGTTTTCAGGCACGACTGCCGCTTCCTCCACGCTGCACCACGATGTCACATCGACAGCCTCCCGCCCTCATGCACCTCCCATGACGACCGGCCAGCGCGTCCGCGCCGCCATGCAGGTGGCCAGCGGCAATATGCTCGAAATGTATGACTTCATGGTGTTCGGCTATTATGCCGCCGCCATCGGTCGTGCTTTCTTCCCGTCGGACGACCCCTACGCTGAACTGATGATGTCTTTCGCCACGTTCGGCGCCGGATTCCTCATGCGTCCTCTTGGAGCCATCATCCTCGGCGCCTATGTGGACCGCATCGGCCGTCGCAGGGGCCTCATCCTTACCCTGACGCTGATGTCCATCGGCACACTCTCGCTGACTCTCACGCCCGGCTACGCGCAGATCGGCCTTCTCGCCCCGCTGCTCGTCCTTTGCGGACGTCTCCTTCAGGGTTTCTCCGCCGGCGTCGAGCTGGGTTCCACCTCCGTCTATCTGGCCGAAATCGCCACTCCAAAGACGCGGGGCTTCGTCGTTTCCTTTCAGTCCGCCTCCCAGCAGATCGCTGTCGTGGCTGCCGCCGCCATCGGCGTCGCGCTCACCACCATTCTGCCCGCGCCGACCATGTCCGCCTGGGGCTGGCGCATCCCGCTGCTCATTGGCTGCCTGATCGTCCCGGTTCTGTTTTTCCTGCGTCGCAATCTCCAGGAAACCGAAGCCTTCGCCGCCACTCACGCACCGCCGAAAATCGGCGAGGTGCTGCGTACCCTCGTTACGGAATGGAAAATCATCACCATCGGTGTGCTGATGGTTCTGATGACCACGACCTCTTTCTACGTCATCACCGCCTACACCCCGTCCTTTGGCAGCAGTGTTCTGCATCTCGCCTCGCGTGACAGCCTCGTCGTGACTCTCTGTGTCGGCCTTTCCAACTTTGTGCTGCTTCCCGTGTTCGGCGCTCTCTCCGACCGTATCGGTCGCCGTCCGCTGCTCATCGCCGCGACGCTTATCGCTATCCTCACCGCATGGCCCGCCATGTCGTGGCTTGTCTCGGCCCCGTCCTTTGTCCGGCTTCTGACTGTCGAGATCTGGCTGGCCATCATCTACAGCGCCTATAACGGTGCCGCCGTGGCGTATCTCACCGAAATCGTCCCGCCGCGCATCCGTACGACCGGCTTCTCCCTGGCCTACAGCGCCGCCACCTGTATCGGGGGTTTCACGCCCACGCTCTGCACCTGGCTGATTCACATGACCGGCGATCGCGCCATGCCTGGGGCCTGGCTTTCCGTGGCTGCGGCCTGTGGTCTTGTCGCTGCCCTTTTCGCCCGCCCCTACAAAGTACAGGCCGGAAAAATTTCTTAATGACGAATACTGTTTCGCGCGCCACACGCGGCGCGCGCGTTGCGAAGGCAGGGTCACGCCATATCGTCACCCGCCTCGCCCTTCTCACCGGCAGCGCCACTTTCGCCATCGGATCAGATGCCGCCTTCGCCACCCCGAAATCCGCTCCCGTTGCCGCAACCGCAACCGGTGGCGTGGATGTACGGGCTCTGGCCGATCTCGTTAAAGCCCAGGCGAAGCAGATCCACGATCTGCAGGCCCGGCTCGATGCTGTCGAAAAGCAGACGAAGCCTTCGACGGTTGCCGGAAACACCCATGTGCACACTACCCGGCTTCCCTCGCATGGCATCTCCCTGCCGATGGAGACGCTGCCGGCATCAACCAGTCAGACGGCTCTGCGTAACGCGAAGCCAGGTGAGGATGTCACGCCTGTTTTTGCCGCCAGCGGCGCGCCTGCCAGCAGTACCAGTGTGTTCACGACAACCCACCTGACCTATCCGCTCCTTCCGGCCGCCCCCGGGCACCTCCGGCGCTGTCTCCGCCATGCCGTCCGGTTCGGCCCCCGTCATGGGTGTCGCGTCTTCCATTCCCTCTTCCTCGCGCACAACAACAGTGGGCGGTCTGGTACTGGACTGGGGCAAGGGACTTCCCGAACTGACCACGCCGGACGGCGAGTATTCCTTCCGTTTTCGTGGCCGCATCCTCGCCGATTACGGCGCAGCATTCGGATCACGCTTTTCCGCCCAGAATGTCTCGCGCACCACTCTCCGCGCCGCGCGCCTCGGCGTCGAAGGCCGTGCGAAGCAGCTTTCCTGGGTGTTCGAGGGCGATTACTCCAATAATCAGATCTCCGTAGTCAGTGCCTACGCGACCTGGAGCGACAAAATGGCCGGTCATCTCGTCGAATACACGCTCGGCAATAAATTCAACGAGCGCACCTTCGACGGTTCCGGTGGTTCCGATCAGACCGTCTTTCTCGATCGTGACATCGTTGCCAACGCCCTCCTGCCTGTCAAAGGCTGGTACGGCCTCGGCGGTGCTTTCAAAATCTTCGGAAAAAGCTGGCATGTTGCAGCCCAGATCTCCGGCGACGACATCAACTCCGCAAACATTACCAACAATGTCCGCGACGACATGACATACGAACTGCGGACCCACTGGATTCCCTGGCGGACGAAAACCAGCCTGATCCATCTCGGCGCGTGGGGTTTTTACGAAGACGTCAAACCCGCTGCCACCTTCTCGCAGTCCACCCGTCTTCTCGCCCGTACCGACGACGCCTTCGCCGCGCGCATCAATTCCGGTCCGATCGCGAATTCTCTCGCCGGTGGTCTCGAGCTGTTCGGAATCTGGAAAAGCGCCTGGGCGCTCGGTGAATATGGCGCCCGCCATATGGAGTTCCGCAACACGTACGGCGCGCAGACCTTCCCGTATCGCGCCGGAACCGTCCAGGCCGCCAGCCTCCAGGCCGGTATATTCCTGACCGGTGAAACGCCGAACTACTTTGCCCATACCGGGCAGTGGGCCATGCCCCGCGTCCTCGATCCCGTCTCCGATGGCGGCATCGGCGCCTGGGAAATCGCCGCCCGTGGCGACTGGCTTGATGCCTGGGATATCCCCGGTGGCACGAAAGCCTGGTCCGCGACCGTTGGTGTCAACTGGTATATCGTGAATTATATGCGCATCATGCTGAACTACACCCATGCCCATGTGGACAATAAAGCCGGCGCTTATCCTGGTGCGACTGGCGGGAACATCATTGGTGTACGCTCAGGTATTACATTCTGACGCTGACGGGCGGAATGCATCCTGAGATACCTCTGGCGAGAGATTTCAGGGTGCATTCCGGAACACGATCTCCGGCACGAGACTGTTTCAAAAGCCGTGAATACACGAAAACTTTTATAATAAGCTGATGATGTTATGTTTTTTGAGGTTCGGCCATCTGCCTGCATCAAGCAGGCTCAGAGAGCACTTCACGATAAATTTTTGATAAAAAACAAAAGTTTCCGGGTGCCGCCTTTTTTCAAAAAGGCGGCGTTCCCTGAAGCTTTTTGAAAAAAGCTTCACCACAAACTTCTTTATAACTGGACAGAAGTTTAATGAGCATGTTTTGAAGCAGTCTCTGATATAACAGAGAGCGCCGCTTCACTCCCCCTTCAGCATCGCCACATGAGTGACGCCGTCTTTGCCGATCCAGCCGCGATACATTCCGTCCGTGTTGAACGGCATTGCAATATTCCCGGCGCTGTCGACAAGAATGGCTCCGCCATCGCCACCGAGTTTTGGAATCTCGTGATTGATGACCTCCTCCGCCGCCTCGCCGAGCGGCTGATGCATCATTGTCACCCGCATGCAGATCTCATGCGCCGCCACCGTGCGGATGTAATATTCACCCCATCCGGTCCCTGACATCGCACAGTCCGCATTCGCGTAAGTCCCCGCGCCAATCAGCGGAGAATCCCCGACACGTCCCCACAGTTTGTCCGTCAGCCCGCCTGTCGAGGTCGCCGCCGCCAGATGTCCCTCCCTGTCCAGCGCCACCGCGCCCACCGTGCCATGATGCGCGTCCGCTTCCTTCGCCTGCTTCAGCCGGTCCTTCTCCAGGGCCTCCTGTAACTGCCGCCACCGCCGGTCCGTGCGGAAATACGACGCCTCCACCAGTGCGATGCCCTGTTCCTTCGCGAATGCCTCAGCGCCATCGCCGATTAGAAACACATGCGGCGAGTGATCCATCACCGCCCGCGCCAGCGTCACCGGGTTGCGTACATGTCGCACGCCTGCAATGGCCCCGGCCTTCAGCGTTGCGCCGTCCATGATCGCCGCATCGAGCTCGTTCTGCCCGTCATGCGTGAACACCGCGCCCCGCGCGGCATTGAAGTTCGGGTCATCCTCCAGAACCTGCACCGCCGCCTCCACGGCATCCGTCGCCGGCTTCCCCGCTTTCAGCCGCGCGTATCCCGCCTGCAACGCCCGTTCGAGCCCCGCACGGACCGCCTTTACGCGGTCCGGCGTCAGATCGCTCTTTATTACTCCGGCGCCGCCATGAATGACCAGCACAGGCTCGGCCGCACAGGCGGGAAGAGTGGTGCCTGTCAGAAGAATCACCAGACCGGCGCGAAGTTTTTTCATCCCTGATGTCTTTCGTATGTATGAGCCATTCCCGGACAGGGCCGGGTGCTGTCCGCCCCCCGAAAAGGGGCCGTGGACGCCTTCAATCCGTTAAACGGGATCAGAGGAATCGCTTCTCTTTGCGGGGTTCGGGCGGAAGCACCGGCCACCATCTCTCCCCGCTCAGTATCTTCGTAAACGATACAAACATCTTTTTTCGTTGACGGACAGATTTGATCTTCTGTTATGGTGTTCCGTAACACCGGAACAGGATCGCTTCCGCGCAGATGGATTTCCCTTCCATCATTCTCGCCAGTACCGGCGAACCGCTCTATATCCAGATCGCGAATCAGCTCCGCAACCTGATCGCAACCGGCAGACTCACGCCGGGAAGCCAGCTCCCGACCATCCGCAGACTCAGTCTGACGCTCTCGGTCAACAGCGATCCGGTCATCAGGGCCATCCATGCCCTTGCCCGCGAAGGTCTGCTCGACATCCAGCGCGGACGCGGAACCTTCGTGACCGATCCGCTGCCCGATCAGTCCGGAAATCTCAGAAGGCGCGAAATCATTTCCCGTGAAATCGCCGAAGAAGCTGTCTGCAAAGCGCTGACCCGCGGTGTCCCGCCTGAAGACGTCATTCTGGCGATCCGGTCCGTCATAACCGGCGGCGGCGATGATGAGCGTTAAATTTCATACCGTCCACGGCCAGTTTCATGGTCTGTCGCACCTGGTCCGTCTCGTCTTTCACCACTTTGTCCGGGGATCTTCTCTGATGGCTGCTCTCACGCCGGTTTTCATCGGTCTGGTCATCTTTCTTGTTGTCGGATTTCTGAAACTGATCGGGTTCAACAACGAATTCGAGCAGACCGTTCTGCTCAGTTTCGGTAAATACCATCGCACGGCCGGGAGCGGGTTTTATTTCACCTTCCCGTATCTGCGGTCTGCTTACGCGAAGGTCGATACCCGTCTGCAGACCCAGACTATCACCGCCGAGAAAATTCTGTCCCGCAATATGGTTCCGCTCGATATCGACGCCATCGTCTTCCTGCGCGTCACCAATGCCCGCAACGCCCTGCTGGAAGTGGGGAATTATCAGGGCGCCGTCTATGGAATCGCCCAGACCACCCTGCGGGAGCTCGCCGGTTCGCGCGACATGACGGAACTTCTGAATGACCGTGAGGCCTGCGATCGCGCCCTGAAAGACAGCCTCATGGAAAAGACAAATGAATGGGGTGTTGAAATCGAGCGCGTGGAAATCAAGGATATTCTCATTCCGCAGGAGCTTCAGAACGCCATGAGCGCCCAGGAACAGGCTGTGCGTGAACGTCAGGCCCGCGTTACCCTGGCCGGAGCGGAGGTGCAGATTGCCGAGCAGATCGTGAAAGCCGCGTCTCTGTACACCACAATGCCCGGCGCCATGCAGATCCGGCAGATGAATCTGCTCGGAGACATCGCCCGCAATAACAGCACCATTATCGTGCCGAGCGATGTTTCCGCGAGCCTGGCCGGTGTTCTCGGTGCGGCGGTCGCTCTGAAGGAAACGCAGGATCGTGCGCCGCCGCCGGCCGGGGCGACACCGCAGGCCGTCTGACCCGCCTGTCTGCAGATTGCTGAAAGTGCCGGTTTCTGCTCTCTCGCTGACCGACAGCGACTGGCAGTGGTTCAGGCCGAAAGCCGGGACCGGTCTCGCGACCGGCGGAAGGGCCGTGTCGAGGCGCTCCGGCGTCGGATGCATCCAATTCCGGGCAGTCTCAGGAATGGGCTGCGATGCAGGACGGGTTATCGGATGTCGCGCCCGGTTTCGCCTGGGCAGATTGCTGGATGGCCGGAGCGGAACAGCATTCCCGTCTGAACCATTGCGCGGGTTCGTCTGTTTGATTGTCAGAAGACGCACATCAGACAGGAGAACGACAGTGGATCTCGGAATTAGCGGCCGGCTTGCTCTCGTGACCGGGGGAGACTCGGGGATTGGCTTTCAGACTGCGCAACGCCTGCTTCGTGAAGGAGTACGTGTGGCGCTCAGCGATATGAAACAGGACTCTGTTGACGCTGCCGCAGAAAAACTCCGCGCATTCGGTGAGGTCAGGGGGTTCGCCGCCGATCTGACCGATCCGGAACAGGTCCGTGCCCTGCACGGGGCGGTGCGCGACGGAATGGGAGATCCGGATATCGTCGTCTCCGCCGCCGGCATCACCGGTCCGACCGGTCTGTTTCATGACCTGACGGAAGAAGACTGGCACCGGGTCATCGATGTCAATTTTCTCACCGCGCTGCGTGTGGCCCGGAGCTTCATTCCGGCAATGCGCGAAAAAGGATGGGGCAGGGTGGTCTTCATCGCGTCCGAAGACGCCGTGCAGCCTTACACTGATGAACTGCCTTACTGCGCTTCAAAGGCGGCGCTTCTCAGCCTTTCGAAAGGGCTGTCCTCCACCTATGGCCCGGACGGCATCACTGTTAACTGCGTCTCTCCCGCCTTCATCGAGACCCCGATGACCGATGCCATGATGGAAAAACGTGCGAAACGTGACGGTGTCGATATCGCGACAGCCGTAAAAACCTTTATCGATAAGGAACGGCCGATGATGACCGTCAGACGTCGCGGCCGGGCGGAAGAGGTCGCAGACGCGATCGCTTATCTCGTCTCGGCCACGGCCACATTCACAACCGGTGCCGTGCTCCGCGTCGACGGGGGTTCGGTCGGCACTATGGTCTGAGCGTTCAGACTGCGGAAACAGCGTGGCCGGACGCGGTCCTCTCCGGTCATGTTACCGCAGTACAGCCGGGAATTTTTCCCGGCGATTACATCATGGCAGGCTGTCGCATTTCAGCCCGGGCAGCGCGAACTCTCAAAGCTCGTCTTCGCAGGCCCCAGCACCCGGAAGCGGTAACGCGCCGTCTCGGCCGACAGTCGTGCTCCGCTCGTGCGGGTGGAGAGATGCAGTTCAACGCCGCGGCCGTTCTGCAACGCCATCGTTCCGGCTCCGCTTCCCGCTGTCGCCTCTGCTCCGACGGACCAGAAGGTGCTGTCGAAATCATCGACCGAGCCGAGATTATTAACCGAGCCTTCGGCGCAGGAATGGGAGTATCCGATCGCCGGTCCGCCGCCGCCTGAGACTTTCACGGCGTAATCCTGCCCTTTGTAATGCAGCACGCCGGTGCCCCATCCGTAACCGGGGCCGAGGCTGGCCTCCTGCAGCCGGAAGACCAGGCGGTCCGCCGAGGCTGTTCCCGTGTCCGCGGCGCTCTGTGACACGGCGAGAATTGTCGTACCTCCCTGAACGGCTGCGAAAACCGGTGAAGGATTCGTCACGAGTCCCGAAACGGTGAGAGAAAAAGCAGCTGCCAGCATCGGTCGGGGCACGCGCGCGTTCCTTTTCGGAATGGTCTGGCTGGGACCGCCAGCATTGTCATGAAGGGTCGGGCTGGATGGCAGCGGCATGAAAGGCAGAATCTCCCGGACCGGACGGCATTCCCGGTGCGCTGTTAACAGCGACAATAAACCCCGGATCGCGCCAATGGTTCCCCATCCGGCCTGACCCCGGGACAGCAGAAACAGTGGTAACAGCGTCGGCGCGTTTGTGAAATACGCTGGCACTGCTTTGCTTCGGTCCGAAGACCGGCCCACGGAACGGCCGCGCTGCAGCGTGGCATAATTTTACCCTGCCCGCCATCATCCGATCGTAACCGGATTGTAGCGGAAGCGCGGCCGGCGCGCCCCGTTTCAGCCCATGAAGAGACCGGCGATCGCTGCACTTGTCAGGTTCGAGAGAGAACCGGCCAGAACTGCCCGCGCGCCCATCCGCGCCACGAAGCTCCGCCGCTCGGGGATCACGCTGCCGAAAGCGCCGATGAGAATTCCGATCGACGACAGATTCGCGAACCCGCACAGCGCGAAAGAGGCGATGGCGATGCTGTGCCGGTCGAGCGTCGCCGCCTGAATATGCGGAGACAGGCTGACATAGGCCACGAATTCATTGAAGGCCAGTTTCTGGCCGATAATCCCGCCAATGATGCCCGCTTCGTCCCATGGCACACCGATCAGCCAGGCCAGAGGCGCGAAGGCATGGCCCAGCAGCCCGGCAAGCGACAGGGCGCCGAATCCGAGCGCATTCCCTGCCGCTGCCAGAATCCGGTTGACCAGAGCGATCAGGCCGATGAACGCCACCAGAATCGCCGCCACGGCGACCGCAACCTGCGTTCCGGCCGCCGCTCCGGTGGCGATCGCCTCGAAGACATTTGCGGAGCCGTGCGGCTTTCCGGTCGCGGTGTCCGGGATCTCCATGTCCGCTGGTTCGCGAAGGGCCCGCATATCCGTGATCAGCGGCGGCTCGGTCGCCGGCATCAGCAGACGAGCGAACAGGAGGCCGCCCGGAACGGCCATGAAAGAGGCGGCGATCAGGTAATCCATCGGCACGCCCAGCGCCGCGTATCCCGCCAGGACTGAGCCGGTCACGGATGCCGTGCCGCTGCACATCACGGCGAACAGTTCTGCGTCGGTCATACGTGGCAGGTAGGGGGCGATGGCGACCGGCATCTCGCTCTGGCCGATGAAAATGGTG
Organism: Acetobacter musti; assembly: GCF_011516835.1. Lineage (GTDB taxonomy): Bacteria > Pseudomonadota > Alphaproteobacteria > Acetobacterales > Acetobacteraceae > Acetobacter > Acetobacter musti. The sequence goes on along the minus strand of NZ_WOTB01000019.1, from coordinate 15,961 downwards.
ATGACGGCGGAGAACGATTCGACAATCGATGTGCCGATGATCCGGCGCAGCAGCGAGCCGATCACCTCCGCCAGGCGCTGCATGATCCCGAAATGATACAGAACCGAGATCAGCGCGCTGACATAGATGATCTCGGTGAGGACCTGAAAGGCGAAGATGAATGCCCCGCCCGGAAAGACGCGCTGCATGTCCGGCCCGACCAGCGGGCCAAACAGAAAGGCCGTTCCTTCCGCGCCGCAGGCCAGCACGTCGCCCACCAGCGCCGATACCGCGTGCAGCGCCGCCCGTCCGGGCGGTACGAAAAGCACGACCGCCCCGACCAGAAACTGTGCCGCCAGAGCCGCCAGAACGACCCGTGGCCGGATCGCCCGGCGGCTGGTTGAAAAAGCGACTCCCACCGCCACGAAAAACAGGATGGCAGCAAGGCCGCGCAGAACAGGCATCAGTCCGGGTCCGAATCAGATTTCCAGCCAACTCTCACCGTCGCGCGGCTGCCTGTCCAGCCCGGACCCTCGACAAAAACCGGAGACGCTGGCACCTGACTGAAAGACAGGAACGAGAAAACGTGCCGTACGAAAGGGATGCCGTCATGTCATGCGTCTACGATTTCAGCCTGCCCGGTCTCACAGGCGGAACCGTCGATCTGAGCGCCTGGCGCGGCAAACCGATGCTGATTGTCAACACGGCGTCTAAATGCGGTTTCACCCCCCAGTATGAAGGCCTTCAGGCGCTCTGGTCGGAAACAGGGCATGAACTGGTGGTGCTCGGCGTGCCGAGCAACGATTTTGGCCGTCAGGAACCTGGCGATGCAACCGACATCGCCACTTTCTGCTCGCGGAATTATGGCGTCAGCTTTCCGATGACGGAGAAATGCCACGTGAAAGGCGCTCAGGCGACGCCGCTTTTCAGATGGCTCTCCGCCCAGGGTGGCTTCCTGGCTCATCCGCGATGGAATTTCTTCAAATATGTCATCGACCGGCAGGGGCGGCTCTCGACATGGTTCTCCAGCCTGACCTCGCCTGACTCCCACCGGATGCGCGACGCTGTCAGCCGTGTCATCCTCACGGACTGATCCGGCAAGAAACGCGCGGGTCCGTGATCGCTGTCCCTGACCGTTGCTCATGCCGGCCGGACAGGTTGCCGCCTTATATTTTCGGTCTGGTGCTGGCAGACCATAAAACCGCCATAAGCACGGTCAGAGTCTGCTGCCGGAGTCCGGCGGCATGTGGCATGAGCATCCTGACGCGGCCATGCCGGCGTGGCGCTGCCGGAACGAAGAGACGACCTTCGTCGAATTCCCGCGGCTCCGGGGGCGACGGCCGATTATGAGGATGCTAGAGAGCCGCCATGATGTCCCGTCTGTATCCCGCTGTTCTCCAGGCCGTCCCGTCATATGCCGGCTATTGTGGTGGCGTTTCTTCAGCTGGCAGGTCTGTCCGGATGCCGTGCCCCGGCGGTCCGGGCCTGTTTGCTTCTGAAAACCATGACAATGGCTGGCGTGTAACCGGTGAGGACCGTCTGGGTGGCCGCACACCGGACAACATCGCGGGCGGTTCCGGATCTGGCGGCAGAGGTGGCTCTGGCGGGAGAAGCGGGTCAGGCGGCGGCGGGTCCTTCGGGGGGCTTCCGCCCCGCCGCCCGCGCTTCCGCATGTGGCGCAATGTTCTTGGTTCGTCCCTGGCCGTCCTTCTCCTTGGCACGGCGGTCGGCGGCATCGTCATCTGGAAGCAGTATTCCGGCATTGTCGCGGGGTTGCCCACGGTGGACGGACTGCGGTCCTATGAGCCGCTGGTCATGAGCCGTCTCTATTCCGGCGATGACCGGCTGATCGCCGAACTCGCCGCCGAGCGCCGTATCTTCGTGCCGTATTCCGCTATCCCGGACCGCGTGAAGAATGCTTTTCTCGCCGCCGAGGACCATAAATTCTGGACTCATGCCGGCGTCGATCCGCTCGCCATCATCCGCGCCGGTCTTACCGACATGACACGGGGCAAGGGCCACAGGCCGATGGGGGCCTCGACCATCACCCAGCAGGTCGCCCGCATCATGCTCATCGGCAACAATGCCGTCTCGTTCCAGCGCAAGGCCCGCGAAGCTCTGCTGGCCATGCGCATCGAGCAGGTTCTGCCGAAAGAGAAGATCCTCGAAATCTATCTCAACGAGATCTATCTTGGAGACGGCGCCTACGGCATTGCCGCCGCCGCACAGACCTATTTCGCCAAACCGCTCGATCAGCTCGACGATGCCGAGGCCGCCGTTCTCGCGTCTCTGCCGAAATCGCCCACCAACTATAATCCGCTCCGTTATCCGGATGCCGCCCGGATGCGCCGTAATCTGGTGCTCGGTGAAATGGTCGCTATCGGTGCGATTTCGCGTGAGGCCGCGACTGCGGCACAGGCCGAACCCATCATCGCGAAAAACTTTCACCGTCCCGGCCCGGTTCCCGGTTCCGAGTGGTTCGGCGAGGAGGTGCGCCGCGAACTGATCGAGCGTTACGGCACCCAGCAGACTATGCAGGGCGGTCTGAACGTCCACACCAGTCTTGATCCGGCCCTGCAGTCCGTGGCGACAGACGCCCTGAGGGACGGTCTGGCCGCCTATGACCGCTCACATGGTGGCTGGCGTGGCCCGGTGAACCATCTGGATGGCATCACCGCCGGCACGGAGGAGGAAGTCTGGATGTCCCGCCTGGCCACCACGGCCGCGCCTGCCGGGATGCCCGATCGCTGGCGGCTCGCCGTCGTGCTCGATTCCGCGCGCGGGAGTGTCGGCTGGATCGAAGGTACCGCCGCCTCGGGGTCGCCCCGTCACGGCCTCCTTCTTGCCCGCGATCTCGGCTGGATGCGCGTTTTCCGTGCCACACGTCCGGGCGACGTGCTGATGGTTGAACCGCAGGCCGAAGAAAATCGCGTCGCCATTCGTCAGATCCCGAGGATCGAGGGCGCTGCCGTCACAATGGATGTTCACACCGGGCGCGTGCTGGCGATGGTCGGCGGCTGGTCTTTCGCGGCCTCGCAGTTCAACCGTGCCACCCAGGCGCTTCGCCAGCCCGGCTCCTCCTTCAAGCCGTTCGTCTATCTCGCCGCCATGGAGCAGGGGATTTCTCCGTCGCAGCAGTTCGAGGATTCAGCGGTTTCCTACGGCAGCTGGCATCCCAATAACTATGAAAAGGATTTCTGGGGGCCGACCACCCTGCATGACGCGCTGCGTGAATCCCGTAATCTCGTGACCATCCGTCTGGCCGCCCATATTGGCATGAAAAGCGTGGCCAGAATTGCCACCGATGTCGGCCTGGTCGAGACCATGCCGCATGTGCTGCCCGCCGCTCTTGGCGCGGTGGAAACAACCGTTCTGCGCGAAGCCGGCGCCTATGCGACCATCGCCAACGGAGGTCAGAAGGTCACGCCGACGCTGATCGACGATGTCCAGGACCGCAACGGCCATGTCATCTGGCGTCCCGCGGGGCTCGCTCTTACGACCGCGCAGCCGGATGCGCCGCCTCCGGCCCCCGGCGCTGTTCCGGATGCCGTCTTCCCGGCCGCTGACCAGGGTGGCGCCGAAGGGCCGTCCACTGCGGTGTCCCCTGTGCAGGGTTCGCCGGCTCAGGGTGCTTCACCTGGGGCTGGCAATGCGTCTTCGGCCACGCCGCCGGCGCCTGCTCTCGTCGTGCCAGGGCGGGATGCCATTCCTGCCATCGCTGATGTTCGCGCACCGATCGCGAGCGCCGACAGCGCCTTTCAGATCACAACCATGCTTCAGGATGTGATCCGTCGCGGCACCGGGATTCAGGCCGGGCAGGGGATCGATCATCCGATCGCCGGCAAGACCGGCACCAGTCAGGATTTCAATGACGCCTGGTTTGCGGGATATTCCGCCGATCTCGTGACGGTGGTCTGGATCGGCTTCGACACGCCGCAGTCCATCGGAAAGAATGAGACCGGCGGCGCCATTGCGGGGCCAATCTGGAACCGGATCATGAAAACCGCGCTTGCCGGCCGGCCCAGTCTCGATTTCCGGGTTCCCGACGGCGATACGCTGGTCCGCTACGATACCGGACGCGGTGTGACCGTCGATGCGTTCAAGCAGGATCAGTCTCCCGGCCAGAGTTCGAACTTCGCCGGAACCGCCGGAACCGGCGAGCTGACCGCCGCCGATACCGGCGCCGAGAATCTGCCCGATTCAGAAAGCGACATGGTTTCCGTTGCGGAGCAGCAGCCTCCGGTGCCGGGAAAACCGGGAATCCCTGGCGCCCCGGCCGCACCGCCGCCGTCGAAACAGCCTGCCGGGGGTGACATCGGCATGGGCGGCCTGTATTGAGGCCGGTCTCACAACTACGGGATGGAGTGCGGTCGCATGTCCGCCGAGACGGAAGCGCTCAACGAACAGATCAGGCAGTCGGTCGCACTGCTGAGGAGGCATCTTTGACTGGGATGTCGCACAGGGCAGACTTGCCGAACTGAACAACCGGGTCGAAGACCCCGATCTCTGGAACGACGCCGAGGCTGCGCAGAAGCTGATGCGGGAGCGCACACTGCTCGCCAATCAGATCGAAGGCGTGCAGAACCTCGAAAACGAGGTGGAGGACAGCCTCGAGCTTGTCGCCATGGCCGAGGACGAAGGTGATGCCGATATGGTCGCCGAGGCCACGAAGACGCTGCGTCGTCTGGCCGAGGAAGCCAAACGGCGCGAGACGGAAAGCCTGCTTTCCGGTGAAGCCGATTCCAATGACTGCTACCTTGAGGTCAATGCCGGCGCCGGTGGCACGGAAGCCCAGGACTGGGCTGAAATGCTGTTGCGGATGTACACCCGCTGGGCTGAAGCGCATGGCTACAAGATCACGCTGATGGAAAGCTCCGAGGGTGAGCAGGCCGGTCTGAAATCCGTGACGATCCAGGTTTCGGGTCCCAATGCCTATGGCTGGCTGAAAACCGAGGCCGGCGTGCACCGGCTCGTGCGCATCTCGCCATTCGACGCTGCCGCCCGTCGTCAGACCTCTTTCGCGTCCGTCTGGGTCTTTCCGGTCATCGACGACACGATCGAGATCGACATCAACGAAGCCGACCTCAAGGTCGATACGTTCCGCGCCTCCGGGGCAGGAGGACAGCACGTCAACAAGACCGAATCCGCCATCCGTATTACCCATATCCCGACAGGCATCGTCGTCGCCTGTCAGACCGACCGGTCGCAGCATCGTAACCGTGCTACGGCGATGGATATGCTCCGCGCCCGGATGTACGAAGCCGAACTGCAGAAGCGGGAAGCCGCTGCTGCCCAGACTGAGGCCGCGAAAACGGATATCGGCTGGGGCCATCAGATACGTTCCTATGTTCTTGCCCCGTATCAGATGGTCAAGGATCTCCGCACCAATGTGGAGAAAGGCAATCCGGACGCCGTGCTCGACGGTGATCTGGACGATTTCATGGCCGCTTCGCTTGCCGCCCGGGTTGGCGCGACACGGTCGGAGGCGAGTGCTTCCGCTCAGTAGCCTGCGGCACCGGTTGTTATGAATCGAAAACATGAAACGGGCCGTCTCTGATTCTCAGAGGCGGCCCGTTTCTGCTTCCGGAATGGGCACTTTCTTCACAATCCGGCCAGTTTTTCCGCCAGACTTATAAAATCGCGTGTCCGCAATATTTTGTCGCAGACTCATGAGACATATTCCCGATTAATATATTATTAAAATGAATAATTGAATTTTATATATTAAATGATAAATCGGACTGAAAGGCCATCCGGATACGTTTCCGGCATCATGATAAGGGAACCGAAAGCGGTGCTGCGCGTTTCGCACTCTGTCCGGCAAGGTCCTGTCGTAGTCGATTCTGTGTTTTTCCTGTCCGAAACAGCGGTGAAACAATTCCGGAGTATAAAAACGCGGTTCGGCGATATTGTGTGAGCGTGGAAACCGGCCTGTCAGACCGGTTTCGCCGTGTCAGCCGGGCTGAGTCGTAAAAATGATCAGAAATATGATCGCCCGTTTTGCAGGCAGTTTTCTGAGCATGCGCTGATGGCGAGGCTGCCATGTGGCTGTCATCCGCCGTTCTTACACAGAAATGAAACCTGCGTAATTTTTGTGCTTCCTGCTCTTACCACGGACGTTTTCATTTCGGTTAATATCTTTCTTGACATCACCCGCCGTCGATAGCCCAATCGAGAAGCCAGAGGCTCGATCCGTCCTGCCTGTCGCCCTTGTCCAGACGACAGGAGGGGCGGGGGAGTGTCACAGGGCTGCATGGTCAGCGGTTCGGAAGAGGCCGGCTGTGCGTCTGCGGGTTTGTAAAACCTGCCGGCGCAGTCAGGTGACGAAGTCGAGGAGGTTTCCAGTATGATGGACTACGCGCAACAGCAACGAAATCCGATGCAGCGGATCATCGGTATCGGAGGTGTTGCCTTTCTGACCCTGGTTATGGGCGTCATCTACTACACGTGGGTTGATAAGCAGCCGAAAACCGAGACGCACGCGCCGATCAAGACCGAGGTGATCAAGGAGGTGAAGCCGCCACCGCCACCTCCGCCACCTCCACCGCCGCCGCAGATGACCACGCCGCCGCCGCCGTATATTCCGCCGCCGAAGATTCAGGTGCAGCCGCCGCCGCAGCAGGTCATTCAGCACGTCACGCACACGCCGCCGCCGAAGGCCATGCCGCCGGCAACGGTTCAGTCGCCGCCGTCTCCGTCCGCGCCGGTCGGTCCGCCCGTTCCGGATCATCTCGCGGGTTCGCGTCCGATCAACCATGTCGAGCTTGAGTATCCCTCGGAAGCTCAGGACGAAGGTCGTGAAGGCAAGGCGACAGTTGTCTGTGATGTGGAGCCAAGTGGCGAGACAAGCAACTGTAAGGTCACCAGCGTGACCGGTGGTCAGGATTTCGCAAGGGCAGCTCTCGATTATGTCCGGAAGGCCAGATACCAGCCGGCGACCGCGAACGGCGTCCCGATCAAGGAGTTCCACCACGCCTATACGATTACTTTCAGCCTGAGCGACGACTGATCGTCACCACCCAGTGCAGTATCGATCTCACCAGCAGCTGTCATACAGGAAACGACAGCTGCTCATGACGAGGACCAGGATTAAAATGACAAGACTGCTTCGCCGCTTTTCGCTTCCCGGTATGGCTGTTCCCGCGCTGGCGGTGCTGCTGAGCACGGCCGCCCCGGTCGTCGCCTTCGCTCAGGACGCTCAGGCGCCTGCAGCCGCTCCGGCCCCGGATGCCGCGCCCGCAGCCGCTCCCGACGCGTCCGCGCCGCCGGCCGCCCCTGCCGATGCTGCTCCGGCTCCGTCCGACGCGGCGCCTGCCCCTGCGGCCGATGCCCCGGCTCCGGCAACATCCGACGCTCCGGCGCCTGCTTCCGATGCGCCGCCTCCGCCGGCTGCTCCGAAGGAAAATCCGTACGGTCTCGGTGCTCTCTGGGCGAACGGTGACATCATCGCCCGTGGCGTTCTGGTTATCATGGTCATCATGTCGGTCGGCACATGGTACATCATGATCACCAAATTCTTCGAGCAGGCGAAGCTGTTCGGCGCCGCTAAAGATGCCGCGAAAAATTTCTGGTCCAAGCCGTCGCTGCAGGAAGGCGCGTCTTCCCTGAAGTCGACCTCGCCGTTCCGCTATATCGCCGATACCGGCATCGTTTCCGCCGAGCATCACGAAGGCACGATGCAGGAATCCATCGATCTGTCGGACTGGACGTCCTCGCAGATCCAGCGCGCCGTTGACTCGGTGCAGAATAACCTCCAGGGCGGCCTCGCCTTCCTCGGAACCGTCGGCTCGACCTCACCGTTCGTCGGTCTGTTCGGAACCGTCTGGGGTATCTATCACGCTCTGACCGCCATCGGCATCGCAGGCCAGGCCTCGATCGACAAGGTTGCCGGTCCGGTCGGTGAATCGCTGATCATGACGGCCATTGGTCTTGGCACCGCTGTTCCGGCCGTGCTCGGTTACAACCTCCTCGTCCGTCGCAACAAAGGCGCCATGGACAAGGTCCGTAACTTCGCCTCCGATCTGCAGTCCATCCTTATCGGTGGTTTCCGTCATGGTGCGGCTCACGAAACGATCGTGGTCCGCGCTGACAACTCCCCGACCACCTCAACCGTCTCCAACCGGGTGGCCTGATCATGGGAATGTCCGTCGGAGGCGGTGGTGACGAAGACGAGGTCGTATCCGCGATCAACACGACGCCCCTCGTCGACGTCATGCTGGTGCTGCTCATCATCTTCCTGATCACCATTCCGGTGGCGACCCATACGGTGAAGGTGCAGCTCCCAAAGGATGCCAACCAGCCGAGCAAGATCAAGCCAGGGAATGTTACCCTGGCGGTCACAGCCGATGGTACGGCGTACTGGAACGAGACCCCGATCAAGGGACGCGCCGATCTTCTGGCGCGGCTCGAGAAAGTGGCCGTTCTGAAACCTCAGCCGCAGATCATGATCCGCGGCGACGGTGCCGCGAAGTATGAAGCTGTCGGCAAGCTGGTCGCGATCTGTCAGGAAGCGGGCATCTATCACGTCGACTTCATCACCGAGCAGCCCCATTCGGATTGAGAACCGCACCTGCCGCCCTGCGCGGCGGGTGCGCCGGACTGAACCCGTTTCCGGGCGTCACCCTCATCAGCCGGACTGTGATGTGACGCGGCGGAAACAATGTGAGAGAGTAATGCCACTATGGGCATGAATGTCGGATCCGAGAGCACGACGGAAGACGAAGGCATTGTCGATATCAACACCACGCCGTTGATCGACGTGATGCTGGTGTTGCTGATCATGCTCATTATCACCATTCCGCTCCAGACCCATTCTGTTTCGATGGATCTGCCGCAGGGTAATCCGCCGCCGTCGTCCGCACCGGACCCGAAGGTGGTTACCGTGGCGATCGATTTCGACAACAGCATCTCCTGGAATGGGACCCCGATCACCAGTGAAGCTGATCTGCAGTCGCGCTTCATGCAGGCGGCCTCGGAACCGGATCAGCCGGAAATGCATATTCATCCAAACCGCCTGGCTGATTATAAGACCGTGGCCCATGTGCTTGCCGATGCGCAGAGACTTGGCATTACAAAGATGGGTATTGTAGGTCAGGATCAGTTCATGGAAGGACAGTGACCTGATGTCGTTTCGTCTGTCGCGCATGGCGCTTCTCGCCGGCGCAGTGTTTTGCCTGCCCCTGTCAGTTTCCTGCGTTTCCTCAGCGCAGGCCGCAGATGTTCTCAGCCCCGCAGTCGGTAAACCCCTGCAGGCCGCACAGGCCGCACTTGCCGCGCATAATTACGCAAAAGCCATGGCGGCGGTAAACGATGCCGACGCGATCAAGGGAAAAAACGACTACGAGTCCTACACGATCGACCAGATGCGCGCGGCTGTTGCGGCGCAGTCCGGTGATGTCGCCGCCGCGACATCGGCCTATGACAAACTGATCGCCTCGCCCCGCACGCCCAAAGACGCCAAAGCCCAGATGATGATGGCTGAAGCGACCATGGCCTATACGGCGAAGGATTACGCGCACGCTGTCCCTGCGATCGAGCGCTATCTGAAGCAGGTCGGTCCGAACGAACAGATGGAAACACTGCTTGTTCAGTCCTACTATCTTCAGAAAGACTTCAAAAACGCCGCCCGCGTCCAGCAGACGATGATCGACGAAGCCATCAGGGCGAAAAAAGTTCCGACGGAAAACCAGCTTCAGCTTCTGGCCACCTGCCAGTCGCAGATGAAGGACACGGGGGCGATGACGCACACCTATGTCCTGCTGGCGACCTACTATCCGAAACCGGAATACTGGGCGTTGCTTCTGCATGGTCTGGTAACCAACCCGAAGCTGCCTCCGGCGCTTCAGCTTGATGTCTATCGCATCCGTCTTGCGGCCGGAAATCTGACTGCAACAGGCGATTTCATGGATGCGACAGAAATTGCCATGCAGATGGGTCTGCCGCAGGTTGCTCTGAACATCATGAATCAGGGTTATGCTTCCGGCGCGCTTGGCAAAGATGCCGGTGCCGCCCGCGAGGCGAAGCTGAAGGCGCTGGTCGTCAAAACCGTAGAGGACAAAAAGGCTTCTGCGGATTCTGATGCCGCTGCTGCTGCCCAGGCGCCGAGCGGTAATGCGCTCATCACGGCTGGCTACAATTATGTGACCTTCGGACAGGTCGATAAAGGCCTCGATCTGATCAGACAGGGCATTGCCAAGGGACCATTTGACGTCAACGTGGCGAAACTTCGTCTTGGTGAAGCTCAGATGGACGGTGGTCGTATTGCTGATGCCATCACCACCTTCGGCACCGTCGAGGGTGATAACGGGGCCAGAGATATTGCGGAACTCTGGGCTCTGAAGCTCAAATCTGCGGCGAAGAAGTAAAATACAGCATCATTATTGGTGTGCTGTTTGGGCCGGGATCGAAAGATTCCGGCTTTTTCTTTTAGTGGTTATGTATTTTGCATACAGGAGACAAAGCAGGGGCTTTGCCCTGCATCCGGACGGGATCATCAGGCGCAGGCGTGCTCCGCACGACGCCCCTTCATCTCTATTTAATTAACAAACCGGGATCAAAGGGACTGCGTCCCTTTGTGGGGTTCGGGGCAAAGCCCCGAAAAGCCATCCCGCCTGTCTTTGCAAAATATACAAGTGCCTTCTTGTGCCGCCAGGACCAGTCATGCTCCTTTCTACAGCACCAGTCGCCACGCCCCCTCATAACGCCGGAAAAACGCTGCCGCCCATCCGGCAAAATACCCTGCCATCGCCCCTGAAACCGCGCTGCGCAGCAGAATCAGCATCCCGCTCATGTCCGGTCGCATCGCCATGCCCATCCCGAGCGCAAACTGCACCCCGAACAGTCCGACATTCCGGATCAGCGGCACCACACTCCCCGGACGATGCGCCACGCCCCGCGTCAGATCGACACCGATCCGCCCCGGCCCCGTCACAAACCCGATCACACCCAGCACGACCGCCATCGAGGCCCACACCGCATAAGGCGCCACCTGATAGCCGGCCAGCGACACAAGTCCCGACAGACCCCACACCATAAAGATCACCGGAACCATAATCACACGCCGTAACGGCACCTCCCGGTCCTGCAGCGCCAGACATCCCATCCGGATCAGAACGACCAGCAGAACCCACACCCAGACCGGCACATGCGACAGAATTAATGGCAAAGACATTCATGAAGCTCCATTCAGTGTTCAGCACTAGAAAACTTCAGCGAAACACCGCGGCAGCGTCATCCGTCCTTACGGGAAATGCTCGCCATTTTCGCGAACGGATGCTCTTATGCCATTCACGAAGCGTGAACGAACAGCAACCCGGCAGCCATGATCAGAACGACTTTCGGCAACACACAGGATATGAAACGGCGCACAGGATTCGTCCTGCTGACCGCCGCCGCCCTGACCTTCCTCGCGCCTCTGGGCACCTCCATGATCCCGCTTCCCCGCCGCGCTTTCGACTGGCTGACAGCCGGAATCATCTGGGAAGCCGCGATCCTGTTCACCTCACGGACTCTCATCCGTCGCTGGCTTCCCGCGAACAGCCCTGACTCAGCACCCCGCACGCCACTTCAGGCTGCCGTTCTGACGCTGCTGATCGCCTCCATCCCGGCCGCGCCTCTTACCATGCTTGTGATGAATGTCCCGGTCTCGCCCATGCGTCTCGCCATTTTCTGGTTCTACGCGATGGGCCTCGGCCTCATCCTGTCTGCCATCCGTTCCGGCTACGGGACCGCAGCCGCCGCCACGATCAGGCCGCCGATACCGCCCGCCTCAGCCACGATCTCCCCGGTCCGGCTGCTACCCACAGACAACTTTCTCGCCCGTCACGCCCCCGAACTCACCGGCGCTACCCTGCTCGCACTCTCCGCCGAAGACCACTACCTTCGTATCCATACCGATCGCGGCCAGGCCCTTGTGCTCCTCCGCCTGCGTGATGCCCTCGATACGCTCGATGCCACCACCGGCCTTCAGGTCCATCGCTCCTTCTGGGTCGCGAAAGCGGCTACCCCGAAAGCCTCCCGTCGCGGCCAGTCCTGGCAACTCGAGCTGCCCGGTGGCGTCACTGTTCCCGTAAGCCGCACCCATATCCCAGCCTGCCGCACTGCAGGCTGGCTCTGAATGCCACAGTTCTTATCAGAGCACGGGTCAGAGCTCCGGTAAGATATAGCCCCTATTCACCTGCTCCCAGTTCCAACCCGCGTCCCCCGATGCCATGATGCCCGCCAGACGCATCACAGCACGCAGCAGGAGCGACGCGCATGACGGCACCTCAGGACGCCCTCAACCGGGCCGATAAGAATCTCGACGACAGTCTCGAACGCCTCTTCGCGCTTCTCCGTATCCCCAGCATCTCCACCAAAGCCGCTCACGCAAAAGACTGCCGCGCCGCCGCCGAATGGCTGCAAAAGGAGCTCACCGAACTCGGCTTCACCGCCGCCGTTCGCGAAACTCCCGGTCACCCCATCGTCACCGGCCACTGCAAAGGCCCCGAAGGCAAGCCCCACGTCCTGTTCTACGGCCATTACGATGTCCAGCCCGTCGACCCTCTCGACCTCTGGACCGCACCTCCTTTCGAGCCCCGCCTGGTCGACTCCCCGTCCGGCACAACCGAAATCACTGCCCGCGGCGCTGCCGACGACAAGGGTCAGGTCATGACCTTTCTGGAAGCCTGCCGCGCCCTGCGTGACGCCGAAGGCCGTCTCCCTGTCGGTGTCACGGTCGTCATCGAAGGCGAGGAAGAGTCCGGCGGCGTCAATCTCCTCCCGTTCCTCAAAGCCAACGCCGAAGAGCTGAAAGCCGACCTCGCCCTCATCTGCGATACCGGCATGCTCGACCCCCATACTCCCGCCATCACCACCATGCTGCGCGGCATGGTCGGCGAGGAAGTCACCATCACCGGCGCCGCCTGTGATCTCCACTCCGGCATGTTCGGTAACGCCGCCCGCAACCCCATCCAGGTCCTCTGCGACATCATCTCGGACCTCCGCGACGGCGCCACCGGTCGCGTCACCCTGTCCGGCTTCTACGAAGGCGTCCCCGAAATGCCCGAAGAAGTCCGCGAACAGTGGCGTAAAATCGGCCCCACCGACGCCCAGGGTCTTGGCAGTGTCGGCCTCCGCTGGCCCGCCGGCGAACAGGGATATACCGCGCTCGAACAGACCTGGTGCCGCCCAAGCTGCGAGATCAACGGTATCTCCGGCGGCTATGAGGAAGATGGCTTCAAAACCGTCCTCCCCGCGAAAGCCTCCGCCAAAATCTCCTTCCGTCTTGTCGGCGATCAGGATCCCGAGAAAATCCGTGCCGCCTTCCGCGAGCACGTGCGCGCCCGCCTGCCCAGAGACTGCAAAGTCGAATTCAGATCACACGGCGGCTCCCGCGCCAGTGTCGTTCCCGCCGACCTGCCGGCCCTCAGACCCGCCCTGAAAGCGCTTTCCGACGAGTGGGGCACCGCCGCCACCGTCATCGGCTGCGGCGGTTCCATCCCTGTCGTCGGCGAAGTGAAGCAGGCTCTCGGGCTGGACTCCCTTCTCATCGGCTTTGGACTGGAAGACGACCGCGTGCATTCCCCTAACGAGAAATACAACCTCACCTCGTTTCACAAAGGCATCCGCTCCTGGGTGCGCGTGCTTACGGCTCTTGCTCAATGACCTCACCAAAACAGAAACCGCTCGTCCTCACCATGGGAGATCCCGCCGGGATCGGACCGGAAATTACCGTCGGGGCCTGGAAAGCCCTGCGTAAAACCGGCCCCGCCTTCGCCTGGATTGGCGACCCAGCCTGCCTTCCGCCCGGCACGCCCTATGAGGATGTCGTCACACTCACCGAAGCCAGCAGCGTTTTTCCCAAAGCCCTGCCGGTTCTGCCTCTCTCTCTCCCGGCTCCCGTTCATCCCGGCGAGCCCGACGTTCTCAACGCCGGCCCCGTTGTGGACAGCATCCTCCGCGCCGTAGGCCTCACCCGTGCGGAAGATGCCGGCGCCGTCGTCACCAATCCGATCAGTAAAGCTGTTCTGCGCAGCGCCGGTTTTCCGCATCCTGGCCACACCGAATTTCTTGCCGAACTCTGCGAAGTCCCCGGCGAAGAAGTCATGATGCTCGCCAGTCCCATGCTCCGGGTCGTGCCCGTCACCGTCCACGTCTCTCTCCGCGAGGCCCTGGACACTCTCACCACCGACCTCATCGTCAAAGTCGCCCGCACAACAGCCCATGCTCTGAAACGGGATTTCGGAATCACAAACCCCCGCCTCGCCATCGCCGGCCTCAATCCGCATGCAGGAGAGGAGGGCCATATGGGCCGCGAGGAAATCGATATCATTATCCCCGCCATCGAACAGCTCCGCGCAAAAGGTCTGAACATCCAGGGTCCCATGCCGCCTGACACCATGTTCACCGATGCCGCCCGCGCGACCTACGATGTTGCGCTCTGCATGTATCACGATCAGGCCCTTATCCCGATCAAAACCCTGGACATGGAAAACGGCGTCAACACCACCCTGGGTCTCCCCATCGTCCGGACCTCCCCGGATCACGGCACCGCTTTCGATATCGCCGGAAAAGGCCTCGCGAAACCCGAAAGCCTCATCGCCGCGCTGCGTCTGGCCGGAAAGCTCGCCGCATACCGCGCCGCCAATCCGGAGCCGCCGGAGATGCGATTTACCTGAGAGACTGTTTCAAAAGCTTCACCGGGATAAAGCCTTTCATAACATACGAATAATATTATGTTTTTTGTCCCGTTTATCCGCTCATCTCAGCCAGCCTTAAAAAAGCGCGCCACGACAACCCTTTGATAAAAAACAATAAAAGTTTTTGGGTGCCGTGTTTTTCCCAAAAAGGCGGCGTCTTCTGAAGCTTTTAAAAAAGCTTCACCAAAAATTTCTTTACAATTTAAAGGAGATTTCACAAGAAGGCTTTTGAAACAGCCTCTGAGAGTGTGCCTTGATCGCGGATCCGGGTGGTTTGAAAAAACTACAGGTTGACTATTGGTTGTGTGGGTCTGCTTGAGGTTTTTCCCGGATCGTTGATTTCGAACCGTTTCATCTGATGCCAGAACAGGCTCCACTTCATCGTCAGTCAGGTGGGTGTAGTGAAACACGCGGATCGTGCCGTGCGAGTCCTCAGCAGATCGCGAATACGTTCGCTGATCTTATTATAATCATCGCTATATGGGTTCGTTTCGCCTGGCGCACGACAGTCGGCGCAGTCAGTTACTCTTGATGAATGCGCAGGTCGATTGCGCTATGCGCCCGAAGCATGACGCGTCAGCTTCCCCAACAGTTCCGCGTCGAAGTACGCGGGTCCCAAAGTCGATGATGTTACGCTGTCGCATGCGTATGACCTCGCCTGAACAACCACCCGGGCGGCGGCAGGCGGCTATTAGCGGGCCATCGCGGCGCGGACACAACCGCAACGTCCAAAATGTTATGTTATGACATAACTAAAACGCGCGCGAAGAAAATGGCGATCATGGCGAGCTATTGTGAGGGCTCAAGCTTCCGGACAAGGCGCTATGGCTCCGCCCGCGACACGCTTGCGAGCCATGAGGCGGACGCTTGTAATACATCTGGAACGCACAAACTCCGGAAGCAGCACGCCATGGTGATGTGTCCGACTTATCTGTCCGACTCTATTTAAGGGAAGTCGGACAGGAAAAACGGCAGAAATCCAAGGTTTTTATAGTAAGTGTCCGACTGTCCAAGTGATTATATATGTGTGTGTGCGGACTCACACTCACAACCTCATGGTTAGCCTGCCGCACCACAAATGGGGAGGATAAGGGGTTGTCCTGGCCAGAGCGGACGTAGACTATTGGATTTTAAGGATACTTTGCATGTCGTGGCGTCCCATAGGGGATTCGAACCCCTGTTGCCGCCGTGAGAGGGCGAATTAAACCTTTTTATATCAATGGCCTTTTCAAACAAATGTCATGTTATCAGTGTGTTATTGTGTCTCTCGGTGTCGTGCTGTGTCATGCGGTGAAATGCTGATT
>NZ_WOTB01000018.1 GCF_011516835.1 Acetobacter musti | reverse complement strand
AATCAGCATTTCACCGCATGACACAGCACGACACCGAGAGACACAATAACACACTGATAACATGACATTTGTTTGAAAAGGCCATTGATATAAAAAGGTTTAATTCGCCCTTTCACGGCGGTAACACGGGTTCGACTCCCGTACGGGACGCCATTGGCAAAACAGCCAGAAGCGTCAGAATTATCAGATACGTTCAGTCATTTAAGCGGCTGAATCCTGTTGCCGAAAAGCCTGTTTTGCGGACTGCATAAGCTCCGTTACTTCTCGCGCCAGACGTTCCTGATCCACTGGGCAGACATTCGTCCAGTCGATGCCGCCGAGACCCGATGGATCATGCAGCCTGACTCTGGCAGCGCAAAGCATAAGAAAAAACACAGAGCGCCGCCTGGTCCCTGGGCGGCGGAAACTTCTGAAGCAGGAAATTTCAGGCACCGACCGGTCGCGCGCGCCTTCGCACTTTTCTTTCAGTGTCCTGATGCCGGATCGTTCTCAATCCTCTATTTTCGACGGCAAATGCAGCCGGACATATCGCCTGAAGGCACACGGCCGGATCGATTTACCAGCGTGGCGGCGGCGGTGGCGGTCCGTAATGTCCGCGCCCGTGGTGATGATG
This sequence comes from Acetobacter musti, assembly GCF_011516835.1. Classification (GTDB taxonomy): domain Bacteria; phylum Pseudomonadota; class Alphaproteobacteria; order Acetobacterales; family Acetobacteraceae; genus Acetobacter; species Acetobacter musti. The sequence continues at coordinate 99,131 of NZ_WOTB01000018.1, read as the reverse complement.
GTGCCCATATCCGCCATAACATCCGGACAGAGCAAGAAGAATAGCAGCGAGAATTGCCGTTTGCCTGGATCTGGTCATAACGTCCTCCTGAAACGATGAGAACGCCGGATCGTGGCTGAAGTTGGGCGTCATTCGGGCGAAGAAAATCCCGCCTGAGGGGCGACCGGAGCCCTCTGACCGGCCCGTCCCTGAGCCGGAACGCTCCTCCTGAGCCACCGCCGTGAAAGGGCGGTGTTTCGCCATCAGCGGCGCGTGCGCTGCCCCGGCGGATGCTCATACAGATAATGCCGTCGCGACTCAGCCATGAGGCACCGCCCGCGCGCGGCCCGGTCCGAAATCTCGTTGCATCTGTGGAGTTTCGTCTGATCGCGATGCGCTTCCTGCCGTGGTGTCAGCGGAGTGTGGCCGGAGCACGCAGCCAGCAGGACCGCCGCCGAAGCCAGTATCAGAAATCGTTTCATTCCTTCCCCAGTCTAATCCCGGCCCCGTCAGGCTTCTCCCGCATAATCCTCAGTGAGGCATTGGACAGACCGTCTTCTCACCCGGGACATGATCGAAATTGCACCGGATCGAGCCATCCACAGGCAGGTTATTCGGATCTGGCTTATGACAGCAGGCCGCGAGAATGGCGAGAAGCGCCAGGACGATAATGCTCTGTTTCTTCATGACCGCTGGTCCTTCCTCAGCCGTATTCCGGTGTCCCGCCAGTTCTCGGTGAGAAACCCGACATCGGCCGGTTCCACCGCAGACACGCTCCGACCGCTGGCAAGTTTGCCCGACGGGTCGGCTCCCTGCAAACAACCGATTGTCTGGTTTCGGTCAGGCGGGCGTTTCCGGGGCGTATCCGAACAGGAAAGCCTTGCTGAAGCACTGGCAGGACTGATCCTGAAAACCTTCGTCAACACGGGCTATCCTGAAGAACTGTCCGGAACGGCCTGTCCGGCGGCCGTGGCGGATTACGACACGCAGATCGTATGTGACCGTCTGAGCGCGGCAACCGGACAGCCCGCTTATTCGCCACGGAGTGAAGCGGTCGGCTGAGAGACTGCTTCAGAGAGATGTTCGTGAAACCATCTCTGAATTATGAAAATATTTCGGGGTGGTTTTTTGTGGAGCGTGAGGGAATGCTGCTTTTCCAAAAAAGCGATGTCTTCTGAAGCTTTTTGGAAAAAGCTTCACCAAAAACTTTTTATAACTTGAAGCAGATTTCACGGGCAGGTTTTTGAAACAGTCTCCTGCCGCGATTCGCGCCGAAGCTGTCAGCCGACGCTCATCACTGGCCTGCGGATCACGGACACATCGCCGGCAACATGCCGCGCGATCCGCATAATGTCCCCGGCCGCAACCGATCCCGAATGATCGCCGAGGAAAGGACGCTGCAGACGGATCGTTTCCGAAACACGCCGGTCCCGCCGGATGACACCGGCAAGACGAGGGGTCTGATGAAGAAAACGCTCACAGGCTTCAGCCAGAACCCCGTAGACCGCCTGTCCTGAACGAATGCCCGCCGCCTGATTGACGACAATCTCGGCATTGGTCTCCCGAAGTCCGTCAAGCTGCCTGTCTCTCATTGAAAGTTTAAGCACCGCATAGGCATCCGTCAGGGCCGTCGGCTCCTCCGTCGTGACGAGAAGCAGCGTGTCAGCCGCGGCGGCAATCGCCCGCGCGCTCCAGTCGATGCCGGCGCACAGATCAATCAGAATCATATCGTAGCCGGACAGCGTCCGGAGCTGTTCCAGCAGTTCGTGAATCCGGTCATGCCCCAGCAGGCTGAGCGTCGAAGCTCCCGAATGGCCCGGAAGAATATCGAGCTGACAGGAGCCTCCCGCATCGGCCAGGAAACAGGGCGTGATGGCCTCGGTGATGGAAATCTGGCGTTTGAGAATATGCGTGATATCGAATTTGTGGCGCAGCCCGAGCTGAATATCCACGTTCCCGAGACCGAAATCACCATCGACAACCAGAATCCGGCTCTCCCGATTCTCACGAAGAAGCGCATGGGCAAGCGTCAGGGAAAACCACGTTTTGCCAACACCGCCTTTCCCCGACGCGATGGCGACGATCCGTGGCGTCGGCGGGAGATCCCTGACCGTGCTTTCCGGCAGAAAAGCGGTTCGTAACGCCTTGCTGTAAGGACGTGCCGGAGACGCAAAGGCAGCCTGTGACATTGCGCAGCTCCTCACATTGCGGCCAGCGCGGACGGACGGACAGTCTGCTGCGCCAGCGATGCTGCTGAATGATGTGAAATACCGGAATGAGCAACCTGCGACCGTGCGGAAGAGGCCGCCCGTGCAGTGTCGGACACCCGGCGCGGCGCGGAGGCCGGATTATCCTGTTCCGTCGCCGGGGACATCATCACCGGCGGGTCTCCCTGAGCCGCGAGACGGGAGGCAAGAAGCCGTGGCGTAAGCCACGTCAGACCGCCCGCCGTCGCATCGCTGATGCCGGCTTCCGTCAGCATCAGCCCGCACGCCGCCGCCGTGACCACATTGCCGACGCGGCGCGCCTGATCCAGTCTGGTCGCGATCATCATCCGCGTCCGGGCTTTACAGAAAATCTCCGCGATATCCGCCGACTCTTCCGTATCATACCCCGCCGGCAGCGTCAGACAGAGCTGAGCCCGCGTTGACGATGTGAGTTCCGTCAGAATGGCATGCGTATCCCCGGCGTACGGATCGGTCCCGGCGGTGTCGATAAGAACGGGCTGTCCGTTCCGCCGCTGGTTCAGCGCCCTCTTCAGCGTCGCGGTATCATGCGCCGCCAGCAGCGGAATCCCGAGACGCCGCGTATGCACCGCAAGCTGATCGATGCCGCCGCCGCGCTCGCGATCGGTTGTGATCACAAGAGGCGTATTCCCTGCCAGCACCAGGCGGGTCGCCAGTTTCGCGACCGACAGGGTTTTCCCCGAACCCGGTGGCCCCACCAGCGCAAGCGGCGATTTTCCCGGCGCAAACGAAAAACAGCCAAACCGGACCAGTTTCGAGAGCGCCGTGGCAAGTGGCGCCGTTACGAGATCATCGACCAGAACATCCGGAATCCGGTGCCAGAGCAGTCTGTCCCTGAGCGTGTCCGGTGAAACGGTCTCACTGTCGCCGCTCATCGGGTGCTGCGGGGCTACGCCGCCATCTGCATCCGCCGCGGCCGGAGTACCGCCCGGAACCCCGGAAAACATCCCGGCACTGAGCGGTCCGGTCGCCATATCATCGTCATCGGCCATATCAATGGCGGCAATCACCTCGACACCGCTTCCGGTAACGCGCTCGGACAGGATCAGCGCGGACTCACCAAGCGTCGCCCTGACCTGCCTGACAGCATCCTTCATGTTGACGCCGGAGAATGTTCTCAGTTTCATGCTGTATTCCGTAGTGAAGCGACGACTTTGGAACGAATTACTTACTGAATTGTTGCCAGCGTGCGGATACGCGCGCGCGGAGCGATCTCCGCCTGGGCCAGCACGGGCGTCGCCGGCCGCAGACGTTCCATAATGGCCCGCACGGCCGGACGGATGCTGCCGCTGACCACAACGACAGGCGCCTCGCCCAGTGAGGCCGCCTGATCGAGAGTCGATTTGAGCCGTCCGATAAAATCATTCAGCCGGGAAGGGGCCATGGCAAGCTGGCGATCCTCGGGAGGACCAACCATGCTCTCAAGAAACGCGCTCTCCCAGGCTGGCCCGAGGCTGACGATCGGAATATAACCGCCCGGTCCCGTAAAGGCGGCGCTGATCTGCCGGCACAGTCGTGTGCGGACATGCGCGACAATCTGTGGGATCGCCCGGAGCCCCAGACCACACGCCTCCTGGATCGCTTCGAGAATTGTCGAGAGATCGCGGACTGAAACACGCTCCGCAAGGAGAGCCTGCAGCACACGCTGCACCGCTCCCAGCGAGATCTGTGACGGGATCAGATCGGTCACCAGCCTCTGCTGATCGCGTGGCAGATCGTCAAGAAGCTTCTGTGTCTCGGTATATGTCAGAAGATCCGAGAGATTTTCCCGAACGAGCTCACTGAGATGCGTCACGATCACACTGGCTGGATCAACGACAGTGTAGTTCTGAAATGTCGCTTTTTCCCGAAGGCTGATATCCACCCACATGGCCTGAAGACCGAAGGCGGGTTCTTTTGTCGCCTCTCCGGGAAGGTCCGGCAGGCCGCCCGCCGGGTTCATGACCAGAAGACGGTTCGGGCGAACATCGCCGGAACCGACTTCGATTTCCTTGATCCGGACGGAATAGTGATCCGTCGCCAGCTGCAGATTATCCTGAATGCGAACCGGCGGCAGAATGAATCCCATCTCGGACGCGACCGTCCGCCGGAGAATCTTGATCTGTTCCGTCAGCTGAGGCGTCTCGCCGCTGGCCAGCGACAGAAGACCGAAGCCAAGCTCAAGCCGGATCATGTCGATCCGGAGGGAGTCCGTGATCGGAGGCTCCTTGCTGGCGGGCACGATCGCGGTGCTCGTCGCTTCCTCGTCATCGTCGGAAAGAGGATGTTTATGGCGCATCCAGGAACCGGCCGCGGCCAGACCGCCAAGAGCCAGAAACGGAATCGCCGGAAGCCCCGGCATCATGGCGAGGACGCCCGCGATGCCGGCGGCGAGCGCGAGCGGCTTCGGGCCGCCGCCGAGCTGGCGGACCAGCGTGGCGTCCGCGGCGCCTTCCGTGCCGCCCTTGGTCACAACGATACCGGCCGCCGTCGAAACGAGAAGAGCCGGAATCTGCGAAACCAGGCCGTCACCGATCGTCAGAGTGGTAAAGGCGGACGCGGCTTCCGAAAGGGGCATGCCGTGACGGATCAGCCCGATCGTCAGACCGCCGATAATATTGATCGCGGTGATCATCAGACTGGCGATGGCGTCACCACGAACGAATTTCGCCGCGCCGTCCATCGCTCCGTAAAAACCGCTCTCCTCCTCCAGTTCACGCCGTTTTTTCTGCGCGATCCGGTCGGAAATCGAACCGGACGCGAGCTCGGCGTCAATCGCCATCTGCTTCCCCGGCATCGCATCCAGCGAGAAACGGGCAGCGACTTCCGCAATTCGTCCCGATCCCTTGGTGATGACCATAAAGTTCACGACAAGCAGGATCGAGAACAGAATGCCGCCGATGACAACGTCACCGCCCATGAGAAAGCCGCCAAAGGCCGCGACGACATGGCCCGCGGCATACACGCCTTCATTGCCGTGCCCGAGAATCAGGCGCGTTGTCGCGACTTCCAGAGAAAGCCGCAGAAGTGTCGTCAGCAGAAGCAGCGTCGGAAAAGAGGTGAAATCCAGAGGGCGTTTCAGAAACAGCGCGACCATCAGGATCAGGACGGAAGACGTGATCGAGAGCGCCAGTCCGACATCGAGAATCATCGTCGGAAGCGGCAGGATCAGAATGGACAGAAGGGCCGCCACACCCAGGGCGAGACCCACATCCGTTCCGGGCAGCAGACGCCGCCACCCGCCGTTTCTCAGACTGCGAATATCAAACGAGCGGATATTTCTGATGATATCGCCCGTCAGTTTGCGGGACTCTCTGACGACCGGACTGTTTGTGTCGCTCATTGCGGCGCCGTCATCCCCTGTGAGGGCGGCGGAATGGCCGCTCCCTGCTGCGCATAATCACGCAGCTTGTTGCGTAACGCCCGAATGGAAATTCCGAGCAGAGACGCCGCATGGGTGCGGTTTCCGTCGGTGTGCGAGAGCGTATCCAGGATCAGCGCCTGTTCGACTTCATCCATCCGGTGACCGACCCAGGGCGACATCGTCTCCGGAGAAGACACGGATTTTCCGGACGCCGCTGGTACCGGCATCTCCGGGAATTCAAACGCATCGGCATCGATCACAGTGCCGGGCGCCATCAGCACGGCGCGATGCATCGTGTTTTCCAGCTCACGCACATTGCCCCGCCAGATGGCGTTCTCCAGTCGGGTCATTGCCTCCGCCGTCACCGGCCGGTCCGGGAGACCGTTCATCTCGCTGTAGTAACGTGCGAAATGCCGGGCCAGAAAGGCAATATCGAGCGGACGGCTGCGCAGAGGCGGCAGCGCGATCGACACGACGTTCAGCCGGAAATAGAGATCTTCCCTGAACCGGCCAGCCGCGACCTCCGCAGGAAGATCGCGGTTCGACGTGGCAATCAGTCTTACATCGACGGAAACAGGTGCGTTTCCGCCAAGCCGGTCGATTTCACGCTCCTGAATGGCGCGAAGAAGCTTGGCCTGCAGGCGAACATCCATCTCGCTGATTTCGTCCAGTAACAGCGTGCCGCCATTCGCTGCCTCAAAACGCCCGATCCGCCGCGCCGTCGCGCCGCTGAACGCCCCTTTCTCATGTCCAAACAGCTCGGATTCAACAAGCGTTTCCGGCAACGCCGCACAGTTCAGAGCCACGAACGGTCCTCTGGATCGTCTGGAATTCTGATGAATATGACGGGCCATCACCTCTTTTCCGGTCCCGGACTCACCGGTAATCAGAACTGAGGCATCGGAGGCGGCAATTCTGTCGGCCTTCGCGAGAACACCGCGCATCACAGGATCACAGGAGAGAACTGTCTGGGTCTCATCCGTCGCATTCTGAATGAACGCCGCAATGAGATCCGGATCGGGCGGGAGAGGGATGTAATCCTCGGCTCCGTTCGCAATCGCCAGTGCCGCCAGTTCCGGATCTTCCGGACCGCAGGCCAGAACCGGCGTCGAAATCCGTTCGCGGCGAAGTCCCTCGACAAGCCGTGCAATGGCGGACTCGATGCCGCAGATAATGAGCTTGTGATCGCCCTGTCCGCAGATACGGCTTATTGCCTGATCGACAGATTCCGCATGATCGACGAGAGCCCCGCGCGCAAGCACGATACTGGCCGCCTTGCCCAGTTCACCGGATAACGGACCGACAATAAGAACGCGCATCCGATGCCGGCCTCAGATATTTTTATCGGATTTGATGATCTCGGTCATCGTCACGCCGAGACGATTGTCATCAACCATGACAACCTCGCCACGCGCGATCAGCCGGTTATTGACATAAATATCGATTGCCTCGCCGACTTTCCGGTCAAGCTCGACAACAGCGCCTCTCCCGAGCTTCAGAAGCTGGCTGACCTGCATTGTTGAACGACCGAGAACAGCGCTTACAGTTACCGGAATATCGTAAACAGCCTCAAGACCATGCGCCGCTACAGTGTCCTGGTCGGAGGGGGTTGCTTCGAACTGGTTCAGATCGTCGAGTGCGGACTGAGAAGGCATCTGGATTGTCCTGTTACTGAGGTGAGGAGATGGCGGGAGCATTAAGAGTCGACAGAAGGGCGCTGACGGTGTCATCGAGCCGGCGAACGATTTTTCCGTCAGGCCAGGTCATCGAAAAATCACTCGGCCCGAGTGACGCATCGGTCTCGGCTGTAAGCCACGCGCTCTGAAAAAAGCGCCCGAGAACAGGGTCGGTCTTCGCGAGAGCGGCGGTGGCGGGGCTGATCCGGAGACGGACCTGGAAGTCCTCCGTAAACATTGGCAGAATATCACGCAGCAATGCGCCGGCCTGCAGCGTTTCGATCTTTTCCGCCCATTGTGGAAACGCGGAGATGACCGCATCCGCAAGAGCCTTTCCAAGAGCATCGGCATAGGAATCCAGCCGGGACGCCAGATCCGTCTGAACAGATGTCAGAAGCGTCTCAATGGTTCCGATGCGGGTGCTGTTTTCCGTTTCAATGGCCTGGTCATATTCATTCTTTAAGGTCTCCCGTGTCTCCCGGGCCGTGCGTTCAGTCGCCTTCTGCACTGCATCGTCCACAGCGGCATGGAGTTCTTCCTCCGTATAAACCGGGGCCGGGGGCGGAGCGGGGTCATGGTCGTCCAGACCGGTGTCATCCGCACCCTCCGGAGACTGTTCCTCCGGCAGGGCATCGAAATCCTCGGCAAACAGAATGCCGGCTGTATTCGAATACGGAATGACGATGTCACTGGTCACGGGATCAGCTCGTTACTGTCTGCTGACGGGCTGATATCGATTTCGCCCTGATTGGCGAGTTCCTTAATGGTGGCGACGATTTCGGACTGGGCCGCATCGACATCCTTCAGGCGCACGGGACCAAGGGAAGCAATTTCGTCCTCCAGGATCTTTCCCGCGCGCCCTGTCATGGACGAAAGGAAAAGACTGCGAACATCTTCGGACGCGCCCTTGAGCGCAAGAGGGAGCTTCTCGCGATTGATGTCGCGCATGATCCGCATGATGACTTCTTTTGAAAGACGCCTGATGTCGTCAAAGGTGAACATGAGCGCCTTGACCCGTTCCGCGTCTTCGAGATTGCGGCGTTCAAGCGCATTCATGAACTGCCCTTCAATGCGCCGGTCGAAATTGTTGAACACTTCGGCCAGAAGCTCATGACTGTCGCGTTTCGACGACCGCGCGAGGCTGGCGATGAATTCGGAACGCAGGGTCGTCTCGAGACTGTCTATGACGTCGCGCTGAACATTCTCCATGTGAAGCATGCGCATCATCACATCGACGGCAAAATCTTCCGGCAGAAGCCCGAGGACACGCGCCGTATGGGCCGGCTGCAGGCGACTGAGAATGACCGCGACCGTCTGCGGATATTCGTTGCGCAGATAGCTGGCCAGAACATTCTCCGGCACGTTCCCGAGCTTGTCCCACATCGTCCGTCCGGCTGGACCGCGGATTTCCTCCATGATCTGGTTGACGCGATCGCCGGGCAGCGCCTTCCTGAGCATCCGTTCGGTCGTCTCGAACGTCCCCACAAGCATGTCGCCCGAAGAAAACGACTTGGAGAATTCGTTGCAGACCGTCTCGACAGTTTCCGCCGGGATGGTTCCGATCGTCGCCATCGCCGCCGAAATCTCCCTGATTTCGGATTCATGCATGGTTGAAAAAAGCTGCGTGCTGCTGTCTTCACCAAGCGCGAGTAGAAGAATGGCCGCCTTCTGTGCGCCTGTTACCCCTGCTTTCCCCAGCATGTTCAGCCCTCGTACTGTGGCGACAGCCACGACCTGATGATATTGAGACTCTCTTCCGGATTGGACGACGCCAGCTCACGGACACGCCGTATGGCGGATGCCTTGAGGCGTCCGTCGATCCCGGACAGATTCATGAACTCGGGCTGAGCGCTCTCCGGACCTTCCAGAGCGAGCTGAGCCGGGCTGCCAAAGCCGGCCGCCTCGTCATCCAGCTCCCGCAACGCTGTAACAGGGCGCTGTGTCTCGCCGGAGAGAGCCGGGACAGCTTCTTCGGAAGACTCCGTGACCTCGGCGCCGTCCTTTTTCAGGAGCGGCTTCGCAAAGAACGCCAGAGCGAGGAAAATCAGGAGCCCGGGCGCCAGGCTGCGGCCCATGTGGAAGATGTCGTTCTTATCGACCGGCAGCCCCATCCAGCCCGTATGCGCGGGAGTTTCCGCATCCGCTTCAGTGGCGAAACGCATCGACACGACATTGACGGTATCGCCGCGTTTTTCGTCATAGCCGATCGCGGTCTTTGCCAGTGTCGTGATCCGGTCCAGTTCCGTTTTATCCAGAGGAGTCCAGACCGGTTTTCCGTCGGGACCGGGATGCGTGGTCCCGTCAACCATGACGGCCAGGCTGACGCGGGAGATGCGCGGCTGGTCCTGGATGACGGTCCTGACGCGCTTTCCGATCTCGTAATTGTTCGTCTCTTCACGCCGGTCGTCCTGGCTTCCGCCTCTCTGCTGGCCGGCGTTGGCGTTCGGAAGATTATTCGCAACCGAGACGTTCTGCTGTCCCTCGGTGTTGACGCTCTTGTCGGAAGTCGTCTGCTGTGATCGCAGAACCTGCTGATCGGGATCGTAACTTTCCTGCGTTTCATGAACCTGATCGAGATTCATCGTCACAGCGGCTTCCGCCCGGACATGACCCGCTCCAAGCGTCGGAATGAGCATTGCTTCCACCGCCTGCGAGAGCCGCGTCTCCGTCGCCTGCCGCTGCTCATCAATGCCGTGCGCCAGCCCGAGAGGCCCGGCATGATCGCCAGGGCGCGCCAGAACGTTTCCGTGGTTGTCGATAATGGCGATGTTCTCGGGCTTCAGTCCCGGAACTGCGGCCGACACCAGGTTAAGAACGGCCTGCACGTTTTCAGAGTCGATCTTTCCTCCCGCCGTGGTGAGCAGAACACTGGCCTGCGCCGCCTGCGTTTCGGTGGAAAACATCTCGCGGCGCGGCATGACCAGATGAACCCGTGCGCCACGAACGCCCCGGATCAGTCTGATGGACCGTTCAAGCTCTCCCTCAAGCGCGCGCATTTCATCGATATTCTGCTCAAACTGCGTGGTCGTCAGCGTACTGGCGTGATCGAAGATTTCGTAGCCGACCGAACCCCCGGACGGGAGTCCGTCCCGCGCGAGCATGAGGCGCGCCGATGCGATCTGGTCACGCGGAACCGAAATGGAATCGCCTTGCGGCGAAACGACATGGTCGATATGCGCCTTCTCCAGATCATCGGCCATCTGGGACGCCTCATGGAGATCCAGATCCCTGTAGAGCAGCGACATCGGCTGCCTGGACCCGTGCAGGGTGAGCGCCGTAAGCATACCGAGAAGACCCACGCCCACCGCGCCAAGTGCGATGAGACGGGGCAGGCCCAGAGATTTCAGGCCGGATAATGTTGCTTTCAAAGGGAACCGTCCGCCGGAAGACTCAAGCGGAGAGACTTTGTGAAATATCGGGCGGGAAAAAGAATGCTGGCGGCCACGTCGTTCCGTTTCAGTCTGACTGCGTCTGATCCCGTGAAAGTGAGGTCGCCCGATTACTTGCCGGTTAACGGTCGGCATTTTTTGCCGGGTTATGTGTGTTTCCCGCGCCCGGCCGAGGTTTTTAATCCGTCAGGAGAACGAATCCATCCGCGGAATCGGAGGAGGCGCACAGCAGGAACAATCCGGCATGCCTGCAAAAGAAGCCGGAATCGTCCGGACCTCCCGCAACAACCGCGGAAAACCGCGCCGGAGAGAACCGCGCCGGCCGGCAGCTCTCCGCACCCGTTCGTTTTATGAAGAACCCGAAGACGATGAGCTCGATGAACCTGATGAGGTGCCGGATGAATCCGACGAGCTGTCCGAGAACGACGTGACATCCGACATATCGACCTTCGCGGCGCCCATCTCGACGTAAATCGAGCTGCCGGTCCGGTCCACACCCGTTACCGAACCGGTCACCGTGAACGGCACCGCCGAGGTGTTGCCGGAACTGTCCATCGTTTCGATCGCGATGTTGTAAGAGCCGTCCGAAAGCTGGTTGCCGTTGTAATCCGTGCCATCCCAGGTCCAGGTATTGGCGCCCACCGAAGAGGTCAGCTCGTCGGTTTTCACGACCGTGCCCGAGCTGTTGGTGACAGCAATCGCAATCGGTTCCGCCGATGTCGTCGTGAAGGATGCGGTCGCCGTCCCGTCCTGGAGCGGGAGAACGCTGGTCGACGCCGTGGCCGTCTTGCCCACCAGAGACATGTCGCCGGACTGCTGGCCATCCTCGGTCAGCGAAATAAGAGTCTGAAGATTCGTGTTGGTATCAACCTGCTGCTCCACCCCGGCAAACTGCGCCAGTTCCGACGTGAACGTGTCACTGCTCATCGGACTGCTCGGGTCCTGATTTTTGAGCTGCGTCGTCAGCAAAGTCAGAAACGTATTGAAGTTACTGGTCAGCGACGAAAGCGCGCTCGTGCTCGTCGAGGAATCCGTAGAGGTGGTGGTCGTGGCGGCGCTGTTCGTCGATGCCGCGCCCTGGGCAGATGAGACGGCCGCCGAAAGCAGGCTGGTTGAAGAGGCTGTCGATGTCGTGGATGTTGTGGCGGTCACCATGAGGTCAGTTCCTTCAGGCTGTTATATTGACGCTGCCAGAGCGCGAAAAACTTGATGACGGGAGACAGGCGGCGTCGCCCGTCTGAACGCTAAGACCGGTCGCCGGAAGAGAGGAAGCGATCTGAGCACGGGCTGTCCCGCCGCCAGATCCGCCGGAGCCGCTGCCGTTACCGCCGCCGGAACCGCTGAAATCTTCGGAAAAGGACTGATAGCCGGAGCCGCTCTCCTGCGTTCCCGACTGCGACTGCTCCTGCCCCCGCGACGACGGCCCGCCCGATGCATCCGCGAGTCCGAAAGAAATCTCCGCGCCGGCGGCAGATACGCCCGCATTCTCAAGCGCATTCACGAGCTCATGCCGGCCCGACTGCAGTTCGTTCAGCGTCGTCAGGGCTGCTGTTCCAATGTGGATGCGAAGGCCGGACGTATCGCTGTTCTGATCGATCATCACATGCACCGGCGTCTGATCGTCGCTCATCGGAACGGTAATGCTGACCGATGACGCCCCGTCCGCGGAACGTGCGACACTCACCGCCGGCGCGGAGGCGTCCGTGGCGGAGCCGGATACGTTGGCGGACGTGTCTTCACTTTCGTTGCTGAAACCTGACGTCAGATCCTGAAAAGAAGAGGTTTCTGTCGCAACCGGCACTGGCGCGACGACCGATGCCGCCGTAAGGGTCGCCTCCCGTCCATTTTTCTCATCCTGCCTGCCCGATGACGATCCGTCGGAAGATCTGCTCTCCTTCCCGTCGGTAGCCGAAGGCTCTTCCACAGACGCCGTTGCCGCCGGCGTCTGGTCTGTCCGGGAAGCTGCCGCACTTTCCGTCCCCGCCACGGCCCGCGTCGCATCAGCCCGCCCGGCAGCATGGGCGCTTCCGTCCAAAGACCCCGCAGCGGAAGACCCGGTATCAGCGACTGCCGCCACGGCTTCCGGAACCGCCGCTGACGACCCGGATGCGTCAGCGGATAAAGCCACGGCATCGGTTGCGGCAGTTCCTGACGCTGCCGTCAGTCCGGTCCCTTCAGACGAGGACACCACTGTCGTTCCGTCAGATGTCCCGGCATCCGGAACCTGCGCGCCGGACAAGAGCGCTGAAACGTCAGCACTCTGCGTCTCCGCCTGCCGGTGCGCCGTTCTGCCGGATGTTCGCTTCACACCCGTCATATCCGTTCCCGCCGCCGACTGCCCCGCGCCCGGCTGGTGAGCGGCATTCATACTGCTGACCGAAGCCTCCGCAGCGGAAGACCCGGTATCGGCGACTGCAGCCACCGCTCCCGGAACCGTCGCGGACGATCCGGAGGTATCAGCGGACAAAGCTATTGCATCGGTTGCGACACCTCCGAACGCTGACGCCAGTCCGGTTCCCTCGGACGAGGACGCTGTCGTTCTGCCAGACGTCCCCACATCCGGGATCTGCGCGCCGGACAGGATCGCTGAAACGTCAGCACTCTGCATCTCCGCCTGCCCGGTACCATTCATGCCGCTGTCGGAATTTTCCGCAGAAACAGAAGCCCCAATGTCAGCTAGTGCCGCCATTGCCCCCGAAACCGCCGCCGACAGACCGGACACATCGGCGGACGCAGTTACTGCATCTGATGCATCCCCTTCCGAAGACACTCCGTCCCCCGCCGCAGCGGACGCCATCGTCCCGCCGGATGTCCCTGCACCAGGAATCTGTGTGCCGGACAGCGTTGCGGAAACGCCTGCAGTCTGTGTTTCCGCCGCGCGGACAGTCACCTTGCCGGTTGCCGGTGCGGGAGAGCCCGCCACATCAGCAGTATTCGTGGCAGCATTTTGCGCTGGATCGGCATCGGAAGCAGTTGTGTCCGCAATGTCCCCTTCACCTGATGACGAAACCGTCTGCGCAGCCAGCAGCGCGGCAGCGCTCTGCCCGGCGCTGACAGCCGCCGCCTGCGTGACACCCTGCAATTCCGCTGCCGAAGACACGCCCGCCGACACCCCGGCCGGACCCGTCGAAACCTGACTGACTGCCGTTACCGGCTGAACAGAACCGCCTGATGCGCCCGATCCCGACATCAACGCCGCAGACCCGTCAGTGCCATTGCCCTGCGCTACCATCCTTGCCAGAGCCGATATATCCGGACCATTTTCCACGGACACCGCAACGCCCTCCGACAGGAGCGATGTCCCGGCAAGGGAGTTTGCCGCCCCCTGTGACGCGGAATCCGTCCCGGCACCTTTCGCCGGTTCCGACGTGCCTCCCCCGGAAAATACCGATGTCGTAACACCCGTATCACCATCGGATATAATCCCGGACGCCGCTCCACCGGAAGCGGATGCCCCGCTGACGGCAGCAATGCCCGCAACCGCCGTTACAGACGCGGCGTCATCCGATGTCCCGGAAGGCTGAAAACTCACCGGCAACGGGTCGGCATTGCCACTGACCGCAGCGGCGGACGCCAGAATGCTTCCTGTCAGATCCTGCGGCGCAGCGGCGGTGGCGACAGCATCGTCCCCGTCATCCTTTTTCTTTCGGCTGCCTGACGACCTGGCAGCCGACGACGATGTCTCCGTGCCGGATTTCCCTGAACCCGTCACCTGCTTTCCGGCAGACATCGTTCCGGCAACAGCCCCGTTTTTCCGCTCGCGGGCAGACCCGGACGTCTTATCCGCTTCCTTTTTACCGGATGTGCAGGAATCCGCTGTCCCCGGATCACCGGACGCCGTCGTTACGGACGAATCTGGCACATTGTCACTCGCTCCCGAAACTGTCGCAGCCTGCGTCCTGCCGGACGAACTCGCGCTGTCAGCCGCTGCTGTCGTTCCGGAACTTACAGCCGGGGAATTAACCGGGCGTATATTCCCCGAACCGGTCACCTGACCGCCCTGCATGACCGAATTCATGGCATCGAAAAATGAAGCCGCTCCGGACCCGCCGGCAACCACCCGGCCGCTGTTCCGCTTTCCGACCGATGACGCGACGCCTGCTCCCGTGAGCTGTTTCAGGCTCTTCTCCGAAAGCGTCGATGTCAGCAAACTTGCCATAACAATTCCCGATCGTCTGATCCTGATCAGTCATGATGCAAGTTTCGGGCCACATCGCGGAGCAGGCGATTTTCCATGTATTCCCGCAGTCCCGCTCCGCCCTGTCACCGGTGATCCGCCTTCGCGCCCGGTCATATCTGCCGCCCAGGCAGATTATGCCGGGTTCTTTTTGTCAGCGGCATCCTGAAACACGCGATCTTGCCCCGTTCCGGCCCTGGCGCTCTCCCTCCTGAAAGGCGGAAAACCGCAATCATTCAGGAAAATATGGCGATCAGTCCGGCTCCGGACCGATCCTGGCACGCTTCCTGCATGGTCTGAGTCATCAAGGCCTGTCCGGCGTCCTGTTTCCGGCAGCCGGCTTAAGGAGTGATCCATGTCGATCTTCAATGCACTGACCACCGCCACCGCAGGCATCAACGCCCAGTCCACCGCGTTCACCAATCTGAGTAACAATATCGCAAACAGTCAGACGGTCGGGTACAAGGCGTCGGAAACGAGCTTCCAGGATTTCGTTTCGAACTCACTCGCGTCGACCTCCACACAGGCCGTATCGGACGGTGTCGGTGCAGTGACAACATCCCAGACCCAGCAGCAGGGAACGATTTCCTCCAGCACCAATTCCCTCGCCGTTGCCATCTCCGGAAACGGTTTCTTCGATGTCGCCCTGCCTTCCGGCGAAGCAACGGCGGGCACCGAGACATTCAGCGATCAGCAGTATTACACGCGTAACGGTGATTTTTCGGAAGATAAAAACGGTTATCTGGTCAATACATCGGGTTATTACCTCGAAGGATATATGGCGGATGCCAAAACCGGCACGCTCGACACATCGCAGCTGACGGAAATCAACGCATCGAATATCGCATTCCGCCCCACAGAGACGACGACGCTGACAATGACGGGCGGGATCTCGGATGGCTCCACGACCGCGACCGCGATGTCAGATGCCTCCACCGCCGCTTACAATGCCGCTATCGCAGCTAACGAAACTACGGCTGAGGCTCAGACGGCTGGCAGCAATGCGGCGACGGCGGCGGTGACTTCGGCAGTGACTGCGGCGACTGCGGCCGGGACGACGGTTCCAGGAGTCTATTCACAAACTGTTTATGATTCCACTTCCGCTGCGCATACGGTCTCCACTGTGTGGAGTGAGGACACAGACGCCGAGACTGCTGCTAAAGCCACGGATTCAGATTACAGCGATACAATCTACAATGTTACGGTCACTAACGGTGACTCATCCGACACGTCGATGCAGCTGGCGACAAACTCCGGAACCACGCCCGCGACCACGACCTATCAGGTCACGTTCGACTCCTCCGGTAATATCGTCTCGGTCCAGCAGCCGGAACTGGATTCCAGCGGGAATGCGGTTACGGATTCAAACGGCAATACCGTGTATACGAATGTCGGCACCGGCTACACAGGATCAACCGCCGAACTGCCAGTCACGCTGACCTACACCAACGGCGCGGCCTCCCAGACCGTCAACATCGACCTCGGCACTATCGGAAGCGCCGCCGGCACAACGACCGCTAAGGAAAATTCCGGCACGCCGACCCTGACCAGCGACAGCGCCACCAGCGCCACGTATGAAGGTCTGGAAATGCAGAGCGATGGCTCCATCATGGCCGAATTCAGCAACGGCGACACGCAGCTGGTCGGCAAGATCGCTCTTTCATCGTTCAATAACGCAGACGGCCTGATGGCCGTGGACGGACAGGCCTATGTGGCGACATCCGCTTCAGGGTCGGCAAAAACGGGCGTCGTCGGCGCGAATGGCACCGGAACGCTTGAAACCTCGTCGACAGAATCCTCAACAACGGATCTGACCTCCGATCTGTCGAGTCTGATCGTCACGCAGGAAGCCTATACCGCGAACACGAAAATCGTGACGACGGCGGACACGCTCCTGCAGGCAACGATCAGCATGATCCGATAAGCGCTCGTTTACGTCTTCTTCATTCGGGTAGGGCAGCCTGACCACAGTGCAGGCGTCCCGCCGGGATTAACATGACCGTCAGGGCCGATGCCCGGTCCGGACGCGCTCCGCCTCATGACTCATGACGGCAGAATTTTCGCCGGAGCTGGTGACTATGGATCTGAACTCATCACTGTCGATAGCGACCAGCGGCCTCGAAGGCACGCAGTACGCGCTCGGTGTGCTCTCGCAAAACGTGTCCAACGCCAGCACCACGGGCTATGTCGAGGAAGTCGCCAATCTCAGCGCAAAAGATGCGGCAGGCACCGGCTCGGGCGTGGCCATCGGCCTCACGACCCGTAACGTCAACGATGCGCTCGAAGCCGGGCTGTACACGCAGAACGCTGAGGTTGCGGCGCTGACCGTGAAGGATAATTCCCTTTCGGCCATCACCGCCCTGCAGGGATCGACAAGCTCGGATTCCGGATCGACCAACACCCTGTCGGACGATCTCGGAAACGTATCGAACGCACTGACAGCGCTGGTTTCAAGCCCGACCGATTCCACGGCGCAGGCCACCGTCATTTCCAGCGCAAAGACCCTGACCTCGGCCATTAACACGCTTTCAACAGAGTATCAGACACAGCGCCAGTCCGCGCAGGATGCAATCGTGAGCGGCGTGTCGGACATCAACACCGATCTGACGACGATCGGTAAGATCTCGCAGCAGATCGTCTCGCTCAAGGTTCAGGGCGTCAGCGTCGCCGATCTGGAAAATCAGCGCGCCGCCGTCATGTCCGACCTGTCTTCTCAGCTCTCGGTCACATTCACGGAGACCTCCAGCGGAGACATGCTGGTCAAGACAGCGAACGGCACCCAGCTGCCAACCGAACCGGACAGTAATTCGGGGATCGAGACCCCGTCTTCGACCTGGCCTCTGTCAACATCGGACATCACAATTTCCGCGTCATCGTCCTATTCCAGTGACGCCAGCTCATCGACCATCCCGGGAATCGATCTCGAAATCAACGGCAAGTCCGTCGATATCACCTCAAGCCTGACAGGCGGCAGCCTCGGCGCGAATATCGATCTTCGTGACAATGTCTATCCCGAGATGCAGGCCCAGCTGGATTCATTCTCCTATACGCTGGCCAACCGCTTTAATGCCGTCGGGATGACGCTTTTTACCGACGGCACAGGCAGCATGCCCGCATCGGATACGTCGGCGACCACCCCCTCCGGCATCACCGGTCTCTCCAGTACACTTGAGGTCAATCCGTCCTATGTCAGCGATCCGTCGCAGCTTGCGCCGGACGGCAGCACGACAACAGTCACGGACGCGCTTTCGAAGGCTCTGGGTTCCGCGACGGCCGATGTTTCGGGCGACCTCGCGGCCCCGGTCTCGTCTCTGGGGGCCTCCGGAACGCTGACGATAAGCTACAGCGCAAACCAGAGCCTGAGCAGCCTGGCCACCACGCTCACCTCAGCGCAGGCGGCGGTGGCCTCGGCCGCGACATCCGATCTGTCGACCGCCACAACGGTTCAGACCAGCCTTGCGACAAAAGTCTCCACCGTATCCGGCGTGGATGTCGATAACGAGATGTCAAATATGGTGGCGCTCCAGAACGCCTATACGGCAAATGCGAAAGTGATAACGGCGGTACAGGCCATGTTTACCGCCCTTCTTGATGCGGTGTCATAATCATGAGCACAACAGTTGGATTATACGGAGCTTCAGGAACGTCCTATGTTCTGCAGCAGGCAGTAAAAGAACTCGCTGCGGAACAGACGGATATAGAGAATCAGACCAGCACCGGCGTCAAATCGCAGACCTATGCGGGTCTTGGCAGCGACCGCGCGACGGCGATCAGCCTTTCCCCGCAGATTACCGCAGTCTCGACCTGGCAGAGTTCAGTGAGTTCCGCGCAGACAAATCTTTCTGTCACACAAACGGCCCTGACACAGATTTCCTCGATCGCAACAGATCTGCAGACCAGCCTCCTGTCGCTCTCAGGCTCAGAAGGCACGAGTTCGCTTCAGACCATCGTGGAAACAGCGAAAACCGACCTCGCGCAGCTCGGAACCCTGCTGAATACCACCTCCGGAACCGGCTATGTTTTCGCCGGCACGGACAGCAGCAATCCTCCCGTGACGGATTCTTCCGGTCTCGCAACGAGTGATCTCGCTACCGCAACGGCCAGCATAGTCTCCGGGCTTTCGACTGATGGCGCCGAGACGGTTTTTGAGAATGCGACAGCTCTGGCCTCAGGAAAAACGGTCACGGCTGATGACGGCTCAACCGTCTCCGCCAGTTCCGTTTTCTCCGGTGCTCTCTCAGCCGATCCGTCAACCGTTTCGTCGCTGGACAGCACGGCCATCGTCGGACAGGACAACGATACGGTGACCGTGGGAATGGTGGCGACGGAAGGAACGCCGGCAACATCAACATCCACCGGGTCGATGATTAAAGATCTGATGCGAAACCTGATGATCGTTGCGTCCCTCGGCAGCGCCGATACATCCAGCACACAGTTTTCAGATCTTGTTTCAACATTACAGTCTTCGACGTCCTCGGTCTCAGCCGCGCTGACCAGCAAGGAAGGCAGCCTCGGCATTACTCAGGACAGTCTGACCTCCCAGGCAACCCTGCTGACGTCAGTGAGCACAATGCTGAGCACACAGCTTGGCAATGTGACGGACGCCGATCTGGCAACATTATCCACGCAGAGCACCCAGATTACAGATCAGCTCCAGGCATCGTACACGCTGATCGCGGATATGAAGAGCATGACACTCGCCAGTTATATCTGACGAGTGACAGGCTGAGAGCCAGCCGCCTGAGGACCAGGCCGCGACATCAGTCGCGGCCGCCCGGTCAGCTCCGTTTGCGGGTGGAGCTTTTGCCCGGTGGTCCGGAAGGCCGCTTCCGGGCAGGGGGCCTGCTTCCCGGAGACCGTCCGCGCGCCGGCGCGGCTTCTTTGCCCGAAGGGGGCTGAGACGGTTCAATCCGGATCTCATCCGCATCGGCGGCGGAAGCGCAGGATGCGAACCGTTCCGCTTTATCCTGAGCAATCTCAACCAGCGTATATTGCGGCGCGATCCGGATCGCGCCGATATCCTGCTTCGTCACGCCACCAAGACGGCACAGAAGCGGCACAAGCCATTTCGGATCGGCCTTATCCGCCCGTCCGACCGAGAGACGGAACCACGAACCCGCGATATTGCGCTCGCGCGGCGCCCGCTCGCGCTCACCCGTCCGTTCAAAGCGCGAAGAGTCACGGGGAGCACGCGGAGAAGCCGGTCCGGACGAAGCGCCCGGCGTGATGGCGCGGACATTCGCCGGTTTGGGCAGACCGGACTGCCAGAGCGACACCAACGCCTCCGCAAGCTGAGCCGGCGTGCGCTCGGCGACCAGGCGCTCCACCAGCGATTCCTGCCCGGGTTTCGTCTCGTGGTCGAAGACCGGAGCGGATAAAAGACGCTCCGCATCCGCCGCGCGGATCTGGTCCGCGGTCGGGGAAGAGGCCCAGGCCGCATCGATGCCCGCCGCCTGGAACAGCCGGTCCGCCTGACGGCGACGACCGGGCGGCGTGATCAGAACACAGATTCCCTTGCGTCCCGCACGTCCGGTCCGGCCGGAACGATGCAGCAGCGTCGCCGGGCTCCCCGGCAGGCTCGCATGAATCACCAGGCCCAGCGTCGGCACGTCGATGCCACGCGCCGCCACATCGGTCGCCACGCAGACCCGCGCCTGCCCGTTGCGCAGACTCTCGATCGCCCGGCTGCGTTCGTTCTGGCCCAGCTCACCGGAGATCGCGACTGACGCGAAGCCATGCTCCAGCAGTGCATTCTGCATCTGCCGCACCCCCTCGCGGGTATGACAGAACACGATCGCGGCCGGGCTTTCGATCAGACGCAGCGTGTTGATGGCAGCGCCGATGGTGTCGCCCTGATCCGCCAGAATGGCCCGGTATTCAATGTCCGCATGCGGCTCGTTGCCGCCAAGCGTATCGACCCGGAGCGCGTCATGCTGGTAGCGCTTCGCGAGACGCGCGATCTCCCGCGCAATGGTCGCCGAGAACAGAAAGCTGCGACGGGTCTCCGGGGTCGCCTGCAGCAGCGTCTCCAGCTCATCGCGGAAACCGAGATCCAGCATCTCATCCGCTTCGTCGAGCACCACAACCTTCAGCGCGGACAGATCCAGATTGCCACGGGACAGATGATCGCACAGACGACCAGGCGTCCCCACGACAATCTGCGCGCCGCCGGCAAGCGCCCGCGCTTCCTTTCGCGGCTCCATGCCGCCCACGCAGGAAACAATCCGCGCGCCGGTCTGCGCATACAGCCAGGACAGCTCATTCTTGACCTGCAGCGCCAGCTCGCGCGTCGGCGCGATCACAAGCGCCATCGGTTTGACGGCCGGCAGAATCTGGCCGGACGCATCGAGAAGATCGTCCGCCATCGCCAGCCCGAACGCCACGGTCTTCCCCGAACCCGTGCGCGCGGAAACAAGCAGATCCCGCTTGCGGGCAGAATCCGCCAGAACGGCGGCCTGTACAGGAGTAGGGTCGTCATAACCCCGCTCGGCCAGGGCATGGGCGAGGGTAGGAACGGTGTCCGGAAAAGGCATTGTGATGGGATGTCCATGGAACGAAGTCGGAAGCACGCAATAGAGACTATTGCCTGAAAATACCAGCACTGAACCGGAGACGGAAAAAGAGAGGCCGGAATAACCCCCCGGACTCTCCCCGCTTCGGGCCGGCAGACCGGCGCGGGACTACTGGAAGGGCAGATATCGGAAATCGAAGAAAATCTGACTCATCGAGGTCGAGGGATCGCCCCCCACGCCCTGCCAGATCTGCCGCCGGGAATAAGCCAGCTGGGTGCCGGCTTCCACCGTGCCGAACTGCCCCTTGAAGAACCGCCACCACGCGCCGATCGTGACCTCTGTCACACCTTTGGTATTCGCCGTGCAGGGCAGGGAGGACAGCTCGATATTGCAGCCCGCATTGGAATAATTCGGGTTGCCATAGCCATAATTCTCTCCGTCCACGGAAAATGACCGCCGCCCTTCACGCTGCGTGCCGAAATAGCCGTAAACATCAAGCGTGGTGCTCGGATGCGCAATGATGCCGGCGCTGGCCTGGACAGAGGGCAGGGGAACCGGCTTTCCCTGCGCGTTCAGCGTTGCGTCCGGGAGCAGGACAGAGCCGTAGCGCCCGATGCCGACACCCGCCAGCCCTGCCAGGCGGACTTCCAGCTCATGCGGAATGATCGGAATCACCATCGATCCGCCGCCGCCGCCGGCAATCACCGTGTTATTATGTCCGTAACCGACGCCGGACACGCGATCATGCGGGAAATGCAGGATACCTTCGAGCTCGTAATGACCCCAGGACGGATCATAGGCAACCTTGGCGATCACATCAGGCGCGATCTCATTCGAGAACGGCGCCGGATTGGTCAGCCCGGTGCCGTCGGAGGAAACCGTCGCCACCTGTCCGTTCGGCAGGGACACCGTGCCGTCATTGTTCGTAAAGCCGGTCGTATCATACAGCGTCTGCGGATTTTCGATCGACAGGCCGAGCCAGAGCCTGTGATGCATCATGTCCTTGACAAAACGGGCCTGCCACTGCCGCGTCCATGTCTGTCCGGCAAGCATCGAGGACTCAATCGTTTCAGGCAGACTCTCCTGACGCGGAATGATGCCGACGCGATCCGGCGTCAGCATGCTCCAGGCCTGGCCGGCCAGAAAATGGAAATTCGATTCACTGTTGTCATAGGCAAGATAAGCCTGCCGCAGACGGAACGCGTAGCTGTTGCTCTCATACGCGTCCGTCGTCGCCGCGCCCGCGCCGAAATCCATTTCGAAGAAGCCGGAAATCGTCTCGGTCTTGCTGACATTGCCCCGCGCCATCAGGGAAATGCGGCTGTAACGCGCGCTGCCTTCAAAATTGTTGGTGTGATAGCGCGGGTCGTTCTTAAACGGCATGTCCTGCCAGTAGTTGAACGTCCCGGACGGAACATGCCGGTTCTCCAGCACACTCGACGTGTCGACAAAACCACCCAGCGCCAGGGTGACCGGCCCCATGTGGAAAACACCGTGATCACCCACCGCGCCGGCCGCCTGCGCGCCAACCGTCTCACGCGGATGCGGCCCGACATTGTTTTCCGCCATGTGCGAAATCACGTCCTCAGCCCGACGCGCCACCACCGACTCGACCGTGGGCCGGTCCGCGCCAGGGAACACGGGCGTCACCTCCGGTCCGGTAACGTGACGCGACACACCGCGTCCGGCGGTCGTTTCCTCCTCCGGCATTTCCTCCGGCCGTTCGGCCACGGAGCCATTGGCGACGGCAATGTGCTGGCGCGTCGCACGGCTCAGGGAGGCATGAGCCGACGAAGAATGCTGCAATGTCGATTTGCGGGCGATAAGCTGCTTCTGCAGCCCGATCAGCGCATGAGTCAGCTGAGCCTGCTGTTCCTGAATGCGCGCAATCTGTTTTTCCATCAGTTCGAGTGATTCGCTCTGATCGTCCGCCCGGGCGGACAGCGAAATCATCGTCGAGCCGGCAAGAAGAGCAATGACATAAGGGCGTCTGGTCCGGCGGAGAATCGTCGGGCTTTGCGGCATTTGTGGAAAAGGTCCATTATCAGAGGGGCAATTGCGACAAAACATTGCTACCTCAACGCAGTAAATAATAATTATACGAATTACATATATTCACAAAACGCATATCAGATGTGCGTATCCGCGGAAAACAGCGTTTTTTTAGCCTCAAAGCCACGTATGGTTTATAAGAGTAACATGCCGATACATTTTCATAAGATGCATGGATTAGGTAACGATTTCGTTGTCATCGACGAACGGAACGCGCCGCTCCGCCTCTCGCCAGCCCGCATCAGCGCTCTCGCCGACCGCCGCAGAGGCATCGGCTGCGATCAGTTCGTGACCCTGAGCCAGGCGACGGCGCCGGGCGCGCTGGCTCTGGTCCGCTTCTTCAACCCGGACGGCAGCGAAGCCGGCGCCTGCGGCAACGCCTCCCGCTGCGTCGCCAGCCTGCTCAGCGCGGAAACCGGACAAAGCGACCTCACCATCCAGACACGCGGCGGCCTCCTGACGGCCTGCGTCCATCCGGCGAAAGAAGAGGGCAGGGCGACCGTCACCGTCGATATGGGCCTCCCCCGCACCGGCTGGCAGGATGTCCCGCTCGCTTATGCGGCCGACACCCTCCGCCTGCCGCTCGACGGCGAACCCGCCGCGCTCTCCATGGGCAACCCCCACGCCACTTTCTTCGTGCAGGATCTCGCCGAGGCCGAACGCGGCCCCGCCCTGGAAATGGACCCGCTCTTCCCCGATCGCGCCAATATCGGTTTCGCCCGGATCGACGCCTCTGACCGCATGCGCCTGCGCGTCTGGGAACGCGGCGCCGGCTTCACCCTGGCCTGCGGTTCCGGCGCCTGCGCCGCCGTCGTCAACGCCGCCAGAAGAGGGCTCGCCGACCGCCGCATGACGGTTGAGGTTGACGGCGGGGAGATGCTTATCGCATGGGATGACAACGATCACGTCCAGATGACCGGCCCGGCGCAGCTCGCGTTCGAAGGCACGGTCGATCCCGAGGCCTATCCAAAATGACCAGCACAGATGCCGACGCCCCGACAGAAGGCGGCGGCGTGGACATCCTGACCTTCGGCTGCCGCCTCAACACGTACGAGAGCGAAGTCATGCGCGGCCATGCCGCCGCGCTGGATGATGTCATCATCGTCAATACCTGCGCCGTCACCGGCGAGGCCGAGCGGCAGGCGCGTCAGGCCATCCGCCGCGCGCACCGCCAGCGCCCCGGCGCCCGGATCGTCGTCACCGGCTGCGCCGCCCAGATCGACCCCGATCGCTGGGCGGCCATCCCCGGCGTCTCCCGCGTGCTCGGCAATGAAGACAAGCTGAAAGCCGAAAGCTGGTCGGCAAAAGCCCTCACCGAAGGCCATGCCGTCTCCGATATCATGGCCGCGAAAGAAACCGCCGCCCACCTCGTCACCGACTTCGCCGGCCGCACCCGCGCCTTCGTCCAGGTCCAGCAGGGCTGCGATCACCGCTGCACCTTCTGTATCATTCCCTTCGGTCGCGGCCCCTCCCGCTCCGTCCCGGTCGGCGCCGTCGTCGAACAGGTCCGCGCCCTCGTCGGCGCAGGCTATCGGGAAGTCGTGCTCACCGGCGTCGATATCACCTCCTGGGGCGGCGACCTTCCCGGCACGCCCCGCCTCGGCCAGCTCTGTCGCCGCGTCCTCGCCCTCGTCCCGGAACTCGAACGCCTGCGCCTCTCCTCCGTCGATCCCGTCGAAATCGATGAGGACATCTGGCGTTTGCTCGAAGCCGAAGACCGCTTCATGCCCTATCTGCACCTGTCGCTGCAGGCCGGCTCGGACATGATCCTCAAGCGCATGAAGCGCCGCCATCTCGTCGCGGACGCCGCCGCCGTCATCGACCGCGCCCGTTCGATCCGGCCGGAAATCGGTATCGGCGCCGATCTCATCGCCGGCTTCCCGACAGAAGACGAAATCCTGTTCGAAGAAACCCTCTCCTTCCTGGAACAGGCGGCCCTGCCTTACCTGCACGTTTTCCCGTACAGCGCCCGCCCGGACACACCCGCCGCCCGGATGCCCGCCATCCCTGTCGTGGAACGCAAGGCCCGCGCCGCCCGCATCCGCGCCATCGGCGACCAGGCTGCACAGACCTATTATCGCAGCCTCCTCGGGCGCGATCTCAAAGTCCTGATGGAAACCCCCGAAAGCGGTCACAGCGCCGAATTCGCCCCCGTGCGCCTGGCCGGCGGTCAGTCCGAAGCCGGCCGCATCGAGGTTCTGCGCGCCACAGCAGTTGACGAAGGCGGCCTCGTGGCCGAGATCGTGTAATCATGGCACTCGGATTTTTCTCCCGTCTCAAACAGGGGCTGTCACGCTCCACCCAGAAACTCAGCGCCGTCTTCACAAAGCGCAAGCTCGACGAAGCCGCTCTTGAGGAACTGGAAGACCAGCTCATCGCCGCCGATCTCGGCCCGGCGGTCGCCGAACGGGTGATCGAATCCTTCCGCGCGAACCGCTTCGGCACCGAAGTCACCGACGAGGAAATCCGCACCGCCCTCGCCGACGAAATCGCCCGCGTGCTCGAACCCGTCGCCATCCCCTTCGAGCCCAACCCCGAGCTGAAGCCCCACGTCGTCCTCATGGTCGGCGTGAACGGCACCGGCAAGACCACCACCATCGGCAAGATGGCCCGCTATTTCGGCGAGCAGGGCAAAAAAGTCATCATGGTCGCAGGTGACACTTTCCGCGCCGCCGCCGTCGAGCAGCTTCAGGTCTGGGGCGAGCGTACCGGAACCCAGGTCATCGCCGGCAAGCCCGGAGGCGACGCCGCCGGCCTCGCTTTCGAGGGCCTCAAGCGCGGCAAGGCAGAAGGCGCCGACCTCGTCCTGATCGACACCGCCGGCCGCCTGCACAACAAGGGCGCGCTGATGGAGGAGCTCGCGAAGATCATCCGCGTGATGAAGAAGTTCGACGAGACCGCCCCCCATTCCGTCATCCTGGTCCTCGACGCCACCACCGGCCAGAACGCCATCGAACAGGTCCGCGTCTTCCGAGAACTGGTCAACGTCACCGGCCTGATCGTCACCAAACTCGACGGCTCCGCCCGCGGCGGCATTGTCGTTGCTCTGGCCGACGCGTTCAAACTCCCCGTCCACGCCGTCGGCGTCGGCGAAAAGGCCGAAGACCTCCGCCCGTTCTCCGCCCAGGAATTCGCCCGCGGCCTCGTCGGCAAAACCTCCCTCTCCGACAACACAGCCGAAGACACCGAAGAAAAACCCGCCGGCTGATTCCAGACCCGGCAGGGCAGAGGCGTCACGGAAAGCCGCCGTATGAAACGGCAAATCCGACGGATGCCGCAGTCATCCGTATCATACCCATCCGGGATAACGGCGAGGCAAAGCCGGCGACCTGCCCCGCTTAAAATCCGACCTCTCACGAGTGCGTCTCCGGCCTCATGCCGGGCGACTGCCAGAAGCGCGCCCGCTCAGCCATCTCAGGGCGAGACCCGCCGCGAAACCCTCCTCCGCAGCCCGCCCGTGCCGCCCGAAAGGACTGACCGGAGCAGAGGCCACCCGTCTTGTCCGAACCCCCGATGCGAAAAACACTGGCGTCCGGAACAGAATATGAAGCATCGTCCCGTCCGGGCCTTCCGGAACCAGACAGGCGACGCCGACCGGAGAAGCCTTTTCGCCATACAACAAGGATAAGAAACAATGGCCGACATCTCAGGGAAAACCGCCCTCGTCACCGGAGCGGGGCAGGGGATCGGGCGCGGCATCGCCCTCCGCCTCGCCAGAGACGGCGCAAACGTGGCCCTCATCGACATCAATGATGACGGCATCAGCAAAGTCGCCGGGGAAATCGAAGCTCTCGGGCGCAGGGCCACTACCTTCGTCGCCGATGTCGGAGACCGCAGCGCCGTGGCCGCCGCCATCGATCACACAGAGAAAACCCTCGGCGGCTTCGATATCATCGTCAACAATGCCGGGATCGCTCAGGTCAGAGCCATCGCCGATGTCACGCCGGAAGAAGTGGCGCGCATCTATCGCATCAATTTCGAAGGCATTCTCTGGGGCGTTCAGCTCGCCGCCGCGAAATTCATCGAGCGGAAGCAGAAGGGCAAGATCATCAACGCCTGCTCCATCGCCGGTCACGAAGGCTACGCGATGCTGGGCATTTACTCCTCGACCAAATTCGCCGTCCGCGCGCTCACTCAGGCCGCCGCGAAGGAATATGCCTCGCAGGGGATCACCGTAAACGCCTACTGCCCCGGCGTCGTCGGAACGGGAATGTGGGAACTCATCGACAGCGAATTCTCCAAACTCACCGGCGCGCCAAAAGGCGAAACCTATAACAAATTCGTGAACGGCATCGCCCTTGGCCGGGCCGAAACCCCCGACGACGTCGCCTGCCTCGTCTCCTGGTTCGCCGGCCCGGATTCCGATTATGTTACAGGCCAGTCGATCCTCATTGATGGCGGCATCGTTTATCGCTGATCCTCCCGTCCTGCATTCCGCGCAGTCGTCGCTCTCCCGGCTACGCGGAATGCACGCAGAGAAACACAGACAGACCGGGAGCGGCGCCCGCTCCGTCTTTCCAATCTCATGATCGGAATCTACAAACGGAAAGCGGTCATGTCGTTTTAAAACGATATAGAAACGGAAACGAACTTTTCCGTCTCCCATAGGACCGGAACGCAGCCGGGGACAGCGGGGAAGAGGACGGATGGCGAGACTGAGACATTATGTCACCGGAATCGCTCTCGTTTTCGCCACTTTCGGAACCGCCCCGCAGCCCGCCCGCGCCGCCGTCTCCCTCTTCGCCCCGGCGCCCGGCGCCGACGCTTTCGAGCAATGGTGGCGCGGCATCACCATCGGCGGCCATATCGACGGCGGCATCACCGCCAACCCCGCCCGCCCCGATAACGGCATCAATTTCGGCAATTTCATCGGCGATCACGCCAATCAGGCCCAGCTCAACCAGTTCGACCTGAACGTCATCCGCCCCGTCGATCCGGATGCCAGAGGCTACAGCTTCGGCTTCACCCTGGAAGCGAATTACGGCTCGGATTCCCGCTATTACCACCTGCTCGGAATCTCCGATCAGGCCTTCAACGCCCGCTACCAGATCATCCCCGCCCAGGCTCATGTCGACGCCCATCTGCCCTGGTTCACAAAACGCGGCGTCGAGATGCAGGCCGGCATCCTCCAGGCCCCCATGGGACCGGAAGCCTTCGACCCGAACGCCCGCCCTTTCTATACTTTCAGCTATACCGGCGAATATTCCGTCCCGTTCGAGCATGTCGGCATGATGGCCACCATCCACGTAACCCCGATGATCGACGTCCTCACCGGCATCGACACCGGCAACCAGACCACCTTCGGCCGCAACGACAACAACGCCGAACCCGCCGGTTACGCGGGCATCAATCTCAACAACCTCGCCCACGGCAAACTCACCATCACCGAACTCAGCCGCTTCGGGCCGGAGGATTCCCGCTACGCCCTCGGCGCCCGGCAGGCCAATGGCGCCATGCGCTTCTGGAATGATCTGCTGGCAACGTACCACGTCAGCGACACGCTGACCCTCATGGGAGAATTCAACTACCTGCACGATAACGGCCTCCGCGCCGATGCCGAAAGCGTTGTCACCTACCTCTCCTGGCATTTCGCGAAAAACCTGACCTTCAACTATCGCGGTGAAATCTACCGCGACAATACCGGCCTGCTCGTCAGCAGCTTCCTCAGCGACGAGGCCTATATGCGCGGCATCGCCGGCACCACCCCGGCCCCCGCCGAAAGCGCCCCGCCCACCACCTACGGAGCCCTGACCCTCGGCGTCACCTGGCGAAAGCCGCTGACGGAGAAAGCCGGCTATTTCGCCATCCGCCCGGAAATCCGCTTCGACCGCTCCCTGAACGGCACCTCGCCTTTCAATGACGGCCGCAACACCGGCATGTTCACCTTCGGCGGCGACATGATGCTCGGGTTCTGACACACCGCTCCCCAGCACACCCGGCCACTTCATTCCCCGCCATTCACGCCTCTCCCGGACCCGTCCTCCTGCACCGGTTCATCCCGCCTGAGTTCGTCCGGACCCACGCACCTGACCCGCTCCCGGCCCTGCCAAACGCCCGTTACCTGATCCCACGCAAGTCCATTTTCAGCCGGCATCCCTCGTCGCGACGCCCGGTCTTTCGCCGCTCTGGCATACGCCACGAGAGAAAATTTCTTACGCAGAAATCGGAAATCCTTTCCCCGCAAAGGGTCGTCTCCCGTTCTCCGGCATCGAATCTCATTGCCAATACGAATTATATCGGATAACAAAATATCTAACGTATCGTAATATCTGAAAATCGAATAAGAGGGACATATGGTCCGTCAGAAAAGTGCCCGCCCCGATCAGACCCGCAGACTTCCTCTGGTGGTGTCGGCTCTCGGCATCACGCTGACAGCAGGCGCGTCCCTTCCGGCAGCCAGCGCGGCCGATACCGCCCACCATACGAAGAACGGAAACCATGCCGCCGCCCGGCAGGTAAAACCGCGTCAGCACGCCGCCCCGAAAGGGCGCGTCAGCAGCGAAGACGAGGTCGTCACGGTCAGTTCCTCCCGCCAGGCTTTCCGTTTTTCAAAAGCGCAGCACGAGGCGAATTCCTCGACCCATATTTCGGCCGACACCCTGCTCAACAGGGGCGTGTTCGACGTCAAAGGGCTCCAGCGCGTCGCCCCGAACGTCACGATCCAGAGCATGAACGGAACGGGGACAACAAACTTCTTCATCCGTGGCATCGGTTTTAACGATTTCACGCAGAACAACATGTCATCCGTGATGACCTATCTCGATGACGTCGCCTTTCCGCTGAACACGATGATGAGCGGCCAGATGTTCGACGTGTCGACCGTCGATGTCACCCCCGGCCCCGTCGGCTTCACGCACGGCATGGCGGATTCAGGCGGCGAGGTCTCCATCCACACAAACGATCCGACCCCGGACTGGCACGGCGGCGTTTCGGAAGATATCGCGAGTTACGCAAGATCAAGAACAGATCTGTTTATTTCCGGACCGATTGCGAAAAACCTGTCGTTCCGCATCGCCGGACAGACCGTTCACGGCGGCGGCTGGCAATATGACCCGCAGAATCACACCCATCTCGGCAACGCGAATGACGGCTCACTGCGCGCCAAACTCCGGTGGACCCCGGACGCGCATACAACCATCACGCTGACCGGCCACTGGACCCAGGATGACGATCAGGTCGTCGTCGGCCGCCCCGCGCTCGGCCTGGTCGCGTCCCAGCCCATTCCGTCCCTGGGATACCAGCAGGCCGAATGGAGCCTGCGCCCGCAGTTCGCCCGGCTCATCGGACGCTCTTCAAGCCTCATGCCGAGCGAACACAACACGCTCTGGGGCGCGGACCTCAACATGTCGCACGATTTCGGGAAAGTGACGCTCTCATCCATCAGCGCCTATGAAACCGAACGGGTCGGCGAATATACGGATCAGGACGCAACATCCCTGTCCACCGGCGACACCTACCGCAACATCGTGGCCAATGTCTTCTCGCAGGAAGTCCGCCTGCATAACTCCAGCCCCTCCGACCGGCTGCAATGGGATGTCGGTGCTTTCTATAACCGCACGCGTATGCTGCAGAATTACTATTTCGACTTCACCGATTACCTGCCCCAGCGCGGCTACCTCAGCGAAACCGCCTTTCGCTCGACCCAGCAGAGCATCTCCGAATACGGCCACGTCAGCTACAGACTGCCCTGGAACGTCACCGTGTTCGGCGGTCTGAACCATACGCTGGATCAGCGCGCGCTTGTCGGCCTCAGCACACAGCATTTCGGCATCAACAATCTTCAGTTCAATAACGAATCGACCCTGTCCGCACAGGTCTCGGGCGTGCTCGGCGTGCAGTGGCAGGCCACGAAAGGAACGCTGCTCTACTTCAAGACCAGCAAAGGCTATAAACCCGGAGGCTTCACCGCCAACAATACCGTTTCACAGGCCCAGCTCGCCCCCTTCAAACCCGAAACCGTCCTCACCTTCGAAGCCGGTTTCAAAAGCGACCTCATTCCGGGACGTCTGCGCCTGAACGCTGCTGCATTCTACGACGATTATCATGATCAGCAGGTGGTCGGCACGTTCCTCGTTCCGAATTACGGCCCGCTGTCACAGATCATCAATGCGCCGAAATCGGAGATCTGGGGTTTCGAAACCTCCATCGAGGCTCACCCGCTTCCGCATGTCTACCTGACGCAGAATCTCGGCTGGGAGCGCGGCACCTATCAGATCTTCGACAATATCGATCGCGGCCAGACCAACGCCTACTTCACAAAAACCGGCGTCTGGAAAGGCATTTACGACAGTTTCGCCGGCGTCGACAGCGGCATCCCCAAACTGACCCTCAACGGCGAGGCCGATTACCGCCGGGATATCTTCCGCCGCTACAACGTCGAAGGCGGTGTGGACTGGATGTATCGCGACAGCCAGGCCATCACTCCCGGCGGCGTCGGCGTCTATCGTCTGCCGACCTATTTCCTGCTCGGCGCCCATATCACATTCCGGCCAAAGAACGGTCCATGGTCCGTTACCGCCTATGCAAGTAACATCCTTAACCGGCAATATGCCGAAACCGCCGGAAACGCCTCAACCACCTATTTCTATATCCCCGGACCACCCCGTTTCATCGGCGGCCGCATGTCCCTGACATATTAAGGCCGGACCCATGACCCCGACATCCGCCGCGGCCCGACGCAATATCGTCGGCGCCGCCATCGGCAACGCTTTCGAACTGTTCGACTTCACGGCCTACGCGACATTCGCGACCGTGATCTCGTACACTTTCTTCCCCGCGGGCCACAGTGACGCCGCGCTCCTGATGACGCTCGCCACATTCGGGATCGGCTTCCTCGTCCGCCCGCTGGGCGCCTTCATCATCGGCGCTTACGCGGACCGTCACGGCCGCCGCGCCGCCATGACACTCACCGTCTGGGTCATGGCCGCCGGAAGCGCCATCATCGCCTTTCTCCCCGGCTATGCGCGGATCGGCCTCCTCGCTCCGCTCGCCCTCGTGATCGCCAGGCTGCTGCAGGGATTCGCCGCCGGCGGCGAACTCGGAGCGGCCACCTCGATCCTCGTCGAAAACGCACGGGAAAATCGCATCGGCCTCGCCGGAAGCTGGCAGACGACAGGACAGCATCTCGGCGCCCTCATGTCGGGCCTGCTCGGGCTGATCCTCTTCCTCAGCTTCGATGAGCACACAATCCGCGACTGGGCCTGGAGACTGCCCTTCGTGTTTGGAACCCTCATCGCGCCCGTCGGAATCTATCTCCGGAAAACCCTGGAGGAAACCGCTCCGACCCCAGAGGAAAGGCCCTCCTTCGCCGACTTCATGCGGCAGTTCCGCAATCACGCGTTCAGCTGCCTGCCCATCGGCGTCGTCTACGAGGCCGGCAGCACCATCCAGCAATATTTCTTCCAGTTCGCCGTGACCTATGCCGTCCACACGCTGCATATGCCCGTCCGCAAGGCCCTGCTGATCAATATCAGCAACGGAGTTGTCGGGTTCGCCGGCTCCCTCTCAGGCGGCCTGCTCGCCGACCGCTACGGCGCCCGCCCGGTCATCATCGTCTCCCGCCTGATCAACGCCGTGCTCTATCTGCCGGTCTTCTGGCTCATGCTCCAGGCGCCGTCCCTCCTGAACCTGACACTCGCCTGCGCGGTCCTCATGGTCGGCAATGCCGTGTCCGGAGGCGCCGGAATGGCCTTCCTCGCCTCCCTGTTCCCGAAGGAACAGCGTGCCTTCGGCATCGGCCTGTCTTATTCCATCGGCGTGACCCTGTTCGGGTCCACCGCGCAGCTCGTCTTCGCCGGGATCATCAGTCTCACAGGCAGCAAACTGTCCTGGATCGGATACGTCATCACCATATGCGCCCTGTCGGCCGTGATCCTCATGGCCTGCCGGAACACGCCCCGGAATACGCTCCGGAACACAACACCGGCCACACGCATCACAGACAAGAAGAAAGCGCGTCCTGCATGATCCCGTTTCTCACACGTCCCGAACTGAAGGGTTCATTTGGCGCCGTCGCCACAACGCACTGGCTGGCCAGCAGCGTCGGACAGGCCGTGCTGGAAAGAGGCGGCAACGCGTTCGACGCCGCCGTCGCCGCCGGTTTCACACTGTGGCTCGCGGAACCCCATCTCAACGGCCCCGCAGGCGACGCGCCGATCATCATCAGTCACGCGAAAACCGGAAAACAGCACGTTATCTGCGGACAGGGCGTCTCGCCCGCCGCCGCCAGCATCGCCGCCTTCCGGGCTCTCGGCCTCGATCACATCCCCGGAACCGGCCACCTCGCCGCCGTCGTGCCGGGAGCGTTCGGCGCCTGGTGCCTGATGCTGCGCGAATTCGGAACCTGGGACTTCGCCGATGTCATCGACTACGCGATTTTCTACGCCGTGGAAGGCGTGCCCGTCATGCCACAGATGGTCGCCACCATCGCCAGCGTGGAAACGCTGTTCAGGGAATACTGGCCGGAGAACGCCAGAACATTCATGCCCAACGGCAAGGTGCCCGCCGCCGGCTCGCTTCTTCGCCGTCCCGTTCTGGAGCAGACTCTCAGACGCCTGAAGGCCGCCGCCACCGGCGCAACCCGCGAAGACCGCATCGATGCCGTCCGCAACGCCTGGTACAAAGGATTCGTCGCCGTAGCCATCGACCGCTTCTGCAGAATCCCGATGATGGACAGCAGCGGAAAACCCCATGCCGGCTTTCTGAACGCAGCGGATCTGGCCGCCTGGAGCGCCACGCTCGAAGAGCCCGTCTCCCTGCGTGACGGCCGCCACACCGTCCTGAAATGCGGCCCCTGGAGCCAGGGACCGGTTTTCCTCCAGCAACTGGCGCTCCTGCAGGGCTTCGACCTCTCCGCCATGCCTCCCTGCGGCGCGGATTTCGTGCACACCGTCACCGAATGCGCGAAACTGGCCTACGCCGACCGGGAGGCGTTCTACGGCGACACCCCGGACGTCCCGCTCGCGACCCTGCTGTCGGCCGCCTACAACGACGCCAGACGCGCGCTCGTCACCGACCGGGCGTCGCTGGACCTCCGCCCCGGCCATCCGGACGGCAGAATCCCGGAAGCCGGCTTCACGCCCGCCACCGGAGCCGGCAGCGAGGCCGCGAGCGGCGTCGGTGAGCCCACCGTGTCCAATATGGGCACGACCACAGGCGACACCTGCCATATCGATATCGTGGACTCCGCCGGCAACATGGTCAGCGCGACCCCGTCCGGCGGCTGGCTCCAGTCCGCGCCGGTCATCCCGGAACTCGGCTTCTGCCTCGGCTCGCGGGCGCAGATGTTCTCGGTCCGTCCCGATCACCCCAATGCCCTGGCGCCACGCAAACGCCCCAGAACGACCCTGACACCCAGCTTCGCCCTCAGAGACGGCAAACCCTGGATGGCGTTCGGAACCCCGGGCGGCGACCAGCAGGATCAGTGGTCGGTCATTTTCTACCTGCGCATGACCCGTCACGGCATGAACATTCAGGAAGCCATCGATGCCCCGAGCTTCCACTGCGAACACTGGCCCGGCAGCTTCTGGCCCCACACCGCCCGCCCCGGCAGAATCGTCGTCGAGGGCCGTTTCAGCCCGGATGTCGTGGACGATCTGCGGAATCGCGGTCATGATGTCGTGGTCGGCGGAGACTGGAGCGAGGGCCGCCTGTCCGCCGTCCGGCGGGAAGAGGGCGGACGTCTTTACGCCGGGGCCAACCCCCGTGGCATGCAGGGTTACGCCGTCGCCCGCTGAACAGGAATAAGCGCCGCCGGAATCTCGCTTCCGCGCGGCGCGACCCGCGAGACATTCTCCATGAGCGTGCGCATCAGCGCCTTCACGGCGCGGGTCGAACGCCCCGGCACCAGCAGAAACTCCATCTCCGGCAGGGGAGGCAGAACCGGCGTCTCCACCGGAACGATGCTGTCATCGGTAAGCAGCGAAGACTGCATGAAGACGCCATAACCGGCCCGGACCCCCGCGATCAGCGCGCTGAGATGGTCGCTGACGAAGGAAAGCTGCCACGCCAGCCCGGCATGATTCAGCGCCTCGATCGAACGCCGCCGGTTCAGGCCTTCCTTTTCATAAGCGACCAGCGGCACCGGCCCCGTCTCCGGAAGCGA
Source organism: Acetobacter musti (assembly GCF_011516835.1). Classification (GTDB taxonomy): domain Bacteria; phylum Pseudomonadota; class Alphaproteobacteria; order Acetobacterales; family Acetobacteraceae; genus Acetobacter; species Acetobacter musti. The sequence goes on along the minus strand of NZ_WOTB01000018.1, from coordinate 63,654 downwards.
CAGCCCCCGCGCTCCCAGCCATCGGAGCTGCTCGCGCCACAGCACGCATTCGCCCTCGAACACCTCACTCGAAGGCAGAAACCGCTTCGTGCAGGCCACATCCAGCTCGCCCGAATGCAGACGCCGGTTCAGCTCCGAACTCAGCCCGACCACCAGCGAAACATGCACGCTCGGATACATGGTGCGGAATTCCCGCAGGACCTCGGGAAGATGGGACAGAACCAGATCGTCCGAAACCCCGAAGCGGATATGACCCGACAGGAAATCAGGCTCGAATTCGTCAAACGCCGCATCGCAGGCCGCGAGAATCTGCTTGGCATGAGGAACAAGGAGCTGCCCGTCTTCCGTCAGACGGGTATCGCGCGTGCTTCTTACGAGAAGAGAGCGGTCGAGAAACTTTTCCAGTTTGCTGATGTGCTGGCTGATCGTGGACTGACTGACCCCGCGTGCATGGGCCGCTGTCGTGAAATGCAGCGTATCCGCCACAGCCAGAAAGGACCGCAGCAACTGTGGATCGAGATCATGGTCACGGGGCATAAACAGCCGTCTTTCAGCTTACAGGCTCTCCGTCATCCGGAGCGCGGTCTGGTAACACACCTGCGGGCCGTCCGGGACTGAAGGCATCAGTCACAGCCAGCCCGACAGAAAAGACTGTCAGCCCGAAATGCTCCGGCGGAAACACCCGACACACAGGAACTCTCTGGCGGAAACGCTCTGACAGCAACACTACGACAGAAACGATCCGGCAGAAACACTTTGACAGAAACCCCCTGACAGAGATGCTCTGGCAGAAACGGCCGGCAGATGCCCCGGCCGGCAGAATGGCAGCAACAGAACGGCAGCGGCAGAACAGCCGCGACAGGGGCACAGGCAGGGACGCCGTTACCGCACCCTCACACGCTCACCTCAACGCCCGCCTCCCGCAGCGCCGCCTGCTGCCGCTCCGCCAGCGCCTCCTCGCTGAAATCCGCAATCAGCTCCTGGAACATCCGGTGCCAGTTCAGCTTCGCCCCGAGCCGCATGAACACCGAGCCCAGCCCGATCGCCGAGCGGTCCACCAGCACGAACTCACGCGGCGGCTTCACCCCGCCCGTGCGCTGCAGTCCCGTATGGACCCGCGCGGCAATGTCCCGCCCGAAAATCGTCTCCTGATCCTCGTTGATCGTCCGCACCCGGTCCTGCATCAGCGGCTCATAAAGGAAACTCGCCCACTCGTTGAGAACCGTCATCGTCTCGCGTGACAGCCCCTTAAAGCCCCACATCTCATAGGCATGAGCCGCCCGGTCCTCGTCCCCGACCCGCAGCGCCTCGCACAGATCGATGATCCCGTGGATAAACTGCGGACGGAACACCCGGATGGCCCCGAAATCGAGCAGATTGAACCCGCCATCCTCCCGCACGGTGAAATTGCCCATATGCGGGTCGCCATGAATCACGCCGTAGCGGTAAAGCGGCACATACCACGCCTCGAACAGCGCCTTCGCCATCCGGTTGCGCTCTTCCTGGCTCGGGCTGGTGTCGAGAACCGCCTGCAGCCCGCGTCCCGTCACCCACTCCATCGTCAGCAGACGCCGCGTGGACAGCGCATCGACCGGCTTCGGAATGGTCACCGAAGCCGAATCCTTCAGCATCACCCCGTAGAGCCGCATATTCGCCGCCTCGCGACGGTAATCCAGCTCCTCGCGCAGCCGCTCCGTCAGCTCCTCGATGACGTCTTCCTGACGGATCGCATTGTCGAGACGATGATACACCCCCATCGCCATGCGAAACTGTTTCAGATCCGCCTCAACCGTCGTCGCCATGTCCGGATACTGCAGCTTGCAGGCCACCACCTCGCCGTTCAGCAGCACCGCCCGGTGAACCTGCCCCAGGCTCGCCGCCGCTGCCGCCTCACGCCCGAACTCGCGAAAATGCTTCTGCCAGTCCGGTCCCAGTTCCGCCGCCATCCGCCGCCGGACAAAGCTCCAGCCCATCGGCGGCGCATTCGCCTGCAGCTGCGCCATCTCCGTGGCATACTCGTCCGGCAACGCGCCGGGGATCGTCGCCAGAAGCTGCGCCGCCTTCATCAGCGGCCCTTTCAGCCCGCCCAGAACCGACTTCAGATCCTCCGCGTGCGCCGCGTCATTGCCACGAAAGCCGATCCTGTTGCCCGCAATCCGCGCCGCGATGCCGCCGACCGTTCCGGTCGTGCGGATCATCCGCCCCAGTTCGCCAAACAGGCCCGTGCTGTCGAGATCTCTTTCCGCCATGGCTCAGCCCACCTCAAGCTGGTCGATAAAGCCGGAAATGACATCCAGCCCCCGCCGCCAGAACCCCGGATCGCCCGCATCCAGACCAAACGGCGCCAGCATCTCCCGATGCCGCTTCGTCCCGCCCGCCGCCAGCATCGCCAGGTATTTGTCCTGAAAACCAGGAGCCCCTTCCTGATAGACACCGTAAAGCGCGTTCACCAGACAATCACCGAAAGCATAGGCATAAACATAGAACGGCGAGTGAATGAAATGCGGCACATAGGTCCAGTATGCGTCGTATTCCGGCGTGAAGTGGAACGCCGGCCCCAGACTCTCCGTCTGTACCTGACGCCAGATCTCGCCAATCCGTTCCGGCAGCAGCTCGCCATTGCGCCGCTCGCCATGCACCAGGCTCTCAAAACGGTAAAACGCAATCTGCCGCACCACCGTGTTGAGCATGTCCTCGACCTTGGCCGCCAGCATCAGCCGCTTCTGCGCCGGATCGGTCTCGTTCTCCAGCAGATGCTGAAACGTCAGCATCTCCCCGAACACACTCGCCGTCTCCGCCAGCGTCAGCGGCGTGGAGGACATGAAATATCCCTGCTTCCCCGCCAGAATCTGATGTGCCCCATGCCCCAGCTCATGCGCCAGCGTCATCACATCCCGCGTGCGTCCGCGGTAATTCATCAGCACATAAGGATGCACTGAGGGCGCCACCGGATGCGCGAACGCCCCCGGCGATTTCCCCGGAACCGGCGCCGCATCGATCCACGGCCTGTCCAGAAACTCCCCGACCAGGCTGCCCAGACGCGGATCGAATTCGTCATAGGACTGCCGGACGATCGTCTTCGCCTCGCTCCACGGGATGTTCTGCTCGCGCATCCCCGGCAGCGGCGCATTGCGGTCCCAGTGCTCCAGCTTCTCCAGCCCGAGCCACTTCGCCTTCAGCGCATAATAACGATGCGACAGCCGCGGATAATCCGTCACCACCGCCGAGACCAGCGCGTCCACCACCTCATCCTCGACCATGTTCGAGATGTTGCGGAACGATTCCGGACGCGGATATTTCCGCAGCTTGTCCGAGACCGCCTTGTCCTTGGCCAGCGTGTTGGTGATCAGCGACCAGAGCTGCAGATTGCCCTGCAATGTCGCGCCCACCGCGCGCCCCGCCTTCTCCCGTACCGCCCGGTCCGGATCGGACTGCAGATTCAGCGCCTCGCCCAGCGTCAGCTCTTTCCCGTCCAGCGAAACCCGGACCGCGCTCATCTGCTCATCGAACAGCCGGCACCACGCCGAAGCCCCCGTGACGGATTTTTCCAGCAGCACCTGCTCGATCTCATCCGGAAGCTGATGCGCCCGGAACATCCGCAGATCCCGGAGGAACGGCCGCCAGTGCGCCAGCGCCGGATCGGCGAGCTTCGCCTCCAGATCCGCATCGTCGATCAGATTGATCTCAAGCGTGAAAAACAGCAGATCCGTCGAGATATCCGACAGCGTCTCCCGGACCGACTGGCTGAACCGGCCCGTCTCCGGGCTGGTCATGTCCGCCGAGAAGGAGAGGGAAGCGAACGCCCCGATCCGCCCCATCGCCTCGTCGATCGCCTGATAGGTATCGATCGCCGCCGCCAGCTCCGCGCCGGACAGCGTCGCCACCTTCCCGCGATACCGCTCCGCGAACGCCTTCGCCTCTTCGGCAATCCGCTCCCGGTCCGCCGTCAGCACAGGCGAATCGGCCGACGCATACAGATCCGACAGATCCCAGCGCGGCGGGGTATCCTGAGCTTCCGGCGCGGCTGCCTGCCCACCGTCAGGACTCATCGCCAGCCCCGACAGCGACCGGGATAATGGCCCGGATAGCGATCCGGACAGCGGCCGGGACAACGGCCCGCAAAACGGGGCGGCATGAGGGAAAAGCAGGCGAGGGAAGGGCGCTTGATCAACCATGTCCCGACTGTAGCGCGGCTCCACGCGGGAGGCGAGAGCATGATCCGCCCGCTTCCGGCGTAATCGCCCGTTTTCGATAGCTGACTTTTACTGTTTTATCCCTTATGGGACGCGCATGACCGACACGCCCCTCGACCTGATCCGCAACTTCTCGATCATCGCCCATATCGACCACGGCAAGTCCACCCTTGCCGACCGGCTGATCCAGGCGTGCGGCGCCCTCACGGCCCGCGAGATGACAAACCAGGTGCTCGATAACATGGATATCGAGCGCGAGCGCGGCATCACCATCAAGGCGCAGACCGTCCGCCTGACCTATCCGGCCAAAGACGGAAAGATGTACGTCCTCAACCTGATGGACACGCCGGGCCACGTCGACTTCGCCTATGAAGTCAGCCGCTCGCTCGCCGCCTGTGAAGGTTCTCTGCTCGTCGTCGACGCCTCCCAGGGCGTCGAGGCGCAGACCCTCGCCAACGTCTATCAGGCGATCGACGCCAATCACGAAATCGTCCCGATCCTCAACAAGATCGACCTGCCCGCCGCCGAACCCGAGCGCGTCAAAGCCCAGATCGAGGAAGTCATCGGCATCGACGCCGAGGACGCCGTCGAAATCTCCGCCAAGACCGGCATCAATATCGAAGGCGTGCTGGAGGCCATCGTCACCCGCCTGCCGCCCCCGACCGGCGACGCCGACAAGCCGCTCAAGGCCATGCTGGTCGACAGCTGGTACGACGCCTATCTCGGCGTCATCATCCTCGTCCGCATCAAGGAAGGCCGCCTGAAAAAAGGCGCCCGCATCCGCATGATGTCCTCCGGCGCCACCCATCTCGTCGACCAGGTCGGCGTGTTCTCGCCCCGCATGGTCCCCGTGGACGATCTCGGTCCGGGCGAGATGGGCTACATCAACGCCGCCATCAAAACCGTCGCGGACTGCAATGTCGGCGACACCATCACCGATGACCGCAAACCCGCCGCCGAGGCGCTGCCCGGCTTCAAGCCTTCCATCCCCGTCGTCTGGTGCGGCCTCTTCCCGATCAATGCCGACGATTTCGAAAAGCTGCGTGACAGCCTCTCCAAGCTGCGCCTGAACGACGCTTCCTTCCACTACGAGGCCGAAACCTCAGCCGCTCTCGGCTTCGGCTTCCGCTGCGGCTTCCTCGGCCTGCTGCACCTGGAAATCATCCAGGAACGCCTCTCCCGCGAGTTCGATCTCGACCTGATCGCAACCGCCCCGTCCGTCGTCTATCACCTCAAAATGAACAGCGGCGAGACCGAGGACCTCCACAACCCCGCCGACATGCCCGATCCGTCCCTGATCGAGTCCATCGAGGAACCGTGGATCAAAGCCACCATCATGGTCCCCGACGAGTATCTGGGCGCCGTCCTCACCCTCTGCACCGAGCGTCGCGGCATCCAGGCCGATCTCACCTATGTCGGCAACCGCGCCATGGCCGTCTACCGCCTGCCGCTCAACGAGGTGGTGTTCGATTTCTACGACCGGCTGAAATCCCTGACCCGCGGCTACGCCAGCTTCGACTACCAGATGGACGGCTACGAAGAGAGCGACCTCGTCCGCATCTCCATCCTGGTCAACCAGGAACCCGTCGACGCCCTGGCCTTCATCGCCCACCGCTCCGCCGCCGAAAGCCGGGGCCGGGCAATCTGCGCCCGTCTGAAAGAGCTGATCCCCCGTCAGCTCTTCAAGATCGCCATCCAGGCCGCCATCGGCTCGCGCGTCATCGCCCGCGAAACCATCGGCGCGCTCTCAAAAGACGTCACCGCCAAATGCTACGGCGGCGACATCTCCCGTAAGCGCAAGCTGCTCGACAAGCAGAAAGAAGGCAAAAAGCGCATGAGGCAGTTCGGTAAAGTCGAAATCCCCCAGAGCGCCTTCCTTGCCGCCCTGAAAATGGACTGAGAAACTGTTTCAAAAGCCTCAAATACACAAAACTCTCATAGCACACTGATAATGTTATGATTTTTCGAGTCCCGCCCCCTGTTCACTTCAGCCGGGAGAGAGGGACTTAGAGATAAGTTTTTGAAAAACAAAAGTTTTTGGTGAAGCTTTTTTCAAAAAGCTTCAGAAGACACCGCTTTTTTGAAAAAAGGCGGCACCCAGAAACTCTTTATCATTAACCGAAGGTTTCACAGACAGGTTTTTGAACAGTCCCCGAGAAACCACCGCCCCATCAGTTGAGTCCCGTAACGGCCTGGCCCCGTCACGGGCCGCAACGTAAATCAGCCGCTCTTCGCGAAGACCACACTCTTCTCGCGGTCATGCAGAACGCAGCAGTTCCGTCCCTTCGCTTTCGCTTCATACAGCGCTGAATCCGCCTCGCGGATCAGATGCTCATAGTCCGGATGACCATCGAACTGCGCCACGCCGGTCGACGCCGTAACCGTCGTATCCGCAGATCGCAGCTCCGAGCAGACAGCACGGCGGATTCGTTCGGCGACCTCCAGACCATCCGCGCCGGACGTCTCCGGAAGCGCGATCAGGAACTCCTCGCCCCCATACCGGAACACGAAATCGCTGGGCCTGCACTGCGCGGAAATGATTTCCGAGACTTTTCGCAGCACAGCGTCTCCATGCGTATGCCCGAACCTGTCATTGACCGTCTTGAAATGATCGACATCCAGCAGCAGCAGACAGAAAGGAGACTCACGCCGCAACGCCAGCGTAATCTCACGCGACAGAATCGTCGGCAGGAAACGACGGCTCAGAGCCCCCGTAAGCGGGTCCCGTCCCCCTTCGAGCAAGGCGCTCTCCGCGAACATATCGTCCATGAGAAAGCGGATTTCCCCAGTCAGTTCCTGAAGCTCATGAATCTTCGCCGGAAGAACGGGCGTTTCGCTCATCAGCGCCGGCAGGATTTCATGATCGATCCTGTCGACGATCTCCCTGACGGTCTGCAATCCGGGAAGTCCGGGGAACAGAAGGCTGGCTTTGTGATTCAGCCAGAGCCCGAAAACAGATTTCTCCAGAAGAGGCAGCGGAGGAGGGGTGGAGCAGCAGATGGCCAGCAGAATTCTGTGCCCCCAGTCGAGAAGCGCCGCGCGCTGCGCTTCCTTCTCGACAGCGATATCCTGCCCGAGCGTGACAAGTCTGCAGGCTTCGTCGGTCTCAATCTCTTTCCTGATATCGTTCGCGAATTCCTGAGCCATCACTTCCACGGCGATGTCGGTCATCGTCATCACGTAAGACAGCATCGCCAGCAGTTCGTCGCGCGGTCTGTCGGACGCAAACGCGCGGACACGCAGCTCATGTCTCAGCGCCCGCATCCCCTGCAGAATCAGATTCATGGGAATGCGCATGCGCGCATGCGCCTGACCGACCCGTTCCTGAAGGGCCATCAGCCCGTCGACATCGGGCGCCTCTTCCGGAAACAGGCGAAGCAGCCAGTCCGTCAGCGCGCCATGCAGCCGCTCATGAACGATCGCGGAGGAGAGGAAAATCGCCGCCTCGGGATTACTCAGCAGCGTGTCATAAAAGGCGCGCGCGCACTCACCGGCATGACGGGCGACAAACCGCGACACGTCGAGACGCACGCCGCGACCGGCGCTGCGGATGACGGCACTCCACTCTTCCCTGCTGCGCTGACGCATCCCGCTCTCTGGCGAGACAGACGGATGATCCATCCAAACCTTCCGAAAATACCCGGTTTCTGTTTAATCGTGGCCGCCGGTCAGCGCTCCGCCGGCCATCCATGTTCTGTATAACTCGTTAAGGAAACCTTGAAGTCCGCGACATCAGCGGTCTTTCCGGGACATCAGCCTCCCCGGATGTGACCATTCCGACACCGCCACACAACCGGCCCTGCACGGTCTCTGCCTCGACGGGAGATCCGGCCGCCTGCCGCCCCCATCCGGCACAGGCAGAAATAACCACGCCGGACCAGGGCGCCCCGCCAGCCCACACCAGCACAGGCCGCTCCCGGACCGAAGCCGGATGCCCGGACCATACAGAAACCAGATCAGGGAGGGCCCCGCAGAACAGCCGCACCAGATGCCGCCGCCCGATACCGCCTCCGAAGAAAGCGTCAACCACGCCGCTCCGGCCCGCGGACGATAGCACCGTGCCGGCTGAAAGCCAGCGCAAAAGCAGCCCGGACAGCCCCCGGCCGCCCCGTCAGCCCGAAAAACCGACCCGGCGAACAGTTTGCGGTGACCACCCTCTCAATTCCGTGTATGGGCTGAGCGCATATCAGCAAACCATATTCGTCAGGAGCGCACTCCGCCCGTGAATCCGAACGGCCTCGTCATAATCCTCATCCATCATCCTGTCACCGGCCGGGCAGGGCAGGGGGAGGTGTCCGCCCCCGCCACGCGTCACCCGGCCCCGCATCTGCCGGTCCCGCATCCCCGGGTCATGCGTCACCCGACCATGCGTCTCCGGGCAGCCGCCTGCCTCCCGATCCTGCTCGGCGCGCTGATCGCCGCACCAGGAGCCGGTGCGCACGCCGCGCCCGTGGCCGCGCCTGTGACCGCCCCAGTGGCCGCTCCGGTCGCCGCCACAGCCAGGGACACGCATACGCACCGGCCCCGGACGGCCCCGCCCGTGCCGCCGCGAAAACACGCGCGCGCCACCACAGCCGCCGCGCCTGAATCCGTCGAGGTCACCGCCCGCCGCCGCGATTTCTCCTACGCCGAAGCCCAGCACACCCCCGACGCCTCAACCCGCGTCACCGCCGAACGTCTCACCGAGCGCGGCGTCGTCACCCTGCGCGGCCTCGAACGCATCGCCCCGAACCTCACCATCCAGAGCATCAACGGCACAGCCTCGAATAATTTCTACCTGCGCGGCGTCGGCTTCAACGACTTCACCCAGAACAACATGAACCCCGTCCTCACCTATTTCGATGACGTGCCCTTCATCTATTCCGCCATGGCCGACGGCATGATGTTCGACCTCGCCGGCGCCACCGTCACCCCCGGCCCCGTCGGCACGACACACGGCCTCTCCGATACCGGCGGCGAAGTCCTCCTCCGCACCGCCGATCCCACCGAAGACTGGCATTTCGGCGCAAAACAGGACATCGCCTCCTACGCCCGCAGCCGCTCTGAAGCCTATGTCTCCGGCCCTCTCGCCCAGGGCCTGACCTTCCGCCTCGCCGGACAGACCCAGCACGGCGGCGGCTGGCAGACCGACCCGCTCAACGGCGCCCATCTCGGCGACGCCGACCTGTGGGCGCTCCGCGGCAAGCTGCAATACAAACCCGACGACCGCACCACCCTCACTCTGTCCGGTCACTTTACCCAGGATGACAGCCAGGTCGTCGCCGCCGTTCCCATCCACCGTCTGATCGGCACCCAGGCCCTGCCGGACCTCGCCCCGCAGCAGGCCGAATGGGATCTCCGGCCGCAATTCGCGAAACTCATCGGCCGCAGCGCCAGCCTCAAACCGGGCGAACACAACCAGTTCTGGGGCGCGGACATCCATTTCAGCCACGATTTCGGCCCCGCGACCCTCACCTCCATCAGCGCCTACAATGTCGGCCGCCGCGCCGAATACACCGATCAGGACGCCACCGCCCTCGCCCAGGCCGACGCATACCGCACCATCGTCAGCAACGTCTTCACCCAGGAACTGCGCCTGTCCTCCTCACACCCGTCAGACCGCCTGCAATGGACCGTCGGCGCGATCTACGAGCGCAGCCGCATGAACCAGAATTTCTATTTCGACTACACCGATTACCTCCCCGCCCGAGGCTATCTCGCCTCGTCCACCTTCGGACTCAATCAGGAAAGCACATCGGAGTTCGGAAACATCAGCTACCGCCTGCCCCATAACATCACCATCTGGGCCGGCCTGCTCCACCAGCTCGACGACCGTAACATCACCGGCCTGCGATCCGTCATCTACGGCGGCTCAACCCTGAACTTCCACGGCGAAAGCACCGCCGCAAACCAGTTCGCCGATCAGGCCGGCATCTCCTGGCAGATGACGAAAAACGCCATGCTCTATTACAAGATGAGCAAAGGCTTCAAAGCCGGCGGCTTCAGCGCCAACACGACCCAGGTCCAGGGCCAGCTCGATCCGTTCCGGCCCGAAACCGTCCTGACCTACGAACTCGGCTTCAAATCCGACCCGATCCCCAACAGTCTCCGCATCAACGGCGCCGCCTTCTACAACGATTATCACAATCAGCAGATCCTCGGCACCGACCTCATCGCCGGGTACGGCCCGGTCAGCGAAATCACCAACGCCCCCAAATCCGAAAGCTGGGGCTTCGAGGGCACCATCGAAGTCCGCCCCGTCGAACGCCTCTTCGTCACCCAGAATCTCGGCTGGCAGCGCGGCACCTTCCAGAACTTCCCCACCGTCAACCGCGCTGCGACCAATGCCTACTACGCCGCTCACGGCGTCTGGAAAGCCATCAACGACAATTTCAGCGGCGTCGATATGGGACAGCCCAAACTGACCCTCAACGGCTCAGCCGAATGGCGCCAGCCCGTCGCTCAGCGCTACAGCCTCGATTTCGGACCCGACTGGCTCTATCGCGGCAGTCAGGCCATGACCCCCGGCGGCACCGGCTTCTACCGCCTCCCGCCCTATTTCCTCCTCGGCGCGCATGTCAGCTTCCGCCCCGCCTCCAGCCACTGGCAGGCCACGATCTACGCGCAGAACATCCTCAACCGCCACTATTTCGAAAGCGGCGGCCAGGCCACCACCGTCTATATGTACATTCCCGGCACGCCACGCTTCATCGGCGGCCGCATCTCATGCGATTTCTGAAGACGGCAGCATCGTTTTTCTGATCCCGCTCAAAAAGAGCGAGGCGGCCCCGCACCCCCCGCCGGGCGCGGGGCCGCCTCCCGTCCGTCCTCCGCCCGCAAGCCAGATAACCCCCGATGCTCCACCTGCCCATCCAGCTGACAGACCTCGATATCGCCGGAACCGCCGTGTTCGCCATCTCCGGCGCCCTCGTCGCCGCCAGAGCCCGGCAGAACCTCGTCACCTTCTGCTTCTTCGCCGCCATCACCGGCGTCGGCGGCGGAACCGTGCGCGATCTGCTGATCGGCGCCCCCGTGTTCTGGATGCACAACTCCACCTCCGTCGCCGTCTGCCTCATCATGGCCCTGCTGGTCTGGTTCACCCCGCATAAATTCTGGTCCGACCGCACCATCGACTGGTTCGACGGCATCGGCCTCGCCGCTTACGCCGTCTACGGCGCCGCCAAAGCCGAAGCCCACGGCATCCCCTGGCTCCCCGCCGCCATCATGGGCGTCGTCACCGCCTGCATGGGCGGCATCTTCCGCGACGTCCTCGCCGGCGTCCCCAGCATCATCATCCGCCCGGAACTCTACGTCACCGCCGCCGCCCTCGCCGCCGGAACCTTCGTCACCCTCATCGCCTGCGGCGTCTCCGCCACCCCGGCCATCGCCGCAGGCTTCATCCTCGGTGCGGCCCTGCGCGGCCTTGCGATCTGGAAGGGACTGACGCTGCCCGGATACGGGAGGTGAGGGGCCTGAAATAACGACGATAACTCTTCTGTTTAAAAATCGTTTTTAGAAATCAAGAAATTTTATGATTTCTCCGTTTCCGGGGCTTTGCCCCGCGCCCCACAAAGGGACACAGTCCCTTTGATCCCGCTCTGTTAAGTAGCAGGGCATTGGAGAGGGCATCCCGTTTTTGTTTTCTGCCCATGAAAAAGCCAGACCAACGCCCGGAAGAAGCGCCGGCGCACCCTGTCTTAACGGAGACATGTCGTTCTGATAGAACGGAACCGTAACGGTTTGCAGTCGTGCAAACCCGATGGGAAACCGAAATGCGACGCTGCCTGATCCCGGCTATGGCTCTGATGCTGACATGGTTCACAGCCCCGGCCCATGCCGGCACCGTCCCGACACTGTCCGGTCCCGTGCTGGGAACAACAGAGGAAGGTACGGACGTCTATCGTGGCATCCCCTACGCAGCGCCGCCCGTCGGTCCGCTTCGCTGGGCTCCGCCAGAACCGGCCACAGCGTGGAAAGGCACATTTGACGCAACAAAATCCGGCGCCATCTGCCCTCAGGTCCCGTTCGGTGACAAGCCACTCACACAGCCACAATCGGAAAACTGTCTTTTCCTGAATGTATGGGTTCCGCACCACGCGCCCGGCACACGCCTGCCCGTTATGGTTTTTATTCACGGAGGCGCCTATCTGGGCGGGTCCAGTTCCGATCCGCTTTATGACGGCGCACGGCTGGCGAAGAAAGGTGTCGTCGTCGTTTCATTCAATTACCGTCTCGGGATTTTCGGATTTCTCGCCCATCCCGAACTGACTGCCGCCTCGCCCCGTCATGTCTCGGGCAATTACGGCATCCTCGATCAGATCGCGGCCCTGCACTGGGTGAAAGACAACATCACTGCATTCGGCGGCGACCCCGCACAGGTCACGATCTTCGGCGAGTCCGCGGGCGGCAACAGCGTGATCGTGCTCATGGCGTCGCCCCTGGCGCAGGGGCTTTTCGTAAGGGCCATCGCGGAAAGCCCCGATGTCGGATTTCCGCTCCCCACACTGGCAGAAGCCGAGGCCACCGGCGCGCGGCTCGGCCCTCTCAGCACGCTGCGTCATCTGCCAGTTGCGCAGTTACTAAGCGACAACGGCCGCCTGAGTCCCGGAGTAGCCGCTTTTGCTCCCCCGACCTTTCCGTGGCCAGTCATCGACAACTGGCTTCTGCCCGATCAGCCCGACGCGCATCTCGCCAGCCCGGTGCCGCTCATCATCGGCAATAACAGTGACGAGGGCAACATGTTCGCGGCGGCGTGGAAAACGCTCTCGCCAGATGAATATGCGAAAAAGCGCGACGCTCTCTTCGGTCCTCTCGCCGACCGTGCCGGCATGCTTTATCCAGCGACCGACAAACAGGAGATTGCCCGTCAGGGCACCTTCATCGTCGCGGACAGCCTGTTCAATGAAGGCGCGCGTCATACAGTGACAGAGGTGATCCGGGCCGGGCAGCCCGCTTATCGTTACCTTTTCACCCGTACAATGGGCGGACGCGCACCAAGGCATTCCGATGAACTGCGCTACGTCTTCGGCACACTCGAGAACCCCGGCTACACCCATCTGCCGGCGGCGACCGACGCCGATCGCAAAATCTCGGCCATGATGATGGACGCATGGGTGCGGTTCGCAAAAACAGGCTCTCCGAACGCGCCGGGCTCCCCCGACTGGCCACAGGCATCAGAAAGCGGAGCCCCGATCCTGTCGATTTTGGAAAACCCTTCTCTTCTCTCAGGATATCGGGACAGTCAGCTCGACCTGATTGAAACGCTTTATCGTAACACCAGCGGAACACACTCCGCGCAGTCCTCTTCCCCCTGAACCCGACCGGCGTGGGTTGCTGCCTTCTCCGGCAACTCAGCACCAGCGCACCCGGCCAGACAGGAACCGGCCTACCCCCGATAAACCTCCCCCTCCGGCAGCAGCTTTCCGGGATTGAGAATCCCCCGCGGGTCCATCGTCTGCCTCAGCGCCCGCATCACCCCGAGCGCCCCCGCGCCATGCTCCGTCTCCAGAAACTCCTGCTTGCCCAGACCAACCCCATGCTCACCCGAGCACGAGCCCCCCATCGCCAGCGCTCGACCGACAATCTTCCGGTCCAGATCCAGAATCCGACGCCGCCCTTCGGCGCTGTCTTCCGCCAGGATCAGCGTGTGGAAATTCCCGTCCCCCACATGCCCCACCATCGCCGCCCGCATCCCCGACGCCGCAATATCCTCGCGAACCCCTTCGATCAGCCCGGCCAGTTTCGAAATCGGCACAATGCAGTCCGTCGAAATCACCAGTGCGCCGGGCTCCAGCGCCCGCGCCGCCCAGTACGCATCGTGCCGCGCCTTCCACAGCCGCGACCGCTCCTCCGGCGTGTCCGCCCAGGCAAAGCCCAGGCCGCCATTCTCAGCCGCGATCGCCTCCGTCGCCTCAACCTGCTCCCGAACCGCTCCCGGGCCGCCCGCGAACTCAAAGAACAGCGTCGGCAACGCCCGAAGCTCATCCAGATGCGAATAGCGAATGCACGCCTCCATCTGCATCTCATCCGCCAGCTCCACACGCGCCACCGGGATGCCATACTGGATCACCTCGACCGCCGTCCGGACCGCCGCATCCACCGTCTCAAACTGACACACAGCCGCCGCCACACTTTCCGGCAGCCCGTAAAGCCGCAGCTGAACCTCGGTAATCACCCCGAGTGTCCCCTCGGACCCGATAAACAGCGACGTCAGATCATACCCCGTCGAGGACTTCCGGACCCGTCCCCCCGTGCGGATCACCTCGCCCGTCGCCAGCACCACCGTCAGACCGAGAACATTCTCTTTGATCGTCCCATACCGCACCGCCGCCGTGCCGGAAGCCCGCGTCGCGCACATTCCGCCCAGCGTCGCCTCACCCCCCGGATCAACCGGAAAGAACAGACCGGAATCCCGGATCTGCGCGTTCAGCCCCTGCCGCGTCAGCCCCGCCTGCACCCGGCAGTCCAGATCCTCAGGATTGAACTGCACGATCGCCGTCATCCGCGACAGATCCAGACTGATCGCATGCTCCGGCGGTGTCACATGCCCCTCAACCGACGTGCCCGCGCCAAACGCCACCACCGGCACCCGATGCTCATGGCACAGCGTCAGAACCGCCGAGACATCCTCCGTGCTCTCCGCGAACACCACCGCTTCGGGCATCCGCGACGCATCCAGCGCCTCGCCATGACTATGCTCCTCCCGCACGGACCCGACCGTGCTGACCTGCGCCCCCATGCGCTCCTGAAGCGCGGAGAGAACAAGCCGGATGCGGGACGCCGCGATATCGGAACCGTCAGCCATGAAAAACAACCCTGCCAGATGAGATCACAAACGCTCATCGTAGCAGCGATGCCGGATGGCCGTCACCCGCCCGGATGCATGCCTGAACCGGCGCAGGTAATCAGGGACAGGCATTCAGGGGCAGTCAATCAGAGACGGATCAGATCTCGTACCGACAGTCATCACCCGTAAGCCCCGGCTCGTCCTGTGACTGCCACATAGTCTCATCGCAACAGATGATGTTCCGGTCAGGACGTTCCGCCTTCAGTGCCCGCGCGATTTCCAGCCCCGCAGTCGTGAACCCCTCCAGGTCAAACGGCGCCCGCCGCTCTTTCGTTAAAAAATCCTCGAAATCGGCGGCCCATATCTCCCATTCCCGAAGCCGCGCCAGCAACGCCCCGGTAATGGGCAGAGTCTCAGGAAAAACCAGACCGCCCTTGCTGGTCCACAGGCAGTTCGTCAGATCGCCACCCATGACGAGACATCTGTCAGCAGGCAGATTCAGTTCGTCAGTCATACCCTGCGCCCTCGCTTCGGCTTCGATGCAGCGACAAGCCCTGCGCGGATGCGCTCAGGCATAACACTGGCAGGCTCACCATACGGGTCCTGCGGAACAGCTTCGTCCCGGAAAGCTCTGGCCAGAAGAGAGCATTCACCATGCCGGACAACAATGTCCCTGGCCGTCAGTTCCGCGAACTGTCGTGTCCTGATGAGTGATGCCGGCGGGTCGAAAAGAAAGAAATGTTCAGCGAACTGCCCCGGTCTGGCCAGTTCCGGAGCGTCTTTTGCCAGGAAAACAAAATTTTCCATCATCCGTCAGCCTTCAGTGCTCTCCCGACAGAAAAAAGTAACTTCATTCACGCAGATGCCGAGGTCAGACTGGCCCCCTGCCAGCCGCACCCGAAAACCATTCCGGTCCCGAACCGGAAACCTCCATAACCTTCCGGAATCCCCACCTGTCTCCACAAGAGGTCAACACTCCCGGCCAGAATAAACCACCCCACATCCCCCGCAGAGACAGGCTTCCTGACCAGTCACCGACATCAGGAGCCCGGCCAATGCCACTCCGCCCAGCCCCTCACACCGCCCAGACCCGCACCCCATGCTTCCCGCCACCCAAACCCCTCGTCCCACCCGGCGGAAACAATCCGTGATCCACCGGAAAAAATACCCCCACCCATCTGGAAAACTTTCCCCAAAAAGAAGCGCCGGTCCCCGGCAAAACCGCCTCCGGACTTGACAGAACAGACCCCGACCGGCTTCCTCCGACCCCACTTTAAAGTGCCGCGCAAAACCCGTCCCGGCGGACCCCGCAGCGGCCACACCAACTGACCGGACAGGACCAGACCATGCATCCGTATCGCACCCACAGCTGCGCCGCCCTCCGCGCCGGAGATGCCGGAAAAACCGTGCGCCTCTCCGGCTGGGTGCACAGCAAACGCGATCACGGCGGCCTCCTGTTCATCGATCTCCGCGACAATACCGGCCTCACCCAGATCGTCATCCCGGCAGGTTCCGCCGTCATGGAGACCGCCGAACACACCCGCGTCGAGAGCGTCGTCACCGTCACGGGCGAAGTCGTTCTCCGCGAAGAGTCCACCCGCAACCCCAACCTGCCAACCGGCGATATCGAGGTCCGCGCTCAGGACTTCACCGTCCAGTCCGCCGCCGCTGTCCTGCCGCTTCAGGTCGCCGGCAACGAAAACTATCCCGAGGATCTGCGCCTCAAATACCGCTATATCGACCTGCGCCGGGAAAAAGTCCGCCGCAACATGATGCTGCGCGCCCAGGTCATCGCCAGCCTCCGCCAGCGGATGATCGAACAGGGCTTCACCGAGTTCCAGACCCCGATCCTCACCGCCTCCTCACCGGAAGGCGCGCGCGACTTCCTTGTCCCGGCCCGGATGCACCCCGGCAAGTTCTATGCCCTGCCGCAGGCTCCGCAGCAGTTCAAACAGCTCGCCATGGTCGCCGGCTTCGACCGCTACTTCCAGATCGCCCCCTGCTTCCGTGACGAAGCCGCCCGCGCCGACCGCAGCCCCGGCGAGTTCTACCAGCTCGATTTCGAGATGGCCTTCGCCACCCAGGATGAAGTCTTCGCCACGCTCGAACCCGTCATGGAAGGCGTGTTCCGTGAGTTCGGCGGCGGCCGCACCGTCAGCGCCGCTCCTTTCGAGCGCATCCCCTACGCCGACGCCATGGCCATTTACGGCTCCGACAAGCCCGATCTGCGCAACCCGCTGAAGATCACGAACGTCACCAACGATTTCGCTGAATCCGGCTTTGGTCTGTTCGCTAAAATCGCCGCAGACGGTGGCGAAATCCGCGCCATTCCGGCGCCGGGAGCCGGCGATCGTCCCCGTGCCTTCTTCGACAAGCTCAACGCCTGGGCCCGCGAGAACGGCGCCGGTGGCCTTGGTTACATCATCTTCAGCGAAGAAGGCGGCAAAGGCCCGATCGCCAAAAATCTCGAAGCCGATCGCGTTGAAACCATCCGGCAGAAAACCGGTCTGAAAGCCGGCGACGCCGTGTTCTTCGCGGCAGGGAAGGGCGATGAGGTCGCTAAATTCTCCGGTCTCGTCCGCACCCGCATCGGCACCGAACTGGACCTGATCGAGCAGAACTCATTCCGCTTCTGCTGGATCGTGGATTTCCCGATGTACGAACTGAACGAAGAGACGAAGCAGATCGACTTCTCGCACAATCCGTTCTCCATGCCCCAGGGTGGTCTTGAAGCTCTCAATACCCAGGACCCGCTGACGATCAAAGCCTACCAGTACGACATCGTCTGCAATGGTATCGAGCTTTCCTCCGGCGCCATCCGGAACCATCTGCCAGACGTGATGATCCGCGCCTTCGAAATCGCCGGCTATCCGGAAAGCGAAGTCGAAGCCCGCTTCGGCGGCATGCTCAATGCTTTCCGCTACGGCGCCCCGCCGCATGGTGGCTCCGCTCCGGGTGTGGACCGCATCGTCATGCTTCTCGCCGACGAGCCTAACATCCGCGAGGTCATTCTTTTTCCGCTCAACCAGCAGGGTGAAGACCTGATGATGGGCGCCCCGGCTCCTGTTGAGCCTGCCCGTCTGAAAGAACTGTCCATCGCGCTCGATCTGCCGAAACCAAAACCAGGCGTAAAGACCGAGCCGAAAGCCTGATTAAGGCTTTCTTTATCGAAAGGACCGGTCTCCTGCGCCTCGTTCAGCCGAAGTATCGATACGATTGTGCAGGTTCTGGCAAACCTATCCTGCCGCATCGGCCCCCCGGTCCTTTCGCGCCTGTCCCGTCCATTCCGGCTTGCGTCCGGCTGAAGGATAACGTCATCTCTGCCCATGACAGCGTCCCGGCCGGCACTTCTCCGTTTCACGCGTTCCCTGTGCTGCCCTGCTGCGCTTTCTGCCCTGCTGCTCTCCCTTCAGGCTGTCGCGGCGACACCGTCCACGCTGACGGCACAGCCCCCAGTCACAATCGCCCCGCATCGTGCGATCTATGACCTGAGCCTCGTGCGCGCCAGCGCCGATGGCCCGTTCATCGGGGCTTCGGGAACCATGACCTTCGTCGTCTCGGATGTGTGTTCAGCCTGGTCGACCCAGCAGCATATGGAGCTCGACCTCTTCCCGCGTACCGGCGAGGTTCTTCATTCGGTCGCCGACGACAGCAGCCTGGAAAGCAGGGATGGTCATCATTTCACCTTTGCCTCCACCACCGTGACCAACGGCCAGACAGACAGCATCATTCGCGGGGAGGCCGTACTGGCGCCGGATGGCAGCGGCGCCGCAACCTATACTCTTCCCGAAAAGAAGACCGTGCCCCTCAAAGCCGGCACACTCTTCCCGGTTGCCCAGAATATCGCGATACTTGAAGCTGCGGGAAGAGGCGAGACAGGTCTGTCCCGACCGGTCTTTGACGGCACAACGCCCGATGGCGCGGAGGACAGCTACGCCACACTCCTCGGCCAGGCTGTCCCGGGAACTCTGCCGCCTTTCGCGCCTCTGTCCGGTCTCCCCGCGACCCGTTTCCACCTGGCGACCTACGCCGCCGGCTCCGACGACAGACCCCCGGATTTCGAACTCGCTGCCCGGATGTTCACAAACGGCGTCTCGGATGAGATTGGGATGACCTTCAGCGGCACACGCGTACAGGCAACACTGCGCAGTCTGGAAATGCGTCCGGCCGCAGCACACTGCCTCCGCCGGCCCTGATCCTCGCGGATGCAATGACTCATGTCCCCGGAGACGCCCCGGACGGCGTGTTCTGCCCGTCATCTCCCTCAAGATGCCGTGCGACAACCTCCAGCGCCGCCCGGCTCTGTACCGACGGCGCCGCCGGTGCGGCCGGCTTCGCATCGCCCGGCAGCAGCGCGGACAGACGTGGCATATCCGCCGCCTCCATCTGCAGTTCCTGCTCCTGCAGATCGAGCTGACGGCTGACTGCCCGCTCAGTCACATCGTTGATGATCCGGTCAGAAAGCAGACTTCTGAGAACCTGCCGCTGCAACCGCAAAATACGGAGCCGCAGCGCGATCTCCTCGCGCTTCTGCCGCACGCTCGCGGCCCGCTTGCCGTCGGGATCGGCCGTCTGCGTATCCAGTCGTCGCAGCCGGTCGGTATATTCGCTGAGCAGCAGCGCTACGGCGTCCGTGCCCGTCGTAACACCCGGCGCTTTACGTGTCTGCTCTGCCTGCAGCGCTGCGATCGCCGACCGGGTGAGCGCAATGCGTGTTTCCGTCAGCTCCCGCTGAGCCGGTGTTTCCCCCTCGTTCTGAGGCAGCAGATGCAGCACGCGCGGCAGTCCGAAAGCGGCGCTGACAAGAGAAGTGACAATCACTCCCGCCGCCAGCACCACCAGAACCGTCCGTCCCGGCAGATCGGCCTCGGAGGGCAGGGAGATGATCGCCGCCAGCGTCACCGCGCCCCGTGTGCCGGCGAGGGTCAGCACCAGCACGCCGCGCCATGACGGCATGACCTCCCGCCGGTGCCGCAGTCTGGCCGCCAGACACCGGAACGCCCCGGTCAGTGTGATCCAGAAAGCGCGCAGAATACTCAGCGCAAACTGAATCCCGAGGACCGCCAGTGGCAGCACCCAGGGGGAAAGACCCTGAGAACGGACAACATGGCTGGCTTCCGTGACAAGCTGCGGCAGCTGAAGCCCCAGCACCACGAAGACCAGCCCGTTAAATGTCGACCCGATCATATCCCACAGCACGGTCGCCTTCACACGGGTCTCGATCTGGGTGTCGCTCATCACTCCGCTCAGCCGTACGGTGATTCCGCCGGCAACAGCCGCAAGAATGCCGGAACAGCTGATGCTCTCGGCCGTGAGGCTGATGACATAGGGCAGCATGAGCGACAGCAGGATATGACTCGGCGGGTCATCGTAACCGCGCCGGAGCAGCCAGATTTCCAGTCGGCAGAACAGCCACGCAATCGCCGCGCCGAGAAGAACGCCACCAAAGGAGACATAAACGAAATTGCTGGAGGCCGCCTTCAGTGAAAACAGGCCCGTGGTCGCTGCCGCCACCGCGAATTTGAAGCAGACCAGGCCGGAGGCATCGTTGAGCAGCGCTTCTCCGCTGAGGATCTGTACGACCCGTGCCGGCGTGCGGCCTCCCGAAAGCATGCTGCTGACGGAGACCGCGTCGGTCGGCGAGAGCGCCGATGCCAGCGCGATCGCCGCCGCAACCGGGATCGCCGGCATGATCCAGTGAATGAAATACCCGCCGCCAACAGCGCTGAAAACCACGAGACCCAGCGCCAGGGAAAGAATGATGCCCCGTAATTCACCGGCTTCCCGCATCGGAATCCGGTAGGCATCGAGAAACAGCAGCGGCGGAATCAGCAGCAGCAGAAACAGCTCGGAGGACAGCGGCAGACTGAAACCGGCCAGACTGGCCAGCGTGCCCGCCGTAATCTGCAGAAGAGGCAGGGGAATCGTCAGAGGAAGAAGCCGCGCCAGAGCGCCCGTGAGCCCGGTGACGAGAAGCAGGGTAATGGCAATAAGAGTCGGGATCATACACTTCTCGCAACATGAGGCGGTTTCTCTCTGCCCTGACCCGTCCGGCTTTTCCATCCTCCCTCGCCGGGAGACTGAAAACTCCGGGAAATTCCGACCTGACCGATCCTCTCATCGGGGAACTCTGCGCGGCTTTCATTTCACCCCTGCCATTGACCAGGCGGTGTGGCGTTCCCATTATTTTTAGAAACGGAATGTAAACCAGACCTGTCAGGCAGTTGTGACGCCCGGCGGGACTGGTCAGCGGTCTTCAGGGTTCGCCTCATGCAGGGAGCCTCGGGTGGCCGGTAGATACATATTTGCGGTCAGACCGCAGAGAGGAACTGGAGCAGATTTATGGCGCTCGGAAAGGCGGCGGAATTTCTGGAGCCGCGGCTGAATGCACTGGTGGCGGATGCCGAAAAGAACGGGATCTCCGCGGATGTGGCGGTCGCCGTGCTGATTGATTTGCTCGACACAGAGAGTTTTGGTATCAAAACATCGCCAGAAGGAGGGGAGTGAGTGAGCGCAGGCGATCCATATCAGACACTGGGTGTCGCGCGAACCGCGACCCAGGACGAAATCCGCAAGGCCTACCGCGCGCTGGCCAAGAAATATCATCCGGATCTCAATCCGGGCGATAGGGAGGCGGAAGAAAAATTCAAAGCCATCAGCCGTGCCAATGATCTGCTCTCGGACGAGACGCAGCGTGGCCGGTATGATCGCGGAGAAATCGACGCCACAGGACAGGAACGCGCTCCGCCTGGTTATGGCGCCAATGGTGGCTACCGTGATTTCGCCGAGGGCGCGCAGGGTTTTCGTTATGGCGGCGGTGCAGGCGGCGGCGGCTTCTCCCAGGATGATCTTGGCGACATTTTCGGCAGCATGTTCGGCGGTCGCAGCGGCTTCAGCCAGCGCCCGTCCGGCCCGCAGCGCGGACAGGATCGCTCCTATGCGCTGACCGTGAGCTTTATCGATTCCGTTCTGGGAGCGACCTCACGTGTCTCCCTGCCGAACGGCTCGACGCTGGACGTCAAAATTCCACCTGGAATTGAGGACGGCCAGGTGCTGCGGCTGCGTGGTAAAGGAGATGAAGGTAGCAAGGGCGCACCCGCCGGAGATGCCCTTATTACGATCAGCATCACACCGGATACCCGCTATACCCGTGACGGACGCGATCTGCGCGAACGTCTGCCCGTCGACGTTCGCACTGCCGTTCTTGGCGGCCCGATCACTGTGCCAACGCCGTCAGGATCCGTCAGGATGAATGTCCCGGCCGGTTCGGATACCGGCACCGTCATGCGTCTGCGCGGGCGGGGCGTGAAGGCGCACGGTAAGCAGGAAGCCGGGAATCTTTACGTGACCCTTGAGGTGCATATCGGCAAAGCCGACGATAAGTTCAGGGAATTCCTGAAGAGCCAGGCGCCATCGCCTGATCTCGCGGAGGCATCGCAGGGAGACAGCAAATGATCACGATCGAGACGCTTGCTGTCCGCCTCGGACGGATCAGCACCGGGGAGATCGCGACCTGGGTGGAACGGGACTGGCTCCGCGCCGATGGTGCACCCGGACATTACCTGTTTCAGGAAATGGACGAAGTCAGAGCGAAGCTGATCCTTGAACTCCGGGACGATCTTGGTGTCGATGAGGACGCTCTCCCTGTCGTGCTTTCTCTTCTGGATCAGCTCTATGCCGCACGGCGTCAGATGCGTCTTCTCGCAAATGCTCTGACGGGGGGTAACCCGGAAGATGCGACAGCGGAGTCTGTCAGCGAACTGAGAGCTGTTCTGGTGCAGGCAGTGAAAAATATCCCGGACGAATGTAAAAACTGAGCACAAAAGCGCGAGAGTATAGATTTTTCCTGAATTTTCAGCGGAACTGTGGCAGTCGACTTGCCGGACCCGGCCTGTTATGGCGACACGCGACATGAAAGGCATTTCTGTGGAGCGTCTTGCGATATCGTGACTTTTAAAATCGATCTTCCATCAGAAGTAGTCGCTGTGCGTGAGATTCCGGGTGTGGCCACCGTCCTGGATGCTGTGTGCCGTACGACCGGCGTCTCCTTCTCTGCGATTGCTCATGTCACCGCAACACGCTGGGTCGCATGTGCCGTTGATGATCGTGCGGAGTTCGGGCTGGCGCCCGGGGATCTGCTGCCTGTTGAGCAGACGCTGTGCCGGGATGTGAGGTCGGCGCAGACCGCCGTTGTAATCGCCGATGTGCAGCCGGAAACCGGTGGATATCAGCATAAAATTTTGTCTGAATACGGGATCAGAAGCTACATCTCCGTGCCCATCCTGCTGCCGGACGGCCAGTTTTTCGGCACGCTCTGCGGTTTCAGCCGAAATCTCTGCGATGTCGGTTCCGAGAAGACGCGTGACATTTTCCGCCTTTTCGCGGAGCTGATCGGCTTTAACCTGCAGTCGCTCGGGCAGCTCCGCCGCAGTGAAGTCGCGCTTGAGCAGGAACAGGAGCATGGAACCCAGCGCGAAAAATTCATCGCGGTGCTTATTCATGAACTGCGTAATCCGCTGACTGCCATTGAGTCCGGTCTGCGTCTGCTCGAACGCCGTCCCGAGCGGCTGGCCGAACTCGTTCCGCAGATCAGGCGCGTTCTGAGCCGCATGGACGGTCTTATCCGTACCACGCTGGACTTCACAGAAATCCGGTTCGGTGACGGGCTTGTGCTCGAACGTGAGACCTGCACGGATCCAGGCGAAGTTCTGACGCAGATTATCGACGAGGTCCGCACAGCGGCTCCGGGCGCCGTCATCAGGACAGAGTTCGATTGCAGTACACCGGTTTCATGCGACCCGGGCAGGCTCGCGCAGCTCGTCACCAATCTTCTCCGGAATGCCGTGTCCTACGGCACACCCGGCACACCCGTCATCCTCCGGGCAGCAAGCCGCCCGTCCGGCTTCGAACTGTCTGTCATTAATGAGGGCGAACCGGTTTCGTCCGACATTATTCGCAGAATGTTCAGCCCGTTCAGCCGGGGTCAGTCCGCCGACAAAAATCAGGGTCTCGGACTTGGCCTGTTCATCGCGTCCGAAGTCGCGCAGGCGCATGGCGGCAGCCTTGTGGTCGAGACAGAAGGCAGAGTGATCAAATTCATCTTCCGAATGCCCGCTGTGCCCGTTACCGCGCTGCCGACCAAAGCGCCATAAGGCTTCGGTCAGCCGGAAGTCAGTGATCGTACGGGATTCACTCCGCCCGGTTATCGGTCGGGACCCGCGGATTTAATCAGGACGACGGGAAGGCCAGCGCAGCACAGGTTCAGTGCGCTCTCCTGATGGCCGGCCATCATCAGTTCCACGTCTGCCGATATTTTCGTCAGGCGGCTCGTGCCAGGGCATACGGCGACCCTGTTGCGGCTGATCATGGTCCGGGCGTGTATTTTCTTCGCGCGTGGCCCTGTTCTGACGTGAAGCGCGAAGTTCAGGCAGAATATTCTGCTCCGGTTCGTAGGCGTCAGACACTCTGGGTACCGTCGAGAATCCATAAGTCACGCGTGCTGACAGATCGTCGCCAGACCGTGCAACGTCACCGGAGCCGGTTTTTTCCGTTGTGTGCCGATCGGCAACCGGCCGGTCCGGCGAAATACCCGGAGATTTTTCGGTCTCCGGCTTCTCTGTCTTTGCCGATGGCGGAAAAAAATATCCATCCTCATCCCGGTCATCGGAACGCGACGCGGCGGCGGGCGCATCAGCCCGGGGAACAGAAGGCGACGGGTTCTGCTGTGTTTCTGTCTGCCGCTTCGCTACCGGCCGGAACTGCGGTTCCGCAGCCATCGATTCCGGCTTTGCCGAAGGAACCCATTCTTCCGGAGTTACGGAAACGGCAGCCGTCACTGCGTTCCGGCCTGCGGGTTCCGGGGCCACCGATCCCAGCCGCATGGCAATCACCCGAAGATCGGCGCGGACATCGGCAAGCTGAAGTTCGATCTCGGACAGTCGTCCTTTCAGCCCGAACACCGCAAACGGCATCAGGAGAAATGCCACACCGGAGACCGCCAGCACCGTGAGGAGCAGCATCTGTCCCCAGAGGGGCAGCCAGTCAGGAATTACAGGTGACATTGTCAGACGAACGCTCCGTAAGGACGTTCCGGCATCCGGCAAAAGACCGGATACCAGACAACGCGATCATCGCGCAGTTGCGGAAAATGCGCCATGACGGATCACACGAAACATCTGTAACGGAGCTTTACATGCTCCCTTACATACCCAGCGCGCGACGGTAGATGTCGAGCAGCGTCTCCTGCTCCTCAACCTCAGCCGGCTCCTGCTTGCGGATACGAATGATCTGCCGGATCACCTTCACGTCGAAACCGGCTGATTTCGCTTCGGAGAAAATGTCCTTGATGTCGCCGGCCAGCGCCTTGCGCTCTTCTTCCAGACGCTCGACACGCTCGATGATGCTGCGGAGCCGGTCGGCCGCGATGCCACCAACCGCGGCATCATCGCCGTTTGACATCACATCGCTATCCATAATCCGCGCTCTCCTCGTTCAGATGATCCCCGGACGGGGACAGGTCGAAGCGCGGCATTATCCCGCTGAGGCCCTGCCGGTCAATTCGGGAATGCGGGTGCGCCCGCGTTACGGAACCCTCCGTGGACGGCTCCGTTTTCCAGATAAGCATAAACACGACCGCGCCTCTTGCCGCGCGTGACCCGGATATGCGAGGCGTGAGGCCGCATTCGTGAGTCAACGCCAGATCCATGGCAAAATTCACCCGGAAGGGAAATCGCAGATGGCTGAAAACGCCGGTCAGGACACAACTGCGCACGCAGCGATCAGCAGGGTAACGGACGAATCGCACTCCCTGTCCTTCGACTACGTGATTATCGGCGTGACCGGTGATCTCACGATGCGTAAGCTGCTTCCGGCGTTTTATGAGCGTTTTCGTCTGGGAGAAATTGCCCTGGACACGCGAATCATTGGCGTGGCCCGTTCCGCGCTGTCGACTGAGACCTATCGTGAACGCGCCAGAGAAGCGCTTGTCGAGTTCGCGTTTTCCGCCTCACAGGACAGGGACGGTGTAACGGCGTTTCTGGATCTTGTTCATTATGTCTCCCTGGATGCCAGTGACCGGGCCGCATCCGGCTGGAGCCTCCTTGAGGCACTGCTCGCCACGCATGCGGATCGCGTCCGGGTTTTCTATGTTGCAACGGCACCGAAGCTTTATGTGCTGACGGCGGACGCTATTGCCGCTCATGGTCTGATCACGGAAGCAACCCGGATCGTTCTGGAAAAGCCGATCGGCACCGATCTTGCCTCGGCTAAGGCCATCAATGACGGGGTCGGAAGGCATTTCCGGGAAGAGCAGATTTTCCGTATCGATCACTATCTGGGCAAGCAGACAGTCCAGAATATTCTGGCGCTGAGATTCGCGAACCCGATCCTTGAAAGAGTCTGGAACGCTGATTCCATCGCCCAGGTCCAGATTACAGCCGCCGAGACGGTCGGCGTCGGCAAGCGTGGCCCCTACTACGATACGGCCGGCGCATTGCGGGATATGGTGCAGAACCACCTTCTGCAGATCCTCAGCCTGGTGGCCATGGAGCCGCCGACCGCGCTGTCCGCCACCGATCTCCGCGACGAGAAACTCAAAATTCTGCGTGCCCTGAAACCAATGGACCCGGACACCATCGCCCGCGATACCGTCCGCGCTCAGTACGTGGCCGGTGAGATCGGCGGGAAGCCGGTCGACGGATACCTGGACGATCTCGGTGTCGCTGCCAGCAACACGGAGACATTTCTTGCCATTCGTGCGGAAGTCCGCACAACGCGATGGGCCGGCGTGCCGTTCTATCTGAGGACCGGTAAACGGATGGCGCGCAAGGAGTCCGAAGTCGTCATCGAATTCAGACCGCAGCCTTGGGCAATCTTCAGCGAACCGCCGAAACCGGACCGCCTGGTGATCCGTATACAGCCCGATGAAGGCGTATCGCTGTCTCTGGCAAGCAAGGACCCGCGCGCTGCGGGCTTCGGACTGCATGAGGCGGTTCTGGATGTGTCCTATGCGAAAGCATTCGGCACGCGGTATCCCGACTCTTATGAGGATTTGCTGATGGCCGTTGTCCGGGGCGATCAGGTTCTGTTCATCCGCCGCGATGAGGTGCAGGCGTCATGGCGCTGGATCGAACCCATTCTGGATGGCTGGGCAGACAATATCCGGCCCATGGAGACATATCCCGCCGGGAGTTGCGGTCCCTCTTCATCAGATGATCTGCTCCGGGATGATGGCTTCTCGTGGAAGGAGAAAATCTGATGGCGGCTCCGGTTACACCCAAAAACCTCAAAGAACCGCAGCGCTTCACCAGCGGGCCGTTTAAAGGCAGGACCCTGCGCCAGCACATTGTGAGGCGGCTGATTCTCGTTCTTCCGATCACGGTGCTCATGATCATTCTGGCGAAGTCCGGTCTGATGGACCGGCTTGTCGATCAGTATACTTTCAAACCGGTAAGCTGGTTCGATGACACAGCGCTCGTGCAGCATCTGAGACTGACGGTTACCCGCAACGGGATGACCGGCGACCGGCCGGAATGTCTTCTGTTCGTCGTCAATGGCAATTCTCCGCCAACAGCCACCATGATCGACGTTATGGAGAAACATTCCGGCAAATGTCCCAATCCGGATATGTCCCTGCCGAAGCTGTTTACCCTGAGAGTCGACCGTCCCGCTCAGCATGTCGATACGGATCAGGGTACACCCGGCAGCTTCCATCCGATTCCCTGAATGCGCTTTGGCCCTTGCGCGGCAACGGCCTGTAACGTTAGCAGAACAGACATGATCGGTTTCCCGTCCGCCACAGATCCGTCCTCCGAGGACGGGCCGGCAAGCCCGCCTCGCCGGGATATTCTCACTCTTGTAACCGGTGCGACGGTGGCCGCCGGCGCCTGTGCGCTTGCCTGGCCATTTCTGGACAGTCTGATTCCACCCGAAAACGCCGCCGCGCATGCCCCGGTCGATGTCGATCTTTCTCCCATCGCACCAGGCCAGCAGATTGTCGTTGTCTGGCGGGGCAGTCCCGTTTTCATCACGCGGCGGACATCGGAATCCCTGGAGCGCCTGAAATCTCCGGCGCTGACCAGCAGACTGCGTGACCCTGAGTCAAAAATTCTTCAGCAGCCTCCCTATGCCGCGAACTGGCACCGGTCTCTGGTTCCCGAATACGGGCTTCTGGTCGGGGTCTGCACCCATCTCGGCTGTGTCCCGACTTACGGTGCCGGAAGCGCCGATCCGGCGCAGCGCGGATATGCCTGTCCCTGTCACGGGTCAAAATTTGATCTCGCCGGGCGTGTTTTTGCCGGCGTGCCGGCACCATATAATCTTCCGGTGCCCCCACACCGTATGCTCACGCCAGACCGTGTCCGCATCGGCGAGAACCCGGCCGGCCAGTCATTCGACTTCGGCAGTATCGTGCAGATCTGAACTCCGTAATGCGGACTGGACGATACGGTTTGTCTCCGGCACATCAGAAACCAGGCTGGGGCGGTCCGGGCCGGCCCTTTACAGACCGGCGATCCCTCTCCGGTTGTCAGGCAAAGGATGTCCCTCATGAATAAGACCCTCGCTGCAGCCCTGTTCCTCACGGTTGCCAGCCTGAGCGCGCTGCCCGCGAACGCGGCCGATCCCGCCGCCAGTCCGGCTGCCGGCAAGGAGACGATCTATCCGGCTCCGGCCATTGCCGGTAAATGGATGTCCATGGGCATGCCGCCGGTTATGATCGCCGCCAACCGGGCAGCCGGGCCGGCAAGTCGGCTGCTCGTGCATCTTCCGAAGAACCTGCAGAAAAGCAGTACTGCCGATTTCGCGCTGAGTCACACGACGGATAACACCTGGGTAGGGAAAGACGACAAAGTGACCGTCTCATTCTCCCTGACATCCGAGAATTTCGGCGTGCTGAAAATAGTCGGTGACACACCGGATCATCGTCTCGAAATGCCGCTTTCAAGGTTCTGAAACACACTCTCCGGCCAGCCTCATGCCTGGCCCCGTTCCGGGGCGGCCTGATATCCCGACAGACCCGGGTGCTGTCGGGAGCAAATATCGCTGCGAATATCCGGATATCTCAGTGACTTCCTTTTCAGTCGCTTCCGAAACGCCGCGGCGCGCCGGAATCGGTGAACGGATGGTGCTGAACGAGGAGAGGCCATGCTGCGAAACTCAGTTCTCTGTGCCGTCGCGGTCCGCTTCGCATTTGTCGTGACTGCTGCCGTCGCGGCGACAGATCACTTTCCCTCCGATACGACCTCCGGATATGTCGATGTCCGGGATTTCGGCGCAAAAGGCAGCGCTTTCGTTCGCAGTCTCATCGCGGAGGCTCCGGCCGGGACACATCGTCTGACAGTGCAGACTCCGGACGGCCTGGCAGCCGGTATGCGTATCCAGGCTGACGGGATTCCCGCAGGCAGCACGATCTCGGAGATTTCCGGTCGGGATGTCACCTTTTCCAGCTCAGCTGGTCAGGGACTGACCAGACCCCTGCATCCGACGGCTCTGGTCGATTTCGTGCCGGATGATGATACGGATGCGTTCCGGGCGGCCTATAAGACCGCATGCGAGCATAACGAAACCGTCATCGTTCCGGCCGGCCGCTATTACATTTCCGGTACTGTGACAGCCTGCGCGGTGCCGACTCTCCTGCTTGGCGCAACGCAGACCACTGGTTCATCCGGTTTTCCGAATGTGACGGATCAGAGTCAGATCATGGGAGGTGTGGGCGCCGGCCTGTCCTACCGGTTCACTGCGGCGCGAGGAGAGGAGGCGGCTGTCATTTTCGGTGACTTCGAAAGCTCCGGCGGCCGGCAGGATTACCAGAAAAATGCGGAATCAATCCGAATTACCAACAATGACCGTTACCAGAAATGGATCGATGCAGACGGTGCCTCACACACGGCATCTCACGACGCGGTTGGTCAGTTTATTCTTGCGCAGCAGCCTTCCACCAATAATTTCGGCCATACCTGGGCATGGAATCATGTGCTGCAGATCGATGATGGTTCGAACGGAAGTTCAGTCATAGGCGAAGCTCAGATCATTAACATGCGCTCCTATGACGGAGATGATTTCGACGGTGGCAATACTGTCGCAGGGTATGACGAAATTTATAATTGTAAGCACGAATGCCTGTATGCCCATTATTTTCAGGGTGGTCTGAATGGCCATTACGGTCTTTCGGACGGTCTCGTCTTTCGTCACGGAACCGTTCACAACATTATTCTCGGACAACTGACCCCCGGTGAACGGGACGCCGATCTCCGTGTCTCCGCGGCACAGCATCTCACGGATTTTGCGCTGTACGCGAACGGTCTGGCTTTTTTTCAGTCACTTCATATCGGAGGTGGCCCGGCGAAAGGCGACCAGGTGCCGGAAGCCGGTCTGACGGTGGAGTCGTCAGGGGCGCTGAGCGCACCCTCCATCGCCGCGCCGGTTGCCCGTTTTCCTGGCGTCTCAATTGGCCCGGAGGACAGCGGCACACTCACACTGGGCTCTGATCACGGAGACCTGGCGCCTCGCATCGTGTTCAGGGGCAGAAAGCAGGGTGACTGCACTCTTGCCGGCGAACAGGGCAAACTGGCTGTTGCCTGTTCCGGCGCCACCACGGAAGTTCATGACGGAAGCGGCACCCGGTTTCTCGCTCCGGTCCGCTCCGTTGCGCCATTGCCTGTCAGCAGCAACGATGACAGGCTCGCCACCACCGCCTGGACGAATATGGCAATCGCGCATGGAGCCCATATCACCGCACGCCGGTTCATGGAGCTCCCGGCGACACCTGCCGACTGGTCTGACTATGTCTGCACCGACTGTCGTATCAACGGCGGTGCTGCCGGTGTTCGCGTCATGTGGAATCCGCAGATCCGTCGCTGGACCGGACTGTCCGGAGAAAGCGTGACGCATCTGCGGCCATAAGCTGTCCGGAGGAGGCCATAATCCCGGAAGCGGACCCTGTCCTCTGGCTGTATTATCCGGGCGTTTGTATGCTTTGCAAATACAGACGTGGTTTTTTTTGGGTTTTGTCCCCGGTTCTTCATCCGGCAGGGGCTGCTGGCGGAGGATGGTCAGTAAAACACTCCCGGCTTTCGTGAAGCACTCACGTTCAGCATCAGTATCATCAATATAGGCGGCAGAATGCAGCGATCCTAAGCCACATGATCAGAGAAGTGGTCGCCGGTCAGAGTCATGCAATCCGGATGATTCAATGCCAGGATCGTTCCCGGAACCGGACAGACACCTTTCACGTAAGACAATTACTGCTGTGAGGACGCGGGATTTTTCCATTTCAGCTTTTTTTTACGGATCATCCGGTGGCAAAGCAGAATCGTATCGGACCTTTCCCTGGAAAAACCGGCAACCAGGACCCGAATAAGTTCTGCGATGCCTTTCTGTGGCGCTATCATGGCGCGGGCAGAAGCAGGAGAGATGATTGTGAAACGGGCCGAACTCACCGAAAAAATAGCAGATATCAAACGCGAACGCGGCTGGAGCTGGCGGTATATCGCCGGTGAAATCGGAGGGATGTCAGAAATTCTGATTGTCGGCGCCCTGCTTGGTCAGATGAAGCTGACGAAACCTCAGTGCGAGCGCGCAGCCGCTCTTCTGGGACTCACGGAGCAGGAAAAACGCCTGCTGAACGAAGTGCCCGCGCGAGGCAGTCCGATGCCGCCGACAGATCCGCTGATCTACAGATTCTATGAGCTGGTCATGATCAATGGCCCCGCATGGAAAGCGCTGATTGAAGAGGAATTCGGCGACGGCATCATGTCCGCCATCGATTTCGACATGGAACTGGAACGTCAGCCGAACCCGAAAGGTGACCGGGTCAGACTTACCATGACCGGAAAATTTCTGCCTTATCGCTATTACGGGGCGACTGGTAATGACCAGTCTCTCGGCTACAAGAAAGACTGAACGCTTTCGAGTGTCGGGCGCATGTCGCGCCTGACCCGATTATCCCGGCGTCAGAAACACATTATCCAGAAGCCGCGTCTTCCCGACACGCACGGCCAGGGACGCAACAGCCCGGTCCCTGATCCACTCAAGCTCCCGCAGATCATCAGGGTCCGCTACGCTGATATAGTCGACCGACAGGCCGGGCTCTCCCGTCAGCATATCGCCGATCACGGCTTTCAGAACATGCGCGTTCCGCTCACCCAGTTCGACCTGAGTCCGGGCCGCCTGCAATGCCCGGTGAAGGACCGTCGCCTGAGCCTGTTCCGTCTCGCTCAGATAGGCATTACGGCTCGACAGCGCGAGCCCTTCAGTGTTTCGGACAGTGCCGCCAACTACGATCTCAACGGGCATGTTCAGATCCGCCACCAGTCGCCGGATCACGGCGCATTGCTGGATATCCTTCTGTCCGAAATAGGCCCGGGCCGGCTGCACAATATTGAGCAGCTTACATACCACTGTCGCCACCCCGGAAAAATGCCCCGGTCGTACCGCGCCTTCCAACGGTTGGGCAACAGGCCCGACATCAATGGCTGTAGCAAACCCCGGCGGATACATTTCGTCAGGATTCGGTGTGAAAACGAGCGCCACGCCGGCCTCGCGCAGGAAAGCAAGGTCCCGCTCCATATCGCGCGGATAACGGGAGAAATCTTCGGCCGGACCGAACTGCGTCGGATTGACGAAAATGCTGACCACGACGTCGCCACATTCCTCAATGGCACGCCTGATGAGGCTGAGATGTCCGTCATGCAGAAATCCCATTGTCGGCACAAATCCAGGCTGATCCAGGCTTTTACGCGCTTCCCGGATTTCAGCTATTGTCGGGAGAACCTGCATGTTCAGCCCCGGTCTTTCGTGCTGACAGCATCCAGCGCCGCGGCGAGTTCAGCTTCATCCATAACCGTGCTCTGCGCTGCCGAGGGGAACGATCCCGCCCGTACATCCGCGACGTAAGCCCGCACCGCATTTTCCATAGCTGTTCCGATACTGGCATAGCGCCGGGCATGGCGCGGCGTCTTTTCTTCGAACAGACCCAGCAGATCGTGCCAGACCTGCACCTGTCCATCGCAGCCCGCGCCAGCACCGATCCCGATCACCGGAATGCTGACATGCTTTGAGACCGCTTCCGCCAGTGGCGCAGGAACGAGTTCCAGAACCAGTGCGAATGCTCCGGCAGTCTCCAGAGCCAGCGCATCTTCCAGCAAACGCCGTGCTTCAGCGGCTCGTTTCGCCTGCACCCGCAGGCCGATCTGATGCTGGGATTGCGGAGTCAGTCCCAGATGTCCCATCACCGGTATGCCGAGTTCCACCAGACGGCGGAACTGAGGCAGGACCGCAGCCCCTCCCTCAAGTTTCAGTGCCTGAACTCCGCCTTCCTGCATCATCCTCCGGGCGGAGATGACGGCGTCCTGCGTCGTCGCATAGGTCATGAACGGAAGGTCGCCGACCACAAGAGCCTCGCGGCTTACACGCGTTACCGCGGCGGCATGTCGCACCATGTCGTCAAGCGTCACCGGCAGAGTGGTATCGTAGCCAAGCATCACCATGCCGAGAGAGTCCCCGACAAGCAGCATCGGAACTCCGGCGCGTTCAGCGATCAGAGCGGAGGCGCAGTCGTAGACCGTCAGCATGGAGATACGCTCACCCATGCGCTTCATTTTCTGCACGTCAGCAATTGTCCTGCGCATAACCATCTCCGCTGGCCGACACAACTGGGGCCGCGAGTTGTGACTCACTCATGCCTGGAGAGCAACTTGCAGCGGATCGCCTGCTGGGCAGCTTCACGGGCAGACGCCGCGTTTTCGGGGATCAGAAGCGACAGTCACAGAATTTTGTAGCCGGTCTGCATGTCGGCATAAAGGCAATCTGCCGGGGCTTCCTGGAGCGGCCTGCGGTATGTGAGAGAAAATCAGATCCGTAACGGCACAGTTCGGATAACAGGTCAGGCAACAAAAAAGGATTTGTAAGGTTTGCAAATACAGATGAACTGCCTACTCAGAGCTTTGCCCCGAACCCCACAAAGGGACGCAGTCCCTTTGATCCCGGCTGGTTAAATATAAAGGAACGAAGGGGCGTCGTGCGCAGTACGCCCTCGCATGACGACCCTTTCCAGGGAGGGCAGGGCCTGCTTTGTCCTCTGTTCGCAAAATATATAAACACCGCAAAAAAAAGCAGGCCGAAGCCTGCTTTTCGTTTTCCGGAAGATGAAGAGATCTTGCGCGGGAAGGTTCGTCAGAACGATGCGTTGACACGACCGTAGTAATAGCCACCCGTCATCGGAATCTGGGACGATGCCTCGTCGTAAATCTCGGCTCCAAGATAGTTTGCAATTTCGTTCACGCGGCGCGGACGCACATTGAAGACGTTGTTAACACCCACAGCGACATGCCAGATCTTGTTGAAGCGATAGCCAACCTCAATATCTGTCAGCCAGTGAGGTGTGTTGTTGAACTGATAGAACTGTTTCAGGTTGTACTGCAGGGCTGCCGGAGCCCAGTCTTCATACTGCAGCATGTTCGTGGTCTGGCCGTAACGGGTCTGACGAATGTTAACATCCCAGTTCCGGTAGGTGTAATACGCGTTCAGAATGATCTTGCTGCGTGGATAGGCTGTCGTGATGTAGCCGATATTTTCCGCATTCAGCAGAGGACCGTTCGGACCGACACCGTTGTGGTGCAGACGCGTCCGGTTAAGGCTGATCTGCATGCTCAGCAGCAGGTTGCCGTACTGATGAAGATGGAAGGCGTAGTCAGCCTTGATATCCACACCCTGCGTGCGCGTGCTGGCGCCGTTCGTCAGTGAATAGGCCTGAATGTTGCTGTCGGTATAGCTGTTGGCCGGAAGACTGAAGCCCATGTTTTCAATGGCGGCGATAGCCTCGGTGCCCTGAATCTGCGCACCCTGAACGATGCGGTCCCGGATGTTGATCTGATAGACATCAGCCTCAACATGGAAATCCTTTACCGGTTCAACGACGATACCACCTGAAGCGCTGGTGGAGCGTTCCGGCTTAAGGCCGCCCTGAGAGGCTGCGGACAGCATGCCGGACGCACCCGTCGGTGAAACGTTCATGGCGCTGAAATGCTCTTCAGCCAGGGTTGGGGCACGGAAGCCCGTGCTGATCGTGCCGCGAAGGGCGATGCGCTTTGTAATATCGTAGCGGGTTGAAACCTTGCCGTTCTCGGTGTCACCGACATCCGTGTAATGTTCGAAACGACCAGCGAAATCCACTTCCCACTTCTTGGTGAAGTGGAAATCACCGTCCATATACCAGGCCCAGATGTCACGATACCATTTGCCCGCATTCTGCGGCGCCAGGCCCGCATAACCCTGCGTGCCGCCGAGAGTATAGGACGTCGGATTGCCGGCCCAGATCTGATAGGATTCCATGCGCTGTTCCGCGCCGAAAGCCAGTGTCATAGGGACGACGTGCCCGATATTGAAGTGACGGCGGAAATCGACGTTATTCGTCCATTGCGCCATGTTGTAGCTTTCAGCCCGCGCCTGCGTCGGGCTCCAGCCGCATCCGATAGCTGAATAATAAGAGCTGGAAGCATCCGTCGAACATGTCGACTGCAACATACCCGTATTGATGGTGTTCTTGTTGCCGACCTTATCGTAATCCGCGCCGTAAGTGGACGATACATCCCACTCGAAGCCCATGAAGTTGTCGCCTTTGGCGCCGACCGTTGCGGCGTAATCGTTCTCCTCGATTGTCTCAAGCGGAGAGAAACCCCACGGCCAGTAAGATTCGGCGACACCTCCGCCTACGTTGGGAACACGATAGTTCTCGTAAGCTTCAGAATGACGGTGCGCATATGTGATGTTTCCGTAAAACATCACGTCGTCATTCAGGGGCTTGCCCCAGTCGAGACCGAAATTCTCACGCGTCTCTTCCGGCGTGCTCATGATATGGTTCGACGTGCTTGGAATGTTCGCTGTTGTACTCGTATATGTTGCCGCATCCGCATAGGAAGGCTGGCTTCCGATCAGACGGTGATCGCGAACATTCTTAGGTACGAAATGATCTGTATGATACATCTGACCGTACAGATGCAGATAGCCGTCATCACCAAGTTTCATGCCGCCATCAGCATTGAACTGATACTGCCAGCCATCGCCATTATAGGCGTTCGCGCCGGTCTGCGCGCTGACATTCAGCCCATGATTGGTCTTTTTGGTGATAATATTAACCACACCGGCAATCGCGTCCGAGCCATACATCGCAGCGGCGCCATCTTCCAGCACCTCGATATGGTCGATCATGTTTGCCGGCAGCATGTTCAGATCGACGCCGGTCGCGCCGAAGTTCGGGCCGGCATCGGCCGTAATGTTGGCCGTGGTATGCCGGCGCTTACCATCGACCAGCACGAGGACCTGGTTAGATGTGAGACCACGCATATGAATCGATGAAACAAGCGCCGCCGCGTCGGCTCCCATGGTTTCCACGTTGATCGACGCATAAGTGCGCGTCAGGGCGTCGGCGAGATTGACCATTCCCGAACGCTGCAGAACCGCGGACGTGACAACCGTTACCGGGCTGATGCTCTGGCGGGCCCGCCGGTTCGCACTGTGCGTTCCCGTGACAATCACGGCCTCATTCGCATCGGAGGCATACTGCGAGGGACGGGGCAGAGACCGGGCCGGCACGGCAGCCCGTTTAGCTGTCGCCGCGCCCTGACGGGAGACCGGTGTTTTGGCAGGTGTTGTGGATTTATGTGTCCGTCCATGATGGGTGGTCGGTTTTTCTGTCGAGGCGGCCTGTCCTGCAACAGAGGCACCCAGCATCGGAACTGCGAGGATTGTTGCAGTAAAAAGTCTGCGACGGGACGTCATGATAAGATGGTGCCTCCGGATGGCGTCTTAGAAACGATATTCTGCTAACGAACAGAAGCGCCACTCATTACGCAACACGAAAATTACGTTTACGCATCAGTGTGCTGCGCCTGTTGCTTTTCGGTGACAGTTTGTTGATGCACAGCGTAGGGAAAATTGTTTCCCGTCCTGCCCTGCGGCCATTCATAAAAGGAATTCCGGGCTGGCTGATAAAGATGTGATCCGGACAGGAGCAGACGTCTGTCAGAATGCCGGAGCGCTCTTTCGTCTGTCCCGCGCAGACTGAAGGTCAAACGTCCGGGCTCGTCTGTAGCCAAGTCCGGTCAGACGTTCGCGCAGACGGAAATCGGTCGCCATCCGTCGGATCGCGCGGGCGAGATCACCGGGCCGGTCCGGGTCCGCGAAGAGCGCCGCATCGCCGGCCAGCGCGGCAAGCGCACCCCGGGGTGAGGCGATCAGCGCTGAGCCGCAGGCCATGGCCTCCAGAGCCGTCAGGCCAAACGGTTCGGGCCAGCGACTGGGTACAACCGTAACAGCCGCCCGGCTCATCGCGCCGATGACCGCCTCATGGGGCAGATACCCCGTCATGGCGATGCCAGCGGCATACGCACGCGGGCGAAGAGTCGAGAGAAACGGGGTATCCGGTGAACCGGGGCCGAAACGGTCCGCTCCGATCATCTCCGCCCGCCATCCCGGCAGTTCGGACAGCACCTCAGCGCACGCGGCCACAAAGGCGTCAGCCCCTTTATCAGCCACAACACGTCCCGCGAAGAGAATGGTCTGCTCACGTTCCGCCACGGAGCGGGCAGGGGGAAGGGTGGAAAGATCGAGACAGTTCGGAAGAACGCACAATTGCGCTGGGTTCAGATTCGTTCCCTCGCAATAACGGTCGCGTATCCAGTCCGAGACACTGACAACCGCCAGTCTGCGTGCCAGTGCGTCCCGCTGAGACGGGGTTTTCGCGCAGCGCATATTTTGCGGATCATTGTGCAGGACAAGCCGCATCGGAATATGAGGAAACCATGTCCGGAGCGACCACGCCAGTTCCGGCCTGTTATGGATTTCCACAACTGACGGACCGAGGCTCCCGAGCATACGGGCGATTGCCGCAGCGTAGCGTTGTGGCCCGGAGCGCAGCCCGAACGGCGGCCAGAAAGCGTTCCGTGACCATCGGGCGGTCAGAAAGCTTCCGTCCCGCACAGGCAGAAAGCACACGCCGGGAAAGGGCGGAGCGTGCGTCGGGGCGCCGATGACAATCTCATCCGTCGTGGCCAGACGCTGCACCAGCAGGGCAATGGCGCCGGCCTCACCGGCGGCAAAACGCTCCCTGGGCGGCAGAATGGTGACAGCGGGTCCTGAAGAGGTGTCAGTCAACCGACTCATAGCGGTCCGAGAGCCATGTTTCCAGCTCCGCTGCCGCTTCGTTATACCATTCGGCGACCAGCGGATGCCTGCGTACGGCCTCGGCGTAACGGCGGGCTACGGGTGAGAGCGCCACGCCATAGCTCAGAAAGCGGGTGACAACCGGTGCGAACATCGCGTCTGCGTTGCCGAACTGCGTACCGAACAGATACGCGCCATGGTCTCCGAAACTGTCGCGCGCCTCCGTCCAGAGTGCATCGATCCGGGCAATGTCGGCTGCGGCGGCGTCAGACACCCCGTTCGCGAGCGGCCGGTCATGCCGTCCCAGATTCATTGGCATGGATGCCCGCAATCCCTGAAAACCCGCATGCATCTCGGCTGAAACCGACCGCGCAAATCCCCGTGCGACAGGATCGGAAGGCCAGAGAGATGGCTCGATCTCGGCGCAGTATTCCGCGATCGCGAGACTGTCCCACACCCGGACATTCCAGTGCTCAAGAAAGGGTACCTTTCCGCTGGGGGAGAGCGCGGCGATCCGCGTCGCCGTATCGGGCTGCGCCAGAGGGATGACCTCTTCGACAACATCGAGCCCGGCCAGCCTGACGCACAGCCAGCCGCGCAGAGACCAGGAAGAATACCGTCTGGTTCCGATAACAAGCCGTCCGTCAGCCATTCTGCTCTCCATCACAGGCTTTCCTGCTGCAATTTACATCGGATGACACCGCTTGCCCAGAAGTGCCTGCGGAGACAGAAATATCGCGGCGACGAAATCTGACCGGGCATCATTCCGCGCAGTGCGTCCGCATTCCCGGCCCCGTCTTCTTTCAACAAATCTGTTGCTGTGTCGTGTCCGGCTTCATATCATTATCACAATGAAAACAGCCGTCCTCCGTACACGAGCCTGTAGTGGTGTGAAGTCGCCGCATCCGCCGGTCTCAGCTCGGGCAGCGAGCCGGGCATCCGTTCCTGACCGACCGCATCAGGGTCGCCGGGGTGGTAAAAGCCCCGTCCGGTTGTCGGCAGCCCCGGGAGTGCCGCGCAATGGCCTCAGTCCCTCAGCCGCAGATCCGGGACGCCCTGGAGTTCTTTTACTGAAATGACCGGTCGCATGGAGTTCCGGCCCGGATGAATCGCCGGAGCCGGGAGACGGTGAATCAGCTTCCGGGGGCAGCGCCGGCAATATCCCGTCGTGATTTTGTCAGCGGTGTTCTGGTCTCATCTGCGGTTGCGGGCTGTTCATCCATGCCGGCCAGAGCCGTGGCAGCCGACGAACATGACGTACCACCCCCATGGCGCACGGGACTGCGTGGCAGTCATCCGGGCTCCTTTGAAGCCGCTCACGCGCTTCGGGACGGGGCAATCCCTGCACACAGGATCGGGGAAACAGGGGAGATCTATGATCTCGTTGTTGTCGGCGGTGGCCTGAGCGGCCTTGCCGCCGCACATTTTTTCAGAAAATACGCTGGCGCAGACAGCACAATTCTCATCGTCGAGAACCACGACGATTTCGGAGGCCATGCGAAACGCAACGCCTTCGAGGTCGACGGACAGGAACTGGTTCTTAACGGCGGCACGCTCGAAATCGAATCTCCGCAGCGATACA
Source organism: Acetobacter musti (assembly GCF_011516835.1). Taxonomy (GTDB): domain Bacteria; phylum Pseudomonadota; class Alphaproteobacteria; order Acetobacterales; family Acetobacteraceae; genus Acetobacter; species Acetobacter musti. The sequence goes on along the minus strand of NZ_WOTB01000018.1, from coordinate 23,957 downwards.
ATCAGTGGGCCGCGATGGTTCTCGCCGATATCGGCGTCGATCTCGCTGCATATCGACGGGAAAACAGTCCGCTTTCAGGTCTCTATGAAAAACTGGGTCTGAAATCCTCTCTGTTTCTTAACCACGAGATATGGGGACAGGATGGTCTCCTGCGTGAGGCGCCCGATGCCACGGGGGACGGGTGGCGCTATATTTCCCGGTCTTCGCTTTCCACATCACCCCTGACCGCGAGAGCCCGTGCGGACCTGATCCGTATCACAGCGGAACATCAGCCGGACTACCTGGCGGGCCACGACAGTGCGGCGAAGAAGAAAATTCTCGCTACAACCTCGTATCCTGATTATCTGCGGCGTATCGCAAACGTCGATCCTGATGCCGTAAATATTTTCAGTAAAGCCGGGGCAGGCGTGTTCTGTGTCGGCGGTGACGCACTGCCCGCACTCTTTGCCTGGGTGATGGGATATCCCGGCTTCTCGGGCCTTGGTCTGGGTGAAATTCCCGACGGCCTGCTCTCCGACCTCCAGGGCGGACAGCACGGCCGGCAAAAGCAATCAGAAGAAACCGTCCATTTTCCCGACGGAAACGCAACATTGGCCCGTCTTCTGGTGGCGCATCTCATTCCCGGTGTGACAAGAGCGCGGACTCAGGACGAAATGGGGACTGCGGAATTCCGGTATGACGCTCTCGACCTGCCCGGCCAGAACGTCCGGATCAGGCTGAGCACAATGGCTCTGCATGTCGCGCATGACGGCACACCCGATACTGCCGGGACAGTCTCCGTTTTTCTGTCCGCCGCCGGAGATGCATCACCGAAAGAATTCCGTCGCGTGCGGGGACGGCAGGTGGTGATGGCGTGCTGGAATATGGTGATCCCGTACGTGATCCCCGAACTGCCGGCTCCGCAGAAGGAAGCTCTGGCTTACGGTGTAAAAGGACCGATCGTCTACGCCAATGTCGTCCTGCGGAACTGGAAGGCTTTCCGGAAACTTGGTGTGTCGGAAATTACGTGTCCTGGAATGTATTTTGAGGAAATCGATCTGGCGGAAACGGCATCGCTCGGTGGCCTGCATGCATCCACGGACCCGGACCGCGCGATCGTCGTGCGCATGATAAAGACATTCGGAATGCCCGGTCTGTCGAAACGCGATCAGCATCGGGCCGGGCGAAGTCTGCTGCTCGCCACGACGTATGAGCAGTTTGAACGGGAAATCCGCAATCAGCTTCAGCGGATACTGGGTCCGGCCGGATTTGACGAAAAAACCGATATCGCCGCCATCACCGTGAATCGCTGGCCACATGGTTATGCCTATACCTATAACAGCCTGTACGATCCGCCTGACTGGGTGTTCACCGAAACATCCGCCCGTCCCTGCGTGACGGCCCGGCAGCCTTTCGGCAGGATAGCCATCGCCTGTTCGGATGCCGGCGCGAGTCCGCACACGGATGCCGCCTTCGAACAGGCCCATCGCGCCGTCACCGAACTTCTGGAGCGCCGTACGTTTCCGTTCGTCTCCGCAACGCCCGGACCGGGCACCCTGTGAAGCGCGCGTCTGTCGCTCTTCCGGAGCGGAACCAGCCTCTCTCACCGGTCGCCGGCGCCGGACTCTCCCGGCGCCATATCACCATGATTTCCCTGGGCGGCGTCATGGGGGCAGGGCTGTTTATCGGCTCGTCCGGCGCCATCCTCACCGCGGGACCCGTCGTTGTTCTGTCCTACGGGCTCGGCGGCGTGCTCGTCATGCTCGTCAATCTGATGCTTCGGGATCTGGCCCGCAAAGCGCCCGGCCTCGGTTCGTTCGTGTTTCAGATCCGCAACGGCCTCGGTCCGCTTGCCGGTTTTGTCGCCGGCTGGATCTACTGGGTCGTCTGGGTCACGACGCTCGGCGTCGAGGTGATCGGGTCCGCATCGCTGCTGCAGCCGTATATCCCGCTGCCTTACGCCGTCACCGAATTTCTGATTCTCGCAATCATGACAGGCGTCAACCTCATGTCGATTCGCAGCTACGGCGAATTCGAAACCTGGTTCGCCATGGTCAAGGTCGTCGCTGTCATCGTGTTCATCATCATCTGCGCAGCATTGCTGATCCATGGCGGCGTGCCGGTCGCGGAGAATCTTACCGGTCATGGCGGTCTCGCGCCACATGGCGGCCTGGCGTTTCTGGCAGCCGTGCCGACCGTCGTCTTCTCGATGACCGGAACTGAAATCGCCACCATAGCCGCGCTCGAATCCGAGGACCCTGACGGCAATATCGTCCGGATCATGCGGACCGTCGCGGTCAGGCTTCTGGTGTTCTATGTCATGTCAGTCGGGATGATCGTCAGTCTGGTGCCCTGGTCAGAGATTATGCCCGGCCAGTCGCCTTTTCTGTTTGTTCTGAACCGCTACGGGGTGCCCGGCGCGACGGCAGTCATGACCATCGTCATCCTCACCGCCATTCTCTCAACGCTGAACTCCGGCATCTACGCCGCTTCGCGTGTGTTGTCCGGCATGGCCCGTCATGGCGATGCGCCTGCTCTGCTCGCATCCAGGAAGACAGAGGCCAGTCCGCCACGCAGGGCCATTCTGGCCTGCGCCATGGCGACCCTTGCCGTGTCAGCTTCCGCGGTGCTGGCACCCGGAGTTGTTTTTTCATTTCTTGTGTCTATGACGGGGGCGTTCATCATCTGCTATAATGTCATGATTGTCTGCACCCGTCTGAAACTGAACTGTCCCGCCGCATGGCAGGGCTGGCTGGCACTTATGCTTCTGCTGGGTGTTCTGGGCTCCATGCTCCTGCAGCCCGGCACACGCCAGGAACTGCTTGCCGGTCTCGCCGCGCTCATGGTCATAACGCTGGCGGGATGGTTTAAAACAGGCCAGAGTAGGTGACGTCAGGAGATTCGATGATGCCGGTGATTTTCGCAGAATACGACAGGCCGGCGCGGTCTTCTGGTAAATCTGCCCAGGAGCACGGTCTATGAGCTGTCCGCACCGTTTTCGCTTCGTAACAGTGGTGCTTGCAGCAGGACTGCTGGGTGGCATTGCTGCCGGGCGGGCGGTTGCCGAAGAACCGGTGCTGCAGGAAGAAGAAAGCGACATCGTTCGTCTTTCTCCGGTCACGCCCCACCGTGTCCTGGTCCATGACGAAGCCGGTCAGCATGCCAGAGACGGCCGCGTGTATGTCGTGGACGCCGACGCCGGCAAGCTCCTTGGCATGGTGCAGGCGGCCTATAACGCCAATGTCGTGCAGGATCCCGGTGGCAAGGCGTTTTACGTTGCGGAAACCGTGTGGTCGCGTGGCAATCGCGGTGACCGGCTTGATCTTCTGCCGGCCTATGATCCGCAGACCCTGACAATCACGAATGATCAGGTGCTGCCCGGCCGGGCTCTCGTCACACCGAAGCAGAACGACCTCGCTGTCAGCAATGACGGGAAACATGTCTATGTCTTCTCGATGGTTCCGACCAGCGCGGTTTATGTCGTTGATACTGCTGCCCACAAGGTCACGCAGACTGTCGATATTCCCGGCTGCGCCCTGATTTATCCCTGGGGCAATTCCGGGTTCACGTCAGTCTGCGCAGATGGCAGCCTCGCCAACGTCTCGCTCGCCGGAGACCACGCGACGGTAAGCCACACCGCGCCATTTTTCGATCCGGAAAAAGATGCGGTGTTCGAGCATAGTCCGACACGGCGTCCGGACGGGAAAACCTGGTTCATTTCCTATACCGGGCTGGTCTATCCGGCCAGCCTGTCCGCCGGCACAAAAATCGAACCGGCCTGGTCCCTCCAGGAAGCCGCCGGACTGGAACGGCCGCCCGCCGGCGATGCTCCGTTCGTAAAAGCCTGGCGTCCGGGCGGCTGGCATCTGTCCGCCCTGCATTACGCAACAGGCCATCTCTTTGTCCTGATGCATCAGGGCACGTTCTGGACCCACAAACAGGCCGGCACGGAAGTATGGGAGCTCGATGTCAGCACACATAAACTCATTCGCCGTATTCCGCTGCGCCAGCCGAGTATGATGGTCGGTGTGACGCAGGACGCCAGCCCGTTGCTGTTCACAGGCGACAAAGATGGTACGTTCTATGTATGGAACGCCACCACGGGAAAACTCCTGCGCCAGATCCATCACCTTGGCGACGATCTGTATTATACGGTGGCTCTCGGCGAATGAGCCCGCTTGTCTCTTCCTGTGTCGAAATGACCGGAACAATACTGCGGGGCGGCACAGGCGCTCTCTTTTTCGGCAGTGGCATCGCGCGTCTCTCCGATACTGAGCGGTCAGCCTCGGATATCGCCGCCTACCGCCTGCTGCCGCTCGACGCCGCGTTTCCCGCTGCCCGGCTGCTGACCGGAACGGAGCTTCTCTGCGGTGGCTGGCTGCTCTCAGGCGTCGCACCGCTTGCCGCAGGCATCGCCTCCGCTGCCCTGCTTTTGTTTTTTGCTGCCGCAATGGCGATCAACGTGCTTCGCGGCCGGACCGATCTGGCCTGCGGCTGCATCCCGGGTGTCGTCACGCGCGTCTCCTGGCATGCCGTTTCACGTAACATCGTGCTGGCAATACTGATGGTCCTCACGGGCCTGGGCGGAGAGGCATCGTCAGCGCTGATCCGGGTGGAAGGCGTATTTTCCGGAGCCGCGCTGCTCTTTCTGATTCTGGCAGCGGGGCATCTTTCAGCACCCCAGGCGCGCATCTGATGCTGACAGCCCTGACGGTCTCAACAATCCTGCTGACGGTCTGCGCACTCGGCCTGGCCGCCGCTGTTTTCGTTCTTGCGCGCCAGATCGGCGTGCTTCACGAACGGCTCGCGCCGGCAGGCGTGCAGCCCGTGCTTTCCGGGCTCAGAGCGGGGCAGGCCCTGCCGCGTCTCACCACCCGTCGTCAGGACGGAACCTCGTTCCTGGTCGGTGGTGCCAGCGTCTCGGGCCGGTACACCGTACTGATGTTTGTTTCCGCCGATTGTCCGGTCTGTAAGCGGGCCTTTCCGATCGTCAGAACTCTGGCAGCGGAACGGGGCGCCGATCTCGTGCTCGCGGGAGAGGGGGACGTCGCCGCGCTTATGGCCATGGCACAGCGAACCGATCCGGGGAGCGTGCCGCTTGTGACCAGCGTCGAGCTTCTCCTGCTGATGCAGCCAGACCGTCTCCCCACACTGGTCGTGCTGGACCCGCAGGGCACGATCCTTGCCCGGGACGTGGCCGGAACGCGCGCGGAAATTGAAACTCTGATTGCCACTCTGCCGCATGTCGCGGAACCGGCCCGAACGGAGGAGACTCTTCATGTCGCAGTCTGACAGGCCCGAACCGGCAGACCGGCGCGCGGCAGGCCATCCGGGAGAGCGGGCGCCTGGTCTGATTGACCGTCTGACCGAGCGGCTGACACGCCGTATGGCAAGTCACTCCTCGCGGCGCAGTTTCGCCGGCCGCGCAGGCGCCTGGCTCACGCTCGGAAGCATGATCCCCACGCTCCCGGTCACCCGCGCGGATGCCGCACCGGCCGCAAAGCCAGAGGGCAGGCCAAAGGCACCGACACCATTCGCCGCCAGCGCGCAGACGACGGACCCGACCACCTGTAATTACTGGCGATACTGCGCAATCGACGGATTTCTCTGCGCCGCCTGCGGGGGCGGTGTGCACAGCTGCCCGCCGGGAACCAGCCCTTCTCCGACCTCGTGGATCGGTACCTGCTTCAATCCCGCCGATGGTCGTTCTTACCTTGTGGCCTACCGCGACTGCTGCGGTCAGGACGCCTGCAGCCAGCCCCCCTGTCTCGGAACCGAGGGAGATCAGCCGAGCTACCGGCCCCAGGCCAATAATGACATCATCTGGTGCTTTGGTACCGGTGCGTTAATCTATAACTGTTCGACATCTGTAATTGTTGGGAATGCCTCATGATCAGGAAAGTTTCTTTCCTTCTTGCCGCTCTCGCCGGGACTGCGCCGTTTTATACGATATCCGCCGCCAGGGCCGCCGACGGACTGGCTCTGTACAAAGCGAACTGCTCGGTCTGTCATCAGGCGGAAGGCGCGGGCATGGCCGGGCAGTTCCCGACCCTGAAAGGCCGGGTGGACAAAATCGCCTCATCGGCTGAAGGAAAAACCTATCTGACGGATGTGGTTCTGAGCGGACTGCACGGTCCCATAACCGCTGGCGGGGCATCTTACGCAGGTTTCATGCCGTCCCTGAAAGCGCAGTCTGACGATGACCTCGCCGCGATCCTGACCTATGTCGCGTCCCTCGGCGACACGAAGCCAGCCCCGGTTTTCAACGCGGCTGATCTCGCCGCGGCGCGTAAGGCGCCAAAGAAAAACGCCGAAATACTGGCGGAGCGGAATGCCCTGAATGCGGCTCACCCTGTCCCGTAAGAACCGGACAGGACGTTTCGCCTCACTGCGCTGGCATGTCCTGAAAAGCATGTCAGCGGCATTTCTGGTGATGACCGGAACAGCCTCGCACTCTCCGGCCGCGACATTCGACCGGGCGACGACGAATTACCTGACACATTGCGGCGGCTGCCATGGGATTGAGGGAATTGCCGCCCGCACATTCGTCCCGCAACTGCGGGACAGGGTCGGTGTTTTCACCTGCTCGGCGGAAGGTCGCGCTTATCTGGGGCGCGTTCCCGGCGTGTCCATGTCACTGATCCGCGGCGATCAGGACCTTGCGGATGTCCTGAATTTTGTCCTGTTCCGCATGGGGGGCACGAGCACCCCGGCCGGAACGCAGCCATATTCCGCAGAGGAAGTTCATAACCTGCGGGCCAATCCGATCGAAACGACGAATTTCATGGAAACACGCGCCATGATTCTGCAGCGCGCCCTTGCGCTCTGTCCCCGGTCCGGAAAATAACGCGCGACGCTCCCCGGTCTCAGGAGGGAAGCGCGTGAGGATGAGCCGCAAGGAAAGACTGGATGGATGCATAACCGGTTTCCGTCGCTGTCAGCAGACTTTCCAGATGCTCGCGGCTGTTCACCAGCCCGCGCGCTTCCACATCGCCGTCACGTCCCAGCAGCACGGCAAACGGCACCCGGTCCACGCCGAAAAGACGCCCGGTCTCTGTATCGCTGACAAACCGTGAGCCATCGATCCGCAGCGCCTGTGCGGCCGCACGCTGCTCTTCCACGGTCTCATCCCCCATAAAGATCAGATCGAGATTCTCCCGTTCACAGAAATTCACCGTAACCGGAACCATCTTTTTTGAAACGGGACATGATCCGGAGACAAACAGCAGAAGCTGACGTCGCCCGTCGTCACGCTCACCGCCTGCGGTAAGGTCGGTTCCGGCGATCGTCACGAAACCGGTTCGCGGCAGTCGCATAACGGACGGTACGGTCGGAACAAGTGCCCCCAGAGGCGCGACACGCCGGTAAAGCCCGCGCAGCCGCCGGAGCAGCAGCAGCACGATTGCCGCGACGGCCGCCAGAACGAGCCAGAGGGTTCCCTGAGTGACAATCAGAGCTGTCATCGTTTGCATCTCATCTGTTTTGCCTGATTATCACAAACCAGACAGCATCGGTCGATGGCGTATCAGCGGAGCGGAAAAATGCCTCTCATGTCACATGCATTGCAGTTCTATATCAATGGCGGCTGGACAGCGCCTCTCGGCTCGCGGACTCTGGACGTCATCGATCCGGCTACTGAAAAACCATGCGCCACAATCGCCATGGGAACCGCGCGGGATATGGATCGCGCCGTGGCCGCCGCGCGCGGGGCTTTTCCCGTCTGGTCAGCAACGTCGCGTGAGCAGCGGCTGGCTGTGCTGGAAAAAATCCTCACCATTTATCGTCGCCGGTCGGAAGACATGGCGCAGGCCATCTCCCGTGAAATGGGATCGCCCATCGTCCGTGCGCGCGACAGTCAGACCTGGGCCGGCCTGGCGCATTTTGAGGAAATGATCGCAGCCCTGAAACGTTTCCCGTTTGAGGAATCCAGAGGAGATATCCTCATCACCCGCGAGGCTGCCGGCGTTGCAGGGCTGATCACGCCCTGGAACTGGCCGATGAACCAGATTGTCTGCAAGGTGGCACCAGCCCTCGCCGCCGGCTGTACCATGGTGCTTAAACCCAGCGAAGTGGCGCCTCTCAGCGCGCTCATCTTCAGCGAGATCATGGATGAAGCCGGCCTGCCGCCCGGAGTTTACAACATGGTGAATGGCGACGGCCCCGAAGTTGGCGAAGCCATCGCACGGCACCCTGATGTCGATGTCGTGTCCATCACAGGCTCGACCCGTGCCGGAGCCGCCGTCGCACGCCTGGCGGCGGACAGTATCAAGCGGGTTCTTCAGGAACTTGGCGGAAAATCACCCAACATTATCCTGGCCGATGCTGATTTCTCCGATGCTGTCACTCGTGGTGTGAAAGGCTGCTTCAGCAATTCCGGTCAGTCCTGCGATGCCCCGACCCGGATGCTCGTCCCCCGTGCCCGGATGGCTGAGGCAATGACGATTGCCGCAGCGACGGCAAACGTCTTCAGGCTCGGCCCACCAGAAGACGAGGCAACACAGCTCGGTCCGGTTGTGAGCGCCACACAATATGGCCGTATCCAGGAACTGATCGAAAAAGGCATCGCTGAAGGCGCGACGCTCGCCGCAGGCGGTCCCGGAAAACCAGACGGGCTGACGACCGGATATTATGTAAAGCCTACCGTTTTCGGAAACGTCACCTCCGATATGACCATTGCCCGTGAGGAGATTTTCGGACCGGTGCTGTCGATCCTCGCCTACGACGATGAAGCCCGCGCCGTTACGCTTGCAAACGACACGCCTTACGGCCTTGCGGCCTATGTGCAGTCCGGAAGCCTCGAACACGCCCGTGCCATAGCCCGGAAACTGCGCGCCGGAAACGTCAACATCAACGGCGCCGCATGGACCGTCGCAGCGCCGTTCGGCGGGTATGGACAATCCGGAAATGGCCGGGAATGCAGCGATTTCGGCCTCGCCGATTTCCTCGAGATCAAGGCGATCATTGGTTATGGCAAATCATCCTGAGCGCTCCGGGTCATAGACGACACCGTTGGCGCACAGAAGCCGGATTGCCATTCGGAAAGACAGCTGGAAATGACGGTGGAAGTGAAACAGGATTCATGGAAAATGCAGAAATCGGAAAGAATGAGACCGATCTCCTGATCCGGCTTTGCATCCATATAATCGCCGGAGAATGATGTGACCTATGCTGTAATCTCGGTCTGTTCAGGAGAAATGAAATGAGCCGGGCAGTTATTGCTGGCAGAATGCTGGATGCCCCGGCTCCGGGTAAAACGGATCTGGAAGAGGCCGCTCTGCTGATCGATCAGAGCGGGACCATCATTGAACGGGCCGGCAGGGGCACGCCGCAGTTCGACATGCTTCTTCGCTCTCCCGATGTCAGAAAACTCGATGCACGATCGCTCCTGATTCCCGGTCTTGTCGATCTCCATATTCACGCGCCGCAATGGCCCCAGATCGGAACCGCGCTCGATCTCCCGCTGGAGCGATGGCTTGGAGAATATACGTTTCCTCTGGAAGCACGTTACGAAGACATTGCTTTTGCTGAAGCAGTTTACGATGACCTGGTTCCGGCGCTGCTGGCTCAGGGCACCACGACAGCGCTCTATTTCACGACCATTCACGAAGATGCAAGCCTCGCACTGGCACGATCCTGCCTGAAATATGGCCAGCGCGGTTTCGTCGGTCTTGTCGCCATGGACAATGCCGCGCTGTGTCCGGAAACATACCGGCATGCCAGTCCCGAAGCAGCCATTGACGCGACACGGCGATTTATCGAGGCCGTGAGAAAATTGCCCGGAAATGAAACCGGTCTCGTGCAGCCCGTCATTACGCCACGCTTCATTCCGGCCTGTTCCGATGCGCTGCTGCGGGGACTGGGTGAACTCGCGCGTGAGACAGGGGTGCGTGTTCAGACCCATGCGTCTGAGAGTGACTGGGAGCATGAATGCGTCAGAACCCGTTTCGGATGCACTGATGTCGAGGCGCTCGACACATTCGGACTGCTGCGTCAGCATACGGTGCTGGCCCATGCCGGCTTTACGAATGCCGACGACCGGGAGCGGATTCGAAAGCGCCAGTCTGCCATTGCGCATTGTCCGATTTCGAATGCATTTTTCGCCGGTGCGGTGCTTCCCGTGCGTCACCTTATCGATGAGGGGACGGCGTGCGGCCTGGGTACGGATATCTCCGGCGGTTATTCACCATCGATCTTCGAAAATGCCCGTCAGGCCGTCATCGCGGCCCGGATGCTGACAAGCGGCGTCAATCCGGACACCGCCCCCGGAAAACGTGGTTCTCCGGGGCTTGAGATAGACTTCGCCGAAGCGTTCTGGCTGGCAACGCGCGGAGGTGCGGAAGCTCTCGGTGTTCCGACTGGCCTGCTGCGTCCCGGTATGAAACTGGATGCTCTCGAACTGCGGATGGATATCGGCATGTCATTTCCGGAAGGGCCGGATTGCGCAGCGAATGCTGTCCAGAAAATCGTTTGTCATGCAGGTCTGCATTCTGTCACCCGCGTGTGGGTAGACGGTAAAATCGTGGATGTTCATGGCAGAGGTAAACAGCCGTAATCTGATTTTTCAAAAGGGCGATCATTCCGAAATGGCTGCATTCTGCGGGGGAGATCAGCCGGCGGTCATATCGTGTGACGCAGCTGCGAAATTGTCTGATTCTGCCAGGATTTTATCCGATGCGGGTGCTGTATCTGCAGCGGGTCATATCACGGTGAAACAGGGACTTCATGATCGTGCTCCGGAAAGTAACGGCTTCGGGCAAGCATATCGGCCATCCGTCTGTGTAATCCCGTTGTTACCGCAAGCGTTGTCAGAATAGGCGGCGCGGATCGCCTTGCCTGCCAGAAGATTGTTATGGCCTGTCCATATCGGAACGATGTCGCATTCTCTGCTTTTGACATTTATGTATTGTGCAGATCTGGGCTATGCCCTGCACCCGGAAGAAGTCGTCACGCGCAGATGTGCTGCGCACTTAACAAACCGGGATCAAAGGGACCGCGTCCCTTTGTGGGGTTCGGGGCAAAGCCCCGAAAAGCCACCGCACCTTTATTTGCCGGGTATACAAACACCCTTCTTTTGCATCTCGCCCGTCGGGCGCGCGGATAGTAAGGCTGAAGACCCGATACTGAACATTCCGGCCGGTTTTCAGGAAACTGAATGCCCGCGTGGCATCAGTCTATGTCGGGTCCGTGAATAATAAACAGCCAGTTATCAGAACTCATCAGGCCTGAACGAAAAACGGGACCAGGAGAACTGTCCTGCGGTGTCTTATATGCGCCGCTGCCACTCCTGGTTCCGGGCACGTATCCGGTCTCATGTATCCGTGCGGAATTTTTCTGCACATACCGGAAGGGGACATATTTAATCACATTCGATCCGTCATGTGTGACGGTGTTCCAGCCGGGGACTGACTGATGGCAGCGAAAAACAAGAGTACAGCCAGATATATGACGGTAAAAGCAGTATGTGACAATTACGGTATTGGCCGAACGTATTGCTATAAGCTTCTGTCTGAGGGACAGATATCAGCCGTAAAGCTTGGCGGAAAGACATTAATTACCGCTTCGTCGATTGATAAATACTTTTCGTCTCTGCCTGCATATGAACCAGGCAACGTGGCATAAGAGGCAGATATGGATCGGGTTATCGTCTACCCAGGACAAGTCGTTGCGGATACGGACACGCTGATTGCACAGCGTAATACGGAACTGGCCATCGGCAACACTCTCAGTCTGACAATGGGCTCAACAGGACCATATGCGAGCGGACTGGCAGCCACCTGTACCGGCCAGGACATGGTGGTGAGCGTTGCCGCAGGCCAGATCGTTGCCGCCGCTCAGACTGATCCAACCGCCTATGGTACGCTTGGAACCAGCACCGCTCCCGTCATGCGCCAGTATGCCGCCGCCGCTACATCCTTCACAATAGCGACCTCGGCATCTGCCAGAGTTCTTTATATTTCCGCCACGTTGTCGCTCAGCGATACCGGTGCTGCCTTGCTCCGCTACGCAGACGCCACGGATGCAACCAGAACATTGTCGGGTGTGTCGAATGACGGAGCAAGTCAGCCGACACTGCGTGCCGCCGTTGCTACGCTGGCCATTTCAGCGACCGCGCCTGCTTCCGGTGCGGTACCCTTATGGTGCATCACCGTTCCGGCCGGCGCGACGGCGATCACTCAGGCTATGATTTCTCTGAATAACCAGAGCCTTTTCTATCCCCCGATTCCGGCTCTCGCACCATTGGCATCACCGGTTTTTACCGGAACGCCGCAGGCTCCGACGCCCCCGTCCACCGACAGCAGTACGCGGCTTGCAACAACCGCTTTTGTGACCGGATGGTCCGCGGGAAACCTCCTCTCTCAGTACAGTGACTCAGGGCCGGCCGCGACGACCGGCGGCAGCAAAAGCACCTCGATCACCTTTGACTCTCGCTGCAAGATCGCTGTCATCGAGCTTTGCGCGGGCGGCGGCGGCGGCGGCGGGGCGGCAACGGCAGGGTCCACTGTTGCAGGCATCGGCGGCGGTGGCGGCGCAGGTGCTTACGCGCGCATCATCGTTTATCCGGCCACAGTCGGGACATCTCTGCCGGTTGTGCTTGGCTGTGGTGGCCGGGGTGGTCAGGCCGCCTCCGGTGCCATGAGCGGAAATAACGGTGGCAATTCATCCATTGGCAGCTTTCTGACACTGGGTGGAGGAATAGGCGGAATATCGATTCTCGCTGGTGGTCCGGCAATCATCGCCGGCGCGGGGAACGGCGGATCGGCGCAGATCGTCACCCAGGCAGGCGTCGGCGTAACGATTATTTCGGACGGTGAAGGTGGCAGCAGCGGTCACGCGACAGGAATGTCATCGAATTATTTTTTCGGTTTCGGAGGTAAGGGCGGCAGTGCTCTTGGTTTTGCCGGGGGCTGGGAGTCCGGCTCCGGACTGACGGGAAAAGGCGGTTCGTCAGGAGCCGGTGGCTCAGGGGCGTGTGTTGCTCCGGGCCAGCCCTATCAGAATGGCGGCGATGGCGGCCCCGGCTGGATGATCGTTACACAATACGGATGATAATACACAATAAGGGGCACTGACCATCTGAGACATACGCTGTCGTCAATATCCCGCGCGGAGTAATCAGCAACAGAATGCGTCAGCGATCGACTTCTGCGCGGGCGCAGTCAGTGTGCGCTGGTTATTTGAGAATCATATGGCAGGCAGATCAGGGATACGCATCTGTCAAAGACCAGATTACTGACACACCGGAGGCGGAAATAAGCTATGCTAAAACTCACTGACCTGGACACTGAAGAAGATAGACACGAACATCACAACTGTTGAAAGAAAGTGTAATCGTCAGGAAGATGATCTGGTCGTTTTACGTATTTCAGCCGGGTGCCGGATGGTATGATCTCCCATTCACCCGCACAATGGATATTGTTTATCCTGCCACAGCCCCGGTGATATCGCTTAGAAACGGTTTCAAAAGCTTCAAAGGGATAAAATCGTTCATAATAAACTGATGATGTTATGTTTTGTGCGTCCTGCTCATCTGCCAGCCTCAAAAACCACTGAGCGATAAATCTCTAATAAAAACAATAAAAGTTTTTGGACACCGCCTTTTTTCAAAAAGGCGGTGTCTTCTGAAGCTTTCTGAAAAAGACCAATATAAAATTTCTTTATAATTTATCATAATATTTCACTATAAGTCTTCTTGAAGCAGTCGTTCAGTCTTTTTCGGTCTGCCCGCTCGCGGAACCCTGATGAAGCGCCGCCTCGACAGTCAGTGCGATCTGAAGCAGCCGGGCGTCATCACCGATCCGGGCGCAGAGTTCCACACCGACCGGCACATTGTCTTCGGTTCTGAGTGGCAGCGTCACGGCCGGCATTCCTGCGGAACTAACCGGTGTAGTGTTGCGAATATACGCCTCAAACAGGCGCAGCTTCTCGCCGGCAAGCTCTGTTTCATCCGGCATATATTCATTTACAGCCCAGGGTTTCAGCGCAATCGTCGGATAGAGCAGGATGTCCGCACACACGTCGTCCATTTCCTCCGCAAAAAGCTGCGTCATCGCCGGGCTATGGACCTGCAGGGCCGCCCGGTAACGGTCATCTGCATGGCTTATGAGCGTATCGGCAAAAAGAGCTCTGGCGCAGGGATCGGCAATCTCATCGTAAAGCTTCTCCAGCGAGGGAGCATCACAGCCATTTTCCGCAAAATACGTCCTGATGGCCCATACGGGATCATAAATATTGATCACCGGTGACACGCGCCTGTTCAGTGCGAAAAGTTCCGGCAAACGCACAGGGACGAACCGGTGTCCCCGTGCTTCCAGTGCTGTGATGAGCTTTTCAATGACGCAGGCAATCTCCGGTTCGACACCCCGCCAGAACGGTTCGGGCAGTCCGATCCGTAAAGAGCCGGTCTCCGGTTTCAGCGGTTCAGCCGGCAGACCGGCAAGAATACGATCCAGCAGCACCAGATCCCGGACCGACCGCGCCATTGGCCCCGGCGTGTCATGACGGGGGCTGACCGGAAACAGTCCCTCTCTGCTGTAGCGGATCGAACCTGACGGAACATGGCAGCTCGGCCTGAATCCATAGACGCCGCAGCAGGCAGCAGGGATTCGCAATGAACCACCTGTGTCCGTCCCCAGACCAAAGGGAACGATGCCGCCGGCGATCGCAGCAGCAGTCCCCGATGACGAGCCTCCCGCCATCAGGGAAGGGGCACAGGGATTAACAATACTCCGGGCGTGCGCGTCCGGATAAACAGACGTTACCCCCGAAGCAAGCTCATGCAGACCGGCCTTGCCGATCAGGATCGCACCTGCTTCCAGAAGCTTCCGGACAACAGGGGCGGTGCGTGTCGGCATGAACCCACGCATACTGTCGGTGCAGCAGGTTGTGCTCCAGCCGAGGCAGTCTATATTGTCCTTGACGACAAACGGGACGCCCAGCAAAGGAAGACTATTCTTCTGGCTGCGTATTATGTTGTCCGCATGAGCGGCGGACCGTCGCGCTGAATCAGCATCAACCGAAACAAGAATATTGCTGTGGTCCTGAATTCCGGCCCGCGCCAGTGCCGCCTCAATGACCTCAGATACAGAAAGCTCTCCTGCCGCCAGGGCGTTCCTCAGGCCGGTTGTATCAGGGGAAAGATTGTCCGAAGGCACTGTTAATTCCTGTGATCAGAAAAGATCAGAACTGCGCGGCCGATACAGGCCCCATCTCTCTGGCGAGACATACCATTTCCGGAAGCAGATCGCAGAAACGGATGACCTGGTCTTCAGGCACGGAGATGCTGACCTTGATAAAACGGTGCCCGAACGCTGCGCTGTGATAGGTGCCCTGGCGGATCATAATGCCTTTCTGCCGGTAGCACTCCACCAGAGCTTCCGGAGAGACGCCGGCATCAATGGTCTCGATTACAAGAAAGTTGCCGTGTGAGGGATAAACCGGGAGATGCATGCCCGGAATCTGTTCAACGGCTGTTCTGATATGCTCCTGGTTGGTGCGGCAGATCGTCAGCACGGTTTTCATCCAGTCCGGCTTGACCGCCAGTCCGGCCTGCGCCGCACGCTGGGCGATGACACTCGTTCCAAGAACACCGGGCGCACAGGTCGCGCATTCGGCCATCAGTTGTGGCTCAGCAACAAGAGCGCCGACACGTAATCCCGCAAGTCCAAGCCATTTCGAGAAACTGCTTGTGACGATGACATTTTTCACAGAAACGGTCAGAGCGGGTGTATGTGACATGGCAAAATCACGATAAGTGCAGTCATGCACGAACACGGCCCCGACAGATTCGGCAATCGTGATAAAGGCGGCGATCTCGTCACGTGTATACGTAACACCCAGAGGATTGTTCGGGTCCACGAGGTAAATCATGGCTGTATTCTGATCGACCGTTCCGGCCAGCTGATCCGCCGTCAGTTTATAATGACAGGCCGGGTCATAAATCGGAATCTGGCGAACCTCGGCGCCGGCCTGCTGTGCAAACAGGCAGGGCCATTTCCAGGTCGGATCAGTGGTTACCATATTGGTGCCCGGTCGGCAGTGCGCTCTGCAGACCATCGCCAGGGCTGAAACGCCCCCCTCTGTCACCAGCGCCGATACGCCAGGCACACCGAGATCTTCGACAATAGCTGCCCGGAGAGCCTCAAATCCAAGTGGCGGCGCATAAGCGGAAAACTCTCCCGCGTCGATCGAGGCTTTCATAGCCGCCACGACCGACGGGTGCGGAGGAATGTGATTCGTGTTCTGGCCCAGCCATAAAAGACCGGGCGTGGAAAACAGTTCGTCGAAATAACGGTTTCTGTCCTCTATGGACATAATATCCTCCGGATGGGCGCATCATGCGCCCCGATGTCACCGACTTCAGATAACCGATCCCCGGGCGGCGATACCGCCATCCAGGGTCACAACAGCGCCCGTCGTATATCCGGAGAGGGGTGACGCCAGGAATGCGGTCAGATCGGCCACTTCTTCAGGCGTTGCCGCACGGCCTGCGGGATAGTGAGAATAAAGTTCTTCCCACCGGCTTTCGTCCCCCAGAATATCAACAGCCTTTCTACGCATGATTTTCAGCATTCTGTCGGTGTCAACAGGACCGGGATTGATTCCGACCACCCGGATACCGTCATTCAGACTGCGACCGCCAAGCGCCTTCGTGAACGCCATCAGCGACGCATTAGCCGTGCTCCCCGCGATATAGGCCGCGTCCCAGTTCTCTCCGGAATTGCCGATGATATTGACAATGACACCGCCCGACGCCGCCTTCATGCTGGCGTAATAAAGCCGCGACAGCATGATATACCCGAAAACTTTCAGATCGAAGCCACGACGCCAGTCCGCTTCCGTCAGTGTATCAATCGGACCGGCCGGCACATCACCCGCGTTATTGATAAGAATATCCACCGGTCCGGCCGCCTCCGCCAGAACGTCCATGTTGCCAGGCGTTCCGAGATCCATGGCATGCACGTGCACATCGACATCCCAGGTGGCTTCCAGCTCCTGTTTCGCTTTCATCATGGCGGCTTCATTCCGTGCAGCCAGATGCAGGCGACTGCATCCTTCGGCAGCGAGAACCTGTGCGACCGACAGGCCAATCCCTTTGGAGGCGCCGGTAATCAACGCTGACTTACCCGCTAGCTTCAGATCCATAACGCAGCAAACCTCATCATTGTATTTATTATGATCAACATTGCATACAATGTGGGCGGTGCATAGTGTATTCTGATATCGTTATAAAGTTCTGGCTGCGGATATCTGCATGATTCATCGAAGCAGCGTCATTTGCCCCGCTGAGCTGAGCACATGCTCAGATCTGTCTCACATGATTCGCAGAGAGCGCATCCGGGAAATTATTGTCGGTGTACCGGGAGCAGAACGTCTGGCTCCTGTCTGTTCCCCACGTTGCCATAAAATATTTCGTATGCAAATCTATATGAGGTGAATACACTCATATAGCTGATCCTCTCTCACGATGGCGGACCCGTCCGTCCCATCAGACAAGGAGTGCTCCGTTGCCTGTCGCCCCGCCGATCTCCATGGAACGGATGCCCGTGCATAAAATAGCAAATCCTGGCAATCACGCTGAAGCACGCGCCCGCTTCTATAATTCCGGGAATGGCTTCGACACAGAACTTCCGGCGGTTCCCGCGTCAGATTTCACAAAAGAAGCGCATGAGGCTCTCTCCGCCCGGTCCTCCGACGGCACAGCAAGTCGTTTCATCAACTGTGACAGTTCAGCCGCGCTCGGATGTGCTTTTCCGGCGACCTCTCCGTTTATTCTCGCTCGTTATGCGGTGGTTTTCACGGATGAAAGCCTGTCCTGTGACGATGCGGACCAGTATATCGTCTACGTTATAAAAGGGGCCGGGAAATCAACCCTTTCTACGGGAGAGGAATTCACCCTGAAAACCGGGGACATTCTCGTCGCCTGCGATATTACAGGCTTCGAGGCTTACGATCGTGAAATGGTTTTGTGGTGTGTCAGCCGTTCACCCCTGAACCGCTGTCTGGCAGTTTCGGAAAATCATCGTGATCCGCGTTTTCTGCCGGTATTCTATCCCGCCACCGTAACAGAGGAAGAACTCAGTATCGTGCTGGCGGCTCCACGATCGCCCGGAACATCGGGCAGGGCTCTGCTTTTCAGTTCAGTCCCGGAAGAGCATCTCCATGCTGTAACGCCTGCGCTGACCCTCTCGCTCAATACACTTTTTCCGGGTGAAAGGCAGCGCTCTCATCGCCACAATGCCACAGCTGTGACGCTCGTTATCGCAGGTCATGAATGCAGCACGGAAATTGATGGTGTGCCGGTCCCGTGGTCGCCATGGGCAACGCTTGTTACGCCCCCCGGCAGTCTGCATGGTCACATAAATAACGGCGATGAACTGGCCCGTTTCCTGATCGTGCAGGACGGTGCGCTTCATTACTGCGCAAGAACGATGGACCTGCGTCATGGAGAATGATGCGCTGGTCACGGCAGATAACTCTTTCCACGATGATGCCCGGGCCTCTCACGCGCACGGCTATCACCTGCCGTCTGCCCATATCGAACATGCCGGCATTGAACCGATCCCGGCTGACCAGAAAAACGTCGGATTTATTGATCAGTTTTGCGTTTTTGTTAATTTTCTTCTCAATCCCAGTGTCATGCTGCATGGCGGGGCAGCCGTTGCGATGGGGCTGTCCTTTCAGGCGGCCTGTCTTGCCGTTGGTCTTGGTACTCTGTCCGCTCTGATTCCTTATACGATGATTACGCGGATTGGCGTGGATTATGGCATTCCGGGACAGGTGGCGGCCCGGATGTCGTACGGCATAAGGGGAGCGCAGCTGATTCCTTCAGCCGCCCGTGCTGTCTGCTCAGTTTATTTCTTTGCCCTGAATACGATTATCGGAACAATCGCAGTTCATGCATTGCTTTTTCAGGTCACCGGTCTGGATCTGTCTCTGCCTCTGATCGGAATTCTGTTTGGATTTCTCCAGATCATTTTCGCAGTGCTGGGTTATGACTGGCTCAAAAAGATGTCCAGACTGGTCCTGCCAGTCAAACTCTTTATTATCACCTATTTTATGGTGCTTCTGACGCATCATGCAGATCCATCGTTTCGGCCCCTCGCAGTCTGGCACTATCAGGGAACACATGCATGGTCGTGGGTCATTATCGCGATCTGGTTTAATACGGGGTGCTCATCATGGTTAAGTATGATCACCGATGCTGCCGATTTCTGTCGTTACTCCAGGAACAGACGCACTACTTACTGGGGGGTCGGTCTTGCATCAGTCTGTGGCACGGGGATCGCCACACTATTTGGCGCTTATGCCGCAGCGTCAGTTGGCGGTACAAATGGTAACGTATTTACAATCCTCAGCACATATTACCCTGATCATCTGTCTCTTTTACTGATATTCATTTTATTGCTGTTCGATAATATCTCGATAAACTCACTTAATATCTATACGGGCGGCCTTTCCCTCGAGAATATTTTTCCTGCCGTGAAAAGAACAACTGCGACAGCTGTCATCAGTCTTCTTGGTATAGCCCTCTCAGCGTCTCAGGACGTAGTCAATAATCTTGTCGGATATGTTGATGCCATAGGCAGTATGTTCGCGCCCATTACCGGAATCATCATTGCCGATGTGATCTGGCTTCGCCATGGGCGCCTCAATGTGAATGATCTCTTCGATCGAAATGGTCCTTACTGGTTCAGTCATGGTTTCAATATGTGCGCGCTGGTATCGACCGCTGTCGGCGTTTTGCTTTATTATATGATACCGGCATATTTTTTGAGGCCACTTTTAGTGTTCTTCATATCCGGTGCATTTTATATCGTAATGGAAAAAATCCTGACGGTCCGGTCTCACCTGGCGAAACAGGAGTAATGTGGCCGCCAAGTGAGTGAACGGTCGGAAAAGCCCCGCTGCCGCATGTCATGGACAGAAGCCGGGAGCGACATTCTTCAGCGCGAGACATGGGGAGGCAAGAAGATGCAGTCTTCGTACTGTTTCTGAAGACCATCCATAAATGTGAGTTAAGTTTTCAGAAGAGTTGTCAAAGAAGGGATCGTTCAGCAACCCACCGAAGGAAAAACAGCAGAAAATCTTCTTTTCTGCCTGCTGCAATCCTGATCAGCCAATGCGACTTCAATGGAGCAGCCTGTCACTTCCTGGTCGTTCCCGACAGGAAGAGCCGTGTCTGTACTGCAGACCTGTCCCGCAACTGGTGTTACATTTAGGGCCGACAGGTTGCCCAAAGCATCGACGGCGACATGTCTCTCTGATCCGTTTTTCCCCTGCACGCCGTCATATCAGCGCTTTCCGATGCAGATCGACATGTCTTGCTGTGACCCGGTGACCATAGATGTCGATGGAAAAGTCACTGAAAACAGTGATGTGGAGATGACCGACGGAAGTCAGACCATAGACAAGGGTGATCTGAATCTAAATCAGGGAAATGACTATATAAAATCCGGGAATCTTGATGTCAGTCAGGGAAATGGAGGCGGGAACGCCTGGGTCCAGAATACATTAACAGTCGGACGTAACGCCCAGGGCGCATTAGGTGGCAACAATCAGGACGGGAATTTCGTTGTTCGCGGAAATCAGATCATCACGGGTTCTGTTAAGTTTGATTATGGTCTGACAGACGATGCAGGAAGCGAAGACGGTTCAGGAGGCTTCGCAGGATCAGGAAGCAACTGCACGAACGGTTCAACTGGACCGGGTTCTAACGACTTCGATATGGCAAAAAATTCGTTCTGGATTTGCACCGCAGACAACACATGGCATCGCGTGCTGACAGATCACGATAAGAACTAAAATTAAGGACAGCTAACGATATGAAGTATGTGGAAGAATTCATTGATGAACGTCTGAAGCTGCCATGGTGTATGCACTGCGGTCGAAATCTTGCTGATTTAAAAACAACAAGAGATCATATTCCTACTAAAAGTTTTTTAAGTCATCCATTGCCTGAAGATTTTCCAGTGATCGAAATATGCTTCGATTGCAACAATTCGTTTTCGCGTGATGGGGAATATACTGTTGCATTTCTGAGCAGCGTGTTATCTGGGACTACCGATCCAGATAATCAGATCAATTCCAGCGCATCACGAGCAATGGGACGGAGTCCTGCTCTTCGTGCGAGGATTGACCAATCTCAAACTAAGCATGTGACAGACGACGGCATTACGGAACTGATTTGGGAGCCAGACAGGGAGAGGGTAAATAGGATTGTCGTCAAAAACGCTCGTGGTCATGCCTTATTTGAAGCTGGCCACACTTTGAATCATGAGCCGGCAGAAATTCAGACGGTTCCTCTGAGTCTGATGTCATCCGAACAACAAAAGGAATTCGAGACCGAGGAGGGTCATTCTTCCTTTTCACTTTGGCCAGAAGTGGGGAGTCGCATGATGACACGTTTAACCAGAGGAGACGATATGGCCGGCATATGGGTCGTCGTGCAGCCGGGGATTTATCGCTACGCAGTTAGAGAAGATGGCGACAGAATTCGTATAAAATCTGTCATATTTGAATATCTGGCAACCGAGGTGACTTGGGAAGATGCCTACTAAACAAGATAATTTTGTTGTTATTGTTGCTGGCTATTGACAGTGACTAAAATCTATGCAGAAGACCGCAGGCGACTGCGATTCTTATTAAAAAATCGCTGTATATACAGTAGTCTAGATTTTGTCCGCTGGCGGAGAAGGTGTCAACCACATTATACATCTACTATTATGTTTTAATATAATTTATTGAAAGATTTATCTTTATGATACCCCGTAATATACCCCGAGCCTATATCCGTTGATATCTCAGCTATTTTTCTGAATGCTCTCCAGCGTTTGCGTGGCAAATCCAGCGTGTCATGGAAAGTTGGACAGAGCCAAAATTAGGCCTTTCGAGATTGACCGTTTCGAACGGTCATAGAGCTTCCGAGATAAGGATCTAGAAAATCACGAGTGGAGCATTAGGGCCTGTTAGATCTTGAATTTCTTCCCATATTGTAGGGATGGAAGAAGGAGACAGAACAGGCACCTTTACGGACGAGACATGGGCGATCTGGGAACCTCTGATTGAGGCGGTTCGCCCAAGGGGCAAGACGCCGCCCCATGATCTGCGGCGTACGATAGCAGCAATTTTCTGGCGTCATGAGAATGGCGCGAAATGGCGGAGCATCCCCGCTGAACTGGGGCCGTGGTGGCGAGCGGCCCAGCTTTTCATCCGCTGGGCGAAGCTGGGTGTGTGGGAACGCCTGCTCGCACTGGTTCAGGAACAACAGGGAGTAGCACTCGGCATGACTTTTCTGGATGGCACGAATATCAGAGCTCACCACAAGGCGGCGGGAGCCCCAAAAAAGGGGGCTCTTTTGAAGAGCGGGACCATCGTGAAGCACTTGGCCGCTCTCGCGGCGGCTATGGCACGAAAGTCTGCGTGATAGCAGACGGGCATGGAAAGGCTGTTGGTTTTGCCCTAGCGCCCGGCCAGGCCCATGAACTGCCGCTGGCTCCAGATATGCTCGATAGCCTTCCCGCCATTCCTTTGTGGGTGGTGGCGGACAAGGGCTATGCCTCGGACGCCTTCCGTGAACGTATCTGGGACATGGGAGCCCGACCGGCCATTCCCGCAAAACGACGCGATGCGCCGGTTGCCTGCCCCAGATGGGTCTATCGGTGTCGGCACCTGGTCGAGAACCTCTGGGCCCGTCTCAAGGAGTGGCGTGCTGTCGCAACCAGATACGAGAAAACCGCAGCGTCGTTCCTGGCCGTCATACACATCGCTGCAGCCGCAGACTGGATCAAGTGCTAACAGGCCCTAGCGCAAGGGAAGTGACACCTATGGTGACGAAGATGGAGATTCTGCTCTACGACGTGTAATGCGATACTCGCAGTCGCATTATATGCGGTCGCCAACATGCCCACTCCAGTCAACCGACCAGTCTCGTGATCGCGTAGTCTCGTGGTGACACGTCGAAGCTCTTGGCTCCATTGAACAACGGCCCCACTTTCATCCAGAACCAATGCCTGCAGATGATGTCGTGAATCATTGGGGCACCAGTCCTGTCATAGATGTCGTTCGTCATCCGATGGCAGCATACGTACGCGGATGCTCACCAGGTAATTGGAGCGTGAGAGTCGTTATCCAGAGTCGTGGCAGAGAGCGGTCGGCAATGCTGGGCTTTCACAAAACGGTATCACGATAAAGTGATTTAAGGCTTCAAATCACATACGGAAACGCTCCATAGTAATCCGTAATGCTCCATGACTATTTCTCACTGTAAATCCCGTCGACATAGAAGCATGGGTTTTTATTTTGTTCTTTAATTTTTCTGGATTTTCTCGATGTCACGCGGCTAGCGTCACCGTAGACCAACAAGGAGACTGAAATGACACAAATCAGCGATCCCGATTACTTTTCTACGATTGAACGCATTGAATGGCTGAAAGGTCATACGCGTCTTAATGCTGAAACAGGCAACATAGAGATGTGGAATATTGCTGACGAGCGTTGGGTGGCAGTGTGGCCAGAAAATCTGAATGAACACTACCCAGCACTTGTAAAAGGCAATGTTGGTGCCGAGGAGGCATGGAATGAAATCTCTCAGGCTGTGAAAGCGTCTTCGTCTGGAAAAGAACTCGACCCAGTCAAAGGGTACTACTCGTCAGCGGCAATTTCTTTCTGGGCACGTGAAAACCAGCGCATAGCGCAGGGAAGTGGAAAACTGGAAAGAAGAGATCCCATAAACCGGCAGTGGTACGAGGTTGAGTCTAAAGAGTGGTACTATCTTATTCCTGAAGCCTTTACGAGCTGCGTTCTCCGTAGTCGCCTCGAGCGTTGCTTCAACGAAGAAGAGGCTAAACTTCGAGCTGCTTACAATGCTCTGAGATGGGGTGGTTGCCGTCCTCCCCGCACGGCATCGCAATGTGCCAGAATGGTCGTTGGAAGAAACGACTGCGCGAAAGGACGGCAGATGAAGGATACAGTGATAGGCG
>NZ_WOTB01000017.1 GCF_011516835.1 Acetobacter musti | reverse complement strand
GGCGGCCCGCGCGGCGGCGGCGACTTCCGTGGCGGCGGCGGCGGTGGCCCGCATGGCGGCATGTGGCGGAGAGGGGACCGCTATAACGGCGGCGGCGTGTTCGTCGATAACTGGCGCGGATACCGTGGCCTCTACGCACCCCCGCCGGGATATCGCTGGATCGATTACGGCGGCAGCTTCCTGCTCGCAGCCATCGCGACAGGCATCATAAGCAGCGTCGTCGCCGGCAGCGCCTATGGCTCAGGCGCCCCGGTCGCAACCCCCTATCCGACCTATCCGGGCGGCGCATACCCGGCCACAGCCGCGCCTTACCCGGCACAGGCCTATCCGGCAGCCCCATACCCGACCGGCCCCGGCTACTGATCTCAGAAACTGAGACGGGGCGCACCAGACAGGCGCGCCCCACAAAAAAACACCTCGCAACCGGCTCCCCACCAGACAGCCGGCGCCATCACCTCCGGAAACCGGAAACTCCGGCCCCTCAGATAATCCCGTCCCGGTCGCGTCCACCGGCGCCCCGCACAGCATCGCCAGTCACTGAAAGCGCCCGCTCCAGCTCACCACGATTCCGTGGCGCCCCCAGACACAGCCGCAACCCCGTATCGGCCTCCACCGAGACAGCCGACGCATCCGGCGGCGTGATCTCAACCCCCGCCCGCAACAGCCGCGCCGTCACCCGTTCCGCCTCCAGCGCCCCCATTGGCAGCCACGCATGCGGCGAACGCTCCGCCCCCGGAGCAGCGATCAGTCCGCCCAGCCTTTCCCGCGCCATCTCCCACCGCACAGCCGCCTCCGCCTGCACCGCATCCCCGATGGCGTCGATCCGCCCATCCTCAACCCACTGGCTGAACACCAGCGCCCCCAGCGCCGGCGGGCAATAACCCAGTGCCCGGATGCCCCGCATCAGCCGCTCCCGTGGCAGACCTGGCGGCAACGACAGAAACGCCAGCCGGAACCCCGGACAGACGCCCTTCGACAGACTGGCCAGATAAAGCGTCCGCTCCGGCGCAAGGGATGCAAGCTGCGGCAGCCGCGTGGAATAGGCGTAATACGCATCGTCCTCCAGAATCAGCAGATCCCGCGCCCGCGCCACCGCCGCGATCTCCCGCCGCCTCGTCTCCGACATCGTCCGCGTCGTCGGATTGTGCAGCGTCGGCAGCGTGAACAGCAGCCGGCTGCCCGTCTCCGCCGCCGCCCGGTCCACCGCCTCCGGCAGCAGCCCCTCCTCATCCATCGCCAGCCCCCGCAGCTTCAGCCCCAAATGATCCGCCGCCATGCGTGCGCCGTAAAACGTCGTGGACTCACAGAGAACCGTCTCGCCCGGCCCGCAAAACGACGAAAAAGCCAGCGCAATCCCATGCTGCCCGCCATTGCACTGAATCAGATTCTCCGCATCGAACGTCAGACCATATGTGCGTTCCAGCCACTGCGCCCCCGCCGCCCGTACATGCGGCAGCCCGGCCCCCTGAATATAATGTACCGCCGGATCGAGCGCCCCCTGTGCCATCAGCGCCGTCAGCGCCGCTCCCAGATCCGCCATCAGCGGCACCGGCGGCGGCGTATTGCACCGCAGATCGATCGGTCCGCCGCTGTGTCCGTCCGTGTCCCGGCCCGGCAGAACGCCATGCCCCATTGTGGGAATATCCGGCACCGCCGTCAGCCCGCCCCGCACAAACGATCCCCGCCCGACATGCGCCATCAGCAGCCCGCGCCGCTCCGCCTCGGCATAGGCCCGCGTCACACTCCCGACGCTGACACCCAGACGAAACGCCAGTTCGCGCTGAGGCGGCAGCCGTGCCCCCGCCGCCAGCACCCCGTCGCGGATGTCCCGCGTCATCGCCAGCACCAGCCGCTCATAGAGCGGCGCAGACCCCGACGACAGTTCCGGCAGCCACATATCCCTCTCCGACGCTCAGATTGAACCAGGACAATATAGTGATTGAACCCCATAAAAAAGATGTCAATCTAAAACAATCGAATCGATTCGACAGTAATTGTACTATAACAATAAGGATTGTCCCATGTTCCGGTCTCCTCCGGACACACCCTGTCCCTTACGGTTCGCTCCTGTTTCAACCCGGTCCCCGGAATGGCTGGATATAACCGGCCTCGCCGTCACCCTCATCGGTGGTCTGGCCCTGCTTCTCGCCATCCATACCCCGGCCGCCGCGCAGGAAGAGGACGAGCGCGTAGAAAAGATCGCTGTCCCCTATACCCGCGCCGACCTGACCGACCCCGCCCGGATGCGCCATCTCCTGACCCGCCTCGACAGAGCCGCCATGAAAGCCTGCGGCGACCTCGACGAAACCTCGTCACCGATGAAAGCCGCCGCGGAAAAATCCGACTGCCGCCGGCGCAGTTTTGCCCGCGCCGTCGTCGCCCTCCATAATCCGGCCCCGATACAGGCCCCGACAGAGACAGCCGCCGCGACCGCGCCGCAAACAGACCCCGTGGAGTAAAGACGCATGACAAAAGAACGCCCCTTCCGTCAGGTCGATGTCTTCGCCAGCGGTCCTTTTCTCGGCAACCCGCTTGCCGTGGTAGCCGATGCGGAAGATCTGTCCGACGAGCAGATGGCCCGGATCGCAAACTGGACAAATCTGAGCGAAACGACCTTCCTCCTCCCGCCGACCCGCCCGGACGCCGACTACCGCGTCCGCATCTTCACACCCCAAATGGAACTGCCCTTCGCCGGACATCCGACCCTCGGCAGCGCCCATGTCTGGCTTTCCCTGGGCGGCAAATCCGGAGACGACACCGTCATTCAGGAATGCGACGCCGGCCTCATCCCCGTCCGCCGGGATCAGGGTCGCCTTGCCTTCGCCGCCCCGCCCCGCCGCCGCACCGGCCCCGTCGATCCCGAAGAACTGGCCCAGGCTCTCAAAGGACTCCATCTGAGTCCCGAAGATCTCGCAGACGCCGCATGGGCCGATAACGGCCCCGGCTGGAAAATCCTCCGCCTGCGCGACCGTGAGACCGTCCTGCGCATCACCCCGGACTGGCAGGCGCTTGCCAGCCAGAAAATCGGCGTTGTCGCCCCATGGAATCCGGCCCGTGACGGAACCGGCGCTCAGTTCGAAGTCCGCGCTTTCGTGGGAGGTGAGGGGGGCTGGGAAGACCCCGTCACCGGAAGCCTCAATGCCGGGATCGCTCAGTGGCTGATCGAAAGCGGCATCGCACCGGAGCACTACATCGCCAGCCAGGGCACGGTCCTGAAACGCGCCGGCCGCGTCTTCGTGGACAAATCAGGAGACGACATCTGGATCGGCGGCAACGTGACAACCCACATCGCCGGCACTCTCACGGTCTGATTGCCCTGACGCCCGGAGACCGGGATCCTCTCGCTCACGTCTTTACGTTTAAACAAACCGGGATCAAAGAGCCTGCGGTCCTTTGATCCCAGGGTAACGCCCCAAAAACCAGGCAGAATATTCCAATAAAAAAGGCGTTTATATACTTTGCAAAGACAGGCGGGATGGCTTTTCGGGGCTTTGCCCCGAACCCCACAAAGGGCCGCAGGCCCTTTGATCCCGGTTGATGAAATCAAAGAGGTGAGGGAACCAGGCCCTGCCTTGTCTCCGGTTTGCAAAACACATAAGCGCCATAAAAAAAGCCGCTGCAAACCCTCACGGGCCACAGCGGCTTTTCCATAGGAATGACAGCCCCGAAGAGCCGTCACCTCCATGCTATGCGTGTCAGTCGACGCTGATCGCGGCAGCTTCCGGACCCTTCTGGCCCTGAACCACCTTCACGTTCGTGACCTGACCCTCGTTGAGGGAACCAATGCCCGAGCGCTCCAGAGCGGACGCATGAACAAAGATGTCCTTGCCGCCATGGTCCGGCGTAATGAAGCCAAAGCCCTTCGTGGCGTTGTACCACTTCACGGTGCCACGAACTTCCTCAGCGCTGGACAGATCCGGAGCCGGACGCGGCGCACGGCCACCACCGAACCCGCCGGCGCCACGCGGAGCGCCAAACCCGCCAGGTGAACGGGGACGCTCAGGCTGGGCCGTGCTCTCGTCAACCGTCAAAACTTCCGCGACCTGGCGACCCTTCGGCCCCTGTCCGATCCGAACGGAAAGCGTAGCACCGGGGCTCACACTGTCATGGCCAGCCTGCGAAAGGGCGTTCGCATGCAGGAACACGTCACCCGAACCGTCAGCCAGCTCGACAAAGCCGAAGCCCTTCTCGCCGTTGAACCACTTCACAGTGGCGTCGATTTCCGGTCCGGAGGCGATCACCTGCGGGCTGCTGGGACGACGAGGCGCATATCCGCCACGATCCCCGCCACCTGCGCCGGCGCCGCCAAAAGGCGAGTTGCCGCGATCATAAGGTGAGGGTGCGCTCATAAAATCATCGTCAAATCCGCCGCGGCGGGGAGAGCGGGAGCTGCGGTCGGTTCTGTTACTTCTCAACGGTCTTGATCCCGAGGTCTGGTGTGGCGAAAAAAGTCGCCTTGTGAAATAAATCCGGGGGAGGGGAGAGACGGCGCCGTAATGGTCGCCCTGTCGCGGCACATGTCGTCTCAACCTTGAATTCCGGTATCCGGGGTTTCCGGGTGGTCACCGGGGACAGACACAGAAAAGCATAAGGTGTCACCCGAAAGCTACTGTCTTTTTGCTTATTGCACCCCTGTACACATGAATTTCTTGCAATGAGATCCGTAGACGCCGTCCCGCGTTATTACCTTTCGGGCCGTTATCCGGCCATTACCGGACCAGCCCTGCGCCACATGCCGGCCCCGCTGAGCAACATTACTGAATTTCCATAGGACCTTTCTTATCAGGCTGTTTTGTCTTAAACGATCAGCAGAGAATGACATGCCCGCGTCATTCCCGTGCGTGGGCGGCAGACACGCGAGGAAAATAAAGAATGCGGCACGGTCTGAAGCGCGGCCCCGGCTCTCACTGGAAAGTTTTCGTGGCGGCTGGCGCGGCGGTAGCAGGCCTGGCCGTCTCGTCCGGAGTCCATGCGACTCCTCTGCAGGACAATCAGGGCACCTGGACCCTGCAGGGCGAAAATGACGCGGTGTCCACATTAAAGGGCACGTCAGACCAGTATTATACGAGCGGCCTCCGCCTGAACTGGACATCCGGCACGGATAATCTGCCCGCCCCGATCGCCACCGTTAACCGCGCCATCCTCGGCCCGGGCATGCAGCGGATCAGCATCGGCGTCCAGCAGCTTATCTTCACACCGTCCAATACCCAGATCGCCACACCGTCCCCGCGCGACCGGCCCTATTCCAGCCTCCTGCTCGGCACCGTCAACCTGATCAGCGACACCGACCTGTCGCGCGGTGTCTTCGGCATCCAGTTCGGCATCATGGGACCGGACGCCCTTGGCGAGCAGCTCCAGAACGGCTTCCACGGCGCCATCGGCGACACCAGCAACAAAGGCTGGCGTCACCAGCTCTCCAACCAGCCGATCTTCCAGGTCCAGTATGGACGCACCTGGCGCCTGCCCCTCGGCACACTCGGCGGCCGGAACGGCATCTCCTTCGACATGCTCCCGACAGTCGCCGCCCGCGTCGGCGATTACCGGACCGCAGGCACCATCGGCGACACAATCCGCTTCGGTCAGGGCCTGGACAGCGATTTCGGCGTCCCGACCATCGGCGCCGGAACCGACGGCACAGACGCCTACAAAGGCACGCGCGCCGTCCCCTGGTATTTCTTCGGCGGCGTGACCGGCGACGCCGTCGGCTACGACGCCTCGCTCCAGGGCAACACCATGCGCAGCAACTCCCCGCACGTGAACAAAAAGTGGGATGTGGGCGAAATCCACGCCGGCGTCGCCGTGATGTTCTACGGAGTGCGTATTTCCTACAGCCAGGTCTGGCAGACCCAGGAGTTCAGCACCGCCCGCAGCGGCCTGTTCAATTACGGATCACTGGCCGCCTCCGCGAAGTTCTGAACCCGATCAGCCCTTATGCCGCGCTCTTATTCTTCGGCGCGGCAGCTTTTCGGGGCTTTGCCCCGAACCCCACAAAGGGACGCGGTCCCTTTGATCCCGGGCTGTTAATCAAAAAGGGTGAAGGGGCGTCGTGCGCAACACGTCTGCGCGTGAAGATCCCTTCCGGGTGCAGGGCAACGCCCGCTCCGTCTCCTGTTTGCAGATTACATAAGCCCCTTCTTCAGGACCCTCTGTATTCCGGAAGCTGAATCGTCGGCCGCCCAATCAGAAAGCCCTGAATCTCCTCACACCCATGCGCGTCCAGAAAACCAAGCTGCTCCTCGGTTTCCACGCCTTCCGCGCAGCACGTCATGTTCAGTGAGTGAATCATATAAAGCGTGGAGCGAAGCACCGTCTCAACACGACTGTCTTCCCCAAGCCGCCTGACGAACATGCGGTCGAGCTTGACCTGATCGAACGGATAATTCGTCAGACGCTCAAGCGCCCCGAAACCCGTCCCGAAATCATCCAGAACCAGCCGGACTCCCAGCCCCCGGATACGCGCCAGCTCTTTGCGGGCGCTGTCCGCAGGCCCGAAACTGCGCCGCTCCGAAAGCTCGATCTGAAGCCGCGCCGGCTCCAGCCCGCTCGTCTTCAGCGCATGAGCAATCGTCGAGGCGACACGTTCGGTTTCCAGCCATGAAGGCGAAACATTGACGCTCAGACCCAGCGGCGTCTTCCAGACACTGGCCTGACGACAGGACGTCTGAAGCACCCAGCGATCAATGTCCTCGATCAGCCCCGCATTCTCCGCGCAGCCTAGGAAAACCGAAGGATCAACCGGCCCATGCCCGGGACGGTCCCACCGCACGAGAGCCTCGAACGCAATCACCTGTTCCGTGCTGGTTTCCAGCACAGGGAGCCAGTTGAGCGTAAACGACCCCTCGGAAATCGCCTTGCGAAGATCAGCCTCCATCCCGATCTGGTCGGAATGCGCATGCGCAATCTCCGGCGCCACCCGATTGATATGAGGTCCCGCCCGCAGCCCCCTGATCCGCGCCAGCGCCGCGTTCGCAAACCCGATCAGCGTGTCCGTATCCGGAGCATCGAACGGCCAGGCCGCCCAGCCAATATAAGGCTCGAAAGGAAAACCGCTGTCGGGCCTGTCCTTGCCCTCGTTCATCCGCGCAATGATGTCATCAGCCAGCCGCTCGGCCTTCTCCACATCGCGCTCAAGCGGCACGACAATCGCGAAACTCCCCCCGCCCAGATGAACCGTGAAACACGGAGCCGGAGCAATCTCCCTCAGCAGCACATAAGCGTTTTCAATCAGACCATCCGAGACCGGCCACCCGTCACTGTCATTGATCGGACCAATGCGCCCCAGATCGAGCCGCAGCAAAGCCAGCGGCGAGGCACTGGAAATTCCCATCGCCGTAATCCGCGTATCGAGATAACGCGTGAGCGCGGTACTCCCCGATGGCGGCCGGACATGCGGCCTGTGACCACCCTTCGGCGTCGGATCGGTCGAGGCGGTCAGCGTCGCCAGCCGGGTCAGAGACGATGATTCAAAAGACTGTTTCGCATGATTCAGGCACAGGAAAAATACCGCACCCCCGCCATCATGCTCCAGAGGCCGCGTGACCCAGGCATGAAACCCGCTGATTTCATGCGCGAAAATCCCGGCCCTGACCCCGTTCTCCGCCGCAAGCTGGCTCGTCGACCCTTCCAGTCCGCGGATCAGCGCACCGATATCCACCTCCGCCGGATCGCCGGCCCGCGCCAGAATTTCCGGCTGTGGATCGTCGTCCGCCTGACCGACAATAAAAACATTGTCACAGGGCAGGAGCTGCATGATCACCCGCGCAAGCGAACCAAGATACGCATCGCGGCTGATCGGGGAAAGATTCGGGTCATGCATACCGCGATACCGTGCCTTGTCTTATAAATGAGCGGAGATGCCTGAAATATTCTCTGCACTCCTGCCGTACTCTGCAGGTCGTGGTACCAGTCTTATGTAAATAGGCACTTAAAAGCATGTCTAAAAAACGAACAGATATACCTGAATCAGCCAGACTGTATTGTTCTCTGGAAATCAGTCTTACTAAATACCGCAAGCAGCATGGCAATCGCGGCATCCATATGTCCCTGCTGCAAAACCCTCCCGACCTTCATCTCCGCCGACTGCCGTGCCAGCGCCAGTAACGCGGCAGCATCAAACTCCCCCTCATCCGTCGTCGCAATCCGGAAACCCGGCAGCCCCGACTGCCGGACCCCCGTCGCATCCCCCCCGCCACGCAGCCGGAAATCCTCGTCCGCGATCAGAAACCCGTCCTCCGTCTCCCGCAACAGACCCAGACGCTGCCGCGCCACAACCCCCGTTTCAGATCCATGCAGCAACAGACAGTAAGACTCAGCCGCCCCCCGGCCAACCCGCCCCCGCAGCTGATGCAGCTGCGCCAGACCGAACCGCTCCGCATGCTCGATCACCATCACCGTCGCCGCCGGAACATCCACCCCGACCTCGATCACTGTCGTCGCCACCAGCAGCCGGGACTCCCCCGCCGCAAACGCCGCCAGCGCCGCCTCGCGCACCGCAATATCCTGTTGCCCATGCGCCAGCCCGACCTGAACCCGCCCGCCAAACCGCTCCGTCAGCGCCGCATGACGCGCCTCCGCCGCCGCAATATCCACCAGCGTCTCGCTCTCGCTCACCAGCGGACACACCCAGAACACCCGCGCCCCGCCCGCAAGAACCCGCCCCAGCCCCGCCAGCACCTCCTCAAAAGACTCCGGCCCATGCACCGACGTCCGGATCGGCTTCCGCCCCGCCGGCTTCCCGTCCAGCCGGCTCACATCCATCTCACCCCAGTGCGCCAGCAGAACCGTCCGCGGAATCGGAGTCGCCGTCATCACCAGCATATCCGCCGCCCGACCCTTTTCCGTCAGCGAAATCCGCTGCCCCACACCAAACCGATGCTGCTCATCAATCACCGTCAGCGCCAGATCGTGGAAATGAACCGCCTCCTGCACCAGCGCATGCGTCCCCACCACCAGCACCGCCGACCCGTCCGCAATCGCCGCCAGCGCCTCCCGCCGGGCGCGTCCCCGTACCGACCCCGACAGAAACACCACCGGAACCGGCGACAGACGCTGAAACGTCGCATAATGCTGCCGCGCCAGAATCTCCGTCGGCGCCATGATCGCCGCCTGACAGCCCGCCTCCGCCGCCCGCAGCATCGCCAGCAGCGCCACAATCGTCTTGCCCGCGCCCACATCGCCCTGCAGCAGCCGCACCATCCGCCGCGGCGCCGCCAGATCCCCGTCAATCTCCTTCAGAACCCGACCCTGCGCCGCCGTCAGCACATGCCCGAACCGCCGCAGCGCCTCCCGCCGCAACGCCCCGTCCCCCGTCAGCGACCGCCCCGGCCGCTCCCGGTTCGCCTCCCGCGCCAGCAACGTCGCAATCTGATCGGCCAGCAGCTCATCGCACGCCAGCCGCTCCCGCGCCTTCCGCCGCGCTCCCCGCCACGCATCGCCCACCAGCAGCGCCGGATCATCCCCCGGAAAATGCGTCCACAGCAGCGCCGTGCGAAAATCCGGCCACCCATGCCGCGCCACCACGCCCGAATCCTGCCACTCCGGCAGCCCCTCCGGAACCAGCGCGAAAGCCCGCCGCATCGCCACCCGGACCTGCCCGCCAAACAGCCCCGCCGTCAGCGGCCACACCGGATCGAGCGCCGGAATCTGATCCTCCCCAGAGACAAAATAATCCGGATTGCTCATCGTCAGCCGGCCACCAAACAACTCCAGCCGCCCCGAAACCAGAACCTCCGCCCCCGTCACCGCCCGCCTGGCCTGCCACCGCGAGAAAAACGCAATCTCCAGCGCCCCCGTCGCGTTCTCAATCACAACCTTCCACGGCTGACGACGATGCGCCGGCGCCACCACCCGCGTCACCGTCCCCGCCACCGTCGCCACCATCCCCGGCTGACCCGCCCCGGGGCCAGACCCCAGATCCGGCCGGTACCGCCGGTCCGTCACGCTCTCCGGCATGTGAAACAGAAGATCCGTCACCGACGGCCCGCCACACACCTTCGCCAGCAGCTTCGCAATCGCCGGCTTCATCCCCGGAAGACCGGCCAGAGGGGAGAGCAGGGGAGCCACCACAGCCGGAACCGATACAGAAACCGGCCCACAAACCGGCACTGCAACAGGCGGCAAAACAGAAGCCGCTCCATGCGCCGGAGACATGGGAGACGCTTCCCCCGGACGATCCGGTCTGGACACGGGCGGCACAACGGCCTTTTTTGGCGGGCTGACAGGCATCAGCCACAAGGCTATAGGACAGCGGCGCCATGGAACAAAACGAAACCATCACCCCCGTCACATCCTCCGCAGAGGAACAGGCCGACCTGGAGCGCCGCCGCCGCCGCCTCCTGTTCCGCTCCCAGCATCGCGGCACCTTCGAAACCGATATCCTCATCGGCGGCTTCGTCGAGCGGCACGTCAGCACCATGACCGCAAGTGACCTCGACGATATCGAAGCCGTCCTCGAAACCCCCGACCCCATCCTCACCGACTGGCTCTTCAACCGCCTCCCCGTACCGCCCGAAAATGAAACCCCCATGCTGCGCGCCCTGCTGAACGACGCCCACCGACGCGCCGGAATCATCAGCGAGCCCGCAAAACCAGACTGACCCCCGGCACAAAACCAGGCCGGCCCCAACCTCATGGAACTGTCGCTGATGGACGCTGACGTCAAAACCGCAACCCGGGCCACCACCGTCTGGGGCGCCCCCGAAGGATTCGACGGCTTCCTCCTCGCGAAACGCGCCCGCGAACACAACGGCCCCGTGCTGCACGTCGCCCGCGACGACGCCGCCATGGCCCGGCTCAGCGACCTCCTCACCTATATCGGCGAAGATATCGAAACCCTCCGCTTCCCCGCCTGGGACTGCCTCCCCTACGACCGCGTCTCCCCCAACCCCGTCATCATCGCCGAGCGCGTCGCCACCCTGACCCGCCTGCTCGAAAAACCGGACCCGAAGAAAAAAGGACGCATCGTCCTCACAACCCCCGCCGCCCTCATGCAGCGCGTCTCCCCGCGCAAAGCCTTCGAAGGCCAGTCCCTCACCATCGCTCAGGGCGAAAGCCTCGATCAGTCCTTCCTGATCGAACTCCTCATCGCCAACGGCTACACCCGCACCGATACCGTCATGGAGCCCGGCGAATTCGCCACACGCGGCGGCATCTTCGACCTCTTCCCCGCCGGACAGCCCGAACCCGTCCGCCTCGACCTCTTCGGCGACGAAGTCGATAACATCCGCAATTTCGACCCCGGCACACAGCGCTCCACCGGCACCGTCAAAAGCCTCACCCTCCGCCCCGTCTCGGAATTTTCGCTGGACCCGGAAAGCGTCTCCCGCTTCCGATCCGCCTGGCGCGACCAGTTCGGCCCCGCCGCCGCGTCCGATTCCCTCTACGAACACGTCACCGAAAGCCGCCGCTACACCGGCATCGAACACTGGCTCCCCCTGTTCCACACAGAAATGGAAACCCTGTTCGATTACCTTCCCAAAGCCGCCATCTCCCTGGACCACCAGGTCGACGAATCCCTCGCCGCCCGCTTCGACATGATCCAGGATCACTACGAAGCCCGCCGCACCCCGCCCCGCGAAGGCGAAACCCCCTACCGCGCCCTCCCGCCACACCTCCTCTACCTCGACCGCAAAGCCTGGGACGCCGCTCTCAGCCGCCACCCCGTCACCCGCTTCAGCCCCTTCGCAAAACCGGACGGCACCGCCGGCATCGACGCCTTCGGCCGCCCCGGCATCATGTTCGCCAAACTCACCCCCCAGGGCGAGCGCGAACAGGTCTTCACCCTCGTGAAAGATCAGGCCCAGACCTGGGCCGATACAAAACGCCGCTGCTACATCGCCGCCTGGACACGCGGCTCCCGAGAACGCATCAGAACCCTCCTCCAGGACAATAAACTCGCCGTCGAAACCTTCGACTCCTGGACCCAGGCCGCAAAAATGAAGCCCGGCCCCATCGGCCTGCTCACCTTCGGCATCGACCGCGGCTTCATCGGCGACGACATCGCCATCATCTCCGAACAGGATCTCCTCGGCGAACGCATCGGACGCCCGCCCCGCAAACGCCGCCGCGCCGACGAACTCATCTCCGAAGCCGGCGAAATCACCGAAGGCGACCTCGTCGTCCACCAGGATTACGGCATCGGCCGATACGACGGCCTGGAAACCGTCAGCGTCGGCGTCGCGCCCCACGACTGCCTCCGCCTGCTCTACGACGGCGGCCAGAAACTCTATCTCCCCGTCGAAAACATCGAACTGCTGAGCCGCTTCGGCTCCGATCAGGCCGGCGTCGCCCTCGACAAGCTCGGCGGCGTCGCCTGGCAGAGCCGCAAGGCGAAGATGAAGCAGCGCATCCGCGACATGGCGGGCGCCCTCATCCGAACCGCCGCCGCCCGCGCCCTGCGCGAAGCCCCCTCGCTCGCTCCGCCCGAAGGCCTCTGGGAAGAATTCTGCGCCCGCTTCCCCTTCGTCGAAACCGACGATCAGGCCCACGCCATCGCCGACGTGCTCGAAGACATGGCCTCAGGCCGCCCCATGGACCGCCTCGTCTGCGGCGATGTCGGCTTCGGCAAAACCGAAGTCGCCCTCCGCGCCGCCTTCGTCGCCGCCATGTCCGGAACCCAGGTCGCCGTCGTCGTCCCGACCACGCTCCTCGCCCGCCAGCACTTCCGAACCTTCGAAACCCGCTTCCAGGGCTTCCCCCTCCGCGTCGCCCAGCTCTCCCGCATGGTCACCGGAAAAGAAGCCACCGAAGTCCGCAAAGGCCTCGCCGACGGCACCGTCAACATCGTCATCGGCACCCACGCCCTGCTCGCCAAAACCGTGCAGTTCGCCGATCTCGGCCTCCTCATCATCGACGAGGAACAGCATTTCGGCGTCACCCATAAAGAGAAACTCAAAGCCCTGCGCGAGGACGTTCACGTCCTCACCCTCTCCGCAACACCCCTTCCGCGCACCCTCCAGCTCTCCCTCTCCGGCGTGCGCGAAATGAGCCTCATCGCCACCCCGCCAACCGACCGCCTCGCCGTCCGCACCTTCATCATGCCGTTCGACAGCGTCGTCATCCGCGAGGCCATCCAGCGCGAACGTTTCCGCGGCGGCCAGATCTTCTGCGTCGCCCCCCGCATCGAAGACCTCAACCGTCTCGGCGAGCGCCTCAGCGAGATCGTCCCCGACGCCCGGCTCATCCAGGCCCACGGCCAGCTTTCCCCAACCGAACTCGAACGCGTCATGACCGAGTTCGCCGACGGCAAGCACGACATCCTGCTCTCCACCAACATCGTGGAAAGCGGCCTCGACATGCCCGCCGTCAACACCCTCATCATCCACCGCGCCGACATGTTCGGCCTCGGCCAGCTCTACCAGCTCCGCGGCCGCGTCGGTCGCGGCAAGCAGCGCGGTTACGCCTACCTCACCTGGCCCCAGACCCACGTCCTCTCCGCGTCAGCCCAGAAGCGTCTCGAAATCATGCAGACGCTCGACACTCTCGGCGCCGGCTTCACGCTCGCCTCCCACGATCTCGACCTGCGCGGCGCCGGCAACCTCCTCGGCGACGAACAGTCCGGCCACATCCGCGAAGTCGGCATCGAGCTCTACCAGCAGATGCTCCAGGACGCCGTGACCGACCTCCGGGCCGAAAAGGGCAGGGAACGCGCCGCCGACCGCGACTGGACCCCCAACATCGTCCTCGGTCTCCCCGTTCTCATCCCCGACACCTACGTCACCGATCTCCCCGTCCGCCTCGGCCTCTACCGCCGCATCAGCGCCCTCGCATCGGAAGCCGAGAGCGAGGCCATGGAAGCCGAACTCGTGGACCGTTTCGGCACCGTCCCGCCCGAACTCAAAAACCTGCTCGATGTCGTCGAACTGAAACGAAACTGCCGCGCCGCCGGCATCGAACGCCTCGAAGCCGGCCCCAAAGGTATGGTCCTCCAGTTCAGAGGCAACCACTTCGCCAACCCCGAAGGCCTCATCCGCTGGATGGCCAAATGGACCGACGGCACCGTCCGCCTCCGCCCCGACCACAAACTCGCCGTCGTCCGCGAACTCACCAACGTCCAGCGCATCGACCTCGCCCGCCGCGTCACCCAGGCCCTCGAAAAACTCGCCCGCCGCGTTCCGGCGAGCAACTGATCGTCAAAGGAAAGCTTTAAGGCCTCAACCTCTTTTCAAAAAAACGACAGGTCATATAGAATATGTTCAATAATACTTGTGGTTTATGGTCATCTGTCGGAGGAAGATACTTATTCAGATAGAATCTAGAAGAATAAAATGACTTTATATGGTAATATAAACCTGATATGCTGAAGCATATTACCACCTGAAAAAGGAACAGACGATAACTGATTTTTATTACCGGCCCATACCAGACGACCACACTATTTGTGGAAGACGCGGACTGGATTATATCATTTACCCTGTAAATGTCAGCGCGGGGGATTAGTTCAGGCCGGGGTTTCTGGCCATTTTGCTCCCGATAACCGCATGCCTGCCGTTGTTTCGTATTTTCGCGCATCCAGAGCAGAATATTGCAGGAGCAGGCAACATCCTCTGTCTGATATGTTAAAGGATTACAGTTCGCGAGATCACATCATCCGTCATCATGCATAAGAGCAGATGATATTACTCCGGATTCCAGTATCTCCGTTCTCCGACGCGCCACGTTCCGGGAGAGCTCTGACTTCAGAGCTCGTTCTTAAAAGATACTTTAACGTGAACGCCTTAGTAAGATTTTTTTGCCACCTGTGATCAGGCTGTCAGCACAGAGGCGAACGGAATGACAACAGACGGTCAGTCGCTGATGTTCGAAACCGCCGCGCTACCATACCGGAAGCGGGCCGCTTCCTCATATCTCGCTGCGTGCTTTTCCGGGCATACGTGTGCCCTGCACCCGTCAGCAGTCAGCCGCCCATAATGCCGGAAATCATCCCGCCACCTCTTACTCCCGATAATGCTGTACCTCTGATCTGTTGCGATGCAGCTGTTATACTGCTGGCCGGCATCGGCTTTATGCTGCTTGCCCCGGGTGCCGGCCGGTCCTGGAGCGGTTTTTACTATCTCACCCCGTTTCTGTGCGGCGCTGTAGCCGCCCTGATCCTGGCTCACCCCGAAATACTTCCCGGCCTGTGGGGGCTGCGGCTCGGTGTTTTCTTTATCGGCCTTGCAACCGCTACAGGATGGCAGGCTATCCGTCTCGTCGCAGGACAACCTGTCCATTATATTCTGCATGTCGTCCTCTGCCTCATCATGCTTGCCTTTTCGTCCCTTGCCGGCTCCACGGGCCTGCTGCAGCGTGTAAATCACGCCTTATGGCTGATCCTCATTGCCGGCTTTCATTTCGCTGCTGCGCGCGATGTCCGCAAAGCTGGCTCAACCGCAACGCCCGCCAGCTTCTTCCTGTTCAGACTTCTGATTTTTTACGGATTTGTCATCATATTGTGCATGGTTCTCTCACCATGGTTGCCGCAGCCGCTCGGCTCTGCTCCCACGGCGCTGTGGGCGATTGTCACATATAATGCCCTGGCCGTCACAAAAGTCTTCGGTGTCATCTTCCTTCTTATTGCCCTGTCTCGCGAACAGATCTCAGCAAGGCATCGCAGTCTGGCTATGCAGGACACCCTGACTATGATCGGCAACCGCCGCGCCATGGATGAATGGATCAGTCAGCATGCCAGCGACAGGGACACCTTTGCCGTGCTGCTCGCTGACATCGACCACTTCAAAGCAGTCAACGATACCTATGGCCATGCCGCTGGCGACGCCGTACTTATGGCTCTCGCTTCTGCAGGTCGCCGGCTTACAGGGAGTCAGGATGTATTTTTCCGGATCGGTGGTGAGGAGTTCGTTATCATCCTGCGGAACCGGACGGAACAGGAAATCATCGGCTTTGCCGAGACCTTCAGAGACATATTCCGTGAGCACTCACACAAGGCGGATTCCCGAATATTCACAGTCACACTGAGCATCGGTATTTGCAGTGGCTCCCTGTCCCGGTTCAGCGACGTATTTGCCTGGGCCGACAAGGCGCTCTATGCGGCTAAACGCTCCGGTCGAAACCGTGTCGTTCTGTATTCTGACGATCAGGCCAGAACATCTGATGAGGCCGCCGTTCCGTCAGGAGACTTTGCGCTGACACCGGAGAAGACGATCTCCGTCGATCGTCAGACTTCAGCTTCGCTCAATGGCTGATCGTTCTTCCCGTTCAGTCACGCCGGAGACGCCTCTGTAAGGGCCTCTCTGAAGCAACCGCTGTATTCCTTTGTCGGTGACCAGATGACATGCGTCATCGCAGACAGCGTGGAGCTTCGAATTCAGGCCATCGCATGTTCATCCGATCCTGCACAGAGCAACCCTTTTTGCGGAGCGATACCGCCGCGCGATGAGCCTGAAGATGCGTGCCGCCGATCATGAGACAATCAGGAAGCCCCGTCAGAGCCACGGGAGATGCAGGGATCTTCCCGAATATGGCGCGATCGCTCCGCGCGCATCCTTTCATGGCAGTCCATGCCGGATTATATAAATGATCCCGTCAGGGGCGCATCCGAATATAAAATTCCGCCTCGGCCTCTGCCGCCGCATCAGCGCCCTCGCATCGGAAGCCGAACTCGTAGACCGTTTCGGCACCGTCCCGCCCGAACTCAAAAACCTGCTCGATGTCGTCGAACTGAAACGAAACTGCCGCGCCGCCGGCATCGAACGCCTCGAAGCCGGCCCCAAGGGCATGGTCCTCCAGTTCAGAGGCAACCACTTCGCCAACCCCGAAGGCCTCATCCGCTGGATGGCCAAATGGGCCGACGGCACCGTCCGCCTCCGCCCCGACCACAAACTCGCCGTCGTTCGCGAATTCACCAACGTCCAGCGCATCGACCTCGCCCGCCGCGCGGGCGGGTAACTGACCACCGAAAGGGAAGGGGCCTCAGGGCTCCGCCCCGAACCCCGCCAAAGGTCACAGACCTTTGGAAACCATCAGGCTAATCTGAAAAGTAAGTAGACATCATTCTAGGTTCAAAACGACAATGGTTTTGTTTAATCAACGAATCTCAATGTCCGATTACGCCCTCATGTCGGACACTTCGGTAAGAATTTGGCTTTTCGTAAAGCGGACATAACTCCCAGAACAAAAAACGGTTCACGTCCGTGTTGCCATCCTTAATTGCTACGCCGCGTTCGGAATACCCCTCACGCAGGCCGTCTGGTAAAAAATTAGAGGATCAAAGATCAAAACGCAGCTACTCAACATTTTGTGCAACAGAGCCGGCCATGTCATAGGTTTGAGTGTGGGAAATAACCTGCCGACAAGCTCTCTTGAGGACAATAGCTATTCATCCATCGCTATAGCACTTGCCTCAACTTCTAATCCGTTACTCTTGCCGAAAGTGCAGCTCGTTGCGCGCCAGCCGCAGGATACCTTCGACGAAATCGAAATCACCAGCGGGGAACCAAATAGGGGTGACGCCGATACGCAGTAGATATTCGTTGCGGGCGATCAGCGCTGCTTCATCGCCGGGGCATTGCTCGATGGAAAAATGCTGTGGCAGGTCCGCGCCGTCTGCCCTTGCCTTGATCTTGATAGCCTCAAACACGCGGAGGGTGCGGTCTTGATTGAGGCCGCAGCCCAGAAACAGAAGACTACTGTTGCGGAAATAGTAGTCGAGCGCTTGTGGGATTGGTCGAGTAAGGTCAATGGCGTCCGCGCCATAAGCCGCGTCATATTGCCCCTTGCTCAGGATGCACGTTCCGGGCGCACCAACGTTGCCGTGGAGCTTGACGACTGTCACCTTGACAGCATCGGGCGGCTTCAAGATCGTGGCGGGGGTCAGTACCTCCACCGCTTTACTGCCGCCAGAGTCGAAACTTTGTTCGATTAGCCGATCATAGTTTGTGGTTATGAGGGTGTCCTGAAACAGTTCGGCAATCAGATAGTAGACTGGCGGGACGGTTCCATGTTTGGTGAAGGCATCGCGAAGTTCTTGCGCAAATACATCATGTCCGCGCTGCTGCTCGATCTGATCGACAATCTCTTCGTAGTGCCCTTGCGCCAGCAGGTCTTCGACGGTGGCGACAGCCATGCCTGCCGTTCGGCCCTGCTGGCGAAGGTGATCTTTCCATGTCGGAAAACCGCCTGGCGCGGACAGCCCGGCACCGATGAAGGGCACGACATCACCTGCCGCCATCCGGTCGCAGAGCTGATCGAATCGCGTTGAGTTGCGCTCGGACCAATGAGTGTCGCCAACAAGCTCCTGTAGTGTCTCGGCGCTCAGCCACTCGTTGCGGCGTTCGAGCCGGAACCAATCCAGCATGACGTTATAGGCTGCCCGGTCGCCAGCGAAGAATGCCTTGCTGGGGCTTGCCAACCCTTCCACAAGTGCCTGAACGCGCAGTTCAGCGCCCTCAGGGCTATCGAACCATTCGTTGAAGTCGGCGAAATCCCCATATTTGCGATGACCATCCTC
This sequence comes from Acetobacter musti, assembly GCF_011516835.1. Classification (GTDB taxonomy): domain Bacteria; phylum Pseudomonadota; class Alphaproteobacteria; order Acetobacterales; family Acetobacteraceae; genus Acetobacter; species Acetobacter musti. Next base: position 85,327 of record NZ_WOTB01000017.1, on the reverse strand, counting down.
ATCACACCAGATTTTTGCGCTTTCGTGGTCGGTTGCCATATGGTTCAGGCTGCTATCAATTCGGCGATTCTATCCGCCAAGTGTCTTTGCGTCTCAACTGAGGCCGCCACCCGAGCCGCCAATAACTCACAGAGTGACATGAGGTCGTGAACCTTTGTGATAATCACCTTTTGGGCATCTTCATTAGGAATGGCTATGGCATGCTTAGCTAATCGCTTCATATTTAAGGCAGGGACTGAAGTGCCTGCCTGATATTGAGTCATGTCGATCGAGCTGAGCACCATGAAAAGCCAGTCTATATTGATCCCTTTGGCAGGAATCTGACCTGCACAGTTATTATCAATAGCAGCCGAAACAGATAAAATACGCCGCTTGTTGGTAGCTATCGCGCCGCCAATTTTTGGAAAAATAATCGTGCCTGCAGGATGTGCTCGCGCTTTCATCGACTTCAAGGACTCAGGCGAAACCCAGTTATTTGCGACTGTGATCTCACGCTCGTTACCTGGCAGGTTCATGTCTGATACCTTCAGGAAAGGAATCTCGCCGGTTGAATTGCCCTGATATTGTTTTGGGAAACCGTGGCCTCCTACCCATTCCCCAGCATCTTCCAAAGTTCCTTGTTTTACTGCCCCCGAGCTCGCGATCAGCCTGCCTGCAACCGCGAGTTCCAAGATCGTCTGTTTCAGAGCATCGACGCTGGCTTCGGTGGTGAAGAGGATGTCGAAATGGGCTTCCAGCCGTGTCCAGTTGGTGGCGAGGTCGGCGTCGTCAGTGCTGGTGGTCAGGGTGGTGAGCAGAGCTTCAACCAGCGTTTGATGTGCGGCTATTGCCGACGCGCTCTCCGTTTCCAGCGCATCGCACAGCGCCATGAGTTCATCGACCTTGGTGACGATACGCTGCTGTTCAACAAGGGGTGGCAGCGGAAGTGGGGATGATTCGAAATAGGACCGGGGCACGCGCTTCTGACCGGCGGTGCCTGTCATTCTTGCTTCGCCTTGATGTAAATAGGATGCGGTCTTCATCGTCAGAAGTAGGTAGCGACGGTTGACATCATCCGACCACGGCCGAGCAACATGCAACTCTGTCGTTCCCGCACCGATTCCATTGGCAAGATTCTCGAAAATTACCGCCTTACCGTTCTCGAAGCATGGTGTAATTTTGGCTAAGCCAATGTCCCCCTCCGCGAAATGCGTGAACCCTTTCTTGATCTCGCTCCATCTGCGGATTTCGGCCTCATGCGCTCCATCGATCCGCGTCGATACAAGCGCCATAGGCACGAACGAGGCATCAACTTGATCGTCTGCACTGTTCGACGGGCTGATTTCGGCGATCGTGCCTAGCTGCGTCCAAACCCAGCCTTCCGGTAGATTGGGTAAATCGGCTGGAAGGGGGAGCACTGCCTTAGGCTTCCTCGCTTGACCCAACTCAATTTTGCGACGGCTAGCTTTAGCGAACTTTGCCAGTGCCATGGCAGCAGGTTCTTCATCTGGCTGCTGCGATGTCAGCTTTCCCCGAACAGCCAAATCCACGATTAACGAGCGTAGGCGGTCGATACCATAGAGGTTGATACGGTTTCCGCCGCCACGCCCTAAGCCGGATTTTCGCTCAATTGCCGTTGTCCAGATATCCAGATTGTCGCTAACCAGCGATGCAATATCGACTGTCATGCGTCACCTGCAAGCGCATCGGACAGGATGGCCTTCAACTGATCGCGTAGAGACTGGATGCTCGCCTGTTGCGCCGCGTAGCGCTCCAGAAGCTCATCAGGGTCGTGGCTCTCCCCGTTGGTAACGTGCGGGTTCTTCAAGTCGAGATTATAGTTGCCCGCGGCCACTTCCTCGGCGCTAATCTTCCATGCTTGTTCAGTTTCGCGGCGATGTTTGAATCCATCGGCCTCTTTGCCCCACCATTCGCGTTCGGGCTGAAACTCCTTGAATTGCATCGGGCGTGACTTGTTGTAGCTGGTGACACTCGGCGGATAAGGGTGTTCATAGAACCACGTCTGTTTGGTCGGTGTGCCTTTGGTGAAGAACAGGATATTGGTCTTGATACTGGTGTAGGGATTGAACACGCCATTGGGCAGGCGGACGATGGTGTGCAGGTTGCATTCTTCGATCAGGCTTTGCTTGAGCGTGGTCTTGACGCCTTCGCCAAAGAGAAAGCCATCGGGTAGTACCACTGCGGCACGGCCACCGTTCTTCAACAGCTTGATAATCAGCGCCATGAACAAATCGGCGGTTTCGCGGGTACGGAGGTTGGACGGGAAATTCCCTTCAATGCCGTCTTGCTCCATGCCGCCAAACGGAGGGTTGGTGGCGATAACGGGCACGCGGTCGCGCTCGCCATAATCGCGGTAGGGCTTTTCGAGCGTGTTGCCGTGAACGATGCCGGAGGGGGTGTCGATGCCGTGCAGGATCATATTGGTGACGCACAGCATATGTGGCAGAGCCTTTTTTTCGACGCCTCGGATGGTCGATTGCAGCAGCGCCTCATCATCTGGTGACTTCACGAACTGCCGCTTGTAGTCGATGGTGCAAGCGAGGAAGCCACCTGTGCCACAGGCGGGATCTAGCACCACTTCATCCAACTTCGGCGCCAGCCGGTCGATGATGAACTTGGTAACAGCACGGGGGGTGTAGAACTCGCCCGCGTTGCCCGCGCTCTGAAGGTCTTTTAGAATCTGCTCATAGATCGCGCCGAAGGTATGCCGGTCATTGGTGCTGTTAAAATCGATCTCGTTGATTTTGTTGATGACCTGCCGCATCAACGTGCCGGATTTCATGTAGTTGTAGGTGTCCTCGAACACGTCGCGGATGACCTGCGCGCGCTTGCCCACATCGCCGATCGTGGGAAGCTGGGTCTTGAGGTTGACGAACAACTCTTCCACGAACTTGACCAGAGCGTCGCCGGTGATGCCTTCGCGGTCCTGCGCCCAGTTGCGCCAGCGAAAGCGCTCGGGGATGGGCGAGGTGAAGCCGTCCTCAGTCAGCTCAAGCTCTTCCTCCCGGTCGTCATAGATTTTGAGGAAGATCATCCAGACCATCTGGCTGATGCGCTGCGCGTCGCCATCGACGCCAACGTCCTTGCGCATGATGTCCTGAATTGATTTTACTGCGCCGGAAACATTGCTCATTCGTTGGATGCCTGTTCGTAAATCTGGTGTTCTAGTTCGCTGAGCGCCGCGTCATATCCGGCCCTGCCGCCGAACGCACCTTTGATGATTTCGAGCGGAGTGCCGATGCCATGAAACGGCTGAAGGCGCAGTACCTTGGTATCCTCAATGGTGGCGATACCTTCATCAGCATATTTGTCGAGCAACGCCTCCAGAACTGCACGTGCCGTGTCACCATACTTGGTGAAGTAGTTACGCTTTTTGACCTGATCCGCCCGTTCGCGCCGGGTCAACGGCGGCTGGTCGTAGGCGATGTGGGCCAGTAGATCGAAGTCGCTAATATCGCGCCCTACCGCTTCCTGAAGGCTGGCAAGGACGACCCCGTGCTCCTCCAGCTCATCAATGATCGCCTGTTTGCGGTCAGCTTCGTTCCACCGCCTGATGAAGTCATCCAGTGAGCTGAACTCGGACATGATCGCCTTGCGCGCATAATCCCGATAGCTTTCGGTAATCAGCTTCCCGTCGCTGCCGACATACTCGATGCGTTCGGCAATAATGCGGGCGGTGACACCCGACACGACAATCTTGGTTGTGCCGCTGCCGGTATCGTCATCCACGTTATCATCGTCGTCGTCGTCCGGCCCTTCGGGGTCAGGTGGGACAGGATCATCATCGTCGTCAGGTTCGTAGATGACGACCGGCGCACCGTCGAAGGCATCATCGCGGAACAGCTCCGTCGCCTTCTTGAAGTCCATAATGGTGAAAAAGAACTTGTTGTTGTCCTCATCAATCCGCGTTCCGCGCCCGATGATCTGCTTGAAGATTGTCATGGATTTGATTGTTTGATCCAGTACGATCAGCTTGCAGGTTTTTGCATCGACGCCTGTAGTTAATAGCTGCGACGTGGTGACGATAACCGGAAATGGCTGCTCCGGGTCGATGAAGTTGTCGAGTTGGGCTTTGCCCTCGACGCTATCGCCTGTGATCCGCATGACATAACGGGGGTTGTCGCGCGCGATCTTGCCAGCCGCGTTAACGATGGCCTTCCGCATCCGTTCGGCGTGGTCGATGTCCTCGCAAAAAATGATAGTTTTCGCCATCGGATCGGTGGCGTTGAGGTATTGCATCACCCGCGTCGCAACAAGCTTGGTTCGCTGATTAAGTACAAGGATGCGATCCATATCGGCGCGGTTGTATTCGCGCTGCTCCACTGGATTGCCAAGGTCATCAATCATGCCAGCGGGAGGTGTCCAGCCTAGGACGTCCTTGTCGATGTCGATACGGACGACTTTATACGGGGCTAGGAAGCCGTCCTCGATTCCCTGTTTGAGGCTGTAGGTATAAACTGGTTCTCCAAAATAGGTGATGTTGGATTCGTATTCCGTTTCCTTGGGCGTGGCGGTCATGCCCACTTGAATCGCACCGTTGAAATAATCGAGAATTTCGCGCCATGCGCTATCTTCCGATGCGCTCCCACGGTGGCATTCGTCGATCACAATCAGGTCGAAGAAGTCACGAGACACGGACTTGAAGATTTTGTCGGCTTCCTCCGGGCCGGTAAGAGCCTGATACAATCCCAAATGGATTTCATAGGCCGGATCGATTTTGCGATTCCGCACCTTGGTCATGGCCTCGCCGAATGGCTTGAAGTCGTTCACTAATGTCTGATCCACGAGGATATTGCGATCAGCGAGGAAAAGGATGCGCTTAGCTTGCTTAGCTTTCCAAAGGCGCCAGATGATCTGGAACGTCGTGTAGGTTTTGCCTGTGCCTGTTGCCATGACCAGCAGCACTCGGCGCTGCCCCTTAGCGATTGCCTCGATGGTGCGATTGATGGCTTCTACTTGGTAATAGCGCGGTTCTTTGCCCGAACTGTCGAAATAGTAAGGCTGTTCAACCAATGGCTTTTCGTCAGGCTCAATGCCGTGAAACAAGCAATAGCGGGTGTAGAGCGATTCTGGGTCCGGGAAGTCATCTATGCCGAACGATGTTTCTATATCCTCACCATCGGCGACGGCACGGTTGTGTTGCGCAAAGCCATCGCCATTGGAACTGAAGGCGCTCGGCAGGTCAAGAATTTCAGTGTAGCCTAACGCCTGTTGCAGTCCATCGCTGACACCATGCTTGTTGTCTTTCGCTTCGACGATGGCGAGCGGTAATCCCGGCAGCCACGACAGAACATAATCGGCGAACTTCTTCTTCTTTTTATTTCGTGATGAAAGGTTGCCCCGTACAATGACGGGGCCGGGAGTCAACGTGACTTCGCGCCGAACTTGCTTGAATTGATCCCAACCGGCCCGTTTGATGGCAGGAGTTATGAACAAGTCGCAAATATCGCTTTCGCTCAGCTTTTGCTTTTCATTCTTGTCCACATTGCCCCCTTAAATCTCACTTTATCGCCCAAAATGCCCATTTAGTCCCGACCAGCGTTTGTCGAGGCTCTCTGACAATCGAGGCGCTTTAATCGCTCGTACTCTTCAACCGCCACTACCACCACGACGCCGCGCCCGTGCTTTTGGACCAGCACGGGAGCCGTGCGCGCGGTATCTATCATCAGCCCGAATCCGTTCTTCGCTTCGCGCGCCGACATGATTTTCATGGCTAATTCCTGTATGTCCCCTTGTTACGTATTTAAGGCGAAATGGCTCTTTTGGACAATAACAAACTGGGACGCTATTATGGCGAGCGAAGCTGCGATATATGAGGTCTCCGCGCTGACCGCCGCGATCATGATCGACTTCGCTGCAGGTCGACTATGTGAATGTCCGGTTTTACCGGTCGCTCGACACAAAGCCGACTTTCGGTTCCCCCCGCATTGCTGTCTCAAACCGGTAGCAGACAGGGCGTCACTCCCCCTAAAGCCACCCCCACAGCACAAAAGAAACCTCCCGCTCCCCACCATCGCGCCCAACCCGCAGACTAACCCTATCCCCCTCTTTCCCGTTCATCCCCTCACGAAAATCCCAGCCACTGTCAGCAAGAACAGCATCCCCGGCCCGCACGCCAGCTTCCTGCGCCGGACTCCCCGTACCAACCGCCAGCACCGTCCGGCCATCCTTCCCGATCTCCAGCCCGGACAGAGGATAATGCTCCGGCGCCGCACCGGTCCCGTTCCGCCGGACCAGTATCTCATCCCTCCGGCGATCACAGAAAAAATTGAACCGTCGCATTATCGGCAACCCGATCAGGCCGTCAGAAATCTCCGCCACCTGATTGTCCGGCAGCAACAGCGCCAGAGGTCGCTCAAAGGTCGAACCGCCAAACTCCAGAGAGGAAATCCGCACAATGCGTCGTCCGCCATAAAGCGGAGCAAAAGGCCGGTCATCAGACCACAGACCCAGCTGACGCGCCGTCCGGTGATTGAGCCGGACAAAGGACGGAGAGCCGGTATCGAGCAGAAAACGATAACCCGCCCCGTTCACCCTCGCATCAGCCAGCAGAAGAGGGGACCAGTCCATGGAAGGAGTATCGCTGAATGCCGCCTTCAGGGCGGTAAATCCGGTCAGCGCAGGCCGGCTGTGCTGCCAGAGCCGCCACTCGAAAGCGTCAAAATCCAGTTCACTCGGCAGGGCCGTCAGAATGCCGGAAGCAAGACTGCCGGCTATGTCCTTCCCCAGACCGTCACCCGGAACCGCCACAAACCGGGCGCCGTTCTGACGGATCACACCCCCGAATATAACGGAATCAGCCTCATAAACCCGTCGCGGGTCATTGCTGCCAAACACACCCACACTTGCAAAGCCGGAGGCGGATAAACCCGCTTCCCGTGCGACACTTTCGCGAATAAGGCTCGCCGCGCCGCCTGTGTCGATAGCAAATCTGTAGCTCCGGCCGTCATTGATCGTGACATCCATCACAACACGGCTGCCCTCCATCCCGATCGGCGCGGAAACCGGATCATCGGCAGCCGATGCGGAAAACGTCGCTCCCCCGGCAAAAAGACCAGAAAACAGGGAGAGTGTTCTGCGGCGGGAAAGATTCACAGGATCATTGCTCCTCTGTTATGATCCGGATGCGAAAACTCCTTCCCCATGTGTCAGGAAACAACCGACAGGACGAGTGATTTTTCAGTGAATGCCACCCGTCATCCCCCATCGCCTCTCATCCGGGCAGAGGAAAACCACCTCGGCGGAAGAGATTGCAGAGAAACCTCGCAATATTATCAGCAAATTTCACAATATTCCCGGTCACAACAATCGTCTGCCCGGACACGCCGCAAAAGCACGAAAGCGCCTCGCCCTGCATCGCCACAGCCAGCAGCAGCGCCTCCACCTGCAAACTGCCCCCGGCCGAACGGGACCAGTGCATCGCGGGCAGGAACAGGACGATCAGCAGCCAGCGCCCGCCGCAACAGGCCCGCCCCGACCAGCCCGCAGAAAACCAGCCCGAAAACCACCCCGACAGACGCCACCCTTCAGCCAGTGAAATCCAGCCCGGAAAATCATTGAGAAACCGAATCGAAAAACCATTCCGACTCCGAACCATATTTGTCCGGAACTCTCTGGAATCCCTTACGTCCCCGGACCGGACCAACCCCCAAAAAGAAAAATAAATTCTCCCGCGCCCCGCCAGAGACAGTCCCAATCACGGATCACCACAACCGGAGCCCTCGCCATGCCACCCCGCAGCCACCCTCAGCCCGACCCGACCGGACCACACGCCGCCCCTCAGCCCGGCCGCCCCGCCACACCCCACAGAAACAATCCGTGATGAACGCGAAAAACACCCCGACCCATCTGGAAAACCAGGCCCCTCCGACGCCATAAAAACGCCTTCGCCGGAACCGCCATCCCCGGTAAAACAACGAAGCAGGGCAGGGGAGTTCACCCCGCCTCTCAGACGAACCCCGGAGAGTTCCGACCCCCATGCGCCCCGCCAGATCAGCCCCCTCCGGACCAGTCCGCAAAGCAGCCCCCGTCCTGACCACCCTCGCCACCGCCTGGCTCCTCCTGTCCCCGGCACACGCCCGCACCCCCGCCGCCCCGCCCGAGGCCGCCGCCAGTCTCATCGCCCGCTTCCACATGCAGCCGGTCCCGAAGGAAGGCGGCTGGTTCGCCCAGGTCCAGCGCACCGGCGAGACCATCGACGGCGCCGCCCTCCCGGCCCGTTACAGCGGCATCCGCCACCCCGTCTCGACCGCCATCCTCTATGTCGAAACCACCGCCGGCTTCTCCGCCCTCCACCGCCTGAAAACCGACGAAGTCTGGCACTTTTACGGCGGCGACCCCGTCCATTTCCTGCTTCTCGCCCCGGATGGCCAGTCCCGCGAGGCCACTCTCGGCGCCGCGAACCCCGCCCTCGTCGTCCCTCACGACGTCTGGCAGGGCTCCGCTCCTTCCGGCCCGCGCGGCTGGTCCTTCACCGGCACCACCATGGCCCCCGGCTTCATCCCGCAGGACTTCGAACTCGCCACCCGCGCCGCCCTCATCCGCGAATATCCCGCCGCCGCCCGCCAGATCACCGCTCTCACACGAACCGAGGCCGCCCGGCCATGAAAGCCAGCCTCACCCTCGCCGCCGCCCTCACAGCCCTGGCCGCCCCCGCGGAAGCCCAGCACCTGAGCCCCGCAGATGTCCCCGCCATCCACCCCACAAAAGAAAGCACGCTCCAGGAACTGCTCGGCCAGAACGCCGGCCTCCGCTCGGACCGCATGAGCATCGCGCTCTTCACGCTCGCCCCCGGCTCCGCCTACCCGGCCAGCCACAACATCACATCAGAGGAAGTTTTCCTGATCCGGTCAGGCACCGGCACCGTCTGGCTGAACGCCACACCGACGAAAGTGGCCCCCGGAGACCTGATCAGAATCCCCGCCGGCATCGATCACAAAATCGAGGCCTCCCGCCAGGGCCCGCTCAGCTTCTACGCTATCTCCGCCCCGCCCTTCCGGTCGGACGACACAGTTCCGGCGCGCTGAAACCCGTCAGGACAGCTAAAAACAAACCGGCTTATTCAGGGAAGACGCAAAAAATGGCTGGGGGACCTGGATTCGAACCAGGGCTGACCGGGTCAGAGCCGGTAGTTCTACCGCTAAACTATCCCCCAGTGGGATACAAAACCGGGCCGCAAAGGCCACCGTTTCTGCGGTGAGCAGGCTGTTACCATCTCGAGCCACACAGGGCAAGGCCCTTTTTGGACCGTGTAACAGCCAGAAAGTTTTTGCTTGCCGGCACCGTCATTTTCTTGAAATATTGCCATAAAATCGCCCTAACCTAAGGACCAGACGATGGACCGTTCCCGCGCCTGGCCCCGGAGTCAGGAGGTACCGCTTCCCCTCCCGCCCGTGTCAGCCAGTTTTCTTCCTGTTTCACCCGGACAGTGTCCCTCAGACGCCCGGACCCGCGAATCTCTGTTTTCTTCGGTGAAACCGGCATCAGGGCCGGCAGGAAGCTTTGTGGCGCCCGGCCAGCGATCGTCTTCCGGCAGCGACAATGACGATATCTTCGCCGCCATCGATCTCGGAACAAACAACTGCCGCCTGATGATTGCCGCGAGAGCGAACGGCGGCTTCCGCGTCGTGGACAGTTACAGCCGCATTGTCAGGCTGGGCGAGGGCCTGCACCGGACCGGCGAACTCGGCGAAGACGCCATGACCCGTACGATGGATGCTCTCCGCGCCTGCGCTGCGAGGCTCGGACGCAGAAAACCTTACGGCTTCCGGGCGGTCGCAACGGAAGCCTGCCGCCGGGCACGAAACGGCCGCGCATTCATCGAGCGTATCCGTGCCGAAACCGGCCTCGAATTCGAGATCATCTCTGGTCGTGAGGAAGCCGAACTCGCCGTCGAAAGCTGCGCCGGCCTGCTTTTCTCCGGCATTCATCATGACGCAGCCGGAACCGTTTCCATCAGAGCCCCCGGAGAACAGGCACAGCCCGGTCGTGGCCTGCTTCTTGATATCGGTGGCGGCTCAACCGAGATCGCATGGGTCCGCCTCGACCAAGACCGGCGGACCCATGATGTCATCGGTTTCATCAGCCTGCCGATCGGTGTCATCACATTATCCGAACAGTTCTCGTCCCAGGGACCTGAAGACTACCGTGCAATGGTCGCTCATGTCCGCGAGAATCTTGAGGCCTTTGAGACCACGCACAGAATAGGCCGGGAGATTCTCAGCGGCAGCGTACGCGTTGTCGGCACAAGCGGAACCGTGACAACCCTGGCGAGCCTGGATCTCGATCTGCCCCGCTATTCGCGTTGTGCCATCGACGGTTATCGCCTCGGTGTGATCAATGCACGCAAGGCGATTTCGCGGTTGCACCGCATGGGGAGCCGGGGCATGCATGCCCATCCGTGCATCGGTCCGGAACGTGCATCCTATGTTCTGCCCGGCTGCGCCATTTTCGAAGCCTTCCTGTCTCTCTGGTCGTCTGACATCGTCGTCGCGGACCGGGGACTGCGTGATGGCCTGCTGACCCGGATGATGCGGGACAGCGGAGCACCGGGAACAAAACGCAACGGAACCTCCGGCCCGCGTGGCAGGCAACGCCGGACGCACGGGTAACCGGGTGCCTCTCTGACAGAAGAAGTACATCTCTTGACCTCCAGACCTCCTCCGTCAAAACGTGGTTCCGGCAGCCATCCCGCTTCCTCGTCCGGAAGCGCCCAGACACCCCGCGTACCCGGACGCGCACTCACGAAGAAAACCGCACCCGGCACCCGCGCCGGTGATGATGACGGTCTCGCACCACAAAACATTCGTGCAAAGGCGGTGTCGCTCAAGAAGTCACGCGGCCGGACCACAGCGCAGCAGCGCTGGCTGGCGCGGCAGCTGAATGATCCGTACGTGCAGGCTGCTCATAAACAGGGCTGGCGCTCCCGGGCTGCTTTCAAGCTGATTGAACTTGATGACCGGTTCCATCTGATCAGACCCGGCCAGCGCGTGGTCGATCTCGGTGCAGCGCCGGGCGGATGGACTCAGGTTGCGGTCAAACGTGGTGCTGCCCGCGTCGTCGGGGTCGACCTTTTGCCGGTCGATGAAGTTCCGGGCGCGGAAATCATCGAAGGTGACTTCACAGATCCGGAACTGCCCGGCCGGCTGATTGAAATGCTCGGCGGCAGGGCAGATCTTGTTCTGTCCGACATGGCACCTAACACGACAGGCCACGCGCCGACAGACCATCTCAGAATCATCGGTCTGGCGGAAGGTGCGTTCGATTTTGCGCTCGATGTACTGGCCGAAGGCGGCACGTTCGTCGCCAAAGTCTTTCAGGGCGGATCAGAGAAACAAATGCTTGATCCGATGAAAAAGGTTTTCACCAGCGTACGTCATGCCAAGCCTCCCGCAAGCCGTAAGGATTCCAGTGAACTCTATGTAGTGGCAACAGGTTTTCGGCCCGAGCGACTTGCGGATCTGCCGCGCGGCAAGGAAGCGCAGGACAGTCTTTCCTGACGAATTCGTCATTTTTTGGCAGGATTGTCAGACATAATCTGAAACCTTCGCATGGGTTCTCCGTTTTATGAACGGACCTCAACGGAGGAGTTGCGTACCTATGACAACACAACAGACGGATAATACCTTTCTGTCCGATATTCAGACGCTGCGCGAAAAGGCCAGGAAATCAATAGGCGATGGTGCAGTCACCCCGGCTTACGAAGGTGACGTAAAGAAGGCTATCGAACTGCTGCAGACTGTGGTGGCTACAGAAGTTGTTTGTGTCCTGCGCTATACGATGAATTCAATTGCCGTTTCAGGTATCAACAGTGAGAGTGTTTCGGCCGAATTCGCAGAACATGCGCGCGAAGAGCAGACGCACATGCAATGGGCCGCCGAACGGATCGATCAGCTGGGCGGCGTGCCTGATCTCAATCCGGAAGGTCTCGCCACACGTTCTGCCGCTGAATATGGTCAGCCCGGCTCGCTGGTCGATCTCGTGAAACAGAACCTCGTCGCTGAACGCGTTGCAGTCGAGCATTATCGCGAACTGATACGTTATTTTGGAGACAGGGACCCGACCACGCGTATCATGCTTGAAAGAATTCTGGCCCAGGAAGAAGAGCATGCAACCGACATGCACGATCTTCTCGTGGCACACGAAGGCAGACCGTTCCTTGCAAGCTAAGAGCGGCGCAGAAGAAGCTTGGGATCGGTCAGGGAAAATACCTGACCGATTCTGTTCATTCTTTCAGACAATCTCGTTAATCAGCTTTTCGCCCCGTTCCAGCCAAGTAATGTTCTGACGCAGAATATCTGCAATCCGCCTCTCATATTCAGTATTGAATCTCCACCGGAAGGTTTTATCTTCCGCCGCCGGGCAACGATCCGCGTAAGCGGACAGAGATTAAATCTATACGATCCACCCCGCCACGCTTCTGACAGCCCGTAAATCTGAGCCAGAAATGATAGAGTGCTTTCTTGTCCCTGAAAATTAACGACATACTCCCATTTTCTCATCCAGCCAGATAGTGTAGATTTTATTTCTGCTTTTCATTTCTGTGAGGCGCAGCAAGATGACATCGTGCGAGGCGATCAAACTCGGCAATGCCGAGCGTCTCTGCGCGACGCGAACCATCGATTCCAGCTGTATTCAGCAGACGCTCGCCGCCAATACCTTTCAGCGCCCCACGCAGCATCTTTCGCCGCTGGCCAAATGCAGCGGCGGTCACCTGTTCCATCGCGCGGAATAATTTGATATCCGGTAGTTCCGGATGCGGTGTAAGTTCCACCACCGCCGACCAGACCTTCGGTGGTGGAGAAAACGCACCCGGTGGTAATCGCATGATCTGCGAACACACTGCGCACCACTGTGAAATGACTGCAAGCCGGCCATAATGCTCACTGCCTGGTTCAGCGCAGATACGCTCGGCGACTTCCAGTTGAAACATCAGCGTCAGACGTTCCCATGAAGCCGCCTGTCGCAGCCAGCCGATCAGCAACGGTGTTGCGACATTATAAGGGAGATTCGCCACAATCCGGCGTGGGGCAGGGCAGAGAGTTGTCAGGTCAAGCCGGGTAGCGTCAGCCTCAATCAGACGCAGTCGCTCTGGCGCTTCCTCCTGCAGTTCTCGGATAACGACCACAGCCCGCGGATCGATCTCTACAGCAGTAACCGAAGCTGCGTCGCTGTCGATCAGTGAACGAGTCAGACCACCCGGACCAGGGCCGACCTCGACAACGTGACGTCCGGCCAGTGGAGCCGACAGCTCAGCAATCCTTGTCGTAATAGCCGGGTCAAGGAGAAAATGCTGACCCAGTGCGCGCCGCGCATCAAAATTATGACGACTTATAAGTGAGGAAAGTGGCTCGCGCGTCATTTGTCTGATCAGGTTTTCGACCTCATCTCAATCACCGCCCTGCGGTGAAGGTCCCGATCCAGCTGTCGTGCTGTCTGCTCGACACGTTCGTTCAGCAACTGATCCGCGATCTCGCTTGGCGTCCGGCTTGCGAAGTTCTTAGTGGTTTTGGAACAGACCATCAGCAGAGCAATGCCATCTTCCGAGACCAGCGGCCGCGTCGTTTTGCCGGCAGGCAGGGTTCCAAGAACCTGCTGCATCTGCGGGTTCAGCCGTTCAAGCTGGAGTTCTCCTGGGTTGGATGGACGAACCTCTCCCAGCTTCTTGTTCGCGGCCACCAGATCCTCACAGCTATGGGATTGCTGCGCGATCTGGACAGCGGTCTGGAGAGCCTGTCGCTGCTGTGGTGTCGGGTTCTGCGGGTTCAGATGCTCGGCAAAAGGAATGAACGCCTGCCTTACATCCAGCAATGTTCCAGGCTGATGACCGATAATCCGTTTGCCAAGAACCGTCGCGATGACATAGCCGCCAGCCACTTTGATCGGGTTCGAAATCGCGCCTTCCGGCATTCGGCGCACCATAGCCACCACTTCCGGATCGAGACTATCTTCCTGAACCCAGCCCATTGATCCGCCATCAAGCGCGCTCTGCGCCTGCGAGAACTGCGCCGCAACAATCGAGAAAGGCGCGCCTCTCCGAAGCTCCTGAATGATGGTCTCCGTGAACTTCAGTTCTGTCTCGCTGTGACGGGCGTCTTCAACAGGAACAAAGATTTCACTAATGAAATATTCCGGGCGACCTTCCTGCTTCTGCAGAGCCTCTGTTCGCTGCGAAATCTCCTGTGACGTCATTCGGGAACGGGCACCCAGCTCCTGACGAAGCACCTGTGTCCAGCCGATCTGGACGCGAATCTGATCAATCAGCGTCGTCAGCGATACGCCATCCTGTGCGAGGCGGTCGCGCAGCGCATTTTGAGGCATCCCGTTTCGTTTCTCGATGCCCGAAATCGCGTCGGCAATCTGCTCCGGTGTAACATTAATATGCCGGGAAAGAATCTCCTGTGTGCGGAGCCGCTCGTCGATCAGTTGTCGGATGATCTGAGGGCGCATCCGGCTCATCACATCACCTTCCACGGGAAGGCCGGTTGAGAGTGCGAACAGCCGTCCGCGATTATCCACATCACGCTTTGTAAGCGGAATGCCATTGATAACCGCGATAATCGCATCCTGGGACTGTCCCAGCGGCTGTCCGGCTTCTTTCGCCGAATGAGGCCGGGCAGCCTCTACCTCAGCTGATTGTACCGATGAGTCGCTCTGGGACTGTTCATGTACACGGTGATGGTGTTGTGCATATGCACCTGTCGGGCAGAAGACCGGGCCAAGGGCAATCACAAGGGCAAGGGCAGACCCCGTAACAGAAAGGCTCAGTCTCATTCAGCTTGGTCTCTCACCGTCTTGTTGGGGCAGTTAGCTTTTATGGGGTAGTCGCTTTTACCGGAGTGTGGCGCATATTTGAAGCGTATTAAATTAGCAGGCAGGCCACCCCGGTTATCTGTCATCAGCGCTCTATTTCAGACCAAATGCACCAATGCTCTTCAGTGTGACAGTAAACAGGACGGTGGAGTTGCGCTGCTGACCACCAATCGTTGTGTACTGTTTCAGATACATGACATCCAGTCCGAAGCAGTCATTCTGAATCCCCGCATTTGCTCCGATCGCTACAAACTGCTTACGCGACAGCGCCCGACGGGCGAAGACAGAAGCATGCCAGCTTGCCCAGGATGTCGAAACCCCACCACTGATTTCATTCATACGCTGGTAATAGACTGAAGGTGGATTCGCGGTGCGATAGTCGTTCACATAATAATAAAACGGCGTTACAGGTTCCCAGACATAGCCGCCATTAATACCAAAATGCGGTCCATTGATATTGAACAGAGCATCACCGAAATCAATGTCCCCATTTTTGGGATTGACGCGCGTTCGTGCGGTAAATCCGAGATACTGCGTTGGCTCTACCCGAGCCCGGGCCACCACGTCGGACATGTGATGATTCAGGCCTGAATAGGGCAGGCGATCATGCTCGATATGCTCCTGGAAGCTCTCACCTACCAGGATGTCAACGACATGACCATTCCACGTCCAGTTGCCATGCATTCCGACATTACCGCGCAGGCCGCCATCAATCCGGTCCGTGCCCTGGAACCGGTTAAGCGAAAACAGCGTCGAGTCAGTGAACTCATAATTCAAGCTGTCTTCGTTCGGCATATTGCGTGACATGCCGTCACCTGTGTTCGGCGCATAAATCGCCTGGACGATTGGTTCGAAAATCTGCGTACCGTGACCCTTCATAAACTGGCGCAGAAATGGCCAGTTCATCTTCACCGCTACAGTGGGCACCACCTGGCCGACTACAGCCGTCCGTCCATAATTATAATAGGCTGGCTGCTGATAGAGATGGGTGGCCCGATAGACCATCGAATCAAGCCGCAGCGTCACCAGATATTTCTGGCCAAGGCTGGTCCTGAACGGCCTGTTCCAGTTCAGCTGCACTTCACCACGCTGATCTCTCACCCCATTGGAACGATAGACATAAAAATCGTTGGTGTTAACGCCCAGCCGGCCGCCAAAAATGTCAGGCTGCGAGAGAAAGCTGTATTCGTAATGAGGCAGAACGAATGGCAAATCACTGTTGCGGATGACACCCTGGTTCAGGCCCTGATAAAATTGCCCGTCGAGCCGACTGTAGGCGCCTGTTCCGAAGCCTTCGAGATACGCGGTAGAATTCAGTGTATCCGAGCCATAGCCCTGAACGCGATAATCGCGCATGTAGTTGGCAGAACTCGCAATCTGCACATTAAAGCCACCACGCCAGGCCTTTGTGATCGAGGCCTCACCACGGGCAAACACATACCCCTGAATGCCGCGATCGTTCTGCGCCCCGACAGCGTCGCCGAAATCGTTAGTGTATCCTTTGTGACGATAATCATCGTAGGCAACACCACCGAGAATATTAAGCGTGCCGAAATTAAAGCGATTACGATACTGGGTGCTGAGTTGAGGTCCGGTCTTTGTCGAGAAGAGTCCCTGCACTGTCAGATCGGACTGGTCGTCAATGACCCAGTAATATGGAATTGTGACATAAGTACCAAGATACCGATCATGCGGTGTGACGCCAGCCATCAGGAAGCCACTATGGCGTTTCGCAGACGGATCAGTCATTGAAAAATAGGGCAGATAAAGCACCGGTATGCCGAGAATATCCCAGTAGACGTCCCGAAAATCAATTTCCTGGTGCTGAAGGTCCTGCGTCGCGTTATAAGCGCGAAACTGCCAGAAGGGTGCTCGTGAAGGGTTCTTCGCGCAGATTTCACAGGCCGTATAAACTGCGCGTGTCAGGTCGTTGATCTTACCACCTGTCCGCCGCATGCCGTTGGCGGCCAGTTTTGCGTTATCGTTCATTAGCGCATTGACGTGCGTCATCACTCCATCACGCATGTTTCCCGTCAGTTCCGCATAATGAGAAAACAGGACCGACCCGTCCGGCTGGCTGGAGGCGACATTACCTGTCGCCGCGACGACACCCGTATTGCGGTCATACGTCATTTTGTCGGCGCGCATGATGCGGTCGCCTTGCCAGACTTGCACATTGCCAGTCCAGGTGACGACGCCAGCATGATCATCATAGCTTACCTTATCGGACTGAAAGGTGACAGGGTCATTCCGGGACGACGTGCTGCCCGTATTCACATGTAAGGGCGTCGGCCTGAACTGCGCATAGGCTGTCTGTGATGAAGCCGCGAAAAGAACGGATGCCGCGCCCAGTCCCATCCGGAAGGCACCCGTACCCGTCAGCAGCTTATGACTTTCCTCTCCCGTGTTTCTTAGCCGCGCGGCATCCGCGCGCCTGACCCTGCGGGAGGGGAAACGCGTGAAGCTGGTTATCGGAAAGGGCAATCAGCCGTCCTCCAGGTGCAATAGCAATGAGACCGCGAGGCAAAGTCCGGCTCCGGTGGGTGCCCAGGCTGCGAGCAATGGTGGCAGCGCACCTGAATTACCAAATTGTTCAGCAACTTTCGAGACTGTGAACAACAGAAATCCGGCGGCTACGCCCGAACCGATCATCTTTGCCACACCGCCCCGCCGCGTGGGCCGCATAGAGAACCCGGCAGCAACCAGCGCCATCGTTCCCGCAAGGATCGGAAGAGCAAGAAGCGCTTCAAAATGCAGCCGGTGACGAATCGATGAGAAGCCTGACCGTTCCAGCAGTCGTATAAAACCCGGGAGTGCCCAGACAGATAGCGTATCAGGGGAGGCAAAGCTCTCCTGAACACGGGCCAGGGTTAGATCCGTCGGTAAAAAGACAGTCTGCGGTGGTCCGGCAATTTCGTCCGGCCTCAGCGTGCGCGCCTGATTAAGCCGCCACTGTCCTGCCTCCAGACAACCAGAAGGCGCTTCGATCCGCAGAATGAGGTGGTCGTGCCTGTCGATGCGAAACACGCTGATATCACTGATCTGAAGTGTCCCGTGTGTCAGGTGTGTATCGCGTGAATGCAGAATCGCCACACCGCGCTCGTCGAGGCCTGAATCAAGTTGTCGCAGCCAGAGCGACGCGCCGGACATGGTCAGTGGACCACCTCCTGTGCGCAGATACTGTTCGTCCAGTGCCTCTGCGCGTCCGTACATTGCGGAGGATAACGGAGAGATCCCACCCGTCGTTAAAGCTCCGAGCGCCAGAGCGCAGGCGAGGGGGGCAGCAAGAAACTGCCACGCCGAAATACCTGCTGCACGGGCAACCACCAGTTCGGATGAGCGGGTCAGCCGCCAGAAACAGACGATTCCTCCGAGAAGCACGCCGAACGGCATGATCTCCATGAAGAAATAAGGAATATGCAGGCCGGCGATTTCGGTAACCAGACTTGTCGGCACGTCCGGCTTTGTAGCTACACGTCTTAGCAGATCGATAAAATCGAACAGACAGACAATTCCCGTAAGAGACGCCGTCATCGCGAGAACTGATAACATGAACTGACGCGCGATATAGATCGAAAGCGTGACGGAAATGACCACCAGACAGCCCTCAGATACCCGGACGGGAAGCAGACGGAACTGTCAGCCGTGCCGCTTTGTATTCAGAGCCAAACAAAAGTACCGCGCAGATCATGCCGGGGACGACAGCCTCCACAAGGATCAGCGGGATCAGCGTCATATTGCGGCTGGCAAGATTCTGCAGCAGGAGATTGAGCGCCAGAAGACCAATTACAGTCAGAACGGCGAAAAGCGGTCGGCTGATATTGCCGTGGCGCGAAAAAGCTCCCCGAAGGATCGCAACCATGCCGATCATTGCAAAGGAAAACGCAGTGAACGGAGATGTCATCCTTCGCCACCCTTCGACCGCAAGTTTGCCTCTGTCACGCTCGCTGACTTCCTTCGGGTCCGGATTGAGCAGTTCCGACAGAGACATTTCTGCCGCGTCGCGAGGGCGTACCTGATCGGATTTCGAAGATGTCAGATCGAGCGTGTTGCGATCAAATAACAGCAAGGTAAGGCGACCAGTCTTATGGTCGATTTCCTGCCGCGAGCCATCATACATCACTACGCGTGGCTGATCGTTGACAATCAGCATCGTGCCCCGCTCCGCAAAGATCGTCGCCCGACTGTTCGGAATACGGTCGTCCTCTACCATGATCCCTCGCAGCATTCCGGTGTGATCGCGTTCACGCACATACACGGTCATCGCCTCCGAGAGTTTCGTGAACACTCCCTCCTGAAGCAGGAATGCCGCCATCTTGTTCCGGATCTGAAATTCGAACTGCCGGAAATCCCGATAGGAAACAGGCACGATCCACAGATTAAGCAGGAAGGTGAGCAGCATCGCGACGGAAGCGCAGATCAGCCCGGGTCGGGCCAGTGAGAAAGGCGAGAGGCCTGCGGCGCGCATCACTGTAAGCTCGCGGTCACCGGCGAGACGAAGATAAACGAAAAGAGTCACTACGAATGTCGTGATCGGCAACACGACAGCGACGAATGATGGGATCATCAGGCTGGTAAGCTCAATGAACACTCGAAGCGACAGACCACGATCTACAACAAGCGATACGAATCTGAGCGACTGGGTGAGCCAGATCAGTGCGGCAAGACCACCGGTGGTTGCAAGCAACGCCATGAACAGCTGATGCATCACATACCGATCGAGTGTTTTTAATTTTAGCACGGGCAGAGCGGCCTTACGAGCGCCCGGATCGTCGCAGGTCTGGCAATCAGGTGATTAATGTAGCATTCGCTGTGCGTCTGATAACCCCCAACATGAGGTATAAAATATGCATAAATGACAGCGTTGCATGAGGAGGCGTAAACGAGCATGGCTCCTATTACTCCCTCTCTCGTGATCAGCAAACAACACAGACTATGAGGCCTGTGCAGATTTGTAACGGCGTTCTCATAGGAGTACACGTTTTCACGATCAGGGCCATGGCGGTACGCTACAGGCAATCTCCAAAGAAGCTGACCTAAATCTGTACGGGAGAACGTCCCTTAGCTCTCAGTACTCAGGCTTTTCACCTTTCGCTGGCACGGAAGTCGGCAGGCCCGGCGTTCCTGCATAAGTCAGGAGTACTTTGGTTTCCGTGTCTCCACTTTCGCCACGATGCTCGTCATCGACGGATTCTGAAAAGGCTTCTCCCTTATGGAAAGTATGTGCGGCTCCACTCGTCCGGTCATGAATGGTTAGCTGCCCTTCGAGGATATAGCCGGCATTCGGTATCGGATGTGTATGCCATGGGAGCGCGGTATGTGGTGCAAGAGTGATTTTGATCGTGGTCAGTTGGGGCTGGCCAGACGGGTAATGCGTATAGGCTTTTCCGTTCCAGGACGATGTCGATTGAAGCAGAAGTTCGCGATGAGCCGACTGTACTGTCTGCGCCTGCGTATTTTCCGGCGTAACCATAATCATTAAGACCGCACATGCTGCAAGGATAACTGCATAATATTTCATTGCATTTTTCTTTCCATAATGAACGCAGGACCGAGGAGTGGCACGGAAGCTGGGGATCCCAAAAACTACGATATCTGTGGCTTTCGCTGAAACAGGATCACAGAGCTTTGCCCTTGCCCGATCCTCGTTATAGGATCGATGCCTGCCAGAGATGCGGTTGATCTGTTCCGGGGGGAATATCGGCTGAAGAACTAGTGGCAACCGGGTTTGCAGGGGGACGAATGCGCGACACGATCAGATTCTGGCTGGGTGACGAATATATTGTCCTGCACGATGTGCTGCCGAGCGTGACCGCCCTCGACTGGCTTCGCGAAACCCGGGGACGGACTGGCACAAAGGAAGGATGCAACGAAGGCGATTGCGGTGCTTGTGCCATCATTATCGTCCGGCGCAACGCCTGTGCGGGCCATCTCTCATGGAACGCTGTCAATGCATGCATCCAGTTCCTGCCTATGCTTGATGGCGCCCAGATTTACACAGTCGAGGATCTCCGTGATCCGTCCGGTGTCCTGCATCCGGTCCAGTGCGCCATGGTGAACCAGCATGGTTCGCAATGCGGATTTTGTACCCCTGGCTTCGTTATGTCGATGGTTGCCTTCCGCAAACGTGTCGGCTCGATGATAGACCAAGTTACGGATGCTGACATAGATGATGCTCTGGCTGGCAATCTATGCCGTTGCACCGGCTACGCTCCGATAGTCCGGGCAATGCGCCAGGCTCTTGTCGCCGGGCCAGACCGCTTCGACGCTGAAATAAAAAAAATTGGTGAGCGGCTGACCATGATGGAGAGCGGAGAAGGGGTGTCTATCGCAACGAAGAATGCCCGCCTGACTATTCCTGCCAGCGCAGATGAACTCGCTGTTACTCTCATGGCTGATCCCGCCTCTCGCATCGTTGCCGGTGCCACGGATGTTGGCCTCTGGGTTACAAAACTTGGTCGCACACTGCCCCATGTAGTGTTCATCGGTCACATTCCTGAATTGCGGAAGATCACCGTCACCGAAGATGGCGCGACAATCGGCGCCGCGGTCACCTGGAGCGAGGCCGAAGCGCCGCTTTGTGCCGTATACCCTGAAATGCGCGACACCCTTCGGCGTGTCGCCGCCCGTCCGGTCCGAAACTCCGCTACGCTATGCGGTAATATCGCAAACGGGTCACCCATTGGAGACGGGCCGCCACTGCTGATCGCCGCCGACGCCGAACTTATTCTCAGGCGTGGCGATAAAAAAAGACGGATACCTCTTGAGGGCTTTTTTATCGATTATGGGGTCCAGGATCGCGCTTCGGATGAATTTATCGAAGCTGTTTTTGTGCCGGTCCCGAAAGCGGGTACAATGTTTCGCGGCTATAAAATTTCTAAACGCTTCGATCAGGACATTTCTGCTGTCATGGCTGGATTTTCGCTGATCATCAGCGACGGTATTATCCGGAAAGCCTGTCTCGCTTTCGGTGGCATGGCTTCCACACCGAAGCGCGCTGCTGCTGCCGAAGCCGCACTGACTGGCAATCCATGGGACGCTGCTGCGCTTGCCGCCGCTCGTGACGCCATCAGTCAGGATTTCGCGCCGCTTTCTGATCTACGTGCTACATCGTGGTATCGTCTGGAAGTTGCTCGTAATCTGCTGACCCGTTTTTATGTCGAAACAACCGGATCTGATACAGCGCAGGTTTCCGTCTGGAGCATCCATGGGGAGGCGGTCAATGTCTGAGTCCGACAGCGCATTTGATCTCGGAGCCGGTATGGTGGGACTTTCCACTGAAGTCATCGACGGAACGACAGCTGAAGCGACTGCCCTGGACTCCCGAACGGCGTCGCACGATGGCACATTGAAACTTGTGGAGGGAAGTGCGTCGCAGTCTCAGCGTCATGAGAGTAGCATTCTCCATGTTTCCGGCGGTGCTGCCTATATCGATGATCTGCCTGAACCAAAAGGTCTTCTGCATCTGGTGCCCGGTCTCAGCACGAAAGCCCATGCACGCATCCTCGCAATGGATATGGAAGCAGTTCGCGCCGCGCCGGGCGTCGTTCTCGTTCTGACAGCAGAAGACATTCCTGGTCATAATGACGTCAGCCCTGTCGGAAAACATGACGAACCACTTCTGGCAGAAGACATTGTTTCCTATTATGGACAGATGATTTTCGCTGTTGTAGCCGAAACCCGTGCGCAGGCCCGCGCCGCCGTGCGGCTGGCTAAAATCGAATACGAAGATCTGCCTGCCATTCTCGATATTGCTCAGTCGCGGGCTGCTGGCAGCCCGCTTGTCTGGCGCTCTCTTACCATGAGTCGGGGAGATGCCGAAGCCGCGCTTTCGAGAGCTCCGCGCCGCATATCGGGTAGTCTGAGTGTTGGCGGCCAGGAGCATTTCTACCTCGAGGGACAGGCCGCAATGGCTGTTCCCGGCGAGGAGGGCGAAATGCGGATATGGTCCTCCACTCAGCATCCCACCGAAACCCAGTTGATGGTCACCCATGTGCTCAATTGTCCTGGTGCACTTGTTACGGTCGAGGTACGCCGCATGGGTGGCGGTTTTGGCGGTAAGGAAACTCAGGCCAACGGTCCGGCCTGTCTTGCGGCTCTCGCCGCATCCCTCACTGGCCAGGCGACGAAACTGCGTCTCGACCGCGATGATGACATGGTCATAACTGGAAAACGCCATGATTTCGTCATCGATTATGATGTCGGCTTTGATGATGATGGTCGTATCTATGCTGTCGACATGGTGCTCGCTGCCCGCTGTGGCTGGTCTGCTGATCTCTCCGGTCCCGTCACCGACCGGGCTCTGTTTCATGCAGACAACGCTTATTATTATCCGACCGTCCGCCTGCGTTCCGAACCTCTGAAGACTAACACGCAGTCCAATACGGCCTATCGCGGTTTTGGTGGCCCTCAAGGCATCGTCGGCGCCGAGCGTTTAATCGAGGAAATTGCATACGCTACGGGCCTCGATCCGCTGGACGTGCGTCTTCGCAACACGTATGAAACCGGAACACCCCGCGATCTGACTCCCTATCACATGAATGTCGAAGATAGCATCGCGGCGGATATCATGAAAACACTTGCCGAAGACTGCGACTATAAAGATCGTCGGAAGGCGATCAGGGCTTTCAACGGAAAAAGTCATTTTATCAGAAGAGGTATAGCACTCCTTCCGGTTAAGTTCGGTATTGCTTTTACGGCCACTCATTACAATCAGGCCGGTGCTCTCGTGCACATCTATACGGATGGCTCCGTGCAGGTGAATCATGGCGGGTGCGAAATGGGGCAGGGACTGCATACCAAAATGGTTCAGATCGTTATGCGCGAATTCGCGCTTGAAGCTGACCGCGTGCGTATTACCGCTACAAATACAGGCAAAGTTCCGAACACCTCTGCAACGGCAGCCTCCTCCGGTGCCGATCTTAACGGGATGGCCGTGCTCGATGCCGTCCGTAAGATCAAAACCCGTCTGGTAATATTCGCTGCTGAACACTGGTCCATTCCGCAGGAACAGATATCTTTCACACCGGAGGGTGTGCTGGCTGGCAAAATTCTGATCCCGTTTCCAGATCTGATTAAAGCCGCCTATTTTGCCAGGATATCTCTGTCATCAAACGGGTTCTACAAAACACCGAAGATTCACTGGAATCCCGATACGGGTCGGGGTCGCCCATTCCTGTATTTTGCTTATGGCGCCTCCTGTTCCGAAGTCGCCGTCGATACGCTAACCGGTGAGATGCGCATCGAGCGCGTCGATATCCTGCATGATGCCGGCCAGTCGCTGAACCCGGCCATCGATATCGGCCAGGTCGAAGGCGCCTTCGTGCAGGGTGCCGGATGGCTGACAACGGAGGAACTCGTATGGGACGCCTCCGGCCGGCTCCGGACACACGCCCCCAGCACTTATAAGATACCGGGCTGCTCTGATCGTCCGCGTATTTTCAATGTTCGCCTGCTGGATAATGCGCCTAACCAGGAAGAGACGATTTTCCGCTCCAAAGCCGTGGGCGAACCGCCTTTCGTACATGGCCTGTCCGTTCTTCATGCCATATCCGATGCGCTTGCCAGCCTGGATGATTATCATACCTGCCCACGCCTTGATGCGCCTGCTACACCGGAAACTATCCTGCGCTGCGCCAGCCGTCTTCGTGCGGAGGCCTCTGGCCGTGCAGCAGCAGGGACTGCGTGAGAGGACCAGATGGATGGCATCTGTGAGACCATTAGCCGCTGGCGGCAAATGGAGGCTCCTGTTGCGCGCCTGACCATCCGGAGAGCGCTTGGCTCTACTCCGCGAGAAGCAGGTGCTTTCATGCTGGTGAATGCCAATAAAAGCTGGGGCACGATAGGCGGAGGTGAACTCGAATGGCGAGCTATCCGGGAGGCCAGATACATGCTCACGGGAGACGGTGGTACTGCAGAACTCATCATCCCGCTCGGACCGGAGAGTGGGCAGTGTTGTGGTGGCAGTGTTGCCGTCGAAATCGAATGCCTTGATGACCAGGGCCTCGAACGCGTGGCTGAAGAGTTCAGAACTGAAATTACTCGCCTTCCCGTGCTGCTGCTTTTCGGAGCTGGCCATGTTGGGCGAGCCCTTGCTGCTGCTCTGGTGCTGTTGCCATTGCGTCTGATCTGGGTGGATTCCCGTCCTGAGGAGTTCGGGATTGTTCCACCGGGAGTCGAGATCGTATCGGATGGAGCCTGGGAGCGTGTCGTCGCCGGGGCTCCCGCTGGTGCGGGTGCCCTCGTCCTGACCCATAATCATGCTCTGGACGGCGTGATCGTTGCTGAATTGCTCGAGCGCGGTGATCTGACTTATGTCGGAATGATCGGTTCAATAACGAAACGCCGGCGTCTGGAGCGTGCGTTGCGTGAGGTGGGCCTGTCCGAAAGCCGCATTGCCTCTCTGGTGTGCCCGATTGGAAATCGCGGGATCAGAGACAAGCGTCCGGCCATCATCGCCGCTTTCGTCGCGGCGGAAATTATTGAACGGCTTTTGCACCGGAAGAATAACGCACTGTGAGGCCGTGGCGTCCAGGACAGGTTATGCGGCTGCATGACCGGGCCATTCTTTATTTCGACGCAGTACGTGAATACGGTTCTATCCGTGAGGCCGCACGCCGTCTGAACATCACACCTTCTGCTCTCACCAGACAACTCGGTCAGATGGAAGCCGAAATCGGGGCGCCCCTCTTCGACAGACTTCCCGGCGGCATGGTAATGACTGCCGTAGGAGAAATCGTCGCACGTCATATTGTCACTGTCGTGCAAGACGCCCGCCGTACGGACGAACGCATCGCCGCATTGCGAGGAGGTCAGGAGGGACGTGTCAGTGTGATGGCGGTCGCCGGGGTCATGGGTGGTCTCCTGCCACGTATCCTGAAGCGCATGATGACGCGCCATCCGGGCATCGTCATTCACGCTGAACCGGGATCACCCGGTATGATCGCCCGCTCTCTGAGCAGCGGTCAGACTGATCTTGGTATCGCTTTCTCACTGGAGCCGCTGACCGATCTGCGTCAGATCACCGTCGCCACATTTCCGGTCGGCGCTATAGTGCCGGAAGGCCATCCTCTTGCCCGAAAAGCCACAGTTTCGGTCTCTGAATGTCTGAAATTTCCCCTCATTCTGCCATCTTCCACCCTGTCATTAAGATGGGTCATGGAGCCTTTCCTCCGCTCTCAGCGCGAACAGTTGCGTATCGTCGTGGAGACCGGTTCGATCGAACTGACGAACCGCATGGTCGCCGAGGGTGCGGGTATAGCCTTCCAGTCCTGGCTGGCGCTCGAACCAGGTAATACAGGCCTGGTACACGTCCCACTGCGCGATGTCGGCGCGACGACCGATCTCGGTGTTTACGTTCGCGAAGCACGCTGGTTGCCGCCATCACTGGAAGCGCTGATCGCAGAAGTCCGAATTGCGCTCGGAGAGACAGATGGTGGAGCAGATTAGACTGCCATCAACTCATATCCGTTCACGGATACTACTCTGAACGGGTGTTCGGACAGCCATTTTTGTTCAGGCGGGTGCTTCTGCCCGAATAATGCTCCTGAGGCGCACGGATACGTGTTTCCGTTCCTGCGAAAATGCCTGCTAGGTCAGGCTATTTCAGAAAAAGGTGAGGCGGATATGTCAGATGCCGGTCTCTTCTCGCTCGCAGGACGACGAGCTCTTGTAACGGGGGCTTCGCGCGGCATCGGTTTCACTCTGGCAAAAGGTCTTGCGGAACATGGAGCAGAACTTATCCTGAATGGTCGTAATTCAGACCGACTCGAAGAAGCCAAAGCAGCCCTCGCGAAGGACGGGCTGAAAGCGGTGACCTCATCTTTTGACGTAACTGATCAGACCGCCGTCATCGCCGGAATCGATGCAATCGAGCGTGACGTTGGTCCGATCGACATTCTGATCAATAATGCCGGTATCCAGCGGCGCGCTCCCCTTGATCAGTTTCCACGTGCTGACTGGGATGCGTTGATCGCAACAAATCTGAATGCTGTTTTCTTCGTCGGACAGGCTGTCGCCCGCCAGATGATCCCGCGTGGGCGTGGCAAGATCATCAATATCTGTTCCGTGCAAAGCGAGCTCGCTCGTCCGGGAATCGCTCCCTATACCGCGACAAAGGGTGCCGTAAAGAATCTGACCAGAGGCATGGCGACCGACTGGGCGAGACACGGCCTGCAGATCAATGGTCTTGCTCCAGGGTATTTCGAGACGGAAATGAATGAGATTCTGGTAGCGAATAAGGAATTCACCGAGTGGCTTTGCAAACGCACGCCTGCGGGACGCTGGGGACGTGTTGAAGAACTTGTCGGTGCAGCCGTGTTCCTTGCATCTGACGCATCAGGTTTCGTCAATGGTCATGTCCTGATGGTAGACGGCGGCATCACCGTGTCTGTTTGAAAAAAGACGGTTTCGGTGATTATTCGCTTTGCCTGCCGATATATGTATTTGTCCTCCGGTCTTCGATCTGAAGTGACACAGTGAATTGCTCAGCGCGTCAACATTTCACGTGCGGCATGGTGTTTCCAGTAGAAAACCTGAGATGCGGACCATCGTCGCAGGCCATGGGCATCACGTTTCCTTTAGAAACATTATCCGTATTGCGTCACGACGTTAAGAACGTGATCAAAACAGGAACGAGGAGTTCTCACGGGATGAGCGCAATATTTGCCATCTCTCTGGCCACCGCCGCAATTGTCGCGCTCGTCATCCTGATCGCGCGTTTTCGCCTTAATCCATTCATCGTTCTGTTCGTAACGTCGATCGTCATGGCGCTCGTCGCCGGTATGCCTGCCGATAAAGTCGTCGGTTCGTTCGAGGCCGGCGCAGGGCATGTGCTCGGTCATGTCGGAACGGTTATAGCGCTCGGCACCATGCTCGGAAAAATGCTCGCCGAGTCAGGTGGTGCTGACCGCATTGCACTTACGATCTCGGGTTTTGCGGGCCGGGGCCGCGTCGACTGGGCCATGCTGGTGATTGGCCTGCTTATTGGTTTGCCGGTCTTCTTTGAAGTCGGCTTCGTTCTGCTTATTCCATTGGTCTTTGTACTGGCGGAGCGCACGAAAACTCCACTGCTGCGCATCGCTCTTCCTATGGGTGCTGCGCTGTCAGTCACCCATGCGCTGATTCCGCCCCATCCCGCAGCGCTCCTCGCGGTCAGTGCTTATCATGCCAATGTTGGTCATACGATCCTGTTGGGAATTCTGATCGGTATACCGATCGCCATTATCGCCGGCCCTGTTTTTGGACGTTTTGCCGCCGCTCATATTTCACTTACGGAGGCAAATCCTCTTGCCGAACAATTCGTGCATAGCGATGTCCAGACCAGTCTTCCCAGCTTTTCGCTGACTGTATTCACGATCCTGTTGCCTGTTGCCCTCATGCTCCTCGGATCAGCAGGCGATCTTCTGACCATACCGCACAGTGCATTGAATGACGCCCTGCATTTCGTCGGCAACACTGACATCGCGCTTGTCCTTGCTACGATCATGTCTTTTTATACCCTTGGTAAGACCAGAGGATTTTCCGCCGAGACAATTCTTCGTTTCACCAATGAAAGTCTCGGACCCACAGCGCTGATCATGCTGCTGATCGGTGCCGGAGGGGGTTTCGGCCACGTCCTCGTGGATAGCGGTGTATCAAAGGCCATCACCGATGCAGCTCTCGTCGCTCATATGCCGCTGCTTATCCTCGCCTGGCTTCTCGCTGTCATCGTGCGTATCGCGTGCGGCTCAGCAACTGTCTCAATGGCCACAGCATCAGGGATCGTCGGGCCTATTCTCACACATTCCACGGGAGTTTCACCTGAACTTATGGTTCTGGTAACCGGCGCAGGGTCGGTAGCTCTCGGTCCGATGAACGACGCTGGTTTCTGGCAGGTCAAGGAATATCTGGGGCTCACTGTGCCGCAAACACTGAAAACCTGGTCTGTGCTCGAGACCCTGATTGCCGTGTCTGGCCTTGTTTTATGTCTGATCGCATCTGTTTTCGTGCATTGAAAGCGCTGTGCTACGAAAAAAGCTCAAAAGTAGATATTGTCCGGGAGTCCAAAAACAATGCTTCTGGCCAATCTTTCAGACAAGTGAACTGATCGTCGCCTGGCACCTGCTCATCACTCTTGGCAACCATACTCTTTCTGCCAGTTAGATGTCAGGCGCATTGTCATGTTCAGTGACAGATTACGTTATGTTCTTACATTTAACATTTCCTGAAGAATGATTCATCACGATATTAGGGCGTGGCGTCAGTTAACTTCGATGATAGTTGCGACGAGTTGGACAACTGCGAGAAAGGTTGATTTCAGCTTGTCATAGCGTGTTGTGATACCTTTGAACTGCTTCAGTCCATACCGACGCATCCGCATTCTCCCTGAAAACAGCGAGAAAACATCACAGATTAAGCGGAAGTACAAGCCTCATGCACATCTCCCACTAACTGACGACAGGCCATACACATACAGAGGATCGACAGCGGACATTGAGGCTGGGCCTCCGGCAGCCCCGCTTAGGCAGGGTTGTTGGGCTACCTGGTTCCTGATTCTGGAACGCGCAACAGAGACCGGTTCTTCCTTGTCCGGACTGTCTGGTCTAGGTCACTCTCACGTCATGTGACGTGAGCCCAACCATCCCAAATTGCGGCCTCGCGACACAGGGAGGCCCATTCCTGATGATGTCATAACAGGCGGTTTCAGGAAGACACGAACAGAGCACGAAATGAAAAGATCAGTTCCTGTCTTTCTGGATGAAAGATGGAAGAAACGGATTATCCGTCTGCATGGAGTCTTTAGACGGCAGAGCCGCCGCATCCCAGCCGCCACCCAGCGCCCCGATGAGACTGACTGAGTCGACAATCCGGCTCTGCTGGATCGCCAATGCGGTCTCAGCATTCGAAAGTGCCGTTACTTCAGCAGTAATTACTGTTGTGTAGATCTCCGTGCCGGCCAGATACTGATTCATCGAGACACTGACCGCGCGATTAGCTGCAGCAAGCGCGATTTCCTGCTGCGCTGCCTGATCAGCTAGAATACGCAGATTAGACAACTGATCTTCCGTATTCTGCAATGCCGTCAGTACTGTCTGCCGGTACGCGGCAGTATACGCATTGTAACTGGCATTCGCTTCATGAACCGCTGCCGTGCGCGCTCCCCCCTCGAAAATTGTCTCGGTTGCTGCCGCTCCGAGAGACCAGATTCGATTCGCAACCTGAACAAGAGCGCCAACAGGATCACCGCTGTAGGAATAGGATGCCGTCAGTTTCACATCTGGATAAAATGCGGCAATGGCTGCTCCGATTTTTGCATTATATTCCTCCATACGCCGCTCGGCTGCCGCAATATCCGGTCGGCGTTGAAGAAGCGTTGCCGGAACAGAGACCGGAATGGCAGGAATGCTTCGTGGCAGCATCCCTGGCGCAATATTGAGATCAGCTGGCGTTTCACCTGCCAGTACTGCAATCGCATGCTCATACTGTGCGCGTGTGATCCCGGTTTGTATTTCCTGCGCACGCGTCTGTTCAAGCTGTGTTCGGGCCTGCAAAACAGTCGTTGGATCAGCCACTCCGGCCTGGAACTGGTTTTCGGTAATCTGCAAAGACCGTTCATAGAACTGAACATTGCGATGCAGCAGATCTTTCAGGCTGTCCTGATAACGCAGATTGAAGTAAGCGGTCGCAAGCTGGATCTGATACGAAAGAGTCGCATTTGCCAGATCGGCAGCCGTCGCCTGAGCCTCAGTGACCTGAGCCTGAATCTGCCTGCGAATGGCCCCCCACAAATCGAGATCCCAGCTTGCGGTTGGCCCCATGCCATAAGTCGTCTCCGTCGTGTTCGACGGCGTATAGCTTGTCTCCGTACTGCCCGATCCATAATTGACCAGAACACCAGACGAAGCATTGCGTGATCCACGACCCGTGCTGTTCCGGTTGAAACTCAGAGACCCGCTCAGAGTGGGGTAGAGTTCAGCCCGGATGGAGTTGATAGCTGCTCGCGCTTCCCGGTACTGCGCTTCATACTGGGCGACATTCTGGTTGCTGATGGCGACACGCTCCTCAAGGCTGTTGAGGAGGGGATCATTATAGACTGTCCACCATTTTCCCTTCTGTGCCGCTGCGAGAGAAGGCTGAGCATATTGCCACCCCGGCGCAGGACGCAGCTCCTTGAATTTTGGCGAGATGATTGCTGTCGGGCGTTTATAGTCCGGTCCCACCATACAGGCGGAAAGCACCAGAGGTGTTAGCAAAAGAATGGTGCGCCAGGCGGGGCGGCTGGGAGTCTGAATCATCATCCGCGTCAGGCTTCCTGAGGATTGGTAGGGCGACGGTGTAATTTCCACGAGTGTTTTCTGAAGCGTAAAGCCAGACGATCCAGCGTCAGGTAAACAACTGGCGTGGTATAAAGCGTGAGCGCCTGGCTGACCAGAAGACCACCGACGATCGCAATGCCCAGCGGCCGTCGCATTTCGGCGCCGTAACCATTGCCAAATACGAGCGGTGCAGCACCAAGTGCTGCGGCAAGAGACGTCATAATGATCGGACGGAAGCGCAGCAGGCAGGCAGTCCTGATTGCATCATAGGGCGAGCACTGCGTCTCTCTTTCTGCATTGATCGCAAAATCAACAAGCATAATGGCGTTTTTTTTCACAATGCCGATCAGCAGAATCACTCCGATCATGGCGATAAGGGAAAAATCCTCACCAAAAATCTGAAGTGCCAGTAATGCACCCACGCCAGCGGAAGGCAGAGTCGACAGAATAGTCAGAGGATGAACATAGCTCTCGTACAAGATGCCCAGCACAACGTAGATAGCTGCCAGCGCCGCCAGAATCAGAAGTGGCTCGTCATTAACTGATTTCTGAAACTGAGCGGCATTTCCAGCGAAACTGCCATGAATCGTGGAGGGCATATGCAGTGAAATCGTCGCGCCTTGGATAATTTCTACCGCCCGGCTCAGTGCCACACCCCGAGCAAGATTAAATGAGATAGTTGCAGCGACGGACTGCCCCTGATGATTAACCGACAGCGGTGTACGGGCTGGATAAATGTCAGTGATAAAAGTGATGGGTATCATTGATTCACTATTGGTCGACACAGCGGAACCAGTGGAGGTCGAAGAACCACCCGCGAGTTGGTTCGCAATCTGATTACGGAAATTCTGGCTGCTGACGCTCGCTGTATCGCTGCTGCTGCCGGATGAATCCGACGCGACCACCCGAATCGTGTTTGAAACGGTTCCACCCGAAGCGCTGCCGCCCGAAGCGCTGACCCATACCTGATTGATCGTGTCCGGATTGACCAGGAAAGGAGGTGCCGCCTCCATAACGACGCGATACTGATTCAGTCGGTTATAAATGATTGATGCCGCACGCTGGCCGAAGGCGTCATACACCGTATTGGAAATCAGCTGCGGCGTAATCTGCATGCGCGACGCGGTATCACGATCAATCCCGGCAACAACAGCCGATCCTCCCTGCTGAACATCCGAAGAAACGTCGAGAATTTCCGGATGACGGGCCAGAGCTGAGACAAGCTTCGGCGTCCAGGCATAAAGCTCAGACGCAGTATCTCCTTCGAGCGTATACTGATAGCCGGCATTACTCTGCCGTGCTCCAACGCGAACCGCGCCAGGCTGCATAAGATAAAAGCGTGCTCCAACAAGATTACTCAGACGCTTTGTAATCCGGACCATCAGATTTTCGGCCGGCCCGCGTGAGTTTTTGTCTTTGAGCTGCAAAAATAAATTCGCCTGATTGGACGAACCACGACCACCGCCTACAGATCCGGCAATACTTTCAACCTCCCGATCCTTCAGAACAGCTGCCTGTACGACGTCGGCTTTTTGCGTCATTGCGGAAAAGGAGATCGACTGGTCGCCCTGAAGATGTCCCATGAGCATCCCGGTGTCTTCTGTCGGGAAAAAACCCTTGGGCATGGCAATAAACAAGGCGCCCATCAGGATGATTGTCAGCGGCAGCGTCAGAAGAACCAGCCTGTTATGGCGTAGTGCGACATCCAGAGTGGTTTCATATCCTTTTGCCATGTAGTCAACCATGTGACCCGAAAAATGACCGAGCACCGCTGCCATTCGCGAAAACCATGTCCGGCCAGACTGGGCGGCTGTGGCATCAGATGTTGCCGGTTTCAGAATTCGGGAAGCCAGCATAGGAGTAAGAGAGAGCGACAGCGCCATCGAGATCATGATGGTGATGGAGACCGTCATTGCAAGTTCATGAAACAGGCGTCCGGCCAGGCCACCAAGGAGCAGGATCGGCAGAAAAACAGCGATCAGAGAAATTGAAATCGAGAAGACAGTAAAAGCAACTTCCTGTGCTCCGCGCAGAGCTGCCTCACGTGGTGCCACTCCTTCTTCTATATAGCGTGCGATGTTTTCCAGTACGACGATCGCATCGTCCACTACAAATCCGGTAGAAACCGTCAGCGCCATCAGCGACATATTATCCAGCGAGAAATCCAGCAGTCTCATCACGCCGAAAGTCGCAATAATCGATGTCGGCACGACAATAGCCGGAATGATCGTCATACGGATCGAACGAAGGAAAACAAGGGTCACAAGGACGACAAGAATCACACCGATAATGAGCGTAGTCTGCGTATCTTCCAGAGAAGCCCGGATCGTCAGTGACCGGTCGAGCGCCGTGTGAAGTGAGACATCCGCAGGTAATGCCGTCTGTAGCATCGGCATCACGGCTTTAATCTGATCGATTGTATGAATGACGTTTGCGCCCGCCTGGGGAAAGACAACGGCAATCACAGCCCGCTGACGATTAAAAAAACCGGCGTTACGTACATCTTCGACGCCGTCATGAACTTCGGCAATATCGGAGAGCCGGACCGGACGATTGCTCCGGTAGGCGATCACAAGATCCCGATACGCCTGAGCTGAGCGAGCCTGATCGTTGGTATCAAGCGTGAATCGCATTCCGTTCTGATCGATGATTCCCTTTGGACCGTGCGCGTTCGCCGAAGCAAGCGCCGCGCGAACATCTTCAAAACCGATGCCATAATGAAACAGCAGCAACGGATTCATATCGACTCTTACCGCGGGAAGGGCGCTTCCCGCGATGTCAACCATACCGACCCCACGTATCTGCGAAAGATGCTGCTGCAGCACGTTGCTCGCCAGATCGTAGAGAACCGCCGGTGTCCGTGTCGGAGAGGTGAGGGCGAGAATCAGAATCGGTGCGCCGTTGGGATTTGCCTTAAAGTAATTCGGGTTTTGCCGCAGCGAAGATGGCAGATCCGCGTGAGACGCCTGGAGCGCTGCTTCGACATCCCGGGCGGCGCCATTGATATCCCGGGAAAGCGAAAACTGCAGAGTGATACGAACCTGATTTTGTGTCGACTGGGACGTCATTTCGGTCAGATCAGCAATCTGACCCAGATGACGCTCCAGTGGCTCTGCAACAGAACTTGAAATTTCCTCGGGCGAGCCTCCAGCCTGCTGTGCCTGGACCTGAATAACCGGAAAATCGACATTTGGCAGGTCTGAGACCGGAAGTCCCACATATCCGATGATCCCGGCGATCAGCAGGGCGACCGTCAGCAAGGTGGTCGCAACAGGCCGCTCGATAAAGATGCGGCAAGGGTTCATGACAATCCGGTTATCCGCGCAGGGCTCATCATGAAAGAATCAGCTCTGACCAGGATCAGGCTCAGGTGTGCCGATGAGACCACCCGCCATACGACCACGCCATTTCTGGGCCATTGTATCCAGAGCCAGGTAAATCACTGGTGTCGTAAAGAGCGTCAGAAATTGCGAAAGTGCCAGTCCTCCGATAATGGCAAGACCCAGTGGACGACGTAACTCTGAACCCGTGCCATGCGAGATCACCATCGGCAAAGCGCCGAGCATGGCGGCAAGAGTCGTCATCAGAATTGGACGGAAACGCAGCGTCGCTGCCTGCCTGATCGACTGCAGGGACGTCATGCCATGCTCGCGCTCAGCCTCCAGCGCAAAGTCGATCATCATGATCGCATTCTTTTTCACAATGCCGATCAGAAGGACCAGACCAATAATGCCCATGACATCAAGTCCGGCTCCCGCCAGACGAAGTGTTAGCAGAGCACCAATCCCGGCGGAGGGCAGGGTGGACAAAATCGTGACCGGATGAACGAAACTCTCGTAGAGGATGCCCAACACGATATAGACCGCCATCAGAGCGGCAGCGACAAGGAAGAGCTCATTGCCAAGCGATCCCTGAAAAGCTGCTGCGGTTCCCTGAAATGATGTCTGGAATGAGACTGGCAGCCCCACCGCCTTCTCAACTCGCTCGATCGCTTCCGCCGCCTGCCCAAGCGTGTATCCGGGCGATACGTTGAACGAGATCGTCGAGGCCGGAAACTGCCCGAAATGTGTGATTAACAGAGGAGCCGTCTCATGAGTGACAGTTGTGACTGCTGCGAGGGGAACCAGCCCGGAAGTCGGCGTGCGGGTCGGACCGGAACTGCTCTGCCCGGAATTCCCGGAAATACCAGGCAGATAGATCTCATTCAGGGACCCTAGACGAGTCTGAAACTTTGGATCGGCCTCAAGGATAATGCGATACTGATTGGACTGTGTGTAGATCGTGGATATCTGTCGCTGGCCGAAGGAGTCATAAAGAGCGTTATCCACCGTCTGCGGCGTGATCGAATACCGTGCTCCGGTAGCACGATCGAGCGTTACTTTGGCCACCAGGCCTTCAGCCTGCAGATCCGATGTCACATCGGAGAGTGACGGCTCCTGCTGCAGGGCAGTTATTAGCTTCGGAACCCAGGTCTTGAACTCGTTATAATCCGGGTTCTCCAGCATGAACTGATATTGCGTAGCTGCGACCGTCGTATCGAGCGAAAGATCCTGTACCGGTTGCAGGTACAGACGAATACCGGCAATCCCCGCCGTCTCATTGGAAAGACGGGTCGCAACTTCCTGCGCTGTTGAGCCGCGATCGTCATGATCCCGGAGATTGATCAGAAACCGTCCCTGATTCAGGGTCGAGTTCTGACCATCAACACCAATGAAAGAAGACAGCGAAACAACGTCTTTGTCCTTCAGAATGACCCGGGCAAGCTCCTGCTGATGTGCTTTCATTGACTCAAATGAGGTCGACTGCGCCGCAACTGAAATACCCTGAATGACCCCGGTATCCTGCACCGGGAAAAACCCTTTCGGAATCTCCCACGCCAGAAAGCCTGTCAGGAGAAGTGTCGCCCCGAAGACAAGCAACGTTGTCCGCTGATGTGCCAGAACGACGTCGAGCCCGCGGTCGTAGGCAGCAATCAGACGTTCAGTCGCTATCTCGACACGCGCGGACCAGCGCTGAAACGCCGTATGCGCGTCAGCTTCAGTATGCGGACGCTCGGAAAGCATCCGTGCGCACATCATCGGCACGAGTGTCAGTGAAACGACGGCTGAAAGCACAATGGTGATCGCAAGAGTAAGCGCAAATTCATGAAACAGACGACCGACCACGTCTCCCATGAAAAGTAGTGGGATCAGCACAGCAATGAGCGATACAGTCAGAGAAATGATCGTGAACCCGATCTCCCCCGCACCCTTCGTCGCCGCTGTCATCCGGTCTTCGCCCATCTCTATGTAGCGGGCGATATTCTCGATCATGACGATGGCATCATCGACCACGAAGCCGGTGGCGATCGTCAGCGACATCAGAGACAGATTGTCCAGCGAAAAGCCAAGCAGATCCATCACTGCAAATGTGCCAATGATCGACAAAGGCACAGACAGGCTTGGAATAATCGTTGCCGGAATATTGCGGAGAAACACGAATATGACGGCAACGACCAGGACGAGTGCCAGAAAAAGTTCGAACTCGACGTCCGCCACAGAGGCACGAATGGTTGTGGTGCGATCGGTCAGCGGGACAATGTCGATACCCGGCGGAAGCGACTCCTTGAGCCGTGGCAAGGCTGCCTTGATATTGTCGACAACAGCAATAACGTTCGCGCCTGGCTGGCGCTGCACATTCAGGACGAGCCCCGGTGTCATGTTCGCCCAGGCTGCGAGCTGTTCGTTTTCGGCTCCGACGACTACTGTCGCGACATCGCGGATACGGATTGGCCCATTGTTCTGATAGGCAATCACCTGGTTCAGAAGCTGATCAATGCCAGTGATCTGGCCATCAACCCGCAAGGTCGCCGCCCGCTGTGCACCGTCAAATGTTCCCGTCGGCGAATTGACATTCACGTTGCCGATCGTCGTGCGGAGCGTATCGAGATCGACACCGTAGGATGTCAGTTTCGGAATATTGACACGAACACGGATTGCCTTCCGGTTTCCACCGGAAAGAGTCACAAGCCCGACACCCGGAATCTGACTGATTTTCTGCTCCAGCCGTGTATCGACATAATCCTCGACCTCAGGCAAGGGGATGGTTTTTGATGTAATTCCAAGGGTCAGAACAGGCGTGTCAGCTGGATTCACCTTCGCGTAGATTGGTGGTGCTGGCAGATCCGTAGGCAACAGCGAATTGGCCTGATTGATAGCTGCCTGCACTTCCTGCTCGGCGATATCCATCGACATGGACAGATTGAACCGTAGCGTGATTACCGAAGCGCCACCCGACGAGCGCGATGTCATCTGGTCCAGACCAGGCATCTGCCCGAATTGCGTCTCCAGCGGCGCAGTGACCGACGTTGCCATCACATCCGGCCCTGCTCCCGGATAGAATGTCTGGACCGTAATCGTTGGGTATTCGACCTGCGGCAGAGCCGACACAGGCAGAAAATGATAGCCAAGCAGGCCTGCCATCAGGATGGCAAACATCAGCAGCGTCGTTGCGACCGGCCGTTCGATAAAGATGCGTGACGGATTCACGGGCGGGCGTCAGTTCGCATGGCGGTGATGATTCTGCGCCGGCTGCGCAGTATCCGGCGCCGGAGCGGGATTATCAGCCGGGATCGTTATCTTCGCGCCTGCACGAAGATGGTCCGTGCCATCCGTAACCACGCGGTCGCCGGCAGCGAGACCGCTTGCAACGACGGTGCGTGTCCCGTCCGTGATGCCAGGTTTCACATTACGGACATCAACGGTGTTATCGCTCTTCACCACATAGACGAATTGCCCGTTCGGACCGGTCTGCAAAGCATTGCTGGGCACAATGATGGCATTATGCAGTGTATCCACCAGAAGCCGGGCGTTGACGAACTGGTTTGGAAAGAGATGCTCATCTTCGTTGGTAAAAATGGCACGGAGACGTACTGTACCTGTAGAAGTATCAATCTGGCTGTCCAGCGTGCTGACAGTGCCTGACGCGATTTTTTGGGTATTCGAGCTGTTCCATGCATCTACAGGCAAACTGCCGACTGCGCGAAGGCGATCAGCCACCTGCGCCAATTGATCCTGTGGAAGCGTGAAGATAACAGAGATCGGCTGCATCTGGGTCAGAATGACCAGACCGCCCGACTGCCCTGTGCCGGAAGCAATGTAGTTACCGCGGTCAACAGCGCGGATACCGACGCGCCCATCCACTGGCGCGATCACGTGGCAATAGATAAGCTGAAGCTTCTCATTGTCGACAAGGGCCTGATCGACTTTTACCGTGCCTTCAAGCTGCTCAACGGTAAATTCCTGATCGCGTGCGGTCATTGCAGCGACGCTGTCCTGTTTGATGAGCTTCTGATAGCGCGCATTATCAACGCGTGCTTTTTCAAGCTGTGCCATATCCTGAGCCAGCTGCCCCTCATACTGATGCAGAAGAACCTCATAAGGACGAGGATCAATAATGGCGAGCAAATCTCCCTTTTTTACATGCTGACCTTCTGTAAACTTTACGTCCATTAGGTAGCCTTCCACACGCGACTGAACGGTCACGTTAGTGATCGGCACGACAGTTCCGAGTTCGGTCAGAACCACAGGCATATCACCCGTCGTAACTGTCTCGACGGCTACCGGTTGAGGCGCATCGGTTCCGGCCGTCCCTTGTCGCCGAGTTCCGGATTTGTGGCCGCTATGCCCGAAAAAGGCGACAGCCAGAATCAGAGCTGCCAACAGAATCACGGCAACCAGGATCCAGAGGCGACGACGAGGCGGGCGGAATTTCTGATCCGGAACCGGAGAGATGCCTGTATTCTTTTCGTCCATATTCTGCCGGTTTCCGTCCACCTGATTTCTGCCTGGCCCTGTTCCACATTTTTTGGCCTGTGGATGGCCGCTGGTCATATCCCATCATGCTTCAGCCAGTTGCACCTGAGCTGGCGCGAGAACCGGACGAGCTTTCTGACCTATGCCTGATAGCAGTAAAATCTGATCTCCGACACAGGCCGGGAGTGCAATTCCGGAAGCACCAGGATGTTCGGTCATGGGGAGATAATTTCTGCTTTTGTTATTGATATAAAAGAGAAAAATTTTCAGAGACTCTTCATTTCCTGTCAGGGAAAAGCCGTTCAATGAACCAATATTTAAGTTACGGTGACATGTCCGACGGGGGGATATTCCATACAAACCGAAACGAATCAGTAATATTCTTCGCCAGTTTCCTGTTTCGTAACATTAACGAAACCGCAGAGCAGCTCCTGGTCTCCCGAATTCGGGCAGGCTTAAAAGAGATTCGGATACAGCATCTGGTGAAATGCCGTAAATTTTATTAAATGATCTGCCACGGAGTATTGTTGCACCATGTCTCACCGCAGATCTGTCCTGAAGCGCCGGTTCGGTATCCATCTGTCTCTGTCCGCTCTCCTGCTGGGAATAGCCGCAGGCTCAGCGCCCTTGCGCCATGCTCATGCTCAGGAACAGGATGCGGACCAGGCTGAAGCTGAGGCTGAAGCCGAAGAGGCTGCTAAAAAGGCCGAGGAGCGTCGTGCCGCAAAACGTGCCGCTCCGCCGGCCGCCCTTCCTGGCGCTCAGTCGAATGAGGAAGAAGGAGGACATTCCAATATGGATCTCGAACCCACTTCCGCACTCTTCGACGCCATTAATCGCGGCAGTCTCAGCGCTGCGCGTGAAGCGGTTAATCGCGGGGCTGATCTGAACGGCCATAATGTGCTGAGCCAGACTCCGCTCGATATGGCAATTGATCTCAACCGTAATGATATCATGTTCTTCCTCCTCTCGATGCGCAGCCTTGAAGCTCCGGACGAGACGACAACATCGGTCGCAAGCTCCGGTGTGAGCATGGAAGGTGGTTCAGGTCATCTGAGTGTCGGCGGAAGAGCCTCACGGGGCGGCAAAATTGTCGATTCCCGTTACGATGCCTCCGGAGGGCGGCCACAGCCATCCGTAGGCTTCCTCGGTTTCGGTGGAACCTGATTACTGCTATTCGCGTGTCGCAGTTTTTATCATCGGTCCATCTGTCTGATTGCTGAGAATTTTATCAGATCGGATGTAGTTATCTGACAGGAGCCATGTCGCTGGAAGCGGGATCGCCAGGTCCTGGTTAATAACGACGGCACGGTATGCTCGCTGGAGAATTTACTGCGCGGCGATCGGAATTTCTGAGAAAGGAGCGGCCAGTTCCGCTGCCTCCGCCATCAGGCTCTCGCTGCGCAGCACATCGAGTTGTATCAGTTCTCCGTCGCGTTCCAGATACCAGAACGTCCAGCCATTGCACGATGGCGCATTGGTCATCATCGCGCCCAGCTTGTGAATCGAGCCACGTCTGCTACCGCTGACCAGCGTTCCATCCGAAGACACTGTTGCATATATGCGTCGGTTCTTATCGCAGACAATCGTGCCCGCCGTAATGAAATTCCGCTCCACAAGGCTGCCAAACGGTACACGCGGTGCCTCGCGCTTCATTGGAGTCGTAGTGATTGCATCCAGCGGCAGCGCCTTTTCACGACGGATGCGTCCGATCGCTGCTTCGGCATAATCAGGATGACGCTCAATGCCGATAAACCGCCGGCGCAGTCGCTTTGCCATCGCCGCTGTCGTGCCGGTGCCGGTGAACGGATCGAGCACTACATCATCCACCGCCGTCGATGAAATCAGAACACGGTGCAGCAGGCTCTCCGGTTTCTGCGTTGGGTGCAACTTCAGGCCATGATCATTGC
Source organism: Acetobacter musti (assembly GCF_011516835.1). GTDB lineage: Bacteria > Pseudomonadota > Alphaproteobacteria > Acetobacterales > Acetobacteraceae > Acetobacter > Acetobacter musti. The sequence continues at coordinate 44,518 of NZ_WOTB01000017.1, read as the reverse complement.
GGAGACGCTCACCACCAGTGCAGAGTGGCAGATACCAGTCTGAACGCATCTGCACGTCATCATTCAGTGCTTTCATCGCCTGATAATTGAACCGGTAGCGACTGTCCTCGCTACGCGCTGCCCAGATCAGCGTCTCATGCGCATTCGTGAAACGCCTGCCACGAAAATTCGGCATGGGATTCGACTTGCGCCAGACAATATCATTCAGAATCCAGAATCCAAGATCCTGTAAAATCGCGCCGATACGGAAAATATTATGATATGATCCGATCACCCAGATTGTTCCGTCCTTGCGCAGAAGCCGACGCGCCTCGCTTAGCCAGTCACGGGTAAACCGATCATAGGTCGCAAGATCGGAAAACTTGTCCCAGTCATCGTTCACTCCGTCGACAATGGTGTCGTCAGGCCGCCGCAACTCGCCCCGCAGCTGAAGATTATACGGAGGGTCAGCAAACACGCAGTCCACACTCGCCGATGGCAGCATTCGCATGACATCGACACACTCGCCTCGCAGAATCTGATCAAGCGGCAGTTCCATGGGGGTGGTCGCACCGCTCATGCTAAATCTCCGTGGGTAAAAGTGAGAGCGAGTTGTCGCCGGACTGTACCGAAACCGCGACGGTGATGGGGCGTGCAGCCCCGCGTGGTGATAGCAGTCCTGTGCGCGCTGGTGCCGTATCCGGCATTGCGGGCCCAGTCATAACCGGGCCATCGCTGATCGAGCCGGACCATGATCCGGTCACGCGTAACTTTCGCCAGGATGGATGCCGCCGCAATAGAAAGACTGATCGCGTCCCCGCCAACCAGAGTTCTGACAGGAATCCCCAGCGGCGGTTTTCTGTTGCCATCAACAAGAGCAAGAACTGGCAGGGCAGGGAGGCGATCGATCGCGCGCCGCATTGCGAGATGGGCCGCGCGAAGAATGTTGAGGCGAAGAATTTCAGCGACAGACGCCGCGCCAATCCCGATTTCAATGCCGGGGACAGCTTTCAGGCGGCGTGCAATGTCCTCGCGTCGGGTGGCTTTCAGTTTCTTGGAATCATCAATGATCGTAGCAAGATCGTCAGGGACGCCGCCGCTAAAGACTACAGCCGCCGCAACGACCGGGCCGGCGAGAGGGCCGCAACCGACTTCATCGACACCCGCCACGCGGCCACCATGCTCCGTCTCCAGCAAGAAATCAGGCATGTAATTCCTTCCCCGGTCTTTGAACGACTCGCTGCGAATCATCGAGTCGTTCAATACGCGACTCGCAGGAAAGGAAAACCATCATATGGGGTAAGCGCGCAAGAGTCAGGGATGAAATTTATAGCTGCCAGCTACAGGTCTGCTGCTCTGAAGCAGAAAAATCATGAGTCCTGTTACTGGAAAACGCGAAAAATGCGATCTTCGGACGAAATGTGAGAACAGACAAAAATATAGCATTGTAGACTCAGAACGGCTCTGGCCCTCGTTTCACAGGATCGCCGGAGACCGTTCTGCGTTTTTATTGTAGTGAAAAATCAGACCTTGCGACGACGCGGCATCAGGCACCAGCCAAACAGGGTACCGGCAAACCACGCAATGCCAAGTGAGAGAAGCGGCTTGTCACGCACGAAAGTCACACCTTTCTCAATCAGCCCCTCGCCTTCCTCATAAAGATCGGCAAACTCCTCGCGTGCCATCCCCGCAAGCTGGTCCACTTTGCCGTCTGCCTGAAGACCCGCGTCACCTGTCAGGCCGCCAACTGCATCTTTCACATGACCCTTCGCCTGATCGACAGCGCCTTCCAGCTTCTCTTTGGTGGTGTTGATTTTATCGTCAGCCATCAGGTTATCCTCTTCTTTTCTGACGCAGCGGGAAGACAGGTTCCGCCGCACGGATTCAACAAAACTATCTGGAACAGCACATCCGCCAGGATGCAAGTTTTTCCCGGCAGTGCCGCGTCGGCACGTGTTGGCCCTGCACAGCCAGACCTGTAACGCGGAAATACCGGTGTCGTTTCCGCCTCGCACTGAGAGACAGAAAAGCAAATTTCAGAGACCCGGGTATCAAAATGGTTCGCATTCCGTTGCGTTTCATCTGAAAACGGAGTTTCTGAGCGGTTATGCCGCTGTTCCGACGCCCGCAGATCATTGCGCTGACTATCTCCAGCCTTCTGCTGATGGAGCAACTCGATGGAACAATCCTGGCAACCGCACTCCCATCAATTGCACAGTCCCTTCATGTCGACCCTGTCTCCGCCTCTGTGGCGCTTACGTCTTATATTGTTGGCCTTGCAATTTTCATTCCGGCATCAGGAGCGGTCGCCGACAGATTCGGCAGTCGAACCACACTTCTCACTGCCATAATCCTGTTCGTATCCTGCTCGGTTCTTTGCGGCCAGGCTACGACTCTGTCAGTGCTTGCCATCGGAAGAATGCTGCAGGGTATCGGCGGTGCCCTGATGGTACCCGTTGGTCGACTCGTGCTGCTTCGCAGCGTCGCAAAATCCGAACTTCTCGGTACAATGATGTGGATGATGTTGCCGCAACGCTCGGTCCAATGCTCGGCCCGGTACTCGGCGGCCTGATCACGTCAGCACTGTCATGGCGCTGGACGTTCTACATCAACGTGCCCGTTGGCGTGCTGGGGCTGTTCATGACCTGGCGACACATTCCTCAGATCAGAGAGCCCATTGTAAAGCCTTTTGACTGTATTGGCATGTTGCAGGCCGGGGGAGGGCTTGCCCTGATGTCCTTTGGTGCGGAAATGATCAGTCACAACACACGGCCTTACTGGCTTTCAGCTGGCCTTTTGGTGACCGGAGCGGCTCTTTTCGCGGCCTATTTCCGTCATATGCGGCATTATTCTGCGCCGCTGCTGGATTTCACCCTCATGGCTGTGCCTACGTTCCGGCTTTCCGTCACGGGCGGAGCTGCCAGTCGTGTCGCTGTCGGTGCATTGCCATTTCTGCTTCCTTCACTTTTGCAGATCGGCTTCGGCCTCAATCCGGCACAGAGTGGCCTCGTGACTTTCGCCGCGCCTGTCGGTGCTCTCTGTTCGCGTCTGTATGTGACGCGGCTGTTCCGTCGCTACGGCTTTCGCAACATGATGATGCTGAGTGGATTCGGTGCAGCTATCACCTGCGCGATCATAGCCATGATCCGGCCAGGATGGCCTGTCTGGCCTCTCACATTCGTTCTGATCTGCTCTGGCGCAGTTCAGGCCATCCAGTTCTCGGCCTATAACTCTATTGCATATGCTGATCTGCCCGAAACTCGCATGAGTGCGGCCACCAGCTTTTATTCGACTTTCCAGCAGATCATGCTATCCGCAGGAATCTGCATCGCGGCGCTCACGGTTACTGTTTCGCGTATTGTTTTCCGTCATGCTGAAGTCACATCGTTTGATTTCGACGCGGGATTTCTCGTTACAGGTGCAATTTCCCTGCTGGCGGTTCCCACTGCGGCAATGCTGGCACCGAACGCAGGTTCCGCCGTGAGCGGACATGTATCGTTTGAGAAGCCGGACGAGTCGTCGATGCGCAATATCTGAAAAATCACCCGGCGCCAGGGCAGAATAATCTGTTCCGACCCCTGCCGGCTCAATTTCCCTCACGATACCATCCGATGCCAAGCGCCAGAATTGCAAGTATCAGTACCAGCCAGGCCGGCAGCAGCGGTGTTGTGCTGGTTCCGGTCAGCACATGTGCATGCCGGGGAGGGAATGTCAGCGTGTCACCCGTTTCGGAACTGGTTTCGCCTGCATGCGGAGTAACAGGTCCAATCCGCACCGGCGGAATCGCGGGTTTCCCTGGATCAGTCCCCAGCCATCCGATTTTTCCCCCCGTCATCGCGACAACCGGAGCAATATGACTGGCCGTGAGTCGCAGATCCGCAAACTCCTGAGGATCTGCCAGCTTTGGCGCCGCGAAGGCCCGATGTGTCCCGTCGTCAGCTTGCCAGACGCCTGGCTGTATCGCGGGCATCTGCGCTTCCGACACGCCAGCCGAAGTCTGCCGAAGCTGCAGTGTAGTCTTCGTGCCGTCCGGCGCCATTACGGTCAGCGCTGATGGCTGTGTGGCAGTCTCGCTGTGCCGGGTCACAGTCAGCGTGCTGTCACTGATCCGCGCGTCAAGACGCTCCTCCTCGAGATCAGGCTCTTTCATCAGCCAATGCGAGATACGACGCAGCAATTCCGCCTGGGGTCCACCACCATATTCTCCACGGGACCATAGCCAGATCTGATCGGAGAGCAGGAGCGCTACCCGGCCCTGATCAACATGATCCAGAACCAGGAGTGGCGATTTGTCCGGCCCGCTCATCAGTGTCTCTCCGTGCGACGAGTCCGGCCGCAACGCCCGGTACCATGGTCCCCACTCTCCGGAAATTTCCCGTGCTGGCGTCGACAGATCTGATGCATCGGCCGCCATTTGCGGCGGTGCTCCAGGCAGAGCAGCGGTTACCGGATGACGGCGTCCTTCATCTGTGAGCCGCGGCCGGAAACGTCGCACGACAATGCCGCCTGAACTTTCTGCTGATCCGCCCGGCTGGGAAGAAGGAACATGTGCCGGCAGGACATCGCCTACAATCGTGTCCTGAAGTGAGTTGGGGCCCGTAAATTCCGGTCCCGCAATAAGAAAAAGACCACCACCGCGGCGCACATAGCGCGCAATATTTCTCAGATAGACCGGCGGCAAAATATGCCGGTTCTCAAAGCCGTCGAGAATAATGAGGTCAAACTGACCGATCTTGTTCTGGAACAGTTCCTGTACAGGAAATGCAATCAGCGCGAGATCCGACATTGGTGTGCCATCATCTTTATCCGGCGGACGCAAAATAGTGAAGTGAACAAGGTCGACCGAAGGATCGGCCTTCAGCAGACGCCGCCATACGCGCTCACCCTGATTGGGTGTCCCGGAGACAAGGAGTACACGCAACCGGTCCCGCACGCCATTGATACTGACAACGCCCTGATTATTGATTGTTGATACCTCGCCCGGCAGTGCGGAGACGGCCAGACTAATCAGTGTCTCCCCCGGATGAGAAACAGGTATTGAGATATCCTGTGGTGTCCCGGTCTGAACCGGCACCTCCAGTCTGTCGCCGCCATCCCGGGTCAGTGTAACGGTTGCAGGCGTACCGGGACGTGCGCCGGGCCCCAGATCATCGACCTGGATATGCAGAGATGCCGACTGACCGACAATTGCGTAAGGTGGTGCCTGCAAAATCCGAAGCCGCCTGTCAGTCTCTTCACCGTGGCCGGCAAGCAGAACATGCAGTGGCAATGTAGTGACCGAATTGTGCTCATCGCGCGGTGCGAGACGATCAGGAATAATCTTTGGCACATCCTGCGTCTGCCCGTCCGTGATCATAACCGCGCCGGCAAACTGCTCCGGCGGAATATCCGCCGCAGCCTGTGACAATGCATTGAACAGATGGGTGCCCCCACTGCGTTCGCCATGAACCGTCACGGTCCGAAAAGAAAGCCCTTTTTTCGTTTGCTCGCTAAGAGCCCGTTCCGCCGCCCGCGCAATTGCAGCGCGGTTTCCGATTGACATTGAATTCGTCTGATCGACGATAATGAGAGCCGTCTCTGGCAGGTCCCGATGCGTCTCGTGCAGCGTTTCCGGTCCTGACAGCCAGAGCAGCACAACAGCTCCTGTAACTCCGCGGAAAATCGTCCCGCGCATGCGCGCTACAAGCCCAGCCAGAACCATGAGAAGATATAATGCGCAAATGGTAATCAGCAGCCAGCGCGGTAAAAGTGGCGCGAATCCAAGATTATGGGTGAAGGTATCGATCATGCCGCCCTTACTGTCCAAGACGCCTGAGAATGGCCGGAACATGGACCTGATCAGCCTTGTAATTGCCGGTCAGAGCGTAAATCACAGCATTAACGCCGAACCGGTATGCCATACGTCGCTGATCGTCGCCCCCCGGAATGACGGCGAAACGCGTATCTCCGTTCTCATCGACCGCCCAGGCATGCGCCCAGTCCGATGACCCGATAATCACCGGACTGACATCGTCATTTTCCGCCTCACCTTCACGTGCCACCCATACGGGCGACCCGGCGTAACGCCCTGGAAATTCGTGCAGAAGATAGAATGTGTGAGTCAGAACATGATGATCATTCAGCTTTGTCAGTGGCGGAATGGGGAGTCCCGCCATAGCCCGTCGCAGCGCTGCAGCACTGCCGCCGCCACCTTCGGTAACTGCCGCATCGTTGTCGCTATTACCCGCTTCGTTATCCACGCCCTGCGTATCGATTATGATCATGCCACCATGCGCCATGAAAGACGTCAGTGCGCTGGTCATCCGCGGAGAGGCTTTTGCTCCTGGAATGATCGGCCAGTAGAGCAAGGGATAATAGGATAAGTCATCTACCCCCGGTGTCACCCCGTCTGGATGACCCAGAATCGCTGATGTCCGGCTGTTCACATAGCCAGACAATCCCTGAAGTCCTTCCCTCGAAACTGTATCAACCTCGTCATTACCGGTCAGAACATAAGCCAGCCGGGTTTCCAGTGCTGCTCCGGGTATGTCACTGTTCTGGCCTTCTCCGATCATGCCAACAGCCGGAGACGTAATATCAGAAGGCTGAGTCCCCGGTGCGGTGCCGACTTCCTGAGCATACGTCGTGACGTTGCCGAGAGTGGCAAAAACGATGCCGCTACTCAGCGTCATCTGAAGCACCTTTCGATTGCTGCCAGGTTTGGGGCGCCAGAGAAAAGTCATACCTCGCATCAGCAAGGTCAGACATGCGTCAAGAGCTAGGAGAAGCAGTGCTGCCGCCAGAAAGGCAGGACCGAGGGATCGGTCCGGGCGACGTCCTGCCGGATTTGTAACCGTTCCGGCTGGAGCAGCAACAGCCACGCGGGTAACCGTATCTCCCACATTCAGCGCCCGGCGACTGGCCTGCGATCCGTACAGACCAGGTGGATGTTCCGGGGATGGCGGTTCAGTTCCGAAGCGGCTCGCGGGAAGTCCCCGTGCGAAGGACGGGGGTGGCCCGAGCGAACCGTCCCCGTCAAGCGTCAGAACCGGCGTCAGAACCGCGTCGTCGGCAGGAGCATCCACACCCGCCGCATGCTCGACCAGCCGGTCGAGCATTTCCACAAACAGACCCGAAAGTGGCAGTGATGACCAGTCAGCTGTAGGCGTTACATGAAACAGCACAATCTCGCCTTTTCCCAGACTGGTGTGAGTAACCAGCGGTGTGCCATCAGCAAGTTTTGCCCAGCTATGCGAGAAAAGATCTGCCGCAGGCTGCGCCAGAATCTGCCGTGATACGGTCACGTCATCAGGTACGATCAGTCCATGAAACGGGGAGTCAGATGAAAACGCCGCAAGCGTCTGAGGCCTGCCCCAGGACATGGTGCCCCCGAGTTGACGTGCTGTTGGCATCAGCGGAACAGGCAGAAGTGTATCCTCCACGGACGTCTCTTCCGGCGTTTCTCTGTCTGATGCCTCGCCTTCAGGCTGATCCGGACCGTTTCCTCCATCCTCATGACCCGCCAGCGTCCGTCCGGCAAAACGAATCAAGGTGCCACCATTATGGACCCACTCAGCAATCTTATGACGGCTATCCGCATCCGCCAGCGCTCCGTCCGGCGCAATCAGCACAGAAAGAGGCTGACCGATCAATGCCGCCGCTGCACCCTCCCGGAGATCGGCCGTCGGGCCAAGGGCCCGCCGTAAATAGAACAGCGACCCCACCAGTGGCGTATCGCTTGTACCTGTCGAGATCAGCCCTACAGGACGAAGCCGGTCTCCCTCATCCAGCAATAGGGTGGCAGCTGCGGAAGAGTAGCCGTCGACAGACAACATATCGACCCGGTTCCGCATTGCAGTCGGCAAAGTCACCGGCACGGCCACATTCTCCGCGTTAGCCGGAATCGTCACATCTGTCAGCGCCAGCGTGCCACCATCCTGACTGTGTGCCCGCACTCGTACCTTTCGCGGTGTTGCAGCCGGAACCGTCACGAGACGCGCCATAATCCCCGGTGCATCAGGCCCTGGAGCCCGCTCTGCTGCTGCAGTGTCGCTATGTGCCGAAATCAGAACAACCGGCTCACTGCCGTGAAAGCGAATCTCCTGCACCGAGCCCAGTGCGCGAAGTGCCCGAGCAAAGGCCTCATCCGCCAGCTTGCCCTGAGTGCCCGGTGACGCGATGCCATCACTCAGATACAGCACTGCGCCAATCTGCGTCCCGGCTTTAGCAAGTGCTTGCAGATCCTCTGCAATGTGTCCCCGGCGCGAATCCCAGGGGCATGGCCGTGTCGCATCAAGCATCATGATCGCACGTTTGGCAGACATGGGTACAAGTCTTGATGTGTTACCCCCCGTTGTACCGTCTGCTGCGGGACCGGACCCGTTATCATGAGCCGTACGTAGCAGGATCACCTGACGTCCATTATGCGCTGCCGCATCGAGGATTGTCTGTGCCGCTGCATTACGCTCGCTCCAGTCTGCTGCTGACATCAGACCGTCATCAATGACAAGCAGCAGTGTTCCGGTTCCGGGAAGCGTCACGGGACGTCCCGTCAGAACTGGCCCCGCCAGACCAGCGATCAGAAGTCCTGCTGCCAGAATACGCAGCAACAGGAGCCATAGGGGCGGCGTCGCGGCATCGTTCTTCTCAGGCTTCAGAAGGGCAAGCAGGCTAACAGGCGGGAAAATCTGCGTCCGTGGCATTGGGGGCCGTGCCCGCAACAGTAACCATATGGCCGGAAGCAGAACAAAAGCCGCGAGAAGGGCAGGGGAATGAAACATCATGCCAGCCCTCATCTGCGTCCGTCAGGCTGTCCAGTGACGGCACTGCTTAGAGCCAGCATCGCTGCCGCCGGAGGCTGATCCGTGAAATGGGTCAGAAGCGTATGGCCGCCTGCATCCGCAAGCGTTCGCAGACGCCTCTGCCGCTCGGTGAAAATTGATCCGTAGTCCCGTCGCAAATCTTCGACACGAGGCAGGATGACAGCCGGCTCGCCTTCCTCGGTACCCGTGAAACGGATGCGCCCGGCATAGGGAAGATCCCGTTCGGCGGGATCGACGATCTGCAACATCTGTGCTGGAACCGGCCGTGCCGTCAGGTGCCGCAGAAACCAGGCAAGCTCATCTTCCGGCCCGAGAAAGTCGCCTGCGATAACAAGCTTCGCATAACGTGGCAGCATTGCCGCCGAAGGAAGTGTCTGGGTCGGAATCTGCTCCGCCAGGGTGTTCAGCGACAGAGCCAGCCGCATTGCAATCCGTCCGGCTCCTGACGGCAGCGTCGCCGGTCCTTCTGCCGTCAGCAGACGGACTCGCTCTCCTCCGTTTTCCAGCAATGTCGCCAGCGCGAGCAGCAGAAGAATTGCCTGATCGCGCTTCTGAGGCAGACCGGGTCTCTCCTGTGACGACCATGCCATGGATGGGCTCAGATCGCACCACAGATAAACTGTCTGCGCAACTTCAGCCTCGGTTTCCCGAACATAGGCGCGATGACTGCGCGCCGATTGTCGCCAGTCGATCCGCGTCACCGGCTCCCCAGGTTGCGCCGGACGATACTGCCAGAATGTCTCGCCCGGTCCGGCCCGTCGTCGCCCATGCTGACCGGCAGCAATCGTCGCGGCAATTCGCTCCGCATGAACAACGAGCGCTGGCAGGCGAGCCGCAAGTTGCGCCGCATCGCTGGCCAGCGAGGTGACGGTCCCTGAGTCCTCTCTGCGGTCGGCAGGCGCGTCTCTGCTCCCCACCGATGTGGTGCCGCTTCGCAGACCCGGAAGAACGCGGGAAAATATACCGGCCCGGTTTCCCGCAAACTGTGTTTCAGGTGCCAAAATCAGCCCAGACGTTCGACGAGACTATCGATCACATCCTCGATGCGCGTCGCATCGGCCCGCGCAGCGAAACTCAGCGCCATACGATGTGCCAGTACGGGACGAGCAAGCGCCGCCACGTCATCAAGGCCAGGTGATAGCCGGCCATCAAGCAGCGCCCGTGCCCGCGTCGCCAGCATCAGAGTCTGTGCGGCACGTGGACCAGGACCCCATGCAATAGCGTCCCGCACCGCAGGAATATCCGTCGTCTCAGGTCGCGCCGATCGCACAAGCTGCAGGATGGCATCTACAATCCGATCCCCGACTGGCAGCTGTCGTACCATCGTCTGAGCCGCGAGCAGTTCCTCAACAGTCAGAATCTGTCTCGCTGCAGCCAGTTCGGCGCCCGTTGTCGCCAGTAACATCGCCCGCTCGTCAGTTGCCTCCGGAAAGGTCAGCTGAATCTGCAGCATGAACCGGTCAAGCTGAGCTTCTGGGAGAGGATAAGTGCCTTCCTGATCAATCGGGTTCTGAGTCGCCAGCACATGGAACGGGCGCGGCAGTGCATACTCCGTGCCGGCAATGGTCACCCGATGTTCCTGCATTGCCTGCAGTAGAGCAGACTGCGTGCGAGGGCTGGCGCGGTTGATCTCATCAGCCATCAGCAACTGACAGAAAACAGGTCCTGGAATGAAGCGGAAGCTTCGATGTCCGCCCGCATCTTCATCCAGAATCTCACTACCGGTGATATCGGAGGGCATCAGATCCGGGGTAAACTGCACCCGTCGCGCATCAAGCCCGAGAACTGAGCCCAGTGTCGTGACCAGCAGTGTTTTGCCCAGACCGGGCGCGCCGACCAGCAGAGCATGACCGCCAGCCAGAATGCTCACCAGCGCCTGCTCAACCACGCTGGCCTGCCCGAACACCACCCGGCCGATTTCCTGCCGAACAGCCTGAAGCTGATCCGTAATGAGGTCGGCACGCCCGGCGACTGCTGCCGCCTCTGGCGAAAGGCCGGTGGAACCAGCACTGGTATCTGGAGAGAAAAAGTTCGTCTGAATCGGCATTATATCTGACGTCATGAGTCCAGTCTGACATGTCCGGGGCTTACATCAAGCCGGGGAGCAACCCTATATCCGTATGGCGCCAAGGCAAACAGATGTGAGTTAACCGATCGTGACGCGAGACAGTTTTCCTGGAGACTCCCGTTCCGGCATGGGCGAAAAATGTCAGCCCGAAGGCGGGGACGAGCAGTCGCATCAGTTCCGGAAACTTCCGTTCCTGATCCGGCGGGATGGTTCGTGGCTCTACAGAGGCAGCCTGATCCGTCGCAAACCCATGATCTGCCTGTTCGCCTCCGCCCTTCGTCGCGCGGCAGACGGTGTGTTCTGGCTCCGCACGCCGCTCGAAGAAGGCGTAATTGACGTCGAAGATGCCCCGTTCGTTGCGGTCGCACTGGACTGGCGCGGTTCTGGTCGCCAGCAGATTCTATGCTTCAGAACAAACGTTGATGCAGTTATTGTCGCCGGTCCCGAACATCCGCTGCGGACTCAGTGGGACCTGCCTCTTGACGCCTGCGACAGTGCTTCGCCTCCTTATCTCACTGTCCGTGCCGGGGACGGTTGCTTCCCGGTCGAAGCACGAATTTCCCGTTCGGTCTGGTATGAACTGGCTGCTCTCGCGGAGCCTGGTTGTCATTGCGGGCAACCCTGTCTCGGGGTTTGGAGCAACAGCGTATTTTTCCCGCTTGCTCGCGTTCCGCGTGGTTGTCCTGATGCGGATATGCCTGACTACGAGGAAAAAAAACTGTGACAGAGCAGCGTCGGATCTCGTTCGACGGGCTGTCTCTCTTTCCGGCCCTGCAAAAAATCTGGACGATATTGCCAGATTCCCGCCTCGTTGGCGGCGCTGTCCGTGACATGCTGCTCGGTCAGGATGTTATGGACTTCGATTTCGCTACGCCCGAACCGCCGGACAAGGTCACCGAGAGACTCGAAGCCAGAGGAGTCAGAGCTATTCCGACAGGAGTGTCGCATGGCACAGTAACGGCCTTGATCGACAGCATTGGCTTCGAGATCACTACGTTACGAAAGGACGAGCGAACTGACGGCAGACACGCTCAGGTCGCTTGGACACGGAACTGGAGAGAAGACGCCGCTCGTCGGGACTTCACGATCAACGCAATGTCCTGTGGAAGCGATGGATATATCCACGATTATTTTGGCGGTCTGAATGACCTTGCCGTTTCACGCGTCAGATTCGTCGGTGAACCCCGGGAGAGAATCGGAGAAGACGCTCTGAGAATTCTTCGCTTCTTTCGCTTTCAGGGACGCTTCGGAGATCCCAATCCTGATCGGAAAACTTTGAGTGCGATAACCGACTGCGCTCCTTTGATACGAAATCTGTCGGCCGAACGAATCTGGTCCGAACTGCGTCGAATTCTCACTGGTCCCAACGCTGCGTCCATGTTTCGTCTTATGACCCAGACTGGCGTCCTCGATCAGTGTATTCCCGAACTCAAAGGTCGCAGCGATTCCGCCTGTAATTTTCTTGAATCCCTGATTGTTTGTGCTGCACCACCAGATGAGAGACTGAGGTTTGCCGCACTGCTTCAGGGCGCAGCAGTCATACCCGACGATGTTGCCCGCTGCGTCCTGAGACTCCACCTATCCCGCCTCGATGCGAATGAAGTCATCAGTCTGTCCGGCACGCCAGTTCCCACTCCGGATACAGTAACCGGGGAAGACGACTTGGCGCGTCTGCTGGCCGATACCCCTGTCCGCACACTCACTGGTCGGACATGGCTGGCCCAGGCCGCAGCACGATTGCATGATCAGACGGAAGTCCCGGAAGAAGACTGGACTATCCTGCGTCACCGGCTCATGACGGAAACAACGCCCGTGTTCCCTCTGGCTGGTCGTGACCTCATCGCCTCAGGGATGATCGCTGGGCCGCGTATTGGAGAAATCCTCGCCGAAGTGCGACGCTGGTGGTGGCAAGGGGGCTGCCACGCAGGCAAAGAAGCCTGCCTCGTTTTTGCGAAACAGAGGCTCGTACGGCCCCTGTGATGCCCTGATGTTGTCTATAAGGAAAATGATATAATTGTATGATTATAAAATATAATTATATAGATTTCGTTGCGATCACTCCTCTGGTAACGCGATATGTAATAATTCCGAACCCCGTAATCTGCATTTCCGCCACCTAGGCCGTCTTTGCGCCGATCAGTGTCGCTGGTAGAGGATGCGGATGAACGCTGTTCTGCCTGCACCGCCTTCGGTTTCCCGTTCCGCGACTAAACGACTTCCCGATGACAGCAGAACTCTCCTCGCCAGACTCTGGCGAGAGGAGGTGAAATGCCACAGAAGCCGTATCGTCTCGGTGATCGGCCTGACCGTGCTAACGGCCGGTCTTACCGCGCTCTATCCACTGGTTATTCAACGTGCTCTCGACATGTTTTCTACCCATGACGAGCGCATTCTCTACCAGGTCCCGCTGCTCGTTGTTGCCATAACGCTGGCCAAATCCGCCGCACAATACGGCCAGACTCTTGCTACCCAGGGTCTCGTTCTCGTGGTTATCCGGGGTCTCCAGGGCTCGATGTTCCGGCACCTCATGGTCACGGATGTGGCCCGTATTGAACGCGAGGCTCCGGCTTCTATCGCCGCCCGTTTCACTACTGACGCCGTCTCCATCCGGGAGGCGATGGTTCGGGCAGTCAACTCACTGGGTGACGTCGTCACCGTTGTTGGTCTGATTGCTGCAATGGTCTACATGGACTGGGAACTGAGCCTGATCGCAGCATTGCTTTATCCCGTTGCTGCGGTCCCTATCCAGAAACTCGGCAAACGCGTCCGCAGGGCGTCTGGCAATGTGCAGGAACAGATTGGCGAGACGGCCGCGCTCCTGACCGAAACCTTCTCTCAGGCCCGTACCGTCCGAGTCTATCGTCTTGAAAACCGCGAGCAGACCCGTGCCGACAGGTCTTTCGATCTTCTGCACGACGCCTTTGTAAAAATCACGCGCGGTCGCGCCCGTGTTGATCCTCTTCTCGAAGCTCTCGGCGGTACAGCTGTAGCCGCCGTTCTTGGCTTCGCCGGCTGGCGTGCTGCCATGGGTGGCGCTACTCTCGGTGACTTCTCCGGCTTCGTTGCAGCGCTCCTCCTTGCATCCCGTCCGTTGCGCGCACTCGGAGCTCTGAACGCTGCCCTCCAGGAAGGTCTTGCTGGCCTAGGTCGGATCTTCTCCGTTATCGACGAACAGCCAGCGGTAAAAGAATGTTCCGGCGCCACAGCTCTCCCGCAGGGACACGGTCATCTGTGCTTCCTGAATGTATCCTTCCGTTATCCCGACGGGCGCATGGGCCTGCGGGGGCTTTCCTTCGATGCAAAGCCGGGAATGACTGTCGCTCTTGTTGGTCCGTCCGGAGCAGGCAAATCCACCGCTCTGTCTCTGATTCCAAGGCTTCATGACGTCTCTGGTGGCATCATCACTCTCGACGGTGCCGATCTGAGAGATGTGCGCCTGGACGCGCTGCGGGATGCGATCGCATATGTCAGCCAGGATACGCTGCTCTTCGACGTATCGGTGCGCGACAACATCCTGATGGGCCGTCCGGCAGCCTCAGAGGCCGAAGTCAGAGAAGCTGCGCGTCTTGCCGCCGCTGAGCCCTTCATTCTTACTCTTCCTGACGGCTTTGATACCCGCGTCGGTCCCGGAGGGGGACGCCTCTCCGGTGGCCAGCGCCAGCGCATCGCTCTGGCCCGGGCCCTTCTGCGTGATCCGCGCCTGCTTCTGCTCGACGAAGCTACCAGTGCGCTCGACAGCGAAAACGAATCTCTGGTGCAGGCCGCTCTTGCAGAAATTCGTACCGGGCGAACAACTATTGTTGTTGCACACCGTTTGTCCACTGTGCGCTCGGCGGACATTGTCGTTGCCATGGAGGAGGGACAGGCCGTTGAGTGCGGTACCCATTCCGAACTCATCGCCAGAGGCGGTCTTTACGCCCGTCTTGTCCGCAGCCAAGGTCTGGAAGGATGAATTCAACTAACCATCTGGTTACTGGGATGCTCGATTTAGCAAAAACGGGGTAATTTCTTTTTCCATCTGCGTCTTCTGCGTCTGCTGATTTCCTCAGCAACAACCGTCCTGCCCGTCGATACCAGTAGCGCAAATTACCGATATCGTTCCCCCGTCGATACACTCAGGCATGTATAACGTCGCAATCCGGATTGCCTTCGTTCATCTGTGCATAATCGTAAGTATGTTCCTTGTTTTCATAATCCGTTTGCCAGACTATGAAAATCACCGGATCGGCGTCTGATAGTATGCTGCATTCCATATGCGTTAAAGAAGCGCTTTAAAATCCCGATTCACATCTGCTCAATCTGTCATCTTCACACAAAGGAAGCCGACAGATTGAACAGCGTGTTCGCGACAATATGGGTTTCATGCTCAGCTCAAATGATATCTTCAGATGACACATCAGTATTCTAAGTTAACACTCTGTACATAAACAGAAGATCAAGCCAGTTTCCAAATTTCAACCCCACCTGAGGCAGGACGCCGCCCTTCACAAAACCGCACTGCTCGTGCAACGCGACAGACGCAATATTGTTCGCTGTGATTGCCCCCACCATCACATGCATCGCCTGTCTGGACGCCTCTTCAGTCAATGCTTCAAGCAATGCGCGTCCGATACCTCGCTTCCGGGCACCCGCATCTACGTAAACCGAATGTTCCACGGTCCTCGCATAGCCCTCATAAGCTCGAAAAGGACCATAGGACCCGAAACCCAGTACCTGTCCGCTCTCATGTGCGACCAGCACCGGCCAGCCCTCATCCTTCCGTTGACGGAACCACCGCAGGCGCTCTTCATACGAATAGGGCGTCGAAACCCAGAGCGCCGTCGTGCTGCGGACAGCTGCATTGGTAATGTCGACAATCGCCGGAACGTCCCATTCTTCAGCCGGCTTAATCACGAAACCCATGTTTTCTGTTCCTGAAACGACTTAATTCTCTGAAACGGTTTATCTCAGAACGGCCTGCGAAGGATCAGCGTACCCCAATCGCCTTCACGCAAATGTCGTTCCAGCACAAGCCCGCAGCGGCGATGGGCTGTAAGCACCATCCGCATCTGCGTGTTTAAAAGACCGGCTAGGATGGCTGTCCCTCCCGGAGTAAGATTCGCCGCCAGATCAGTGGCCATCAGGCAAAGCGGGCGCGCGAGAATATTGGCAAACACAAGATCGAAAGGCGCTTCCCTCCGGATCTGTGGCGTCGACCACCCGTTGCCCATCCGTACCTCAATGAATTGCGACAACCCGTTTCGGGCCGCATTCATCTCGGTAATCCGCACCGACCAAGGGTCAATGTCCGTCGCAAGCACATGCCGATGAAACAGGGCCGCCGCCGCCATTGCCAGAATCCCGGAGCCACAGCCCAGATCGAGAATTCGTTGAGGATTCCTATGGGCAATAAGTTCCAGAGCTCTGAGACAGCCACGCGTCGATCCATGCTCGCCGGAACCAAAAGCCATACCGGCATCAAGCGTAATGGTGATCCGGTTTGTAACTCCGGGCTCTTCCAGATGTGAGCCACGCACAGTAAACCGCTGTCCGACATTCTGTTCCGGAAAAGACTCATAGGTCCGGGCCAGCCAGCCCTCTGCCTCCGTCCGGTTGCGTTCCAGTTCCGTCTCGATCCCGCTGGTCAACGCCGCAATCGCCAGCGCCGCCGCCAGTTCCATCTCAGCATGACCAACGTCTTTCACGCCTTCCACGCGCCAGAGTTTTTCAGCCTCGTCGAACTCGAAAATGCCGACTGTCGTGCAGACGATCCCGATCGCTGTTTCGTATGCCTCGACCCCGGACTCCGGCACAGTTACCGAAATTGTTTCAAGCTCGGTCGCATGTCTGCGGCGTATAACACTCATCAGGCTGGTCTTCCCGGCGGGCTGGCACGGCCGGGAGCCGGCCGCGAATTCTCACTGAATATCAGGGTTTGCGGACCAGACGCCAGAGAACAGGCCCGAAAGAGAACTCTCAAGAAAAGTGCTCATGACATGTTGTCAGCTGGTCACTGTCTGCAGATAGGATGACATCACCCGTCGCGTTCCGGCTTCCTCAAACACCACTTCGGTTGCACCGCGATCCGCATTGATCACCACGCCATAGCCGAACTTCTGATGAAACACTCGTGCCCCGACCTCGATTTGTGGCGCGCTGCTCACCAGTTCATCGTGCACTGCTGTCCGCCGCTTTTTTGCTACCAAGGGTGCCATCGTGCTGTTCTGGCTGTCAGAAAATATGCTGTCGGTAAAATAGCCCGAATAATCCTGTCGTTCGCGTCGCGTCGGCGTATCGCCCTCACGTTCAACATATTCGTCCGGCAGTTCATCCAGGAACCGGCTCGGCATCGACTCCTGCCAGTTCGCATAAATACGCCTGCTCGCCGCATGCAGAATTACCGCCCGATGCCGTGCCCTGGTGATGCCTACGTAGGCAAGCCGCCTCTCTTCTTCGAGTCCCTTGTCGCCGCCTTCATCCAGCGTTCTCTGGGACGGGAAGACCCCTTCCTCCCAGCCAGGCAGAAAAACAGAGTCGAACTCCAGTCCCTTGGCGCCATGAAGCGTCATGACCGAGACACGGTCTTCCTCCGCTGCTCCTTCGGCCTCCATCACAAGAGAAACATGCTCCAGAAATTCACCGAGGGTTCCGAAATCCGCCAGTGCCCGCACCAGCTCCTTCAGATTTTCCAGCCGTCCTGGCGCATCGGGCGCATTATCGTTGCGCCACATTTCCAGATAACCGCTGTCTTCAAGCAGACCGCTTACGGCGACCACATGGCCTTCACGCCCAAGAACCGAACGTTGCTTTACGAAGGTCTGCATCAGAGATGCCAGCTTTTCCTGGGATTTTCCGCGGAACGCAGCCGTTGTCAGCAGAGTCTCAACCGCGCTTGAAAGTCCGTTTCGCTCCGTGCGTGCCTGTGCATGCAGTTTCTGGAGCGCCGCTGTTCCCACGCCCCGTTTCGGCACATTGATAATGCGCTCAAACGCCAGGTCATCGGCCGGATTAACCAGCACCCGCATGTAGGCCAGAGCATCACGAATTTCAGCACGCTCGTAGAAACGAAGCCCACCGATAATACGATAGGGAATTCCGAACTGGACAAGCCGCTCCTCGAACGCTCGCGTCTGAAAACCGGCCCGGACCAGGATGGCAATTTCACCCAGAGCATGGCCGTCGCGTCGCATCGTCTCGATCCGTCTGCAGACCTCCCGCGCCTCGGCGTCCGAATCCCAGATGCTGACAATCAGCACAGGTTCGCCCTGAGCATCCTCCCGCCCGGGACGCAGCGTTTTGCCGAGGCGTCCGTCATTATGCGCGATCAGACCTGCAGCAGTTCCCAGAATCTGCGCCGTCGAACGATAATTCCGCTCAAGCCGAACAATTCTGGCTCCTGGAAAATCTTTTTCGAACCGCAGAATGTTCTCAACTTCAGCGCCGCGCCACGAATAGATTGACTGATCATCGTCGCCAACGCAGCAGATATTGGATGGCATGCCTTCGCGTCGCGCCAGCAATCGTAGCCAGAGATACTGTACCGTATTTGTGTCCTGATATTCGTCCACGAGAATGTAGCGAAACAGGCGGTGATACTGCTCCAGAACATCCGGACGTGTGCGCAGGATATCAACAACATGGAGCATCAGATCGCCAAAATCGCAGGCGTTCAGTTCACGTAGCCGGGCCTGATAGGTGCCATAAATGGCCCGAGCATGTCCATCAGCATAGCTACTGTCTTCTGCTGGCGTCACACCGTCCGGTGTCAGCCCGCGATCCTTCCAGCGCTGAATCACCCCAAGCAGACCTGGCAATGGCCAGCGTTTTATATCGATCCGCCACGGTTCGGCGACCTGTTTTAGCAGCCGTAGCTGATCATCCGTATCAAGGATCAGAAAGCTGCTGGTCAGCCCAACATATTCCGCATGGCGTCGCAACATTCGCGCACAAAGTGCATGGAATGTTCCGAGCCAGAGCCCGTCAGTGGTCTCGCCGGTCAGGCCGGAAATCCGCTCACGCATCTCCCGGGCGGCTTTATTGGTGAAGGTTACAGCCAGAATTTGCCAGGGCTTCGCGTGACCGGAAAGCAAAATATGTGCGAACCGTGTGGTCAGAACCCGTGTCTTGCCTGTACCCGCTCCGGCAAGGACAAGCAACGGACCTTCTGTGGTCTCAATGGCTGCCCGTTGTTCCGGGTTAAGACGTTCAAGATGAGATGGCGTGGTCACGTTACTCTTCAGGCTGACTGGGTTTGCGATCTGCAATAGCGGTCTGTCAGGAGTGTTACAAAATAAAGACGACCTACGGATATATATTCAAGGGAGGTCGTTCCAAGGTAAATTGATAACCACGATCTTTATCATGGAGCTGTCAGCCTGTCTGCTCGCGAAACCTTGCCCTCGCCCTGCCGAGACAGCGCTTGACGATCGGGCCTGCTCGTCTCACTTGTTGAGAACCTTATCTCGCGCCCGGACAGGAACCTATGAGCGTTCGCGTTCTGATTGATCATCGGAAAACCGTACAGGCCGTGCGCCATCCCGAGAAGGCGCATCGGCCCGACAATCCAATTGCGCGCAAGCCGGACTGGATTCGGGTTAAAGCACCAAATCACCCAGTATATCACGATACCCGCAAACTGATGCGCGATAACAAGCTCGTTACAGTCTGCGAAGAAGCTTCCTGCCCGAATATTGGCGAATGCTGGTCCCAGCGTCACGCCACGATGATGATTATGGGTGAGATCTGCACCCGTGCCTGTGCCTTCTGCAATGTGACGACCGGTCTTCCGCATGCCTTGGATGTCGATGAACCAGGTCGCGTCGCGGACGCTGTGGCAAAGCTTGGTCTTCGTCACGTTGTTATCACTTCGGTCGATCGTGATGATCTTCCCGATGGTGGCAGCGGACATTTCGCACGCGTCATTGCCGCAATCCGTGTTGCGTCGCCGGAAACGACCATTGAAGTTCTGACGCCGGATTTCCTGCGCAAACCCGGTGCTCTGGAAGTCGTCGTGGCTGCCCGGCCGGATGTTTTCAACCACAATATTGAAACCGTGCCGCGTCTTTATACGACTATCCGTCCCGGTGCGCGTTACTATCAGTCCGTCCGGCTGCTGGATCGTGTCAAACAGCTCGATCCCTCGATTTTCACCAAATCAGGCCTCATGCTTGGCCTTGGCGAAGAGAAAGCCGAACTCGCGCAGGTCATGGACGATTTCCGTATCGCCGATATCGATTTCATAACCATGGGACAATATCTTCAGCCAACGGTCAAACATGCCGCCGTCGCCCGTTTCGTCACTCCGGAAGAATTCGAAGACTATGCCGCCATGGCCCGCGTAAAAGGGTTTCTCCAGGTGAGCGCAACACCGCTGACCCGCTCTTCCTATCACGCCGATGCCGATTTTGCTGCCCTTCGCGTGGCCAGAGAAGCCCGTTTGCGCCAAGAGCCGATCTCCGCGCAGTCCGTCCAGACAGGCACGCTCTGATGCCTACGCACTCAGAACGTCGTGTCCTCAGTTATACGCCAGAGCAGATTTTCGATCTCGTCGCCGATGTTGCGAATTATCCGAAATTTCTGCCATGGTGCGCAAATGTGCGAGTCAGGTCAAAAAATTCGCGGGAACTTGTGGCGGATCTCACTGTAGGATTCGGGCCGTTTCGCGAAACATTTACTTCGCGGGTATCGCTCGACAGGCCGCGTGTCATTCGCGTGACCTACGAAAAAGGTCCGTTTCGCTACCTTAATAACGTCTGGACTTTCACAGCCGACCCTCAGGGATGTCTGGTCGATTTTTTTGTGGATTTCGAATTTCGCTCGCGCCTGCTTCAGGCCGCCATTGGTGTCGTGTTCAATGAAGCCGTACGCCTGATGGTTTCAGCATTCATCAAACGCGCCAGGGAGATTTACGGCCCACCGGTCTTTGCTCCGTCATCACCCGGTGGGGCACGTTCAGCGCTTCAGCGCTGATATTCTGAAACAAAGCGTGCACGCGCCAGACTTCGCGCCGCTTCCTACTCCGGCTCAGCCGCCGTAAGTTCAGCCTCCTTGTGACCCGGATTGATTTTTGCCTCAACCTTCCGCAGACCGGCAAGAAGTCTGTCTCGTATGTCGGTGAGGCGTCGCTCATCCGTTACTTTCATCCCTGACAGATCCTTGACATAAAACACGTCAATTGCCCGCACGCCATAAGTCGTAATATGCGCGGAACCGATCTGCAGCCTGAGATCACTGAGCGCGCTTGCCACATCATGGAGAAGCCCGGAGCGGTCCCGCCCGTTGATCTCTACCACCGTATGGGAATTCGAAGCCCGATTGTCGATTACAACGCGAGGTGGAACATGAATTGCACGCGTGCGGGACAAAGTCTGGGCAGGATTGTTTTTTCTGATCTCTGCGGCGACATCCAGGCCGCCACGAAGTGCCTGCTCCGCCAGTGCGGAGAGTTTCGCCAGGCGATGCGGTTCGTCAAATGCTTCTCCGGATGCATCCTGAATCCAGAGCGTATCCAGCGCCATCCCGTTGGTCAGCGTATGAATCCGTGCATCCACGATAGACGCACCGGCCAGTGCCATTGCTCCGGCGATTTCAGCAAACAGACCAGGATGATCCTGTGTGTGAATGGTAACTTCGGTCACGCCGCGCGCCGGCAGAGGCTGCGTCTCGATCACAAACGGCGCCGAGCGCGACTCAGCCTCGCTGATCAGGCGCGCATGCCGGAGCTGCGTTTCCTGATCGAATGACAGCCAGTAACCCGCATAGCCAAGCTCCAGAAAGTGGTCGATTTCCTCCTTTGACGCGCCTTCCTCCGAGAGCAGTTCCGCCAGCATCGCTTTACTATGTGCAACACGCACATCACGCTCCGGTGTCGCCAGACCGCCTTCAAGAACCTCAGCCACACGCGTATAAAGTTCACGCAGCAGCGTCGCCTTCCACGCATTCCACACCCGGGGACTGACTGCCCGCATGTCTACAATGGTGAGCAGAAGCAGCAGCCTCAGCCGTTCCGGAGACTGCACTACGTCCGCTACATCCAGAATGGTCTTCGGATCATCAATGTCGCGCTGAAACGCTGTGTGACTGAGCAGCAGATGCTGGAGAACAAGCCAGGAAACAGTTTCCGTCTCCTCGCCGGACAGACCCAGCGTCGGGCATAGCTCCAGCGCAATTTCTGAACCGATTTCCGAATGATCACCGCCGCGTCCCTTCGCAATATCATGGAGCATGACCGCCATGTAAAGCGCACGTCGTGACTGCAGATCGCGGGCAAGCTCATAGGCAACCGGAATCTCGTCCGCCATCAATCCGTTTTCGACGCAGCGAAGAATGCGAATGGCCTCGATCGTGTGTTCGTCAACCGTGAAAATATGATAGGTATCGAACTGCATCTGCCCGACGATACGTGACCATTCCGGAATCAGCCCTCCCCAGAGGCCAGTCTCATTGAGAACACGGAGCCAGTGCACATGGTCGAGATGACGGTTCTGCTCTGTTTCCTGGATCGTGAGATCATCCCTGATCTCCCTTGCATGCGGTCGCCTGTGTCGTGCCGGACGATCATCGCATAGCAGGGATAGAAAAATTTCAGCCGCCCGCGGGTTTGATCGTAGAGCCGAAGAGCGCCGTTCCCAGCGGATAAGCTGCTGCCGGGCCAAGGGATGAAGCGCCACATGTCGGGATCGCGCCCATTCCAGAATCTCGAACATCTTCAGAGGCTGTGCTTCGAATGATACACCCCTGTCCGGTAAAATCTGCCCATCGATCAGTGTGAAGCCGGCATCGCGCATTGCGTCATCGGCTTTCATGACGTGTGCCGCCGGTCCCAGCGCCACACGCATGATCGTCGGTTCCAGCACATGGGTGAGGCGCATTACCTCACGAACGGTAAGAAAATAATGTCGCATGAAGCGTTCAACGCCGTTCTGGCGTCCATGCCGGGTATAACCCATGCGACCGCCGACTACCGGTTGCATATCGAATGTCAGCCTGTCTTCACCACGTCCGGCCACGTAATGAAGATGAAGACGCACTGTCCACAGAAAATCCCATGACCGGCGTGCACGTGCTGCCTCCTGCTCGGTCAGAAAGCCCAGACGGGTAAATTCAGGTGCCAGCAGATCCGAGACGTGCCTCGTGCCGAAAATATACCGGCACATCCAGTAGAGGGTCTGCATGTCCCGCAGACCGCCACGGCCTTCCTTAATATTTGGCTCAACAAGATATGGACTATCTCCGAACCGGCGATGACGTTCTGTTCGTTCTGCCCGCTTATCTGCGATAAACCGCGCTGACCCAGCTTCAACACAGGCCACGATAAACCGCGCCTCAAACATCGCGAACAGAGTGAAACTTCCGATGAGCATCCGCGCATCCAGCAGAGCCGTCCGGATGGTTGTATCCTGTTCAGCCTGCGATACGCATTCACTGATCGATCGTGTCGCATGCCCGACCTTAAGACCCATATCCCACAGAAAATAAAGGATATATTCGACAAGACTGAGAATTTCCGCCGAAGGATTCTCTGGTGTGAGAAACAGAAGATCAATGTCGCTGAATGGCGCGAGCATGCGCTTCCCATAACCACCTGTTGCCGCCACTACAACCTGATCAAGTGGTTCCTGCCCAATTCCAAGCGCCTCACCGGCGAACTGGGCGAGCGCTTTCACCATTTCGTCGGCAAAGGCCGCCAGTGCCTTCGCGGCCTGAACACCCTTGAGCTCCCGGTTTTCGAAGCGGGTTCGAATCTCCATCTGATATCGGCCAAGATGCCGCCGGAATATCGTCAGAGCTACATCGCGGGCGGGTGCCGCACCTGTCTCTCCCGCCGCTTCCCGTAATGCGACAGTCAGGCTCAGAGCCAGGCATTCCGGCGATAGCGGATCATCTCCGCCAGCAGGCGGGATGTCTGAAACAACAGGAAAGGCAGCAGTTTGAAGACTGGGCATTGCGTTCAGATCTGGCTCGGAAATTTGGATGACGGGAAGACTATGTTCGGGTCAAAAGGCCTTCGGCTTCAAGTGCCGCATTCTTCAGTTCATATAGCCTGGCAAGAGCCTCACGTGGAGACAAAGAATCCGGATCAGTCCTCAGGACACGCTCGAAAACATCGAACGTGACATTTGTGCTCACATCAACAGGTTCCCGCGTCTGTTCTGCCGCCGGTGGATGATCCTCAAAAAGAGGCAGCGGACGCTGTCCGGCTGAATGTTCCTGCTCAAGCTCCTTCAGCAGTCGTCCCGCCCGGTTCACTACAGGAAGCGGCACACCCGCAAGTTTTGCGACATGCACGCCCCAGCTACGCCGTGCAGAACCGGGTACAACTTCGTGAAGAAAAACGACCTGACCTTTCCAGTCTCGCACCGCCATCGTATGCGGCGACAAGCGTGGCAGCATGTCCGAAAGCTGTGCCAGTTCATGAAAATGCGTGGCGAAAATCGTGCGACAGCGTAATGTCGAATGCATTGCCTCCAGCACAGCCCAGGCAATGGAAAGTCCGTCCAGCGTGGACGTACCCCGGCCAATTTCGTCAACCACGACCAGCGAACGCGGACCCGCCTGATTCAGAATGCCTGCTGTCTCAGTCATTTCTACCATGAAGGTCGAGCGTCCCCGCGCCAGATCGTCCGACGCGCCAACACGGGAGAACAGACGGTCGACTATCCCGATATGAGCCGATTTTGCGGGAACAGGCAGACCCGCCTGTGCGAGAATCACTGCAAGCGCGTTCTGACGCAGAAAGGTGGATTTGCCCGCCATATTAGGGCCGGTCAACAGCATCACCCGATGACCCGGCGCCAGTGAACAGCTGTTCGCCGTAAAACGACCGCCCGTCCCAAGTGCCGCCTCGACAACCGGATGCCGGCAGGCGGTCAGTTCAAACGCCAGACTGTCATCAATCCGGCTCCGGCACCATGTCCCGCCAGTCGCCAGCATCGCTGCTGACTGCACCACATCCAGGAGGGCCAGCGCCTGAGCCAGTGGCGGAAGCTCTTTTTCTTGCAGTGCTTTCGTAACCAGGGTTCCGAAAATCTGTCGCTCACGCACGGCCGCGCAGTCGCTGGCCGCAGATATCCGGGCGTCGAGGTCAATAAGTTCATCCGTGGAAAATCGTGCCGCACTCGCCGTGCCCTGACGAAAACTGAGATCATCTCGCGTTCGCAGTTTCGCTCCGGTGGCGGATGGTACTTCCATCACGTAGCCAAGCTGGGCATGGTGTCGAATCTTCAGACTCGCCACACCGAAACGCTGAGCGTAGGTATTCTGCAGTGTCGCGATCATGCGGCGTGAATTGTCCCGTAACCCGCGCTGGGCATCCAGTTCACCGTCATATCCGGACGCAATAACGCCGCCGTCTTCCATTCGCGCCGGCAATTCATCCGCCAGCGCCCGGTCGAGTTCGCGCTCCAGTTCCGTCGCGCCAAGCAATGCCGATAGCGCCTGTTCAAGCAGCGACGGTCGCTTCCCGTGCTGCGCGGCCTCAATCACGGCTGCCACACGCTGAGCTGCGCTTATTGCATCCCGCAACGTCGCCAGATCACGTGGCTGCCCACGTCCAACCGAAAGCCGGGCCAGAGCACGGTCGACATCCGGCACGCCACGCAGAATCTGACGCAACGCGTCAAGGGTGGCCGTGTCGTGACGTAGCCAGTCCCAGCAGGCCTGCCGCGCCGTAATGCGTTCCGGATTTGTCAGCGGCGATGCAATCCAGGCAGACAAGAGCCGCGCTCCTGCCGCTGTCACAGTCTGGTTTACTGCGGAGAACAGCGTATGCTCGACCCCGCCATCCCGGGCGCGCAACAGATCAAGGCTGGCGCGCGTAGCCGGATCAAGTCCCAGAATACCCTGGTCGGCCTGAGGCTGAGGATGGCAGAGACGGGGCATCGTCCCCGCCTGCGACCGCCGGATATAGTCCACAGCCATCAGACCTGCTGCAGCCTCGGCATCCGTAAACGTACCGAATGCATCCAGACTAGCTACGCCAAATGTCTCCGCCAGCCGCGCCTGTGCGGCATGAGCAGCCGGTGGCGGTGCGCCCGGATGGCGTCGCAGTTCATATTCGCCGAGATCGATGTCGGGTGGCGCCAGAACCTCCGCCGGGTCAAGGCGTGCCAGTAAATGTCCCAGCTCGCCTGTCGCACAGGATGCCGTTTCGAACTGTCCGGTGGAAATGTCGATCCATGCAACGCCCCAGCTATCAGCGCCACCGCGTCCGCCACTTTTACGGGCAAGCGCTGTTAGCAGATTGGACCGTCCTGGTTCGAGTAACTCATCTTCTGTCAGCGTTCCAGGCGTAACAAGACGCACGACCGCGCGGGGTAGGGGGCCTTTCTGCGCTGGTCCCGTCTTCCCTTTGCATGTTTTTTGAGAAGGTGCGGTTGCGATCTGCTCCGCGACAGCCACACGAAATCCGCGCCGGATCAGTCGGGAGAGATAGGCTGCAGCCGCCGCTACAGGCACACCGCACATTGAGATTGGTTCACCCGCATGAGTCCCGCGAGCCGTCAGCGCGATATCAAGCGCCGAAGCCGCCGTAACCGCATCATCGAAAAACAGTTCGTAAAAATCACCCATTCGGAAAAACAGAAGAAATTCCGGATTTTCCGCTTTCAGAGTGAACCACTGCGCCATAGCCGGGGACGCACCGGCCGGAGAAAGCCTACCGGATAGCTTTACCGGATCGCCCTGCTCAGTCTCTGCTTTCAAAATTCATTCTCCGATCCGGGCAGATCATGAAGGAAAGGATTATAAACCCGATATTCGTGCCGGCGGTCTGGTCCGGTGTCCCGATCCGGGGTCGTTTCCGTTGCTTCATCCTCGCTTCTGAACATCCTTCAGCGCACCATAAACTGCCATACTTTCCCAGACGCGTTTTACGTAACGCCTTGTTTCAGAATACGGAATCTGTTCAATCCAGTCGATCAGTGCATCCTGATCCATATTTGTTGGCGCCGGATCACCTCCGGACTGCAGCCACTGGCTGACACGATGCGGTCCGGCATTATAGGCGGCCGCTGTATAGGGCACTACACCGCCAAACCTCCGGTACACCTGATCCAGATAAGCCGTACCAAGCTGAATATTCACGGCTGGTGTATGAAGCGCAGTGACGGTCACATTTTCTATTCTCGCTGTCCGGGCCATATCCCGCGCAGTTCCCAGCAGGAGCTGCATCAGACCAACAGCACCTGAGACGCTGACCGCGTCCGGATTGAAATTGCTTTCCTGGCGCATGAGTCCAAGCGGCAGACCTGAAGGCAGGTCGGATTTCGGCTCGGCGAAAGGCTCGGGCCATCCCAGATCCGGCATGGAATTCCCCTTCAGGCTGGCGCGCCTGGCGACAGTCACACCGACATCAGGGAGTCCCAGCCGCTGCGCCAGCTTGCCAAGCGCTCGCTGATCGGCCGGGTCGGTGTCCTGAATAACCAGCAGAGTGAGAAAATCCCGCGCATGAGTCCGGTCGTTCCACGATACGAGAATCTGAGCTGCCTGAGCCAGATTACTGCCATCCACATGAACTTCCGTTGCTGTCGTGTCGGCTCCGGTCTGTTGCGAAGAGCGCCACCATTGCTGTAACGCCTCCATAAGGGCTGCCGGTGGCTGCGTCGGTGCGAGCAGCGTCACCCCGGCATGAGACAGAGCTGCAGTTGCCATCTGGCCGTAAAATGTCTGCGGAAATTCAGCCGCACGCTGCCAGTCCGCAGTCGCTGAAGCTGTATTGCCTGTCTGCATGTGCGTCCGTCCGAGCCAGTACCAGCCACTGCTCCGCGTCAGAAGTGATGGACTGTCCACAAGTCTGCGGAACAGCGATTCCGCCTGATGCGGATCATGTAACTGCCGCAACGCTATCCAGCCCGCCAGGAAGGCTGCGTCCTGCATGTGTGTCGCGTTGCCCTGCTCCATGTCGCGAGCGATCGTGAACGCTTCCTGAGGACGTCCTCCGGCGAGCAGGGCACGGGCCAGCGCATCGCGTTCCGTCCAGAACGCGGCGCCTGCCGCAGGATCGTCACGTTCCGCCGTGAAACCCTGATTCTTCCACAGGGCCAGTGCGTCATCGACACGCTGAGCTTTCCGCATCCAGCGAGCATGATCGAGAACCAGTATGGGATCATGGGCGAAAGAAGCAGACAGTGCGTTAAGGAGCGTCTCCGCATCTGCATCATTTCTGCGGAATGCCAGCCGCGCTGCGGCAAGATGTGTCTGATCCGGAGAAAACGATCCAGTCGTCCGTGTCGCCGCTGTTAGCTGTCCTGTGCGTTCTTCCCTTTCAAACCGTATCCAGCTGTCTTCCGGTGTTATGTTTGATCCGGCGAGCGACTGAAGAATTGCCGCATCGTCCGCATTATCCGCTCCCTCCCGCCAGGCAGCCCGCACTGCAGCCTGCAGTTCTGTCGTCACTCCGGCCACCCTGGCACATCGGCTCAGAGCCCTCGCGTTGTTGGTCGGCTGGTGTTCTCTGCACAAGGTAGCGGCGATCGTGTCATCGGGTTCACTGGCCAGCGCCTGCTGATAGCGATTCTCAATAAGATGCCAGCGCGGCCAGACAGGGCGGGTCGCCAGAAAATCCGCGTAAGTTTTTGCCGAAATGGTGGCGTCCGTCTTCCCGATAATCTGAAGCCAGATCGTCAGCCGGCCGGCAACATCGTCTACAGGTCCGGAATTAACCGCCTGCTGCTCCGTCGGCCAGGCCGCTGCGCCGTAAGAAGAGGGAGGGGAAGCCGTCTGCGGGGCTGCTGCGCATGCAGAGAGACTGAGAACTGCCGCAGCCAGCAGATGAAAACGATGCCGGTTCATCCGACGTGATCCAAAACCTCATGGCCTCCACCCCAGATCAGTTCGAGAGCGACACCAAGAACAACCAGCAGGCCAATCCAGGCGATCCACCGAAACCGGTCGAGAAGCCGGGCTATGAGAGTCGCAGCGACCGCCATCAGCATTACCGAAATCGCAAGTCCTGAGATCAGAACCCATATATGCTTCCCCGCAGCCCCGGCGACAGCAAGCACATTATCCAGACTCATAGACAGATCAGCGATAATGATCTTTGTGATAGCGCTCCGGAGAGCGCCGGGTGCCTGCACGTCTTTCTCGTGATGAGCTTCGGGTCTCCGCAGCTCGCGATACATCTTCCAGCATACCCAGAGCAGAAGAAGGCCGCCGGCAAGGCGCAGGCCGATAATGGCCAGCATTTTCGTTGCGACCACTGCCAGAGCCAGTCTGATCACTGCAGCGGCGCCAACGCCGATGAAGACCGCCGTTCTGCGCTGGGCCGCCTCCAGTCGTCTTACGGCAAGACCAACGACGACAGCATTGTCCCCGGCCAGGGTGATATCGATCAGGATAACCTGCAGGAGAGCGGTCAGCGAGGAAAGCGAGAGCATAATCTCGGCTATACAACCTTGGGTGGATTGCGACCAGCGCCAGATAAGTTTGCGCCAGATACGAAGGGAACCTCTCTCGTAACTAGCAATCCGGTATGCGCAAATGTGTCGTCGGCGGTTTCGGCTTCTCTGATTGTGACGACCACCGGCTGATTGGAAGCAATCATATGTGTCGGGTCAGATCACGTCTCAACGTGGCAGCTCTCAAGGCTTCCGCGAGATCACCCGATGCCGCACAACTTCGCCCACGATGATCAGTGCCGGACTACGGAATTTCCCGGCTATCGTGAGCTCTGGCAATGACCGGAGGTCAGCTGCGATTACCCGCTGATCCGGTTGCGTACCCTTTTCCACTACGGCGGCTGGCCAGTCCGCCGGCAGGCCATGTTGTATCAGCCTCTCGCACAACATGCTGATCCCACCAAGTCCCATGTAAATCACAACCGTCTGCCCGCGCCGCGCGATTGTGTCCCACGGCAGGTCGAGCGTTCCGTCTGCACGCGCATGTCCGGTCAGGAACAGGCAGGACTGTGCGCAGTCCCGATGAGTCAGTGGAATCCCCGCCGAGGCCGCACAACCATTCGCTGCTGAAATACCCGGAACGACCTGGAACGGAATCCCGGCTTCCATCAGTGCCTCTATCTCTTCGCCACCCCGCCCGAAAATAAACGGATCGCCACCTTTCAGGCGGAGAACCCGCTGTCCTGCCCGCGCCCTGCGGATCAGTTCGTCATTGATCGCCGATTGCGGCAGAGCATGATCACTGCGCTGTTTGCCGACAAAAATGCGCTCGGCATCGCGCCTTACACGGTCGAGAATTTCCGGTGGCAGCAGGTGATCGTACAGCACGCTGTCCGCGTTTTGCATGAAGCGCAGCGCCTTTAACGTCAGCAGATCCGGATCGCCCGGACCCGCCCCGACCAGCCAGACCTCGCCCGCGTACAATTCACTCTGGCTCCCTGTTGCCAGTGCTTTCGCCTCCCGGCTGGCTTCCGCTTCCAGCATCGCTCGCGCGCTGTCCTCATCTCCCGAAAGTGCCTGCTCGCTACCGCTGCCGTCGAGAAAACGCTCCCACACCCGCCGCCGTGTTTCAGCGAAAGGATGAAGTGTTGCAACCGCCGGCCGCATTTTCTGCATGAACCGCGCCAGCCGTCCGATCTGCGCGGGCAGAAGAGTCTCGATCTGCTCCCGAAGCCGCCGGGCCAGAACAGGTGCTGCCCCGGATGATGAAATGGCGACCAGAACAGGCGGACGACGAACAATAGCCGGCGTAATAAAGGTAGATGGTTCCGGATCATCAACGGCGCAGACCGGAATATTCATTTCCCGGGCAACTTCAGCAACCAGTCGGTTCAGCGCCCGATCGTCCGTCGCTGCAAAGACCAGCCGGCAGCCCGGTATGTATTGTCTGAGGATGTCGTCTGATACCGCAACAGCAAAATGCTGTACACGGCCGGCCGCAGCCAGACGGGAAAGTTCGCCATTCAGAGATAGCGATAAGATTGTAACGTGCGCTTCAGTCATCATGAGCAGCGCGATCTTATTCGCCGCGATAGTACCGCCACCGATAACAAGCGCCTTCGATGTCGAATCCAGTCGAAGCGTTACAGGGAACCAGGGCAATCGCAGCTCTGTATCGGGGTCATCCTTATCCATCGGTGCCGCATTGTCCTCTGATGATAAAATTTTCTGATTTTCGTATCTCCGATTACCGCCTCTGGCCCAGCAGGCACATCAATGTGAACAGTCTGCGTGCCGTAGGCTTGTCCATCGCGATCTTGCCTGCGAGCCGTTCCATGAGCAGATCAGCAGCCTCATCGTGAACACCGCGCCTGCCCATGTCGATCGCCTGGACTTTGGTGCGGTTTCCCTCCTCCATTGCCAGCTCGAAACTTTCTATCATCAGCGCATAATCTTTGATCAGGCGGCTGAACGGCGAGAGAGAGATCATATGTGCATAAAGAGCTGTGTCCTCTTCATTATGGACATCGAAGACAAGTCCGGAATGACCACTGACTGAAAGATGGAGAATAAACGGGCCCGTCAGTCCATCAGGCCGGAAATGCGCCGTCTGACAGAGATCAAGTATTGCCTGCTCCCGATCTTTTCTGCGTTCAGGATGCGCATCCGTCGCGGGATCAAGAGCCGTGTCCAGTACAACACCGATCAGAGCGTCAGGACGCTCGGACGGCAGGGTCGGCTCGTTCCGGCGGTTTCTGCTATGATGAAGTGCGTCCATACCAACCTCCGGCGCTGTTCGGGTTTTTCACCCTGTTTCTGTTTTTTTGCCTGCCCGGGGCGTGCAAGAGTAATTTTGTAATTTGCCACAGACCGATTGCTAAATCTTCTGGAAACTGAAAGCGCTCCCGCTATGGTCTGCTTTTCCGGACCTGCAGAAAAACAGAAATAAATATGCTTCAGGTCGCGTGTTTTTCTTGTCAGCAATGTTTCTTGCTCTTATGAGGAAGCGCCAACGGTCGGGAGCCCGAGGCTCGTTTTTTCATTATGGCTGTCTGAGACGCAAATCTGCGTCATACTGTCGTCGCAGAGATTTCCTTGTCAGGAATCATCTGTCACGGGTCATTGATGAGACAAGGCAATGCCGGCACAGGGCAGTGTCCTGAAGGCGAATCGGGACACCCGCATCACGCAATCAGGGGTCCCCGCGCCATGGCTTCTAAAGGTTCACTTTACGATCGTATTACCGAGGCTCTCGCTTTCGATGACGTCCTCGTTGTCCCCGCGGCCTCCGATGTCCTTCCGGCCCACGCTGACACACGCACGCGTCTGACACGTACCATCGACCTCAATATCCCGCTTGTCTCCGCTGCCATGGATACCGTCACCGAAGACGCCATGGCCATCGCCATGGCCCAGCAGGGCGGTCTTGGCGTCATCCATAAAAACCTCGAACCCGCCGAGCAGGCCGAACAGGTCCGCCGCGTCAAACGCTTCGAATCCGGCATGGTGGTTAACCCCGTTACTGTCGGACCCGACCAGACTCTGGCCGAGGTCCGCGCCATTATGAGCCATCACGGCATCAGTGGCCTGCCAGTCATCGAGCCATCCTCTCAGAAACTCGTAGGCGTGCTTACCAACCGCGACGTCCGTTTCGCGAATGACCCTGACCAGCGCGTCAGCGAACTGATGACCCGCGAAAATCTCGTCACCGTCCGCAATGGCGCCGACGCTAATACTGCCCGCCAGCTTCTGCATAAGCACCGGATCGAAAAACTGCTCGTGGTGGACGACGCCCACCGCTGCATCGGTATCATTACCGTCAAGGACATGGACAAAGCGGTCACTCATCCGCTCGCTGTGAAAGATGGTCTTGGTCGTCTCCGCTGCGCCGCTGCGACCGGCGTCGGTGAAGATGGCTTCAAACGTGCCACACTCTTGATCGAAGCCGGGGTCGATGTTCTCGTGGTTGATACGGCCCATGGTCACTCCTCGGGCGTTCTCCGTGCCGTCGAGCGCATCAAAAGTACCAGCAGCGAAGTTCAGGTCGTCGCTGGCAACGTCGCGACACCGGAAGCCGCCCGCGCGCTCATCGAAGTCGGTGCCGACGGCGTGAAAATCGGCATCGGCCCGGGATCTATCTGCACGACCCGTGTCGTCGCAGGCGTCGGTGTGCCGCAGTTCTCCGCCGTTCTGGAAACAGCCGCGGCCTGCCATGAACTCGGCGTCCCGGCTATTGCGGATGGTGGTGTCCGCACCTCCGGAGATCTGGTCAAGGCTGTGGGTGCCGGCGCCGACGCTGTCATGGTCGGTTCCCTGCTCGCTGGGACCGATGAATCTCCCGGTGAAGTCTTTCTGTACGAAGGCCGCTCCTACAAATCCTATCGCGGCATGGGCAGTCTTGGCGCCATGGCGCGCGGCTCTGCCGACCGCTATTTCCAGGACGAAGTCAAAGACACCCGCAAAATGGTGCCGGAGGGTATCGAAGGTCAGGTGCCTTATAAAGGCGCCATGGGGCCGGTCGTTCATCAGCTTGTCGGTGGCCTGAAGGCAGGCATGGGTTATACCGGCTGCAACACAGTTGCCGAGCTTCAGACGAAAACCCGCTTCCGCCGCATCACCAACGCCGGCCTTCGCGAAAGTCACGTCCATGACGTGTCCATCACTCGTGAAGCACCGAACTACCGGCGCGACTGACCACAAACCCCGGACGATCCGTCATGGCACTGTCCGGCAACCGCTCATCTCTCCCGGATATCAGGACGCAGTATGACTCCCTCCGCCCGGCTCGCTGCCGCCATTGACCTGCTGGCAGAGATGGACGCCGCGCCTCGTCGTCCCGCCGATGCCGTCGCCAATAGTTTTTTTCGCGAGCGTCGCTTCATCGGCGGCGGCGACCGTCGCGCCATTTCTGCCCTGGTCTGGGATGCGCTGCGCCACTGGCGCCGGACCGCATGGGTCATCGAACGAACGGGTGGCGAAGCCACGCCACGCCTGCGCATTGCCGCAAGACGAATTCAGACTGGCTCTACCCTGGGAGCCCTCTCGCAGGCCTTCGTCGAAGGCCGTTTCGCGCCCGGGGCGTTCACCCAGAACGAACGCTATACGCTCGACTGTATCGCGAAAGCTGACTTGTCAGAGCAATTGCCTGACGCCGTTCGGCTCGAGATCCCAGATTGGCTGTTCCCCCATCTCCAGGCGCGATTTGGTGCCGATCTGGAAAAAGAACTGGAAGCCCTCGGCCAGGAGGCCACGCTCGACCTCCGTGTGAATACTCTGCGAGGCGATCGTGCGACTGCCTGCAAAAAACTGATGCGCGACGGACTGAACGCTCAGCTCACCACGCTTTCACCCTGGGGCCTTCGCCTTTCGGGGCGCGTGCCCGTTACTTCCAGCACCGCTTTCAAAGACGGTCTCGTCGAAATCCAGGACGAAGGTAGCCAGCTCGTCGTCGCCATGCTTGGTGCCACGCCCGAAATGCGCGTCCTCGACTACTGCGCCGGGGCAGGGGGCAAGACACTCGCCATTGCCATGACTATGCAGAATCGCGGCCATATCATCGCG
This sequence comes from Acetobacter musti, assembly GCF_011516835.1. Classification (GTDB taxonomy): domain Bacteria; phylum Pseudomonadota; class Alphaproteobacteria; order Acetobacterales; family Acetobacteraceae; genus Acetobacter; species Acetobacter musti. Next base: position 10,292 of record NZ_WOTB01000017.1, on the reverse strand, counting down.
TGCGATGTCTCCGTGCCGCGTCTGGATGGCGCCGTCCGCCGTCTCCGTCGCGCTGGCGCCCACAATGTCGAACGCCACCTGCTGATTTCCGGCGACAAATGGGCCAAGCGCCGTGCGAAATCCTTTGACCGCGTTCTCGTAGATGCCCCCTGCACCGGAACCGGCACCTGGCGCCGTAACCCCGATGCACGCGTCCGCCTCGAAGAACAGGATCTGAAAGAACTCATCGTCAAACAGGCCGAAATCCTTGACCGCGCTGCTGCCCTGGTCCGCCCGGGCGGCCGGATGGTGTATGCCACCTGCTCGATCCTCGATGCCGAGAACCGTAACCAGATTGACGCCTTCCTGGCCCGCAACAGCGAGTTTTTGCCGGTAAACCCCGATTCAGATGACGTGCCCAAACGGTTCCGTAATTCCCCGATGCTCTCGCTCACCCCGGCCCGGGATGAGACCGATGGATTCTTCGCTGCCGTTCTTGAACGAAAAGCCGCGCTCGTCATGGAACCTGCCGTCAGGCAGCCTGAAGCAGACGATCCGCCAGCACTCTGATTGCAGGAAGAGCGGCCTCCTGCAGAGTCGTACCGACTCCCACATTACCGCCGGACAGCCGGATAAACCCTTCTGTCATTCCATTCTGCAGCATTCCCTCGGAATGAACGATGATTCCGTCCGTATCCTCCAGACCGCCGCTGCCGCCGGTCTCCGTCCGCGGACGTAGTTCTGAGCCCCAGGCCTTGCGCCAGTAATCCCGGACCTTTTCGGGGTAAAACCGCCCGTCTGCTGTATAACCACAGAGCGGCTTGCCTTGTGCCATCATATACCCGATCTCCACTGCCGTGCCGGGGTCCATATCCGCTGCCCGTCGAAACGGATCAAGACAGAACAGCCCCGCGTCGCACCCGTCCATCAGATCCCTGTCCGCCGAAATGATGGCCAGCGTCGTCTCATAACCCGGCGCCAGTCCCGCTAGATCCATCTGCCCGTCAAGCGGCGCCACTCCTTCAAGACCGGCTTCGGCACAGAGACGTTTAAGATCCGCAAAGATCATCTCTGCATCCGGCCGGAATACGAGGTCCCCGGCAAGATAGACTCGCGGACGACCCGCGCGAGACTGTTCCCGAAAATGAACATCACCAGAAATATCTGTTTCGTTAATGTTCTGGATGGAAAGCGGACGTTGATTTTCAGCACTGGGCATACAGGGATACTCATCATGATCAGGTTGAACACCACTGCGCGACATGAGGAGGATTTGACCGCGGGCGGTGTGAAGGCCATCATAATGTCATGATCCTGCTGATCGACAATTATGACAGCTTCACCTTCAATCTCGTTCACTATTTCGGTGAACTCGGGGCTGAATGTGATGTACGCCGCAACGATGCCCTGACTGTTGAGGAGGCCGTTGTTCTCCGGCCGGAAGCCATCGTCATCTCCCCAGGCCCCTGCACCCCTGCCGAGGCTGGTATCTGCTGCGATCTCATTCGGGCTGCCGGACCGCATATCCCGATCCTGGGTGTCTGCCTCGGTCATCAGGCTATCGGTCAGGTCTATGGTGGCCACGTCGTCCGCGCCCCGAAGCCCGTTCACGGCAAACTGAGTCCCGTGTTTCATGAAGATACCAGCGTGTTTGCCGGTCTGCCGAATCCTTTCATGGCCACCCGCTACCACAGTCTCGTCATCGACCCCGAAACCTGCCCGGATGTGCTGGAGCGCACTGCCTGGACAGAAGACGGTATCATTATGGGTCTGAAGCACAGGCATCTCCCACTTCACGGCGTGCAGTTTCATCCGGAAAGCATCGCCTCGGAATATGGGCACGATTTGCTGCGTAATTTCCTGTCCATCGTCCGTCAGTGGCATAATGTTTCACGGGCGGCCTGAAACGATGATGAGTCTTTCACAGGTCAGCGCATAATGTCCGGAACCTCAGCCCCGACGTCCGTGCGGATGCCAGTCATGGCGCCAGATGAGTGCTTCCGCGCGTTTCTCGTCGCTGCCTCAACCGGGAAAATTTTTTCTGAAGAAGAGGCGGAAACCATCTTCGGCCTCATCATGGACGGTGCCGCGACCGAATCTCAGATTGCCGCCTTTCTTATGGCCATGCGCGTACGCGGCGAGCAGCCCTCCGAACTGCTCGGTGCAGTCCGCGCTCTGCGGGTGAGAATGACAGTGGTCGACCATGTGCCCTCCGACACCATCGACGTCTGCGGAACTGGTGGCGACGGCCACGGTACTCTTAACGTCTCCACCGCCGTCTCCTTCGTGATGGCCGCTCTCGGCGTTCCCGTCGCCAAACACGGCAATCGTGCCCTGTCTTCCCGCGCCGGAGCTTCCGACGTGCTTGAAGCTCTTGGCGTGTCGCTGGATACCGATCCCGCCGTTCTCGGTGCCGACCTGCATACGCGTCGTCTCGCATTCCTCTCCGCGCCGAACCACCATCCGGCCATGCGTCATGCCGCCGGTGCTCGGAAGGCGCTGGGTGTCCGGACCCTTCTCAACTTTGTTGGCCCGCTCGCCAATCCCGCACAGGTGAAACGTCAGCTTATTGGTGTATCTGCCAAGCAATGGATGAAACCGATTGTCGATACCCTTGAAAAACTCGGGTCGGAGCGCATCTGGTGCGTCTGCGGCGAGATTCCCGGTGATCATCCTGATGGTATCGGCGCTTATATCGATGAAGTGACACTTGCCGGCCCCACGCGCGTTGAAGCGCTCGAGAACGGTAAGCGCCTCAGTTTCAGCCTCACTCCGGATATGGCGGGCTTTCAGACGGCTCCTGTTTCCGCTATTGCCGGTGGAGGTCCGGTTGAGAACGCCGTTGCACTCGAAGCTCTGCTGCACGGCAGTAAAGGTCCTTACCGTGATACCGTCCTGCTGAACGCCGCCTGTGCCTTGCATGTGGCAGGACAAGGGGTTCTGCTGAAAGACCAACAACCGGACCCTGCCGCACTGGTCCGGCTCGTTTCTTTAGCGGCCCATGTACTCGATAATGGCGCCGCTCTTGCTGTCCTGAATGCGAGCCGCGCTCGTCATGCAGCAGGTAAGGCGGCACTTGAAGGCCGGGCGTCGTAATGCAGTCGTCCGGAACCGGGTCCGGCCCGTTTCCTGAAACTGTGTTCCATATACATGGCCACGAGACATTTTTTTGCTTCAGACTGCGCACCAGACGTCGCGCATTGTTATTCACGTCCAGTTGCGAGATAGAAACATGATGAACGAGACCCCAGATTCAGCTTCGGCGAAGTCCCTTGAGGAAATTGCCGATACCGCTCCGGCCGTTCTCGATCGCATCGTGGCACGCACACGGATTGAAATCGCCCATCGTTCCACCCTGACGAGTTTGAAAGACATTTCCGCAAAAGCGCGTGAGGTCGATTTCCACCCGCGCGGTTTTGGGCGGGCTCTCAAAGAAAAAACTGCCGATCTTACCCCCGGTCTGATTGCCGAGATCAAAAAAGCCTCGCCCTCGGCCGGTCTGCTACGCGACCCGTACGATCCCGTCGCCATCGCGAAATCCTATGCGGGTGCGGGGGCCGCCTGCCTCTCGGTACTGACAGAAAACTCATGTTTCCACGGTTCCAATGAAGACCTCGTGGCCGTTCGTGCCGCCTGCCAGCTCCCGGTGCTACGGAAGGATTTCGTGATTGATCCCTGGCAGATCTACGAAAGCCGCCTCATTGGCGCCGACTGCATCCTGCTCATCATGGCCATTCTGACCGATGAGGAAGCTGCCGAACTCGTCGATCACGCTAAAGGGCTCGATATGGATGTCCTCGTCGAAGTCCACTCGGAAGACGAACTCAACCGCGCGCTCGTCCTCGATACTTCGCTCGTTGGTATCAACAATCGTAACCTCAAAACCCTGACGACTGATCTGCAGACCACTATCGATCTTGCGCCTCTGGTCCCGCCGGACAAAATCATTGTCTCGGAAAGTGGCATCAAAACTCATGATGATATCAAGCGCCTGAGCGCCGTCGGTGCGAGTGGCTTCCTTGTCGGTGAAGCCCTCCTGCGCAACGCGGATCCAGGAGAAGGGCTCCGCGCGCTACTGGGTAACGGCTGAGGTCGGCCGGGGCATGACTGAACACATACCTGTATCAGACAGCGAAGAAGATATTTCCACCAGAAAAATTCCGGGCGAGACAAGAAGCAGACTGACGCATCTTGATGCCGCCGGAAACGCGGTCATGGTCGATGTCTCTGCAAAACCGGATACAGAGCGCGTTGCCACGGCCCGCGGGCGTATCGACATGCGTCCTGACGTTCTTGACATGATTGTGAATGGCGACACGCCGAAAGGCGATGTGCTGGCTGTCGCCCGCGTAGCCGGCCTGATGGCCGGTAAGAAAACGTCCGATCTCATCCCGCTGTGTCACCCAATTTTTCTCTCTTCGCTCAGGGTTTCTCTCAGACCGGAGGGGAGCGGAATCGAAATTGAGGCCATTGCGAAAACCACCGGCCCGACAGGCGTTGAGATGGAAGCGCTGACAGCGGTGAGTGTCTGCGCACTAACTGTTTACGACATGTGCAAGGCTTTGGATCGAACAATGCGTATCGGAGATATACGTGTTGTGCAAAAATCCGGAGGTCGATCCGGATCTTTCGTGGCGCCCGGCGAGTCGGGCTGATTTCTGACGGAGACCAGACAGAACACGCCCGGTAAAGGTGTGTCTGACGATCTCTCATGTGGTGATTAAATGGAGCGCGGTTTATGAACGACGGTGCCAGTGTGGCCAGTGCGACCGGTAATGGTCGGAACGATCCGGCCCTTTCAACAGACCAGCTGCAGCAGGCTTTCTATGAAATGCTGCTGATCAGGCGCTTCGAAGAGAAAGCCGGCCAGCTTTACGGTATGGGTCTCATCGGCGGCTTCTGTCACCTTTACATCGGCCAGGAAGCCGTCGTTGTCGGTGTCCAGCTCGCTCTGAAAGACGGCGACAAGATCATCACTTCCTATCGCGATCATGGCCAGATGCTCGCCGCCGGCATGGACCCAAAAGGAGTCATGGCCGAACTGACCGGCCGCGCCACCGGCTACTCGCATGGCAAGGGTGGCTCGATGCACATGTTCTCGCGGGAAAAGAATTTCTACGGCGGGCATGGCATCGTTGGCGCACAGGTCGCCCTGGGCATCGGACTTGCCTTCGCCAACAAATATCGTGGCACGGATGAAGTCTCTGTCGCCTATTTCGGTGAAGGTGCCTCTAATCAGGGACAGGTTTACGAAAGCTTCAATCTCGCCGCGCTCCATAAACTGCCCTGTATCTTCGTTATTGAAAACAACCGCTACGGCATGGGCACCAGCGTCGAACGTGCCTCGGCGTCGAAGGAACTGTGGCGCAACGGTGAGCCGTGGGGCATCCCGGGTAAACAGGTCGATGGCATGGATGTTAATGCCGTCAACGCCGCCACTCAGGAAGCCGTTGCTCATTGTCGCGCCGGCAAAGGTCCGTATCTGCTGGAGATGTCTACCTACCGTTATCGCGGCCACTCCATGTCCGATCCGGCGAAATACCGTGCCCGCAGTGAAGTCGACGAAATCCGTCAGAAGCATGATCCGATCGATCATGTCCGTAATGAATTGCTGGCGGCCGGGGTTGAAGAAGAAAAACTGAAGAAGATAGAAACGGATGTGAAGGCCATCGTTGCTGAGGCGACAGAGTTCGCCGAAACGAGTCCTGAACCCGATCCGTCCGAACTGTACACAGACGTGCTCGTAGAGGCTAAATAACGATGGCTGTCCAGATTCTTATGCCGGCCCTTTCGCCCACCATGACGGAAGGCAAACTCGCCCGCTGGCTGAAAAAAGAAGGCGATACCATCAGCGCCGGGCAGGTCATCGCGGAAATCGAAACCGATAAGGCCACAATGGAGGTCGAGGCCGTTGATGAAGGTATTCTCGGCAAAATCTTTGTTCCCGAAGGTACCGAAGGCGTTGCTGTCAACACCCCGATCGCTGTCCTGATCGAAGAAGGCGAGACTGTCCCCGATCAGGCGACGACCAGTGCTGCCCCGAAAACCACGCCGACCACGGAATCCACCGGCAGCACGTCCGCAAATGCTCCCGCCGCTCCGGTGAAATCTGCACCTGAACCCGAAAAAGACTGGGGTGAGACAAAGGAAATCACCGTCCGTGAAGCCCTGCGCGACGCAATGGCACTCGAAATGCGGCATGATCCTGATGTTTTCCTGCTTGGAGAGGAGGTCGCTCAGTATCAGGGGGCCTATAAAGTCTCGCAGGGCCTGCTGGATGAATTCGGCGAGAATCGCGTGCTCGACATGCCGATCACCGAACATGGCTTCACCGGTATGGCCGTTGGTGCGGCTCTGACCGGTCTGAAACCCATCGTTGAATTCATGACCATGAATTTTTCGATGCAGGCTATCGACCACATCATCAATTCCGCCGCCAAGACTCTCTATATGTCCGGTGGTCAGATGGGCTGTCCCATCGTCTTCCGTGGCCCCAATGGCGCCGCTGCCCGTGTTGGCGCCCAGCATTCGCAGTGCTACGGGAGCTGGTACGCCCATGTTCCTGGTCTGAAGGTTGTTGCGCCCTGGTCGGCTGCTGACGCTAAGGGATTGCTCCGAGCCGCCATCCGCGACCCCAATCCGGTCGTCTTCCTTGAGAACGAAATTCTCTACGGACAAAAATTCCCTTGTCCTGTTGATGAAGATTTCATTCTTCCGATCGGAAAAGCGAAGGTCGAACGCGCCGGTAAGGATGTCACTCTGGTCGGTTTCTCGATCAGTGTTGGCACAGCGCTCGTCGCAGCCGATCTTCTGGCTGAACAGGGTATTGACGCCGAAGTCATTAATCTCCGGTCTCTGCGTCCGTTCGATACGGAAACGATCGTTGAAAGCGTGAAAAAGACCAGCCGTCTGGTCACGGTTGAGGAAGGCTGGCCTTTCGCCGGCATCGGCGCGGAAATTGTCATGCAGGTCATCGAACACGCCTTCGACTGGCTGGATGCCCCGCCTGTCCGTGTTGCCGGCGTGGACGTACCGATGCCGTTCGCCGCCAACCTTGAAAAACTTGCCTTGCCACAGCCCGACTGGGTCGTGGACGCTGTCCGCAAGCTGGTCTGAGGAGAACGTCATGGCTTTTGATATCCTGATGCCGGCGCTCTCGCCGACTATGACGGAAGGCAAACTGCTCCGCTGGCTGAAGAAAGAAGGCGATACCATCAGCGCTGGTCAGGTCATTGCAGAAATCGAGACCGATAAGGCCACGATGGAAGTCGAGGCCGTCGATGAAGGCATCCTCGGTAAAATCTTTGTTCCTGAGGGTACCGAGGGTGTTGCCGTCAATACCCCAATCGCTGTTCTGATCGAAGAGGGTGAAGCCGTTCCCGATCAGGCCGCGACCCCTAAAGCAACTACTCCTCAGAAACCGGCGGAAGCAGCGCCCGCTGCTCCGAAAGCTGCCGCCGCGCCGTCTTCTCAGAAGGCAGCTCCGGTACCCGCAGCACAGTCCGCCGGAACACCAACAGGTCGGATCATCGCTTCTCCGCTTGCAAAGCGTATCGCGAAAGAAGCCAGTATTGATCTTACTGACCTGAAAGGTTCCGGCCCGAATGGCCGCATTGTCAAACGTGATGTCGAGGCCGCAAAAACCAGAGGCCCTGCGAAACCGGTCACTGCGACAGCCACCACCACCGTTCCGGCCGAAGCCGAAATCGTCCCGATGTCCTCGATGCGGAAAGTCATCGCTCGCCGTCTGACGGAAGCGAAGACCACCATTCCGCACTTCTATGTCTCCGTCGACGTGCAGCTCGATGCTTTGCTCAGCCTTCGCCACCAGCTTAATACGGCCTCGCCGGCCGAAGGTGACGACGCGTTTAAGCTGTCCGTCAACGATATGCTCATCAAAGCCGCTGCCATCACTCTGCGGCGCGTCCCCGGCCTGAACGTATCTTACGCACCGGATGCCGTCGTTCATTATCCGTCCGTCGACATTTCCATTGCCGTGTCAATTCCGGACGGCCTGATCACTCCAATCATCCGCAACGTCGATAAGAAAAGCCTCCGCGAAATCAGCAACGAGATGAAAGACCTCGTCGCCCGTGCCCGCGTCGGCAAGCTGAAACCAGAAGAATTCCAGGGCGGATCGTTCTCGATCTCCAATCTGGGCATGTACGGAATCAGCGCCTTCTCGGCGATCATCAATCCGCCACAGGCTGGCATTCTCGCTGTCGCGGCTGGAGAAAAGCGTCCGGTCGTCAAGGGTGACAGCCTCGCCATAGGTACCGTGATGACCGCGACTATCTCTGTAGATCACCGCGTCATTGACGGTGCTTTGGCTGCCCAGTGGATGTCGGTCTTCCGTTCTGTCGTCGAAAGCCCCATCAGTCTGGTGGTCTGAGACATAATCGCCGTCAGGCCAGAGATGACTTCAGGAGCATACATATGAGCACAACCGACTTCGATCTGGTTGTCATCGGCGGCGGCCCCGGCGGTTACGTCGCCGCCCTGCGCGCAGCCCAGCTCAAACTTTCCGTTGCTGTTGTCGAAGGTAATCACCTCGGTGGTATCTGCCTGAACTGGGGCTGCATCCCCACAAAGGCACTTCTTCGGGCCTCTGAGATCAATCATCTCCTCCATGACCTCGAACAGTTCGGTTTCGCTGTAGACAACCCACGCTTCGATTTCGAAAAAGTCGTTGCCCGATCACGTGCTGTCTCTGGGCAACTGTCTGGTGGCGTTGCTCACCTGCTGAAAAAAGCCAGAGTTCCGGTTTTCAATGGATTTGGAAAACTCAGCGGCAATGATGGTAAAAAGCGAAAGATTGCTGTCACTCTGAACGATGGCGGCACCACTGAACTGAAAGCGGCGCATGTTATCCTGGCGACCGGTGCACGCGCCCGTGTGCTGCCGGGTCTGGAACCGGACGGTAAATTCGTCTGGTCCTATCGCGAAGCACTTGTCCCCGATATTCTGCCCCGTCGTCTGCTCGTAATCGGCTCCGGCGCCATCGGAACCGAATTTGCTTCTTTCTACCGAAACATGGGATCTGAAGTCACACTTATCGAAGTGGCCGACCGCATTCTGCCGGTCGAGGATGAAGAAATCAGCAAGCTGGCACATACCGCTTTTGAGAAACAGGGGATGAAGATCCTTACCAGCGCAAAGCTCGGTCCGCTTTCAAAAGGCAAAGAAGACGTGACTGTCGAGGTCACAACCGCCAGAGGGACAGAAAAGCTGACTTTCGATCGTGTCATTTCTGCCGTCGGCATCGTCGGCAATGTCGAAAAACTCGGTCTGGATAATACAAAGATCAAGGTGGACCGTACTCATATCAAAACTGACCATCTGTGCAAAACCGGCGAACCCGGCGTCTACGCAATAGGCGATGTCGCCGGTGCTCCCTGGCTCGCCCACAAAGCCAGCCACGAGGCTGTCATGTGCGTGGAAGCCATTGCCGGCCTTCCTGTTCACCCGATCGACATCACAAAAATTCCTGGCTGCACCTACTGCCGTCCACAGGTCGCTTCGGTCGGCTATACTGAAGCGAAAGCAAAAGCAGCAGGGTACCAGGTTCGGGTCGGACGCTTTCCTTTCATTGGCAATGGCAAGGCCATCGCTATGGGTGAACCCGAAGGTCTGGTGAAAACTGTCTTCGATGCCAGAACAGGTGAACTCCTCGGGGCCCATATGATCGGCGCTGAAGTCACGGAAATGATCCAAGGCTACGTTATCGCCAGAACGGGTGAGCTTACCGAAGCTGAACTGAAAGAGACGATCTTTCCGCATCCAACAATTTCGGAGTCCATGCACGAAGCGGTCCTCGCCGCCTATGATGGCGCTCTGCACTTCTGAGGATGGCAGGACAGATTTTCACAACAGTCATGCAGTATTCACGCAACCGGCCTCATTACTTAAAAAGAGGTATTCTACTCGTAAAACCGATTGTGACATGTTGTTCCTCGTCTTGGCGGAATCGTCACTGTTCATCTTGGACGATGCGATACCCGATGGTTTCGGCCTCCGATCCATCGGGAAAGTTCCCAGTAATCTGCCCGTATCCTCATTTTGTTTAACGAATTAGCATCAATTTCTTAACGGACCTGGGACAGGTCCCGAAAGGCGATTTCCATGCCCGGAAAGTAGTCAACTAAGAAGGCAAATATATCTTTGCCTGAACCCATCGGAGTACAGTGCCGCCAACTCTGTCAGACTACGGCGTGTGGGGATTCACATGAGGCTTGGGTTATGATTCAAGCTTCTGATGGAACGCTTTGTGCTGACGGACGCCCAATGGGCGCTGATTGAACCCCAATGCCTTG
>NZ_WOTB01000016.1 GCF_011516835.1 Acetobacter musti | reverse complement strand
GAAAATGATCAAGCGAACCATGTTCGGAAGAGCAGGCTTCGAACTCCTCAGGGCGCGTGTCCTTCAGCCCGCATAATCAAAAAACATCATCACGAAAAGTGCGGAAGAACCCAGAATTGGTCCAAAATCGCTACTTAATTTTTGGATGGGATCGGGCACTCTGCCCGCAAGCCACTGATAACATTGCCAAATAAAATTGGCGTCCCGTACGGGATTCGAACCCGTGTTGCCGCCGTGAAAGGGCAGGGACAAATAGGCAATTTCAGGCAGATGAGCGCAATTATGCACAACTTCGGGCAACACCAAAACGGCAGAAAACAGCTCCGCGCAACTGTTTAAAGGTCCCATTGGACCACAACGGTTTTCCTGCACTTAGCATCCGCTTCATGCCTTGGGCGACAGGCCCGCCGTCATCTGCTGCGCACAAAATAGCCCGCAAATTTGAAGGAAACAGGATCATGTATGAAGACCGCGAAATGCGCGAAGAGATTCGGGGCAGAATGAAAGGCCGCATCCGTTTTAACGCCGGCACGGATGCGATCGAAGTCATCGTAGGGGAAGACCATGAAGTGCCCAGATGGCAACCGATCAACCGGCACACGATGGCTCAATACCTGCCTCCACTGGTCATAGAACGTCTATGGGACATGTTCGCCGATGCTGCTGGGAGCACCTATTATGCCGACGATCGTCTGGCGGGCGTAAAATTTCTTGGCTTGCATCGGGTCGCAGAGTTCATCGAGAAGGAAGGGTGCTTCCAGATCGAGGAAGACAACGCGCCACCGCTTTCCCTCCCTTCGCAGAAGGCTCTCAGTGTTGAGATCTTTCTGTCCGGGAAAACGAAAACGACACTGGCAGAAATCGCAAAGAATGTGAATGATCCTCCCTCAGAAAAAGATCTTGCAGAAATCCTGAAAAATGCAGGATGGGAATCACGAAGGACCGCCACGGAGCGCTTCTGGGCCAAAGGAACACAATAAAAAGAGGAATAATCGACATCGGATACGCCCGTCCTTTCCGGAGAGGCGTGTCTGATGAGGTTGTAGACAAAAATAGCAGGGACAAGCGCGTCCCCAGGACCAGCGCTGGGCGATTGTGCTTTCGGGGGTAGAGCCATAACCTGCTTCCATGACTCGAAATCCCTCTGAAAAGCCCAAGTCCCGTGCCTCAGCGAAAGTCGGCACGACTGTCACGAAGGATAATCTGAAGGCGCTTGGTGCGGACCGACTTGCGGACCTGCTCATCGAACTGGCAGGGCAGGACACCGCACTGACCCGCAGGCTTCGCATGGCGCTGACAGCGGTTCACGCGAAGGATAAACTCGGCAAGGAGATCGAAAAGAGACTGCGCACGATCCAGCGTTCCCGTGGGTTTCTGCCCTGGGACCGGATCCGTCCTCTGGCTGCTGAACTTGATACCTTGCGGCAATCCATCCTGGGTGACGTTGCCTCTGCCGATGTCGGGCAGGCCATTTCAGCCATGAGGCTGCTTGTGGAGATTGCCCCATCCGTCTACGAGCGCTCGGACGACAGTTCCGGATACCTGTCGGACGTCTTCCGGGAGGCCGCTTCTGATCTTGGCGTTCTCTGGGGACGACAGGCCAACCGGGATCCCGCCATCGTTGTCACAGACCTTCTTACGCTTCTCGATGATGACGGGTATGGCACCTGTGATCGTCTGCTCGCCGCGTGCGGCACGGCATTAGGCGAAACGGGCGCAGCCATGCTCAGAACTATGCTTCTGGCACGACTGCGCGACCTTCCTGCGTCAAAGGGGAATAGCGATTATCATACCGACATCGCGCGTATGCAGGTGATCAGGCACCTGCGGGATCTTGCGGATGCCATGGGTGACGTTGATGCGTATAGTGAAGCTGTCAGCCTGAGTGACCGCCAGTATGCCTATACCGGCGACGTCGCACGCCGCTTGCTGGACAAGGGGCGCGCCCGGGAGGCACTTGACTGGCTCGATCGGGAAACTGAAGAGAACTCTCGCTTTTACAAGGAAAACGACGATCTGCGGATTGAAGCATACGAGGCCGTTGGAGACCGAGACAAAGCTCAGGCTCTGCGATGGAACGTTTTTCGGGAACGCCTGAGCCTGCCGCACTGGAAAGCCTATCAGCGTCATCTCAGTGATTATGATGCGATCGACGCCGAAGAGCAGGCACTCGATCACATCCGGAATTTCCCGAATAGAAGCGTGGTCCTGTCTACTCTTCTGGAATGGCCCGCTCTCGACGAAGCTGCCCGTCTCGTGCGGCATCATACAGCGGAACTGGACGGACGGGACTACGGGACGCTGCGTCCGGCAGCGGAACGTCTATCTGAAGCTTATCCCAACGAAGCGACGCTGCTCTACCGTCTGCTGGTCGAGGCCGTGCTGGACAGGGCGCTTTCCCGTTACTACGCCTATGCCGCAAAGGATCTTGCGTCCTGTCAGCGACTTGCACCCATGTTGACCATGGCTGAAGGCATGGAATCCCATGAAACGTTCATGACCCGGTTGAAGGCTTCACATAAGCGCAAACTGGGATTCTGGTCATTGATCGCCGCGCCGTGAGAGCGGGCTTGGGGGAAACGGGTAGGTCAGTATGGCGAAGGAATTTTATTGCTACCCGGCAAGAGTTTGGATATACTATCGGCATATCCTTTGTGGAGGCTATAATGCTCACCCGCACGACGCTCTTCCTGTCCAATCGTTCCCAGGCCGTGCGCCTTCCCAAGGCGGTCGCGTTTGACGCGAGCCTCAAAGACGTCGTGATCATTCCGGACGGGGCGCGTCGCATAATCGCGCCTGCGAATGCCGCTTGGGACGATTTCTTTGCCGCTCCGGGCACTCCACTGCCTGAGCGCGATCAGCCGAGGATGCAGGAACGCGAAAGCTTCTGATGCTTCGTTATCTTCTGGATACAAACTTTTGCATCCGTGTCCTGCGCGATCGTCCGCAAGGCTTGCGTGAGCGTTTCAATGATAATGCCGAGGCGCTCTGCATCTCGGATGTCGTGCTTTACGAACTTCTCTATGGAGCCGAAAAATCTCACGATCCCGCAAAGATTCGACGTGAGGTTGAGCATTTTGCGGCACGTCTGTCTGTTTTGCCGTTTGATGATGACGCCGCAGCCCATACAGCGGAAATCAGGGCAGAGCTGGAAAAGCGTGGCTGTGTCATCGGCCCATACGATTTGATGATTGCCGGGCACGCTCGAAGCAGGGGGCTTGTCGTTGTGACTGGAAACTTACGAGAATTTACGAGGGTAGATGGGGTGCGATCTGAGGATTGGACGGCCGGTTAGGGGGTAAGAGGAGCTTCTGCCTTATGTCAGACGTAGCAGGAATTGCTGGAGTTTTCTGAAAGCAAGCATATAGCGAGATGATAATATAAGCATAGAAATGCGCATAAATATGTGCTATGTTTCAGTTCTCATGTAAATAGGATCAAAGCTATGGTTCGCGTGCATTCTACCACCCCGTCACGTCGTCCCACGAATGTGACGTTACCTGCTCAGTTACTCGAAGAAGCCAAATCGCTTGATCTCAATATATCGCACGCCTGCGAACAGGGGTTGAAGTCAGCGATCGCCTCGGTCCGTGCTCAACAATGGCTTGCAGAAAATCGCTCCTCTCTTGAAGCATCCCGACAATATGTCGAAAAGAATGGTCTTCCTCTGGCGGATTATCGGAACTTCTGAATGGCCCGTTTTGATGTGTATTGTTTGGCCGGACGAGGGGAGGCGCGTTTCGTTGTGGATGTGCAGGCAGACCTGCTGGACGAGTTGGGCACCCGCATCGTGGTGCCGCTTTTATCACAGAAAGTGGCACCCAAGCCGGCAAAGAGACTGAATCCGATTTTCGTAGTCGATGACCAGTCGTTCGTTATGATGACACAGTTTATGGCTGCTGTGCCTGACCGTGATCTGAAAAAAGTCGTGACTTCATTATCTCTTTATCAGGATGAAATCACTCAGGCTATTGATCTGCTTTTAACTGGTTTCTGAGAGACGGCCTTATAGCAACCGTTGATTGCTAGAACCTATGAGCCCAATCGCGCAGTCCGATTGACATGATGCGCCAGCCATGCCCGACAGGTTCTGACTGACTGGCGGGAAGACTACAATACGGTGCGTTCCCATTCCCAACTGGATGGCAGGACACCGGATCAGATCGCCAGACAAGGGTCTCGGGGCATGCCCCCGAGACCCTTGTCATCCCACCAACCCCAAGCCATAAAAAACGGGAACTCTCCTTTTGAGTGGATACAAAAAAGGGGGCACGTCAGCTCATATGTGATTGTGATGAAGAAGATCGAAACATCGGATTTAGAGATACGGAAGGCCTTGCACGCAAAATATTTGCGTCGTGCTAACTCACGTTCGAATACCCTTATCATTGATGAGCTCGGCCTGGTTCATGCAAAGAGTCGTATTGATATTGCAGTTATTAATGGGCATATTCATGGTTATGAAATAAAGAGCGAAAAAGATAATTTGGATAGGCTTGATATACAAATATCAACATATACAAAATCGCTTCAGAAGATTACTTTTGTCGCATCAAAAAAGCATTTGGAAGATATTGTTTCAGTTGTTCCTGAGTGGTGCGGTTTAATTTTAGCTGAGCGAGGTATAAGAGGTGGTATTAATTTTAGTGTTGTACGGACTGCTACCATAAACCCTTTGGTTGATCCGTTTATGATGGCACATTTGCTCTGGCGTGACGAAGTCGTCGATCTCTTAAAACAAGCTGGATACTCAGCTAAGGATCTTAGGCAGCCGAGAAAGCAACTTTATGAAATATTATGCAGAGTAATGACTCCTAAAGAGCTTACGGCCTCTATTCGATCTTTTATGGTCCAGCGCCGAACGTGGCGAGATCGCTGAGAACCTGCATAATATGATGGCTGATAGCAACTTCTTTCCATCTAGTCTGATTGCTATGTCCTTTTGTGCGTAAAGCACATTTATAAATGTAATCGTCGCCACTCGAAAACGCCGAACCTGAAAAGTCACCTGACGCTACAATTGATGCACAATGATCATGCATTTGTTCAGGGTGATCGCGGAAGGCGCCCCCTTTTCGGATTTCCCAGGTTTTAGGTGTCGTGTATACGAGTTTTCCAGACGCTTTAATCTTGCGCATGTCTACCGGCGCAAAATTTGGGTTAACTATTGCATAATCTCCATAATTAGGTCGCCGCATGTGAGTGGGTAAGGTTGTAATCAACGTCTGGTAAAATAGCCAATCGTGTCGCACAAGTTGATCTGCGCCGCGGGCAACATCCTTAAATGTTTCTGGGATCGCTGTGCTTATTATTGTGAAATTTCGGAATATTTCTAAATCGCCAAAACGTTGCAGTGCCACGGTCATCGCTCCCGCGAATGCACGATAAGGTTCGAAGTTTGGCGATCCAAGGTCAATTACGAGATCCGTTTCTTCAAGGCTAATCCCCAGCTTTGAACACAGAGTTTCGACGCGCAAACGAGCATCGGGCTTCATCAAATCTTCCATGCGTACCTTTATTGCAACTCCCAATTGATCGATAGCAATAATGTCCCTTACGACAGGAATAATGGCGAGTGGTGCATCTAATGGTAATGCTGGTACAGCATTTGTTTCGTATGCTCGAAGATTTTCAAAAATATACGTGAAAATATCCTGACCACTGTCCATCGGCTTTTCTAATATTTCAGGATGAACTGTAATCCATGCAGGTCTGTGTCCCCATTTGGTTTTAAAGCGATCCGGAAATGGTTCGACGTGCTCTTGAATGCTTTTTTTTGGTTTCCATAGTTCAAAGTCGAATTCGACCTCCGGTATAGTAATATAAGGGAAAATCAGATCTTTAGCTACGTTTGTTAGTCGATTGAGAGCTTGGTATTCTCCTAATCTCCAACGAAGTGCCGGTACGTACATTCCTTTAGTCAAGATCATGGGACACCTCTTCAAGCAATGATCGTACTTGCCCTTGGCCAACCAGATTGTTTAGAATGGTATAGTTATTTTGTTCTTTACGGATGCGGCCAGCAATTATGCTGGAATGAATGCCTACGGTTTCAGCATCAATTCTAACGGACTCTTCTGACAAGGCAAAACGAGAGAGGCATTGATCCCATAGATTTTCTGGTATCAACACATCCAGAGCAAACTTGTCGGCATCGATTTCAATTGTATCACTATCTCTCGCGTTCTCGTCGTCGAAGAAGTCAAAGCGTAATCCATCAAAAAGATGAAGAAAAATATGACCGAGTTCATGCATTAGCACGAACCAGAAGTTGTCGAGCCTATCATAACGTAATGTAAGGCCGATAACTGGTCGATCTCCATCAATGACCATTGCTGCGCCATCAAGATAAGAACCAGGCAAATGTGGTTCAATAATGAGAGTAATTCCATGCGTGGCTAATAAATCTCGCGCAAGAAGTGGTCCATTTTTCTTTTTAGTAAGTTGTGTAATCTGTCCAAGCCACGTGTCATCAAGTTCAAACTTTCCTATTTTGCCAAGTGCTATTTTCTGTCGTGCTCGATCTATTACGCGTGCTTGCCATGCGAGTAAGGCGTACTCATTAGGGGCATTGCCGCTATGCATTTTCTTGCGATGTAGCGCTGACGCGAATTGCGGCCCAGCAGCATGTAAAAAATACTCTTTGACTTTTTCTATTGGATTGGTGCCGCGTGGAACATCAAACCATTTGCGTTTGATCATTTCCTTATAGGGGAGTTGGCCCCAAACGATATCGTCCGCGGTGCCCCACGCATAGATAGCACTGTCAGTTTGTCTCGGTCCCTCAAAGCTCCCCGAGGCTTTTACACCGAGAGCATGCGCAATTTCGATTAAGCGTGAGAGACTAGCTCCCATATAGAAACTGGCCTCGTAGCGCTGAATTTGCTGCGGCTTTAGATGTAGTTTCTCAGCAAGTTCGGTTTGGCTCATGCCTGCCGCAATCCGTGCTTGAACTAGTATGCGCGGGAGTTCATCAAGAGCGTAAGCTTTCGCGAAGGAAACTTGACCAGACCGTAGTAGTTCATATTCTGTAATCTCGGCCTCGATATCCGATATCTGGCTTTTGAGTGCGTTTATTTCTGCTTGCTTAAGCCACGACTGGTCGGACACGTGTTCAGTTGCGGTGCGTAGTGCAGCCTGTAGATTTGAAAGCTGGGCTCTCGATATTCCACATTGCTTGTCGCTGTAGATCATGGCTGCACCTTTCCAGTCAAAAGTGGATCAGTCTGAAGTAAGATAGAGATGATTCCTTTCTGGTTCCCCGTGAAGCGATCTTGTTGGAAAAATTCGACGAATGTGCGTCCGACATCGGCACATGTCATGGATGAAGGGAAAAACTCCCCTTTGAACGCGGCTTTCTGTGAAGCGCGTCCATTGGTAAAGTCCAAGAACACCGGATCGAGCTTCGTCGGGTCGACACCTGTTGGATCCCAGCATGCATCGAAGTCACCTGGCTTTGGTTTCCCCGATATATAACTGCCGTCCAAGTAGATCGTCGGGCACCCCGCGTTACGCAATAGGTTTGATGCGTCAACCAGGCCATCAAACAGGCTGCGGCGCCAATGGTTTGTTGCGAATCTGGCGCTCACCTCATCAAGGCTTGCTGGATGGATGCCGGGCGGTAGCAAGGACCAGGGCGAGCCAGCCGCAGGGATAAGGTCAGGAATCATGTTTACAACAATAATGTTGTATGATGTGACCTGCAAGCCATTTCATGTGAGCTTGCTGATCAGTGAAGTGTTTAGCGTTCTCACGTTTCAGATGGGCATATCTTCCAGATAGAAGTCATCCCGGCGCTTGAGGTTCACGTCCACCATCTGACCGTGATCTTCCACCATGCGAGGCACGAGCACGGCGCTAAACTGCTGGATGTCACTCCTGTTCTTCACGTCAGCAAAGATGGCCCACAGGGCTTTGTGTAGGGCAGGAAGTTCGCGGTATTCCGTGCTCATCTTAACTCGATTCTGCCAAAGTAGTGCTAGGCTGGCCACTGACTGGATGCAGCACGATAGTGTTGAAAAAGTCTCGACCGACCCTCTGTCTGAAATTTAAGTTCGAAACAGAAACGGATAGAGTGTTGTAATTATGTGTAATTTTCATTCCGAATTGCATACGGAATCAAGGTCGGATACCATAAACTGACTTTTTCAACACAATCAGCACCTGATCAGACCGATAGCTAAGGATTGGTAGCCACTTAAAGCGTCCTGCATGCAAATATCAGCTTTCTGGTGATTCCGCCCCAACAGCCGACATTCAGCCTTCCCCCCATTGCAGTCAAAGCGCACTATTTTTGCAGCATCATTTCCGCCATCCCGTCCAGCCGTGCCTTATGGCGTTCCCAGTCCGGCATGATACGCGCCAGAAGTCCCCAGAATGCCGGGCCATGATTGTGCTCCTTCAGATGGCACAGTTCATGCAGGATGACATAATCGACGCAGTCACGCGGAGCTTTGACCAGATGTGGGTTCAGCGTGATGGTGCCTCCAGGTGAGCAGTTGCCCCACTGCGTCTGCATGACCTGAAGCTTCAGAGCGGGAGATGTTCTGACCCACAATGTTGTGGGGAGGAGGGCAGACAGGCGATGGCGGAAGACTTCCTGCGCCCGCGCAAAATACCAGAGTTCCAGCAGCTTCTGTATCCGCAGAGTGTTGCGCTCCTGCACGGAAACTTCCAGCCGCCCACGCAGCATCCGCACCGTCTCTGGCGCATCAGGCTGATGCTGAACCTTCAGGAGATGTCGTCGCCCCAGATAGAAGTGGCTTTCCCCACTGACATAAGCACGCGGCGAGGCATGCTCCTGCACCGCCCGGAAGTCGCGCAGTTTCTGCCAGATCCAGCGAGTTTTCTGGTATAGCGCCTTGTCCAGATCCGCATCGGATGTACCGTCAGGGATGACAACCTGCACAGTCAGGTCAGGATGCACCTTGATGCGCAATGTCGTACCGGGGCGAGCACGGGGCAGCAGTTCCACCCGGATCTGTTCTCCCCCATAGGTCAGGACGCGAGTGGGAGTTTCTTCCATGCTCAGCCGCGTAGGGTATCAGCAGGTCCGGCCCGCATGATCTGGATGACCTGCTCAATGATCTCCTGCGCCTTGTCCACGCCAAAGCCCGCTTTCTGGCCCGTGCTGAACAGAAGGGGCAGCAGTTCCTTCCTAACCGCCTTTTCCATATCCGGGCGGCTGAGGGAGTTCTCCCTCACCGCCTTGTCCACGATTGTGTCAATCTGGAACGCCAGATCAATCCAGCGCTGGTTCTCCGCATCGGTCTGCTTATGGTTGAAGATGGCCGCGAGTGTTTTGAGGAACACGCCATAATAGGCCTGTGCATGCCGGTGCCCGTCAAAAACAGTCGGAATGTTCTCCAGCTTGCGGTTGGCTACCTGTTCCTCAAACTCCTGAAACAGCATGAACTGCTTGAGCGGATGGTCGAACAGGCTTTCCGCTTCCGCGATGACCTTGCGCAGCAGGGCCGAGAAGGCTTCCTTCGCGTAAGGGTCATCCTGCATCTCGTGGTCGATCATCTTTGTCACACGGGTGCGGATCAGATCCGTCTCGTTGCGGGTTTTCTCCTCACTCCAGTTTTCTGGTTCGTTGTCTTCCGGCTTCTGGCCCATCTTGCCGACCGCATACAGTCCATTGGGCTCATGGACTTTCACCCCCGCCACATGCCGGTCCAGCAGCTTTTTGACCTGCTCGGCATACTGGTCGAAGTCCACGGTTTCACCGGTATCCTGCATGACTATCTGGCGCAGACTGCTCATCTGCTTCAGGGTTTCCTTGTAGGTTGCGCGGTCCTTTTCCGTAAAGCTGGTGTCTTCAAAGAACGCCACGGATTGCAGCGCCACCTTCAGGCAGGCGGCAAACTTTGTCAGCGCCTCATAGAAGTCATCCCGGCGCTTGAGGTTCACGTCCACCATCTGGCCGTGCTCTTCCACCATGCGCGGCATGAGCACGGCACGAAGCTGCTGGAGGTCACTCCTGTTCTTCACGCCCTCAAAAATGGCCCAGAGCGCTTTGTGCAGGGCGGGGAGTTCGCGGTATTCCGTGCTCATCTGGCTATACAGCCCGGCAATGTTCTTCGGGTCATACCCGCCGACATTCTCGGCCGCCAGTTCGTCATAGCGGGCCAGGGTGGTGTCCAGTTCTGCCAGAATGCCGCGATAGTCGATCAGCAGTCCGTGCTTCTTCTGGTCATGCAGCCGGTTCACGCGGGCAATGGCCTGAAGCAGATTGTGCTGTTTCAGCGGCTTGTCGATATACAGCACCGCATTCTTTGGTTCATCAAAGCCGGTCAGCAGCTTGTCGACCACGATGATCAACCTGAGGTCCGGGTCCTTCTCGAAGCGCTCGATAACCCCGCGTGTGTAGTCATCCTCGCTCTGGCTGCCGACATTGTTCTTCCACCAGTCCTGAATTTCGGGCTGCTTGCGCTCATCCACTTCCGTATGGCCCTCGCGCGTATCGGGCGGGCTCATGACGATGGCGCTTTCGAACAGCCCGACCTCGTCCAGATACTGCTTGTAGCGGATGGCGGAGAGCTTGCTGTCACAGGCCAGCATGCCCTTGAGGCCGCTGTCGATGTTGCTGTCGAAATGCGTTGCCAGATCCATGGCGATCAGCCGGATGCGGTCATCCGCCTTGTAAACCTGATTGGCGCGGGCAAAACGCTTCTTGAGGTCCGTGACCTGCTCCTCGGTCAGCCCCTGTGTGATGCGTTCGAACCAGGCATCAATGGCCTCATCATTCACGTTCAGATCGGGCTTGCGTTCTTCATAGAGCAGGGGTGTCACGGTTCCATCCGAGACAGCCTGCTGCATGGTGTAGGAGTGGATGATCCTGCCAAAACGGTTGGTGGTCTCACTCCCTTTGAGCAGCGGTGTGCCGGTAAAGGCGATGAAGGCGGCGTTGGGCAGGGCGTGCTTCATGCGGGCATGGTTCTCACCGCCCTGACTGCGATGGCCTTCATCCACCAGCACGATGATGTCCGCGCTGTCATTATGGCATTCGGGCAGAGCGGTGGCGGTGTGGAACTTGTTGATGAGCGAGAAGATGATCCGTTCCTGCCCATGCCCGATTTGCTGCGCCAGACGGCGGCCTGAGGTCGCGAGCGCCTCTTCCTTGTCCTTCTTGTCCGCCAGTTCGCCCCCCGT
This sequence comes from Acetobacter musti, assembly GCF_011516835.1. GTDB lineage: Bacteria > Pseudomonadota > Alphaproteobacteria > Acetobacterales > Acetobacteraceae > Acetobacter > Acetobacter musti. Next base: position 96,952 of record NZ_WOTB01000016.1, on the reverse strand, counting down.
GGAGAAGGTGGTGCTCAACTGGCGTTCCAGATCCTTGCGGTCTGTCACGACAATGATGCGACATTGCTTGAGATCATCATCCAGAATAAGGGCACGGCTGAGGAACACCATGGTGAAGGACTTGCCCGACCCTGTGGTGTGCCAGACCACGCCGCCCTCACGCCCGCCATCGCTGCGGCGGGACTTGATGCGTTCCAGCAGGCGCTTGATGCCGAAAACCTGCTGATAGCGCGCGACGATCTTGCCCGCTTTACGGTCGACCAGCGTGAAGAACCGCGCCATCTCCAGCAGGCGCTCGGGCGAGAGCAGGCCGATCAGCAGCCGGTCCTGATCCGTGACATGCAGCGGGCGGGAGGCCCAGTCCTCGAACCATATCCGGGCCGGGGGCTTTCGATCGGCAAACAGCGCGTCTTTTTGCGCACCCGAAAGCGGCGTGTTCTTGAGCGTCTCCATCCGGCTTTCAGGAATGTCCTCTTCCTTCCAGCTTGCCCAGAATTTTTTGGGTGTGCCGCAGGTGCCATAGCGCCCGTCATGCCCGGTGATGGACAGCAGAAGCTGGCTGTAGGCAAAAAGCTGCGGAATTTCGTCCTTGTTCTGGTTGCGAATACTCTGGGAAATCCCGGCCTCCACGGTCGGGCCTTTGCCCGGCTGGCCGTCGGGGCGCTTGGCCTCGATCACGGCCAATGGAATACCGTTGACGAAGCAGACGATGTCCGGCCTGCGGGTCTGCGTCAGATCCGTACGCAGAACGCTGTATTCTTCGGTGAAGGTAAAGCTGTTGTTCTGTGGGTTCTGCCAGTCGATCAGCGCGATGGTCGGGTTGGCTTTGCGCCCGTTGATGAACTCGGTAATGGCAATGCCGAACAGCAGATGCGTGGTCATCTTGTCATTGGCATCGCGCAGGCCGGAAACAAAGTCTGGATGCGTGACGTGGGAGACCAGCGCATCAATGCCCTGATCGGACAGGGCGTGGTCCTGGCCTTCAAATGTGAAGCGGCGTTTTTTCAGTTCCGCCCGCAGGAGAGAGTCCAGCACCACGGCGTCCTGTTTGCCGCCCCGCAACGCCAGCGCCTCGGATGGGGGCAGAAACCGCCAGCCGAGGGTGCTGAGCAGGGCCAGTGCGGGCAGTTTGGCGCTGTATTCTTCCTGAAATTTCGGGGCGGGAGCCATGGTGTCAAATATCCTGAGAACTGAAATGACTTAATCGACCGTCACGCGGCGCTTGCCCGTGAGAAGCTGCTGCATCAGGGCTTTCTTTTCCTGACGCAGGTGGGAGAGGTCGGATTCAATGGATGTGATTTCTTCATCTGCGGTGGTCAGGACAGCAGCGATGGCTTTCTGTTCAGGGAGAGATGGAGATGAAATTATAAAGTTTGAAAACGTTTTTTTGTTTATAATTGGAACAGCCTGCTTGGCCGTGAGCTTATCCATTTGTTCTTTGTTAGAAAAAATCTGATAATAAATGAACTCATTATTATAATTTTCTTTAACCTCTATAGCGTTAATTTGTTGATTTGTAATGCAATCCCGTGTTGCAATTCCCATTTTTCCAATGGTTCCGATACATGAGAAAAATATTGATCCTGCAGGGATCATACGAGAGATCGATGCACCTTTTTCACTCAACATCCGTTCTGATTTCTTTACATACTTGCAGTTGCCCAAATCAACAGGCGTAATAAATAGAAATTTTTCTCCGTACAGGCTTTCATCTTTTGTAGAAGGTGTGTTTCCTGTTGTTATATTTCCTACTTCATATAATTTGTAATTCTTCCACTCCCCCGTGAACCCCGGCAGGCGTTTTTTGCCTGTGAGGAGTTGCTGCATGAGGGCTTTTTTCTGCTGCTGGCTGTTGGCCAGAAGCTTCTCAGTCCCCTCAATCGCACGATCCCACGTCGAGAGGATCGCCGCGATCTTCTTCTGTTCGGGGAGAGGGGGGAGTAGAATGGAAACATTCGAAAATGTTTTTTTGTTTATAATTGGGACAGCCTGTTTGCCAGCCAAGGTGTTTATTGATGGCTTATTTAAAATCAAACTGTAGTAGATAAAATCAGAATTATTATGTGTATTTGGGAATATAGAGTTTATCTGCTGATTGGTGGCGGCGTCCTTTGTGTTGATTCCTGTTTTCCCAATGGTCCCTATGCAGGAAAATAAAACCGAATATTTTGGTATTAAGCGTGTACATTCTGCGCCAAGTAAGCTAAGAGTTCTCTCTGTTTGGGTAACATATTTATTGTCACCCAAATCCGCAGGGGTGATAAATAAAATATCTCCGTTATAAAAGCTTTCATTTGTTGTGGTAGGAGTGCTGCCAGTTGTTATTCTGGCTATTTCACCCAATTTACTAATTTTCCACCCATCAGGAAGCATAACCCAGCTCCTTCAGATAAACGTCCATCTGGGCTTCCAGCTTTGCCAGTTCCGCCTTGATTTCCGCTCGTTCCTTGCGCACGGCGTTCAGGTCGATCTCCTCTTCTTCTTCAAATGTATCGACATAACGCGGAATGTTCAGGTTGTAGTCGTTCTCTTTGATCTCGTCCGGTGTGGCGAGATGGGCGTATTTGTCCACGTCCTTGCGGGCGCGGTAGGTGTCCACGATTTTTGAGATGTTCTCTTCAGTCAGCACATTCTGGTTCTTGCCCGCCCTGAACTCGCGGCTCGCATCAATGAACAGCACGTCCTTCGTCCTGCGGTCCTTGCGGAAGATCAGGATGGCCGCCGGAATGCCTGTGCCGAAGAATAGCTTTTCCGGCAGGCCGATCACCGCATCCAGCAGATTTTCCTCAATCAGCTTCTGGCGGATCCTGCCTTCCGAACTGCCCCGGAACAGCACGCCATGCGGCACGACCACGCCCATGCGGCCCGTGCGATCTTTCAGGGTGCTGATCATGTGCAGGATAAAGGCATAATCGCCCTTGGTCTTGGGCGGCACGCCACGGGCAAAGCGGTGATGCACGTCTTCCGCCGCGTCCTCATGGCCCCATTTATCAAGGCTGAAGGGCGGGTTGGCCGTCACCACGTCAAAGCGCATCAGGTGGTTTTTGTCATCCAGCAGCTTGGGGTTGCGGATGGTGTCGCCCCATTCAATGCGATGGTTGTCCTCGCCATGCAGAAACATGTTCATCTTGGCAAAAGACCATGTGGAGCCAATGGCCTCCTGCCCATACAGGGCGTAGTCCTTGCTGCCGTTGTGGTTCTGCGTCACCTGCTTGCCGCACTTCATGAGCAGGGAGGCCGAACCACAGGCCGGGTCACAAATGCTCTCACCCGGCTGGGGGCTCAGGATACGGGCCAGCAGTTCACTGACTTCCGGCGGCGTATAGAACTCGCCCGCTTTCTGCCCGCCGCTGGCGGCAAAATTCTTGATCAGGAACTCGTAGCCATTGCCGATCACGTCCAGATTGCCAACGCGCGAGGGGCGCAGGTTCAGGTCCGGCTTGTGAAAATCTTCCAGAAGATGCCGCAGAATGGTGTTCTTCTGCTTCTCATCGCCCAGCTTGTCAGAATTGAAGCTGATGTCCTGAAAGACGCTCTTGCCCGCATCCTTCAGTTTGGTGCCGTTGGCTTCTTCAATGGCGTGCAGGGCCTTGTCGATCCGCTCGCCATTGCCGGGGGCATTGCGCTCTTGATAGAGCGTATAGAAGTCCGCGCCTTTGGGCAGAACAAAGCGTTCCTGTGCCATCATGGCTTCGATCAGATCAGGATTGTCACCATACTCTTTCTTGTAGCTGTCATAATGGTCCTGCCACACATCGGAGATGTATTTCAGGAACAGCATGGTCAGCACGTAATCCCGATACGTGTCAGGGCTGACGGTGCCACGAAAGGTATCGCAGGCGTTCCAGAGCGCCTTGTTGATGGTGTCTTGAGAAATCTGTTCGGTCACGAAGTCAAATCCTGTTTCAATATATGCGAGAAATATCAGTCCGCCAGAAGGTCTCTGGCAAGCCCGGTCATGATCTGCTGGTTGGTCTGGTGCAGGCGGTGCAGAAGCGCATCCTCGCGCTGCATGGCGTTGGCCAGTCCCACAATCTGTTCCTGTCGGGGCAGGGGAGGCAGCACAACGGGCGTGGCCTCCAGCACTGGCCGGGCGATGTTGCGCACAAGGGTGGAACTCTGGGCGTTCTGCTCCAGATGCCGCTGTGCGGGTTCCTGATTGAGCCACCAGGCCAGATAAGCGGGCAGCACGTCTGGACGCGACACGCGCAGCAGAAAGAAGTGCGGTGCCGCAACAGCCTGAAGGCTGCCAATACTCTCATCGATCAGAACGGCTAGTGATACATTGCCACGGGCTGGAAAGAGAATATCGCCCGGTCGCAGCCAATCTGGCTCACGCCGTCCGGCTACCTCGGTGCGCACGCAGGACGTCCAGTTCACGCCTGAAGAGGAAGTATCCCGCATCTGCACGACAGCCGTTTCAACCCCAGCAACGGGGTCAATCCGTCCTCTGAATGGGTGCCCCGCCGAGATGCTGGCGACTGCCACCAGATCCGTTTTCTGTGCGCCATTTGATTTCATGTAATTTTAATAGGCAATCAGGAGAGTGCCGTCAGCAGGTTTTTGCCATTAGCTTTCGTGCAGAGAAACGCTCCCGAAAATTTTGTCTTTATGGGGTAATGACGCGTCATGACGGTGTCACTTGGGTGTCATTTCTATCGCACCTTTGGTGCTCTCTGAGAGGCCGGAATGACGGCGTCATGACGCCACCTTAAATGACGTCATGGAGCCAGTGCCCCCGTCAGGGCCTGTCATCTGCGGTGTCATGACAGGTGTCACGCAAAGCGTCGTTGGTGTCACAATTCCTGAAAAACGGCAGAAAACAGCCATTTTCCTTTTTCTTGGCGTGTCCCGGTTTTTGGGTGTGTGAGGGCACGCTACCGCAATTTCATATGCATGCTGTGCAAGCATATGAAATCGCTACGTTTTTTTCTTTTCTATCGCGGCATTTTTGCGACGCAAAAATCAAAGCCGCTCTTTTTCGCTGTTTCCACTGCTCTTGCACCTGCGGTGCGCCCTGATGACGGGTGTGAAGGTGTCATTTTTCGGGGTGGGCGTTGTGAGGCGCATGACCCTTATTGCCCCAGGGGAGGTCGGTTGCTCCGGCTTCGTTTCTGTCTTGGCGTGGGTCGTGGCGTCTCATCCTTATCCCTCAATCGGAAAGACCCCAAACCCATGTGTAAATCTCATATGCCCTGTGACGTCTTCGATGCGCTCGCCCTCCATCGCATCGAGAGCTTTTTGCTGTCGGAACTGCTGAGTAGTGGCAGCCCGGATCTCGCGCTGATTGAAGGGCTCGTCATCCTCAGCCGCGAGGTTGACCGCAAACTTGGGCAAGCCCTGAAAGTGGATCAGGATCCTGCGGTCGGTTAAGCGCATCGCCCGACAGCTACGTCTCCTTCTTCATTCGTAATTAACGGCACTGAATGCCGTTTTTATCCTCCGACATGATGTGGGACAGTGCCCCGCGTCATGACGCGACATCAGGAACCTCTCATGTCATCGATATCGTCTTCGCAGTATTCTACTCGCGCATGTGAAATGCGTGGAAAGAACGACTTTTTCCCGGATCATGCCGATCTTCAAACCTATTACGATTTCGCCGTGGAACTGGGGGCACCCCCCAACCACCAGATGTGTCGCTATCGGGGTGTGCGGGCCCAGCACCTCGTCTTCCTCGGGGAAAGCGGCACGTATGCCTGGGCGCGGATGGACGCCATGGCCCGGCAACGCTGGCCAGACCTGCCGGTGGCAGGAAAGGTCGCCGCTGACAAAACTCTTCTGGCATCGCTACCAGAGCGGATTATTTATCAGTTTCTAACTGCTGGCCGGTTTCCTGGCGTTGCAATTGACCTCCATCAGCCCATCGACGACAGATCGGATGATTTTCGTGCCGATATTACGCTGCGGTGTCGTGATGCCGCCCATTTCATCGAAGTGGTGGGCTGTTGTGCCAGAGACCGTGTTGTAAGGAACGCCATTGAAAGACGTGGTCTGATCAGAACGGAACTGCGCGAAAAATTCTATGAAAGTCAGGGCATCCAGCCCACCTTGATTTTTCTTGATGATTTTGCTCACCCGGAAGAATTGAGGGGCTTGTGTACTGCGTTGATCCAGCGTGTCAGGGAGGAAGCCGTGCAACTCCCCTATGGCCCCAATACAGGTCTTTAGAAAAGAAGAGGCATTTGTAACGAGGTGGATGGCGGATCATGCGGGTAGCTTTTTCCGAAATGCACCTGTCGTTCATACCGGCAATCGTCCAACGGCCGGAGAAGGTCCTTCACTTTGATATCGTGAAAAGTTCTTTTTCAGTGTTTTTGTCGGAGCCAGAGTTACTGGAATACTATCAGATTATAGTCATTCCAGTGGCCATGTGTGTATTTCGTGAGCGATCAGCCATCAAAGAGTCCATTAGCAAGATTACTAATAGCGTAATTATCGCGTTTTATGGTTGTTTGTGTATTGAAAGCGTTGTTGATCTTGTTAGTATGATGCTTCCTGTCCAGATGAAACGGATTATCCCGAATGCGCAAAACACCAAGAGCGACCCAATCTGCGGCGAGGGAGGAAGGTGAGCAGAAAGCCGCCGTGCGGGCCGTTATCGGCGCTGCTATCAGGAAGGCCAGAATAAATGCAGGCCTGCGTCAGCCTGAGCTTGCGGCGTCGCTTGGCGTCAGTGTGACCGCAGTCAGCGAATGGGAACTTGGCAAGAAGCAGCCCTCATTGGCACGGCGTCAGCAGATCGCCGAGCGACTTGGTGTGGAGCCAGAGACGCTTGGGCCGGCAGTTTCACAGATTGACGCGACATGGTCGCACGGGGACACGAATTTTGTGCGGCTGAAAATGGCTGACGGCAAGACCAGAACGGTCGTGATGGGACCCAACAAAAAACAGACAAGCACTTCGGCACCATCATCTGAACGCTCTTCTTCCTTTCTTGTCGAGGCAGGGAAGCTGCAAGGTTTATTAAGCGCTTGGAATGATGAAGAAAAAGACCTTCTGGAGCAGTTGGAAAAAGGGGATGATATAACTCCGTCACAACGCCGGGATATCATTCAGAAACTTCAGCAGAGCAGATCTCGGCGGGAGAAGGCGGTCAGCGAGTTTATTGCTAACCTCGCTTAGGTTTATTTTAAGCGAAATAATGCTTGAAAACTGACAAAATAAGCCATATATAATCCTTCAGTAGTTTACTGGAGGGCGGCATGTTTGCATCAATCTCTTCCCTGGCTGAGTCCGTTACCGTGAGGCGGCTGATGACGGTTCAGGAAGCGGCAAGCATTGTCTGCTGTGACGTGGAAACGGTCCGGCGTGCCATTCGCAATAATCAACTGGCTGTCTATAGGATCCGGGGGTGTATTCGTATCGCCTACGATGACCTGATGGCCTATCTGGAGGCTATGAGGTGCCCCGCATTCGCAACGACAAACCGCATCTTGAGAAAAGGCGTGGAAAATGGGCCATCGTCTGGCGAGAAGACGGTAAACGCCGAAGACTTTCGACGGGAACGGATGATGAGAAAAATGCTCGACAAGCCTTAGTTGATTTTGAAAATGCGCTTGAAAAGAAACCGCTCAAAATGTCGCTGTCGACGGCTTTTGAGCGGTATGTGGCCTCGCGTAGCGGAAAGATCTCGGATCTGAAGCGCCTGCAAGAAGCCATTGTACCGTTGAGTCAGGCAATGGGTTATCTGCGTGTCGATCAGGTCGATCAAAGGGCTTGGGACATTTATGCAGCAAACCGCTTTAAAAAAAGCGGACGATCAGAAACCGAGAATGTTCCAGTTTCGCCGGGGACACTGAGGCGCGAGTTCAATGTTTTACGCGCGACCATGAGGCGGGCGTGGAAAGATGGCTTTTTGCTCAGGCCTCCTGAAATTGAGCCGCCCCGGGATTCTGCGCCGCGCGACCGGTTCCTGAGCAAAGAAGATGCACGGCGTCTGCTGGATGTGTGTAAAACGCAGCATGTTCGTACTTTCATGGCAATCGCGCTTTTCACAGGGGCACGTAAGGGGTCAATCCTTGCCCTGACCTGGGATCGTGTGCACTGGAAAACCGGATTAATTGATTTCCAGGAGCCGGATCGTCCCATCACGAACAAGCGCCGTGCGGTGGTGCCAATGACTCGAATATTAAGAGAGGAACTGGAAAAGGCGCAGAGTACGGCGAACGGGCCGTATGTTGTGCAATGGCATGGCAAACCAGTTCCCACCGGTCTGCGCTGGTCATTTGCTAAGGCATGCGAGCGTGCAGGGTTAACATGGAAGCCAACGCCACATCACATAAAGCACAGCGTCGCATCGTGGTTTGCCATGGATCGAGTCCCAATCGATCAGGCCGCAGACTGGTTGGCCACTGACCCGACGACTCTTCGCCGAGTTTATCGGAAGTTTGATCCGGCATATTTGCGGGAGATAGCAGATGCCTTTGAACTGTAGTGGTCCATGTGGACCAGTAAGCCATCTGTGGATAAGTAAAATTATCCAGCAAAATCAATGGCGTCCCGTACGGGATTCGAACCCGTGTTGCCGCCGTGAAAGGGCGATGTCCTAGGCCTCTAGACGAACGGGACGAGGCGGGGTGCTGAATAGACGGGGTTCATAAACGCGTCAAGCGCTCCTGGAGAGAAAGTGGAAAAAAGACAGCCGGAACGCTCACCCGTTTTTGCTGACACGGGCACTGACACCGAAAGCGGCGCTGCTGACCCGCATGGCGGCGTCAGGAACGCCAAGCTTCTTCAGCGCCTCGGAAAGCGTCCTGGCCCGCAGAAGCCCCAGCTCAACCGCCTGGGCCTGATCCGCGGCGCTCATGGACACGGCCTCGCCGCTGCAATGGAGGAAGAGCGTCGCGGTGCCCCTTGAGGTCGCGAGTTTGCTCAGAGCGTTGTCCTGTCCGGGACTCAGCTGATCGGAGCCGGGCAGGAAGTGGATGACGACACCGCTCTGTTGGGAAAGATCGTAATCAGGCCGCACCCGGTCCGGCAGGCCGGCATCGGACGGCACGCTGAAGCCCGGAAAAGAGGGCGCAGGCGGTGGCCCGGCGGGAATTTCCGGCAAAACCTGCGGCGCAGAAGCGGCGGGAGCACCTTTGTCACCCACGAATACCGGCATGGCGACTTCCGCTTCGTCAGTCCCGGCAGGCGTTGCCGCCGGAGACTTCGCCGCTGGCGCCGGAGCTGCGGGTGCGGCCGCCGGCGGGGCGGAAGGCTGTGAATCCGCCGCGTCGAGCACGGCCCCCATGGCGCCGGCGGGGATTGCGGATTGCGCCGGCGCGCCCGGACCCGGCTGAGCTGTTCCGCTGGCGGCCTGGGTTCCCGGCGCGCCCGGCTTTGCGCCCGGAGCCGCTTTGGCCGCCGTCGCCTGACCCGTCGCCCCCTGCCCTGTCTGAGCCGTCCCCGTCTGACCCATTCCCGCCTGGCCGGGCGGCGGCGGGATGACGGGCGTGAGTGTGCCGTTCTGCGCCTCGGTCCGGAGACTGAGGTTGCGCGCCGTGATAAGATTGGTGGTGATCGTCTGCCTGAGCGCGGGGGAAGGAAGCGGTGGCGCTTTGGTCGGAGTCAGGCCGACTTTGGGGAAAGGCGCGTTGAGACCCGGTGCGGGGGGGCGCTGCTGGGCGATCAGGCCGCCCTGATACTGATGATACCAGTCGAGGGTGGTATCGACGACATCGCGATGATGGCATCCGCCAAGCATCACCAGCGAGGCTGGTAACAGCACACTGAGCAGGCCGCGCAGGAAGGGTCGGTGTGAAACGGAAGAAGGCCTCGGTGCTGTCATTCGCTCTGTCTTAAACGGTCACGGGCTCCATATAAGAAGCCGGGGCTGCGACTCTGAAGCAGCCACCCCTCTTGGCATGAGCTGCGTAGCAGAGCAGGATAGCATGATGAAGCTGTATCACCGAACCGGGAACGGCACCCGGATGGAAGCCAACCGCATGCAGGATGACGTTATGAAAGATCGGGTCAGATTCGACGATGAGGACCCCGATGGCCCCGATATCCCCGAGCCCCAGGGACCGGAGCCGAAGGAGCCGGACGATAACAAGACTCTCTCGTCCCCGATCAGCGAGCTTGAGACGCGGCTGTTCGATCAGCGTAAAGTCCTGATCTTCGGCGGCATCAACGACAAGATCGCGCGCGATGTCACCGGGCGTCTGCTTGCCCTCGCCGGTTCGTCCGACAAGCCCATCGATGTCTACGTCAATTCACCGGGCGGCCATGTGGAAAGCGGCGACACCATCCACGACATGATCCGCTTCGTGGATTCCGTGGCGCCCGTGAACATGATCGGAACCGGATGGGTGGCCTCGGCGGGCGCGCTGATCTTCTCGGCTGGTCATAAGGACCGTCGATTCTGTCTTCCGAACACCCGCTTCCTGCTGCATCAGCCGATGGGCGGCGTCAGGGGGCCGGCGACCGATATCGACATCGAGGCGCGCGAGATCGTCAAGATGCGCGAGCGGCTGAACAAACTCTTCGCGCGCGAGACCGGACAGCCTTACGAGAAGATCTGCCGGGACACGGATCGCAATTACTGGCTGTCCGCCGAGGAGGCGATTTCCTACGGTCTCGTGACCAGGATCATTTCCGCTCCGTCCGACATCCATTAACCGCTGGATACCCCGTGCTTCGGCGCGGGGCTGATCCAACATGCGTACAGATCCGCCGCTCCGGCATCGGATCTGTCGCCCTGAAAACGTGAGCGCACCGCAAATGAATGCTCTCGCCGATATTTATACACGGCTTCCCGACAGTATCGATGATCTGCCCCCGCCGCCCAGCGAGGCTGCGGTCGAAGAGGCGGATTACAGATCCCGGCACTGGAGTTCTCCAATCCCCGGACCGCTGAAACCCGGCTCTCCGGAGCATAAGCGCGCCGTTGCGGACATGTTTCGCGAGACCTTCAACCCGTATCGCCCTTCGGTCATCAACTGGCCGAAGCTCGATCCCGTGACCCTGAAACGTGTCACGTCGCTTCCGATCTGGGACATTGCGGTTCAGACCGAGGGCAAGGCGCGCCTCCGCATGGCCGCCTATGCGAATCTGGTCACAGATCCCGACATGAAGGACGCCATCTCACGGAACGCCTGGGAGGAAAACCGCCACAAGGAAGTTCTGAGCAAGCTGGTCGAGGCCTACGGGATCAAAATGGCTCCCGAACCGCCTTACATCGAGCCACGCGATGTCGAGTGGGCTTACCTGGTGACCGGCTTCTCCGAATGCGTCGACAGTTTCTTCGCGTTCGGCCTGTTCAAGGTCGCGCAGACGTCTCACTTCTTCCCAGCGGAGCTGATCGAGACGTTCGAGCCTGTCATGCAGGAAGAATGTCGCCACATCCTTCTTTTCGCCAACTGGCTGGCCTGGTATCGCGCCGTGATGCCTCTGTGGAAGCGTCCATGGTTCGAACTCAAGGTTATCGCTGTTCTGATGTTCCTCGTCTATGAGCGGATCGGTCTGGCGAAGACCGTGGACGACGAAGGCAACGAGCATACGCAGGACAATAATTTCACCGTCACGGGCACGAAGGAAATGTCCAGCCAGGACATTACGCTGGCTGATTTTCTCGAAATCTGTCTGACGGAGAACGACAGACGCTTCTCCGGCTACGATCCGAGACTGCTCCGCCCCAGACTGGCACCGGGTCTCGCCCGCACGGCGCTGTGGGTGCTCGGTCTGTTCGGAAAGAAGCCCCACATCCGGCCTGAAGCATCACCCGCCGCCGCATGAGGATAAAAGCGGGATCGGACGCGCATAAGCGTCTGTTCTGTGAACAGTTCATCGCGACACATGAGCATTTCGAGCCGGAGACGCTTCCCTGGCCGGAACTCGGAGAAGGGGATCTCGCACGACTGCGCAGTATCCCCTTCTGGCAGGAAGTCTGGCACACGGAACGGCGGGCCGGCGCGATCGTCGATGCGTTCGCTCCCACGCTCGCCGATCCGCTCGTGCGTCAGGCGGTCGAACTGCAGGGTGTCGAGGAATCGCGCCATGCCCGGCTCATCAGGGTGATGATTGACCGGTACGGCATCGATGCCGTCGAGCAGCCCATCGAAAAATTCCCCTCTGATCTCGAAACCGCCTTTATCGATTTCGGCTTCGGAGAATGTCTCGACGCCTTTCTCGGCTTCGGCGCTTTCAAATCGGCCCGGCAATCGCAGTTTCTTCCCGAATCCCTGTTTGAAATTTTCGATCTGCTCATGTTCGAAGAGACACGACATATCGTGTTTTTTATCAATTACATGGCCTGGCGGGAGCATCGGCGCGGGCTTGGAAATCTCCGGCGCAGCCTGAAATCGGCCCGTTTTTACGGGCGCGCGGCCGGCCGGCTTCTCGGCATGGTCAGACGCGGGCGTGATGAACACGGGCGGGACTTTGCCGTGACGCAGGCCAGCGTGTTTCTCGACGGCTTTGCGTTCCCGAAATTCGTCGAGGACTGCTACCGGGAAAACGCCCGCCGCATGGCCGAATTCGATCCGGATCTGATGCAGCCCCGGTTACTGCCCGCCGTCGCCGGCCTCGCCCTCAGAGGCCTTCGTCTGTAGTCCCGGGCCCGCGCGTAACACGGTCCGGTTTCCCGTAAGCATATGTGCGGGCAGGCGTGCCGTTCTTATTTCAGCGTGTCGGAACTGTCGCCACCGGTGCCGGTCGTCGACGATGATGCCGGCGGGTCCACCGTTTCCGTCGCGCGGCTGACCGGCACAATGATCTGCTGGGTACAGGTGCGCCCCTGTTCCGTTATCGCCTGCACATTGACGATCTGAAAACTGCCGGCGGGGCCGGAGGCTAGCATGATGATGGCCTGCGTTCCGTTACAGACATCCGCCCAGACCACCGTGAGATCGTACGGAAAGCCCGCGGCTGTCGTTACGGTTGCGGAAACGCCTCCGGCCTGGATCGTGTCGCCGGTATCGACGAGCCAGTCCGTGAAATCGACTCCGTAATCGAGCACGGCGGCGCTCGACTTGGCCGGCATTTCAGGCACGAAGCCGGTCATCGTCGTGATTCCGCGCGGCTGCACCGCCGGCACGGAGCAGCCGCAGCCCTGTGTCGTCGCCGGAAGCCCAGGGACAGTATAGAGACGAAGCGGAGAGGGGATCAGGCTGTCAGGCAGTTCAGAGGCGGTCATTCCAGGCCTTGTCGATAAGATTATGGTCCACGATCTGGCGGCCGGCTCCGGAGGGGCATTTTCCCTCCGGTCCGGTATCCGCGAAGCCGCGCGGATAATCGATCACCTTTTCAGGCAGCCAGGCCGCGTGGTGACCGGATCATAGCTGTCCATGGTCCGAAGAATTTTCCGGTGAGAGACCACGATGAAGGCAGGCACTGATCCGGGCGGGGGATCGGGCAGATCAGGCTGGCTGAAGGGGAAGTCAGGGCGTTTATAATATTTTTATGCGGGGCGGTTTTGCGGGGCTTTGCCCCGGACCCCACAAAGGGACTTGGTCCCTTTGATCCCGGTTTGTTCATCTGAAAAAGGGTAAGAGTGGCCCCTGCCCGAAACCGGCCCCGCCGGAGCGGGGCCGGGACCCGCGCTTATCGCGGACGGGGCGGTGGTGGTGGCGGGAGTCTCCGGCGTCTTCTTCTCCACCTTCTGCGCCGGGGTGGCGGTGGTGGTGGCGGATAAGGGACAGGCTGTGCCGCTGCCATCTCCACGGCTCCGGGCAGGGCGAGCATAATCGCCAGCGCCACGAGACTTCTTCGGGTGATGTTTTTCCGGATAATATTTTTCGTTGTCATTGGCTCACTCCGCTGCTGAGCCCCACTACAACGATATCGACGGGGTCCGGTTCGACTGCCCGCCGGCCCGGAAAAGTCCCGCAGAGAAAAACAGGCCTGGGCAGCGCCGCTTCCCTCACCCAGGCCGGAAGCGATCCCCGGCGGCTCCTTCACCCCCCTGTCGCCTTGTCCGCGTCTCTGACGCCAGACCGCGTGACCGGGTCAGTAACCGACAGTCAGATCAATGGCGCCCCGCATCGCCCGGCCGCTGCGATAGCGGGCAATATTATCGACCAGAGACCGCGCCGAGGTTTCCGCCTGCGTCATGCTCGCGATATGCGGCGTAATCAGCACATTCGGGTGCGACCACAAGGCGCTTTCAGGCGGAAGAGGCTCGGGCTCGGTGACGTCGATCACAGCCGCGCCGATCCGGCCCCGGTCGAGCGCCGCGATCAGATCGGCCGTCACCAGCTGTCCGCCGCGACCACAATGCACCAGCCCGGCGCCATCAGGCAGGCGGTCGAACAGGGAAGCCGAGAGAATCCCGGCTGTCGCGGGCGTCAGAGGCAGCAGGCAGATCAGAATCGTCGTTTCCGAGAGAAACGCATCCAGTTCGCCCTCGCCGGCGAATGTCTCAATGCCATCGACCTCTCTGCGACTGCGCGCCCATCCCCGGCAGGCATAACCCGCCCCGAGCAGATCCTGCGCCACCGGCAGGCCCAGTTCCCCAAGCCCCATCACCCCGACCGTGACTTCTGACGCCGGAGGATACGGCCAGGCCTTCCACGTCGCCGTGCGCTGCTGGGCGATATAACGCAGCATTCCCCGGTGGATGGTCGTAACGGCATATCGCGCATAGGAGACCATGCCCTCCGTCAGGCCCGGCTCGATCATCCTGACGACCTGAACGCCCGCCGGCACCCGCGACAGATCGAGCTGGTCCACCCCCGCTCCGACCGAAAACAGAACCTTCAGATTCGGATACAGCGTTATGAGATCGTCCGGCATGGTCCAGGCCGCGAGGAATTCGACGGCTTCCGGATCGGCGACGTCGGGCCAGATCTCGACCGTTTCTTCCGGCAGTCCGGCCGTGATGACGCGCTTCCAGACCGCCGCGCGATCCGGCCTGGTCATGATAACGAATGACATGATTTTCTTCCCTGCTTCGCTCTAGCCCAGAGCCTGACTGCACAGCGCGAACGTGACCGGCCCGGCGGCTGCGCGCTCCGGCCGGACGCCGGTGCTCATCGTCGTGACGGAATCGACCTTCAGCAGGCCGGCTTCATCCAGCCAGGACGACAGGCCGCCGGACAGCGGAATATCGATCCGGATGAACTGTCCGGCAAAGCTGCCGATCCAGTAGGCGATCATCGCCATGGCCGAACGACTGTCCTCCGCCACCACCGGCCCGATCGCATTCCCCCAGCCAAATTTCCGGCAGAAGGCGAACCCCTGCGGCGCGACCCCGTCATCCGCTCCGCCATCGACCATGATGCAGTCGCCCTCCATCAGAAGGCGCTCCATCAGAGTGCTGCGATCCAGCCCGCAGGCCGCGCTGTCCATCCGGATCAGGGTCTGGAGATCCGCAAGCCCGGCGGGCCGCAGACGCGCGCCCTCCGGAAGCGGTACGACCGGCTGGATCGTTGCGCGGGCCTGGCGCTGCTCGACGATCCCGCAGGGCAGAAAGCCCATCTTCTCGTAAAGCGGCAGCCCGACCGCCGTCGCATTCAGATGCAGCACCCGGCCCGGCAGAGCGTTTTTCGCGCTCCTCATCAGCCGGCCGCCGATGCCGTGCCCCTGCCACGCATCCGCGACGATGATCATCCCGAACGCCGCGTCCGTCGTGCCGTAAGACCACCACATGATCGTGCCGATCAGCGCGTCGTCCGGTCCCGTCGCCACCATTCCGTCGCCCAGCGCGAACATGAACTGCCAGTCCTCAAGCCGGTGCGGCCACCCGAGAGCCTTCGACAGGCCGCTCGCGGCATCCAGATCGTCCGCGCGCATGTCGCGAAGGCTCACACCGGACAGCAACGAAGACGCGCTCATGACGTGCGGGACTTTCCGGCCAGACCGGCCATGTGAAAGCTCTTCATCTCCAGAAATTCATCCAGCCCGGCATGGCCGCCCTCGCGGCCGAGCCCCGACTGCTTCACACCGCCGAAAGGCGCCGATTCCATCGAAATCGCTCCTGTGTTCAGGCCAACCATGCCGAATTCCAGCGCTTCGCCAACCCGCCAGGCGCGATCCAGATCGCCCGTGAAGAAATAGGCCGCCAGACCGTAAGGCGTTCCGTTGGCAATCTCCAGCGCCTCGTCCTCGTCACGGAACCGGAACACCGGCACCACAGGGCCGAACGTCTCCTCCTGCGCCACCGCCATGTCGCGCGTGACCCCGGTGAGCACGACGGGGCTGACGAAACATCCCTCGGTTTTCAGCGGCGCCGACACACAGACCGCGCCTTTCGACAGCGCGTCCTCCACATGGCCGCGCACCTTGGCCACCGCCGCCTCGCTGATCAGCGGCCCCATCGTCGCCGACGGGTCAAACCCGTCCCCGACCTTCAGCCGCGCCACCTCGTCCACCAGCCGCGCGACGAAACGGTCATGGATCGCATCCTGAACCAGCACGCGGTTGGCGCAGATGCAGGTCTGTCCCGAATTGCGGAATTTGCTGGCCATGGCCCCGCTGACCGCCAGATCGAGGTCGGCGTCGTCAAAGACGATGAACGGCGCGTTGCCGCCCAGTTCCAGACTCAGCCGCTTGATCGTGTCCGCCGACTGGCGCATCAGCAGCGCCCCGACCCGGGTCGAGCCCGTGAAGGACAGTTTGCGGACCACGGCGCTCGACGTCAGTTCCGCGCCGATCTCCTGCGGCATTCCGGTAACGACGCTGACCAGCCCGGCTGGAACCCCTGCCCGCTCGCCCAGGGCGGCGACGGCCAGCGCCGAGAACGGCGTGAGTTCCGACGGCTTGATCACCATGCTGCAGCCCGCCGCCAGGGCCGGCGCGCATTTGCGGGTGATCATCGCCAGCGGAAAATTCCACGGCGTCACCGCCGCCGTCACCCCTACGGGCTCCTTCAGGACCAGAATCCGGCGATCCTGAGCGGGCGCGGGCAGAATCCAGCCATCCGCGCGCCGCGCCTCGGCTGCGAACCAGCTCAGGAACGACGCCGCATAGCGCACTTCCCCTTTCGCCTCGGCCAGCACCTTGCCCTGCTCCAGCGTCATGATGGCCGCCAGGTCATCGAGATTCGCCATGATCTGGTCATGCCAGTCCATCAGCACCTGCGCCCGTTCGGCCGCCGGCCGCTGCTTCCACTCCCGCTGCGCCGTCTGCGCCGCCGCAATCGCCGCGCGTGTCTCCGTCACGCCGCAGGCCGGCACATGGCCGATACTCTCTCCCGTCGCCGGATTATCGACGGAAATTACCCCGCCCCCGGTCGCGTCTGCCCACATACCGGCGATAAAGGCCTGCTGACGAAAGAGATCCGGGTCTTTCAGAACCGATGTGCTCATATCATTCCTCCAGTCTGTTCCATGTCATTTTGAAAATCCGGCATCAGCCGCCCCAGCGCCTCCGGCGTATGCGTGCAGGCGATGTGACGGTGCCCGGCCGGTTCGACCCGCACCGGCACCGGCCCGTTCACACACAGATCGCCATTGAAAACCCCGCATCGCGGGACAAACGGACAGCCATCGCGGCCGGCCTGACGTCCGATCCCGTTTCCGGTTTCCGGAAGCGCCATCACGCGCTCCGCCATCACGTCGTCGAGCCACCCCACACGCATTTCCGGCACGGACCCGGACAGAAGCCGCGTATAGGGATGATGCACACCCTCCAGAAGCGAAGCGGCGTCGCATTCCTCGACGACATGCCCTCCCAGCAGAACCGCCACGCGATCGCACACAGCCCGCAGCGCGTGAAGATCGTGCGTGATGAAAATGCATGACAGGCCAAGCGCTTTCTGAAGTTCCGCCAGCGTGTCCAGAATTGCGGCCGCCACCACCGGATCGAGAGCCGCCGTGATCTCGTCGCACAGAATCAGATCCGGCCGCGCTGCCAGCGCCCGCGCCAGATTCACCCGCTGCTTCTGTCCACCCGACAACGCCCCCGGACGCCGCTCCGCGACGGAGGGCGGCAGTTTCACCAGCTCCAGCAGCCGGAGCGTTTCCGCCCGCGCCGACACCGCATCCATGCCATGAAAGAACACCAGCACACGATCGAGAATGGCGCCGATCGTCCAGGCCGGGTTCAGCACGAGATCGGCATTCTGCGAAACAAGCTGCAGCCGCCGGCGCTGTTCCGCCGTCCGGCGGGCCACATCGCCCGCAAGCGCCTCGCCCCGGAACGTCAGCGAACCGGCGGCCCGGCTTTGCAACCCCGAAATCGCCCGCGCCATGGTGCTCTTGCCACAGCCGGACTCGCCGATGATTCCCAGTGTCCCGCCCGCCGGCACCGTCAGGCTCACACGATTCAGAATCCGCCGGGCCGGCAGTCCTTCCTCATCCTTCGGGCCGTAGCCGACGACCAGATCCGAAACGGTCAGCACCGGCGCCGCGTCCTGATCCGGCATCTCCGCCGCCGCGCGGGGCGCGATCCGGCTCGCCGCGACGAGCTCGCGTGAATAAGGCTCGCGCGGCGCCAGCAGGATCTGCTCCGCGGAACCGGCCTCCTGCACCGTCCCGTGCCGAAGGACCACGGCCCGGTCGGCAATCTGCGCCACCACCGCCAGATCATGCGTGACATACACGCCGGTAATCCCGCGATCCGCGATCACCGAACGGAACGCCTGCAGCACATCCACCTGAGTCGTCACGTCCAGCGCCGTCGTCGGTTCGTCGAAGATGACAATCTCCGGATCGGTCATCAGCGCCATCGCCGCCATCAGACGCTGAAGCTGGCCGCCGGACAGCTCATGCGGATACCGCGCTCCGATCCGCTCCGGGTCTGGAAGCGCCATCGCGCGAAACAGCTCCACGGCTTTCCGTTCCGCCTCGCGGCGCGGCATCACCCAGTGCGCCAGCGCCGGCTCCAGAACCTGCGCCATCACGGTCAGGGCCGGATTGAACGCCGTTCCCGCATTCTGCGCCACGTAGCTGACCGTCTTTCCGCGAAACGCCCGCAGTTCCTGGATGGTCATCCGGTCAACCCGGTATCCGGCCACCAGAATTTCACCGGCGGAAATCCGGCAGCCCGGCCGGGCATATCCCATCAGGGTCAGCGCGATCGTGGTTTTGCCCGAGCCCGACTCTCCGATCAGCGCCAGAACCTCGCCCTGCCGCACATCGAAGCTGACATCGCGAACGATCGGAACCGGCTGCGCGTGCCGTCCCGATCCGGTCACGCAGAGCCCGCGCACGGAGATCAGCGGCGCACTCATACGCGTCCCCTGTCCAGGGTCAGATTGATCCCCACCGTCAGCAGCGCGATCACCAGCGTCGGCACCACGACCGCGGGCGCGCCATAGGCCATGCCGAGAATATTCTCCCGGACGAGCGAGCCCAGATCCACCATCGGCGGCTGAACCCCGAGACCGAGAAAGCTCAGATTGCTGAGCAGCAGAACCGCGTAAATGAATCTCAGCCCGATATCCGAGAGCAGCGGATCGGTCATATTCGGCAGAATCTCCCACAGAATAATGAAAGATCGCGTCTCGCCCCGCGCCCGCGCCGCCGTGATGTAGTCCATGCGCACAATCCGCAGCGCCAGCGCCCGGCTCGTGCGGTAGGACCCGGGCATGTAGATGATCGCCATCGTCAGAATCAGCGCCGGCGCGGACTCTCCCGCCGTCGCCACGACCAGAAGCGCGAACAGCAGGCTCGGGATCGACAGCAGCCCGTCCATCAGGCGCCCGAGAACCCGCTCGACCCAGACAGGTGTCACCGTCGTCGCGATACCGAGGAAAATCCCGGCGCAGCAGGACAGCGCCGTGGACATCATGCAGATCGCCACCGTATAGCGAATGCCCCAGAGGAGGCGGCTGCACAGATCCCGCCCGAGATAATCCGTGCCGAGCCAGGCATGGGCGGAGACCGGCCCGAACACCTCCCCGCTGATGATCTCGCCCGGCGGATGCGGCGCCAGCATCGGACCCAGCAGGGCCAGCAGCAACCAGGCCGAGAGCAGCGTCAGGATTCGTCGTGTGCCCGGCGGTATTTTTCTCCGGAGCGCGAACAGATCCCTCATGCGTCACGCTTCCGGCTGGCCGAGGCGATCCCGACGATATCCGCCGTCGTCGTCAGCGCCAGATAGGCGACGCAGAACACCAGCGCACAGCACTGCACGACCGGAATATCGCGCGCGGCCACGGATTCCACCATCAGCCCGGCCATGCCCGGATAACTGAACACGGTCTCGACCACCACCACGCCCCCGAGCAGTGAGGACAGGCTGAGCGCGATTGCGTTCACCACCGGCCCGATCGCGTTCGGCAGGGCGTTCAGCAAAACGATCCTCTGCGGAGAAAGACCTTTCAGAACCGCCATCTCAATATAGGGCGCCGAAAGCACATCGATCATGCAGGCCCGGATCATGCGCACCATCTGCGCGACGGTCACACTCGTCAGCGTCAGAACCGGCATCAGAAACACCCTGATAAACTGCCAGACCGAATGAATGGAGCCGATATCGGACAGGGACGGCACGATCTTCAGCTGGACCGCGAACACAAAGACCGCGAGTGTCGCAATCAGAAAGACCGGAACCGACACCGTCGCGAGGGTGAGAAACGTCACGATCCGGTCGAACCACCCGCCCCGGAACATCGCGCAGGCCAGCCCCGCCGCCAGCGCCAGCGGCACCGACACAGCCGCCGTCGCGCCGGCCAGAAGCAGGGAATTATGCAGACGGGGCAGGACAAGTTCGGAAACCGGGTGTCCTGTCAGCAGCGAGCGTCCCGGATCACCGGTCAGCATCCCGCCCGCCCAGTGCCAGAAGCGCAGCCAGGCCGGCTGATCCAGATGCAGCGCCTCCCGCAGCCGCGCCGTCGCCTCCGGCGTCGCGCCCTGCCCCAGCAGCGTATCGGCCACATCGCCGGGCAGCGCCGAGGTAATGACGAAAATCGTCACGATCACGAACACCAGCGAAAATCCCGCCGCGCCCAGACGACTCATGACCAGACGGCCCATGACCGAACGTCCGGCGCTCAGGGAGCCCGGCCGCCCCTTCATGCCGGCGCCCCGTCATCCGCGAGCCGGACATGACGGAGAAAATTATACCCCATCAGCTGCCCGGCCCGGTCCGGACGCAGCCCCCGCACCCGCGCGCTGAACGCATCGAGGCTGGTCGTGAAAGCCGGAATGCAGATCCCCGCCTCATCGCGAATCATCGCCTGCATATCGTGACAGATCTGCCGACGCCGTCCGCCGTCCCGCTCGCGCCGCGCCTGCAGCAGCAGCTGATCGAAACGCGGATCGGACCAGCGCGATTCATTCATCGGCGCCCGGCTGGCGAAGCTCTGTGCAAAGGCGATATCGAGCGAGGGCCTGGCATTGGTGTTGCCGAAACTCATCGGCATCCTCATCCAGTACTGACTCCAGTAGCCATCGACGGGCATCCGCCGGATCGTCATTCCGATCCCCGCCTTCTGGGCCGCATACTGAAGGACAACCGCGATATCGGCCGAGGCCAGCGCCGCCGGAGAACAGAAAAGCGCCGGA
Organism: Acetobacter musti; assembly: GCF_011516835.1. GTDB lineage: Bacteria > Pseudomonadota > Alphaproteobacteria > Acetobacterales > Acetobacteraceae > Acetobacter > Acetobacter musti. The sequence goes on along the minus strand of NZ_WOTB01000016.1, from coordinate 75,575 downwards.
TCAGCCTCCGCAAATCCCGATTTCCGGATAAGATACGACGCCCGCTCCGGATCGTATTCCCGCAGCGGCAGATCGGCCGCGTAGTCCGGATCTTCAGGCGGCACCGGATGGTCGTTGCCGATACGCGCGAAACCGAGAAAGACCGAATCACGGACCTGTTCCCGGTTGAAAAGATATTTCACGCCCTCGACAAAGTCGCGCGATGAACCCGGCACGCGGTCCAGACGGAGACCCAGATTGGTATAGCTGCCGACAGGGCTTTCGATGATCCCGAAACCATGCTCGCGCAGAAGCCGCACCAGGCGCGGGTTGGCCGAACCGATCACGTCCACATCGCCCGACAGCAGCGCATCATGCCGCGACATATCGTCAGGAATCGCAATCAGGCTGAATGTGTCCACCCCTGGCGCCACACCCCAGTAAGCCGGATTGCGCCGCCCGGTCGTCACGATCCCCGGCCGGAACTCCGTGCAGATAAACGGGCCGGTGCCGTTCGCCGTGGCAAAATCCGTTGTTCCGTCGCGCGTGATCGCAAAACTGTCGAGCGCGAGAATGGAAGGGAAGCCGATATTCGGCTCCTCCAGCACGATCCGCACCTCATACGGGCCGACAGCGCGGATCTCCGCCATGTCGCGCGCGAAAAACTGCTGCTGCGAGGCCACGGCCGGATCGCGCTGCCGGCTCAGCGAATAAACGACATCCGCCGCCGTAAACGGTTTTCCGTCATGAAACGTCACCCCGCGACGCAGCGTCAGATGCCAGGTGACGAAATCGTCACTCTCGATCCGGGTCGCGAGCGCCGGATGCACCGCCAGCTGATCGTCAAGCGCGACCAGCCCGTCGTAAAAAGACCGGCCCCGGATAAAGTCGTTCCCCACCGCCATACGGGCCGGATCGAGCGTGTCGGCGGCCGATCCGACCAGACCGGCGAAACGCAGATGGCCGCCGGACGCCGGCGAGGCGACAGCGGAACGGGACGAAAAAGCGCAGGCCAGCGCCGCCGCCCCCAGAACGCCGCGCCGCGACATCCGGGGCTGCGTCCCGGCGAGGCGGCCTCCCGCCATCAGGAAATCGCGTCCTTCAAGCGGTACCATGCACCGACAGCCGGCAGAAACCACGGCTTTCCGTAATGCCCCGCAATCGCCGGCCAGCGATCGCGATTCCAGACGACATCATGACTTTTCCCGGTCATGAAACCGGCCATCGCCTCACCGAGATGCACCGACATCTGCGTGCCATGCCCGCTGAATCCGGTCGCGAAATACAGACCGTCATGCAGCCCGGCATGCGGCAGGCGATCCTGCGTCATGTCCACCACGCCGCCCCAGCAATATTCGATGTCCACATCGGCAAGAGACGGGAACATCGTCGCCATCGTGCGTCGCAGCACAACGCCGCTTTTCACATCGTCCTTCGGTCCCGGCCGCGCAAACCGTGCCCGGCCGCCAAAGACCAGCCGGTTATCCGGCGTCGTGCGGAAGAAATTGCCCACAAGCCGCGTGGTCGTGCAGGTCCGCTGCCGGGGCAGAACGCGCCGCAGGACTGCGTCCGGCAACGGCGCCGTGGTGATGATGAAGCTGCCGATCGGCACGATCCGGCGCCGGAACCAGCTGAACGGACCCCGTTCGGACGCGCCCGTCGCGATCAGCACGCGATCCGCCGTCACGACACCGCGTGTCGAGGTCACGCGATATCGGGTGCCGCCCAGAGAGTCGAGGCCGCTGACAAACGCATTCTCAAAGACGGACGCGCCTCTGCGGACGGCGGCATCCGCAAGCCCGGTCCCGAACCGCCCGACATGCAGGGACGCGCTGCGCGGAAACAGGATCGCCGCATGAAACACATCCGACGCCACCTCCGCCTGAGTCGCCGCCCGGTCGAGAAACTCCACGTCGGGATCGATCTCTTTCCGCAGCAGGGCCGCCGAGGCCTCCAGCTTCGCCACGTGCTCCGGCTTCGCCGCGAGCTTCAGCTTTCCGCCCCGGAGAAAATCGCAGTCGATCCTCTCCTCCCGGACGATGCGCTCAACACTCGTCACGGCTTTATCGAAATCGGCGTAATACGCTTTCGCCACGTCCATGCCGCGCGTGGCCGCCATCGCGCCGAAATCATGCGCCAGACCGTTATTGCACTGTCCGCCATTGCGACCGGACGCCGCCTGCGCGACACGCCCCGCTTCCAGCACCACGACGCGCGCCCCGTCGGCCGCGAGACGCCGCGCAGCCGCCAAGCCGGTGAATCCGCCGCCGATCACCACGACATCGGCCGTCTCCGGCGGCGCCCCCGCCGCGCCCTGCGCGAAGGCGGGCGCCGTATCGGTCCAGTAGCTGCTGGACCGGCTGTTGTTGGGCCGGTAGCTGTCGGGCTTCATACGCACACTCCCTGCATCCTGAACGGACAAGTCCCCGCCCGGAGCGGGGCGCGGCCTCAGAGACCCAGGACGCCCGGCAGACCGCCGATATCCTTAATCTCCGTGTAGCCATATTCCGGTGTCGAAGGCTCATGGCCACGGGCGACGAAAACCTTGTTGCGGATACCGAGATCCCGCGCCGGCATCAGATCGTAGCGCAGGGAGGACGACACGTGCAGAACGTCTTCCGGCCCGCAGCCCAGCTCGTCGAACATATACTCGAAGGCCCGCATGCGCGGCTTGTAGGCGCGGGCGTCCTCGGCGGTCAGCACGCGATGGAACGGCACGCCGATATTGGCGACATTCGAGTGAATCTGCGAATTCATCGCGTTGGAGAGAATGACGAGCGGAAACTCCTTCGCCACGCGCGACAGCGGCTCGCGCACATCCGGCCACGGCCCCCAGGTCGGGACATCGTCATAAAACCGGTTCGCCAGCGTCACGTCGAACGGGATGTTCCAGCGGCGGCAGGTACGCTCCACCGCGTTCAGCACGACATTGCGGTAAGGCTTCCACTCGCCCAGAACCTCGTCGAGCCGGTAGCCGGCGAAATCGGCGACGAACTGGTCCATCCCCCCGGCGGGAACGAGATCGGCGAACAGCCGGCGCGCCGTCGGCCCCATCGCGAAGTTGATCAGCGTGCCGTAGCAGTCGAAGGTGATGAATTTCGGCTTGAAGAGCGACATGTCTGGACAGAGCCTCCTGAATGACAGTTCGAGTTAAGCACGCTGCACGGGCAGCGAAATACCTGTTTCGCGGCGATCCCCCGCACATAGTATCGAATACGCAACAGCATGCAGAAGAACCTGCTGCCTCCCGCCCGGGCGACGGATAATCCGCCTTTCCACGCCAGGCGAGGACGCCCGGAAGCCGGCCATTGTCACGGTGAGCATCACTTTCGGCTTCCGTTTCCCTGCCAGGCGTGCGGTCGCCACTTGTCGGAATCCCGCGCGCTTCATGCCTGAACGGGAGCCCGGAGAGCATCCTCAGAGTTTAAAGTTGACCTGAAGATAGTAGAATCCACCATTATATCCGATCTGCTCGATATTGGTGTCGTAGGCATACGCGCCGAGATAGCGGAACTGCTCCGGAATCTTCTTCTGCCGCGCGTTGCCGACATTGTTGGCGCCGACAGCGACACGCCAGCGCGGCGTCACCTGATAGCCGATGACGAGGTTGGTTTCGTAGCGCGGCGGATTGAGGAATCGCATGAACTGCGTGTTCGAATAGGCCAGCGCGCCGGTGTAATACTCCAGTTCGGACGTCGCACGTCCGTAGCGGATTTCATGCACCGTGACGTCGAGATCGCCATAATGCCACGATCCGCCGAAGATCAGCCGGTTGCGGGGCGTGTAGCTCGTCAGATAGGCCTGCTGCTGCGCGTTCAGCAGCGGATTGTTGTTGCCGTCCCGCGCCACGTTCCGGACACTGGTCTGATTGAAGTTCGCCGACACATCCCAGTTGATGCGGCCATATCGCCCCAGCTTCGTCAGATAGGACGCCGTGATATCCATGCCGCGCGTCCGCGTGCTCGCCGCGTTCGCATAATACTGCGCCGTCACGGCATTGGCGGAAATACCGGACGGGATGGTGAACCCGTCCGCCTGCAACGCATCGATCGCGGCCTGCCCGTTATAAACGCCGGCCGCCATGATCCGGTCGCGCAGGTCGATCTGATAAGCGTCGATGGAGGCATGAAGATTCGGCAGCGGATTGATGACGATGCCGGCGCTGAAGCTGGTCGAACGCTCAGGTTTGAGCGACTGCGCGCCCAGCATCTTCGCGCCGGCTGAATCGACGGGAATATACCCGGTCACGGTTGTCGGCGCCACGGACACGTTCGTCCAGTGCTCTTCAGCCAGGGTCGGCGCGCGGAAACCGCTCGAAACGGTGCCCCGGAGGCCGATGAAACGGTTGATGTCATACCGGGACGAGACTTTTCCCGTCTCGGTGTCTCCGGCATCCGTGTAATGCTCGAACCGTCCGGCGAAATCGACCTGCCATTTCGGCAGAAGCTGTGTCGAAAGATCGATATATCCGGCCGTGACATCGCGGTTGCTGTCGCTGGCATTGGCGGGACTCAGACCATGGAACGCGGTGGACCCGGTGCCGTACCATGAACCGGTGTCACCGGCCCCGATATGGTAGGAATCGTAACGATACTGTGCGCCGATGGCGAAATTGAGCGGCGCCGCCAGCAGCGGCACGTTGAACGCGTGCCGCAGGCCGGCATCCGTCGTCCACTGCGTGTTGTTGAACGACATCAGATGGAAACGCGTCGGGGAACTCCCTGTTTCGGAATACATCGTCGTATTGATGCTGTCGAACAGCCCCAGCCGGTCCGAATCTCCGCCATAGGTGGTGCTGACATCCCAGTCCCAGTCGAACTTGCGGCCCTTAAATCCGACGGTCACACCGAAATCGTTTTCATCCAGCGTCTCCTGCGGGCTGAATCCGTAAGGATACATCGGCAGGCTGGCGGACGGGGTCCGGTAATCCTGATAGCTTTCTCCGTTGCGATGCCCGTAGGTTCCGAACGAATAAAGCTTCACATCATCAGTAATGGCGAATTCCATATTGTAGGAAATGGTCTCCCGCTGCTTGCGCGGATCGCCGATATCCATGATGTCTTTTTGCCCCGTCCGGTTGTCCGCCGTCGCCCGGAAGGTGTGGTCCTGATACTGATATTCCGCGCTGAGATCGAAAAATCCCCGCCCGTAAAGGGATGTTCCCCAGTTCAGGGACTCGCCGGAGGTGAATCCGTCCCCGTCATAGCGCCCGCCGTTGATCGCCTGCGCCTGAAGTCCGTGCGTGTCGTGTTTCAGAATGATGTTGACGACACCGGCAATGGCGTCGGACCCGTACTGAGCCGCGGCCCCGTCCTGAAGAATCTCGATGTGATCGACGGCCGAAACCGGAATCATGTCGATGTCCACAGGCGTTGTTCCCTGCTGGGGGCCTGCGTTGTTGGACAGAACGGCCGTTGTGTGGCGGCGTTTGCCGTTTACGAGAATCAGCGTCTGATTCGGTGTAAGGCCCCGGAGGCTGATGGCGTCCGTCATGTTCGCGCTGCCATTCACGCGCGCCGAGCGGGCCACGGACGGCGCAAGCTGGACCAGCGCGTCCCGCACATCGGCCTGTCCCGTCGCGGCAAGCTGGGCCGCCGATACAACCTGAATGGGACTGACACTTTTGCGCGCCGTCTGATGCGGATCGCGCGTTCCGGTCACGATGACCTGCTCGTCGGATGCCGCCTCAACCGATTTTTTCTCTGACTGACTGCTCTTTTTCGTGGCGGCTATCACACGGGCCGGCCTGTCGGCCGGTGAGGACACCGCCACGTCCGCCGCAAAAGCCGCCGGCGCAAGAAAAGCCGGGCCAGCCAGCATCGTGGTAGCAGACAGCATAAGGAAAGATGTTCGCATTTACCCGCTCCACATCAGAACCGGAGATCCGGTCAGAACATTGCCTGTGATACGATCAGAATATTTCACCATGTCTCCGTCTCATGCGGAGAGCGGACGGTGACCGGTTCTTCGTATTTCGTGTCTCTCGTGACCGGCGCTGTCGCCTCTTCAGGCTCCGCTGCCGGTAAACCATTATCATCACGAAACGACAGGCAGATCGTATCGAATCTGCATCATTGTGCGGAAGAAGATGCGGCGGGAACGGCCTTCCGCGGGACAGGAAGGCCGCTTTCCCGGGGTTCAGCCGTCAGACGGCCTGCTCAAGCGCGGCGACGACAGCGTCTCCGCAGGTGGTGGTCGAGGCCGTGCCGCCCATATCGGGCGTGCGCAGCGCGACGCCGGGTGTTGCGGTCACCTGTTCGATCGCCCGCAGAATCATCGCGGCCGCCTCCGGCTCGCCCAGATGGTCCAGCATCATCGACGCGGCCCAGATCTGGCCGATCGGGTTGGCAATCCCCTGCCCCGCGATATCCGGCGCCGATCCGTGCACCGGCTCGAACATCGAGGGAAATTTCTTTTCGGGATTGATGTTGGCCGAAGGGGCGATCGCAATCGTGCCTGTCATCCCCGGTCCGAGATCGGAAAGAATGTCACCGAACAGATTGCTGCCGACCACCACATCGAACCGGTCCGGATGCATCACGAAGCGGGCGGCGAGAATATCGATGTGATGGCTGTCCGTGCGCACATCCGGATACGCCGCGGCCATCGCGCTGAACCGCTCGTCCCAGTATGGCATGGAATGAAAGAGACCGTTCGACTTGGTGGCGGACGACACATGCGGACGCCCGAGTTTTCGCGCCAGTTCGAACGCATAGCGGATGATCCTGTCCGTCCCGCGCCGGGTGAAGACGGAAGTCTGGACGACGCCCTCGGCCTCGCTTCCTTCCGCGAAACGGCCACCGATTTGGGAGTATTCTCCCTCGGTGTTTTCACGAACGATCCAGAAATCGATGTCCCCCGGCTCACGTCCGGCCAGGGGACAGGGCACGCCGGGAAGCAGACGCACCGGACGCAGATTCACATACTGGTCGAAATCCCGCCGGATCGGAATCAGCATCCCCCAGAGCGAGATATGATCGGGAACGGTCGGATAGCCGACAGCGCCGAGCAGGATCGCGTCATGCTGCGAGAGACGGTCCATCCCGTCCGCCGGCATCATGCTGCCCGTCGCCAGCCAGGTCTCGCAGCTCCAGTCGAAATGCGAATACCCGAAGGAAATGCCGCAGAGTTCCCCCACGCGGTCCAGCACCTTCAGCGCCGGAGCCATCACCTCTTTACCGATCCCGTCTCCCGGAATGACGGCGATTTTATACGTTGTCATGAGATCGTCCTTTCTCATCCGGCCGCGCCATGAAGCGCCGGGCGAGTGTTGTCCAGTATGCGACGCCGCGCGGAATGATCGCGTCATTGAAGTCGTAATCCGGCGCATGAAGCGGCGCCGAACCCTCTCCGTTGCCCAGCATGGCATAAACACCCGGCCGCGCTTCCAGAAAGAATCCAAAATCCTCCGACGCCAGGCTGGGCGGAATATCCGTCATCGCCGCCGGATATCCGTCCGTATCGAGCGCCCGGATGACCCCGCGCACGAACTCCGTCTCCGGAACGGAATTGACCGTGACCGGATACGGGCTGTGAAAACGGATATCGGCCTCCACCCCGCAGGACGTCGCGATCCCCGCCGCGATGTCCTTCAGCCCGTCTTTCAGAGTTTCCAGAACCCCGCGATCGAGCGCGCGGATCGTGCCGGCCAGTTCCGCGCCGTCGGGGAGAATATTGTCCGTGCTCCCCGCATGAAACATGCAGACCGAAACGACAGCCGGAATCAGCGGATCGGTCCGGCGCGACACCAGCGTCTGCGCCGCCTGCACGAAAGCCGCCCCGGCCACAACGGAATCCGTCCCCCGGTGCGGCTGCGCCGCGTGTGCCCCGCGCCCGCGAAGACGCAGGGCGAACCGCCATCCGCCGGCCATGACCGGCCCGGCGCGGACACCGAACTGCCCGGCCTGAAGACCCGGCCAGTTGTGAAGTCCGAAGCAGGCGTCAGCCGGAAACCGCTCCAGCAGACCCTCGCGGATCATCACATCCGCACCGGCGCCGCCTTCCTCGCCCGGCTGAAACACGAAATGCACGATCCCGCGCTCCGGCGGCGCCACGGCAAGCGCGGCGGCCGCGCCGAGCAGCATGGTCGTATGGCCGTCATGCCCGCAGGCATGCATCCGTCCTTCATGACGGGACGCATGCGCCTGTCCGCCGCGCTCGGTGACCGGAAGCGCGTCCATATCCGCGCGCAGAATGATGGACGGTCCAGGCCGTCCCGTATCCAGCGTTGCCACAACGCCGGTCTTCGCGAATCCCCGGTGCGGGGTATAGCCGTGCGTCATCAGATAATCCGCGACGATGCCCGACGTCCGCACTTCCTCGAAACGCAGTTCGGGATGGGCATGAAGATCGCGACGGATTGCGATAAGATCAGCAGGCGCCTCCATTGTCGTGACCTCCGCTCACTCACCAAACGCCATCAGCACGCTTTTATGCCGCAGATTCGCCTCCACGGCCTGACGCCCGAGATCCTTGCCGATCCCCGAGCCGCCGAAACCGCCGGTCGGAATCACGAAATCCGACGACCGCCCATAACGGTTTACCCAGACCGTCCCCGCTTTCAGCGACCGCACCGCCCGCATCGCCCTGCCGAGATCGGAGGTGTGAACGCCCGCCGCCAGCCCGTAGACAGGATGCGCCGCCAGGGAAAGCGCCTCGTCCTCGTCCTCGAATGTCTGCACCGTCAGAACCGGGCCGAAAATCTCTTCCCGCACTGCCGGCGTCTGCTCCGAAACGCCGGTCAGCACACAGGGAGACAGAAACCGCCCGTCTCCGGGGCACGCCAGACGCCGCAGCGGCGCCACCGCCGTCGCCCCCACGGCGAGGCTGCGGGCCACAATCGCCTCAATCCCGTCCGCCTGCCGCGCGGAAATCACCGGCGAGTACGCCGTATCCCCGTCCCACGTCATGCCCGGAGCGACCGTCCCCGTCAGGGAGACCAGACGCTCCACCAGCTCGTCCGCCACCTTCCGGTGCACGATCAGCCGCGACCCGGAAACGCAGACCTGGCCGGCATTGCCCGTAAACGCCCGGAAAATCCGCGCCGCCACCGTTTCGACGGAACGGATATCGTCATGGACGATCTGCGGGCTCTTCCCTCCGAGTTCCAGCGTGACCGGTTTCGGACCGCTTTCCGCCGCCGCCGTCATCACCGCCACGCCCGTCCGCGTCGAACCGGTGAAGGTGAGTTTGCCGCAGAGCGGATGACGCGACAGCGCCTCCCCGACCACGCCGCCTTCGCCCTGCACCACATTGAACAGCCCTGCCGGCAGCCCGGCCTCGATCCCGAGCTGCGCCAGCCGGACGATCGAAAACGGCGTCATCTCCGAGGGCTTGATCACCACCGCGTTGCCCGCCACCAGCGCCGGCGCCACTTTCCAGCTTCCCATCACCAGCGGGAAATTCCACGGCGCGATCGCGCCGATCACCCCGTAGGGCTCGCCGATCACCATCCCCAGCAGGTCGGACTGTGTCGCCGCGACTTCTCCGCCGAGCTTGTCGGCGTATTCGGCGAAAAACCGCAGACCCTCCGCCGTGAACGGCACGTCCCAGGCCGTGGTCTCCCGAATGGGGCGCGTCGAGCAGACGGATTCCAGCCGCGCCAGCTCGTCGCGATGCGCTTCCACCAGATCGGCCCAGCGCCGCAGTACCCGTCCCCGCTCGCGCGGCGCGCAGGTCGCCCAGCCGCTGGTCGCCTGCGCGTGAGCCGCGTCCTGCACGGCCCGGTCCACCAGCGCCGCGCCGCCAGCGCAGACCTCCGCCCGCACCTGTCCGTCTGACGGCGAAGCAACGGACAGCGTGTCACCGCTTTCGACAAAACGCCCTCCGATGAAATGCCCGCGGGGCATATCGACCAGAGACGGATCGAAGGTTATCGGGCTGGTCACAGGCTTTTCTCCCGGAAAGACAACAGGGCAGGTCTGACGATGCGTCGGCGGGTAATAAAGTCATGAAAAACGCGCGCATGGCGTCCGCCGTCCTCACTTTCGCAGCGGAGGCGGCCAATTTTGTTTCGTAATTGGAACGCTAAACGCAGCTTATGCTGTCCTGCCGGCCTTTTCCTTTCACACATTCCGCGTCTCCGGCATGATGATCGGACCGGACACGCGGAAACCACCGACACCTTCCGCGGCCCGGAAGCATGGAGAGCCCTGAATGCCAGCCCTGTTCTGCCGCGTGGATGAGACGGACCGCCAGCCGATCCGCCTCTTCGTGGACGGCAAGGAAATCGAAGCCCTCGAAGGCGACACGCTGCTGGTCGCCGTCCTCTCGAATGCCGACAGACTGCGGAAAAACGAATTCGACAACAAACCCCGCGCCGGTTTCTGCCTGATGGGAGCCTGTCAGGACTGCTGGATCTGGACGGAAGACGGACGGGAACTCCGGGCCTGCTCGACCCAGGCGGAAGACGGAATGCGCATCATGACAGGAGAAGTTCCGTGGCTGCTGAACCGGTAATCATCGTCGGCGCCGGGCCGGCCGGAACCCGCGCCGCGCAGCGCCTGGTCAGCGCCGGACTGCACCCTGTCGTCGTGGACGAAAACGATCGCCAGGGCGGGCAGATCTACCGCCGCCAGCCCCCCGGCTTCCACCGCTCCCACAAAAAGCTCTACGGGACCGAAGCCGGACGCGCCCGCTCGCTGCACGACGATTTCGACGCTCTGCTCCCCTCGATCGGCTACATCCCCGGAACGACCGTCTGGGGCGTCTCCGATGAGGGCCTGCTCACCATGCGCGGCAGCGAGGTGACCATCCTCCCCTTCTCCGCCATTATCATCGCCTCCGGCGCGACGGACCGGATCATGCCTCTTCCCGGCTGGACGACACCGGGCGTCTACAGCCTCGGGGCGTCCCAGATCGCGCTGAAGGCCCAGGCCTGCACCATTGGCCGGCGCCCCGTCTTCATGGGAACGGGACCGCTCCTCTATCTCGTGGCCTGGCAATATCTCCAGGCCGGGGTGAAACCCGCCGCCGTGCTCGACACCAGCAGTCTGGCCACCCGCCTGCGCGGCCTGCGCGGCATGGCCGTGCGTCCCCGCGCCGTCACCAATGGCCTGCGCTACATGGCCGCCCTCGCCCGCGCCGGCGTGCCGCTGCGCTCCGGCATCACGCCCTGCCGCATCGAAGGGCAGGAAGCCGGTGTGACGGCCGTGATCTGGCAGGATGCGAAAGGCACCCTGCATCGCACCGCCTGCGATTCAGCGGGCATGGGCTATGGCCTGCGTTCGGAAACCCAGCTCGCCGATCTGCTGAAATGCGAATTCATCTATGACACCCGCTTCAGCCAGTGGCGCCCGAAGACCGATCCGGACGGACGTTCCAGCCGGGCCGATGTCTATCTCGCGGGAGACGGCGTCATCCTGCGCGGCGCCGACGCCGCCGAGGCGGCCGGGAAACTCGCCGCCTGCGCCCTGCTGCAGGACCGGAAAATCCCAGTCCCGGGCGAGGAAATTCTCGGCCTGCGCGAGACGCTGAACACCATGACCAGCTTTGCCGACGGCCTGGCGAAAGCCTTCCCCTGGCCGGCCCGTCTTGCCGCCGCCCTGCCGGACGACACGGTCGTCTGCCGCTGCGAGAACGTGACGGCCGGCGACATCCGCCACGCCGCGACCGCTTACGATTCCCCGGAAATCAACCGGGCCAAAGCCCTCGCCCGGCCCGGCATGGGCCGCTGCCAGGGGCGGATGTGCGGACTGGCCGCAACGGAAATCCTCGCCGCGGCGCGCGGAGAGCCGGTCGCGTCGGCCGGCCGCATCAGGACGGCGGCGCCGCTCAAGCCCCTTCCTCTCGACTGCAAGGTGACGTCATGAAAACGTATCTTCGCGAACCGGCACGCGCGGACGTCATCGTCGTCGGCGGCGGGCTGATGGGCGCTGCGACGGCCTTCTTCCTGCGCACCCACGGGCTCTCCGTTATCCTGCTCGAACGCGACCTCGTCGGCCAGGCCGCCAGCGGGACCAATTTCGGCAATGTCCGGCGCCAGGGCCGCTACCTTCCGCAGCTTCCCCTCTCCAACCGCTCCCGCGACATCTGGGGCAGGCTGCCCGAACTGATCGGCGAGGACGCCGAATTTCTGCCCAACGGCCATATCCGCGTCACGACCCGCCCGGAAGACGGCGAACGGCTGGAGCAGTATGCCCGCGACTGCAAACCCTACGGTCTCGACCTGACCATCATGACCGGCGACCAGGCCCGCAAAATGTTTCCCATGGTCGGCCCGGACATCACCACCGTCTCGTATTCCCCGCATGACGGGCATGCCAATCCGCGTCTTGCCGCGCCGGCCTTCGGTCGCGCCGCCCGCCGCGCCGGCGCCCTGGTCGTCGAACGGTGCGAGGTCACCGCGATCAGCAAGGACGCCAGCGATTTCGTGGTCGAGGCCGCGAATGGCGGCCGCTATATCGCGCCGATGCTGCAGATCTCCGGGGGCGCCTGGGGACGATGGATGGCGAAATCCTTCGGCGAGGACGTGCCCATGGCGCCGCAGGCGCCGCAGATGGGCGTCACGGAGCCTCTGCCCTACCGGATCGCGCCCGTCATCGGCTCGGCATCCGGCGTCACGGAGGAAGTCGTCTATCTGCGCCAGGTGAAACGCGGCAATATCATTTTCGGCGGCGGCCGCCGCGGCACCGCCGATCTGGTCACGAAGCGCGCCCGCCTCGATCCGATGAACACGCTGCGCCAGATGCCCTGCCTTGCCAGACTTGTTCCGGCCGTGTCACAGTTGCGGGTCATCCGCACATGGTCGGGCGTGGAGGGGTATGTCGAGGACAGTCTGCCTGTCATGGGAGCAAGCCCCACCGTTTCAGGGCTTTTCTATGCGTTCGGATTCTGCGGCCACGGTTTCCAGCTCGGCCCGGCCGTCGGCGCCACAATGGCGGAGCTGATCGCGACCGGCAGCACCGATATTCCGCTCGACCCTTTCCGCATGTCGCGCTTCACACAGGACGCCGCGACAGGCCCCGCAGCCACAGCAACACGCCAGACATGAGACAGGTGACCGCTTTCGATGACGTCATCCTCGAAACTTGACCGGATCGACCTCCGCATCCTTGCCGAACTGCAGCGGAACGGGAGACTGACCAATGTCGAACTGGCGCGACGTGTCGGTCTCTCCGCCAGCCCCTGCCTCATCCGCGTCAAACGGCTGGAAAAAAGCGGATATATCGCCAGCTACGGCGCGCAGATCGATCTGAACCGGATCAGCAGCCTGCTCACCGTCTTTACGGAAGTCACGCTCTCGGATCACCGCCGCGACGATTTCTCGCGCTTCGAGGCCCATATCCGCAAGGTCTCTTCCATCGTCGAATGTCATCTCGTCAGCGGCGGGTATGACTACCTGCTGAAATTCGTGACCCGCGACGTCGATCACTACCAGCAGACCATCGAAAGCCTGCTCGACAGCGGGATCGGGATCGAGAAATATTTCAGCTATATCGTGATCAAATCCCCGATCGTGAAACCCGCCGTGTCTGTCGACAGCCTGATCGAATAGCCCTCCGCGCCGGACCCCAGGCCGGCCCCGCGTCCATCATTCCGGTGTCGTCATCAAAACAGCAGGTTCTGCTGTCCCCGCCCGCGAGTCCGGTCGCATCTGCCGCCGGCTTTTGCCAGAGTGGTCTCACAGAGCGCCCTCATCCGGAGCGCCCTCAATGGCATGTTTCTGTAACCGGCATTCCTCCATAAGCGGACTGGGACCATCATGAACAAGGATCGCCTGATCCAGGCAGACCGGAACCATCTCATTCATCCCGTATCGGCATGGCGCGACCATGAAGAAACCGGCCCCCGGATTCTGAAATCCGGCAAAGGCGCCTGGCTGACCGATATCGACGGGAAGGAACTCCTCGACGGATTCGCCGGCCTCTGGTGCGTCAATGTCGGATATGGCTGCCAGAGCGTGGTCGAGGCGGCCACCGCCCAGATGACGGCGCTGCCCTACGCCACGGGTTATTTCGGTTTCGCCGGCGAGGCCGCGATCGAACTCGCCGACCGGCTGGCCGCCCTCACGCCCGGAAACCTTAACCGCGTCTTCTTCTCGCTCGGCGGCTCGGACGCCGTGGACAGCGCGCTCCGCTTCATCCGCTTCTATCAGCACGCCCGCGGCACGCCTGAAAAGAAACACGTCATCGGCCTCACTCGCGGCTATCACGGCTCCACCTATACCGGCGCCGGTCTGACGGCCCTCGCCGCCTTCCACCGCAACGCCGACGTGCCGCTCACATGGCAGCACCACATCCCCAGCCCGTATCCTTACCGCCATGAGGGCGACAGTTCCGACGCGGCGATCATCGCCTCCTCCGTCGCGGCGCTGCATGCGAAAGTGGAGGAACTCGGCGCCCGGAACGTCGCCGCCTTCTTCTGCGAACCCGTGCAGGGCTCCGGCGGCATCATCGTCCCGCCCGCCGGCTGGCTCACCGCGATGCGCGAGGCCTGCCGCGCCCTGGACATCCTCTTCGTCGCCGACGAGGTCATCACCGGTTTCGGCCGGACCGGCCCGCTCTTCGCCTGCGAACACGAGAATGTCGTGCCCGACATGATGACCGTCGCGAAAGGACTGACCTCCGGCTACGCCCCGATGGGCGCGGTCTTCATGTCCGAAGACATTTACACGACCATTCGTGACAACAATCCTCCGGGCGTCGCCGTCGGCCACGGCATGACCTACAGCGCCCACCCCGTCAGCGCCGCCGTCGGCCTCGCGGTGCTCGATCTCTATCAGAACGGCGTGCTGGCCAGCGGCGTGACGGCCGGCAAACGTCTTGCCACGCGACTGGACGCCATGCGCGGCCATCCGCTCGTGGGCGATGTCCGGATCAGCGGCATGCTGGCGGGCATCGAACTGGTGACGGACAAGACCCTGAAGACAAAACCGTCACCCGAACTCGGTATTTCAAAGAAGCTCGCGGCGGTCGGATACGAGGAAGGCGTCCTGTTCCGGGCCTTTGGCGACGATATCATCGGTCTCGCCCCGCCGCTGTGCTGCTCGGAGGAAGAGATCGACATTCTGTGCGACCGGATCACCCGCGTGCTCGACAGGGTCGGCGCCGATATCGGACGGTGACCCGAAGGATCGCTGCCTCTGACGGAACGGGAACAACGCCCGTTCCGTCACCCGTTTAACTTAACAAAACGGGATCAAAGGGACTGCGTCCCTTTGTGGGGTTCGGGGCAAAGCCCCGAAAAGCCACCGCACCTGCTCTCTGCAAAGCCTGCAAACGCCTTTTGAAACAGCCTCTCAGTGTTTCGGAGGAAAATCCCGAGGCACTCTCTCCCCGGAGGAAAGCTGCGCGGCCTGAGCGGCGACCCGCGTGTCCTGCTCGCGAATCAGCCAGTAGACGACACCCAGTGCAAGCACGGCGGCGGAGAAAGCCATCATCTCCATGGGCCGGACCTCGTTGAGATCGAGGATGATAAATTTTCTCGACACCGCCAGCAGCGCGATCAGCACGATCGTCCGGACACGCACCACGTCCTTGTTGTGCGAGAGGCTGATCCGCAGCGAACTCTTGAACTCCAGAGCGATAATGACCGTGAAGATGTTCCCGAAGACGCTCTGAAAGGTCGGCGCGTTCTCCAGGCTGATCTGACCGAACCACATCAGCCGCCAGACCTCCCTGGTCAGATTCCAGGTCGCGACAGTCGTGACAACCATGATCAGCGCCGTCAGGATCAGCATGATCAGAAGCTCGAAGCCTTCGTAGAGATTCATTTCCCGAAAACTGCGACCCAGACGAAGCGCCTCGCGGGAGAAAGGATCGTGGGGCTCGCCACCCTCTTTCGGGTTGTCCATAACTCTGCGTCCCTTTCCCACCATGATCCTTAAAAAGATTCGTTCCGGCCCGAATCTTTGCGAAACTTACCCCGCAACGCGGCGTATAGCGATCAGCAGCTCCCTCCGGTTTTCCTCCCGGTCACCCCAGGGCAGCATGTCAGCGTCCGGCAGCTCCCGCACTGATCGCCGTCACCGGACTTCGATAGCATTACATAAGACGTCTCCGTTCAGACAAAAAACAAATACAACAAATACAAACGGATGGCCCTGACATGATGGATCTTTCCGACATCCGGTCCCTGCTCGTCTATGCGCTTGTGATCGCAGGCCTTTCCGGCTGCATGCTGGGATTATCCGCCATGACCGGGACCAGACGGGCCGGCGCGGCGAGAGGCCGCTCCATGTCGCTGCCGTTCGAATCAGGAATCATCCCGACCGGCTCGGCCCATCTCCGTCTGCCGGTGCAGTATTATCTGGTAGCCGTGTTTTTCGTCATCTTCGACGTCGAAACGGCTTTTCTCTTTTCCTGGGCGACGGTCGTCAGGGACGCCGGATGGGCCGGATATGGCGCGGCCCTCGTTTTCATCCTCTTCCTCGCGGTCTCCCTGGCCTGGCTCTGGCGGGCGGGCGCGCTCGACTGGGGTCCCCTGCCCCGCGTCCTCCCCACAGACACTCTGGCGCCCAGCCCGGCACCCCCCGGCGAAAAGGGACGCACGGCATGACCTGGTCCCTCAGGCCCGCCACGGGCACACCGGCGGGGGCAAAAGCTCCGGCAGGACAGATGCCCACGGCGTCCGTCAGCTTCACGGAAACCATACGACGCAATCTCGTCATGGGACGGCTTCAGGATTTCGTCTCATGGGGTCAGAAGAATTCCGTCTGGCCGCTGAATTTCGGCCTGTCTTGCTGCTATGTCGAGATGGCAACCGCCTTTACCAGCAAATTCGATATCGCCCGCTTCGGCTCGGAAGTGCTGCGCTCCACCCCGCGCGAAGCCGATCTCATCGTCATATCGGGGACCGTGTTCGTCAAAATGGCGCCCGTGATCCGGCATCTTTACGACCAGATGCTGGAACCGCGCTGGGTGATCTCGATGGGGTCCTGCGCCAATTCCGGCGGCATGTACGACATATACAGCGTCGTGCAGGGCGTGGACAGCTTCCTGCCGGTCGATGTCTATGTCCCCGGCTGCCCGCCACGGCCGGAAGCTCTCCTGGAAGGGCTGATGCTGCTGCAGAAATCCATTGGCGCGCACAGGCGTCCTCTGAGCTGGATGGTCGGAGAACAGGGCGTGGAGGCCATCACGCCTCCCAGCCTGCGGGACGCGAAACGCAGCACCCGCCGGACCATGCGGGATCTTCGCTCGCCGGACGGGATCTGACGCCATGACCCTCACCGCCACCGTCTCAGCCGGACTGACCAGACCGGACGCGCTGACGGGAGCGGTTTCCGATCTGTGTCATTCTCCCGTCATCCTGGCATCGCAGCAGGAACGCGACGGCGTGCGGGTCCTGTGGATCGCGGCGTCCGATCTGCGTCCCGCCCTCGCCAGGCTGAAGGAACAGGGCGCCGACGCGCTCATGCTCTTCGACGTGACCGCGATCGACGAACGCGGGCGCCTGCACCGGAACGGTCAGCCCGAGGCGAGCTTCACGGTGGTGTATCACCTGATGTCCCTGGCCGCGCGCGCCGATGAAATCCGGATCAAGGTTCCGCTGACCGGCGACGCGCCCGAACTGCCGGGGATCAGCGACCTCTGGCCCAACGCCAACTGGTATGAACGGGAAATCTGGGACCTGTTCGGCATCCGGTTCACCGGCCACCCTTTCCTGCGCCGTATCCTGACACCGCCCACATGGACGGATCACCCGCTGCGCAAGGATCATCACGCCCGCGCCACCGAGATGCCGCCTTACAGCCTCACGGAAGATCAGGAACAGCACGAACAGGAGGCGCTGCATTTCGATCCCTCCCTGTGGGGCATGAAGCGGCACAGCGACCACAGCGACTTCATGTTTCTCAATCTCGGCCCCAATCACCCGAGCGTGCACGGCGTCTTCCGGATCATTCTGCAGCTGGAAGGCGAGCGCATCGTCGACGCCGTGCCCGATATCGGCTTTCACCATCGCGGCGCGGAGAAGATGGGAGAGCGCCAGTCCTGGCATACCTATATCCCGTATACCGACCGTGTGGACTATCTCGGCGGGGTCATGAACAATTTCCCCTATGTGATGGCGGTCGAAACCCTGGCCGGCATCACCGTCCCGCCCCGCGCGCAGATGATCCGGGTTATGCTGGCCGAACTGTTCCGCATCGCCAGCCATCTCGTCTTCTACGGCACGATGGCCCAGGATGTCGGACAACTCTCTCCTGTGTTCTACATGTTTACCGACCGGGAGCGTGTCTTCGGGATCATCGAGGCCATCTGCGGCTTTCGCATGCACCCGGCCTGGTTCCGTATCGGCGGGGTGGCGATGGACCTGCCCGCCGGCTGGGACGGGCTGATCCGGGCCTTTCTCGACGATCTGCCGAAGCGTCTCGATGAATACGACGCGATGGTGATGCGTAATCCCTTCTTCCGCGCCCGCACGAAAGGCATCGGCGCCTACACCGCCGCGGAAGCCGTGGAATGGGGCGTCACCGGACCGGGGCTGCGCGCCTGCGGACCCGCCTGGGATTACCGCAGGCACGCGCCCTATGCCTGCTACGATCAGCTCGAATTCGATATCCCCACCGGCACGAACGGCGACTGTTACGACCGGATCGCCGTGCATGTCGAGGAGATCCGCCAGAGCCTGCGGATCATCCGCCAGTGTGTCGACAACATGCCGGCCGGCCCGGTGAAAGCGGATCATCCGCTCACAGCGCCGCCGCCGAAAGCCCGGACGATGCAGGATATCGAGACCCTGATTCATCATTTTCTCAGTGTCAGCTGGGGACCGGTCATTCCGCCCGGAGAAGCCCGCGCCTGTGTCGAGGCCACGAAAGGACTCAACAGCTACACCCTGATCAGCGACGGCGGCACCACCTCCTGGCGGACC
This sequence comes from Acetobacter musti, assembly GCF_011516835.1. GTDB lineage: Bacteria > Pseudomonadota > Alphaproteobacteria > Acetobacterales > Acetobacteraceae > Acetobacter > Acetobacter musti. The sequence goes on along the minus strand of NZ_WOTB01000016.1, from coordinate 56,780 downwards.
CGCATCCGCACACCCTCCTTCGCCCATCTGCAGATGATCCCGCTCCTCAGCCGCGGCGTGATGATCGCCGACCTGATCGCGATCATCGGCAGCATCGATTTCGTGATGGCCGATGTCGACCGCTGACCACCCGCTCCCCGTCCCGATGCAGACGGAAATCCTCGCTCTCGCAAAAGCGGAACTGCGGCCGCGCGGCGCCGCGATCGCCGCCCTGCGCCTGGTCCAGGCCCGTTTCCGATGGATCAGCACACCGCATCTGCGGGAGGTGGCGCGGCTCCTCGACATGTCGCCCGACGATCTCGACGGCATCGCGACATATTACAATCTGCTGTTCCGCAAACCGGTCGGGCATCATGTCATCCTGCTCTGCGACAGCGTCTCCTGCTGGATCATGGGACGGGAGCGTCTCTGCGCGCATCTCCGCGAAACACTGGGCATCCGGCCGGGAGAAACCACGCCGGACGGCGCCATCACCCTTCTGCCGACCGTCTGCATCGGGCACTGCGACCACGCGCCGGCCATGCTCGTCGATGAAAGCCTGCACGGCGATGTCGATGTGAAACATCTCGACCGGATCACGGACAGTCTGAGGGAGTCGCACCGATGAACCTGGCCGTCCGTCCGCTGACCGCGATGATCGACCCCGAGGCCGGCCCTCCGGACTGCGCGACCTACGAACAGCGCGGAGGCTGGCAGGCCACGCGCCGGACGCTGAACGGCCTCGCCCCGGGCGAGGTGATCGACATCGTCACGCGCTCCAGGCTGCGCGGCCGGGGCGGCGCCGGGTTCGGGACCGGCCAGAAATGGAGCTTCGTTCCGAAAGAACCGGCTTCGGAGCGCCGGAAATATCTCATCGCCAACGCCGACGAGATGGAACCGGGCACCTTCAAGGACCGGTGGCTGCTGGAAGGAAACCCGCTGCAGCTCATCGAAGGCATGCTGCTGGCGGCATACGCCATCCAGGCCGGGCATGGCGTCGTCTTTCTGCGCGGCGAATATCATCTTGCCTGTCAGCGTCTGGAACGGGCCATTTCCGAAGCGCGGAGCCGCGGCTGGCTCGGCGAGAATATCCTTGGCTCCGGCTTCAGTTTCGACATCCACGTACATTCCGGCGCCGGGCGCTATATCTGCGGCGAGGAAACCGCCCTTCTGACCGCGCTGGAAGGACGGCGCGCGACACCGCGCAGCAAGCCGCCCTTTCCGCAGACAGGCGGCCTGTGGGGCGCGCCCAGTGTCGTGAACAATGTCGAGACACTCTGCAATCTTCCGCATATTCTCGTCAACGGGCCGGAATGGTTCGTCGGTCTCGGCACGGGCGGCGACGGCGGAACCAAGCTGTACGGGGTCAGCGGCCGCGTGCGTCGTCCGGGCGCATGGGAACTGCCGATCGGCACCCCGCTGCGCCAGATCATCGAAGACCATGCGGGCGGCATGCGGCCCGGCTACGAACTGCGCGCGCTGCTGCCGGGCGGCGCATCGACCGCGTTTCTCGATGTCACATCGCTCGATATCGCGATGGATTACGGCTCCGTGGAGAAAGCCGGAAGCCGTCTCGGAACCGGGACGGCCATCATTCTCGACGACCGCACCTGTCCCGTCGGCATGATCCTCAATCTCGAGCATTTTTTCGCTCAGGAATCCTGCGGCTGGTGCACGCCGTGCCGCGAGGGCCTGCCCTGGGTGGAACGTCTGCTGGCCGCGATCGAGGAGGGCACGGGCGAACATGACGATCTCGACCAGCTCGCCCGCCATGGCCGGATGCTCGGCATGCCGGGGCGAACCTTCTGCGCGCACGCGCCGGGGGCCATGGCGCCCCTCGCCAGCGGCCTGAAGCTCTTCGCCGAGGATTTCGCGGCCCATATAACCCGGCGCGGCTGCCCGCTGCGCCACGCCGCCTGACGCCGGAAAGGGAGCGGGATCATGATCACCATCCGGATCGACGGACGAGACTGCCCCAGCCGGCCCGACATCAATCTGCTGCACGCCTGCCTGGAAGCCGGGGCGAACCTGCCCTATTTCTGCTGGCATCCCGAGCTTGGTTCTGTGGGCGCCTGCCGCCAGTGCGCGGTCACACAGTTCAGCGGGCCGGAGGACAAAACCGGCCGGATCGTGATGGCCTGCATGACCCCGGTGAGCGACGGCGCCATCGTTTCGATCGACGATGCCGGCGCAAAGGAATTTCGGGAAGGCGTCATCGAATGGATGATGGTCAGCCACCCTCATGACTGCCCGGTCTGCGAGGAAGGCGGCGAGTGCCATCTTCAGGACATGACCGTCATGACCGGTCACAACACCCGCCGCTACCGGTTCACGAAACGCACCCATCGCAGCCAGAATCTAGGCCCTTTCGTAAAGCACGAGATGAATCGCTGCATCGCCTGCTATCGCTGCGTGCGGTTCTATCGCGATTACGCGGGAGGCGACGATCTCGCCGTGTTCGGCTCCCATGACAATGTCTGGTTCGGCCGCGCGGAGGACGGGACGCTGGAGAACCCCTTCAGCGGCAATCTGGCCGAAATCTGCCCGACCGGCGTGTTCACCGACAAGCCGTTCTCAGGCGTCTACAGCCGCAAATGGGACCTGCGCGGCGCGCCGTCCGTCTGCGTGCACTGCGCTGTGGGCTGCAACACCATTGTTAACGCACGTGAAGAAACCGTCAGGCGGATTCTCAATCGATACAATGAGGACGTCAACCGCTACGTGCTGTGCGACCGTGGCCGGTTCGGCCATGGCTTCGTCAGCGCATCGTCCCGTATCCGCGCGCCGCTGCGGATCATCGACGGGCAGCGGATCGCCGTTCCCACCCAGGACGCGATGACGCAGTTCGCGCGCATGGCCGCGAATGGCGCGGTGGTGGGCATCGCCTCGTCGCGCGCCTCTCTCGAAACCTGTTTCAGCCTGCGCATGCTGGTCGGCGCCGACTGTTTTTCGACCGGCCAGACGGAGCAGGAGCAGAGCTGCGCGGAACTGGCCCACACCCTTCTCGGGCAGCATCCGGGCCGTCTCCCGACCCTGCATGAGATGGAAAGCGCGGACGCGGTCCTGATTCTCGGCGAGGATGTCTGCGCCACTGCGCCCCGGCTCGGGCTGTCGCTGCGCCAGTCCGTCCGGCAGCCCGCTTTCCACGCCGCCGACGCCACGAAAGTGCCGCGATGGATGGACGCCGCCGTCCGCACCCTGGGAACGGAATGCGCCTCCGGCCTGTTCGTCCTCACCCCCGCCCCCACCGACCTGGACAGCATCGCCGGAGAAACGCGGCGCGCGGCCCCCGACGACATCGCCCGCCTCGGCTTCGCCATCGCTCACCGGATCGACGCGGGAGCCCCCGATGTCCCGGATCTGACGGAAGAAGACGCCCTGCTGGCCGACCGGATCGCCACCGCGCTGATGGCAGCGAAAGAGCCGCTGATCGTCTCGGGCATGCAGTATGGCTCGCCCGCGCTGATGCGGGCCGCTTCCGGGATCGCTGCTGCTCTGGCCGGAAGAACGCCCATGGCCGGCCTGTCCCTGGTCCTGCCCGACTGCAACAGCATGGGCCTGGCCATGCTCGGCGGCCTGACGCTTGAATCCGTGATGATGAAGGCCAGATCAGGCGGGATCGGCACGCTCGTCGTGGTGGAAAACGATCTTACCCGCCGGCTCGACCCCGCATCCCTGGCGGAGCTGATGGAAGCAGTGCGCTCCGTCGTCATCATCGACCACAGCATGACGCCGCTCTGTCAGGACGCCACCCTCGTCCTTCCCGCCGCCGCTTTTTCCGAATACAGCGGCACGCTTGTCAGCCAGGAAGGCAGGGCGCAGCGCTTCTTCCAGGCCGTCTACGCCGCAGCCCCCGTTCAGGCGAGCTGGCGCTGGATTCAGGCCCTCGCCCGCAGCCGGAACGGGCAGGAGACGGGAGAGAAACCGGATACCGGAACACGCCCCGCCGCAACAGGACTGACCGGCTGGCGCACCCTGGATGATGTGCTCGCAGCGCTGGCGTGGGAATTCCCGGCCCTGGCCGGCGCGGTGAAGACGGCTCCCGATGCGGCGTATCGTCTTGAGAACCAGAAACTGCGCAGCCAGACATACCGCGCCAGCGGGCGGACCGTCATCCGGTCCCATATCAGCGTGCGCGATCAGCCGCCGCCCGCCAGCCCGGACACGCCCTTCAGCAGTTCGATGGAAGGCGCCTACACCACGGACATGCCCTCGCCTCTCGTGCCGGGCTTCCAGGTGCCGTCATGGAACTCCGTCCAGGCCCTCAACCGGTTTCAGCAGGAAATCGGAGGCAGTATGCGCGGCGGACCGTCGGGCGTCCGGCTGTTCGCCGACCGGACTCATGAAAACGGCAATCCCACACAGTATTCTTACAGCGCCGACATTCCGGAACCGTTCACGCCACGGAACGACGCCGTTCTCGTGCTTCCCGAAACGCGGCTGTTCGGCAGCGAGGAACTGAGCATGCTGTCCCCGCCTGTCGCCGCCCGCGCCGCGCCCGCCAGTCTGCGCGTCTCCGCCCGTAATTCAGCCAGTGCCGATGCAGGTGCTGCCTCTGCCAGCGCCGGTGCGGACGCCACCCCGCGCGCATCCGTCACGCTGCACCTGACGGACGGTCCGCACGTGCTGCCCGCGGAACCGCTGCCCGGCCTGCCGGACGGGATCGTTCTCTGTCCGTCCCATATGGTGGCGCCCGGTTTCGTCTTTCCCCGCCTCGCGCATCTGACCTTCGCCGCTCCCGAAGGAGACCGGTCATGACACCGCTTCCCCTGCTGTCCATCCTTCTCACGCCGCTGATCATCCTCGCCCTCGCCACCCTGCTGACCTGGGTGGAACGACGCCTCCTCGGATTATGGCAGGACCGCTACGGCCCCAACCGCGTCGGGCCGGGAGGCCTGTTTCAGGCCGTGGCCGACGGCATCAAGCTGCTTTTCAAGCAGGACTGGATTCCGCCATTCGCCGACAGAGGCGTATTCGTGCTCGCTCCGGTCATCGGCATGATGACGGTCCTGATGTCATTCGCCGTCATCCCCGTCACCGCCCTGAGCGGCATCGCCGGAAACCTGAATGTCGGGCTGCTGTTCGTCCTCGCCATGATGGGGCTCGGCGTCTATGCGGTCGTCCTCGCGGGCTGGGCCTCGAACAGTAAATACGCCCTGCTCGGCGGCATGCGGGCCGCCGCGCAGATGATCAGCTATGAAGTCTTCATGGGAATTTCCCTGCTCGGCGTCGTCATGACCGCCGGCTCGTTCAGTCTGTACGACATCGTCACGGCGCAGACCCGCATGTGGTTCGTCATCCCCCAGTGCGTGGGTCTCATCGTGTTCCTTCTGGCGGGCATTGCCGAAACACACAGGCTCCCGTTTGATCTTCCCGAAGGCGAGAACGAGCTCGGCGCCGGGTTCCATACAGAATATTCCGGCATGAAGTTCGGGATGTTCTTCATTGCCGAATATGCCGGGATCGTCCTCATCTCCGCTCTCGTGACCACGCTCTGGCTCGGAGGCTGGCAGGGGCCGGTCCTTCCCGGAATCGTCTGGTTCGCGCTCAAGACCGGCGCGGTCGTCGTGCTGTTCATCCTGCTGCGGGCCGCCCTCCCGCGTCTGCGTTACGATCAGCTTATGGCGCTGGGCTGGAAAGTTCTGCTGCCCCTCTCCCTTCTCAATGTCACGGCCACCGGAACCGTCCTGATGCTGCGCTCAGCCGGATAAGGCTCCGAACGGAAAGGCATGTCCCATGCTCGATACCCTGCGCACCCTGATGCTGACTTTCCTGCACGCCTTCCAACGCCGCGTGACCGTGCAGTATCCGGAGGAACAGCCTTACCTGCCGCCGCGCTATCGTGGCCGGATCATCCTCTCACGCGACCCTGACGGCGAGGAACGATGCGTCTCCTGCAATCTCTGCGCCGTTGCCTGCCCGGTGGACTGCATCAGCCTGCAGAAGGCCGAACAGGACGGACGCTGGTATCCGGAATATTTCCGGATCAATTTTTCCCGCTGCATTTTCTGCGGATTTTGCGAGGAAGCCTGCCCGACCTATGCGATCCAGCTCACGCCCGACTTCGAGATGAGCGAATATGCGCGGCCGAATCTCGTCTATGAAAAGGACGATCTGCTGATCAGCGGGACCGGGAAATACCCCGATTACAGCTTCTGGCGCGTCGCGGGCGTCCCCATTCCCGGCAAGGAGCGGGGTGAGTCCGCGCATGAACGGCCCCCCGTCGATCTCCACAGCCTGCTGCCGTGACGCGCCATGCAGTTTCTCGCTCTCCTCTCCGCAGCCATCACGCTCATCGGGGCCATCATGGTCATCACGCGCCGGGTGGCCGTGCATGCCGTGCTCTGGCTGGTCGTCACCCTGCTGGCGCTCGCGGTGGTGTTCGCCCTGCTCGGCGCGCCGTTCGCCGCCGCGCTGGAAGTCATCATCTATGCCGGCGCCGTCATGGTGCTTTTTGTCTTCGTCATCATGATGCTCAATCTGGGACGACCGGACAGCGACCGGGAAAAGGAGTGGCTCAGACCCCGCGCATGGCTCGGCCCCGCTTTGCTCGCAACCCTTCTGTGCGGCGAACTTCTGTACACCCTCCCCTTCCGTCCTGACGACACCGCCGCGCCGGACCTGCTGACAGCGCGGGACGTGGGCCTGAGTCTGTTCGGCCCCTACGTGCTGATGGTCGAGCTGGCCTCGTTCCTGCTTCTCTCCGGTCTCGTCACGTCCTTTCACATCGGACGCCACCGGCTGAGGGAGCGCTGACATGTCCGTTCTTTCTCTCAGTGACGCATTACTGCTGGCCGCGCTGCTTTTCGCGACCGGTCTCGCCGGTGTGCTGGTGCGCCGCGATCTCCTGTTCATGCTGATGTCGCTCGACATCATGCTGAATGCAGCGGCGCTCGTTTTCGTGGCCGCCGGCGCGCGATGGCACGACGCATCCGGGCAGGTGATGTTCCTGATGATCCTCGCTCTCGCGGCCTCCGAAACGGCGGCCGGGCTTGCGATCATCCTGTGCCTGCACGCCAGAGGACGGCCATCGCTCGACGCCGATACCGGCAACCTGCTGCCCGGTAATCTGCGGTCTGGCAATCCGCTGTCTGGTAATCCGCAGCCCGGCAATCTGCAGCGAGGATAGGATCATGCCCGGATTTCTCCTGCCCCTGCTTATTCTCAGCCCGCTCGCGGCGTCGGTCATCCTGTTCCTCTTCGCGAAACGGATCTCCGCGCGGGGCGCCGGTCTGCTGGCGGCGGGGTCCGTCGGGTTCTCCGCCGTGATCAGCATGGTTCTTGCGTTTCTGCTTCTGTCCCGGACAAACGCTGATCCCTTTCAGATCACATTATGGGAATGGATGCGGACAGCGGACATCTCGGCCCACATGTCCTTCCTGCTCGATCCGGTCTCTCTCGTGATGATTCTTGTCGTCACAGTCGTCGGGTTTCTGATCCATCTTTATGCGGCCCGGTATATGGCCGACGATCCCGGCATAGCCCGGTTCTTTGGCTGCATGACTCTCTTCGTGGCCGCGATGCTCGTGCTGGTCCTCGCCTCGGATCTGTTCTGTCTGTTCATCGGCTGGGAAGGCGTGGGGCTCTGCTCCTATCTTCTCATCGGGTTCTGGTATGAAAATCCCGCCAATACCGCCGCCGCGCGCAAGGCGTTCTACATCACCCGGATCGGCGACACCGCCATGCTGTGCGGCCTGCTCCTGCTCATGACCTCCGCCGGCGGCTCCCTTCAGATCAGCCATATCCTGTCCGCCGTCACGACAGGCCAGCTTTCATCCTCCGTGGTTTCCGGAGCCGCGCTGTTCCTGCTCATCGGGGCTCTCGCCAAATCGGCGCAGATCCCGTTCCAGACCTGGCTGCCCGACGCCATGGCCGGCCCCACCCCGACCTCCGCCCTCATCCACGCCGCCACCATGGTGACAGCCGGCGTCTACCTCATCGCGCGTCTGCATATGCTGTTCACGGCGGCGCCGCTCGTCATGACTCTGATGGCCGTGACCGGCACGCTGACCCTTCTGATGGCGGCCTGCACCGCGCTCGTGCAGACCGACCTCAAACGGATTCTGGCCTGGTCCACTATCAGCCAGCTCGGCTACATGTTTCTGGCCCTTGGAACCGGGATATGGCAGGCGGCGCTCTTTCATCTGGTGACACACGCCTTCTTCAAGGCGCTGCTCTTTCTCACGGCTGGCGCCATCATCGCGCGCGTGCATCATGAGCAGAACATCTTCCGTATGGGCGGCCTGTTCCGCGCCATGCCGGGTGTCGCGGCCGCGTTTCTGGCCGGAGCGTCCGCGCTGGCCGGCCTGCCTCTGATCACAGCCGGTTTTTACAGCAAGGAAATGATTCTCTCCTCCGTCTGGCCCGCCTCGTTCGCCCTGGCACCGGGTCTCGCCCTGTCCGGACATCTGTTATGGGGCGCGGCCCTCGCAGGCGCTTTTCTGACTGCGCTCTATATCTTCCGTTGCGTGTTCATCATCTTCCCCGGACAGCCGCAAACCGCGATCTCCGGCCGGACACCGCGCCTCATGGCGATTCCGCTCGCCTGCCTCGCTTTTCTCTCCCTGGCCGGAGGCTTCGTGGAAATGCCGGACGCACTCGTCCCGGTCCACCTCTTCACCCATATGCTCGCCCCCGCCGCCGCTGGCTCCTCTGCCGCTATCTCTCCTGACGCCGTCTCCCATATAGCCATCTCCGGGGCTGAAGCGCCGCGCTGGCTTCTGCTCGCGGGCGGCATCGCACCCGTTGCCGGCCTCGCCGTCGCATGGGTTCTCTGGGGACGCACCAGACCCGTCATGCGGGAAGTCCCCGGACAGGCGGCCATCGTGAGTCTGGCCAGAGCCGGATCGGGAACCGACAGACTGTATGACGTCTTTTTTGTACAGCCCTTCCGTTTTCTCGCCTGGCTCACCCGGCACGATATCATCGACGGGCTGATAACCGGCGCCGGCAGAATGACCCGTCGCCTGAGCCTGTTTTTCCTTCAGGTAAGAGCCGGCTCGCTCGGCCTGGCGTCCGCGGGAACCATCACCATGACCAGAGAAGGCGATCTTCTGCTGACCCGTCTGCAGAATGGCCGGGTCCGCTGGTACGCGGCCTGGATCGTGGCCGGGCTGTGCGCCGCTCTCGCCTCGGCGCTGCTGGCATGAGCCCGCTTCCCGCCCTGGTGCTCCTGCCCTTTCTGGGCGGTATCGCCGCCTGGCTCGCCGACCGCCCCCGCGCCGCGACGGTCCTGCGAAACCGCGAGGCTCCGTGGCGGATCAGCCTCATGGTCCTCGTGATCGAAACGCTCCTGCTTCTGGCAGCCACCTTACGACCTTCCATCCATAACGGACCCTGGACCGATCATTTCTCCGTCCCATGGATTCCCGCCATGGGGATCGCGTTCCGGCTCGACATGGACGGACTTTCCCTGTCCCTGATCTGGCTCACCCTCATCCTGTCACTGCCCGCCGTCCTGCTGGCGACACGTCAGGTCAAAACGAATGCCGGAGCTTTCCATTTTCTGTTCCTGTCGACCATTACCGGAATCATCGGCACATTTCTCGCCACCGACCTGTTCCTGTTCTTCTTTTTCTGGGAACTGATGCTGGTTCCCATGTTCGTCCTGATTTCCGCATGGGGCCATGAGGACCGCCAGCGCGCCGCCATTAAATTCTTTCTCTTCACCCAGGGCAGCGGCCTGCTCATGCTGCTCTCCATCCTCGGTCTGGTCATCGCCCATTATCGCGCGACGAACGTTCTCACATTCGATTATTTCATCCTTGCCGCCACACCTCTGTCGCCTTCTTTATCTCTGCTGCTCATGTCCGGATTTTTCATCGCTTTCGCGGTCAAGCTTCCCGTCGTCCCGGTGCATGTCTGGCTGCCGGACGCCCATACCCAGGCCCCGACCGCCTGCAGCGTCCTTCTCGCCGGCGTGCTGCTCAAGACCGGCGGATATGGCATGATCCGTTTCAATGTCATGCTGTTTCCCGAAGCCGCCTCCCGCTTCGCGCCCGTGGCGATGGCGCTGGGCGTGGCCGGCATTCTCTACGGCGCGTGGCTGTCCTGCGCGCAGAACGACATCAAGCGCCTGATCGCCTACAGCAGCATCAGCCATCTCGGCTTCGTGCTGCTCGGAATCTTCACCGGATCACAGACCGGCATGCAGGGCGCGATCATTCAGATGCTGGCCCATGGCCTGAGCACAGGCGCGCTTTTCCTGATCGCCGGATCGATCCAGGACCGTCTGCACACGCGGGACATGCGGCAGATCGGCGGTCTCTGGGCCGCCATGCCCCGCCTGTCCGGCGCCGGCCTGTTTTTCGCCGTGGCGTCTCTCGGCATGCCCGGCCTCGGAAATTTCGCCGGCGAATTTCTGGTCCTGTTCGCCACCTGGCATGTCAGCCCGCCAATGGCGGTGCTGGCGGCCACCGGCCTGGTTCTCGCCGCGATCTATTCGCTGCGGATGGTGAACGGGATCTTTCTTGCGGCCCCTCTGGCGAGCCCGAAACCCGTGACGGATTTTCCGGCCGGACAGATGGCGGTTCTTGGCTGCGTCATGGCTTTTCTGCTCGTGCTCGGTCTGTATCCGCAGCCCTTCGTGACGTTTTCGGCGCCGTCTCCGCCTGCCGTCACGGCCGCGACCGGTGAAGGGGTCAGCCCCCCATGATTGTCCATGATCTTTTCCTGCCCTCACCGCTGCTCGCCCTCTCGGCTGGAACGATGGTTCTTCTCGCCTCCATCGCCTGGCGACGCTCGGCGGCGCGCAGTCTCTCCATCGGCCTGATCACATTTCTGGCGGCCCTGGCGCTGACGGGCCGCCATGTGGGTTCAGCACCCCCCGGCACGGTCACGCTCTTCATTCAGGACCGGTGGGCGGACTATAACGGCATTCTGATCGTTCTTTCCTCCATCAGTATTCTTCTTATGTCCTGGCGCGATCTGGCACGCGATCCGGCTCATCCGGCGGATGAAAGCGCGCTCCTGCTGCTGACGGGAACGCTGGGCGCCGTGGCCATGGTCTTCAGCGCAAACTATATCCCCTTCTTTCTCGGCCTTGAAATCCTCGGAATATCCCTGCTGGGTCTTGTCGCTTCCCGTCGTCTCCGCTTTCCGGAAGGCTGTGAAGCAGCAATGAAATATTTGATTCTGTCCGGACTGTCCTCGGCCATTCTTCTCTTCGGCGCCGGTCTCGCCTACGCCGTGACCGGCTCCCTGCATTTTACCCTGCCGGTCGCAGCCGGTTCCCCCGGCATTCAGACAGCCGCCACGATCATGATTCTGATCGGAATTTTCTTCAAACTCTCAGCCGTGCCCTTTCATCTGTGGCTTCCCGATGTCATGGAAGGCGCCCCCGTGCCGGTCGCGGCATTCATCGCCATGGTTTCAAAAATCGCGATATTTTCATCTCTTGTCCGGTTTTTCGGCACCGGACATCTGCCGTTTTACATGCAGAGCCTCATGCCGGCCGTCATTATTCTGACCATTCTCGGCGGAAATCTCCAGGCCTTACAGCAGACCAGCTTCACGCGGCTTCTCGCATGTTCCTCAATCGCGCATGTCGGGTATCTTCTCATCGCCGTCCTCTCACCAGGCCAGTTGCAGTCCGGCGTCATCACGATCTATCTCGCGGCCTATACGGCCAGCACCCTCGGCGTATTCGCCATCATCAGCGCCTTCGGATCACCGGGACATCCGGATGGCACCGAAATCGCCGACTGGAAAGGCCTGTTTTCAACCCGTCCTTTTCTCGCCGTCACACTGTCTCTGATGCTTCTTTCGCTTGCGGGCATTCCTCCCGGAATCGGGTTTTTCGCCAAGTTCGGGATCATCGCGACAGGCGTCGAACGGCAGCATGACCTGCTCCTGGCCGTTCTGGTGACCGGAAGCATCATCGGACTGTATTATTACCTGAACATCATCCGCGTCATGACCGGCGCAGCGACACCCCTGATGGTTCCGCCGCGAACCCGTCAGCCGGAACTTACTGTCCTCGTCACCGTTCTTACCATCATCGTGATTATCGGGGGACTGTTCCCCGCGCGTCTGCTTCGCCCGCTTCTGCCAGCACCCGCTATGACCCCGCCATATCAGGACGTGATGAAAGCATCCCGGTCCGGGTAGCAACCGGGCCACGCCTCCCCGATACAGCCACAGAATATGACATGCGTATTTTATACCACTGAAACAGCATAACGGGCTCTCACCGCCTGGAATACAGGGCCGGAACACAGCCGGAACATGAAAGGAATTACCCTCATGTCCTCAAATGTCTTTCATATCCTGGCCCGCAAGGGCCGCGTGGTCATCACGGTCAGGGAGGACGATCCGGTTCTCTCCGTCGCGGAAACGCTGATACGCCACAATATCGGCGGCACGCCCGTCGTCGGTCCGGATGGCGGCCTCGTCGGCCTGGTCTCTGAAAGGATGATCGTCAGAGCGCTCGCAGAACGCGGGCAGGGGATTTCTTCCCTGTCCGCAAAAGACATCATGCTGAGAGATGTTCCCACAGCGAGTCCGGATGACAGCATTTACGATGTTGCCTGCCGGATGACCGTGTCGCGCAACCGGCATATGCCTGTCATTGAAGACGGCAAACTGAGCGGTCTGGTCAGCATCGGCGATCTCGTCAAACTGAGAGCCGAGAACGCCGAATATGAGGCGCGGGAACTTCAGGATTACGTCACGGGAAGCGATCACGGCGCCGTCCAGCCTCCGGGGGCCTCCCCTTTCGCCGGATGCGAGCCTCCCGGAGCATCTCATCCGGACAAGGTCACGCCTGAAACAGCGTCCTGATAAAACGATTTTCTGAATCCGGACGGACAGACATGACCGGTCCGACAACCGGAAACGGGCAGGCAGATGCTGAAAACCCTCAGATCAGGACAGGCGCTTCCGGAGACCCATGACCCGGCCTGCCATCAGGAAGCCATCCTCAGGGCTTTTCTCCCGACTGCGTCGTTGCCGCGACCGCGTCGCGTATCACCTGATTCCACAGATCGGAGAGCACAGGGTAGCTCTCCGACGGCGTATCGGGCCGGTGCAGCCGGTTGGTCAGCAGCACAACGGACAGATTCAGCTCCGGAGCAAACGCAAACTGCGTTCCGGTAAAACCGGGATGACCGAAAACCGGTGTCGTGACGCCGTCGATCTGCATCTTCCGGAATCCCAGCGCCTGTTTCGCATCAGACGGCGTCTGCTCAAAACGGGCCACAATCTCCGGTGACGCCAGCCGCCAGTTTCCGTAACATCCGCCATTCAGCAGCGTCTGGGCATAACGCCCGACATCGAGCGCCGTCGAGAATACCCCCGCATGTCCCGCAACGCCGCCCCAGCCGAACCAGCTGTTGGCGTCATTGGCCTGACCGACCAGAAACCCCGTACGATAGGAAACATGCACATCAGGAGAGGGCGGATACAGAACGGGATAGGGCTTCCCCGTCTCCACCATGCGCCGCTGATAAGCGTCGCCCTGAGAAGTCGCGGCGATGCGCGGAGCAAGGGTGGCCGATGGCAGATACCCCGTATCGGTCATGTCCTGCGGGACATACAGCTCCTGCCTGACATAGGTATCCAGCGGCAGGCCGGAAACATGAGAGACGACAGCGCCGAGAATCATGAAACCGAGATCGGAATAGGCCCATCGTTCGCCGATGCCATAACGGCGCGGAAGCCGGGCGAGCCAGGGCAGAACGCTGCCGCCGGCGTCACGATACAGCCAGCCCGGCTGCCACTCCCACAGCCCGGCGCGATGCGTAAGAAGCTGTTCGACCGTGACAGTCGCCTTATCCGTGCCGGCGAAGACCGGCAGAAGATCGCCCAGCCTGTCTTCGGGATGCAGACGCCCCTGACTGACCAGATGCATGACAGCGGCCGTCGTCGCCTCGACCTTGGTGACCGAGGCCATGTCGAAGAGCTCATCGTCATGCATCGGACGCGGCGAGGCCATGGGCACCGCCCGGCCGTCCGGACTGACCGTCAGATCCTGGGCCGCGCCAAAGGCCGCGAGATGCACGACATGACCGTTTTTCGCAATGAGCAGAACCGCTCCCGGATAGGATGCGTGAGGCCCGAGCCCGGCTTTCACATCCCGGTCAGCCGCGGCGAACCTGCCATTGTCCCGGCGGGCCGTAACCGCGCTGTCCAGTCGCGGGCAAAGCCCGGATGAGGGACCACCCGGCCTGGCGGCCCGGGATGTCCCATGGACAAGGATGCCGATCACTGCACAGGAAAGAAGAAACGCGGACCGGACGGAACTTTGTCTCATACCTGTCTTTCAGAAACCTGCCGTCACCGAGACGACACCGGCGAACCCTCCGCCGACATAATAGAGCGGCGTCTGTGCCGCGATCGTGCTGCCATAGATCCCTTTTGTCGCCTTCGCGTTGCCGACGAGACTGGACGCGCCGGACAGATAGCCGCTGTTGCCGAGATTGATCAGGTTCAGCTGAATCTGAGGATGTTTCACAAAATGGTAGCTCGGGAAACGATAGCCGAGTGTCACATTGGCGGTCATATAGGACGGGATCTTCTGATCATTCATGAATGTTGCGTATTGCGAGCCAACATAGTTCAGGTTGAAGCTCCCGAACATCCCTCCGTCATCATAGGAAAGACCGATCGCTCCGGAAAACTCCGGCGTATTGACCGCCGTCTTTCCACGGGTCGGCAGAAGATCGCCGCCGGACGCAAGGTTGTTGTCGATCGTGGCATGAAGATACTGGCCGGAAAGATACGGGCTGAAATGATGCCACGGACGCAGCCCGAGCTCCAGCGTGGCGCCCCGCGACGTCTGCCCGCCGGCGTTGATCGACGCCGTGGTAGGCACGCCATTGAGATAAACCGTCGAACTGAGCTGACGGTTTGTGAGATTATAGTTGAACAGCGCCGCGGAGATATTGACCAGACCATAATGCCGGTAGCCGATTTCCTCGCCGATGGAATATTCGGGTGCCAGATTTGTCGCACGGCTGTGGGCGATTGCTCCGGTCGTCGTGCTGAAATAATCCGCCATCGTCAGGATCGAGGACGGGGCGCGAAACGCCGTGGTCCCGTTAATATAGATCTGATCGTGCGGCGTGATCCTGTAACTGGCCGCAAACTGCGGCAGCGGTTCGGCATAATTGGCCGTCGTCTTGTAATGAGCGCCCGGAATCAACTGTGTCGACATGCGTGAGACCATCGCTTCTTTGAACCCGGCCTCGATCGTCAGACGGTCATCGAACGCCCTGAATTCATCGTGAATATAGAGGGCGTTTGTCTGCTGAACGAAATTGATATTGTATCGTGACAGCGGAATACCGGCCTGCGTGTAGATCGGATAGTCTCCGGTCATCGAGGCGATACGGCCTTCCCCGTCCGCCTCGGCATAAAAAGAGTGTTCCTGCTGCGTATAGTAGGAATACCAGTAACCGACAGAAAGTGTATTGTGCTTCGTTTTCCAGTGCAGCGCCGAATTCAGACCGCCATGGCGCTCGTGAAACGTGTCGATCGCCGCAGCGATGACCGAACTCGCCGACGACCCCACCTGTAACGGACCGGTATTCTGAGTGCCGACATAGCTGGTGCCGGTCGGCAGGCTGGTGCCGCCATCGCCGTAGCCCCAGAAATAGTTGTAATAGGGTGTCACGTCGGCGCTCAGAGAGTCGGTCAGCCGGAAATGCGTCGGCGCGCCAAGGATCAGAGAGTTTCTCTGATTTTCCTGAAAACGGTAATAGGACGAACCGCCTTTGCGAAAATCTGCGGCGTAGTTCGCCTTCGTGCCGAGCGCCTTCCACTGCGCCATGGAAGGTGTTTCCAGGTAATATCCGGTCGGACTGTTATAGGACAGAACGAACGCCGTGTGGCTGCCCTCTCCCCATTCCTTCACAGCTTTGGCGTCGACATGGTAGCGGGTGCTCCGTCCCGGCCCGCGCCAGTTATCCGCACCTTCGTACGAAAAAGACACGAAACTTCTGACCCCGCTATGCCCGATCTCACCACTGTCGACACGGCCGAACTCGCGGTTGAGACCATAGGAGCCATAAGCGAGGTTGATCAGGCCGCCGGCATGCTGAGACGGGTCGCGCAGCGTTTCCGAAAGCTGGCCACCCACCGCGTTATAGAGCGGCGCGGAGATGTCGGCGGACCCCTGCGAAAGGCTGATGCTCTGGATATTTTCGTTATCGGCCGTCGTTCCGGTAAAAATGAAGAAGTTCAGCGGGTCCGCCGCCGGAATCCCTTCATAGGTGTAGCCAAGCTCGAACTGCGTGAGCCCGCGAACGGAAAGGCTGACCTGCTGATCGCTGGTGCCCAGGGGATCACCGCTGCCGGTGACAACACCGGGCAGGCTCGCGACCATGGTCGTCGGGTTGCTGGTCGGACTTTGTCTGGCGATGAAATCCCGCGTCAGACCGCTGCGGGATTTTGCGGCCGTCTGCTCCGGCATGAGCCCGCCACCGGGCGTCGATCCCGTCACGCCGGTCGCCGTCTGCAGCGCGGCATGCACATTCACTTCCTCCGGAGAGGACTGCCGCGCGGCCATCATCGTCGGGCGCGGCGCGGAGTGTAGTGTGGCCGCCTCAGCCTGGGAGCGCAGGGGAGCACGTCCGGCGCCGTTCGCGCCTTTACCCGACACACCCTTTCCGGCGGCCAAGGGATGTCGCGGCGATATCGCTCCCTTCCGGTGAGAGGGCGCCTGCGCCGCTTCCGCCGTGCCCGCCTGGAGCGCCAGGAACGAGACAGACGCCAGGATCCGGCAAACACGATGGCGCATCACAGGTTCACTCCTGTCCAGAGAAGAAACGGAAACAGACTCCTGACGCCGCCGGCGCCGCTTCCGCAGATTATGTAAGTCCAATGTAATACCAGATATACACCGCACACAAGTCATTCTGGTATCGAATCATCGTTATCCGGGCAGCAACCGTATGTTCCGTCCAGCGATAACAACCGGCAACAGATAATATGTCCGAACCTCTCTCGGCCGGGAAAACTCCGATAAGGTATTGAACCGGTATGTTAAAAACATTATCACCGGCGCAGAGACGGGAGAACGTCATGACAATGCGGATGCCAGCGACCGGCAAAGCTTCCCCTTCCGGTTTCCGCCTCTCCCTCCACGCATCGTGACCTTCTCAGACGAACATTCCTTTGGCGAACATGCCACTTTTCGTCAGTCACCACGGGAACGCCGTCCCCGGCCGGCATCCCTGTTTCCGACACCGGCTTATACCAGCGATCTGATGTTCCCCTGTGTCGCCGGACTCCGCCTGATGCGGCCGGACCCCTTGCCGGCACGCCCCTGCCGCCGCCCTCGATCCGCCACGAAATTTCTTCCGGAGAACAGCGTGCGGGCACATGATCGTTGCGGCGACGGCCCGCACGCGGCATTTCAGGAAAGGACATCCGGAACAGAATGGACACCATGACACCGGAACAGCTTTTCGCCGCCCTGACCCCAAGCCCCGATGACCGGAAGCCGCTTTATCTCCAGGTCGGCGACCGGCTGCGCGATCTCATCGCCAGCGGAGCGCTGCGCCGTGGCGACGCCATGCCGCCGGAACGTGAACTGGCCGAAATGACCGGCGTCTCCCGTGTGACGATCCGCAAGGCGCTCGGACAACTCGTCGAAACCGGCATCCTGACCCAGAAACCGGGCGCCGGAACCTTTGTCGCCGGACGGATCGAGCAGCCGCTCTCCGCTCTGCTGGGCTTTTCAGAAGACATGCGCGCCCGCGGTTACGAACCCGGCTCGATATGGCTCGACAAATGCACGGCCGGCGCCAGCCCGGACGAAGCCATGGCTCTCGGCATCGCTCCAGGCGCCGGCGTCATCCGCCTGAAACGCATCCGCACAGCCAATGGCGAGCCCATGGCGATCGAAACAGCGGTGATCTCGCAGCATTATCTGCCGGACCCCGCCATGATCGGGGACTCGTTTTATGAAGCCCTGAAGGCCTGTCATCTGCTTCCGATGCGAGCCCTCCAGCGGATCCGCGCCCGTATCGCCAGCCCCCGCGAGACCGAATTGCTGCAGATCGACAGTCCGGACGCGGTTCTGGAAATCGAACGACGATCCTTTCTGGCGGATGGCCGGGTTCTCGAAGTCACCTTTTCATCCTATCGGGCGGATCTTTACGACTTTGTTGTCGAACTGCGGACTACGGGAGAAAAAGAATGAGCGGCATGCTCACCGCGATCGGTCTGATGAGCGGCACATCGCTCGACGGGGTGGACGCCGCCGTCATCCGGACGGACGGCGAGAGAATAGAAAGCTGCGGCCCGGCCCTCAGCCTGCCCTATTCGCCGGAACTGCGCGCGCGGGCGCGGGGGCTGCTCGATCGCGCCGCGTCTCTCCCGCCCGATGATCCGGAACTTCTCGCCACGGAGCAGGACATCACATTCCGGCATATCGAAGCGGTCCGGGAGCTTCACAGCCTGCTCCCGGATGTCGACCTCGTCGGGTTTCACGGACAGACGATCCTCCACGCCCCTGCCGAACGCCGGACCTGGCAGATCGGCGATGCGGACAGGCTCTCGCGCGAAACAGGGCTGGCCGTCGTTCACGATTTCCGCAGCGCGGACGTCGCCGCCGGCGGCGAGGGCGCCCCGCTTGTGCCATGGTTTCACGCCGCATTGCTGCGGGACGCACCGAAGCCGCTGGCCGTCCTCAATATCGGCGGTGTGGCGAATGTGACATTTATCGACACGGACGGCAGTATTCATGCCTGCGATACGGGGCCAGGCAACGCGCTGCTTGACGACTGGGCCTTTTCGCATACCGGGCAGGCCTGCGATGTGGACGGCAGGCTCGCACGCCAGGGGAAAGCCAGCCCCGCTCTGCTTGAAAAACTGCTGGCCGATCCGTATTTCGCCCGTCCCGCCCCCAAGTCGCTCGACCGGCAGAGTTTCGTATCCGCGCTGAAAACGGTGGCCGGCTGCACGCCGGAGGATGGCGCCGCCACGCTCTCGGCCTTTACCATCGAAGCGGTGCGCCGGGCGCGTCTGCCCGCGACACCGGTTTTGTGGTACGTCTGCGGCGGCGGCCGCCATAACCCGGTTCTGATGGAGGGGCTGAGACGCGCTCTTCAGGCCCCCGTCCGGCCGGTCGATGAGTCCGGCCTCGATGGCGACATGCTGGAAGCACAGTGTTTCGGGTTTCTGGCGGTGCGCGCTCTGCGCAATCTGCCTCTTTCCGCACCGACCATCACCGGAGCTCCGGCCATGCTGAGCGGCGGCCGCCTCACCTGCGCGGGCCTGTTCCCGATCCCGTACCGGCTCTTCGGTACGGAAAGAACGTGACCACAACATGGCTCTTCCGACGGCGGCCAGTTCTGAGCTTTATTTCCGCAACAGGATGACACCCCGGCCTCCGGTTTTATTCCGGGTATGAGAGACTGTTGCAAAATCCGCAAAGGATATTACGCGAAAAATCTTTGATAAAATTAATAAAAGTTTTTTGGTACCGCCTTTTTTTCAAAAAGGCGTTGTCTTCTGAAGCTTTTTGAAAAAAGCTTCACCAAAAACTTTTGTATAATATATCCGGATACTGCGCGAGATGGCTTATGACGCAGTCTCCGGGAGCTGAATTTAAATCATCCTTGCACCCGCCTCCGCCCACGCTCTATTCTGGCACCGTAATGACCATACCCCTGCGCCCCTCCCGCCTCGCCATCCTCCTGATCACCTTCGCCGTCATCGCGCACCCGGCCCACGCAGCGCCCCTCCTTTCCGCCGCGCGCGAAACCGCCATGACCGACCGTCTGAACCGGATCGTAAACGACGAAGCCAGTCTCAGGCTCTTTCTCCAGCCCATGCCCAAAGGCGGCGAACTCCACATCCACTCCTGGGGCACCGCCTTCGCCGAGACCGATCTCGCCTGGGCCCGCGACAAAGGCTTCTGCGCCGCCCCGCGCCCCGCCGCGCATTTCCTCCCGCCGCCCTGCCGGAACCCCCTCACCCGCCTCACCCCCGCCGACCGCACTGCCCTGATCGACGCCCTCACCGAAGCCTCCGCCACCGGTCCCGTCCTGCCCCGGCACGACCATTTCTTCGCCACCTTCGACACCGCCGCCCCGGTCGTCACCCACGCCCTGCCTGAGGAACTCGCCCTCCTCCGCGCCACAGAAGCCCGGCAGAACACAGGCTATGTCGAATTCATGTCGAGCCCCGACGCCGTCGACGCCATCGGCGAACGCGCCGCCACCCTTTCCTTCAGCCCGACACACCCGGAAAACCTCCGGACCGCCCTCACCCCACACCTACCAGCCGCTCTCACCGAAGCCAGTCACCAGATCGACCGCTGGACCGCCGAAGCCGACCACCTGCAAAACTGCCCCCGCACCGTCACATCCGGCGCGCGTCCCCTCACACCCTGCGCCGTCACTGTCCGCTTTCTCGCCACCGTCACCCGCACCGGCGCTCCCGCCCGCGTCTTCGGGGAAATGCTCGCCGCCTTCGCCCTCGCTCATGCCGACAGTCGCGTCGCCGGCGTCAATATCCTCGCTCCCGAAGACGACCCCACAGCCCTCGCCGATTACAGCCTGCACATGCAGATGTTCCGTTATCTCGCCACACAGTATCCCGATGTTCGCTATTCGCTGCATGCCGGTGAACTCACCCGCGCCGTCGTCCCGCCCGAAGCCCTCGCCTCCCACATCGCCGAAGCCGTCGCCGCCGGCGCGTCCCGCATCGGTCACGGCACCGACATCGCCTCGGAAGACCACGCCGCCGACACCCTCACCGCAATGGCCCGCCGCCCCGTCGCCGTCGAAATCAACCTCACCAGCAACGATGTCATCCTCGGCGTCCACGACGCCGCCCACCCCCTGCGCCTCTACCTCCGCGCCGGCGTCCCCGTCACCCTCTCCACCGACGATCCCGGCGTGCTACGCACCGACCTGACGCAGGAATACGTCCGCGCCGTCCGCGAACACCACCTCACCTGGTCCGAAATCCGGAACATCACCCGAAACTCTCTGGAATTTTCCTTCCTCCCCGGTCAGAGCCTCTGGCAGAACCACCAGCCCGGAACTCCCGTCCCGCCCTGCGCCCCGCTTGCCGACACCCCAACACCAGCCTGCGCCGCTTTCCTGAAAACCAGTGAAAAAGCCAGGCAGCAATGGCAATTCGAACAGGACACAGCCCGCTTCGAGACCGAAACCGTCGCCCGCCCGTTCTGAATCCGGTTTTCCAGGAATGTCTTATCCTTAATAAAAGTTTTTGGGTGCCGCCTTTTTTCAAAAAGGCGGCGTCTCTGAAGCTTTTTGAAAAAAGCTTCACCAAAAACTTCTTTTTAATTTATCAGAACAACCCGGCCTTCACCCCTTCCCGCCATCGCGCGGCTGCGCCTGTCCCGTCACACGCTGCCAGTATTCATCAGCCCGTTTCTCGAACGTCGCCGCATCCCGCGCATCGCTCTGATACAGCGTCCCCTTCGGAACCGGCGCATACTCCTGCTCCACCCAGCCACGCGGATCACCATGCGGAAAGCGATACCCGACATGCCCCAGCGCCTCCGCTCCCTTGTAATGCGCATCCCGCAGATACAGCGGCACAGGCGCGGGCGGACGGCTCTTCACATACTGCATCGCCGCCGAAATCCCCCGACACGCCGAGTTGGATTTCGGTGCCCGCGCCACATGCAGCGCCGCGTGAGCCAGCACGATCTGCGCCTCGGGATACCCGATCTTCTCCACAGCATGCAGCGCCGCCACCGCGGTCTGCAACGCCGTATTGTCCGCCAGCCCCACATCCTCGGAGGCATGAATCATGATCCGCCGCGCAATAAACCGCGGATCTTCCCCGCCATGAATCAGCCGCGCCAGCCAGTACAGCGTCGCGTCCGGATCAGACCCCCGCATCGATTTCAGAAAAGCCGAGACCACATCATAATGCGCATCCCCGGAACGGTCATGGTTGACCGGCGCCGCCGCATAAACCTCATCCAGCATCGCGTCAGTGACGACCACCCGCCCCGTCCCGTGCCCGACAGTCAGACTCTCCAGCGCCGTCAGCGCCCGCCGCGCATCGCCGCCCGACCGCCCCGCAATCACCCGGACCTGCCCGTCCGTCAGCACCGCGTCCACACCCTCATCGCGCAGATGCCCGATGCCGCGCCGCACCACCTGCTCCATCTCCTCCAGCGTCAGCGGCTCCAGCTTCAGGATCGTCGAGCGCGAGACCAGCGCCGGCGTCAGCACATGATACGGATTGCCCGTCGTCGCCCCGATGAAATCCGCCGTCCCCTCCTCGCAGATCGCCAGAAGATCGTCCGTCTGCGTCGATGAAAACCGCTGCACCTCATCGACAAAAATCAGCAGCGGCGTCATCCGCGCCTCATCCGCCAGCCTGCGAATGTCCGACACCCCGCTCCGCGTCGCATGCAGCGGACGAAAGCTTTTGCCAAGCATGTTCCCCACCGCCCGCGCGATCGAGGTCTTGCCCACCCCCGGTGGCCCGTAAAGAATAACGCTGCCCAGCGCCCCACCTGCGATCCGCCGCCGCAGAACCGACCCCGACGCAACCACCGCCGACTGCCCGATCACATCATCCAACGTCGCCGGACGCAGCTGCGCAGCCAGCGGCGCCCGCCCCGCAGGCGTCCCGCTGTCGAAAAGATCACTCATCCGTCGCCCCGAAAGAATTCCATATCACACCCCGACCCGCTGTTTTTCTAAAGACATCGGCCAGAAAGGAAACACCACGAACGCATACCCGCCGGGACCGCACACTTCGCGCGCAAACCCGCTTGCCACACTCGTTTCGGAGCAGTCATGATCGTCCCCATGCGCCATATCCTCCCCGTTCTCGCCCTGCTGCTCCCCGCCACCACCCTCGCAGCACCCGCTCCCGCACCGGCCCTCAACCCCGCCGAGATCGTGGCCCACGCCCCGGACAGCGCCTGGAGCGACGTTCCCGAAAACCGTCTCCTGGTCATGACCCTGGCCAGCGGTCCGCAGATCGTCATCGAACTCGCCCCGCAGTTCGCCCCGGTCCACACCGCCAACGTCATGCGCCTGGCCCACGCCCGCTGGTGGGATAACGGCGCCATCGTCCGCGTCCAGGACAATTACGTCGTGCAGTGGTCTGCCCCGGACCAGAAAGCAAAGCCACCCGCCGGTTTCGTCGCACGCCCGCCCGCCGAATACGACCGCCCCGCTCAGGGCGTCGCCATCCGCCCGCTCGGCTTCCCGGCCCCCTACGCCCCGTCCTCCGGTTTCGCCGATGGCTGGCCCGTCGGAACAGATGGCGGCCGCGTCTGGGCCGCCCATTGCTACGGCATGATCGGCGTCGCACGCGACATGCCACCCGATACCGGAAACGGGCAGGAACTCTACGCCGTCAGCAGCGAAGCCCCGCGCCAGCTCGACCGCAACCTCGCCATGACCGGCCGCGTCCTGACCGGCATGGAAACGCTCGGCGCACTGCCACGCGGCACAGCCAGCCTGGGATTTTACGCCGATAAATCACAGAATATCGTCATCCGCAGCATCACCCCGGCCACAGACCTGCCCGCCACGCAGCAGCCGCACCTCCAGGTCATGCGCACCGGCAGCCCGACCTTCACGGACTACCTGAACGCCCGCGCCAGCCGCACGGATCAGTTCTTCGTCCGCCCCGCCCACGGCGTCGCCCTCTGCAACGTCCCCGTCCCGGTCCGCCAGAAACCCGCCATCACATCCCCCTGACACACCCCGCTCTCCCGGCATCCGCAACACGTCAGCCCTCGCCGACCGGCTCACTGACTCCAAGCCGACGAGAAACCCGGATTTTTCACAACCCAGAAAAAAACCGGGTCGCAGGCTCACCAGAGCCGGGGGAGCAGCCGCCAGCTATAAGCACGGCACTCCAGCCATGCCGGCCCGAAAGCGCCGGACAGCGCGCGCTCCTCAATGGTGATCCGTCGCAGAAACACCACAGGCAGCGGAACGGTCATCATAAACAGCGAAAGCCCGTTATCGGGCAGAAGTCCGACCCCCAAGCAGCGCCCACGGGCGAACCTTCCGGCCGACAGTAACTCCGGCCAGCGGCAGCTCCGCCCGAACGACAGACCCGGAAGCAGGACAGGACAGGACACTCGACAGGCACAGGACAGCCGGTCATATCCATGATGCAACTAAATCCGGGTCACAACAACAATGCCGCAGCCCTTCCCCGACAATACGCCCCGCTCCGCTCCCGCCCTCCGGACCGGAACCATCCGCCGCCCTGCCGCCCTCATCCGTCTCGCCCGCGCCGCCGCCCTCCTGGGCAGCCTCACGGTCACCGCCGCGCGGGCGCAAACCCCCGCCCCCTGGCCTGTCAAGGTCGTCATCCTCACCACATTCGAAAACGGCAACGACACCGGCGACAAGCCCGGCGAGCTGCAGCTCTGGGCCGAACGCGAACACCTCACCGAAAAAATCGACTTCCCCGGCGGCGTCCACCCCATCCTCGCCACCCCCGATCACTCCGAAATCGTCGTCCTCACCGGCATGACTCTCGTCAACGCCGGCGCATCGGTCATGGCTCTCGGCACCGATCCGCGCTTCGATCTCCGCCAGAGCTACTGGCTCGTCGCCGGCATCGCAGGCGTCGACCCGGCAGTCGCCTCCGTCGGCTCCGCCGCCTGGGCCCGCTACGTCGTCAATGATGTCGCCCAGTCCATCGACATGCGCGAAGCCCCGTCAGACTGGCCCTACGGACTCTATGTCAACGGCACTACCCGCCCGGACACGCTGGACGGCACCGGCTCCAGCTCCAGCCCCGGCATCAGTCCCGCAACCGATCACGGCCCCATGGCCGATTACCCCATCGTCTTCCCGCTCAACGCCGGCCTCGCGCAATGGGCCTGGCAGACCACGCGCGACACCGCGCTCATGAACACTCCGGCAATGGCACAGTTCTCAAAAGGCTGGTCAGCCTACACCGGCGCCCGTCACGCCCCCGCCGTCATCATGGGCGACAGCTTCGCCTCCGATCTTTACTGGCACGGCACCCATCTCAATCACTACGCCCGCGACTGGGTCCGCCTGTTCACCGCCGGGCACGACGTCTTCGCCATGAGCAACATGGAGGATTCCGCCATCGCCGCCGCCATGACCCGCCTCGACCACATGCACCGCGCCGATTTCCGCCGCCTCATGGTTCTGCGCACCGCCTCCAACTACACCCTGCCGCCGAAAGGCCAGACCACCCTGCAATCCGTCACCGCCTCCTACCCCGACGACGGCATTCCCGCCTATGAGGCCGCCTGGCGCGTCGGCAGCAAGGTCGTCCACACCCTCATCGCCGGCTGGCCGCGCTACGCCACCACCATCCCTGCTGTCGCGACCGATCCTTAATAAACCGATGATATTGAAACCGGATCATGATTACCCGTCATTCAGACAGGGTTATATTGAACCGTCATTACGGCTATCTTTCTTCGGAAAGATCGTCAGAAACAGACTAACAGGAAAATAACGTGAAAGTAGCCCTCGCTCTGTTCGTTAAAAATGAAGTGCAGGATATCGGTTCCTGGATCGGATGGCACTTCGCACAGGGCGTGGACAAGCTCTTTATCTTCGATGACCACTCCACAGACGGCACATATGAGGTCATCCAGGCCGCCTCCACCATCCGCGATATCGAACTCACCCGCACCGACCCGGTCGCCACCCCGGATTTCTACTGGCGCCAGGCGAACTCCTTCATGGAAGCCTGCCGCAGATCCGTCGGCGTTTTCGACTGGATTGGCTTCCTCGACGGCGACGAATATCTCTCGCTGGACGAAGCCCCCGCCATCGGCGACTTCCTCGCGAAATTCGACGGTTTCAACGCCGTCGGTCTGAACTGGCGCATCTACGGCAGCGGCCATCGCGTGCTGAAAACCAAAATCCCCGCTTACGACGCCTTCAGATTCCACGCGACGAAGGATCTCGACGACCAGCGCCTGATCAAGAGCTTCATCCGGCCAGAAACCTGTTCCTCGGAATACATCAACCCGCACCGCTTCAGCGTCGAAGGCATGAACTACGCCGATGCCTGCGGCCAGCCGATCACCTGGGTCGCCGAGGCCTGCAAAACCATCGACTGGACCCATGCCGCCATCAATCACTATTTCAGCCGTACGATGGAGCATTACGTCGAGCGTATCCGCAAGCGCGCCGGCGCCGACCTGGCCGATTCAACCGGATACTGGGATCATTTCAACCGCAACGACATCTACCGGGAAGAACGCCCCGAAACCATCGCGAAAGCGAACGCCATCGCGCAGCAGATCAAAGAAGCCTGCGTCCGGACTTACGCCGCCTCCCTCTCCGGCTTCCCGGCCATCCCCTTCGGTCGCGGTCCGGCCGGAAAGGTCTTCGGTCTCCGCACCCATACCGGCCACGGCATCGCCCTCAATCAGCACAACCGGTTCATGCACCAGCACCCGGAAGACGATGCATCGCCGAAAATCTCAGGGATCATCTACAACGATGATCCCGGACATATTTATCTCGTCGCGGAGAACGGCCATGCGGTCGATAACATTCCGTTCTATATAAAGAACGATGAGCGTTACCTCTGCGCCTATAAATTCATCATCGAAAAAGCCGGAGACAGCGACGGCATCCATCTGAAATCCCCCGTCACCGGCAAGTATCTCTGCTTCATTCCGCTGGACCACGGCGCCGCCATCGAATGTAACCGCGATGCCGCCTCCGACTGGGAAACCCTCTTCCTCAGCGAGAAAACCAGCAGCGGCGTCACGCTGTCGAACTGCCCGCTTCACATGGAGACAAAACAGAAATTCCTGGATTTCGTCAGGCTGCATGGCAGCACCCTGTCTTACAATGACCTCCTTCTCGCCCTGTGCAGCCTGCCCCGCGCCGCCCGGACGGACGTTATGGAAGACAAGGAAAACACCATCATCTCCTGGCTCTGATCCCCTCGCACCCGGCGCCGGTCATCAGCAAACCGGAACCGGGTTTCGCCAGAACCTGAAAAAATCGTCCTGTGTTTTGGTGATATATTATAAGAGAGCCCCGAAATCAGGATTTTCGGCGCGGGGATCTGTTCTGTCCGGAAGGTTTTAGGGGCTTTGCCCCGAACCCCACAAAGGGACGCAGTCCCTTTGATCCCGGTCTGTCAGAAACTACTTTAACAAACTGATGACGTTGTATTCTTTAAATCCCCGTCATCTGTTCAGCCAGACCAGCAAGCCCTCCACGATAAACCTTCAATATAAAAACAATAAAAGTTTTTGGGTGCCGCCTTTTTTCAAAAAGGCGGCGCTCCCCGCATCCTCCCGAAAAAGCTTCACCAGAAAAAAGCCCCCCTACAATATTGAAGCCACCCGACATTCAGCCATACTAACAAGACTCATCACCCGGCCCGGCGAACCGGATCGGCCTTGCGGGAACAGCCCATGTACACACCACCGGATTTCCGCGACGACGACAAAGACAGCATCCGGGCCACAATCCGCTCAGTCGGCCTGGCCAGCTTCGTCACCGCCACACCGGACGGCCCTGTCACAACCCCGCTTCCCCTCTTCCTCGAGGAAACCGAAGGTGAACACGGCGTTCTCTACGGCCACCTTGCAAGAGCCAACCCCCAGTGGCGTCAGCCATCTCTCGGAGACGCCCTGGCAATCTTCTCAGGACCGGACGCCTACATCACCCCCGCCTGGTATCCGGCCAAAAAAGAAACCGGAAAGGTCGTCCCGACCTGGAACTACATCGCCGTCCACGCTTACGGCCCCGTCGAATTTTTCACCGATACCGACCGCCTGCTCGCTGTCGTGCAACGCCTGACAGACCGGCACGAACGCGACCGCGCCACGCCCTGGGCCGTCTCCGACGCACCGCCGGATTTCATAAACGCTCTCCTCCGCGGCATCGTCGGCCTCCGCATGCCCGTCACCCGGATCGAAGGAAAACGTAAGATGAGCCAGAACAAAAGCGACGCCGACCGGGCAGCCATCGCCGCCGGCCTCTCCGCCAGCAACCGGCCTTCGGACCGTCAGGTCGCATCCCTCGTCCCAGTGCGGAAACAGAGCTGACGAAACCATCTTTCATCAGCAGGACAACAACTTTTTCACGACTTTAACCCGGACCCACAGACTTTGTCCGGCCATAACAAAGGCGTTTATGTACCTTGCAAACAGGAGACAAAGCATGGCTCTGCCCTTCACTTTTTAATTTAACAAACCGGGATCAAAGGGACTGCGTCCCTTTGTGGAGGCTCGGGGCAAAGCCCCGAAAAGCCATCCCGCCCGCATTCGCAAAACACATAAACGCCAGAACAAAAAGGGGTGAAGAGGTCTGAACCCTCTTCACCCCCTTTCAGATTAACAAACCCGGATCAAAAGGACCGCATCCCCTTTACCGGACCGGGGACAGTACCCCGAAAAGAACGGCTCAGTTCTTACCCGGATATCCGGCCTCAACCTTCTGCTTCACGCTCTCAGGCAGCGCCACATAATCCAGCCCCTTCGCCGTCGCATCACCCGTGCGGAACGAATAATCAAAGAACGAGTAAACAGCCTTTCCGCGAGCCGCATCCTTCGGCGCCGTCGGAACCAGAACGAACGTCGCCGACATGATCGGCCACACGCCCTTGCCCTCGCCATCCAGCAGATCCACCGCGAAATGCGAGGCATGATCCCAGTCCGCCGAAGCCGCCGCCGCCGAGAAGCTCGTCAGATCAGCCGTCACGAACTCGCCCGCCTTGTCCTGCAGCAGCGCCGTCGGAATGCCGTTGCGCCGCGCATAGGCATACTCGACATAGCCGATGCCGCCCTCGGTCGCCCGCACCGAAGCGCCGACACCGTCATTACCACGCGCGCCCGCACCACCCGGCCACTGAACCGACGTCGCCGCGCCTACGGCGTCTTTCCATGCCGGCGACACTTTGGTCAGATAGGAGGTGAACACGAAGGACGTGCCCGAACCGTCAGCACGATGCACCGCCGCGATCGCCGTGTCCGGAAGCTTCAGGCCCGGATTCAGCGCCACGATCTTCGGATCGTTCCAGGCCGTGATGTTGCCGAGATAAATCTCCGCCAGAACCGGTCCCGTCAGCTTCAGCTGATTGGAAGCAATCCCCGGAATGTTCACGATCGGAACAATGCCGCCCATCACCGTCGGAAACTGATACAGAGACGCCGAAGCCAGCTTCTCCGGCGCCATCGGCGCATCGGACGCCCCGAAATCGACCGTGCCCGCCGTCACCAGGTTCTGACCGGCGCTCGATCCGACGCTCTGATAATTCAGCGCAATGCCCGTCGACGCCTTCGCCTTGTCGCCCCATGCCTGATAGATCGGCGCCGCAAAGCTCGATCCGGCCCCCGTGATCTCGGCCGCGGAAGCCTGAGCCGCGGACGCAAACAGACCGGCAGGCGCCGCTGTCAGCATGAGCACTGCAAGAAAGCGATGACAGGACAGCATGTCTTACTCCTCAAAACGACCGGCACAACACCGGCCACAGGCGCTCATTCAGCACCATTCCACGCCCCTCCTACTCCACTTCCCCGGAGCAGAAAAATGATGTCTCTATGACAACGCCATGCGGCCCGGAACGTCCCCCTTCGACAGCGACTTCCCGATTTTCGCGATCAGCCCCCGGTCAGCGTCATGAACGCCGCCCCTCCCTCCCGCGTCAAAGACACCAGCGCGACAGCACCGACCGCCCGCACATTCCGCCGGCCGCGACACCCTGCCCCGCTCCATCAGAACAGGGGCTCATGACCAGCGTCACCATTCCCACAGCCTGATCTGCGCGCGCCATACCTCGTAATCATGCCCGGAGCGATGTCCGCGGCAACGATAAAGCCCTTATCCCCACGAACCACCCGTCACGGATCAGCCCGCCCGCCGGCCAGGACGCTCTCGCCATCACCCGCGCCTGCCTGGAACGAAACATCATCCTCGCCCCCGGAAACGTCTTCAGCATCTCGCAGTCAGCCTCCCGCTTCCTGCGCTTCAACGTCGCCCAGTCCACCGATCCCCGCGTCATCACCGTTCTTCAGGAAATGCTGAAATCGTGAGATTGTTCGCCGTAAAGATCACGGATCTGGCCCAGAGCAGGGCCTTGCCCTCCACGATAAGTCTTTAATAAAAAACAGCAAAAGTTTCTGGGTGCCGGCTTTTTTTCAAAAAGGCGGCGTCTTCTGAAGCTTTTTGAAAAAAGCTTCACCAAAAACTTCTTTATATAAGAGAGCTCCGGGCAGACTTTTTAAACAGTCTTTCAATAAACTGTAATAAAAAGAACCACGTCCCCTTATGGGGCTCGGGGCAAAGCCTCGAAAACCAGAACCGCTCCCTCAGAAGCTCTCGCGTTCGATCTGTTCTGTCGGAAGAGCCTGCGCCGCCCTGGATGCGGATATCTCCATCCCGCCCGACCGCATCAGGCCATAGACACCCGCCGCCATCGCCGCCCCGATCATGGGCGCAACGACGAACAGCCAGAGCTGGGACACCGCTTCAGACCCCGCGAAAAGTGCAGGACCAATACTGCGCGCCGGATTGACCGAGGTATTGTCGACAGGGATCGAAACCAGATGAATCAGCGTCAGCACCAGCCCGATGGCGAGCCCGGCAAATCCCACCGGCGCCTTCACATCCGTCGAGCCAAGCACGGTAAGAACAAGAAACGCGGTCATCACCACTTCACACAGAAAAGCCGCCGGCATGCTGTAATGATCCGGAGAACGGATGCCATAGCCGTCACTGCCAAACCCCGCGCCAAGACTGAACTCCGGCGCTCCGCTCGCAATGACATACAGCACCGCCGCCGCCGCAACCGCCCCGAGAACCTGAGCGGCCCAGTAACCGGCGATACGGGAACCCGGAAACTTTCCGGCCAGAAAAAGTCCCAGTGTGACAGACGGATTTACATGACACCCGGAAACCGGACCGATGGTGTAGACCATGGCCAGAAGAGAAAGGCCGAAGGCAAGAGCCACACCGGCAAAACCGATATGCCCCCCGGCCAGAACGGCACTTCCGACACCTCCCATGACCAGCACGAAAGTTCCGACGAACTCAGCAAAGCAGGCTTTCATGGGAACCCCGCACGCAACAGGATATCTGGGAGCAGGATGCTGGCACGAACACGGCTGATTTGCACATTAATTTTTGCGTCTGTCTAAAAATTCGTCCCAGACCGGCGCTCCCGATCACCCGCCCGGACCGGAGCCGCCATAACCGGCACAGGCCCGCATCATCCGACTCTCACTTATAAAGCTGATCGAAAACAACCCCGTCCGAGAAATGGGTTTTCTGAACAGAAGTCCATCCTCCCAGGCTGGCCACGTCGAACGTCTCCACTTTCGGAAACACATCCCCGTGCCGCGCCAGCACTGCCTCATCCACCGGCCGGAAATAATGCTTCGCGCCGATCTCCTGCCCCTGCGGTGAGAACAGAAACTCGACATAGGCCTGCGCCACCGCCTCCGTGCCGTGCGCCTTCACCGTCCTGTCGACAACCGCCACCGGCGGCTCCGCCAGCACCGTCACCGACGGCACCACCAGATCGAACTGATCCGGCCCGATATCGCGCGCCGCCATCAGCGCCTCATCCTCCCACGCAATCAGAACATCCCCCAGATGCCGCTGCACGAAAGAATTGGTCGCCCCGCGCGCACCGGTGTCCAGAACCGGCACATGCTTAAACAGCGCTTTCAGATAAGCCTTCGCCGCATCCTCGGAATTTCCGTTCTTCCGCAGCGCCCAGCCCCAGGCCGCCAGATAATTCCACCGCGCCCCGCCCGAAGTCTTCGGATTGGGCGTGATCACCTGAACATCGTCGCGGATCAGATCCGGCCAGTCATGAATCCCCTTCGGATTCCCCTTGCGGACCAGAAACACGATCGTGCTCGTATAGGGCGTGGAATTATGCGGCAGCCGCTTCTGCCAGTCCGCCGCCAGAAGCCCGTGCTGCGCCAGAATGTCGATGTCATACGCCAGCCCCAGCGTCACCACATCCGCCGGCGCCCCCTCCAGAACCGAACGCGCCTGCGCCCCCGACCCGCCATGCGAGGACTTCACCAGAACCCGGTCATCCGGATGCGCCTTCGTCCAGTTTCCGGAGAACACCTTATTGATTTCGGTATAAAGCTCCCGCGTCGGGTCATAGGACACATTGAGCAGCGAATAGGTCGCCGCCCTTGCCGCCCGGCTCAGCACACCGCCAGCCAGAACCGCCGCCCCGGCCATGACCGAGCCTCTGAGAACAGAACGACGGGAAAACAGAGAATCGCGATAAGACATCGTTTTCATTTCCACAAAAGACACTCAGATCAGAACGTCGCCTGAACACGACCGACAATCGAATTGCCGCTCCGTCCCAGAAGATTCACATTCCCCGACACACCCTTCGATTCCGAAACGATGTAGCGTGCGTAATCGATCATGAACTTCACATGCTGCGTCGGATACCAGTTGAACCCGCCCTCCCAGACCGACTGCTGGTTTCCGTTGATCCCCGTCCCGCCCTGGTTCGCAACACCGTAGAGATCCGTCACGCTCCAGCGCCCGCTGACCTCCATCGCCCCCCAGTGATTCTTCGAAGGATCGAAATCGTACTCCACACCCGGCGTCGTAAACGCCGCGGTCTTTTCATTGAAAACACGCGGATGTCCGAACAAAGTGTAGTTCGCTGCCACATACCAGCCGTCAAACCCGAGCGACGGCAGATTCGCGATCCCCGCCTGATGCGATCGCTCCACCCCGACATGATAATAACCTGCCTTCACAAGGAAGTTCCGCCAGCGCACCGCAAAATCCGGCCCTGCCGCCCAGATCTGCGCCACGTTCTTCAGCGCCCCCGACGTCAGCAGAGACGTCTCGCCCAGCGGCACCTCCATATTGTCGCTGAACGTATAGGTCCGCCCGCTCGACCCCTGATTGACCTTGAAAGCCGACGTCGCCCCGGCCCCCATATAAACATCCACGTCCTTACTCACATAAGGCCGCCCGGACACGCGCACCACGCCACCCGTCTGACTGTCCGTGATCGTCGTGTCCTTCGTGCGGTCGCCGAATTTCTGCCCCGTGAAATAGGCCGACGCCGCCCAGCGTTTTTCATAATGCTCGCCACCAACGCTGAACCGCGCCACACCACCGGCAATGTTGCGCACCAGATCCACAATCGTCGGACGCTCCAGGAACTCGAACGCATTCGCACGCTCGGCACTCTCCTCATCGCCACGCGGCTGAAAATACCCCACCGTCAGAATCGTATGCCGCAGACCGGTGTAGTTCAGATTGGCCTCGAACAGCCCCACCGTCCCGTCAACCGAACTCGACCCGAAATCCGGCGTCACGTTCACCACCCAGTCCTTGTAGCGCCAGGTCAGATAAATCCGCGCCCGCCGCAGATTCTGCGTGAACTTGTTGAAATTCCCCGCCCCCTCGCCACCGCGCGGACCCGCCCCGAGAAATCCGCCAATATCCTCCTGCGCCGTCAGCCCGATGGAAAAGGAATAGGCCTGATCCTCGGACGCAATGGTCGGACGCCCGTTCGGGAACCCGATCTTCATGCCCCCGACCTGTACCGTCTCATCCTTCGCACTTGCCGCCCGGAAATCCGACCACGACTCAGGCGGCCCCTCCGACGAAGCCACCCGGCTCTGCTCAGGCGGCCGCGGTCCCGACAGGCGATGCACATCCGCCTGCTGCGCAAAGACCGGCGCCGGCTCGGACCCGTCCGCCGGACGCAAAACACGATGAGGCCGCGTATTTTCCAGCGCGACCCGCGAGCGTCCGCCCGTTCTGGTCTCCGTATGCTCATAATGCGCGACCCGCGCCCGTAGCTCGTGAATTTCTCCCAGCATCTCATGGCGCATTTCAGCAAGCTCCTTCCGAAGCGCCGCAACTTCCGCATCCGAAGTCGCGGCATACAGTTCACACGGAAACACCAGCGCAACGGCGGCGGAAGCAGTCAGAAACACCTGACGGACAGGAAGAGACATCACACGTCATCCATTTAACGATCACGCGCAGTATGTTACACATGATCAATAAACCATCCATAATGCGTATTATTAATACGCACAATATGTGCGGAGTTATATTTTTAACACTATAACTTATAGTTAAATAGAGGCAGACACCCGCTCCTGCCGGCAACCAGTACCGGCCGCCCGGCCCCTCGCGCCGGCGTCCCCGCAAAAGCACAAACAGACACACAGCGTCCCGGATGGAAGAAGAGACCGCATCGACGTTCCGGAACCGTACCCTTATATTCCGGAAAACCGTCACTCCGGCCCGCAGCGAGAGTCATGAAACAGAATCCCCGTCCCGCAGGCACCCGTCCTGCCGGCATCCGTCCCGCCCTCTTCCTCGCCATCGCCGCACTCGCGACGCCATACGCGGCACACGCCGCGCCAATGTCCGACATGCAGATGCCCGATATGCAGTCGTCTGGCATGAAAATGCCCGCATCCGGCTTCTCCGGGCACGGTGCCCATGACTGCCCCACCCCCGGCAGCGGCCTCACCCCGGAACTCAGCTCCTGGCGCACGCCGGTCCCCGTCACCGCCGCAACCAGCGAAGCCACCCTGCCGACGGCCATCATCACCCCCGGCAAAGCCGCCCGCGTCCACCTCGCCGGCACCCCGGACGTCCATTTCCCGCTCCGTCCGGCCGAACCCGGCGGCAGCGTCAGCTCCGCCGGAATGGTCCGCTTCACCGTGCCCGCCACCGGCACCTGGCGCGTCATGCTCGGCAACCGCGCCTGGATCGATGTCACCGCCAGCGGCACGGCCCTCGCCTCAACCGGTCACCATCACGGTCCCGCCTGCTCGGGTATCGGCAAAATGGTGGAATTCCCGCTCACAGCCGGCACACCCTACACCCTGCAGCTCAGCGGCAGCGGCACACCCGACCTCGAAGTCATGATCGCCCCCATGATCGCCCCGGCGAACTGACGCCCCGCAAACTTCCGTCCGGCAGCCTTGCCGCAGATCGCAGAGCCAGATCACGGGGCAGATCACAGGGCACGAAATCGCCGGCAACCCTCTGAACCAGGACTGGAAACACCCCGTTCCGGTCCGGGTATTTCTGAAAACCCCAGCCCTCCGGCAGCCGTCCCATGCACCTCCGCCGAACGCTCGCCACGATCGCTCTGCTCGCAACCGCTGCCGCTCCCGCAGGGCCGCCAGTTCCGGCCCCCGCAAACGCCACACTGGCAAACGCCACCCTGTCAGACACCACACCGGCAGTCGCCACGCCAGCAAAGCCTGCCCTGCCACCCTCCGTCCTGAAAGCCCGCGCCGAACTCGGCCATCGCCTGTTCTATGACGCCGACCTCTCCGCCGACGGCAGCATGTCCTGCGCCACCTGCCACGAACAGCGGCACGCCTTCTCGGACGGCAACCCCACCCATCCCGGCGTCACCGACGAACCCGCCATCCGCAACGTTCCCACCCTCGGCAATGTCGGCGATCTCCATACCCTCACCTGGATCGATCAGCACATCACAACCCTGGAACAGCAGTTCTACATCCCCGTCATGGGCCATCATCCCGTCGAAATGGGCATGTCCGGCACAGCGGAACTCGAACGCCGCATTGCAAAGAGCCCCTGCTACCGGACACTTTTCCGAAGAGCCTTCCCCAAAACCGCCGGCCGCATCGACACCCCTTCGATCGCCGCCGCCATCGCGAGCTTCGAACGCACCCTCATCACCCGCGACAGCCCATGGGACGCCCCCGGCCACAGCCTCGCCACCGCCACACCCGCGCAGCAGCGCGGCGACACCCTGTTCTTCGGCAAAGCCCGCTGCGGCACCTGCCACACGCCGCCCCTCTTCACCGATCAGAAATTCTACACCATCGATCCCCGGCATCCGGCCCGCATCCGCACACCGTCACTCCGCAACATCGCCGTCACCGGACCCTGGCTGCACGACGGCACCGCCCCCACACCGGAAGCCGCCATCGAAGCCCACCACACGCTCCCTCCGCTCACACCGTCCGAAACCAGCGATATCGCCGCGTTTCTCTCCCTCCTCACCGACACCCGTTTTCTGACCAGCCCCGCCTTCAGCCTGCCGCCCGAAAGCTGCGACCCGTAAAAAGGGCGTTTATGTATTTTGCAAACGGCAGACAGAGCAGGGCTCTGCCCGCCACCGGGATTATCGCAGCAAACCGGGATCAAAGGGACCGCGTCCCTTTGTGGGTTCGGGGCAAAGCCCCGAAAAACCACCACACCCACCCCCGCAAGCAGACAAACGTCTGACAAAGCCCGGCCCGGTCCTGCTCCGCGTTACCCCTGCTCGACTTCCACGACACGCGGCACCGCCCGCCGTCGCGCAAACGCCAGCACATTGCCGCACAGAATCAGAACCAGCCCCGCCAGCATCAGCCCCGACCAGTGCGCGCCTTCAAAAATCGCCGACACAGCCAGCGCAATCACCGGAGACAGAATCGTCGTATACGCCGCCCGGTCCGCCCCGATCCGCCGCACCAGCATCAGATAGAACAGAAATCCCGCCACCGAGCCGAACACCGACAGATAAAGCAGCCCGCTCAGCCAGCGCAGCGTCAGCGGCGGCATAAAGCTGTGCCCCTGGGTGAGCACATTCACCCCCATCACAAACATGCCGAAAGCCATGCTGCAGAGCACGGCATTCGGCAGATCCATGTCAAACCGCCCGATCCGCCGCGAAATCATGTTACCCAGCGAAAACAGCACCGTCCCCAGAAGCGCCAGCCCGACCCCCGCCAGCATGGCGGCCGCCGCCCCGCCTCCAAGACCGCCGCCAAGCAGCATCGCCACACCACAGACCCCCAGCAGCCCGCCGCCCAGCACCCGCACATCCGGACGCTGCCGGAAAAACAGCCACAGACCAAGCGCGTTCAGAACGGTCGACATGCTGAACACCACCGAAACGATCCCGCTCGGCAGAAACATCTCGGAACTGTAAAACGCCAGAAAATTGCACGAAAACAGGCACGCCCCCATCCCCGCCGGCCACGGCGCCACCTCCCGCGACGGACGCCGCAGCCGTCCCGTCAGCGCCAGCCAGCCGCCCAGCATCAGAACCGAGACGACAAACCGCCAGAAAATCGCGACATCGACCGGCGCGGCGCCCATCTGGAGATGAATCGCAAACCACGACAGCCCCCAGATGAGGACCACAGCCAGAAACAGCAATGCATTCATAAAGCGATATAACCACCCGGAGCACGACTGTTCCAGACATGACGACTGAGCACACGCCCCTGTCATCCGCGAATATGACCGGCCCGGCCAGGAAAACAGCCCGGAACGCAGACACCCTGTCGCGTCAGGAAAACAAGACCGGCATCACGTCCCGGTTTCCCGGCCCTGCAGGGCATGAGCATATCTGTCGCCCCATTTCTTGAGCGCCTGAATAACGGGCTTCAGCGTCTTCCCCAGATCCGTCAGCTCATACTCCACACGCGGGGGAACCTCCGGAAAAACCGTACGGGAAATAAGACCGTCCGCTTCCAGCTCCCGCAGCTGATTGGTCAGCATCCGCTGCGTGACATTCGGCATCCGCCGCCGGAATTCGCCAAAACGCAGCACGCCGTCCTCGAACAGATGATACAGGATCAGCGCCTTCCATTTCCCTCCGAACAGTTCAAGCGTCGCCTCAACCGTACAGCCCGGGCTGCATGTCAGCGTGGTATGGCGAATGCGCGGCATGGTATCATTCCTGACACTAGTGGCGGTTTATGTGCGTTCTTGCACATCAGGCCGGACAGGCCAATGTTCACCTACAGACGTTATTCCGTTTCTGTTTGTGAACAAGGCTGATCATGACATCATCTTCTCTCTTCGGGCCAGTCCGGCTCGGTGATCTGTCCCTTGAAAACCGCATCTTTCTGCCGCCCCTGACACGCTGCCGCAGCAGCCAGCCCGGTGACATCCCCAACGCGCTGATGGCGGACTATTACGCCCAGCGCACGGAGGCCGGCTTCCTCATCACCGAAGGCACGCAGATCGAACCGCGCGGACAGGGTTACGCCTGGACCTCCGGCATTTACAGCCCGGAGCAGATCGCCGGCTGGAAACTGATCACGGACGCCGTGCATCAGAAAAAACGGCCCATCTTCGCCCAGCTCTGGCATGTCGGCCGCGTCTCCCATCACCTTCTGCAACCCGGCCACCAGCCACCCGTCGCCCCCTCCACCGTAGCCGCGACCGGCGTGAATGTTTTCATCCCGACCGGACCGGGCACAGGAAAACTCGTTCCGCCGGACACACCCCGCGCTCTGACGATCCCGGAAATTCACGATCTGGTGGCGCTCTATGCGCAGGCAGCCCGCAACGCCCTGGCGGCAGGCTTCGACGGCGTCGAAATCCACGCCGCCAACGGCTATCTGATCAATCAGTTCCTGTCCGAACGGGCCAATTTCCGCACAGACGCCTATGGCGGCAGCCTGTCCAACCGCCTGCGGTTCCTGCGCGAGGTGGTGGAAGCCGTCTCCGCCGTCGTCTCACCGGACAGGATGGGCGTTCGCTTCTCTCCGCTGTTCAGCACAACGACGGAGGAACGCGTCTATCTCGGCCTGCTGGAGAGCAATCCGGCGGAAACCTACACGGCAGCCGTCCGCGTGCTGGCGGAAGCCGGTATCGCCTATGTTTCACTGGCCGAGGCCGACTGGGATAATGCGCCCGACATGCCGGACTCATTCCGGGCCGCCGTGCGCGACATTTTCCCGAACCGCATTCTCTGCGCAGGCCGATACAACCTTACCAGAGCGCAGCACGTGCTCGGGAACGGATGGGCGGACATGATCGGCTTCGGCCGGACATTCATCGCCAACCCGGACCTGCCCGCGCGGCTGGAACATGGCTGGCCGCTCACGCCCCTCGATGCCGCCACCCTCTACGGCGGCGGCGCGCACGGCTACACCGATTACCCTTTCCACAACAGGGACATTCAGAAATGATCGTTTATCAGACTCTCAATCCGACAACGGAAACCGTTGAACGCACATTCGATCTTCATACGCCGGAACAGATGAAGGTCATCGTCGACCGCGCCGATCAGGTCTGGAAAACCGACTGGAAGAAACGCAGCATCGCGGAGCGGAAAGTCGTTATGTCGAAAGCCGCCGACCTGCTGCGAAAGGATCGTCAGGCCCATGCCCGTCTGATCGCCACGGAAATGGGCAAGGCGCTGCCGGACGCGCTGGAAGAAATCGACATCACCGCAGATATCCTCGCCTTCTATGCGAACGGGGCCGAAGAATTCCTCGCTCCGACACCGCTCAGAGTGAAGGACGGCAAAGCAAAGATCATCAATCAGCCGCTCGGCGTCATCTACTGTATCGAACCCTGGAACTTCCCCTATTACCAGCTCGCGCGCGTCGCCGGCCCGAACCTCATGGCAGGCAATGTCGTCATCGCCAAACACGCGCCCAACGTGCCGCAATGCGCCCTGGCGTTTGAAAAGCTGTTCCACGATGCCGGCGCGCCCGCTGGCGCATACACGAACATCTTCCTCAGCAACGAACAGTCTTCCGATCTGATAAAGGATTTCCGCATCCGCGGCGTCGCCCTGACCGGCAGCGAACGCGCCGGACAGACCGTCGCCGCCGAAGCCGGCGCCGCGCTGAAGAAGGACACGATGGAACTCGGCGGCAGCGACGCCTTCATCGTTCTCGACGACGCCGACCTGGAACTGGCCGTAAAATGGGCGACATGGGGCCGTTTCTCCAATAACGGACAGGTCTGCACCGCCGCCAAGCGCATGATCGTGCATGAAAAGATCTTCGATGCCTTCCTCAAAGGACTGAAAAACGCGATCACGCAGTTCCGCATCGGCGACCCGCTCGCGGAAGGCACCACACACGGCCCGATGAGCAGCCGGAAAGCCATGGAACTGGCGCTTGAACAGACAAAGGAAGCCGTAAAGGGCGGCGCCACCCTCGTCGCCGGCGGAAAACGGATCGACCGCGAGGGGTTCTTCATGGAACCGACCATCCTGACCGGCGTGTCAAAAGACAATCCTGTCTTCTATCAGGAAATTTTCGGCCCCGTCGCTGTCGTGCACAAAGTTGCGTCGGAACACGAAGCTATCGAACTGGCAAATGATTCCCCTTACGGTCTCGGCGGTTCCGTCTTCTCACGCAATATCGCGCGGGCGGAAAAAGTCGCCGAACAGATCGAAACCGGCATGATGTTCATCAACACCGCGACCGCCGCCGCCCCGGAACTTCCCTTCGGCGGCATCAAAAACTCGGGTTTCGGCCGGGAACTGTCTTTCCTCGGCATTGAGGAATTCATCAACCGCAAACTCATCCGGATCGGCTGACCCGGCCGGCAAACCGGGACCAGAGGCACTTAGCGATAAGCCTTTAATAATAAAGCAACAAAAGTTTCCAGTCGCCGCCTTTTTTTTCAAAAAGGCGGCATCTTCTGAAGCTTTTTGAAAAAAGCTTCACCAAAAACTTCTTTATAATTAAGCGGAGGTTTCACGATCAGACTTCTTCAAAATCCTCTGACAAACCAGCCTGTAAAACTCCCCGCTCTCACCCCAGCAGCAGCGAAGGCCGCTCCCGCGCCTGCCGCCGCTCCCCGCGCACCGGCAGCCAAACCGTAATCCGCGTCCCTTCCCCCACCACGCTGTCAATAAACAGCCGCCCGTCATGCCGGTCGACAATGTGCCGGACAATCGCCAGCCCCAGCCCGTAACCCGGCGCCGTCGCCCCCTGACCGCCCTCGACCCGGTAAAACCGTTCCGTCAGACGCGGCAGATGCTGCGCCTCGATCCCCGGCCCGTTATCCGTCACCGTAAACGACACGCCGTCCTTCCCGCCAACAACCCCCTCCGACGTCACCAGAGACACCACAGGAACCCGTTTTCCCGTGACCGCATATTTCGTGGCGTTCTCAACAAGATTCAGAAGAACCTGAACGATCTGGTCCTCATCCCCCTGAAACGCGACCGGATGCGCCTCCGTCTCCAGCACAATCCCCCGCGCCGAACAGAGCGGCGCCGACTCATCGCGCACCCGCGCCACCACCTGCGCCGCATCCACCTCGTCCCGCGGCCTGCGATGCTCCGTCATCTCCACACGCGACAGCGCCAGCAACTGCTCAATCAGCCGCTGCATCCGCCCCGCCTGGGTCGCCATGATTTCCAGAAACTGCTTCTGCGCCGCCGGATCATCCGCAGCCGGCCCGCGCAGCGTCTCGATAAACCCGATCAGCGCCGCCAGCGGCGTCCGCAACTCATGACTCGCATAGGCCACGAAATCCGCCCGGACCCGCTCGACCGCCTCCTTCTCCGACCTGTCCGATAAAATCGCCAGAACCGGAACACCGGCCTGCGACAGCGCCTCGGGAACCAGCCGGAACACCAGCCGCACAACCCGCCTGACCGGAACATCGAGCACGATATCCGCCGTCGCCAGAACCGTCTCCGCATCAAGGCGCTGCAACGCCGCGAATACATCGGGATGCCGGATGATCGTCCCCAGCGCATCCCCGAAAACCGCCAGCGCCTCCGCGTTCGCGAACCGCAGACTGCCATTCCGCGCCAGCAGTACCGCGCAGTCGGGAAGAAAGCCGAGCATCTCCTCCAGCCCGACATCCCGCGTTATGCTCTCGTCCCGGCGCGAAGCCGGCAGAAACGCCGGCCGCTGCGGCAGCCGGCGTCCCCCGGCCAGCCAGCCAGGCATCAGGCCGAGACAAAAAGCCCCCAGCAGGCACAGCGCCAGTTCGGCTCCCGTCATGTTTCCCCCGCCCGCCGGCGCTCACTCACCCGTCAGACAGGCCCGCCAGACAGGAAAACACCGCTCATATCATTCCGGACTGTTATCGAGCGCATAGCCCGCCGAACGGACCGTGCGGATCAGATCCCGCTCCTCCGGCCCGTTGATCTCCTTGCGCAGCCTGCGGATATGAACATCCACCGTCCGCACCTCCACATGAATGTTCTCGCCCCAGATCGCCTTCAGAATGTCCTCGCGCGAAAACACCCGCCCCGGCCGACGCATGAAAAACTCCAGAAGCCGGAACTCCGTCGGCCCGAGCTGCAGCGCGCGACCGCCGCGCTCCCCCCGGTGCCGCACCAGATCGAGCGTGATGTCATCGAATTCCAGCACATCGCTCGGCCCGGCCACACGCCGCAGCATCGCCCGGATACGCGCCTCCAGCGTCGCCATGCTGCACGGCTTGGTCAGATAATCATCCGCCCCGTTCTCCAGCCCCCGGATCGCATCCGCTTCCTCAGACCGCGCCGTCAGCATGATCACCGGAACATCCCGGCTCCCCGGAAGCTCCCGCAGCCGCCGGCATACGTCGATCCCCGAAAGAGTCCCCGGCAGCATCCAGTCCAGCAGCACCAGAGCCGGACGGAACGATCCGGCCAGCGCCAGCGCCGACGCCCCGTCTCCCGCCGTCTCCACGGCATAACCCGCCTTTTCGAGATTATACCGCACCATGATCTGCAGCGAGGGATCATCCTCGACCAGCAGAATCCGCGCGCCCGCGCCGCCCGCCGTCTCAGACATCAGCGTGCGTCCGGAATCGCCGGCGGCGTCTGCTGCGGCCCCAGTCCGCCGCGCGGCCGCACCGCCGGCAGCATCTCGCCCGTCACCGCATAGTAAATCCGCTCGGCGATATTGGTCGTATGATCGCCGATCCGCTCCAGATTCTTCGCGACGAACAGAAGATGAATGCACGACCCGATATTGCGCGGATCTTCCATCATATAGGTCATCAGCTCGCGGAACATCGCCGTGTAAAGCTCGTCCACCGCCGTGTCGGACTGCCACACCGCAACCGCCAGATCCCGGTCCCGCGTCGCCAGCGCATCAATCGCCCGGCGCAGATTGTCCTGCACCAGCCGCCCCATGCTCCGCAGCCCGATCAGCGAAATCCCGCCATCCATGTCCAGCTTCAGCGCCCGCCGCGCGATCGAGGCCGCATAGTCCCCGATCCGTTCCAGAT
Source organism: Acetobacter musti (assembly GCF_011516835.1). Classification (GTDB taxonomy): domain Bacteria; phylum Pseudomonadota; class Alphaproteobacteria; order Acetobacterales; family Acetobacteraceae; genus Acetobacter; species Acetobacter musti. The sequence goes on along the minus strand of NZ_WOTB01000016.1, from coordinate 13,950 downwards.
CACCCGTGATCTTCAATGCCGCCACAATCTCGCGCAGATCGATCGCCATCGGCGAGCGCAGCGCCAGAATCCGGATCGCCAGCGCCTCCGCCTCACGCTCCAGCTCGTCCACCTCCGGGTCCAGATCCGGCGCCTCGATCGCCGCCTCCTCGTCCCCGTCCACCACAGCCTTCACAGCCTGCGCGGTCTGACGCTCCACAAGCCCGCCCATCCGCGCCATCATGCCGCGAAGACGCTCCAGCTCCTGCTCGTAACTCTTGACGGTATGCGTTGCCTCGGTCATCGCCCCAAACCCCCGCTCAGCCGAACCGGCCGGTAATGTAGTCCTGCGTCCGCGTCTCGCGCGGCGCCGTGAAAATCCGGTCCGTGCTGTCCATCTCGACCAGCTCGCCAAGATAGAAAAACGCCACCTGATCCGCGCAGCGCGCCGCCTGCTGCATATTGTGTGTCACAATGGCGATGGTGAATTCCTTCTTGAGCTCGTCCAGAAGCTCCTCGATCCGCGCCGTGGAGACCGGATCGAGCGCGCTCGTCGGCTCATCGAGCAGAACCACCTCAGGCCGCGTCGCAATCGTCCGGGCAATGCACAGACGCTGCTGCTGACCGCCCGACAGCGCCGTCGCCGACGCCTTCAGACGGTCCTTCACCTCGCCCCACAGCGCCACGCGCCGCAGCACATCCTCAACCCGCCCGTCCATCTCGGACCGGGACGGCGTCTCATGCAGCTTCACACCAAACGCGATGTTGTCATAAATCGACATCGGAAACGGCGTCGGCTTCTGAAACACCATGCCAACCCGCGCCCGCAGACGGTTCACATCCATCCCCGGCGCAATGATGTTCCGCCCGTCGAAAATCACCTCACCCGTCGCCCGCTGCCCCGGATACAGATCATACATCCGGTTCAGAACCCGCAGCAGCGTCGACTTGCCACAGCCCGAAGGCCCGATCATCCCCGTCACCTTCCGGGTCGAAAACTCCATCGAAATCCCGCGCAGCGCCTTGTGATCGCCATAGAAGAAATCGAGATTCCGCACCGAAATCGCCGGCTTCTCCGCAACCCCGTTCCCTGATGCACCGTTTCCGGCCACACCATTTCCTGACACGGCCCGCTCCGTCACAACCGTCCCGCTCATCCGCCTAAGCTCCCTTCCGGCCAAAGCCGACCCGAACAAGAATGTTGATCGCCAGCACGCCCAGAGTCACCAGCAGCGCCCCCGTCCAGGCAAGCTGCACCCAGTCATCATAAGCCGACCCGGCATACTGGTAGATCGTCACCGGCAGACTCGCCATCGGCTGCGCCAGACTCACCGACCAGTCCATATTGCCCAGCGACGTGAACAGCAGCGGCGCCGTCTCACCCGCCACCCGCGCCACCGCCAGCAGAATCCCGGTCATCACACCCGTCCGCGCCGCCCGCAGACAGATGAACACAATCACCCGCCATTTCGACGCCCCGAGCCCGATCCCCGCCTCCCGCAGCGCCACCGGCACCAGACCCAGCATGTCCTCCGTCGTCCGCACCACAATCGGCAGCGCCAGAATCGCCAGCGCCACAGACCCGGCAAAACCGGAGAAATGTCCCGTCGGAACCACAATGAGCTGATAGATGAACAGACCGATCAGAATGGACGGCGCGGAAAGCAGCATGTCGGAGACAAACCGCGTCGTGGACGCCATCCAGCCGCGACCGTAATCGGACAGATAAATCCCGCACATCATCCCCAGCGGCGCCCCGATCAGGATCGCCACCGCCGTCTGGATCAGGCTGCCGACAATCGCGTTCGCCAGACCGCCATTCATTCCCGGCGACGCCGTCGAATGAATGAACGTCACCAGAGACAGCCCTGCCACACCACGCACCAGAAGCGTCAGCAGAATCGAACACAGCGCCAGCAGCGCCACACAGGTCGCCGTCAGGCTCAGCCCGGTCGCCAGACGATCCATGAACCGGCGCCGCATCGCCAGCGCCCCGTGCGGCTTCCAGCGATCCGGCGCCGCCTGAACCGCCCCGTTCTGTCGCACACTCTGCCGCCCGTTCTGATGGCCGCTCATTGCCTGCCCTCCCGGCGTTCCGCAAAGCCCAGCAAAATCCGCGACGCCGCCAGCGCCAGGAAGGACAGCGCCATCAGAATCGTACCCAGCGCCATCAATGAGGACAGCTTCACACTCCCCGCCGGGCTCTCCGGAAACTCCAGCGCGATCAGCGAGGCGATCGTGTTGCCCGGCGCGAACAGCGACCAGCCGATTTTGTTGGCGTTGCCGATCACGAACGTCACCGCCATCGTCTCGCCCATCGCCCGTCCCATGCCGAGCACCACACTGCCCACCACAGCCTTGCTGGACCAGGGCAGAATCACATTCCGCATCACCTCCCAGCGCGTCGCGCCGAGTCCGAAGGCGCTCTCCTTCAGAACCGCCGGAATGGAGGTGAACACATCGCACATCACCGCCGTGATGAACGGCGTCACCATCACCGTCAGAATAATCCCGCCCGTCAGAAGCCCCGTCCCGAACGGCGCCCCCTGAACCAGCGCGCCCAGCCCCGGAACATGCCCGAACCAGTGCCGCGCGAAAGGCTGCACATACCGCGCCATCAGCGGCACGATGACAAAAAATCCCCACATGCCGAAAATGATCGACGGCACCGCCGCCAGAAGCTGAACCGCCATGCCCACCACGGCCGAAAGCCGCGCCGGCGCCATCTGCGTCAGCCAGAACGCCGCCCCGAACGCCAGCGGCACCGCCATCAGCAGCCCCAGCGTGCTCGTCACGATCGTGCCGAACACCGGAGCCAGCGCCCCGTAATGCTGCGTCACCGGATTCCAGACGGACGACACCAGAAAAGCGGGACCGAAGGTCGAAAACGCCTTCATCCCGCCGGCGACCATGACCAGAATGATCCCGCCAAGCAGAGCCAGAACCGCAATCCCGCTGGCCGTCACCAGCCCGCGAAACAGCCTGTCTCCGTCGAATCCGCGCGCCGGTCCCGGACCGGTAAAGTCCTCTCCGGCCAGGCCATTCCCGGCAACCATGACTTCAGCAGCCATAACTCCGGCCGCTCCGTCCGGCACGACATGCCCGCCACTTCCGCCGGATCCCGCTCCCGGAGCCTCCCCCGAAGCGTGCGATGTTCCATCCATAAAGGCGCTCCGCTCCTCACGCCCGCGACCAATACTGAACGCCCCCCGCAGCGGCAACCGCAGAACAGCCCCGCCGGCATGACATTTTTATTGCACCCGCCGCAAGTCGTGATCGCAGAGCCGGACCGGCAGAAAAACAGCAAGCTGCCCCTCGAAAAGACCCGGAACCCCACTGTTATTAACAATACAGAAAAAATATTATTTATATTGATCAGCAATACAGCACCACCATTACCCGAACCAGACTGAGAAACACCGAAACATTCCCTGTCTGTATCCTCTGCATCCCGAACAGATCGGACAAACACCCCAAAAGACAGACCACTTCCCTCCCGCAACCCGTCATTATGCCGACAGACTCTGTATTTCCCTGAATACAGCAAAGGAAATTGAAACTTCACGCCCCCGTGAGCCTCTCCCCCACCGCAACCCGGTCCGGCTCCACACGTAACAGACGAAGACCCCACCCCCGCCACGCAGCCTGAGCCACCGGACAAGACCCGGCGCCCGGCCACGCCCCACCCGGAAAGGTCAGCCCGGCCATGACCAGTCTCTCCCCCGGCCCCGCCCGCTTCCGCCGCCGTACCGTCCTCCAGGGAAGCGTCGCCTCCACCGCCATGACTTCCCCGCGCACACGCCACGGCCCGCCCGGAAGCCCGTCAGGCCCCCACGCCACCGCCGCCCCCCGGCGTTCCGGCCACGCCGCTGACCCTGATCGTCAACGCCACCCGCACCAGCCTCACTGTCGACAACAGCACCACCCTGCTCGACCTGCTGCGCGAACGCCTCGAACTCACCGGCGCCAAAAAAGGCTGCGATCACGGCCAGTGCGGCACAGGCCCCGCATCGCCATGCAACACGAAATCCAGATCCACGCATCCCAGAGAGCGATCGAAGTGGCGGAAGGTATAGGTCCCGTCCGACCATGGGAATGATCGTCTGCACAGGGAACGAATACCTTCATCCACTGCGCGGATTCATCGAATTCAAGTGTCCACAACGTCTTACATGCGACGCGGAAACGTCGCATGTAAGACGTTGTGCCGGCAACACTCTCGATTATGACTGGAAACTTCTTCCGTTCTTTTCGTTCCTAGGCTCAGGGCTCATTGATTTTTGGGCAGGATTTTGATTCAGGCTCTGAGAGGGGACTGGAAATGAGCGACCTGTACTGGCTGACGGACGAACAGATGGATCGTCTGCAGCTCTTTTTCCCAAAGAGCCACGGCAGACCCCGCGTTGATGACTGCCGTGTGCTGAGCGGCATCATCTTTGTCAATCGGAACGGCCTGCGCTGGCGTGATGCGCCGCGGGAATACGGTCCACACAAGACACTGTACAACCGCTGGAAGCGCTGGGGCGCCATGGGGATCTTCACCCGGATGATGGACGGGCTGGCTGCCGGGAAGGCAGAGCCCCGGACCATCATGATTGATGCGACCTGTCTGAAGGCGCACCGCACGGCTTCGAGCCTGCGGCTAAAAAAGGGATCCGGGCCGCCTGACCGGCCGCACCAAAGGCGGGATGAACACGAAGCTGCATGCCGTCACCGATCAGAACGGACGACCGCTGAGCTGCTTCATGACAGCAGGACCGATCAGTGATTATAGCCGGTGCCGCTGCCCTGCCGGACAGTCTTCCTCCTGCACAATGGATGCCGGGAGAGCGGGGTTATGATGCTGACCGGTTCAGGGATGCCCTGGAGGAAAAAGGAATCAGACCCTGCATTCCAGGACGGAGATCCCGCGGGAAACCTGTCAGATACGACAGGCGGAAATACAAACGGCGCAACCGTATCGAGATCATGTTCGGAAAGCTCAGGGACTGGCGGCGGGTCGCAACCCGCTACGACAGATGCCCGGCCGTCTTCTTCTCAGCCATCTGTCTCGCTGAAACCGTCATGGTCTGGCCAGGAGTCCTGAGCCTAGCGCGATCACGCCTACGTGGCATGACTCTCGCCGGATCTGGTTAATGGCGCCGGACCAGAGGGTGGCATGCCTGGCGCACCTCCCACGGCTCATTAAGAATAAACCCATATGGAAGTTGCGCTGGTAGGACTGAGACTTTTTCCTCGTGTCTGTCGCTTCAGGCATCTTTGCTGGCATCCATAATTTTCTGGAATGTAACTGGTCTTTTTGAGAGAATCACGCCGACAGGGATAGAGCGTGCAGATGTGGATTTCTGGCCTCTGTGCGTTCGAGCGGCATCGGCAGGTTCAAAGTTTCCTTCGCGCGATCTATATCGACATTCTTCCGACTATGTAGCTGCTGGTCATGTCTACCCGTCTCTTACGATAGTTTTCTTACCAGACAGTTCCGAGGTGGAATGCCGGCGAGATGGGCAGGCATAAAGGTTGTTGTGACAGTGCTGTTGGGTGCTCGCGAGTTGCGGTATGAAACTGACCGATCAATATAGTAACTTTTGGACGCAAACGAGAAATATATAAATACCGCATTTTCTTCATTTATACACTAAGATATGGTTTTTTTGGGGTGTTTAAATATTCTGGATATTATTTTTCAGTTTTGAAAAATAATATCTCGGTGGGCGTTTAGCCCTTTCTTCTCCGCCGAGGTAGGCACATACTCCCCACTGTAATCACGATATCCTCCACATCCTGTAAAGATACCTGCGTGCAGTGTCCGATATTTCCGATCATGTTTCGCCTTCACCGCATCTTCTGGTCGTAGAAGACGATCCTGAAATACGGAACCTTCTTTTGCGTTTCTTTTCATATGGTGGATACTTCGTCAGTTCTGCCATTAATCTGGCGGAGGTAAAGTCTTGTTTAGAGAGTAGTGATATTCATATGATCCTGCTTGATCTTATGCTTCCACAGGAGAGTGGACAGGAGGTCTGTCAGTATATTCGTCAGACCACGGATGCTCCGATTATTATGGTGACGGCTCTGGCGGATATTCAGGACAAGGTCGCGGGTCTCAATCTGGGAGCTGATGATTATATCAGCAAACCCTTCGATCTTGCCGAGCTTGAAGCCCGGGTCCGTGCGGTCCTGAGGCGTGGGAAGCAGCTCCGGCAGCCTTCTTCATTGCCAGACGAATATGTATTCGGCCCCTGGAAATTCGTGCCGGCCAAAAGGGCGCTTTACAGAGCGCCTGGCATCCGGCTGACCCTGAGTGGCGCCGAGACGGATCTGATGCTTGTCTTCTGGCAGCATCAGCAAACTCTTCTCTCCAGAACAGAGATTATCGGACTGATTCATGGAAGCCCGACTGCGCTGGAAGAAAGAACCATCGATCTGCTTGTCAGCCGGTTACGGCGGAAGCTTGCGGAAGGGGGGCGTCAGCTTGAACTGATCCGGACCGTTCGCGGAGATGGATACATCTTCGATCCTCTGGCGTGCAATCAATGAGTTTCCGGTCTCGTTTCGTGCTGCTCCGGCGTCTGTTTCCTCAGACACTTTTTGGTCAGATGGTGGCTATCCTCGCGACCAGTCTCCTTCTGACGCTCTGTGTGGTCATTCTTCTGCTTCGGGCGCTGCGGCCGGCTATTCCTCCGCTTCCCGTCGGTCCCTGGCCCGATACTCTCGCTATCGAGACGGCCATCCGGTCGCTCCGGTCCATTCCCCTTTCCGTCCGTCAGCAGGCAGCGGAAGGAATGTCTTCCGCCGGAATTCATTTCCAGCTGAACAAGGCTTTTCCCTGCACGCCGCTGCCTGCGGACCACGAAACGGAGCTCGTCCATCGTATTCTGCGGCACGATTTTCCGGGTGATGCCGCGTCCATGAATGTTGTGAAATGCGAAACGGGAGACAGAGTATTCACGAACATTATTCTGCCGGCAGATAATATTCATATTGCGGTTATTTCAAATTTCAATCTTCATGACGTCATTCACATGACTCTTCCCATCACCGTTCCTTTCCTGTCTCTGCTGGTCATGACCGGTGCTCTGTCGGTGTGGAGCGTGTGGCGCGTCAACCGTCCACTGTCGATCCTTGCCCGCAAGGCGGATACGCTTGGCTATGACACGACATCTCCTCTTCTCGAAGAGCAGGGGCCACGCGAAGTTCGACGGGTTATCCGGGCTTTTAACAGGATGCAGAGCCGTATCCGGATGGCCGCAGAAGAGCGGACGCGGATGCTCATGTCGATCGGTCACGACCTGCGGACGCCTCTCACGCGCCTTTCCATGCGTGTGGAACTGGGGGGCGATGATGCTTCTCCGCGCGCCATGCGTAACGATCTTACGCTTATGAAGCAGATGCTCAATGGCGCGCTGACATTTCTCGATGGTCAGAGAGAGGCGGAGCCTTTCGAGGTCGTAGAGCTTGGTTCGCTTCTGGAAAGCCTCTGCGAAGAATTTTCATCGACGGGAAAACAGGTCGCCTATGAAGGCGTGCATGAAACAGCCTGTTTCTGTCAGCCTGTTTCTATTTCGCGTGCAGTGAACAATCTCATAGAGAATGGGCTGAAATATGGAAAGAACGTGCACGTCGATGCGTGGCCCGAAAATGATCAGATCATTATCGAAGTGGCGGATTCCGGTCCGGGAATTCCTGACCATATGCGTCTTGAGATGCTCCAGCCTTTTGCACGCATGGATCGGGCCAGAAGTGCAGATGGCAGTCTCGGTCTTGGTCTTTCCATTGTGCAGGATGTTGTGGCCCGTCATCAGGGAAGCATCACCCTTCGGGATGCGGCGCCGAGGGGGCTGATTGTCCGGCTGACGCTCCCTGCGCATGCGCCTCATTCCCGGGAATCAGGTCTCCGGTAGGGCCGTCACTCCGGTATCGCGTTTCCTCTTTTCCGGTTGCAACAAGCAGAAACAATGACTCATGTTTTTACCTGAATTTCCCGTCTGTTTTCCGTTTTCTATCTGCAATGACCGGTTCGTGCGTTCTGTTCGTCATTCCTGTCTTGTCGCCGGGATGTTTCTGACCGGAACGATCTTCACGTCTTTTCCCTGTACCGTCGGTTCCGCCCGGGCGGAACCGGCGACGGCTGAAAGTGCCACACCTGTGGGCGTGGCGGGCGTCCGGAAAGGGAATATGCCTTTTGTGCTGAGCGAGCTTGGGACGGTCATTCCCATCGCCACCGTCACGGTTCAGACGCGTCTCGACGGTTATCTGACGCAGGTGCTTTTTACGGAAGGACAGGAGGTGAAGAAGGACGACCTTCTGGCCGTCATAGATCCGCGTCCTTATGAAGCGTTCCTCAAACAGTATGAGGGACAACTGGCTGCCGACATCGCCCAGCTCGATGAAGCGCGGATGGATGATGCGCGCTACCAGAAACTTCTCAGGCGCGACGCCGTCGATGCCCAGACAGCGCAGGACCAGCATTACAAGGTCCAGCAGCTTATCGGTACCGTCAAATCCGATCAGGGGCTGGTCGATACTTATAAACTTGACATTGAATACTGTCATATCCGTGCCCCCGTCAGCGGGCGCGTTGGCATACGCGCCGTGGACAGGGGCAATTACGTGACTGCGGCGCAGAGTGGCGGCCTTGCCATCCTGACGCAGATGAAGCCGATCTCGGTTATTTTCACGGTTCCGCAGGACCGGCTCGGACAGGTCAGGGAGCTGCCCGTGGAAGCCTGGGACAGCGCAGATGCGGAAAAGCTCGCAACGGGCAAAGTCAGCAGTCTGGACAGCGAGGTGGACACGTCCACGGGCACGGTGCGTCTGAGGGCCATTTTCGACAATCCCGATGAAGATCTGTTTCCGAACCAGTTCGTCAACGCGCATCTGCTGGTCGAGACGGAGCAGAATGTTCTGCTGACCGCTGCCAGTGCGATCCAGACGGGGCCGGACGGTTCATTCGTCTATGTCGTGCAGGCGGACAGCACGGTGAAGGCCGTTCCTGTGAAGACCGGAATCAGTCAGGGCAACACTGTCGTCATCATGTCCGGAGTCAGGGAAGGGGATCGTGTCGTCATTTCGGGTGTCGATCGTCTTCATGACGGCGCCAGAATCTCCATTCCCGCTGACAATACATCTGCCGCTCCATGAATTTCTCACGTCTGTTCATTCAGCGACCCGTCGCCACCACACTTTTGATGCTCGCTCTCCTGCTGGCGGGCATGATCGGCTACCGTTTTCTGCCGGTTTCGGCGCTCCCCGAAGTCGATTATCCGACGATCGTTGTGCGCACTTTCTATCCGGGCGCCAGCGCGGATGTGATGATGACGTCTGTGACGGCGCCGCTGGAAGACCAGATGGGCGAGATGGCCGGTCTCGAGCAGATGACCTCGCAATCCTCCGGCGGTGCTTCCGTCATTACGTTGCGGTTCGGCCTGACGACTTCTCTCGATGTCGCGGAGCAGGAGGTGCAGGAAGCCATCAACGCCGCGAATTCCCTGCTGCCATCGGCGCTTCCTGCTCCGCCGATCTATTCCAAGGTCAATCCGGCGGACACACCTGTGCTGATTCTTGGCATCACTTCGGACACGATGCCGCTGACGGAAGTCGAGGATTATGTCGCGACCCGTCTGCAGCAGAAGATCAGCGAAATTTCCGGTGTGGGTGAAGTCTCCCTTTCGGGGGGAAACAAGAAAGCCTATCGTGTCCGCGTCAATGTTCAGAAGGCGACAACGTACGGGCTTGACCTCGACACGCTGCGGACGACGATCGGCAACGTGAATGTGAATACGCCTAGCGGCACATTCAACGGCAGCGAACAGGCGCGCACCATCCGCGTCAACAGCCAGATTTCCAGCACGGACCAGCTCATGCGGCAGGTCATCGGCTGGTCGAGCGCCAATAATGGCCCTGTGCGGTTGCAGGATATCGCAACCGTTGTGGAAGGGCCGGAAGATACCCAGCTTGCCGGATGGGCGAATGACAGGCCTGCGATCATCGTCAACATTCGCCGGCAGCCCTCGGCCAACATTCTCAGCACGGTTGACGCCATCAAGGCGGCGCTTCCCCGGCTCGAACAGGACATGCCGGCCGGTATCCACATCACCTCCCTGACCGACCGGACGATCACGATCCGGGCTTCGGTGGCCGATGTCGAATTTGAACTGGCGCTGGCTCTGGCGCTTGTTGTCGCTGTCATCTTCGTCTTTCTGCATGACCCGGCGGCGACGCTTGTTCCTGCCCTGTCAGTGCCGCTGTCCATCGTCGGGACGCTGGCGGTGATGCAGCTGATGGGGTTTTCACTCGATAATCTTTCCCTGATGTCACTGACGATCGCGACGGGTTTTGTCGTCGACGATGCCATCGTGATGATTGAAAACATCGCACGGTATGTGGAAATGGGGCGTGATCGTATGACGGCCGCGCTCGAAGGGGCGGGGGAGATTGGTTTCACCATCATTTCCCTGACGGTTTCTCTCATTGCGGTTCTGATCCCGCTGCTTTTCATGAGCGATGTGATTGGCCGCCTGTTCTATGAATTCGCGGTGACGCTGGCGGTGACGATCATGATCTCCGCCATGGTGTCTCTTACTCTGGTGCCGATGCTTTGCGCCCGCGTGCTGCGTGATGAGGCGCATCAGTCCGCCAAGCCGCGCTGGGCCCTGAAAGCCGACCGGATGATCCTGTCGCTGATCGCTTTTTATGACCGCAGTCTGGTCCGTGTGCTGCGGCATCAGACCCTTACTCTTTTCGTCTTTCTCGGTACGGTTGCGCTGACCGGTCTTCTGGTCGTTGTTATTCCGAAGGGACTGTTTCCGGAGCAGGACACGGGTGTCCTTCAGGGCGTTTCGGTTATGGACGCCTCCATTTCCTTTGATGCGATGGAAGTGCTTCAGAAGAAGCTGGCTGCCGCGATCCTCAAAGATCCTGATGTTGCCAGTCTCTCATCCTATATTGGCGTGGATGGAGACAACACCACGCTGAATCGCGGGCGGTTCCAGATCAATCTGCTCGGTGAGAACAGGCGGAGTCTGTCCGCAACGAAGGTCGCGCAGCGTATTCTGGAGGAAACCCGTACCATTCCCGGCACGAAACTCTATCTTCAGCCGGTTCAGGATCTGACGCTCAATACCAGTGTCTCGGCCACGCAGTATCAGTTTCTGATCGAGAATTCCGATGCCGGCAGACTGGCGACATGGTCGTCGCGTCTTGTGGCGGAGATGCGGAAATCGCCCGCGCTTGTGGATGTCGCCTCGGATCTTCAGGCGCAGGGTGCGGCGGAAGACGTTACTCTGGACAGGGCGACAGGTGCACGCTTCGCCATCATGCCGCAGACCGTGGATAATATTCTTTATGATTCCTTCGGGCAGCGTCAGATTTCAACGATCTATACGCAGTCCAATCAGTATCGGGTCATTCTGGAGGCTGTTCCTCAGCTTCAGCAGTCTCCGGATTCACTGGATAAACTCTACATGGCGGGCAGCGCGACTACGGGGAGCAGTACGTCCGGCCCGACACGCACGCCGACTTCCGGCCTGGTTCCGCTGTCATCCGTCACGAAGATTACGCCGTCCTCCGCGCCTTTGCTGATCACACATGTTGCGCAGTTCCCGGCCGCGACCATCTCGTTCAACGTTGCCCCGGGATATTCGCTGGGAGCGGCGGTCTCTGCGATCGACACGGCGCGTAAGGCGCTTGCTGTGCCGGCCACCGCCCGGACATCCTTTACGGGCACGGCAGCAGTTTTCGAAAGCAGTATGGGCAACGAGGCATGGCTGATTCTCGCCGCGCTTGTGGCCGTCTATATCGTGCTTGGCGTGCTCTACGAGAGTTTCATCCATCCCCTCACCATTCTGTCCACCCTGCCTTCAGCCGCTGTCGGCGCACTGCTCATCCTGTGGGTGACGGGCAGCGGTCTGGACATTATGGGTGTGATCGGGATCGTTCTTCTTATCGGTATCGTCAAGAAGAATGCGATCATGATGATCGACTTTGCGCTTGAGGCTGAACGCGAGGAGGGTCTTTCTCCGGTCGCCTCCATCACAAAGGCTGCTCATCTCCGGTTCCGGCCTATTCTCATGACCACGCTGGCGGCCATGTTCGGTGCGATCCCCATGGTCATAGGATCTGGCGTGGGGTCGGAACTGAGGCGTCCACTGGGTTATGCGATTGTGGGTGGACTCACGGTCAGCCAGCTTCTCACGCTTTTCACGACACCCGTCATCTATCTTTTCATGGAGCGTTTCCGGCTGCGTATTGCTTCGTGGCGTCGCCATCCTTCCGGTGAAGGGACAGTCTGATGTTCCTTGTCGCTCTGTGTATTCGTCGCCCGATCGGTACGACGCTCATTGTTCTTGGTCTCATAATGGCGGGAATGCTGGGCTACCGGCTGTTGCCGATTGCCGATCTTCCTAATGTGGATCTTCCAGTTGTTCAGGTTCAGGCGCAGCAGCCCGGTGGTACGCCTGAAGAGATTGCCAGCACGATCGCCGAACCTCTGGAGCGGCATCTTGGTACGATTTCCGGGCTGACGGAAATGACGTCCCAGTCTGTCACGGGGCAGGTCAACATCTCGCTCCAGTTCGATACATCGCGCGATGTCAACAGTGCCGCTCGCGATGTTCAGGCAGCGATCCATGCGGCCCGCGCCGATCTTCCGGCCACGCTCAGGCAGGACCCGACCTATCACGAGGCCAACACTGCGGGCATGCCGATCCTCATTCTGGCCCTGACGTCGAAGACGCGCACGCCGGCCAAAATCTATGATGCCGCGACGAACGTTCTGGAACAGCATCTCTCCCAGATCGCCGGGGTGGGGCAGGTTGAACTGGGCGGAGGCGCTCTTCCGGCGGTCCGGGTGGAGATGAATCCGCTCAGGATTTTCAAATACGGCATCGGCTTCGAGGATATACGGGCGGCGCTTGCCGCGGCCAACGCCAACACGCCCAAGGGTTTTCTGACCCGCGACAGTCAGCGGATCATCCTGCGCACGAACGATCAGGTGCAGAGCGCCAGGGATCTCAGGGGACTGATCGTCGCCTACCGCAACATGCGGCCGGTCAGACTCGAAGATATCGCCACTGTCAGTGACGGGGTTGAGGATGTTGAAAACGGGGGATTCTATAACGGCGAGCGGGCCGTTCTCGTCATCATCTTTCCCCGGACGGGCGCGAACATCGTTCAGACGATCGACCAGGTCAAGGCGCAGTTTCCCTTCCTGACCGCAGCGCTGCCGGCGGACGTCGAACTCCATGTCGGGATGGATCGCTCCTTCACGATCCGGGCTGCTCTGGCTGACACGAAGAACACGCTTTTCCTTTCCGTCCTGCTTGTCGTTGCCGTCGTTCTGGTCTTTCTGCGTTCTCCGCGTACCACGCTTGTGCCTGCGGTCGTGATTCCGGCGTCTCTGATCACGACATTCGGCGTGATGGAGCTTCTTCATTATTCCCTCGACAATCTTTCCCTGATGGCGCTGACGATTTCGACGGGTTTCGTGGTTGATGATGCGATTGTCGTGATCGAGAACATCAGCCGCCACATGGAAAAAGGGGAGACGCTGGCTGTCGCCGTGCTTGCCGGAGCACAGGAAGTCGCCTTTACCGTGCTGTCGGTTTCCATTTCCCTGATTGCGGTCTTCTTTCCCATTCTGATGCTGGGAGGACTGATCGGGAATGTTCTGCATGAATTCGCCGTCACCATTTCGGTGACGGTTCTTGTCTCAATGGGACTGTCCCTGACCCTGACGCCCATGATGTGTTCGCGGGTGCTCCGGACATCGGATGTCCTGCATGCCGGTTCATCGAAACGGGGTCTGTGGGCGCGGATTTCAGGTTGGCTTGAACATGTCTTCGGGCGGCTGCAGCAGGCTTATGAGATGGGGTGGTTGCCGTCCTCCCCGCACGGCATCGCAATGTGCCAGAATGGTCGTTGGAAGAAACGACTGCGCGAAAGGACGGCAGATGAAGGATACAGTGATAGGCG
>NZ_WOTB01000015.1 GCF_011516835.1 Acetobacter musti | reverse complement strand
CCCTGCCCGACCGGTTCATCGACCACAACACCCAGTTCGAGCAGTATAACACCGCCGAACTCAACGCGCCCCATATCGTCCATACCGCCCTCGCCGCTCTCGGCGTCAGTGAAAACAAAGAGCAGATCGCCTGATTCATGGCCAAACGTCGGGCCGACCAGCTCCTTGTCGATCGCGGACTGGTCGAAAGCCGGACGAGGGCACAGGCGATTATCATGGCGGGCCTCGCTTACGCCGGTGACCGGCGGATCAGTAAAGCCGGTGATCTTCTTCCGGAGGATGCGTCCCTGAGCCTTAAGGGGCAGGACCATCCATGGGTGTCCCGCGGCGGCCTGAAGCTTGCTCATGCTCTGCCATTTTTTGGGTTTTCGCCGACCGGACGCGTCTGTCTGGACGTGGGCGCTTCGACCGGAGGGTTTACGGACGTTCTGCTGACGAACGGAGCGCCACGCGTTTATGCGGTCGATGTCGGACATGGGCAGCTGGCATGGAAGCTGCGCTCCGATGAACGGGTTATTGTTCTGGAAAAGCAGAATGCCCGTCACCTTGATAGCACAATCATCCCTGAACCGGTGGGCGCAGTCGTTTGCGATGCGAGTTTTATCGGCTTACGCACAGTCCTTCCGGCAGCGCTGGCCCTGACCACACAGGATGCATGGGCTGTTGCCCTGATCAAACCCCAGTTTGAGGCTGGACGTGAACATATTGGTACCAAAGGGGTCGTTCGTGATCCCGTTGTGCACGAGAGTGTCTGTGGGATGATTGCAGAATGGTGGTGCGGACTCCCCGGCTGGGATGTTCTTGGAATAGAAGCCAGTCCGATAACAGGACCGGAAGGAAATCGTGAATTCCTTATCGGCGCACGACGCAGCGGCTGAAGCTGTGCCCGTCGATTTTCCTCCTCATTGACTGTGGTCCATGATAGGAGCGCGGCAGAGATTCCCATTTGCCGTAACAGGATGATATGCCGTGAGCGATAGTGCTTTCGCGCCCGATGCCACTGATCGCGAGCGGATTCTTGCGAAATCAGCGCTTTTTTCGCCGCCTCCGGTGCAGCTGGCTGACGGGCGACGGGAACTTATTGGTCTGTCACGTGAGGAAATCACGGAAGAACTGATCTCAATCGGCGAAAAACCATTTCGCACGAAGCAGCTCTGGCACTGGATCTATCATCAGGGTGTGACTGATTTCAGTCGTATGTCCAGTATTGCAAAACCGTTGCAGAAAAAACTGGCCGAACGCTTCATCGTCGGTCGACCTGAACCTGCCGTCGTGCAAACTTCAAAAGATGAAACGCGGAAGTTTCTGTTCCGTTTTCGTGATGGCCAGGAAGCTGAGACGGTCTACATTCCGGATCGCCGCGAGGATCGTGGAGCAGTCTGTATTTCGTCACAGGTCGGTTGCACGCTTTCATGCACATTCTGTCATACGGGGACGCAAAAGCTCGTCCGCAATCTCGGAGCGGCCGAGATCGTCGGTCAGTTTATGGCAGCCCGCGATTCGTATGGCGAATGGCCCAGTCCTAAAGGAGAAACGCCACGGCTCCTTTCCACAATCGTTCTGATGGGAATGGGTGAGCCTCTCTATAACTATGAGAATGTCGCGAAAGCGATGCGGATCATCATGGACGGAGAGGGAATCGCTCTGTCGAGACGCCGGATTACCTTGTCCACGTCCGGTGTCGTGCCGCTGATGGATCGCTGCGGTGACGAACTGGGCATCAATCTTGCCGTTTCGCTGCATGCGGTACGTGACGATCTGCGTGACCAGATCGTACCGCTCAACCGCAAATATCCGATTGCTGAAGTTCTGGCCGCCTGCCGTCGTTATCCGGCCGCCAGTAACGCACGCAGAATCACCTTCGAATACATCATGTTGCGTGACATCAACGACAGTGAGGCGGACGCGCGGGAGCTCGTACGGCTGATCAGCGGTATTCCGGCGAAGGTCAATCTGATCCCTTTCAATCCCTGGCCGGGGAGTGAGTACAAACCCTCGACGCGCGAGCAACTGGCAAAATTTGCAAAGATTGTCATGGACGCCGGTTTTGCGTCGCCGATCCGCATGCCTCGAGGGAGGGACATCCTCGCTGCATGCGGCCAGCTGAAGACAGAAAGTGAACGTCAGCGGCCTGTAAGGGAGAGTGTCTGACCGAGGTCTCATGAAAATCTGACCGAAAAATCAAAAGATTCCCATATCCCGCTCTTGCGTCTTCAGGGGTAAAGTCCGAAGTGTCCAGATTATTTCTGCTATTATTCCGTGCGTCAGCCGGCTGGGAGTGCCGTCATGTCCTATCTCGCTCATCTGCCTGACCGGGCAGTTATCGCTCTCAGAGGCGAGGACCGGATAAAGTTTCTGCAGGGACTTGTTTCCAACGATGTGACTGCTGCTGCCCCCGGGGAAGCTGTATGGGCCGCGCTCCTGACGCCGCAGGGCCGCTGGAAGGCCGATTTTTTCATCTTTGCGGACCCTGACGAACCTTGCCTGCTGCTGGACTGCGCTTCCTGTCAGGCGGAAATGATCATTGCGACCTTGTCAAAATTCCGTCTCCGTTCAGATGTGACATTGCAGCTGACACGTCTTGAGGTGCATGCCGCATGGGGCGCTTTGCCCGATGTGATCACGGTAGAAAACGCGATTGTGGCGCAGGATCCACGCGTGCCGGAGGCCGGATGGAGACTGTTGCTTCCGGAACGCTCCCGCGCTGCTAAATCTGATGCTTCTGCCTATGATCTGCATCGGCTGGTGCTCGGACTGCCCGACGGCATCCGGGATTGTGAACCTGAGAAAACGCTGCTTCTGGAGGCAAATTTCGATCTGCTGAATGGCATCTCCTGGACGAAGGGGTGCTACATGGGACAGGAACTGACAGCCCGGACCCGCTATCGGGGGCTGGTTAAGAAACGTCTTATCCCGATTGCATCTGAAGCTCCCATGTCGCCACCCGGAACACCTGTATTCGCCGAAGGAACAGAGGCCGGACAGATCAGATCAGGACGGGACCATTGTGGCCTTGCCTTTCTGCGACCGGAGGCAATCGATAAATATCTGGTCGTGGAAGATCACAGGATTGTTCCGCGCGTTCCTGCATGGATGGTTTCTGCTCTTACACAGAAACAGGATGCAGATGACTCTGAGGGAAAATCGTCGTGAGTGGAACAGTGGCGGACGTAAGCGTGAGGCCGTCGCAGGAAGCTGTTGAGCGTGAACTTGAAAGAGTCGCTTTTGATTCCGCAGGTCTGATTTGCGGAATTGCACAGCAATACGATACCGGTGAAGTTCTCATGGTCGCCTGGCTCAGCAGAGAGGCTCTGAAAGAGACATTGCTGACCGGCCAGGTCTGTTATTATTCGCGCAGTCGTCAGTCTCTCTGGCGCAAGGGAGAGACATCCGGGCAGATGCAACGCCTTGTTGAGGCACGCCTCGACTGTGATGGCGATGCTGTTTTGCTGCTCGTTGACCAGACTGGTGTGGCTTGTCACACTGGACGCCGAAGCTGTTTTTACCGGCGTTTTGCCAAAGATGGTCTTGAGACGATTTCTGATCCCGTGATTGAACCAGCGTTACTCTATGGCTCGCCGCAGTGATCCCGCAGGCTTCTGTTGTGTGAAATTGTCATTTCGCCCATTCTTGAAAAAAAAGCAAAATAAGCGGACCGGAAGGGTCGGAGAATATGTTAGAAAACCAGCCACGTCGCCCGTCGGGTCATCTGACCATCAGGGTAATTGCCATGCCCGGGAATACCAACGCTGCCGGGGACGTGTTTGGTGGCTGGGTAATGTCTCAGATGGACCTCGCCGCAGGATCTGCCGCAGGGACTCGCGCGCGTACCAAAACGGTGACAGTGGCAATAGACAGTGTCTCCTTTCTCGCGCCGATGACGGTGGGGGATGAACTGTCTGTTTATACCAGCGTTACCCGTGTCGGCCGGACCTCAATGACGATCGAAGTCGAGGCATGGCGGCGTGTCAGGCAGTCAACCGAAACACAGCTTGTGACGCATGGGCGGTTTGTCTTTGTGGCGCTTGATGAAAATAACCGTCCTGTCACGATTCCTCCGGAACAGCAGGCCTCAGAGGAATAATGATCTCACAAAAAAAGCTGCCAAAAGGCAGCTTTTTTTGTGCAAAGAGAAGCCGGCCTGCACCGGCCATTCTTTTGCCTGATCAGATTTCAGGCAGCGAGAGCTGCCTGAGCCTTTTTGACGATTTCAGCGAAGGCAGCCGAGTCGTCAAATGCAATCGCGGCAAGAACCTTACGGTCGATTTCAATGCCAGCCTTATCAAGCCCGTTAATGAAACGGCTATAGGTCAGGCCATGCTCACGAACCGCTGCGTTGATACGCTGAATCCACAGCGCACGGAATTCACGCTTCTTATTGCGACGATCCCGATAAGCGTAGCGAAGAGCTTTCTCAACGCGCTCAAGAGCAATGCGATAGTTCGTGGAGGAACGACCGCGATAGCCCTTGGCAAGATCAAGAACTTTTTTGTGACGGGCGTGCGATGTAACGCCGCGTTTTACACGTGCCATAATTCAGATGCTCCTCAGACCAGCCCGTAGGGGGCCCACTGCTTCACGGTCTTCGCATCCATGTCCGTCATGGTCTGCGGGCCGCGATTTGTGCGCTTCATTTTCTGCGGGCGGTTAATCAGTCCGTGGCGCTTATTTCCAGGACCACAGAGCACCTTGCCGGTCGCGGTGATTTTGAACCGCTTTTTAACCGACGACTTCGTCTTCATTTTGGGCATTTTGGTCTCCCTGACATTGGGTCGCCTCAGTCAATGAGGCAGACTGTTCACGGCCGGGCATGCCCTACAGGCCCGGACGCGTGAGCGAACCGCGGTCATAACGAATCCGTTGCTGATTTTCAAGCCCGATCGCAGCCTGCCTGTCTTCGAACGGGAGGCTCTCATTCATGGTATGGGTGTCAGATCAATGCGGAACCTCCGCCGCGGTGCCATGACAATCCGGTGCGTTCATGCGTGATGTGACTGAACTGTAAGGAATCTGACTGAATGACTGGCCTCTCGAATGCCACCCTGCATACCCTTCCTCCCGAGGTGCTCACCCCGGCATATAACCGGAAAGAGGTATCAGCCGGGATTGCTCATATCGGGGTCGGTAATTTTCATCGGGCGCATCAGGCTCTCTATATTGACCGCCTGCTTGGTGCGGCGGGGCAGAGTAGCTGGGGCATTCTGGGAGCAGGTATCCGGCACGGCCGTCGCGAGGAGGTGCGGGCTGATGCATTTCGCAGGCAGGACGGCCTTTTTAGCCTGACAGAGTTCGCTCCGGATGAAAGCAGGACGATCCGGGTCATTGGCTCCATTGTGGATTATGTAAGCTGCGTGGACGGTTACGAAGCGATAATCGACCGTCTGGCGGCCCCGGAGATCCGTATTGTCAGTCTGACGATCACCGAAGGCGGATATTTTGTCGACAGTGAAGGCAGGTTTCAGGTCGACGATCCTTTCATCGCGGAAGACCTGAAGCGTGATATTCCACAGAGCGCATTTGGACTTGTGACGGAAGCACTGCGCCGCAGAAGAGAGGCTGGCGCCGGACCATTCACGGTCCTGTCCTGCGACAATCTCCAGCATAACGGTCGCGTGGCGGAGACTGCATTTTGTGGCTTTGCAGAAGCCCGGGATGCCTCTCTCGCAGCCTGGATTCGCGGGAACGTCTCGTTCCCGTCATGCATGGTTGACAGAATAGTACCTTCTGTCAGCGACGACGATATCCGGCGTCTTAATAAGGCCAGCGGAATCGATGATCTGATGCCCGTCTATTCGGAAGATTTTATCCAGTGGGTCGTGGAGGATAAATTCTGCGCCGGCCGTCCTGAGTTTGAAACAGCGGGCGTCCAGCTGACCGGAAATGTCGAGCCTTACGAGCAGGTCAAGCTCCGGATGCTGAACGCGGGTCATTCTATTCTGGCATTCAGCGGTCTGATGATGGGGTATCGTAAGGTTGACGAGGCTATGAGCGACAATGGCATCGTCAGTCTCCTCGAAAATTTCCTTAATGAAGACGTTGCGCCGTTACTCTCTCCGCCTGAGGACGTGAATCTGTCGTCTTATGCAGCGCAGGTGCTTCATCGTTTCCGTAATCACGCGGTCGGTGATCAGCTTGAGCGCATTGCGTCTGACAGTTTCTCAAAGCTGCCGGTGTTTCTCAGCGAGACCGTGACGGAACTGCTGAAAACCGGACGTGATATTCATCGTGTTGCCTTTGCTCTTGCCTGCTGGGCCGAATGCGAGGCCGGTAAGGACGGAAAGGGTGCCGTAATTAAGCTCAGCGAGCCGGCAGCGACGGATAAAGAGCGCTCGGTTTTTCATGACAGTAATCTCCTGGCGGTCCTCGATCTGCCAATATTCAGTGGCTGGGGCATTGAGACGAATAAGGGGTTTCGCGACGCGTTTGAACGCTATCGCTCAGACCTCCGGACAAAGGGACCAGCTGAAGTTATCGCAACACTGTAATCGCTGGTCTGTATATCCCTGCCAGCCATTACCCGGCTGACGGGGAGGCCTGCCCTGTTGAAATATCAGCCTGTTTACCTCGGATCGGAAACAGGTCCGGTTAGTTAGGTAAGGCTGCTTCTGCCTGCCCAGGCATGGAACGGTATCGCACTGCATATAGCGGCATCGCCCGATCAGCCTGGATGAAGTCCTGTTATTGAAGTAAATATGAATAACTGTATTCAGAAGAATACAGTCAGAACTGACCATTGTCAGAGCATGTATAGAAAAATAGTCGCATCGGTGGTAAAAATTCCTCCATGACATAAATCATATGCTTGTTTTGCAGTTCTTTTGAGCAAGTCATGCATTTATTGCAGGGAAAGAGCAGCGGCGCCCGATTCTGCATGTGAGCGGCAGATCACACTTCATTTGTGGAAGCGCTGTAAGGCAACAGGCGGTGCAACGGGGCAGGCCGGTTTTCCGGTAGTGTGAGGGTAACAGTGATCAAACGCATACTTGCGGTCATAGCTGGCGTGGCCATCGTCGGCGGCGGAGGTTTTCTTTGGTACGCATGGTACCCGGCTCTGCCTAAGGTCGCTCCGCCCAGCCCTGGCCAGTTCAGCGCGGCCCAGATTGAGCGTGGACGCATAGTCGCGGCAGAAAGTTACTGCGTCGAATGTCACACGCGTCAGGATCTCGGCGGTGGTCCGAAGCTGGCGGGTGATTATAAAATGGTATCGCCGTTCGGTGCGATTTACTCGTCCAATATTACACCGGATCCGGAAACCGGGATCGGCAACTGGTCGGAAGAGGCCCTGCGTCGCGCCCTTCATTATGGCGTTTCCCGTGACGGATCGCATCTGCTTCCGGCCTTTGTGTACGATCATTTCACGAAAATGACTGATGCGGATATTTCAGATCTTTATGCCTGGATTATGACGCAGCCGGCGGTGCATATGACGCACCGGCAGAATGACTTTCCGCTGTCTGTCGCGCCGAGGATCGGTCTGGCAGGCTGGAAACTTCTATATTTCCGTCCTGGCGTCTATCAGCCTGATCCTAAGCATGACGCGATGTGGAACCGTGGCGCCTATCTTGCGGAAGGCGCGGCTCATTGCGGTGCGTGTCATACGCCACGCGGTCTTCTCGGGGCTGAAAAAGTACCCGGTCAGGCCTATGACGGCGGCACTGTCGATGGCTGGATCGCTCCGCCTCTGAACGATAAAAATCCGACGCCGGTCGTATGGACCGAAGACGAACTGTACGATTACCTCCGTAACGGCGTTGCTCCTCTGCACGGTCCGGCGGGCGGTCCCATGTCGCCTGTGGCACATGATTTCCTCGCCACCGTCCCGGAAGCGGACGTTCATGCAATCGCTCACTATTTCGCGGATATTGACCGGGCATCCCAGCGCGTCAGCGGCGACAAAGCCGCGCTTCAGCGGGCTAGGGAACAGTCAAAGCGTGATCTGACGGGTGGCAATCTGCTCACCGATCCGGATGCGCGACTGTATCAGGGCGCCTGCTCCGCATGTCATTATAACGCTGCGCCGATGCCAGTTCTCGGTCGGCCGGAACTGGCGCTCAACAATGCGCTCTGGCTGGACGAGCCGACCAACCTCTATCTGGTCATGCTTCGTGGTCTGACAGCGGAGGAAGGGCAGAGCGGTGTCGCGATGCCGAGCTTCTATAACGCGCTGAGCGATCATGACATGGCGCGCATCGCCGCTTATCTGCGCCGCACCCGGACCACGCTTCCGCCCTGGACGGACCTCGATAAGAAAGCGGCAGAAGCCCGCAAGCTGGTGGAAGAACCGCCAGTCAATTCCTCGCACTGAGTCTCGCCATGAGTTGGGATCACGGAGCCGTATTATGATCAAATTCAAACTCAATGGCCGTGACGTATCGCTCGACGTGCCGGAAGATACACCGCTTCTCTGGGCTCTGCGTGACGATCTGGGGCTGACCGGCACTAAGTTTGGCTGCGGTGTCGGACAGTGCGGCGCGTGCACGGTGCATGTCGGGGGACGAGCGACCCGATCCTGTATTACGCCGGTTTCGGCGATCGAGGGAGCGGAAGTGACCACGATCGAAGGTCTGGACCCTGCCGGGAGCCATCCGGTGCAGGAAGCCTGGCGCGATATTCAGGTCCCGCAATGTGGCTACTGCCAGTCTGGTCAGATCATGCAGGCAGCAAGCCTGCTGACGGACTATCCGTCTCCGACCGATGAGGAGATCGACGGTGTCATGGGCGGCAGTCTGTGTCGCTGCATGACTTACATCCGTATTCGTAAAGCCATCAAACAGGCTGCAGCCGTGATGCAGTCGAAGAATTCCGGGGAGACGTCCAATGGGTAGGCTCGAACGCATTGCCGCCGAGCAGGATCGTGCCGCCGGGCGTGGTCTGTCCCGCAGGGGCTTTCTCTCCGCCGCAGCCGGCAGCGCTTTGCTGTTTGGTTTCGCGCGCGAGACAAGGGCATCGCAGCTCTATCCCATGGGAGCGCCGCTTCCTCCTGAAGAGTTCGAGCCGACAATCTGGTGCTCAGTAGCGCCTGATGGCGTGGTGAACGTTAATATTATCCGCGCGGAAATGGGTCAGCATATTGGCACCGCACTGGCACGGATTATTGCCGATGAAATGGAAGCGGACTGGGACAAGGTGAAGATCACCTATGTCGACACGGACCCGAAATGGGGTCTGATGGTCACGGGTGGTTCCTGGTCCGTATGGATGACGTGGGACGTCTTCCGGCAGGCAGGTGCCGCCGCGCGGACGGTCCTCGTCGAGGAAGGCGCGAGGCTGCTGGGTACGAGTGCCGAGAAATGTACGGCGCGAAACGGAAACGTGTCGGACGGAACACACTCGGTTTCGTTTGGCGACATCGTGGCGAAGGCAAAACCCACCCGCAACTTCACCCCGGAACAGATGAAGGCGCTGCCGCTCAAGCCGGCTTCTGAGCGGCGTCTTGTGGGGAAGGAAGTCAAAGCTCTCGATATTCCGTCGAAGACGAACGGGACCGCGATTTACGGGATCGATGCGAAAATAGAGGGTATGGTTTACGGCCGGCCGAAAATGCCACCGACCCGTTACGGCTCGAAAGTCATTTCAGTCGATGACAGCGCGGCGAAAAAAGTCCGCGGCTATCTGCGATATGTCGTGCTCGACGATCCTTCCGGCACGGTGCCAGGCTGGGTCGTTGTTCTTGCATCGTCTTATCCGGCTGCGATCCGCGCCACCGATCTGCTGAAAGTCGAATGGACGCCGGGTAAGACGGCGCATGTCACGGAAAAGGACATTCTCGACCACGGACGCCAGCAGATTGCCAGCCGCGAGGGCGGCACAATGGTGTTTGATGATCGCGGCGTTGATGACGCGTTCAGGAAGGCCCATCGCGTCATTGAGCGCGAATACACATGTGCCTCTGTCATGCATTACCAGCTTGAGCCGACCAACGCGATCGCCATGCTGAAAGATGGCATCTGGGAGATGCATTGCGGCAATCAGTGGCAAAGTCTGTTCCTGCCTGTGATTGCGAAAGCCCTCGCCGTGCCGGAAGCCAGAGTGAAGATGATGAGCTATCTTCTGGGGGGCGGTTTCGGACGGCGCCTGAATGGTGACTATGTCGTTCCGGCGGCGCTGACATCCAAGGCAATCGGCGGCAAACCGGTTAAACTCATCCTGACCCGTTCAGACGATATGATGTTCGACTCAATCCGCTCGCCTTCCGTGCAGACGGTCCGGCTCGCTCTAGACGAGAAGAACACTCTCACAGGAATGCAGCATCATGCTGCGGCCGGCTGGCCGACGGAGGTTATGGCGGCGGCCTTCATGCAGAAGGGCGTTGACGGAAAACCTTACGACCAGTTCGCGATCGCCGGAGCTGATCACTGGTATGATTGCGGTCCTGTCCGGGTGCGGGCGCTGAGTAATGATCTGGCCAATGCGACGTTCCGGCCAGGCTGGCTTCGCTCGGTCAGTTCAGGCTGGACGCCCTGGGCCGCCGAGCAGTTCTGGGATGAGGTGGCGCATGAACTGGGCAAAGACCCGGTCGAACTCCGTCTCTCCATGCTGAATGGGAATGGTCAGGACGGTCGGAATAAGGGAGAGGCCCCGGATTCGACCGGTGGCGCTTTGCGGCAGGCCGCCGTGCTGAAGCGTCTGTCTGAGAAGGCAGAGTGGGGGAAAGCTCTGCCGAAGGATACCGGCCTCGGCATTGCCACAACCTTCGGTCAGGAACGGGGCATGCCAACATGGACGGCCGGCGCCGTCCGTGTGCGGGTGGATCGTGCAACCGGCGTGGTCACGTGCGAGAAAATCTGGCTCGTACTTGACGCGGGAACGGTTGTTGACCCCGATGGTGCCATGGCGCAGACGGAAGGCGGTGCACTCTGGGGGCTCAGCATGGCGCTGTGCGAGGGCAGTGAGATCGTTGACGGGGTTTGTAAGGATCGTAACCTTGATACTTACACGCCTCTCAGGATTGCGGACGTGCCTGAGATGGATATTGAGTTCGTCGAAAGTACGGAAAAGCCAATGGGGCTTGGCGAACCGGGGGTAACGACCATCGGTGCGGCGATTGGAAATGCGATCTTCAATGCGGTGGGAGTCCGCATGCGGCATCAGCCGGTCCGGCCGGAAGACGTGCTTGCTGCACTGAAAGAAAAAAGCTCCGTCTGAGGACAAAGTTGGTGCGGAGGGGATAAAGACCTGTCCGCACCAAAATATCTGCAGGTGATCAGCGCCGCAGAATCGTGCGTCCGGCTTACGCGGTCGCCTTATCCAATACAATTAAATCGCTTTTCAGTCTGCCCGGTGCTCTGAATGTGTGGCCGCGCGGGGGAGAATGCGCGTATGTGGTTGAAAAGAGAGCTTATCCACCACACATAATGCCACGTAATTGCTGCCCTGTCGGGGCGGCTCAGGATATTCAAAAGTTGAAACAGAAGGATATTATTTAAATGACTGGGCAGGAGACCGGGAACCCATCGTCCACCGCGCAGGCTGGCGCCGAGCAGCATGAATTCAGCGCTGAAGTCGGGCGCCTTCTCGATCTTGTCGTTCACTCACTTTATTCAGAACGCGAGATTTTTCTTCGTGAACTGGTCGCGAATGCGGCGGATGCAACGGATAAGCGTCGGTTTGAAGCGCTGACTGATGGAGCCCGCGCACTACCCGATGATGCGAAAATCCGGATCAATCCCGATAAGGACGCCCGGTTGCTGACAATTTCCGACGACGGGTCCGGTATGAGTCGGGAAGAACTGGTCAGCAATCTGGGCACAATCGCCCGGTCCGGAACCCGCGCTTTCGGCAAGGAGCTGGAAGCGGCCAGACCGGAAGATAAACCAAATCTGATCGGTCAGTTCGGTGTCGGTTTTTATGCCGCGTTCATGGTCGCTGACCGGGTGGAAGTTGTGTCTCGCCGCGCCGGATCGGACGAAGCCTGGCGCTGGACGTCTGATGGCAAGGGTGCCTACACGATTGAGCCTGCCACACGGGATAAAGCTGGTACGGATATCACTCTGCATATCAAAGAAGACTCGGATGAGTTCCTTGAACCATGGCGGTTGCAGGAAATTATCCGTAAGTGGGCGGATCATATCTCATGGCCGGTCACTATCCTGAAAGAGGATGGTGAGAGTCCGGCCAATGAAGGCACAGCTCTGTGGCGGAAGCCAAAGAGCGAAGTCACTGACGAACAGATCAACGATTTTTATCGGCATATTACGCATAATTTCGACACGCCATGGGCGACTCTTCACTGGCACGCCGAAGGTACGATCGAATTCAGCGCATTGCTTTTCATCCCCGGATCTCGTCCGTTCGAATTTGGTGAGCAGTCCCGGGAAAGCAAAATCCGGCTTCACGTCCGGCGTATGTTTATTACGGACGACGCCATGTTGCTTCCGGCCTGGCTGCGTTTCGTGCAGGGCGTGGTGGACACGGAAGATCTGCCGCTGAACGTCTCGCGCGAGATGCTGCAGTCTACGCCGGTTCTGGCCCGTATCCGAAAGGCTGTGACAGGCAGGGTGCTGAACGAGTTAAAGACACGTTCGGCTGATTCTGAATCGTTCCTGAAATTCTGGGAGAATTTTGGTTCGATTATCAAGGAGGGAATCTGGGAGGACGCGGAGCATCGTACCGAACTGGCCGGGCTCGCCCGTTTTCGTTCGAGTGCCGCGCCTGCCGCCGATGCGTCGGAGAATACGGTGGCGTCCTGGACTACGCTGGCTGATTACATTGCCCGGGCGAAACCAGAGCAGGAAGCGATCTATTACCTGACAGGTGATAATGAAGAGGCACTGGCCAACTCTCCGCAACTGGAAGGATTCCGTGCGCGCGGAATTGAGGTCCTGCTTCTTTCCGAGCCTGTTGACTCGTTCTGGCCGGATCGTCTGACCAGCTTCGAGGGCAAGACGCTGAAGAGCGTGACACAGGGTCACGCAGATCTGGAAAAATTCCCGGTCGAGGGAGAAGCATCAGAAGGCGATGCGGCTGATCTGGAGATTCTGATCCCCGCATTGAAGGACGCGCTGGGAAATGAAGTTTCGGACATTCGCGGAACCGACCGGCTTGTCTCCAGCGCCGTTGTTCTGGCTGCCCCGGAACACGGAATGGATCTCCAGATGGTGAAACTGATGCGCCGCAGTGGCCAGAAAGTGCCGGAAACAGCACCGATACTGGAACTGAATCCCCGCAACGCTCTCGTGCGGGAACTGGCGCGAAAAGCTGCGGAGAAAAGCCCGGCTCTTGCCGATCTGGCAAGTGTTCTGCTTGACGTCGCCCGTATTCAGGACGGGGAAACGCCGAAAGATCCCGCACTGTTCGCGCGGCGTCTGACAGGATTGCTCGCTGACGCTGCAAAAACTGAATAAAAGGTCTTTCATCCACCATTATCAGCTCGTTTAGTCAGACCTGCACAACCAGGTTTCGTTGCGAGCTGATCGGTATTTCCTGCAATATTCACGGGCGGCTACCGGTAAAATGCTTTACCGGTAGCCGCCCGTTATTGTTTCCGGGGTTGATGCTCAGTTTGGCAGTGAAGATGCCTGCTGGCGTTGTTATTCTGTTACCCCAGTTACCGAAGTGCGGAGTGGAGTCTGAGCGAGAGAACGGACGATATCGGTAGCAGGAGCCGGAACAGAATCGTCAATATCTGTCTGTGTCCCACAGAGGTCATTGAGATCGTCAAGACCATATACTGACGAGCATAGATACCATCGCCCTCTCAGATGACATCTGGCTACCCTTCAAGGAGGGCGGCATTCCTTGTCGGCGGAGGTGTGCCGGGTCCCTGTATATACGAGCATATCCGATAAAATGGCGGTATTGCGCTCGATATAATACCTTGCCCCACGATATGGGATATCTGAAACAGGCAATCAGCCGGATAGCTGATTTTACCCGGCTCCAAGCGTCTCGCGTCTAACCTCAAGTTCCAGCCACTGCTCTTCAGCGGCCGTCAGAGCGCGTTCAGCCACGTCAAGTGCTTCCGTGTAACGGGCGAAGGCTTTCGGATCGCGCGTATAAAGGTCAGGGTCGGTTATTTTTTTTCGCAGCGTAACAATTTCTGACTCCAGACCGGCGATCCGGCCTGGTAGTTTATCGAGAGCATGCTGGTCCTTGTACGATAATTTGCGTGCTCCGGAAGTCTTTGGTACGGCAACGGTCGTTGCAGGAACTGTCTCTTCCGGCAGGGATGTCGACTTTTCCGAGCCGCGTCGTTCATCCAGCGCTGCACCGCCGCGCTGGGCAAGCATATCGCTGTAACCCCCGGCATATTCTGTCCAGATGCCGCCGCCGGTCGCCGCGAGGACGGAAGTCGCGACACGGTCAAGAAAGTCACGGTCGTGACTGACGATCAGAACTGTGCCGTCGTAAGACGCCAGCATTTCCTGCAGCAGATCAAGCGTTTCAAGATCAAGGTCGTTAGTCGGTTCGTCAAGAACGAGCAGATTAGACGGTCGCGCAAGCGCACAGGCCAGCATGAGCCGCCCCCGCTCTCCGCCCGAAAGTCGCCCGACCGGGGTGCGGGCCTGCTCAGGACGAAAAAGGAAGTCCTTCATGTAGCCAATGACATGGCGCTTCTCATCCCCGACCTGCACCATGTCGCCACCGCCACCCGTCAGTGTATCAGCGAGCGTCTTTTCCGGATCGAGACTGCGGCGTTGCTGATCGAGCGTGACCATGGCAACGGATGGCCCGAGCGTAACCGTGCCACTGTCGGGCGTATCGATTCCGGTCAGCAGCCGCAGGAGGGTGGTTTTTCCTGCGCCATTGGCGCCGACAACACCCATCCGGTCTCCACGCAGTATGCGAAGATCCAGATCTTTCACGATCGGCCTGTCGCCCCAGGATTTAGAGAGCTGAGCGGCCACTGAAACCAGCTTTCCGGATATTCCTGTTGTCTGGGCTGTCAGGGACACGGTGCCCTGCGGATGCACGGCTTCCCTTCGAGCCGCCCGGAGGGCGCTCAGTTCAGCTACGCGCCGGACGTTGCGTTTGCGGCGTCCGGTAACCCCGTAGCGCATCCAGTCTTCTTCCCGGGCAATCTGCCGGTCGAGTTTGTGAGCGTCGCGCTCCTCCTGTTCGAGAATCTCTTCCCGCCATGTTTCAAACCGGTCAAAACCCTGATCAAGACGTCTTGTCGTGCCACGATCGAGCCAGACGACGCCGCGCGACAATGTCTCCAGCAATCGTCTGTCATGACTGATAATCACCATCGCTGTCCGCAGAGACAGAAGTTCACGTTCCAGCCATTCGATGGTCGGCATGTCGAGGTGATTGGTGGGTTCGTCCAGTAAAAGAATATCAGGTTCAGCTGCAAGGACACGGGCCAGTGCGCACCGGCGCGCCTCTCCCCCTGACAGGGTAGCCGGATTGTCATCGGGATTCATTCCGAGAGCATCAAGCATCGCGCTGGCTCGCCACTCAGCCGACGGATCGGTGAGGCCGGCGATAACATAATCGAGGGCAGACTCATGGCCCGAAAGATCCGGCTCCTGCGGAAGGTAGCGCAGAGTCGCTCCAGGCTGCAGGAATCTGGTTCCCGAATCAGGCAGGATTTCTCCGGCTGCAATGCGAAGAAGCGTCGATTTCCCCGATCCATTGCGCCCGACAAGGCACACCCGCTCGCCCGCGGCTACGGAAAAACCGGTAGAATCCAGAAGCGGCTTACCGCCGAGAGTGAGAGTGATATCCTGAAGCAGGAGAAGAGGAGGTGCGGCCATGACGGGAAAGTGCGGGTAACTGCCGCTTCATGCAAGGCACGGCAAAGAGTTTTTGCCTGAATTCTGCGGCCGGTTCTCCGGATTTCTGCCCGGCGTCATGGAACAGGCACTCCGCCTGTTATGGCCTGATAAGTCGCTGTTGCGAGTGTCATTGGTTCAAAAGGCTTCGTGATCACGAATGAAGGCTCGACCGTGTTCCCGGTCAGAAGACATTCCGGATAGGCTGTGACGAAGATGACCGGGACAGTCATGGACTGCATGATCTCGGTAACGGCATCCATTCCATTGCCGCCTTCGCCCAGATTGATGTCCGCGAGAATAAGGCCCGGATGCGTCTGTTTTGCGAGTTCGACGGCTTCAGCCTGCGTATGTGCGACGCCCGCCACCGTGTGACCGCACCGAAGGACGAGATCTTCAATATCCATCGCGATGATCGGCTCGTCTTCAATAATCAGAATCGATGTCTGGGAGACGGCGCGGATTGTCTTATGGGCTGCAGAAATCTGAGCCTCGGCCTCTTCGGGAGTCAGTTCAAGGATTCGGGCTGCCTGTGACGGAGAGACGCCTTCAAGTGTGGTAAGAAGAAGAAGTTCCCGTTGAGTCAGAGTAAGCGCGCGCGTCTGGCCCGTGTCGCTCAGACTTGCTGCTTTTTGCGAAATCACGCGATACAGGCTGAGCCGGGCCGGAAGAGTATCTGCCGGACGCGCAGCAAGATCACGAAGGCTTTCAGCAACCAGGAGATCTCCATGCGGCTGGCTTCCGGTAAGGGCCCGTGCATAACGTCGCGCGTATGGGAGGGCGCGGATCAGTTCGCTTCGTTGCGAATCGGGCATTGTAAATCTTCCTTACGCGGCGGAAATCGAAATGACAGGCGATACTAAACTTGCATGGCAGAGCATGATCAGAAAAGGTCCGGTCCTCTGAATGCTCCGACGAACGCCGGTTGCAGGGGGGCCTCGTGTAATAACCAGGACACAGGAAAGGTCCACGCACCATTTCCTTTCCGCGAAAAAATTGTCGAACTGTTGCCGGAACTGCGCGCTTTTGCCCGCTTTCTCAGCCACGACCGGACGCGGGCCGATGATCTCGTTCAGGAAGCCGTTGTGCGTGCCCTCGCCGCGCGGGCACAGTTCGATCCGGAAACAAATCTGAAGGCCTGGGTTTTTACCATTCTGCGTAATCTGTTCTACGAGCAGATGCGCAGGCGCAGGCGGGAACAGGCCGTTCTGGATGAATACGGCGCGGATGCGGCGACCGGCTCTCCTTCAGGGGCCGATTCTTATCAGCTATCAGATCTGGACCGTATGTTATGGCAATTGCCCCCGCTTTTGCGTGAAGCTCTGATGCTCGTCGGTGCCCAGGGAATGTCCTACGATGAAGCGGCGTCAATCTGTGGCATTGCGATTGGGACAATGAAGGCTAGAGTATCCAGGGCCCGTTCCGCGCTTATCGCGCTCCGCGATAGCAGAGGCCGGGACTAAACACTTAAAACGAAGTCAGACTGCATGACAGATAAGTCTCCCCGAAGAGACGCGATCCGCTTCTGACACTACAGCAAACCTCTCTTTTTCGTGATATCTTTCTTCAGCACCGATGCAACCAAAACCGTCCCCCGTTCATTGATCAGTCAGAAGAAGGGGAAAAATAATGGCTGACACATTTCACACCCAGATCGTTTCCATTCTGCCGAAGCTTCGTGTCCAGGCGCTCGCGCTGACCCGTAATCGTGCACAGGCTGAGGATCTGGTCCAAGATGCGGTCTGCAACGCTCTGAATGCGCGTGACAGCTTTATCCCCGGAACGAATTTTGCTGCCTGGATGCACCGTATTCTCCGGAACCGGTTTATCTCCGATCTCCGTAAACAGCGTGCGACGGTCGATATTGATGATGTGCCGGGTGAACTTCTGTCCAGTAAGGCAGATCATGAGGACCGGCTGGCAGTTAAAGATCTCGGCTATGCTCTGGCACGGCTTCCGGACGATCAGCGGGAAGCGCTTGTTCTTGTTGTACTGCAGGGGATGAGCTACCAGGATCTGGCAGAAGCAACGGGTTGCGCCGTCGGGACTGCTAAAAGCCGCGTATTCCGGGCGCGTCGTCAGCTTGAAGCATGGATGACAGGCGATCTTCCTGAAAATGATGGCCTGCGGCAACGTGCTTCCGCTCTTCGTGATGAAGTCAGTCGTCGCCAGATGCTGAGTGGTGCAGTGCGGGCTGACGGACTGCATGGCTGAGTAGGGTCCAGAGGATAAAATTTTAAGCCGGGGTATGGTATGGTAGTCCATTCTTTCCTGGCATCGCGCCCGGAGTCCTTAGAACATTTGCCGGGATGGTTGTCGATGTCGGCCAGGGACGAAAAGTCCGTAACTGCCAGGAAAAGCAGGAAAAAAGGGGACGATGCCTTCGAGATATGGCTTCGGCGCGGGTTGCACCAGCTTTTCGATGATGTAACAAAAGAACCTATTCCTGAGGAACTGCTGAAAATTATCGAAGAAGACAAAGACGCGTGATGTCTGTTGCCGTGCGAATTCCGGACTTTTCCGGATAACTCGTATCGGCGGTGTCTTCTGTTTCGATGAAAAGCTTATTCGGTGTGCTGGCGCTCCGTTTTCCCGGACCGTTATGAATTCGAAAAGAGTTCCCGGCACCAGAGGTGGTTTGTGTGTCATGAAAGTGGTTTCGGGCGAACAAACCGCGCAGCGACGTCGGAGTCTCAGGCTGCGTCTCGTTTTTCGTTTTGCCCGGCTGTTCGACTCGGTCCGAGCCCGGATGGCAACCATTATAATCGGGTCCGTGTTGCCGGTGGCCGTGCTCGGAACAGTTCTGATCTGGCAAGATTACGGAAATCTCTCCCGCAGCAGTGAGCGACGCAGTGAAATTGCTGTGGGGGAAATAGACCGGCATCTCAGACACGATGCAGAGCGTACGACGGCAATGCTGAATACGCTCAGCGAGTCGATGGTGGATGACGAATCCGCCAGACGGCTATTGCAGCTTGCGCAGTCGGCGAGCGGCATGCGTTACTGTCTTCTGGCGGTTATTGATGATCGCGGAACGATCGCGCACCAGCTGACGACGACCTCCGGCTCATTCGAGGCCTGTGAGGAAGGAGCCCGTTCATTTACTCCCGGCGGGAAGGCGGCCTCTGTCTGGGTTGATAAGGGACGCCCTTATCTGACTGTGAGGGTTCCGCTCCCTGTTGTGTCTTCGGATAAAGAGAGCAGGCAGAATTTTCTTATCGCAATCGAGCCGCTGGATCAGACTGCCGTTGAAGCCGAAGGTTTTCCGCCTCCAGGCGATGGGACAGCACCACGTCTCACAAGTAATGCAAAAGCCTGGTTTCTTTTTCCCGGCGGAAAACTCGTTTCTCTGTGTCCGGATTGCGGATGGACGCCGCCCGATGCCACGATCGTTCGCAGACTGACCCAGCGGGGCGCTGAGGATATGCTTGGCAGAGCCACACTTCAGGTGTCGGGGCTATTTTTCGCATATGGACCGGCCGGCGGCATGGTCAGCGTTATTGTCGAGGCAACCCGTCTGCCGCAGGAAACGCGGACAATGTGGGCGCTGGGCGTCTGGATCGGCATGGTCCTCGCGCTCCTGCTTGCCGGTCTGGCCGGAGTGATGATCGCAGGCCATCGGCTCGTCATTTTTCCACTGAGGCGCCTCACGGAGGCCGTTCAGGAATGGGAGCGTTCGGGTGTGTTTGACGCATCCGTCAGCCTTGCCGCGCCGCAGGAGTATCGCAGGCTCGCCTGGGCTTTCGGAACCGCGACGCGCCGTCTTGTAAGACGGGAACAGGAGCTCCGCAAAGCGCTGGAACATCAGAAAACTCTTCTGGGAGAAATTCATCACCGCGTAAAAAACAATCTTCAGATCGTCGCATCACTGCTCAGCCTGCAAGGCAACCGTATCGGGGACGATGACGTTCGCGTGGAGTTCATGCTGGCCCGGGACAGAGTCAGAACACTGGAAACGCTGCATCGCCATCTTTATGTCGAAGGCGAACTCGAAAGCCTCAATATGAACAGCTTTCTAGACGAACTCAGTGTGCAGTTGCTGACCGCAGCCGGGCATGACGTGCAGTCACGGGTTACAATGCATGTGGATGCAGGTGACGTGATGATGGCGCCGGATCAGGCCACACCAATAGCTCTGATTGTATCTGAAGTAGTTTCGAACGCACTTAAATTTGCGTTCCCGGGTGACCGTCACGGAACAATTTCTATTTCGATGGCACGGGAAAAAGATTCTGTCATTCTGGTCATATCAGACGACGGAATCGGCCTGTCAGCATCCTCTGATAAGGAGGACCGCGAGGGCATAGGTCTGCAGCTTATCCGGGGGCTCGCGCGACAGATATCAGCCCGGTTGCATGTCGAGGAAAGAAACGGAACGCGTTTCGTCGTTGAATGGCCTGCGCAGGTGTCCCAGGGGTCCATGCCTCAACGGGCCGGTCATACGCAGCCACGATAAAACAGGATGGCTGTTCTGCATCGGGTGACCTCCGATGGATGCAGCATCACTTAATAAGCTCTGTTTCGGCAGACCTGTCTCCGATATAAAGGACACATGAACGAGAGCAAGGCGGCGATCCGGGCATGGACCCGTGCGCAGGCGCGCCTTGGCCTGCGCATGGCCCGGCCGTCGATCATCCTGGGTGTGATATCGAGTCTGCTTGCTGTCGCGCAGATCTGGTGTATCGCCAATATTCTTGGACCGGCCCTGACAACGCTGCTCCCTGTGTCGGGCGTAGCGTCGGGCAATGAGCCCATATGGCCATTTGCCGGTTTCGCCGGCTTCTCGATGATCCGGCTGGCGGTCAACGCGGCCAGTGAAATTTCAGCGGCCACGGCCGGACGTGCTGCACGTCGCAGGCTGCGCGGTGAAGTGCTGTCCTCGATTATTGGTGCCGGTCCGGCTGTTCTTCAGCAAACACATAGTGGCGCTCTGGCTGCTCTGGCCGTTGACCGCATTGAAGCACTGGACGGATATTTTTCGCGATGGGCGCCCGCTTCTGTCCTGTGGGTTGGAGCGCCTGCCTGCCTTTTCCTGTCAGTTCTCTGGGTGCAGCCGCGAGCAGCTCTGATCCTGGGACTTTGTGGTGCCGCCGTTCCGGTAGCCCAGGCTGTGTTTGGTATCGGCGCTGCTGTCGCGTCCCGTAACCAGTTTCTTGCAATGACCCGTCTTCAGGCCCGTTTTCTGGACCGCATTCGCGGTATCGCGACGATTGTTCTTTCAGGACGCGCGGATGAAGAAGCCTCACGTCTCGCGACCGCGGCTGATGACCTCCGGGTCCGGACAATGAAAATTCTGCGGGTGGCGTTTCTCTCATCAGCGTCCATTGATTGCGCCATGATCATCGCGCTGATCGCAATCGCGCTGTCTGACGGAAAACATGCGCTCGCGGCAGCGAGTGATCCAGATCGCCAGTATCTGTTGAAGGTCGTAACAGACAGCCTTTTCGCACTGCTTGTCGTTCCGGAATTTTTTGCTCCTTTCCGGGGACTGGCTCTTGCCTATCAGGATCGGGCGCTGGCTCAGGGAGCCGCCACGGAGATTCTGGCTCTTCCTGAACCACAGCCTGAAGCAGAGAGCCACCCCGTTCGCACTGTTGAAGCTCACGGTGTAACGATCGCATTCGAAGATGTGTGTTTCACCTGGGATGCATCACGGGGCGCCGCGCTGGATCACGTATCTTTTGTCGCCCCGGCCGGCGAGACCACAGTACTGGCCGGTCCATCAGGCGCGGGCAAATCAACCATTATGGAACTGTTGCTGGGCTTTATCCGGCCTGACAGCGGACGCATCACATTCAACGGTGCGGATATGCAGGCGATCGTGCCAGACGCTCTCGCCAGAATGACGTCATGGATCGGTCAGCGTCCGGTTCTGTTCGCAGGCACACTGAGAGAGAATATCATGTTTGCCAGACCGGATGCGACGGAAGAGGAAGTGTCCTCAGCTCTGCGTTCTTCCTCGGTCGATCGCTTTCTGGCGGATCTGCCGGATGGGCTGGAAACCGTCATCGGCGAAGGAGGATTTGGCCTCTCCGGCGGTCAGGCACAGCGTATCGCGATTGCCCGCGCTTATCTCAAGAACGCTCCGATCCTGCTGCTTGACGAACCCACGGCTTATCTCGACCCGGTCACGGAGGCGGATGTTTTCGAAAGTCTGAAACGGCTGGCCCTGAAACGCACGGTCATCCTCGCAAGTCACTCGACCGCTGTTCATATGTTCAACGGACGTCGCGTCGATCTGGTGCATGGTCGCGTGGCAGCCCGGCAGGGAGCAGCGTGAACGAATGTGGTCAGCAGAGGATTTCAGCCTGTGAGTGAGTCAGGGGCCGGCTCTCCGGAAGATCGCCGCCGCAAAAATGAAAACGCCGACCGGGCTGCGCTTCTGCGTATTATTGAAGTCTGGCGTCCTCATGCCGCACGCCTCGCCGTCGGTCTGGGTCTCTCCCTGCTCGCCGTTCTTGCCGGGCTGGCCCTGATGAGCAGCGCCGGGCTGCGGTTTGCCGGGGCGGCACTCGGCGTCGTGGTGGTCACGACGGCCTCTCTGCGCATTCTCGGTGTCAGTCGGGTCGGTCTGCGATACGGAGAGCGACTTTTCGCCCACGATGCGATGTTCCGGGCTCTTGCTACACTTCGTGTCTGGTTTTTCCGGTCCCTTGCCGAAGGGGCAGCCGCCGGTCTGGGATTTCGTAAGGCCGGTGATCTGCTTTCCCGCCTTGTGTCTGATGTGGAGGTGCTCGACGGGCTTTACCTCCGGATCCTTCTGCCGCTTGCCGGCGCCTGCATAACGTTCCCCGTTCTTCTGGTTGTTTTATCGACCGTAAACCCTTTGCTCGCAGTGCTTGTCGGTGTGCTGTTTGCTGCCTCAGCTTTTGTTGCTCCTCTCGCGGCGGCGCGCCTGAGCCGGAAAGAGGGCGGCGCTCTGAACAGGGCTCAGGCAAGGCTGCGTGTGGGCGTTCTCGATCTGGTCACTGGCATGCGTGAAATCAGGGCCTTCGGGGCCAGCAGACGCATGCTGGACCGGATCGCCCAGGACAATGATGCTTTGCTCAGACGGCAGGCCCAGCTTTCCTCCTTCCTGGCTTATGTCGGCGCCATGTCGCAGTTTTTTACGCAAGCCGCGATTTTTCTCGTGCTTGCCGCAATAGCCGGTGTGGGTTTTGCCCGCATTCCGGTGGTTCAGGGTATAGGGGCGCTGTTTCTCACACTGGCTGCTTTTGAGAGCGTATCAGGGCTTACGCGCGCCGGAATGCTGGCCGGTAATATGGGCGCTGCGGCACGTCGTGTTGTGGGTATTGCAGAAAAGCGAACGATCGCAACGAAGCCTGTAACTCAGGCCACCACGATGCCGGCTGATTTCGATATCCGTTTCGAAAATGTCGATTTTCGCTGGCAACCGGACCGGCCATTCGTGCTTCAGAATTTTTCTCTCGATATCCTGGCTGGTACAAGAATTGCGCTTCTCGGTTCATCCGGTGCCGGAAAATCCACGGTCGCCGCTTTGCTCCTGAAAGCTACGTTCCCTCAGAATGGCCGTATTACTCTGGGCGGTGTCGACATTGCGGCACTCCCGGACACATGGTTGCGCAGAAAAATCGCATGGCTGTCGCAGGCGACGCATCTGTTTGACGACACAATTCGGAACAACCTGCTTCTTGGGGCTCCGCAGGCGTCGGAAGATGCCCTCTGGCGTGCGCTTGATGAAGCCGCTGTCGGTGATTTTGTCAAAAGCCTGCCGGAACAACTTGATACATGGCTCGGAGAAGGAGGCGTCAAAGTCTCAGGCGGGCAGGGGAGGCGTATCGCCCTTGCGCGTACGCTTCTTTCGGATGCGCCCATTCTCGTTCTTGATGAGCCTGCGACGGGGCTTGATGCACAGACAGAACAGGAGTTTTTCAGAACACTGAATGCAGTCGCAAGCCATCGCACTGTCCTGCTGATCGCTCATCGTCTGACGGGCGTAGAAAAGCTGGACCGGATCTGGCGGATCGCAGGCGGCAGAGCCACTGCGGCGACCGCATAAAGTACTGGATCGAGCGTTTTCGGTGCTGAGTGTTTTGTTGACGTGGCGCGCTTGTGCAGGCACCAAAATATCCATGAATCTCTGCCTGTGATGTGAGCGGGCAAAGACAAGAATTTCATTTTCCGGAGTTTCCTATGCGCCGCCTGCTTCCTGCCGTTGGCCTTTGCTTCCTCGCCGGCTGTGCGACGGGTCCAGGCAGACAATATGTCGTATTTTTCGGGTCAGGTTCGACCGCACTCGACGATTCAGCCAGAAATGTCGTCTCCGAAGCCGCATCGTGGTCTGCGAAGAGACCAGGCATGACCGTCGAGGTCGAAGGTTATGCCCGAAGCGGAAAAGATTTGTCAGCTGATGAACTGCTGGCCATCGATCGTGCCAAAGTTGTGGCTCAGGAACTGATCGCTGACGGTGTTCCGGCTAACCGGATCGTGCAGAAGCCGCGGCCGCCCTCAAATGCCGACGGCGTGGTTGGCTCCCGCCGGGTCGAAATAGAACTTGTCTCGCCCTGACGTTTTCGTGCCAAATGTAGAATTTTCCGCAGAACCGGCTGTCACCGGGACAGCTGAAACACGGCCGGCCCGTGGCCGGGACCGGTTCGTCGGAATGACACCGCTCGAGGTTCTCGGTCGTGTTTTCGGCTTTCCGGCATTTCGCGGCTTACAGGAGCAGGCCGTCGACCGGGTAATGGCAGGCGAAGATACACTGGTTCTGATGCCAACCGGTGGCGGAAAAAGTGTCTGTTACCAGATTCCCGCCCTGTGCAGGCCGGGCATGGGGCTGGTTGTTTCACCACTTATCGCTTTGATGGACGATCAGGTCGCAGCGCTGAGGCAACTCGGGGTTAACGCTGCGGCCCTGCATTCTGAACTCGATGTCGACGAGGCGTCCCGGATAAGGGCGGAGCTCGGCGCGGGTCAGATCGACATTCTCTATGTGTCCCCGGAAAGACTGCTGTCCCCTGGCACTCTCGATCGTCTGTCGCGTCTGGCGATCTCCGTTATCGCGATTGATGAAGCGCATTGCATTTCTGCCTGGGGCCATGAATTCCGACCGGAATATCGGGCGCTTGAAAGCCTTTCGCAGCATTTTCCAGATGTTCCGCGCATTGCTCTGACGGCAACGGCGGATCCGCGGACGCGGGACGACATACTTACGGCGCTGGCAATGCGTCATGCCGCCGTGCTCTCGGCCAGCTTTCACCGGCCCAACCTGATTATTTCAGCCCGGCCAAAAGGCGGAGAGACAAAACAGGTCGCAGATGCTCTCAGCCGTCATAAAGACGAAGCCTGCATCGTCTATTGCGGTTCGCGGATTCGCACTGAACGGCTTGCCGCGTCCCTGCGTGAACGGGGCTGGCCTGCCTGTGCCTTCCACGCTGGGTTATCGCCAATTGAAAAACGGGCTGCACTGCTACGTTTCCGGTCTGGCGAGCCGATTGTCATGGTGGCGACTATCGCTTTCGGTATGGGAATCGATCGTCCGGATGTGCGGGCAGTGATTCATGTCGACATGCCGTCATCGCCGGAAGCATATTATCAGCAGATCGGCCGTGCCGGCAGGGACGGTCTGCCATCGGATGTCCTGCTTCTCTACGGAGGCGAAGACATGACCCGTGCCCGTTATTGGCTAGATCAGTCGGGCGCCCCTGACAGCGAGAAAAGGGTCATGCGATCACGGCTTGAAGCAATGATCGCGCTGACCGAGACGACGTCGTGCCGAACGCGGGCTCTCCTGGCCTGTTTCGGTGAGACGCTGCATGAACCGTGTGGTCATTGCGATAATTGCCGCAGTCCGGTGCCGACATTCGACGGCACCAGAGCGGCCCGTATGCTGCTTTCCGCGATTTACCGGACCGGACAGCGTTTCGGAGCGTTGTACGTCATCGGTATTCTGCGCGGTAAAATATCCGATGCCGCAACCAGAAACGGTCATGACCGGCTGTCAGTCTGGGGAATTGGAAAAGACCAGAGCGAAAATTTCTGGCGCGGAGTTCTTCGGCAGCTTATCGCCCGGGGAGCGTTGCTGATGGGAAACGAACACGGAGGGTTGATGCTCAATGAGCAGGTCGCGCGTCCTATTCTCCGTGGCGAAGAGGAGGTACGCCTTCGGGAAGATGCCGTCCAGGCGCAGACTGGCAACGCGCGGGGAGCGCAGGGAGGTTCCGTTGCGGAAGATCTTTCTCAGGATGCACGCGCCCGTTTTGATGCTCTCAGGCAATGGCGTCGCGATGAGGCACGGGAACAGGAAATCCCCCCCTATGTTATTTTCCACGACGCCACCTTGCGGGATATTGCTCTTGAATGTCCCGGCACGTTGGCCGAACTGGGGCGTATAAAAGGTGTCGGCGGCTCAAAGCTGGAGCGGTACGGCACGCCGGTCTTAAAGACTCTCGACGGTCTTCATTCCGCGGCATGAACAGCCCGGGCGCGATTACGGGGCTGCCCCGGCAGCGAGCGATCGCAGTGGCGGTTCGCAAGCATGGTTACATTGCGAATGACGATCTGGCCCGCATGTTTGACGTCGCCGTGCAGACCATCCGGCGTGATATCCGGGTTCTTGATGCGGCAGGTGAGGTCATCCGTCACCATGGCGGTGCCAGTGCTCCTTCATCTGTCGAGAATATCGCTTACGCGCAGAGACAGATTCTGAATCGTCGGGATAAGGACGCCATCGGGCGATGCGCCGCTGAGGCCATACCTGACGGTGCGTCCCTGTTCGTCAATATCGGTACCACCACCGAAGCGTTCGCCCGGTCTCTTTCCGGTCATCGTGGTCTTCAGGTGATCACGAACAATCTGCATGTGGCGTCCCTCCTTGCAGGCGGGGAGGAGTGTCGCGTTGTGGTAACGGGCGGAACCGTGCGGATGCGGGATGGTGGCATACTGGGGCCGGATTCGCTCGCCATGCTTAGTCAGTATCGCGCTGATTATGGTGTTATTGGAATCAGCGGCATCGACGAGGATGGTACACTTCTCGATTTCGATTCTGATGAAGTAAGGGCATCCGAACTGATACGGAACAATTCCCGTCAGGTCTTTCTTCTGGCGGACCACACGAAATTTGGCCGGCGACCCCTGGTCAGGGCAGGGAATATTGCTGACGTCAGTGCTTTTTTCACTGACCGGCGCCCGTCAGACACCATTTGCGACAGATTGTCGGCTGCCGGCGTGGCACTTCACGTTGCAGCACCTGATGTTCGGAAACGAACATAACGGATTTTAATGCAGAAATGACGGATCTCTCAGCCTCCGGCTGAATTATAGCCATTGTCAAAAGAGTCGATGTTCGGATACGAATTTCCTGAACGCCATTCGCGAACTTGAAACGGATCATACGATGACGGCAGCTTCCTCTGAGTCTTCTAAAATATTTGATCTGCTGATCGTAGGCGGTGGTGTAAACGGTACAGGCATTGCGCGTGACGCCGCCGGGCGTGGAGCGTCCGTCGTGCTTGTCGAACAGGATGATCTGGCAAGCTACACGTCGTCAGCCAGCACCAAACTCATCCATGGCGGACTGCGTTATCTGGAATATTATGAATTCCGCCTCGTCCGGGAAGCCCTGATCGAGCGCGATCGTCTGCTCGCAATCGCACCCCATATTATGTGGCCACTTCGCTTCGTGCTGCCTCATTCGGAAGGAATGCGGCCAGTCTGGATGCTGAAACTGGGTCTTTTTCTTTACGACCATCTCGCACCGAACATGAAACTGCCGAAATCGCGGGCTCTGGATCTGACCACGCATTCGTCCGGCAGACCGCTCCAGGACCGGTACAAAAAGGGGTTCGTCTATTCCGATGGCTGGGTTCAGGACAGCCGGCTTGTCGTGCTCAACGCCATGGATGCCGCAGCACGAGGTGCCGATATCCGCACGCGCCAGCGCCTTGTCGGCGCCCGTCGCGTTGACGGCATCTGGGAAGCGGAAATCGAGGATATGCATCGCACCGGGACGACAACGGTGCGGGCAAAAGCTCTCGTCAACGCGGCCGGTCCCTGGGTTGCGCGGCTTCTGGCTGATCAGCTTGCCGTGCCGAACTCAAAATCGGTGCGTCTGGTAAAAGGCAGTCATATCGTGGTGCCGCAGATTTTTGATGGCCCACAATGTTATATTTTCCAGAATCCCGACAAGCGTATCGTCTTTGCGATTCCGTATGAACAGCGCTTCACACTGATCGGCACGACGGATGTGGCCTGGGAGGAAGAGCCGGGTCTGGTTGAGATCTCACCGCAGGAAGTCAGCTATCTCTGTGAGAGTGTGAACCGGTATTTCAATAAATCGATCAGGCCATCCGATGCCGTCTGGAGTTACGCCGGCCTGCGACCCCTCTATGATGATGCGGCAGCCAATGCATCAGCCGTAACACGGGATTACGTCCTGGATCTGGATACAACGGGTGGCGCACCGCTCCTGTCCATTTTTGGCGGGAAAATCACGACATTCCGAAAACTGGCGGAGCATGCGCTGGAAAAGCTGGCGCCGGTGCTTCCGGCTGTCGCAGGGCACTCCTGGACGGCCGATGCGGCTCTGCCAGGCGGTGATCTCGGGACAGGCGGATTTGAACCCGCTCTGCAACGCTTCCGGGATGCAGCGCCGTTTCTGCCATTACAACTGGCATGGCGCCTGATGCGGTCCTATGGCATGCGTGCCTATGACATCGTCGGCAATGCAAAGGAACTCCGGGATCTCGGCGACGATCTCGGCCAGAGTATGACAACGCGTGAGGTGGATTATCTAATCGACAATGAATGGGCAAAAGCGCCGGAGGATGTCCTCTGGCGCCGAAGCAAGATCGGCCTTCATATGACGGAGGAAGAACGTCAGAAGGTAGCTGATTATATGCGTCAGAAGCTGGGCTGACATCCGGCTTCAATACGTGCGGTTCCTGTAAAAACAAAAACAAGAGCGGGACGACATGACAGAACGGAAAAAATTTCTCGGAGAACTCATCTCCGAATGCATAGCGGTCATCATCATCGTGCTTATGGGTGACTCATCCGCCGCAATGTTTTTTCTCTACGATCCGAGCCCCTATAAGACTGCCTACTGGGGGCTGTGTATCGTCTGGGGCCTTTCCGTAACCACTGCGATCTATGTGACAGGCGCGGTGTCCGGCACGCACGCTAACCCGGCGGTTACACTTTCTCTGGCGATTTTCAGAGGTTTTTCGTGGCGTAAGGTGCCTCTTTATATGGTCGCGCAGATTGCGGGCGGGGTGATCGGCGCTGCCGGAGTTTACGCGCTGTTCGCGCCGGTGATCGATCACTTTGCGGCCGTTCATCATATGGATCGTCTGCATGATGGTGCGGCAGCGGGTGTTTTCTTCACGCATCCCGGCGACTTCGTGACCCCGATGCATTCCTTCGTCGTGCAGATAATTCTGACCGGCCTGCTGCTGCTGGGTATTTTCGCAATAACCTGCGAATATAATACGATGGCGCCGCAGGCCAATTCCAGTGCTCTGATGATTGGCCTCCTCGTGGCGGGTATCGGCGCTTCGGCGGGTTTCCTTGATGGCTGGGCCATCAATCCCGCGCGAGATTTTGGTCCGCGTCTGTTCTGTTACTTCGCAGGGTGGGGAGGATCCGCCCTGCCATCTCCAGGTAATTACTGGTGGGTTCCGATCGCGGGCCCGCTTGTTGGCGGTGTCGCGGGTGCTGGTATTTACCAGGCGCTGATCCGTCCATTCATGCCGCCGCGCAACATTGCCGTTGCGCCGGTTTCTTCCATCGACCGGTCTGTGTGACAGGTAAGGAGCTGACGTCATGATCAAACAGGATCGTATCCTGGCCATCGACCAGGGAACCACGTCCACCCGAAGCATCGTATTTGACGCTACTGGCCAGGAAATCTCTCTCGCACGTCAGGAGTTTCCGCAGTATTACCCAAATCAGGGCTGGGTCGAACACGATCCTGAAGATATCTGGCGTGACGCGAAGACGACAGCTCAGGAAGCTGTTGAACGGTCGGGAGGCATTGACCGCATTGCGGCAATAGGGATTACCAACCAGCGTGAGACGATCGTCGTATGGGATCGCGCCACCGGGAAGCCGGTCCATAACGCTATTGTCTGGCAGGACCGCCGGACGACCCGACTTTGCAGCGAACTGAAGAAGGACGGCGTTGAAAAACTCGTCACAGAGCGGACCGGACTGCTGCTTGATCCATATTTTAGTGCCACCAAACTGGCATGGATACTAGATAACGTCGATGGAGCGCGTGGCCGTGCTGAAAAGGGCGAGCTTGCTTTCGGTACGATCGACTGTTTTCTGCTATGGCGCCTGACAGGTGGAAAGTCGCATGCCACCGATATCACCAATGCCTGTCGCACCCTGCTGTTTGATATTCACCGTCAGCAGTGGGACCCGGATCTGCTGAAGCTGTTCCGTATTCCTGAAGCGCTGCTTCCTGAGGTGAAGGACAACAGCGCGATTTTCGGTGAGACGACACCTGATCTGTTTGGCCGTGCTGTGCCTGTCGCAGGAATGGCCGGCGATCAGCAGTCTGCCGTAGTGGGTCAGGCCTGCTTCCAGCCTGGCACCGCAAAAGCGACCTATGGCACAGGATGCTTCGTTCTCCTGAACACCGGCGAGTCCCCGATCGTGTCACGTAACCGGATGCTGACGACAATCGCCTATCGTCTGAACGGTAAAACAGCCTACGCCCTTGAGGGATCTATTTTCGTAGCAGGTGCGGCGATCAAATGGCTGCGGGATGGCCTTCATCTGATTACACATGCCTCGCAGACTGATGACATGGCCACCCGCGTGCCGCACAGTCATGGCGTCTATATGGTGCCTGGCTTTGTGGGCCTTGGGGCGCCACACTGGGACCCGGACGCCCGCGGGCTCATTTGCGGGCTGACGCTGGATGCAACCGAAGCCCATATTGCCCGTGCCGCGCTTGAGTCCGTTGCGTATCAGACCCTGGATCTGGTGGCGGCGATGACGCAGGACGGT
Source organism: Acetobacter musti (assembly GCF_011516835.1). Lineage (GTDB taxonomy): Bacteria > Pseudomonadota > Alphaproteobacteria > Acetobacterales > Acetobacteraceae > Acetobacter > Acetobacter musti. The sequence goes on along the minus strand of NZ_WOTB01000015.1, from coordinate 90,132 downwards.
GGCGGAACGGCGAGTACGCTCAGGGTTGACGGCGGTATGTCCGCCAATGACTGGTTCTGCCAGTTTCTTGCGGACATGCTCCAGGCAAGGGTTGAGCGTCCGAAGCAGATTGAAACGACAGCGCTCGGTGCGGCCTATCTTGCCGGTCTCGGTGTCGGCATGTGGAACGGACTTGATGAAGTGGCCTCTGAGTGGGAGCGGGGAGCTCTCTTTGAGCCGAAGATGGACGGAACTCAGCGAAAGACGATGATTGATGGCTGGCACATGGCCGTACGTCGCGCGCTTACACAAAAATAACGGCTCTGGCAGGTGAGGATGCTTCGGGCGCGCATATTACGAAGCGCCTGACAGCATCCGTGCCACCGTGCCAGATTCCGTCTAAACGACTGAAGTCAGGCCATGCTTTCTGTCCATGAAACATTGACGCGCAATCCAGAACAGGGCCGGCCAGAGCATAAAGGAACCAAGCGCGACGGGCGTACCCTTGGCGATGGCTGAGGTGAGAATGGGTGCTATGGCTGCGCAGGCCAGCGCCTCACGCCCTTCCAGATCGGCGACGGGCCATATCAGCGCACAGGCCATGGCGAGAATGATGCAGTCATAGTCGGTCACGTAGAGTGATCCTGCAAGCATCGCAAAGATCAGCGTCGCCGCACGCCACCGGAATGCGTAGTGCGTTGTTGCTGTTTTTCGCCAGATCAGCACAACAAGTGAAGCGGCAATCAGGCTGGCTATTGCCTGCGCCGCGTAGGCAAGTGTCAGGCTGCCTCCGGCGTGACGCACAAAGACGAAAACAGACATCATACGATGCATGACGCCGCCGCCATTCTCAAGAATGATGCGGCGCAGGATTCCAACTCTTTCATGCCAGGCGTACCACGCTGTCGGGCCGTAAGCCGCGAGTGTGGCCAGAAACAGACATACGGCACCGACGATCATGCCGATTAATGCTTTCCATTCCCGCCCGCTCAGAAGCGCAATCGGGAAAAGCCATGCAAGCTGGGGTTTGATCATCAGCAGCGAGAAAACAAGGCCTGCGGCGAAGCAGCGGTGGCTTTGAAGCAGAAGCAGTCCCCAGCCGGTAATGGCCGCGATCCAGCAACCATTCTGGCCAGATATTGTGTTTACGTAGAGCGCCGGCCACGCAAGACTCAGAAGCAGCCAGTTTCCCGGCGTTACTTTCCGCAGACAGAGTGCGAAAGCCAGCCATCCGCCAACCTGCCAGACAAGCCACGCCGCCAGATAAGGCAGCAGGCCGAATGGCAGTGTGACCAGAGCCATGACCGGCGGGTAACTGTAATGGTAAAGGTTCATTTCATAGCCGACCAGACGGGTATGAAAATGATGGAATGCTGCAAAATCGTAGGTCGTCAGAATATGACCGTGCAGGGCGAGGTATGCCGCAGACCAGAAATTGATAAAATCCTCACCGAACGGATGTCCGATGCCGTCTGTCCATCCGAAGCGAAGCTCCATTGATAACATGATAAGACACACGGTGGGCCATAGTGCCAGCCAGACATACGCTGCGAATTTCAGCAGAGCAGGTTTCCGGGTAGTCGTTGCCGGTGGTGTGAGCAGATCGGAAATGAGTGAAGCCATGCAGGGAATATTAAAACTGAAAATAAAACAGAATCTTACCGGCGGTTGAAGCCTGCGCGCCATGAAGCGTCTCCCGGCAGCAATAGTGAGAAAATTGCTTTTTCTGCCATTCGACTCAGCAGCCTCTGTCCCACTTCGCATCCTGTCATGCTAACTGCATGGGCATGTCGCACGCTGATTTCGTCCACCTCAGGGTTCATTCGGCCTATTCCCTCAGTCAGGGTGCAATTCGCGTCCCGGAACTGGTTGCTCTCGCGAAAGGCATGGATATGCCGGCGGTCGCCATAACGGATACGGGAAATCTTTTTGGCGGCCTGGAATTCTCGCAATACTGTACCGGCAAGGGTGTCCAGCCCATCATCGGATCTCAGATCGGTCTCCCGCCACGTGACGATCATCCCGGCAGCCTGTCCGAGCCGATCGTGCTGCTGGCGCGCAATCAGGCGGGTCTTGCCAATCTCCAGTTTCTGTCTTCTGCGGGCTTTCTGGAGGGAGATACGACAGATCCATCCGTCAGTCTTGATCTGCTCTGCGAACGCACGGAAGGACTTTTCTGCCTGACAGGTGGAACCCGCGGTCCGCTCTATAATCTGCTGGCCGAAGGTCTCGAAGCCGAGGCGGAAAAATGGCTTGCCCGTCTGAAGGAAGCGTTTGGAGATTCCCTTGTCGTGGAACTCAATCGCCTTGGACTGCCGATCGAAGAAGCGGTTGAACCCGGAGTTATCGCTCTTGCGGACCGGCTGCGTCTGCCTCTCGTTGCGACGAATGAGTGCTTCTTTCCGCGACCCGAAATGCACGAGGCGCACGATGCCCTGATCTGTATCGCTCAGGGGCGTACGATGGCGGAGAAGGATCGCTGGAAAGTATCGCCTGAATGCTGGTTCAAGCCCCCTGCGATAATGCGGGAGCTGTTTGCCGATCTGCCGGACGCCTGTGATAACACGCTCGCAATCGCCAGAAGCTGCGCGGTGAAGGTGGAAACCCGCAAACCCCTGCTTCCTGTCTGCCCGAAAGTCCGCGAAGGCTCGAACGAGGATGAGACCGTTCGCGCCATGGCCCGGGAAGGACTGGAGCAGCGGCTCCAGGCCATGAATGCAGACGAGAATACCCGCCAGATATACTCGGAACGGCTCGAATTCGAGCTCGATATCATTTCAGGGATGGGGTTTCCCGGTTACTTCCTGATCGTCGCCGATTTTATCCAGTGGGCTAAAGCGCACGATATCCCGGTCGGTCCCGGACGTGGTTCGGGCGCCGGATCGCTGGCCGCCTACGCCCTGACCATCACTGACATTGATCCGATTCCATTCAATCTGCTGTTCGAACGATTCCTGAATCCGGAACGCGTCTCGATGCCGGATTTCGATATTGATTTCTGCCAGGATCGCCGGGATGAAGTCATCTCTTACGTCCGTCGTGAATACGGTGCCGACCGGGTCGCGCAGATCATCACTTTCGGAAAGCTTCAGGCCCGCGCCGCCGTGCGCGATGTCGGCCGGGTGCTGGGGCTGCCCTACGGTATGGTTAACCGTGTCGCCGAACTGATTCCGAACAATCCGGCAAAGCCGGTCACGCTCAGGCAGGCGATTGAAAGCGAACCGAAGCTCCAGGAAATGCGGGACAGCGACGAAGCGTTGCGCCGCCTCATGGAAATTGGCCAGCAGCTTGAAGGACTTTACCGCCACGCCTCCACTCATGCCGCCGGCGTGGTGATCGGTGACCGCCAGCTCGTCGATCTGGTGCCGCTCTACCGTGATCCGAAGAGCGACATGCTCGTCACCCAGTTCAATATGAAATACGTCGAGCAGGCCGGGCTTGTTAAATTCGATTTTCTTGGCCTGACCACGCTGACGATCCTGCAGCGTGGAGTACGCTTTCTGGAAGGTCTCGGTGTCGAGGTCGATCTTGCCAGAATTCCGCTCAACGATCCGACAACTTATGAAATGCTCGCCCGGGGCGACACAGCCGGCGTATTCCAGTTCGAAGGAGCGGGCATGCGTGACGTGCTCAGGCAGATGCGCCCGACCCGGCTCGAGGACCTGATCGCTGCCGTCGCGCTCTATCGCCCCGGTCCGATGGCCAATATCCCCGATTATTGCCGCAGGAAACACGGCGAGGTATGGGCGCCGCCCCACGAGGAAATTCGCGATATTCTGGAAGAGACCTATGGAATCATGGTCTACCAGGAACAGGTGATGCAGATCGCGCAGAAAATGGCCGGTTACAGCCTCGGTGCTGCTGATCTGCTGCGTCGTGCGATGGGTAAGAAAATCCGCGCTGAGATGGACAAGCAGCGGGAAATTTTCACTGAAGGTGCGACAAAACGGGGTATTCCGAAGGACAAAGCTGTCGAGGTGTTCGACCTCATGGCGAGGTTCGCTGATTACGGCTTCAATAAATCACATGCAGCCGCCTACGCTCTGGTGTCCTATCAGACCGCCTGGATGAAGGCGAACTACCCTGTCGCATTTCTTGCCGGCTGCATGTCGCTTGCGCGTGAACGGACCGAAAAACTCGCAGCATTGCGTCAGGAAGCGGAGCGTCTTGGAATTTCCGTAATGCCGCCTGATATCAACCGGTCCGGAGCCGATTTCCGGGTTGAAAAACAGGACGATGGCACTCTCGGAATTCGCTATGCACTTGCCGCGGTAAAAAAAGTTGGTTTCGCCGCGATGCAAAGCCTGGAGGATGCGCGGGGCACTGTCCCGTTTCGTAATCTTGCCGATTTCGCGGCGCGGGTTGAGCCAAAGCAGCTCAACAAAATGCAGCTGGAAAATCTGGCCAGAGCAGGCGCCTTCGACTCGCTTGAACCCAATCGGGCGCGTGTGTTCGGCTCAGTTGAAACAATCCTGCGCAGTGCGCAGACGCGTGCCCAGGAAGCGGCAAGCGGGCAGGCCGGTCTGTTCGGAGATGCGTCCGAACCGGAGCCCCTGCGCCTCTCACAGGACTCTGACTGGCCCGAGTTCGAAAAGCTTTCTTATGAGGCTGATGCAATCGGCTTTCATATGACGGCTCACCCGCTGGATTCTTACAGCACAGTGCTCAGACGTCTTGGTGTCGTTCCGATGTCACGCCTTCTGACTTCAGCCGAAGGCGGCATTACACGGGTAAAGATCGCTGGCTGCGTGGTGGACAGGAAGGAGCGCCCGACGCGAAGCGGCAGCAAAATGGCGTGGGTGAGGCTCTCCGACGCCACTGGCAGCTGTGAAATTACCTTGTTTTCGGAGGTTCTCAGCCGTGTCCGCGAGCTTCTCGTGGCAGGCCGGGCCGTTCTGGCGACCGCTGATCTCAGGCTGGAAGGCGAGGCGTTGCGGATAACAGCGACGGATGTCGAACAACTGGAGGATGTTGCCGCTCAGACGGGAGGAGAAATGAGGATATGGCTCGACAGCATTGATGCCGTGAACGGTATTCAGGCGATTCTGTCGCAACATCACGGCGGGCGCGGCAGAATCGTGCTGCTCCCGAGCGTTGCGGAGACACAGGAGGTTGAGGTGCGTCTCCGGGGTGGGTATCGGATCAGTCCAGTGGTCGGGCAGTCACTCAAAACGGTCACAGGCGTAACGCGTATAGACACTGTGTGATGCAACTTTTAGTTGCATTTTGTGGTAATAGGCTTCATAAGATATCGTCATATTAACCCCCGAGGTGTCAGATGCAGATCATGGCGAATACCGTGGAGCAGACATCAGCCTCGTTGTCAGTCGTTGCTGACAGTGACGCCGGCAGTAGTCAGAAAACGTCATTGACCCTTGGTGTGGTTAAGGCATCTTCCTTCATTCCTGTGGTTAATCCGGCTTCTCATATCGATCCCGCGCTCGGTATTGTCGTGGTTGAGAAATATGGTTCCGACGGAGCTGTCGCCGATCAGTATCCCACAGCCCATATGCTGCAGCAGTATTCACTGTTCGGATTCAGCTCCGGGTCCGATACATAAAAGCATAATTTTCGTTTCTGACGTTTCATCGGACGCGAAACCCGGGCTCTGTCATTCAGCTATGCGCAGGCCGGGCTTGCATCATACCAGCAGACACCTGATCCTGCGTGTAACAAGACACTTCGCTGAGTGTCTGTGCTGCTGGCGCATTGAGTTTCCTCGCTGAAGCGAGGGATAACGCATCGTGCCTGTGCGGAAACCGGAAATCGTCGTAGTGGTATGGCCCCGCGGCGATCGCGTGATGTGGAGGCCGAGAGATGTTGATGCAGAAAAACCGCGAAGATGAATCGCCGGAGAAAACGCGGAATTCCGGCGAACACTCCACTGTGACAAGCGATCTGTACGAGCGAAAAGGCCCTGATCTTCGTCGTATCAACCTGAACCCGGATTTCTGGCACCCCATCGCCTGGTCCCATAAGATAAAGCCGGGAAAGGCTTTCGGAACCCGTTACGCCGGCGATCCTGTCGTCATCATCAGACCTGAGGACGGCAGCGCGGTTTATGCTCTTGAGGATCGTTGCGCGCATCGCCAGGTGCCGCTGAGCAAAGGGCATGTCGACGGAGAGGTGGTGCGCTGCTGCTACCATGGCTGGGCCTTCGACCGGAAAGGTGACTGCGTCACCGTTCCATATCTCAATAAGCCCGGTGTCGGACGCGGAGTAAAAACCTATCCCTGTCGGGAGAGCGGTGGTCTGGTGTTCATATTCCCGGGCAATCCGGCGCTTGCGGACCATATTCCGGTGCCGTTGCCGTCTCAGGTGAACAACCCCGAATTCAAAACACGCCGCTTCGATCCGCGGGTGAACTGTCATTATTCGTTCATGCATGAGAACCTGATGGATATGAATCATCAGTTTCTCCATCGCAAACAGATGGGCCAGATTACGTCCCGTTTTATGGGACAGGACAAAGGTGAGAATTTTGTCGAGGCCCGTTACAGCTTTGCCCGGAAGGGTGGTGAACAGCCCTTGGCAGAACGACTGCTTTTCGGAAAGCACAACGACAAAATCGATGTGAAGGATCAGCCGGTCGATGAGATCGTGACGGTCCGCACAACCTATCCGTATCAGACGCTCCAGATTCACGATAAGGACGGTGATCTGATTATGGATCTGTGGGCCGCTTACGTGCCGCAGGGGAAAGACGAGGACGAGACTCAGACCTTCGGGCTGCTTTCAGTGAAGCGCCCGAAATGGAAGTTCCTTCTCGATCTGGCCTGGCCGGTGCTCGGAATCTTCACCAACCGTATTTTCCTTGAGGATAAGGAGATTGTGGAGCTTGAGCAGGCAGCCTGGAGGGATCTGGGCGGCGACCACAATGTCGAAGTGTTCCCTGTCGTACGTAATCTGCGCGATCTGCTCATTCGTTCCGGCATTCCCGCTGCCAGGTAAGCGCGTGTCCCTCAAAGGCAGAGCGGACTTGCATTTCGGGCGGAAAACCGCCATATGGCGCACCGCTCATGTCATGTGACATGGGACTTCACACGCAGCGCGCGTCCTGGTGTCCGGTCTGACCGGGCTTTGTGCGTTGCGGAGGGACAACCGGAACGCAAGGATTCTGCATCATGGCGATGCCTGATTTCACTCTGCGTCAGCTGCTCGAAGCTGGCGTCCATTTTGGCCATCACACCCGCCGCTGGAACCCGCGCATGGCGCCGTATCTGTTCGGCGTGCGCAATCAGGTTCATATCATCGATCTGCAGCAGACGGTCGTTCTGCTGGATCGCGCCCTGAAAGTGATCCGTGACACTGTCGCAGGTGGCGGTCGTGTTCTGTTCGTCGGAACGAAGCGTGCGGCGTCCGATATGGTGGCTGAAGCTGCGCAGCGTTGCGGTCAGTATTACGTCAACCACCGCTGGCTGGGCGGAATGCTGACCAATTGGAAAACCATTACGGGTTCCATCAAGCGTCTGCGTCAGATCGAAGACATGCTGGCCGGCGATACGCATGGTCTCACAAAGAAAGAAATCCTCGATATTACCCGTGATAAGGAGAAGCTTGAGCGCTCCCTCGGTGGTATCAAGGAGATGGGTGGTCTGCCGGACATCCTGTTCGTCATCGATACAACGAAGGAAAAGCTCGCGGTTGAGGAAGCCAACAAGCTTGGTATTCCTGTCGTGGCAATTCTCGACAGCAACTCGAACCCTGAGGGCGTGACCTACCCGATCCCCGGAAACGACGATGCAATCAGGGCTATCGAGCTGTATTGCAACCTCGTTTCCGGCGCGGTTCTGGACGGAATCTCGGCTGAACTGGGTGCTTCCGGGCAGGATTTCGGTGCGTCCGAGGAACTGCCGGTCGATCCGGCTCTCGAAACGGGTGAAGTTGCAGCCGCTGAAGCTGCTCCGGCGCCGGTTGCTGCAGGCTGACAAGCGAACCCTGCCATAACAGGGCGGGTTTGTAAGGCTTTCGGACATGAATGCAGGCACGTCCCCGTGCGGTGACGTGCTTGCTGCTATTCTGGAGATAGAAATATGGCGGAAATTACCGCAGCCCTCGTCAAGGAGCTTCGCGAGAAGACCGGCGCAGGCATGATGGACTGCAAAAAGGCGCTGAACGAGGCGTCCGGTGATATTGAGGCGGCTGTTGACTGGCTGCGCACAAAAGGGCTCGCTGCCGCAGCGAAAAAGTCCGGTCGTGTGACGGCTGAAGGTCTTGTCGGCGTGGTGTCCGAAGGACTTCGCGCCGCCATGGTCGAAGTCAATGCCGAAACCGATTTCGTTGCCCGTAACGAAGCCTTTCAGGGCTTCGTTGAGGAGGTCGCCAAAGCTGCCCTCAAGGCTGGTGACGATCTTGAAAAGCTGAAAGCCGCCGTTCTTGCGAGCGGTCGTACGATTGCTGACGAACTGACGCATCTTATCGCGACCATTGGCGAGAATATGTCGATCCGTCGCGTACGCGTTCTTGAAGTGCCGTCCGGCGTGGTCGCGACCTATATTCATGGCGCGCTGAAGCCTGGTCTCGGTAAGATCGGCGTTCTGGCAGCAATCGAGGCGCCATCGGAGAGTGACGCCATCAACGCTCTCGGACGTCAGGTCGGCATGCATATCGCGGCAACACGTCCGGCAGCTCTCGATGTCAGCAGCATCGATCCGGCCGCCGTTGAGCGCGAGCGCGAAGTGCTGAAAGAGCAGGCGCGCGCATCAGGAAAGCCTGATGCCATCATCGAAAAGATGATCGAAGGCCGCATCCGCAAGTTCTATGAGGAAGTGGTTCTGCTTGAGCAGGTCTGGGTGCATGACGGCGAGAGCCGCGTGAAAGCCGTGCTTGATAAGGCCGGTGTGAAACTGGTCGGTTTTGACCGTTTCCAGCTCGGCGAAGGCATTGAGAAAGAAGAGAACGATTTCGCTGCAGAGGTCGCGAAAGCCGCCGGCGGCTGAGCGGATCTGTAACGAAATGACAGCGGGCGGGGCATCCCTGAACTGGGAAGCACCCGCCCTTGTTTTATCAGCCTCGCTGTTCGGCGAGGCAAATGCTCTCGTTCACCTGTTTACTTCCGATCATGGCGTTGTTCATGGTCTGGTAAGGGGAGGAATGGGACGCCGGAATGCAGCCACATGGCAGCCTGGAAATCTGGTCCAGGCCCGATGGCGCGCACGACTCCCAGAACAGCTCGGTTCGGTATCGGGTGAAATCATTCAGGCTAATGCGGCCCGTTGCCTCGGATCGCGGCTCAGCCTGGCCTGCCTGTCATCTATCTGTGCTGTAACAGACAGCGCACTGCCCGAAGGTGAGCGGTATTCAGGCTTGTTTGATGACACCGGGCGGGTTGCGTCGTTATTCGGCGCTGAGAGTGGTGAACAGGCCACCGCATTTGAAATGGCCACTCTTCTGCGCTGGGAGAGAATTTTGCTTCAGGATCTGGGTTTTGCACTCAATCTGACTGAATGTGCGGTCACAGGGGAACGCGCCGATCTTGTCTATTTGTCGCCCCGTACCGGCCGCGCCGTATCACGGCAGGGTGCCGGGATCTGGGCCTCCAGGCTTCTGCCGCTTCCTGGTCTTTTCCTGAATCCCGAAGACACTGGTATCCCTGCCGACTGGAGCGCGGGATTACGACTGACAGGACATTTCCTGACACGAGACGTTTTTGGTCCCTTGCATCGACCGCTGCCTGCAGCCCGCATAAGACTCGCAGACATAGTGCAGTCCCTCCTGTCTCCCCACAGGCAGAAACCGGATCTGTCAGGTGAGGAAAGCGGACACCCGGCCTGACATGCTGAATTCAGCGCTGACATGAGTGCGATGCGGGACGAAAAGCGTTCCGGTCAGGGATCCGGTCGTGACGATCGTTCCGGCCTCCAGTGGAAGTCCGCGCTGCGCTGCATGATACGCCAGCCATACGAGAAGACGTAACGGGTCGCCTGCCGCGTTGATGCCAGGACGTGTCACAGATTTCCGGTGATCGATACGAACTGTAATGGTTTCCGAAACCGGATCATAATTCCGCCAGTCTTTCAGTGCCGGCCCGATGATCAGTGCGCCATGATTCTGCTGGTCGGCCAGATGCGCAAGCGGGTGCTGAGAGCCTGTTTCCCGAAATCGCGTGTCAACAAGTTCTATGACGGGATGGACGCTCCCGATTGCATCCAGCACGGACTCCCGCATGAGATTTTCCGGTTTCAGTTCAGGCGTCCGGGCAAAACACCAGGCTATTTCAGCTTCAACACCGCGATGGCGACATAATCCGGCCGGAATAATGGCTCCATTCCGGAAAACTGTCTCCCTGTGCAGCGGAGCAGCAGAAGGCTCTGCGTCCGGACTGCGCGCACCGACTTTCCATCCGACGACAGGCCCGAGCCTCCGGACGATTTCGTCCTGAACAGCATACGCCTTCTGTTCATCGGAAGGGATTAACATCGGCACAAGAGAGGCCACAGGTTCTGCACGACGTTCCCGGACATCCATCAGGTGGTCAGCGAGGGCGTGGGTGGCCGAAACACTCGTGTCGATATCTGTCGTCATAGTCAAAAACGGACGTCCGAAGAGGGAAGGGGAGTCAGTATCATGCACCCTGTCAGGCCGTCATAGAATAACAGGCCCGGATTTACACGCCCATTTCTCTGCGCCGCCGTCACCATTCCGCGCCGATAACGTGTTTCGGCTGGTTAGGGCCCGGATCGGCGCTTTCTGACCAGACACTCCAGTCCCACCCGGGATGTTCGTTGATCTCGGCGGTCATGTCGCCATGCGGCGGGACAGGGTGGGTGCGGGCATAGTCATTAAATGCCGACATGCTGCCCATATAGACACAGCCGCAGCCGATTCGATCGGCGTAAAGATAAACGGGTCCGGTTGTTGTCGGGCGATAGGTCAGCATTCCGGCGGGAAGAATATTAAGCATCTCGTAGCGTGCCGTCGTGTCAGCCGGATGGGCGGTGAAGCCGCTATGAGCGAGTTCGTCACCGGCACGAAGGTACGGGGCTGCGGGAGAGCACGCCGCGAGAATGGCGACGGCGGAAACATACAGCGCGATACGTTCCGGTCTGAGGTGCGAAAAGCCGGGCAGGACATTGGCCAAAGCGTGTCTCTCCGTTAAGTGTGCGCGACACGGAGGACAGGACATGAGTGACACGTTCGAAGGCCATATCGAGGATACACGGCTCGCTGACGCACTGAGCGAGCGGTATCTGGCTTATGCACTGTCCACAATCATGTCCCGCTCGCTGCCGGACGTGCGGGACGGGCTGAAGCCGGTGCACAGGCGTCTTGTCTATGCGATGCACCAGCTGCGTCTTGATCCCACGTCAGGGTTTAAAAAGTGTGCACGTGTCGTCGGCGACGTAATCGGTAAGTACCATCCGCACGGCGATGCTTCGGTCTATGAAGCGCTGGTCAGACTCGCGCAGGACTTCGCCGTTCGCTTCCCGCTCGTCGAAGGGCAGGGAAATTTCGGTTCCGTCGACGGCGATAATGCGGCGGCCATGCGGTATACTGAAGCCCGCCTGACCCGTGTCGCGCAGGCCCTGCTCGAAGGGATTTCCGATGATGCTGTCGACTTCCGCGCGACATATGACGGCGAGGATTCTGAGCCGGTTGTTCTGCCGGCGGCCTTTCCGAACCTGCTGGCCAACGGTGCCGCCGGAATCGCCGTTGGTATGGCGACGAGCATTCCGCCGCATAATGCCGGTGAGATCTGCGCGGCCGCCGGTCTGCTGATCCGCAAACCCGATGCGACTATTGGCGAACTTCTGGAGCATATGCCCGGACCGGATTTCCCCACCGGAGGGATCATTGTCGAAGAGCCGGACGCCATTCTGAAAGCCTACGAAACCGGTCGCGGGGGTTTTCGCATCCGCGCGCGCTGGGAAGTCGAGCAGGGACGCTTCGGTACCTGGAATGTTGTTGTTACCGAAATTCCCTATCAGGTTCAGAAGTCACGGCTGATAGAACAGGTCGCTGATCTGCTGATGCAGAAGAAGCTTCCTCTCCTGGCGGATATACGGGACGAAAGCACGACCGATATTCGTCTTGTGCTGGAGCCGAAGTCACGTGGTGTGGAACCGGAAGTGCTCATGGAGACACTGTTTCGCGCGACACAGCTTGAGAGCCGTTTTTCGCTCAATATGAACGTCATTGGCGCTGATCGTGCGCCGGGCGTGCTCAATCTCAGACAGGTGCTTCAGGCCTGGCTTGATCACCGTCACGAAGTGCTGGAACGGCGCAGCGCGCACAGGCTGGCGGCCGTCGAACGCCGTCTGGAGATTCTGGAAGGTTTTCTCGCGGTTTACCTCAACCTTGATGAGGTCATTCGCATTATCCGGGAGGAGGATGACGCCAAAGCCAGTCTGATGACGACATTCCGCCTGACCGACGTGCAGGCGGAAGCTGTGCTGAACATGCGTCTGCGTAGTCTGCGGAAACTTGAAGAGGTCGAGATTCGCAAGGAACACGGCGCCCTGAGCACGGAGCGGGATGATCTTCGTACGCTCCTGAGCGACGAGAAGCTGCGCTGGTCGCGAATAGCAGGCGAGGTAAAAGCCATCGGCAGGACCTTCGGTTCCGGTCCCTTGGGGCATCGTCGCAGCACTCTGGGAACGCCTCCACCGAAAATCGATATTTCGGTAGCGACGCTTGTGGAGCGCGAACCGCTGACAATGATTCTTTCCCAGAAGGGCTGGGTCCGTGCCGTACGTGGGCACGGAATTGACGCATCTGCGCAGAAATTCAAGGAAGGCGATGAACTGCGGCTGACCCTTCCATGTCAGAGTACGGACAGGCTTGGCTTTTTTGCGACCGACGGGCGTGCTTTCACGGTCAGCGTCGCCGATCTGCCTCGCGGGCGTGGCGATGGACAGCCGCTTCGCCTGCTCATGGATCTCTCGAACGATGAGGACATTCTTGCGGTCTTCGTGCTGGGCGCAGAGAAAAAGTGGCTTGTCGCCTCCAGCGCCGGACGGGGCATGTTTGTCGCGGACGCCGATTTCTCCGCCGAGAAGCGTAGCGGCCGCCAGATTCTTAACCTGAAAGGCGATGAAAGCGCACGTCTCTGCGTTCCGGCAAAAGGCGATCATATCGCTGTGCTGGGTGGCGATAAACGCCTGCTTGTTTTTCCGGCAGACCAGATGCCGACTATGTCGCGAGGGCTCGGTGTGGCGTTGCAGAAATATCCGGATGCACGGCACGGCCTTAAGCAGGCTGTTGTTTTCAGTGCGGCAGAAGGGCTGCTCTGGCCCGGCGCTGTTCGGCTCCGGGCCTTTGATGACCTGAAGCCCTGGCTCGGCAGGCGGGGAGCTGCCGGAAAAGCTGCGCCTCCATGGGCCCTGCGCAAAGCTTAACAGACGAGACCAGTGCACTGCTGGAAGTATAATATTAAGTAGATCCTGCCAGTTTATCCGGCATGAAAGTTCTTCGAAACAGACTGGCCGGAATCAGGCGCACGCCAGAGAACCTGATGACGGGGCTCGGAATACTTCTGGTGGCCCTGACTCTCTCCGCCTGTGCGGATATCGAAGTGGTTACCGCACATAGTCACCTGACGGTGCACACAAAAATGTCGGAAACAGTCTTTCTCGACCCGGTGGCACCCGACCAGCGTACGATTTATGTCGGGGTGCGTAACACATCGGATTTTCCATCTATTGATGTCCGGACGCCGCTGACGCAGGCCCTCAGGGCACGTGGCTACACACTTGTCGATGATCCGGACATCGCCCGGTTTGAACTGCAGATCAACGTCCTCCATGCAGGCCGCGTCGGCCAAAGCCAGACCGCGTCTTTGCTGGTGCCCGGCTGGAATCAGCCTCTTCTGAGGGGATCCGCACCGGGAGGTATGACGTCTGTCTACGCAGGAAATATCCCGTCTGGCCTTGTTCCGGATCTGGGAACCAGCGGCACACCTGGTCTGCTGAGCCAGATTGCAGGTGATGTTACATATGCGGTGACAACCGATATTCGTCTGGCCGAGCGGCCTGCAAATGGTCTCGCTGTCCGGCAGGTCACACGGATAAGTCAGGAAAGTCCCGCCCGCAACGCGGGCGATGGAATGAGTACGAACTTACGCTATCAGGAGATTGAGGAACCCTCAGCATTTAAAAAATATAATCTCCGGGAGGTAGCTTATGCGGATCGGACCGGTCTGACGGCCGATCAGGCCATCCCTGTTCTGACCGTTCATCTGGCGTCTTCTCTGGCCGGTCTGTTCGAATAGAGCACAGGCCTGATTGCACCGCGTCTGGCTGTTGCCGGTTTCAGAGGCGACGCTTTAGAAGTAGTAACACTGATTTTTCCGCTGCCTGCGTAATGGACCTCCGACCATTCTGACAATCATTATCCTGCTGTCCGTTGCTGCTGTGTGCGGGATATCGATTGCCCCTGCGTTGTTGCCGAAAATTCCTGTCAGTTCCCTCAATATCGCCAGCCGGACATTCTGGCTTTTCATTGCAATGACGGCGCTCACTGCTCTGGCGTGGAAGACCGCGCCAGGTCGCAACCTTATTCCCGGGATCGGAACGGAAAGCGTCAGCTCCCTTTTTCTGTTTCCATTCGCGATGACCGGTCTTCTGATCGACCTCCGGGATCGCGCCAGCCGGCGTGCGTCTTTTTCGTGCGCGGCAGCATGCATCGCTGCCCTGTCCACAAATCTGTCGTTGATGGCAGCAGCAGGGGCTGTTTCACAGATTCTTCTCTTTCCTTCGAGACGGCGCCTTTCCGGCGGCTGCCTGCGTACACTGCTTTTTGTCGCGGCATGTACACCGGGAGACGGGTGGACAGCGTGTGTCGCGGCTCTGGCTGCCGGTTACACAGGCAACCGGGGCCGAGGTGCGCTGGCTCTCGCGCCTTCCATCGAGATGGGCTGCAATCTTCTTGTCCTCGTCCGAACTGTTTTTCAGTCAGACAGTATTCTGACGCCGCAAATGGTTTTTACACTGATCACTGTCGGCGTGACGATCAGTATCGTACGCGCCATCGCACTTTCCACAAGTCGAATCAGTGCAGCATTTATAAATATCTTTGCTGTTCCATATGGAATGGCCGTTGTTGCCATCGGGCTTTTTGCTTTCGCCAGCGCTGAGGACTCGTCACTGTCCGCGCATGCGGCAGCGAGTGCACTGATGCTTGATCTCATCTGTATCTGGCCTGCAGCGACCGCGTTTCTCCGCATCGGAGACCTGATTGCCGCAGGCGGTGGATCAGACCGGATCGCCAGGCTTGGCGGGCTTATTCTTTTTGCGCCCTGGCTCGCCGGGCTGTTCGCCGCTGGCGCGTGCGTGTTCGCACTTTTACCTCCAGGAGCCGGATTCAGCATGCTCTGGCTGCTGGCTGAAACCACGCTTGGATTGCTGCCAGACCGGTATGCTTCCGCATTGCCATTCATTTTTCTGCTGTTCGGTCTCGGAGGAATTGTTGCGCTGTTTTGCCTTGCACTCCTCCGGCTCCTGATGCTGGTCATGTGCGGTGCGCCGCGCTCACCCCGAATGGCCGGATCTGTGGATATAGAACTCCCGACACAATATCCGGTTATCGTCTGTCTGGCCGTTTCGGCCATAATGTCCTGTATCCCGGGTCTGATTACTCGTTTCGCCCCCGGTTTTTCAGGGGCACTTTCAGGAGAAGGCGCGGAAACAAGGGCAATTCCATCCGTGATAACACTGACGGGTCCGGATGGTCTGTCATCCTGGACTCCGGGCGTCGTGATCATAATGTTTGCTGTTATTATGGCAGTCCTGAGTTTTCTGCGCCGAAAGGCGGCCTCCGTTTCCCGTTTTGCCCCTCGCACAATATTCCCGGACATAGCGCCGACGGAAGAAACATTATGGGCAGACGGCATGAAGATACAGCCCTCATGGCTTCCGTTCGGGGAGCCTCTGCTCTGGCCAGGAAACGACATGGCGGCCGCTATACTGCGACAGTTAGTATTCATTTCGCCTGCAACCCGCGACTATGTGCGTCGTCGTTTCTTTAAAATCCTGATTCTGACACTATGGAGAGTAAAACGGGCTGCAGCTGGCCTTCATATTGTCGAGGCATATGGTCTGGCGGCCATACTGATGGTTGCAGCGTTTGGGCTCTGGATCGTGACAATCGTCCCATGAGCAGTTCTTCTTTTTTTTGCGCTCTCACGCTTTCCGTTGTTCAGTTTGGCGCAGTAGTGCTTGTTGCCCCGCTGATATCGGGGTTTCGTACTTTTATGTCTGCGCGTCTGACGGGAGTTGCCACACCACCGTTGCTCCGGCGCTGGTATCTCATCGTGATCTGCTGCAGGACCGCATGGCCATCGCGGTCTGATACTGATCTGCTGACCCGTCGGGCCGGGGTTATTGCCAGCATTGCCGCTCCGGCCAGTCTCGCGACCGTCCTGACTGCTTCAGTGCTCGTTCCGACAGCCGGGTCCGACCTTATAACGGCGCACTGGTCCGACTTTTTCGTTATTACGCTTCTCCTGCTGGCCGCTCAGTTCACCTCTCGTCTGCCGGCGCTCAACAGCCTTGCTGAAACAGCCACCAGAGGTTTTCAGCAATCAGTCTCGGCAGCGGTTATTATTCCTTCTCTGTTTCTTATGGCGACGCTGTTTTTCTGTGTAAGCGCGACGACAAATCTGGATATCGTTCTCAGTGGTATGAGAAATGGCAGCGATTTCGGAGGTAATGCGCCATTCGTTCTTGCCGCCGGCGCGCTGCTTGCCGCTGCTGCCCCGGAATCCAGCGAACCTGTTCCGGATGTCTGTGGCCCGGACCGGGCGATGCTGATGCTGGCATGTGACTGTATTTTTCTTGTGTGGCTGACTCTGGCGGGGGATTTTCTCTGGCCGGATACCCTCGCGCTGATTTCCGGTCATGCTTCAGCAGCCAGAAACCTGGGTGCGATCTTCACCGGTTTTTTCTTCTGGATGCTCCGTTGCACTGTTCTCTGCATCGTTCTCGCATCCGGTTCTCTGATCGTGGCAGGTCCTGCTGGCAGAACCCGTCTGAAGGCTGTCGCGGCGCTGCTTCTGTCGCTTTTTGCCATTCAGGTCCTGTTCAGTTCACATCTCTCCGCAACTGCCGAATGGGCTGAACGCAGGCAACAGACTTACAATACAGGGAGCGATGCTCCGTGACTCTCGCTCTCGCCCTCGCACCTCTGGCCGCTCTTCTGAGCGTGGCTGGCGGACTGACTGTTCTTCCCATTCTGGGACTGCTGACCGCAGTATCTGTTGTAACACTCCATCATCTGAACCAGGACTTAAACGCAGCCCGAATGCTGTTCGTGGCGGCGGTCGCACTCGCAATTTCGGTTATCCCAACCTGGAAGCTCAATGATTATACAGAGGAATCGAGGACTCCCGGAACACTCGCGGCGCTGTCCCTTGCTCTGTTTCTCGGTTTTACGGTCTGTGCGAGCCTGCCTGCGGAGGAAGCCATGCGGAGCTCTTCTGTTATGCCGGTAAATCCGTCAGCAATAACAACATCGCTTATGATCACCTTTACGGGTCTGGCGGCACTGGCTCTGCGCACCGGAATTAAATATCAGTTTGCCGGCCTTCTCACCGCCTGTAACGGAATTCTCCTTGCAGCGGCCAATGCTCCGCAGACACGGGCTGTGTGGATCGTGGGCGGCAGTATTCTCCTGCTTGTGACTACCTGTTTATGGCTGGCACAACGTCTCTCGTTGCTGCGTTCTGACAGTGATTTCTGATGACGTCTCTTGCTGAGATTCTGCTTTTTCTCGCCTTATCCTGGCCGTTTCTGGCAGGCACGGCTCTGAGGCTTACCGGTGTTCGTGGACCGGTTGATGAAAGGCATGAGCACAGCACTCTTCGAATACCCTTTGCGATCACCGGGCTTTTTCTCAGTGTTCTGGATCTTCTTGTCGTGCTCAGTATGGCCGGGACCGCCCCCGACGCGGTGCATCTCTGGCTGGATGAGACATTGCTGGCGGTTTCGGGAAGCGTGATTCTTAATGCGGGCCTGCTGACCGAATGTATTGCGCTGACAGACAGCAAGAATGATCCGCTCTCTCCTGCGGAATGTGCCAGACCATTCTGGACCACCGGACTTGTCACAGTTGCAATTTTTCTGGCCGACCCACTCGCAAAAATTGCCGTTCTTCTTCTGGCGTCCGTTCTGCGTACGGCGCTTGTTGACGCAGTAAGGGGAAGGGCGGCAGGTGGATGGAGTGTTCTGCGCCTGAAAGGCTCAGGTGCGCTTCTCGTTCTGTCCGGACTTCTGGCTCCCGGCACTTCCGCCAGCGGGATGCTCGCGGGCACAGGTTATGCGGTTCTGGCCGGGCTGTTCCCCGCAACAGCCTTTCCTCCCCCAGTCGGCAAAAGCGATCTGCCAGACATGCGCGACGCAGGGGAAACGTTTCGTCTCGCCGCGGGCGCGCTGCTTCTCGCCAGCGTTCTGAATTCAGCTCCGTCATCTGCCGGAAGTGGCGCGACACTCTCCGTGGCGCTCATTGGCTTCGGTTTCGTAACGCTCTTCATTACATCCCTGCGAATGCAGTCTGTCCTGTCAGGCTCAGCGGTTCGTCTTCGTCAGGGACTTAATGTTTCGCAGGTTTGTCTGGCTCTGGGAGCAATTGCAGCGGGAAGGGCGCAGCCTGCGGTGACCTGTCTGGCGCTCAGCGCTCCGATGCTCACGGTGCCGTGGTTCATTCGCCCGGAACCGGGGCGGATGTCCGTTCTGGCAGGGAGGTGCGCCGGCTGGGCGCTGGGCCTGATGTCCTTCATGACCGTTCTGTTTGTATTACACGATATAGCCACTCTTTCAGTGGTTCTGACTCTTGTTCTTGTGGCCATTCTGCTGCCGGCTGTTCGCCGGGGCGGACGAGATCTGCTCTCGTCACCAGAGGATCTGATTTCCGCCTTCAGGAGGCTGACTGCATTACGTGGCGATTCGACGCCGGTAGTTAAGGAGCCGCAGGGTTGAACTCCCTCCCGGTTGTATTCGGTAATATGGCAGCTCTGCCTGACACCATGGAGAAAACTGCCAGGGAGATTATCCGGAGCGGTGAGCCGGCAGCATGTCACTGGCGTTTCCGCCTTGACGAACTGAAATGGCAGGAGTTTGTCCGGCATCTCGGCAATGACCCTGCTGTTTTTATAGGCCTGTGGTGTGACGGCGATGAGATCTGTGCTGCCGTCAATGACGGCAGTATCGCCGAAACCGGCCCCCGGCCACTGATGGTCTCTTATCGTCTCGATGGTCCCCGTTTTCCCGGTCTGTCACGTGTTCGTATCGCAGCTGCTCCTTTTGAGCGGATGATACGGGATCTCTGGGGAGTGGAGGCAATGGAAGGCTCCGATCTGCGTCCTCTCGTCGATCACGGAACCTGGAGCTGTACTGCGCCGCTCGCGAAAAGACCTGGCCCCGCACCCTTCGGTTCCGATCTGCCTGAGTTTGCCCGACCGGACCCGCAGGTTGCCGCGCATGGAATGATATTCGGGCGGGGACCAGCGACAGGAAGCGCTGACGGGCCGGTTCACTTCCGGCTTGGCATCGCGAATGGCCTGATCCGCACTGTTGAGACACGTGCGGGTTATGCGCATCGCGGCATTATTGCCCGTATGCGGGGAGCGACAATTCCCCGTGTAACGGAACTGGCCGGACGTGTCGGAGCCGGTTCGGCTGTGGCCCATCAGTGGGCGTTCAGCGCCGCAGTCGAGAATGCAACTGGCATTGTATGTACCACGGCCGCCAGCAGATCCCGGGTTGTTCTTACCGAGACTGAGCGCATCGCGACCCATCTTCTGACGCTTGCACGCACCGCCAGGTCAGTGGAAGCAGCTTCTGTTGCAACAGGACTTTATCGCCTGCGGGAACAGATCCTGTGTTTATGCGGCAAGGCAACAGGCAGGCGACTGCTCATGGATTTTATATGTCCCGGCGGCCTGATTCCTCTGGGCCGTCAGGACATGTTATCCCTTGCCGGAATAGTCTCCGAACTTTCCGGGCTCTGCGTGGACGTAGTTTCCGCATGCAGATTTGCTGTCTCAGAATTGCGCGCCCTGTGGCAGGTCGTGCCCGGAATGAAGCGTCGTCTGCAAAATGTGGGACGACTCACCGAAGAACAGTCGAAGATGCTTGGTCTCCAGGGGAGCGCAGGCCGGGCCTGTGGATATGGCGGTGATCTGCGCCTGCATCTGAATGCGTACGGCGAAATCCCGTTCCGTCCCGCCGTCTCCATCGGCGGTGATATCCTGACGCGCAGCGAGATCCTGTTCGAAGAGATCACGGAAAGCATCAGAATACTGGAAAATCTGGCTGACCGGATTTCATCTGACCCGGAAGACGAAGCGGAAAGCCTGTGTGTGTCCGTTTCGATGCCCTCAGAACGCTGTGACGGATATGCTGCCATCGAAGGACCACACGGCCCTGTCTGGTATTTTGTAACGCTGGAAAACGGTCGGATAGAGCATTGCTTTATCTCTGACCCGGCTCCAGTGCTGCTGATGGCGACCGAACTCGTTCTTCCTGGCACGTCTCCCGATAATTTTGATCCTGTCCGGTACTCTTTCGGCGTTTCGATTGCCGCGGCAGACCTGTAATAAGAACAGATGTCAGGGTGCCGGCCGGGTGCCCTCATCGGAGGGAGATCGGATACCGTGTCGACCGTTCTGATGCGCGCACTTTTCGCGTCTCTGCTGGCTCCTTCCGGGCCGGCCTTGCCGCCTGTCGTTTCCCGCTCACCACTGATGCTGTTTCATGTCGACAGCGGCGGGTGCGAAGCCTGCGGCTTCGAGGTCGAGGCGCTTATCAACGGCGGGTTCGGTCTGGCGGAAGCAGGTCTGGGCTTCGTTAACACACCGCGCACAGCAGACATGCTGCTCATAACCGGAGCATGCTCACGAATGATGGCGCCGGTCGTCAGGGCTGCATGGGACACTATGCCGCTCCCGAAAGGACTCCTTGCGGTAGGGGCGTGCGCAATTGATGGCGGGCCATTTTCAGCAAATTATTCCATGCTTGGCGGACTCGACGGGCAGGCATCTGTCGATTGCGCCATACCGGGGTGTCCGCCATCGCCGCGCGATATCCTTGACGGAATTGTGGCCCTGATCTCAACGACAATAATGTCGCCCGGCAATTCAGAAGCCGGATCTCAGACAGGCTGAGAGCCTGATCTGAAACTGATGTGACCAGCCTTCGGTAAAGGCCGGATGACCGTTCCCCAAGGGCATGCCGGTGGTCCGATCAGGCCTCCGTAGTGTCCTCTTCTTCCTGCAATGCCTCCGCAGCCCGTCTGAGACGCAGAAAACTCATCCGGCTCAGCGGCAGAAGGGCGACATAAATGACGCCCATGCCAGCCAGAACCCCCCATGGATCAGCAACGAGCGCAACGACGTAGGCACCGGAGCCAAGCATGACCGGAAGCACGAATTTTGCCGGTACCTTAAAGTTCTTGAACGACCACACCGGGAGCGTCGACACCAGAAGGAACGCTGTGCTGGTGAGCGTGAGCCAGGGGAGCCAGGGAAGGCGCGTCACGTCATACAGAGCGTGATAACCAAGTTTCTCCGCCTCCAGGCCCAGAAAAAGCGGAAATAAAGCCAGCCCGGCACCGGCCGGCGCCGGAACGCCTGTGAAAAAATTACTGGCGTATTTCGGTTTTTCCTCTTCTCCGTCGAGACTGGCGTTAAAGCGGGCCAGTCTGAGCGCCATGCAGACAGTGAAGAGAATGCAAGGAAGAAAAGCGTAACGCCCGGCATCTCTCAGGGCCCAGAGATAAAGCACGAAAGACGGAGCGACTCCAAAACACAGGAAATCCGAGAGACTGTCGAATTCCGCGCCGAAGCGGGTCGAGCCGCGCAGCAGGCGTGCAATGCGCCCGTCAAGCCCGTCGATAACGGCTGAGATAAGCAGGGCAATGGCAGCACTCTGAAACCGTCCATCAAGCGAGAACCGCATACCCATCAGACCACTGCACAGCCCGAGCATGGTCAGCAGATTAGGAATTAGCCGGTTAAAGGACGGGCCACGGACGCGCGGACGCGGAGTGCGACGGGCTTTCAACCGCCGTCTTCTGCGGAGCCGGGGTGTTATTTCAGACATATTGCTGGTGTCGGACCGGCCGGTGAAGACAGTCTTCGGAGCAGCCAGATAAAATCGGCACTAAAAAGCGAATCCCGTCTGTCACCCATTGCCGTGGATTACGGTTCAAGCTGTGCCACAACGGTTTCTCCACCAATCATCGTCTGGCCGACTTCAACCAGAGGCGAAACGCCTGGCGGCAGATAAACGTCAGTGCGGGATCCGAAGCGGATCAGGCCAAACCGCTCTCCGGCTTCGAGCCGATCCCCTGGTTTGACTGTGCACACAATCCGGCGGGCAATCAGGCCGGCAATCTGGACGACTGCAACCATCCGCCCGTCCGGCAACGTCACGCTGACAGCATTCCGTTCATTCTCAGTTGAGGCCTTATCGAGGCTCGCATTGAGAAATTTACCGGGATGGTAGGCCACGCGGGTAATCGTGCCTGCGACCGGAAGCCGGTTCACATGCACATCCAGAACGGAGAGAAAGGTAGCCACACGCCAGACAGGCGTATCGCCCATCCCCAGTTCGACGGGAGGAGCAATCTTCTCGATCGACACGACACGACCGTCAGCCGGCGCAAGAACCAGTCCCTCCCGGGCCGGAGGCACCCGGTTCGGGTCACGGAAGAAATACAGGCAAAAACCAAAGAACAGGCCGCTTGCCGTTCCGATCCGCCGCAATACAGGGCAGTTGAGACGCCAGCCCAGCC
This sequence comes from Acetobacter musti, assembly GCF_011516835.1. Classification (GTDB taxonomy): domain Bacteria; phylum Pseudomonadota; class Alphaproteobacteria; order Acetobacterales; family Acetobacteraceae; genus Acetobacter; species Acetobacter musti. Next base: position 67,425 of record NZ_WOTB01000015.1, on the reverse strand, counting down.
AGCGCGCGACGACAGTCGCGGCGCCGGACGCTCCCAGAAACGGACGGGCCTCGGGGTGAGGACGGGCAAGAACGAGTTTAAGAGAGCTGAGAAGCGACATGGTTCCGTTCCTGGCTGGTCGGCGCATGATAATCAAGTGTCATATATAGCCTGACAGGTCACAGGGTTGCGCCATAGCGGGTTTTCTGGTCTGCATCCGGCGCTTCCAGGTATCGGGCCGGGACAGAGGAAGTCTGTCTCAGCCACCACATTCCGGAAACCGTTTCATGATTGTGTTCCGCTCCGCCCTGTTCAGAGCGTATCTTGTTGTTGCGACTATTCTTCTGGGTCTGGTCTCTCTGCCATTACGGGCATTTGCCCGGGGATATGCGCTGCAATATGCGCGCTTCTGGAGCGCAGTGCTTCTGACCGGGATGCGCGGACTCTGTGGAATCAGAACGAGGGTCGTCGGGCTTGAAAAACTCCCGATGGATCGCCCCTTTATCATCGCATCGCAGCATCAGTCAGCCTTTGACACCCTTGTCTGGATGACCCTCGTCCCGCGACCGGCCTACGTCATGAAGCATGAACTTCTGCGTGTCCCATTCATGGGGCCGATGCTGAAGCTGACCGGAATGATCGCGATCGAGCGAACGGCCGGAAGTAAAGCCATGCGGACGTTGCTGCGCGAAACGGGCAGAGCAGCAGATGAAGGGCGGCAGATGATTATTTTTCCGGAGGGCAGTCGCCTCGCGCCATGTGAAACTGCGCCGCTCAAACCGGGGATCGTCGCAATGGCACGTCACACGGGCCTGCCCGTCTACCCTGTCATCACTGATTCAGGATGGTGCTGGCCTAATAAGGGCTTTCTCAAGCGTCCCGGTGTGATCTCGATCGTCGTCTGTGATCCTGTCACGGGCGGAAACCGCAGCACAATGCTGCAGGCAATTGAGACCTCGTGGCGTAAGGCCGAACCGCTTCTGAAGATTGAGGGATAGTAAATCATTCTCCTTGTGGATAACTCTGTGGGACAAAACGGCCTCATGAGTTTCCCTTTGCCGGTTCCCCTTAATTTCTGAAGAGAACTGGCAATTTTTCCGAGTCAAGATCAATTCCCGATACAGGATCAGTTTTATTTCTCTTGTGGCGGAAAACGGTCGTTTTCCGCGAGTCACATGCGGAACAACCCAGAGCCGGGAAGGGCAGCAACGGGCAGGGGATAACTTCAGCCTTTGTCGTGGATGAATATCGTCACCTGTTGTGGATAAAATCATATAAGTGTTTTGAGGCTGCCCCAGTTCGGAGACAGAATTCTCCAATAAGTCCATCAATCTGGCGGCAAAAGATGAGGCGATGTACGAAGGCAAAAAACGGGCAGGAAAAAAGCCGAAACTCATCTTCGCGCTGTTCTGCATCTCAGGCCTGTCTGTCGTGGCATTCGTCATCACAGGGAATCGGATGGCGATGCGGTCACTTCTCTCTCAACGCGATAATCTCGCCAGCTCCGGATGGATGCTGAGCTGGACCGGAGCCACATCGCGTCCGGCCCTTTTTTCAACCCGGATCGAGCTTGAAAATGTCCGGCTTTCAGGCCCCGCCGGACATTACCATGTGCTGTATGGATGCAACCATGTAACGATCAGAATGAACCGGTTCAGAATCGGTCAGCTGACACTCACAGCTGGTACATCGCAGGCTGTTGCTCTCGTCGACGGGGACGAGCCTGATGCCCCGGTTCTGTTCGCCATGCGCCTGAACGGACGTGGAGAAAACCTGTCTGTCAGGGCAGCCGGAACTGGCAGAGCAGGGGTTGTGGTCAATCTTACTTTCCCAGACGAAACTGCGGAAATCGACGTCTCACCTGTCCGTTCCGGCATTCTGGCAGCACCGTTTACGGTGCGGCTTCGCGGTCTGCGCTCCGTCATTACGTGGGGATCAGCCGGCTCAGGTCTGTCGCAGATATCGTCTGATACTGTCCTCCAGGAAGTGATTCTACCGCTTTCTGTCGCAGGCCTCGGTCAGCAGCTGAGCGATATCAGGCTGGCAGTGTCAGCTGACCAGCGATCAGATGGCAGGCAACCACGTGACCGGCGATCAGGCCAGCCGGTCGGTAATGGCATTGTCAGCGGCGAAACAACAGTCGTCGTTCATATGGGGGAAGGGCGTTTCGGCCCGCTGTCAGCCGCTCTGGCCGGCCGGCTTGTGAGAAGCGGCGGACAGAACGTCGGCGATTTTGACCTCACTTTGCGAGGTCTGGACCGAACCGCCACCCGTTTCGCCCGGTCCGGTGTCGTTTCCCCCGCCATCGCGCAGATTACTCATATTCTCACGGGCGCGGCCAGTCATGCAGCACAGGGCAAACCTGTTCACGCGCCTGACGACGGTCAGACAACTGACGATGAATCCCTTCCGGACAGCGATACCACACTGACACTCCCGCTTCGTATTCGCGATGATTCCTGGACGCTCGGAAGTCTGCCTCTGAATGCTGTGCAGTCCCTGTTTCCGGGCCGCAGTTCTTCCAGCCTGCACTGAGTTCCCTGCTGTGGCACGCCTACCGGGCGTGATCCTTTTCGCGCCGGAGACGGGCGAGTGTTTCGACATCCGGTGCCCGCAGAAACGGGTTGCAGGCCCGTTCACTGCCCAGCGTTGACGGGACTGTCGGCTGACCTCTGGCACGCAGCGCAAACACCTCTGCCGCCCGTTTTTCGAGCGCGGCATTGTCAGGATCGACGCGCAGGGCGAAGCGGGCGTTGGATTCCGTATATTCATGTCCGCAGCAGACGCGTGTCTGGTCCGGCAGGGCACCGAATTTTCTGAAGCTTTCGAACATTTCCGCAGCTGTACCCTCGAACAGGCGTCCGCAGCCAAGGCTGAAAAGGGTGTCGCCACAAAACAGCAGCGGCGGATCGTCGAAATAATAGGCAATATGGCCAATGGTGTGCCCGGGCGTCTCAAGGACCAGGGCTGAACTTTGCCCAAATGCGACTCTGTCGCCGGCGCGCACGGCCTGATCCAGCCGCGGGAGCCGCGTCGCATCCGCTGCCGCTCCGACAATCCGGGCACCGTAACGTTCGCGCAGCGCCTCTGCGCCGCCGGTATGATCTGAATGGTGATGCGTCAGCAGAATCAGATCAAGTCGGCCACCATGCGCCTCGATCGCCGTGCGGACAGGCGGAGCATCACCGGGATCGACAACACCCACCGTTCCGGTGTCTTCATCCGTCAGCAGCCAGACATAATTGTCAGACAGGACCGGAACGGGCAAAACTGTGACTGGCATCGGACTGATTTCTCCACCTGTGCTGCTGTCGCTTCCTGGTATCGCTTTCTGATAGTGTACGTATCATGCAGGATGAAGTTCGTACGGCGGCGGCATTTTACGCAAGCCCGGCGGGAGAACGCACGGTTCGCCTGCTTGGCCATCATCTTATCCGTCGCTGGCAGGATATGCGCGGGCAGCGCCTGTTAGGCCTCGGCTTTGCCGCACCTTATCTTTCTTTCTGGGACGAACAGGCGGCGCTCACAATAGCCGCGCGCCTCGATACGGGTACGTCTTTTGAGGCGGGACAGGAATATTATCGCCGGGAATGTGTGGTCAGCGGCAGACAGTTTCCATTTGATGATCTGTCTTTTGACCGGGTTCTGATGATTCATGCGCTGGAAACCAGTCACGCCTGTCAGGAATTGCTGCGGGCCGTATGGCGGGTGCTGCGCGATGACGGCAGACTTCTGCTTGTCGTGCCTAACCGGCGGGGGCTGTGGTCTCTCAGCGATACAACGCCGTTCGGGCAGGGAACGCCGTTTTCTCAGCGGCAGATTCGTCTTCGGCTGGAGGAAGCGATGTTTCATGTCGAAAATAGCGAAACCGGACTTTATCTGCCGCCTTTCCGCCGGCCCTCCGGCCGCAGAACAGGTGAGATGATCGAAAAAGCAGGCCGCTCTGTCCTGCCGGCACTCGGTGGCGTCGTGATCATCGAAGCCGTAAAAAATATCTGGGGTGGACTCCCGGTTCTTACAACCAGATCCCGCCTCCCGGTCGGCCGGCGTATCGTTGAAACCGGATGAGCCGTTGACGGACAATCCCCTTCTCAATTTCCGAATACTGCAAGACCTTGACGAGACCCTTCTTGCCGCCGCCAGCGCGACCCGTGCGCTGGAACTGTGGTGCGAAACACGGCAACTGTATCCGGCCCCGGTACGGATTGAGGCGACAGTCAAACGCAATGAAACGGTTGCGGCGCCCGACGATATCCGGGAACTGCTGGCTGTCGGGACAGAGGAAACAGTACGCTACCGGCGCGTTCACCTCACGTCCGGCGGCCCCGTTCTGTCCCGGGCAGAGAACTGGTATGTGCCGGCACGGCTGACAGCGGCCATGAATCGCCTCCTCAATACCACAACTGAGCCATTTGGCAGGGTCGTCTCGTCGCTTCTGATCTCCCGTGAGACGATGGAGAGCCGCAAATTGTCATTCAGCGCGGCATCAGACGGGATTTTGCAGCACGTTGCAGTGCTCCGTCGTGGCGACGGAACACCTGTCAGTGTTGTGCGCGAAATCTATACTGCGGCGCTCATCCCATCCGTTGACTGAATGTTCTTATCGGGTCCGCCTCTTGCTCCGGTTGTGCCGTTCATTAAGATTCATTTGCCAAATTATCCCGTGCTCCGGATGACGACTGAATATCGTGCGGTCAGTCGCCGGGAAGCCGCCCCTGACAATGAGTGTGCCTCTGTATGACGACTCACGGTGATATTCGGAAACAGCCCGTTCCGGCCGGGCAGAGCTGGCTCGTGCTGGGATTTCTTTCCGTGCTGTGGGGCGGCTCGTTCTTCTTTTATAAGGTACTGGCCCCCGTGTTGCCTCCGGCGACTCTCGTGCTGGGACGGGTGGGACTCGCAGCGCTTGCTCTGCACGCAGTACTATTCATGAACGGAAGCCGCCTCTCGCTTACGCCTTATCTGTTGCGGTGGTTCCTGATTCTGGGGGCGTTCAACTGCGCCCTGCCGTTCTGCCTGTATGCGTGGAGCGAACGGTTTGTTCCGAGCGGCGTCGCTGCGACTCTCAATGCGACAACCCCGGTTTTCACCGCGGTCGCCATGCATCTGACGACAAAGGACGAACGGCTCACCCGCTCCGTCGTAACCGGCATCGGCTGCGCGTTCGCCGGTGTCGCTGTGCTGGTCGGGCATAACCTGGTATCTGGTCTGTCACTGACAGAACTTCCGGGTGAACTCGCATGCCTCGGAGCGACAACGTCCTATGCAATCGGAAATGCGTTGTCCAGAAAGCTCGCGGGGGTTACGCCGCTGCACCTGGCGACAGGACAACTGACAGGCGCGGCCGTCGTCGTCGCCCCGTTCGCAATTGTGATCGACCGGTTCTGGACTCTTCCACCAATTGCTCTCTCCGGATGGGCTGCTCTTTTCGGCATCGCCCTGCTCAGTACGGCGCTCGCCTATCTGATCTATTTTCGCATCCTTACAGTTCACGGAGCGACACGGGCGGCTCTTGTCACGTTTCTTGTTCCCGTAAGCGCACTCATCATGGGAGCCGTTTTTCTTGGAGAGACGATTGCATGGAACACCGCCGCTGGAGCCTGTCTGATCGGTCTCGGTCTGGCAGCGATTGACGGGCGCCTTATGCGGCGACTCTGGCGGCGGGAAGATCCGACAGCCGCGTGAATGAAGGCCGTCAGACTTCGTCGCGTCTGGAATGAAGCAGGCCGTTGCCGGACAGAAAACGTTGCACGCCATCGAAAAGCACTGTCTGAAGACTGCCTGAGATACGGGTCGTCTTGTAAAGAATATGACGGGCCTCATCCGGGTCGAAAAACTGAACCAGGCTTTCCTTCCACAATGCTTCCCAGCGCCCGAACATCTGAGGACTGAGATGGTCGCGGAAGGCGTAGTGCGTCGCCACAGGACTGCCTTTGTACTCACCTGAGGCAAGAAGAACGCATAACCAGAAGTTCGTAATTTTTTCGATGTGGCTGTCCCAGTCATGGACACGGGCCGCGAAGACCGGACCCAGCATGTCATCCTTGCGGACTTCTCCATAAAAAGCGGAAACAGCAGCCTTCAGCCTGCGCGTGTAATCCTTCGTCTTTTCGCTGTCCGGCCCGGTCATCACGTCATCATTCCCGAAATTTATCTCCGATGACGATAGCAGATTCCATGAACGCCGCCGCGGACCTTCCCATCAGCCTGTTTGAGTGAAACAAGCCTCCGGCTGACACAACCCGACCGCACAGGGACCGATTATGACTGGAAAGCGAAATGAAGCATTTGACGTAATCGTCCTTGGCGCGGGTGCCGCAGGCCTCATGGCGGCTCTGACGGCAGGACAGCGGGGTAAACGCGTGCTCGTTCTTGAACATAATGACGAGCCGGGCCGAAAAATTCTGATTTCAGGCGGCGGAAGATGTAATTTTACGAATCTTCATGTCGAGGCACGGCGATTTATCTCTTCAAATCCGCATTTCGCCCGGTCCGCTCTGGCCCGTTTCACGCCGGCTGATTTCCTTGAGCTGATCGCGCGCCATCGTATCGCCTGGCATGAGAAGACGCTCGGACAGCTTTTTTGCGACGGCCCGGCGCGTGCGATTCTGACCATGTTGCTGGACGAATGCGCCGCAGGCGATGTTGCGCTTCGCCTGAATGAGACAATTCAGGATGTGCAGCACAACGGACGCTTCGTCGTCACGACGGGTAACGGCGTCTCTGAAGCGCCGGCTCTGATTCTCGCATGCGGCGGACTTTCGATCCCTAAACTTGGCGCAACCGGTCTGGCGCACCGGCTGGCCCGGCAGTTCGGCCTGCCTGTCGTCTCTCCGGCGCCGGGCCTTGTGCCGCTCAGAACGGGCGATGACATGCCCGAATGGGTGACCGGTCTGTCAGGAGTGTCTCTTCCGGTGCGTGTAAGCTGCGGGAAGATCGCGTTCGAAGAGGCCATGCTGTTTACTCATCGGGGAATCTCCGGTCCGGCCATCCTGCAAATCTCCTCTTACTGGACCAGCGGGAAGACCCTTTCTGTGGATCTTCTGCCCGACAGAGACGCATTCGCATGTCTCAGACAGGCCCGAAGCGCGCGCTCCCGCGCACATGGTGCCGCCATTCTCTCCGAATGGATGCCGCGCCGCCTTGCCGAGATTCTGGGACCGGGTCTGCTGGGAGATAAGGCTGCGGGAGAATGGTCGGACAGGCTTCTGCGAGGAGCGGCTGCAGCACTGAAAAGCTGGACCATGATTCCGTCGGCCAGCGAGGGCTACGCAAAAGCGGAAGTCACCGTTGGAGGAATAGACACCCGTGCGTTGTCGTCGCGATCGATGGAAGCAATCGCAGTCCCCGGACTTTATGCGATCGGAGAAGCTGTCGACGTCACCGGCTGGCTGGGTGGCTATAATTTCCACTGGGCCTGGGCAAGCGGACGTGCTGCTGGCGATGCTGTTGCCAACTGAACGTGCATCCCGGTGGGCTTAAACACGTTAAACCTTTATAATAACGGATCAGTCGCGGCTGGCGCGGCCTTTCGGATCGCGCCGCCATTAATGAAATAAGAGGTCGCCTTTGTGATGACGTCGTATTTTTTCTGTCGTCGGCATGCGCGGAAAATTCTGGCCGGTGTAACCGCTGTCATGCTTTCCGCCTGTACGGGCCAGGCCGGCACGCCAGTACCCCCGGGATCTTACCCGCCAGGCACTCCTCTGGGTGGAACATGCAAGGCAGGTTTTTACACGTGTCAGCTTCCGCTCGCTTCTCCTGTCGGCGCACCATGCAGCTGCCCGGGACTTGGCGCGGCGTCTTACGGCAAGGTCTATCAGCAATAAGCGCGTCCCTTTTATGATACGTAAAGTGCGGTTCGATTTGCGTTTCGACGCCGCGAAGGTTACGTCGACTGGCGGCAGGGCAGCGTGACGTGTCGTGTCGTGTTATGCAGCCCACGCTATAAGGTCAGCAGAGAGAGACGCCACCGCATGAGCCCCAGTGACGACAGCTTTCGGTCACATTACTCAGCCGAACTTAGCGACGGGCGCTCCGCGAGACCGCGTCTGGCATCGATCATCCGGCTCGGAATCTGGTCGGTCCTGTATTTCCTGTTTTATCTCGCTCAGCAGATAGCGGAACTGCTGGCGCCTCTCGTGCTTATTCTCGGGATTGGCTGGGCAGCTCTGCCTCATGTCCTGGGAGCCGTATCATCCGGAGCAGGTAGTGTGGACGCGCAGGCGCGTGATGTTATGTCGCATGTCGCTGACGCGGTTCCCCACCAGATCCTGGTGGGATCGCATCTGCTTACGCCGTCAGGACTGATTTTTGACGGCGTGATGCTGATGGCGGTCGCCGCTCTCGGAGCAACGCTTTCAGCGGTCGCCGCCCGCTCTATGTAATCAGGTATCGCGACCCCCGACAGCCGGGCGTCGCATATATAGTCACAGCAGATTAAGAGCCGGCCAGATCTGGCGTAACGCTCCGAACCAGTGCCAGACGGCGGCTGTTCCGGCGATCGCACATACGCCACTTGCAATCCACGCTTTCTTCCAGAAAGCCGGCTGCTCCAGCAACGAAGGTCGTCTGACAATCTGCGGAGCCATGGAGCCGCGCTGAAGAACATCGTTCCGCAATCGCGAAGCGATATCGACCGTCGATTCGACATGACGGATTTCAGCGTCATCTGCCGTTTCCGCCGGGGCTGGCTCATGCTGAACCGGAGCCTCGCCGTGTGCTTCAGCCGCGTCTGTACCGCCGACAGTCGCCCAGACGGGCAGATCTTCTGTCTCTTCATCGGCCTGTTCCGGCTCCGGCGCGCTCACCGGAGCCGTTTGCTGAGCACGTTCCCAGGCTGGCACCCAAGGGGCCGCGGGTTCGTCCGATTGCGTTTCACGGACAGGCGTTTCAGCCTGGGGCGAGGCAGTTTTCGGTCCGGCTTCAGCTCCGGTGGCCTCTCCCATGCGGGCAGCCCTGAGGCGGGCCACCACATCATCAAGAGAATCCTGCGCCGGATGCTCGTCAGATGAACCGGCTCCCTCCGTTCCGGCACGATTTCCGGCTGAGGAAGGGAAGCCGGAGTGGTCAGCGTGCGGTTCCTGTCCGGTGTGACGCTGGTTACGCTGCATCAGAGCATGCAGGTCTTCCGGCTCCATATTGTCCAGATTTGCAGGCTCGTCAGCGAGACGCTCCTGCTCGTCCGCGTGCTGTTGCTGCCAGGACGAGTGAGCAATCTGATCTTCGAGCTCAGCTTCGTCCCAGACTGACATCTGCGGAGACTGCGATGTCCTGTTCTCGCTGGCATTTCGTGCGAGCGCCTCATCAAGAAAACTGAAATGAGTATGCTCTTCTGTCTCCACTTCCGCGTCAGATTCAGTCTGAACCGTGAAAAACGGCGATGTATGAGGCGCCTCTCCATGATGTGCCGGCGTTTCGTCGGTCTCAGGTCGGGATACGAAAGCTTCCACCGGGTTTTCTGACGGCGGCTGTTTGTCTGCTTCCGGTATTGTCTCTTCAGCTCCCCCGTCATCATGTCCGATGGCAGATGCGCTGGTTGCTGTTGTTTCCGGAGGCGAAACTACCGGTTCCTGAACCTCTTCAGACAGATGACCTGACGAGGCCTGATCGTTTGTGTGCAGAGAAGGTGGCGGTTCCCTTTCCTCCGGAATGTCCGACCGGACGTCCTGCGGCTCCGGGACCGGCTCTGATTCCGCCGGATGATGTGCCGGTTCTTCCTGTCCGTCCGTAGTTTTCGTGTCAGATACCAGGGCTGGCGTAGCGGGTGGGGCTTTACTGTCTTCTGCGGTTGCGGCCGGAGCAGGGCTTTCCGCCAGAGAGCCGGATGTTGCGGTCTCGACGCTTTTCGCAGTGATCGCCGGGACAATCCAGCTCGTGCCGCAACTCGCGCATTTAAGCACGCGGTCCTTTTTCAGATACGACGCCGGCACATTATATTTAATGCCGCAGGACGGACAAACGATTAGCATCCGGCTTCCTCAACTGGGTCACGGAGATACTCTCTCCATGATGCACTCAAATCTTTGTTAACAGTATGCCTCTGATCGGTTCCTAATTCCTAAACGTGATGGCGCAATCGGGAAAGGCTCCGGCAGACGGACATCGACACCTCTCTTCACGGTGCGCTATGCTGGTTCGTGTTCGTGAATACCCCAGCTTTCACCAGACCGGCTTCGCGCGTGTCGTTATGATCCGACTTCACAACGTCACGTGGCGTCACGCTGGACAGATGCGTGGCAGGCGGGGGGAGACGCTGTCCGCGCTCACGTCGATCAGCTTCACCGTGCCACAGGGCGAGTTTCGCTGGCTGCTGGGACCGTCAGGCGCCGGAAAATCCTCGCTCCTTCGTCTGCTGCATCTTGAGACACTGCCTGCTTCCGGCGAGTTCGAACTGCTTGGTGTCGATATACGGCCGGCGGTCGGACGCTCGGTTCTGGCCCGTCTGAGACAGCGAATCGGTATGGTGCATCAGGATTTTCGTCTCATGCCAACGCTTTCAGTCGCTGATAATGTGGCCCTGCCGCTGCGGCTTCAGCGACGTCATGAGACGGACGTCTCCACGGAAGTCGATGCGATTCTGAACTGGGTGGATCTTGCTGCGCGGAAAGGCGCCCGTCCGGCAGAACTCTCGGGCGGTGAACAGCAGCGTACGGCGATAGCCCGCGCGGTCGTCGCCCGTCCGGATCTGGTACTCGCGGATGAGCCGACAAATGCTCTCGAAGAATCTCAGGCGAGCCGGGTCATAGCCATGCTTCGGGAAATTTCGGCAATGGGTACCACCGTCATCGTCGCGACTCACAATGACGCCCTGGTGCGTCGTTTTCCCGCCCAGGCTCTGCGTCTGGAACATGGTCGCCTGGTGAGCAATGAGTGACCGCCGGGGGCGGCGGGTACGTGATGGCCTCGCTTTGTCCCATGCCCTCCCGGACCGCAGCCTCGTCGCAATGGTCGCCGCCATGAGCCTGCTGGCGGCTCTGACATGGGCGGGAGCCTTCGGCGCGTGGTCGCTGTCCGCCCGATGGGCGCATGGCGCGGCAAATCTCGTGACGATTCAGGTCCCGGACCCGGACAGACCCGCATCGCTTCCCTCGGACGACGCCACGGCGCAGGTTCCGGTTAAAGAAAATCAGACTGATCATCAGCGATCGCGTATTGATGCCGTGATGGACGTTCTGCGGGCGCAGTCTGCGCTGTCTGAAATCCATCGGCTTGACGCACGGGAACTGGATCAGATTCTCAGACCCTGGCTTGGCACGTCCGGAGTGGCGGCGCTTCCTCTTCCTGGCGTGATAGAGCTTCATCTCGCTCCGGGTGCGAGTCTGACGGACGGCCTTTCATCCCGTCTGGCCGGTCTGGCGCCCGGCACACTGGTGGAACGAAATGATGACTGGCGGAGCCGCCTTCAGATGGTTGCGCGAAGTCTTCTGGCCTGCGCGGCACTGGCCATCGTGCTGGTTGGCGGAATCGGTGTGGCAGTCATCGGGATGGCCACCCGTCTCGGCCTGGGTGCTCGCCGTGAAAGCATTGCGATTCTGCACGGTCTGGGCGCCGCAGACGGCTATGTCGCAAGCCGGTTTGGCAGACGCGTCGCCTGGCTTTCTCTGGCGGGAGGCATAGCGGGGACCTTGCTGGCGGTTCCCCCGATTGCGATTGTGGTCCGATTTATGGCTCCGCTTTCCGGTCCCCAGGCGGTGACAATGCCGGAGCAGGGTTATTCGACCATTCTTCCGGAAGCTTTTGCAGCTTTTACAGACGGCAGCGTACCCGGCGATCTTATGATCGGGCTCGCCTGCGTTCCTCTGTGTGCAATGCTTACCGCTCTGCTCACCGCGCAGGTCATCGTTCGGGTATGGCTGCGTCGCCTGCCATGACCGGGCCTGCGCGCCACAGATCATGGTTCTTCGCCATTTTATTTATCGTCAGTATTATGACGCTCTGGATCACAGGATTTGCCTGGTTTGTTCTGGATGCCCGACATCCGCCACGACAGCCTCCGCCATCCGACGGAATTGTGGCCCTGACAGGCGGAAACGGACGCATTGAAGCTTCTCTCGGTCTGCTCAGGAACGGTTCCGGAAAACTTTTGCTTATTTCAGGGGTTGATCCTCATGTCACACTGTCCGCCCTTGAGCCGGAACTGCCTCCGGCTCTCGCGAGACGTGTGACCCTTGGACGCCGTGCCACCTCGACAGCCGGAAATGCCGTGGAAACCACGATGTGGGTCCGTGACAATGAGATACACAGTCTGATTGTCGTGACCGCCGGATATCATATCCGCCGTGCGATGCTGGAAATGTCCCGCTCTTTGCCGGATGTCGCTCTTCATGCCTATGCCGTGCAGCCACCCGCACTGAGACGACCGTTCGATCGAAAGACCTTCCGGCTCATGGCCCGCGAATACGATAAGCTTCTGCTTGCCTTCATCGGACCCGCCAGTTTTTTTCGACACAGCAGCGACGCGTTCTGACAGAGATATCATTGCCCTGTAAGAAAAATCCTGTCTGACCCTGCGCATTCCGGATAAAAGATGCCGGTCCGGAGCGTATTTTCGCCCTGCCTCCGGTAACACCTTTATCTGTGTACATTCTGATACATGGCTTCCGTCCTCCAGCGAGAAACTTGCTTCTCCGCCGGACATTATCGTCTGGCGATGATCGTAAGCCGCACGGACGTAATTCCCTGTGCACAGCGGCTTTTCGACAGCCTGGAGCAGAACGCTGAATGGATCGTCTGATTGAGGATTACGCTCTTGTCAGTTCCGCTCGCGGGGCCGGCCTTGTTCATCGCGGCGGAACGATCGAGTGGCTTTGCATGCCGCGCTTTGACTCGGAAGCGATCTTTGCTTCCCTGTTAGGCACACCCGAAAACGGAGAATGGGCGTTGTGTCCGGCCGATCCGGATGCAGTTGTTTCGCGTCGTTATCTTCCTGATACGATGGTTCTGGAAACAGCATGGGAGACAGCATCCGGCCGCGCGATTGTTCTCGATTTTCTGCCACCTCCAGGTGACAGCGATCTTCATGAACTGGTCCGCATCGTTCGCGGTGACAAAGGTACGGTCGCCTTTCGTTCCAATCTCAGGCTCAGATTCGGTTATGGCGAGCGAATTCCCTGGATGCAGCGCCGTGAAGGAGCTCTCTATGCGTTCGCCGGACCCGACGCCGTAAGACTGAGCAGCAGTGCTGATCTCACCAATGTCGATTTTTCGACAGAAGGTGAGTTCGAAGTCTCCGCCGGACAGAGTGGTTTCGCGACCCTGGAATGGTTCCCGTCCCATATCTCACCGCCACTGCCGCGCGATCCCTACGCCCTGTTACGTCATACGATCGCGAGAGGACGGGAATGGTCATCCCACTGCCTCTATGACGGACCGTACGAAGGCATTGTCAGACGGTCATTGCTGACACTGAAGGCGCTGACCTATCAGCCCACCGGGGGCATCGTCGCTGCCCCGACCACATCTTTACCCGAAATGCCCGGCGGCGTGAGGAACTGGGATTACCGTTACTGCTGGCTTCGCGATGCGGCGTGGACAATTCATGCTCTGGCGATATCCGGCTACGTCGACGAGGCCAGCGCCTGGCATCAGTGGCTGATGCGCGCAACCGCCGGCGCGGTCGACGGGCTGCAGATTATGTATGGTCTGCATGGTGAACGCAGGCTGACGGAAGTCGAGCTGACGCATTTGTGCGGCTATGAGAACAGCCGGCCGGTCCGCATCGGCAACGGAGCGCATGATCAGCTCCAGCTCGATGTTTACGGATCGGTGATCGGTGGATTCGACGCCGCGCGGCGGGACGGACTTCCCGGTCTGGATACAGTGTGGCCACTGCAGCGCTCCATCGCGCAGCGGCTGCTTGGACTGTGGCGTGAACCGGATTCCGGTCTGTGGGAAGTCCGGGGCGGTACACGTCACTTTGTCTATTCGAAAATGATGTGCTGGTTTGCCTTCGACCGCATGATTGCCAGTGCAACAGATTTCAATCTCGATGGAGATGTCGAACTCTGGAAGGCGACGCGCGACGAAATTCATGCTGAAATTTGCGAAAAGGGGTTCGACCGGGAAACCAACAGCTTTGTGCAGTTCTATGGCGCGGACAGAGTGGACGCCTCGCTCCTCCACATTGCCCAGCTTGGCTTCCTGCCGACCAGTGATCCGCGCGTGCAGGGAACCATCGCACGAATAGAGCGCGATCTTCTTCGCAATGGGTTCGTCTGGCGGTATCCGCCCGATGGCGAAAGCGCGGATGGTCTCGCAGGTGAAGAGGGCTCATTTCTGGCATGCAGCTTCTGGCTCTGCGATGCATGGGTTATGAGCGGGCGACGGACCGAGGCGCAACAGATGTTCGAGCAGCTGATTGCCTGCGCCAACGATCTGGGACTGCTCGCGGAAGAATATGATCCTGTCACACATCGGCAACTCGGGAATTTTCCGCAGGCATTCAGTCACTTCGCCCTTGTTCACTCGGCTCACATGCTGGCCGGAAGCCTCATTTATGAAGGTGGCCGGAGAAGCGGGCGCAGACGTCCGAACGGCTGAACCGATGTCCTGAAGCTAAATTCGCTGAATCTGGATCGGGTTTTCCCGACGCTTATATATTTTGCACATACATTCGGAGCGATTTTCGGAGCTTTACCCCGAACCCGCAAATGGATCAGGCCCCTTTGAGCCAGATCACGTCAGACATAATGAGATGAATGGCGGCGCGATCCTTGCCGGCGTAGGCAAGAACCTGCTCAGTCTTCTGTCCGCAAAATATATAAACGCCTTCTGGTTATTTTGAGGCAGAACACCTTAATTCTTATTCCGGAATATGTCCGGGATATAAAACTCTCCGCTGATCTCACGTCAGTTTCGCTTCGGAGCCAGGCCGACGTCTGAGCAGATTTCCGGATATCACTTACTCGTGAGCGTTGCCGTACAGCCGCTCTGAGTCGTTCACAGAAAAAAGGCAATTTAGCGACTGCGTCGTGCCCCGGTACGTCTGCGCAGAAGGAAAACGGGACGATGGTTCATGCAGCCTCGATACTTTCTCGTCCGATCCGCGTGTTATCGGTCGCATCCGAGATGTTTCCATTCGTAAAGACGGGAGGCCTCGGAGACGTTGTGGCATCGTTGCCGGAAGCGTTGTCGAATTACGGCATTGAAGTGCGGACCCTTCTCCCGGGCTATCCCGCCGTGCTCTCCGCCATGAATGAAACGGCCAGAAGAATACCGTTTCTTCCGGAAATACTGGGTCATCAGGCGGCGATATGGTCATGCACAGCCGGAGAAAACGAGCTCCTGATTCTCGATATTCCGGAACTGTATGATCGCTCCGGAAATCCTTATCTCGGTCCGGACGGAAGCGACTGGGCCGATAACGGTATCCGGTTTGCCGGACTTGCACGTGCCGCCGCCTTTATCGGGCAGGGTTTTATTGAAGGATATCATCCCGATATCATTCAGGCGCATGACTGGCAGGCTGGTCTTACGGCAGCCTACATTCACTACGATGGCGAGAGCGTATGCCGGACCCATGGAATGTCTGGTCGTCCGAAGGTCGTTCAGACAATTCATAATCTCGCTTTTCACGGCAGTTTCCCGGCGGAACATCGCTCTCTCTTCGGTCTGCCTGACGCAGCCATGTCGATCGACGGCTGCGAGTTCTACGGCAACATCAGTTTTTTAAAGGCCGGACTCTTTTTTTGCGACTGGATCACTACGGTTTCTCCGACCTACGCGCATGAAATACAGGGTGCTGAATGGGGTATGGGTCTCGACGGCCTGCTTCGTTCACGGGCTGACTGCGTGAGCGGTATTCTGAACGGAATAGACACATCTATCTGGAATCCCGCGCGGGACCCTGTCGTCAGATTTCCTTACATGACGGGAGACGTGATTTCCCGTCTTTCGAACAAACTGAACTTTCAATCGGAATTCGGACTTCCTCAGGACCGGAACGC
The DNA here is from genome assembly GCF_011516835.1 of Acetobacter musti. Classification (GTDB taxonomy): domain Bacteria; phylum Pseudomonadota; class Alphaproteobacteria; order Acetobacterales; family Acetobacteraceae; genus Acetobacter; species Acetobacter musti. The sequence continues at coordinate 51,499 of NZ_WOTB01000015.1, read as the reverse complement.
TTTTCTCGTCGGAGTTGTCAGCCGGCTGACCAGACAGAAAGGGATCGACCTTCTTCCCGAAATTATGGACCGTCTTCTGAGATTCAATACGCAGATTGTCGTGGTTGGCGAGGGCGACAGAGCAATCCATCGTATCCTGTCAGGGCTCCAGCGCAAATTTCCCCGACGTTTCGCCTGTCATCTTGGCTATAGTGAAGAGCTCGGCCACCGCATGCAGGCATCTGTTGACGCGTTACTGATTCCGTCACGATTTGAACCATGCGGACTGACGCAGCTCTGCGCTCTGCGCTATGGCGCAGTGCCTGTCGCATCCCGTGTGGGAGGACTCGCGGACACGATCGTGGACGCCAATGAGGCCGCCGTAAGCCGGGGCGTTGCAACCGGGTTCCTTTTCTCGCCGGTCGATCCGGCCTCTCTTGTTGCGGCGACGGAGCGGGCAAGAGCCCTGTTCAGAGAAGACCGTGAAGCCTGGATGGCCCTGCAAAGGAACGGAGCCATGACGGATGTATCCTGGCGCGGAAAAGCCGGACAATATGTGAGACTTTTCGCAAAACTATCCGGCGTCGAAATCGTTGATCAGAGCGGCCGGAATATCGTTCGTCTGCCGCCCGCAGGCAGCGCGGGGCTGAAATATGTGAAGCAGGCAAATCCAAAAAGACGAATAGCGAGAAAACCCGCAGCCTCGGGTCAGACACTGAGAACAAGAGTCTGAAGATCAGGGCCACCGCCCCGGAAACATGAGGTGCGGGACCATCGCGAACGATACTGACGGACGGGGAGGCTGGTGGGTGACGCGCAGACAGGATGAGTCTCTCTATATCGTCCCGGAACACGCCAGAGATCTTCTGGCCGGACGATGTCCGGATCCGTTTTCGATTCTTGGCCGTCATAATGCGGGTAAAGTCGATATTATCCGTGCATTTTATCCTGATGCGGCGAAGGTAAGACTGGTGGTGGAAAGACCCAGATCGGCACCCGCTGAGCGGGCAATGCGCCAGATCGATGACACCGGCCTGTATATCGGCACAGTTCCGCAGGGAGCCCGGTACCACTTCCGTGTTACATGGGCGGACGCGGTCGAAGAAGCGGCCGACCCATATTCGTTTGGTCCTGTAATCGACGAACACGACCTTCGGTTATTCGCGGAGGGACGCAGTTTCCATGCTGACGCAATGCTGGGTGCTCATCCTGTAACACTTCATGGCGTTGACGGTGTCCTGTTCGCGGTATGGGCGCCCAACGCGCTCCGGGTGTCGGTGATTGGCGACTTCAACATATGGGACGGCAGGCGTCATTCAATGCGGTTGCGACACACAGCCGGTATATGGGAAATTTTTCTTCCCGGCATCTCACCGGGCGAGCGATATAAATTCGAAATCATGGCGAAAAACGAAACGCTGCTTCCGCAAAAAGCAGATCCCTTTGCCAGATTTTCAGAACGCCCACCCGCCACGGCGTCCATTGTCACCTCCGGCGTCCGCTATGCGTGGGACGATGACGCCTGGATGGACACACGTGGCGCCCGGCAGGCGCCCGGTTCCTCTATCTCGATCTATGAGGTGCATATAGCATCGTGGCGCCGCCCTGGCGGCGACCCTGATCGCACGGCGACATGGGGTGACCTCACACGCGAACTGATTCCCTATGTGACACAGGCTGGTTTTACCCACATCGAACTGCTGCCCATCATGGAGCACCCGTTCGGAGGATCGTGGGGTTATCAGTCACTGGGTCTTTTCGCACCGTCAGCCCGGCACGGCACCCCTGCCGAATTCGCCGCCTTTATGAATGCATGCCACGCCGCCGGTCTCGGTGTCATCCTGGACTGGGTGCCCGCACATTTTCCCAACGATGTTCATGGCCTCGCGTGCTTCGACGGTACGGCTCTTTTCGAACACAGCGACCCGCGTGAGGGCATCCACCGCGACTGGAACACCCTGATTTATAATTTCGGGCGCCATGAGGTAAGGGAGTTTCTGATATCCAGTGCTCTGATGTGGCTGCAGCATTACCACGTTGACGGTCTGCGCGTCGACGCGGTCGCCTCCATGCTCTATCGCGATTACAGCCGGCAGGAAGGAGACTGGGTCCCAAATATTCACGGCGGACGGGAAAATCTGGAAGCCGTGAGTTTCATTCGTGAACTCACCGATGCCATTTCCCGGGAAGTTCCTGACGCAGTCATCATAGCAGAAGAATCTACCGCATGGCCGGGTGTCACGCGTGCAACATCTGAAGGAGGACTGGGCTTTTCCTTCAAATGGAATATGGGCTGGATGCACGACACGCTCTCATTCATTCAGCGTGATCCGCTCTGGAGAGGACATCACCTGTCTGAAATCCTGTTCGGAATGCACTACGGATTTTCAGAACGTTTCGTCCTCAGCCTGTCACATGACGAGGTCACACACGGAAAAGGATCTCTTATTGCACGGATGCCCGGCGATCACTGGCAGAAACATGCCAGTCTGCGTTCCTATCTGGCGTTCATGTGGTGTCACCCAGGCAAGAAACTGCTTTTCATGGGATGTGAACTCGCCCAGGCGCATGAATGGAATCACGACGGCGAAGTGGACTGGGCGGCAACCGGAGACCCGCTGAAAGCAGGGATGCAGGTTCTTGTCAGAGATCTGAACCGGACCATGCGTCTGTATCCGGCGCTGCACGAACTGGATTGCGATCCGGCCGGCTTTTCGTGGCTTATCGGTGACGATGTCAGCAACGCCGTTTTCGCGTGGATACGTTTCGCGGTGAGCGGATCGCCGGTTGTCATTGTATGGAACACAACGCCGGTCATCAGAGAAAATTACTGGACAGGCCTCCCTTCAGGCGGATACTGGCACGAAATTCTCAATACCGATGCGGGCATCTATGGCGGAAGCAATGTCGGGAATGGCGGTGGAGTCAATGCACAAAGTCGGCCAGCACACGGTCAGGACTGGTCCTGTGAACTGACATTACCGCCCCTCGCGGTCATCGTTCTCTCATCTGCCCGCACGGAGGTGTGATGCCGCCGTCTCTCATGCCCGGAAAACCGTGGCCACTCGGAGCGACCTATGATGGTTATGGAGTAAATTTCGCGGTTTTTTCCGCGAATGCGACGCGCATCGACCTGTGTCTCTTCGATGAAGCAGGACGAAGAGAAACCGCCCGTCTGCAACTGCCGGAATACACGGATGAAATCTGGCACGGTTATCTGCCTGAAGCGGAGCCCGGTCTGCTGTATGGATTCCGTGCCTTCGGCCCCTATGAACCGCTCCGCGGGCACCGGTTCAATCCGCATAAACTTCTGATCGACCCTTACGCGCGTGAACTCAGTAATGACATCCGCTGGACAGATGCGCTGTTCGGCTACAGGGTCCATTCACCGCGTGCTGATCTGTCGTTTGACAGACGTGACAGCGCTTCCGCAATGCCGAAATGCCGTGTGGTTGAGGGAAGACGTCGGATGGCGGATGTCAGTCCCGACATCGCTCCGGAAGATATGATCGTGGTGGAAGCTCACGTGCGCGGTCTTTCAATGAAGCGTTCCGGTGTGCCGGAAATCCAGCGCGGAACATTTCGTGCAATGTCAGATCCACGTTTCATTGAATATCTCGTCAGACTGGGTGTCACCACGCTTGAACTTCTGCCTGTACAGTCGTTCGTGACAGATCGTTTTCTGATTGAGCGCGGAGTAACGAATTACTGGGGGTATAATACTCTTTCCTTCTTTGCTCCGCAGCTTTCCTATGTCGGTCGGGGCCGGGCAGACGATTTCAGTGCGGCGGTCAGGAAGCTGCACAGAGCCGGTATCGAAGTGATTATGGATGTTGTCTATAATCATACCTGCGAAGGGAATGAACTCGGTCCGGTATTCTGTTATCGCGGTCTGGATAATGCCAGTTATTACAGACTGGTTCCCGGAAATGAACGTCATTACATTAACGATACAGGATGTGGAAATACGCTGAACCTGTCTCATCCGCGGGTGCTGCAGATGGTTCTCGACTCCCTGCGCTACTGGGTAACGGAATTCGGCATCGACGGCTTCAGATTCGATCTTGCTGTTATCCTGGCACGTGAAAATTACGGCTACGATCAGAGATCCGGTTTTCTCGACGCAATCATGCAGGATCCGGTTCTTTCGACCCGAAAGCTGATCGCGGAACCCTGGGACCCCGGACCAGGCGGCTATCAGACCGGAAATTTTCCACCTGGATTTATGGAGTGGAACGACAAATTCCGTGACACGACGCGCCGTTTCTGGCGGGGTGACGCCAAAATGCAGGGGGACATGGCGGCCCGGCTGGCCGGTTCAGGAGATCTGTTCGACAAAAGTGGCCGCCGTCCCTGGGCGAGCGTCAATTTCGTAACGGCCCATGACGGTTTCACGCTGATGGACCTTGTCAGCTACGCGCAGCGCCACAATGAAGCCAATATGGAAGATGGCCGGGACGGAGCACAGGAAAATTACAGCAGTGACTGGGGAACCGAAGGACCGACGGACGACACAGGAATTGTCGCGACGCGTGATCGCATACGGCGGTCCATTATGGCCACGATGCTGTTATCGCACGGCACCCCCATGTTGCTCGCAGGTGACGAATTCGGGCAGACACAGAATGGAAATAACAATGTCTATTGCCAGGATAACGATATATCATGGCTGGACTGGTCTCTCCTGAAAACTCCCCGCGGGCGTGCCATGTACGATTTTACCACGCGTCTAACATCGCTGAGAAAGACGCATCCTTCGCTTCGTACATCACGATACATGCATGGACGTCATAAGTTACGGCCCGATCTGCCGGACATCGCCTGGTTTAACGTTTCCGGGGAGCCGATGTCTGTCGATGACTGGAACAGCGACGATCTTCGGGTCGTGGGCGTAAGGCGCGCAGCGGGAAAAGGAGAAGAACTTGATATAACATGTCTGTTTCTGAATCCGGGAAGCAATGACGTGTCATGTGTTCTTCCCGGACCAGATGGCGAGTGGGTACTGCTGATCAGCAGTGCTGAAGAAAATTCAGACGAGGTGCAGGTGACGAAATCACCTGGCGGACGCAGCGTTGTACTGGTCGCGGCACATTCCGTGGCTCTGTTCAGACTGAATCTCGCGGGAACTGACACCAGCACGCGGAATGCGTGAAGGAGAGGTGGTCACGATGTCAGGTTTTTTCCGATATCAGCGGCGACAGGGCGCGACCCTGACCGGACCGGATCACACCCGCTTTCGACTGTGGGCGCCATCATGTTCCTCCGTGACTCTTGAACGTGAAGGACTGCCTGCTGTCCCCATGAGCCGCGAGCCTGATGGCTGGTTTCAGTGCGAGACCCAAAGCGGAGCCGGAGTGCGTTATCGTTATCGTATTTCCGAAGACCTGGCGGTTCCGGATCCCGCATCATGTTCGCAGCCGGATGATGTGCATGGTCCAAGCGAAGTGACAGATCCACTGTCTTACCGATGGGTAAATGACTCATGGCACGGACGTCCGTGGGAAGAGACAGTGATCTGGGAGGTGCATGCGGGGCTGGCAGGGGGCTACCGGAAACTTGCTGATGATCTGGCGCGCCTGGCCGGGCTCGGCATCACCGCCATTGAACTGATGCCGCTTTCGGAGTTCCCAGGCAGCAGAAACTGGGGATATGACGGCGTCTTTCCCTTTGCACCAGAGTCATCATACGGCACGCCTGACGATCTCAAATACCTCGTTGATCAGGCCCACGGTCACGGAATGATGATTTTTCTTGATGTGGTTTATAATCATTTCGGACCGGATGGAAATTACATGGGGCTTTACGCAGAGGAGTTCTTTGCCCGGGACAGCCTCACCCCATGGGGAAAAGCGATTGATTTTACCCGAAGAGAGGTGCGTGAATTTTTCCTGGATAATGCCCTGACATGGATCATGGAGTTCCGGTTTGATGGTCTCCGGCTTGATGCTGTTCAGGCGATCGATGACCGGAGCTGGCTTGAAGAGCTGCGTCATGTCGTATCGGAGACAACAGAAAGCGGTCGGTTTGTTCATCTGATTCTGGAAAATGAAAACAATGACGCCGGCCTGCTTCGGGACGGATTTACAGCTCAGTGGAATGATGACGCGCATAATGCACTGCACGTTATTCTTACAGGGGAAAACGAGGGCTATTACGGAAACTTTTCCTCCGATCCGATTATGGCTCTTGCCGCAGTTCTGGAAGAAGGTTTCTTCTTCCAGGGGCAGTTGTCTTCCGTAACCGGCAAACCGCGTGGGTCGGCGAGCAGCGATCTTCCGGCGGATAAGTTTATTTTCTTTCTGCAGAATCACGATCAGACCGGTAACCGGGCCATGGGAGAACGCCTGACAGTGCTGGCTGATCCCGATGCACTGAAAGCGGCGTATGCATTGATGCTGCTCTCACCTCAGATTCCAATGCTGTTTTTTGGAGAGGAGTGGGGATGCCGTAATCCGTTTTTCTTTTTTACCAGTCATAAAAATGAGCTTGCGGCGATTGTCAGGGAAGGCCGCCGCAGCGAATTTGCTTCATTCAGCCGGTTCCACGACCCGGAGCAGCGAAAGTTAATTCCGGATCCCAACGATCCGGACACGTTCAGGCGTTCACGTCCCGAAGGGTTCCGGAAAGACGATGCGGATCAGGGCGCATGGCTCTCTCTCACTGACGAACTGCTCACGTTGCGCCATCACCTTATTATTCCACGTCTGAAAGGTGCACACAGCGCGGGAGTAACGATACTGCCCAGAGTGAATGATGGGACAGGTTCCGATCTCGCTGTTGCGCTTGTCGCGCAATGGCGAATGAATGACGGCGCGATGCTTTCCATCGCTGTCAATTTCGATAAGACGCCCGCCCTGCTCATATTTAATCCTGAAGGAAAGCTGATTTACGCGCGGAACACATCGACAGGAAACTCAACGATAGAATCAAATAGTATCGCAGTATGGCTAAAGGACGAAAGCCATGTCTGATCAGGCTCTCATCAGAAGGGCCATAACGGCTGGTCTGAAAGTGCGCTGGCGGGATGCCGGGGGAGAGGTCCGGCGCGTCTCTCACGACAATCTGCAGTGCCTCCTGAAAGTGCTGGAGACGCCGGCCGACAGGCTGCCGGTCAATGGAATGCCCCCGATGATCGTGACGGAAGCGGGCTCCAGCACGCGTCTTGCTTCCTTAAAAGCAGACAGTTGCCGGGATGACGGGATACCGGGAACGGCAGAGCGTTTCGTTCTGAGGCTTGAAAACGGCACTGAAAAGACCGGCAGGCTGAAGACTGGAAAGGACGGTTCCCTGATCATACCTCCTGTCAGAGAAACAGGATATCATGAATTATTTATCGCAGAGCAGAAGATGGTTCTGGCCGTTGCGCCACGCAGATGCCCCGATCCGTTCGCTTCTTCCGGTCACGGGAAATCGCGATACTGGGGGCTCGCCGCACAGATTTATGCTTTGCGACAGAAAGGGGACGGCGGCATAGGTCATCTCGGAGCCGCTGGCGAACTGGCACGCACAATCGCACGGGCCGGCGCGGAAGCGTTAATGCTTAGTCCTGTTCACGCGATGTTCGCAGCTCAGCCAGAGCAATACAGCCCCTATTCGCCATCCAGCCGCCTGTTCCTGAATGTGTTGCTTGCCGATCCCGGAGCTGTTTTCGATGCAGCTGCAATCCGGGCAGCAACGCGGAGGACCCGGCTGGCTCAGAAGACACCTGAACGGCTGGAAGCGCTGGAATTCGTGGACTGGCCGGCAGCTGCAAAATGCCGTCTGAAATTGCTGCGGACGTTATTTGACGACCATATTTTTAAACAGGAGCCAGATGACTTTGCAGCCTTTATACAGGCTCAGGGAAAAGCTCTGCATGATCACGCTGTGTTCGAGGCACTTCATGCCCGTGAAGCGCAGCGCGGCCCGGGAGGCAGGGACTGGCGGCTCTGGCCAAAGCCTGTCCGTCGCCCTGGTACGCCAGAAGTCGATCGTTTTGCCCGCGACATGGCGCAGGACGTCAGTTTCCACCAGTTTCTGCAGTGGCTTGCATCGCGCAGTCTCCAGGCGGCGAATACAGACGCTGTAAAAGCCGGTATGAAGATCGGTCTTATTGGTGACCTTGCTGTCGGTGTTGATCCTGCCGGCAGTGAATGCTGGTCGAATCAGCATGATTATCTCATAGGTCTGTCGATCGGAGCCCCTCCCGATGCGCTGAGCCGGTCAGGCCAGAACTGGGGGCTGACGACATATTCGCCGCGTGCGCTCAAAGAAACTGGCTACAGAGCGTTTATCCGAACTCTCCGGGCCTGTTTTTCGCACACGGGCGGTCTTCGCATTGATCACGTGATGGGCATGGAGAGGCTCTGGGTCATACCTGACGGCGGTGGCCCGAATGACGGAGCGTATTTGTCATATCCCCGAGAAGATATGCTCAGGCTTGTGGCGCTGGAGGCGAGCAGAGCGGAGGCGGTGGTGATCGGAGAAGATCTGGGTACTGTTGAGCCGGATTTCCGCAAGGCAGCGAAACGGCGAGGCATTTTCGGTATGAATGTGCTTCCTTTTCAGCGTGATGAGACGGGCTCTTTTCTGGCTCCGTCAAAATGGTCGGAAACTTCAGTGGCCCTGACGACCACGCACGATCTGCCGACCATCGCCGGCTGGTGGCAGGGTTGCGATATCGCATGGCGGAAAAGGCTTGGTCAGTTCAGTTCCGGGTCCGGACTGGAACAGGCCGGGGAGGAAAGGGCCAGGGATCGTTTAGCTCTCTGGTCGTCGCTGAAAGCGGAAATGGACAGGCTGGATGGAAACAGAGACGCAGACAATGCGAAGCAGCCGGCTCCTTCTGACAAAGGAGCCGGAACAGTTGTGAATATGGCGATCCGGTTCGTGGCAGATACGAATTGTCCTCTGGCGATCATAGCCATGGAGGATCTTCTCGGGCTTACCGGACAGCCCAATATTCCCGGAACCATCAGCGGGCATCCGAACTGGTGCCGGCGTTATCCGCAGGTCACAAAAACTCTTCTTGTCCGTGCGGCGGTCGCGAGACGACTGGCGTTGTTACGCGCGGAAAGACCGGGGGTATGACAATCACGGAAGAAGCATCGCGCAGGGGCGGATATGGCGACCCGGTTCGCGCGACCGTGCGTCTGCAGTTCAGGCAGGGTTTTACCCTCGACGATGCAGCCGGGCTGGTACCGTATTTTGCGAAACTCGGCGTCAGCCATCTTTATGCATCACCGTTGTTCAGAAGTCGTCCCGGTTCATCTCACGGTTATGATATCCTTGATTGCGGATGCATCGATCCGGAACTCGGCGGAGAAGACGCACTGCGACGTCTGGCAGATGCTTTACGCCTCCACCGGATGGGGCTGATTCTCGATATCGTTCCTAACCACATGGCAGTTGGCGGCGAGGGAAATGTCTGGTGGGAAGATGTGCTCGCCTGGGGAAAAAACAGTTTATACGCCAGTTTTTTTGATATTTCATGGAAATCAGGTTCTCCGGAGAATCATGGAAAGATTATCCTTCCTTTTCTGGATCGCGCTTATGGCGCAGCACTTTGTGACGGCTTATTATCTTTAAAATATGATTATAAAACCGGACTGTTTTTCATTTATCATTATCAGCACAGATTTACCGTATGTCCGGCGCATTACGGACCGCTGTTAAAACTGGCAGAAGCGCCGCAACTCTTATGTGCCGCATTCTGCGCAGTCGCAGAACGTGCATCTCCGGATTCTGAAATTACCTCTGTTCTTCAGGAAGGTTCTTCATGGAGCAGAACTGCCGGTGGAGAAGAAGTTCTGAACCGGCTTTTCGCGTTACATGATCCGGCAACGCAGGATGGAAGAGAAAGGCTTCATAATCTGATCAGAAAGCAGCACTGGATCGCGACATGGTGGAGAACCGCAAACGATATCATCAACTGGCGGCGGTTTTTTGATAACACTGAACTTGGTGCCGTCGCCGTCGAACGCGAGAGCGTGTTTGACGTAACACATGCGTACGTCACGTCGCTTTATGCGCGTGGACTGATCGACGGCGTCAGGGTGGATCATATCGATGGTCTTGCCGCTCCTGCAGTCTACTGCAACAGGTTACGTGAGCGTTTCCAGAAGATGGCACCCTGCCGACCTGCCGATGCACCAGACCGGGCTCCGGTTTATGTAGAGAAGATCCTTGCTGGTACGGAAAAACTTCCCGTCAAATGGCATGTCGATGGCACCACCGGTTATGATTTCATGGATCAGGTCTCCGCAGTGCTGCATGATCAGAGCGGTGAAGCCAGCCTGAACGCGCTCTGGCGCGACTGTCACGGCGACCAGCCGACTATGGCGGCCACTGAACTGAATGCCCGCGACGAAATTCTGCCCGGGCTGTTCACTGCGGAGTTCACTCGTCTCGTGGATCTGTTCGTGAAAGCTCTGGCGGAAGAAGAGGGCAGGGAAGATAATGATGGATACAGCGGTCATGATGACACGGAAGCCGCGATCGCAGGCGTCATAAAAGCGTTGCTCAGGCATTTTAACCGATACCGGACATATTACGCGGACGGCATGTTGCTGGATCACAGCGCCGATTTTGTGGCACTGCGCGACGCCGGACAGAAGGCCCGTCAGGATCTTCTGCCGTCACGACATGATCTTCTTCGCCGTGTCACCACGTTGCTCTCATCACGTCCGGAGGACGTTCCCTCCGTTACCATCCGGGAAACGCAGCGTGCGTTCGAGCATCTGACAGCCCCTCTGGCAGCGAAATCCCTCGAAGACACCGCTTTCTATCGGTATGTGAGGCTCATATCTCGCAATGAAGTCGGCAGCGATCCGGACAGGCTGGCCCTCTCAGTTCCGGATTTCCACGCGGCATGTGCACAGCGGCTGCAGGACTTTCCGGACACGATGCTCACCACGGCGACCCATGATCACAAACGTGGGGAAGACGCCCGGATGCGGATTGCCGTTATCAGCGAAGCCGCCGACGAGTGGCGTACACTGATGCAACGCTGGTTGCCTGCTTCTGACGACCGTGCCGGCCCGGATCGTGTTGACGCGCTGATGCTGTTTCAGACCTTGCTTGGCGTCTGGCCGCCTGATGGGCAGTTCGAAGGCCTGAACGCGCGGGTTTCAGCCTGGCTTACAAAAGCTCTGCGCGAGGGAAAGCGTCATACGAACTGGCTGGACCCGGACGAAGTCTATGAAACGGCATGTCAGGATTATCTTGCAGCGCTTCTTGATCCGAAACGATCAGCCGCGTTCTTCATGGAGATGACTGCCTTCGCTGAAGACGTAGCCCCGGCTGCGGCGCTGAACAGTCTGTCACAGACTCTGCTGCGGCTCACGACGCCCGGCGTGCCTGATCTTTATCAGGGATGTGAACTCTGGGATTTCAGTCTGGTCGACCCGGACAACCGACGTGCCGTTGATTACCAGCGTCGCGAAGACCTGCTTCAGCAGGAAAACGATTTTGACGAGACAGCCACCCGATGGAAGGATGGGGTCATCAAACTGGAACTGATCCGCGCCCTGCTGCGGTGCCGGGCACAACACCCCCTTCTTTTCGCACGTGGCTCATACGAACCGGTGGAAACATCCGATGAACATCTGATCGTATTCCGCCGCGCGTATCAGAAAACACAGCTCCTGGTCGCAGCGCCCCGGCACATGTTCCGGCTAAATCCTGATGCTGTGACGCTCGTGCCGGCAACGTTACCGGCGCCGGTCCGGCTTCCGGATGTCTGCCGCGGTCTCTGGCGGAGTGTTATCCGTCCTGGACGTCAGATGATAGTCTCAGAGGAACCGGTCAGCCTGTGCAGCCCAGATATGGTTCCAGTGGAATGTCTCATCGCGGAAGCATGATCGCCCCAAAAATATTCACCCGATAGCCGGCTGACCATGGCGTAATACTTTACCAGACTGAGGAATGACACCGGAGGGCGCGGCGGGTAAGGTGCGTCCCGCAATGATGTATCTTCGTTTCTTCACCGACACCCGTCTCTTTGCCGCATCACTCGTAACGATTTTACTCTCCGGCTGCACATCTCCCGTATCGGTGCACAGCCTCAGCCTCACTCAGGCTTACCGGAACGAAACTCGCAGCGCTCTCTCGGGATGTATCCTCAGTAATCCAACCCGGATCGTTCTTGAGAGAGAAAATCTGCGCCAGTTGTGGCAGGATCATCCCGATGCAGCCATCGCGGCCCTCCGTTCTGTCACGGCCGCACACCCGGATGCGCCGGAGTTCAGTGACAGACTGTTTGCACTCGCTGAACTGAGCTATCTGCGCGGCCGCCGGACTCACGTCCGGGCTGATTTCATGGCGGCGGCATTATATGCATATGCCTATCTGGCTCCGGGAGAACCGGAGAATGTGCGTCCGAATGAATATGACGTACGGTTTCGTCAGGCTGGCGACATTTACATGCTGGGGCTGACGGAAGCGCTGGGATCGCCGGTTCAGATCAGCCGGCAGCACTGGCAGTTACCCACCGGTGCTCTCGATATCGACGTCATTCCCGATAACTTTACATGGCACGGCCACCCGCTGACCGACTTTCGGCCAACCGCCAGACTTTCAGTTGACGGCGTCAGAAATGTCTATCGCCATGCGGGGCTCGGTGAACCTCTGGCGGCGCTACCTCAGCTTTCAGGGGCGGAGGGTCGTTCTTTTCAGATCGCCGACAAGCTTCGTGTTCCGGCCAATCTGCTGCTGATTTTTGAGCATCCCCGGTCACAGATATTTTCTGACAGGATCAGTGCCAAGTTTATTGTTTCGTCCGTTGATGAAGAGAGTGATCGCGTTATCGGACGCAATTCTGCGCCGTTGCAATATGACCAGACAGCGGCGCGCGCCATCAGTCTTCAGGACTCAGTCGACTGGTCAAGCGAATATCGGGGTTTTCTGGACGGCAGTCTTTTTCTCGATGAACGAAGTCCCAGCCTGATCGCTGTGGCGCCCCATCAGTACGGGCATATGCCGGTCGTCTTCGTGCACGGAACAGCATCCGGACCGGCCAGATGGGCCAGCATGATCAACGATCTCCTGGAAGACCCGGCTATCCGGAGTCACTTTGAATTCTGGCTTTTTTCCTATGCGACCGGAAATCCGATTCCCTATTCAGCGCTCGAACTCAGGCGCTCGATTCAGCAGGCTGTCAGCCAGCTTGGCGGAGCAGGCGCTGATCCGGCTCTCGGTCAGATTACGCTCATCGGGCATAGCCAGGGCGGCCTGCTCGCAAAAATGCTTGTTATACAAGCCGGAAATCGTCTCTGGAGCGGCATAACGAAACGTCCCCTGGACACCCTGGATCTCCCGGCACGGGATCGCCATCTGCTTGAAGAAGCCATGTTTCCGACACCCATGCCGGAAGTTAACAGAGTGATCTTTATCTCCACACCGCAACACGGCAGCTACCTGGCTGGCTACTCCATCGCTCGCCTGGCCGGGCGTCTTGTCAGCTTTCCCGCGACCGTCACAGATATCCTGCAACAGGTCCTCTCAGGTAATGCACCGAATTCAGGAACGCGATTTGAATCATGGAGAGCCGGAAGCGTCTACGGCATGTCGCCCCGCAGCCCTTTCATCAGGGCACTTTCAGAAATTCCGGTGTCACCGGCCGTCCACGCTCATTCGATCATTCCGGTTCTGGGCGACGGTCCTCTGCAAAAGGCCGATGACGGCGTCGTCTCGTATGAAAGCGCACATATCTCCGGTGTTGATTCGGAACTGGTTGTTCGTCATTCAGGTCATTCGACGCAATCCGATCCGGTCACAATCGCAGAGGTCAGACGCATCCTGCATGAACAGATCAGGTCAGCGGAAAAGGCGCCAGCCGGGGAGAATGACGACACACATAGACCGGCTGCCGCTGTTCACCAGAATACAGTTCTCCATGATATGTCTGCTCGCAGCACAGAAATAGCAAAAGCTGCGAATGGATAACGCTGGTCACGTAAATACCGTGCCGGACACGAAACACAGGGTGCCAGGACGGCTCCGTCATATAACGGTCCTGATTGCGCTCGTCGTGTTCACGACGGCGGGTGCTCTGGCATTGTATTACTCGACAATAACCCCATCCGCACTGCGCTGTAGTCTGGCTGCTTGTTTTGCAGGCGCCATGGTCGCCTGTTATGTCGCGCGACACACATATCCCGGTCGTCTTTGTCTCGCCGGACTGAGCTTATCTTTCTGTGTGTGGTACCTTACCGATCCGCCGAAAAACAACAGGAACTGGGCCGGCGAGTATAAGGTTCTTGCAGATGCCGGTGTTAACGGACGCATTGTTCATCTGAAGCATATTCGAAATTTCATCTATAAAACCGAGCAGGATTATATTCCGCGTTATTACGACGCAGATTTTAATCTGGACAGGCTGGACGGTGTCGATCTCATTACCTCCTACTGGGCGGGCGATAATATCGCACATGTTTTTCTGAGCTTTTCATTCGAAGGGGGACAACATCTCGCTGTTTCCATAGAAACCCGAAGACAGGAAACATTTCCCTATTCGACGATAGCGGGTTTTTTCCACCATTACGAACTTATCTACGTCACGGCGGATGAACGGGATCTGATCGGTGTTCGCACGGATATCAGACGCGAGCGCGTTTACCTCTATCGTCTGAAACTGACGCCTGCCGTACGCGAAAGACTGTTTCTGAGTTATGTTAACGAGATTCACACCCTGAACAGTCGCCCACAATGGTACAATACGCTCACGGATAACTGCACCACAGGAATCCTTGCCCGTGCGGGAGCTCAGCTCCGCTACCGACTGGACTGGCGCGTGCTTCTGAGTGGCCATACAGCGTCCCTGGCTTATGACCTCGGGCTTCTGGATAATACCATGACTTTTCCGGCACTTCGGGACCAGAGTCGTATCCGGAGAAAAAGCGGTGCCGTCCCGGGTCCTGACTATTCGGAAGAAATTCGTCGGCACGCTGCAGAATAATCGTCATTTTAAAGCAGATACGGCTCCTTCACCGATCCATGTTCTGCATCGGTGAAGAAACTGGCGTGCTCGTCAGAAATGAAGGCGCTAAACTCTGATCCGGCTGTGTCCCGCAATGCACCCTTCAGAGACAGCGACGTGAAACCCTTACCAGGCCTCCGACTAACAAAGAATTTCGATGCAGGAACCTTCCAGAGCGGAAAAATAGTCAGAAAAAAGGCCACGGAACTGAAAACTCTATGACCTATCGATTGAAACCTGCACCACGAGTGACAGTCCGACACCACAGAGTCTCTACGCCTCTCGTCTTTTCTCGCTCCTGGTTCCATCTCATCTCTGAGTCTGTGTCAGAAAGCCACATTGATCGCAGTGCTCAGGACAACAGCATCCCTGAAAACAGTTGTTCCACCAACATGATTTACATACTGAAAGTCAGGCTTGATTGTGAAGCCATCCACGATGTGGAAGCCATAATAGGCTTCGTAAATGGCCTCGTGTCCCTGGATGCCATAAGGAGTGCCGTAATTGCCTCCCGGAAGGGCGAGACCGCTGGCTGCGGCCGCTTCCTGAGACAGGATGGCAGAGCGGCTGAATTTCGACCAAAGAAATGCAATACCGACGCTGTCCAGCGGACGTTTCCACCATGCGCCCGTGTCCATAAGGATCGCGGTGAAGCTCTGACTGATCTGTGACGTCTGGCCCGATCCCCAGCCAAAATAGCCACCCAGGACCAGGCCGTTCAGTTCGCCGGTACCATGCCGGATAAGCATCTGGTCCGCCAGCGCCCAGACGGAGGTCTGACCGCTTTGTCTGCGGACGGGAAGTCCGCTCAGAACCCAGGAATTTCCGTTGATATCCTGATAGAGATCGCTGTAGCGCGAATTGTCGTACATGACACCGACTTTGTAATGACCGATAAGATGATCCCGGCCGAATGACGGAATCCACCCGGCCTCAACCTGGGTAGAGAGTTTTCCGAGATTATCCTGCGCCCACGCCCAGCCGGAGATGCCGCCGTTATAAGAATGCGGCGAGACAGCGAAGAGACCACCCAAGAGATAGAACTGTCTTATCGGCATGACGCGAAGAACGCCACCGATATTACCGGAGGGCCATCCGCGACTGCCGGGAAGGAATTTTGTCGGAGATTCCCCGCCGCAGAGCCAGACATTCATGAAGTTACAGACCCAGGGAGAGTTCTGAAAAAAAGTGCCGGACGGAAACCAGCCAACGGCAAGATCGATTTTCCTGTGCAGCCAGGCTTTTTCAAAATAAGCCCAGACAAGATGGGTCACGACATTTCCGCGACTGCCGTAAATCTGCTGCACCTGGTTGGCATTATCGCCATACAGACGGCTCAGATTGGTGCCGTGTCCGTTAACGACGAGCAGGTGCATCCAGAAATCGTCCGACCAGGAACCGGCGTTCATAAGTTTCTGCAGATCGGCGTCCAGAGTGGAACCGAGCTGCCCTGCATCGCTGTAGGCGCGTCTTTTGCCGCCTGAGACATTGCCTGCGATGTCTTCGTAGTCATCGAGAGCCAGATAAAGCCCCCTTTTCTGAAGCCAGGGCTGAACACCGCCCCAGTCTCCGAGCATATGGGTGGTGCCGTAAGGCGGTCCGAAAGATGGCGGGCCGTACGAGGCCTGCAGAAATCCAGGGATTTCTTCATAAAGGGGGATTGTCGGCTGTGTCTCACCGAAGGGAGTCGGGTTCGATACGGTGGGTGGCATCTCGGTTTTATTGGCGTTGCCGATAATGCTCTGAAGCCATGCCGGCAAATCGGAGTTTTGTATGGTTGCAGCTGGCGGAGACGGCGTAGTCTGGGCCGAAGTTGAGGCCTGGACTGCGGTCGCCTGGCCTTGTGCGGCATTTTGGGCGGTAGCGGTGGCGACGTGAAACAAAAGTGAGCCGGCGAGTACTGTTATCCGGAGCAGATATTGCGAGCGGAAATATTGTCTGAGTCCGCGGCGATTTCTCGCATCGGATATCTGGTTTTCTGGTTCTGAGGAAACACGCATATCGTAAACCCTGCGGAAAGACCACGACGAACCGGAAAGCGGGCGGCTGCCAGCTTTCGGATTGGGAGCGGCGTTCAGAACGATCGGAAAGTGATGCCTGCTGAGTCAGGGTGGAACAGCAAAGGCAGATTCCGGGTGTTGCGGTAGGGACGCACATGTCACACGCCGTGGTGTGCAGCCTCGCTTTCATCCATCCTGTGCTTCGTTATTATTATTTTTAATAAGCAGGACAGATTATTTTTTGAGTTCTGCCCTGCGCTGATACGCGTGAGCGAGGAATAAGTTTCCGCATTATGTTATAAAATGTCATATCCGCGCAGAGGTAATGACTTTCTTTTTAAAACAGAGGTGTAACTCGAAACGAGCGGTGTCTGAGCGGCAGTGAAAATGGCCCCGACCGGCCACCAGAGCGTTTCTCGCCGATTTGACTCATTTGAATTCCCATCTCTGGTCCGACCTGTTCCAGGCTGCTGGCGAGGGTTGGACGCCGGCCTGAATTCGTCACGTACTCTGTTTCCTGATCTTTGCGAACGTGTGGTGGTGCCTCAGGCCGATAACCTGTCTCGCCGTCAGAGCATCGAACAGTTTGGTATCAGCCCGGCTGGTACAATCCATTGGTGCATCCTGTAGGCTTGGGAGACCGACAGCGCCTCGCCGAAGCCGCACTATGGCGATCCGCTTATCAGGTCGGATGAGGCGCAGGCTATGCGTGTTCGGGTCCTGATCGACGAAAAGAATGATCTGATGCTGACCGAAATCTATGCGCAACTGGCTGATAGAAGGGCATCATTTCAGCGTCGGCACATTGAGGTGTTTCTGTGCCGCCAATGGATCACATAAAAAAGACCGCCCATGCGGCGGGGCAGGACCGACCGGACGCCCTGAAGCGTTGGCAGGACTGGTTCGACGCCCGGCCTGCTTCCGATCCGACGCCTTATGTTCATTGATGAGACCTGGGCGTCGACCAATATAGCACGACACTACGGTCGTGCTCTGCGGTCGTACTCCACGCGGCCAGCGTTTGTTACTCGGCCGTTCCTCACGGGTAATAGAAAAAGCCACCTTGATCGCGGGCCTGAGGCTGACCGGCCTGGTCGCGCCGAAGATACTGGACCAGCCGATGATCAACGACCGGAGTTTCCAGACTTATGTCGAGTGCATCCCCGTGCCGGACGTGCAACCGGGTGATGTTATCGTGATGGACAATCCCCGGTCCCCCGCAAGGGGCCAGCGTGCGGGTTACAATCCTGACCGTCGGCGCAAGCTTCCTGTTTCTTCCGCACTGCAGCCCGGATTTCAACCCAGCCGGAAATAACTTTCTCAGGCCCAGGGTTCATCTGCCTCGCACTCATATCCGTGTTCGAAGGATCGCCATCGAAATAACGATCCCTGCTAACAGGTCTGCGGCCGAATGCTCTGACGGCCCGGCTTTCGAAACGCGCACTCCAGGATCGTTATGTGATGCTTGTGTCGTTCTTCAGGCCATCATTTAAAATGGTGAATCATACTCCCAGACCGTGTCACCTGCACGCACTCTCAATGCTGATGCGGTGTGCCGCCGGGATGCTCCTGCCGGGACATAATATCCATCAAAAGCTCAGATGATTGTTTCTTCGCGGCATCGGCAATCTCCTCAAGAGTCTCGCCGGTGGAAGTCACCTGATACCCTTTATGCGTAATACGGGCAGTCAGTTGTTCGGGAGATACGTGAAATAATGGCGCAAGTTCATCGATGGTCGCATGCGTAAGTAAGGGAAAAATGCGCGCGGCGGGATTGCCGCCTTTATGGCCTGTCGTCATCATGAAAGCCACGGCAGCCAGTATTGATACGGCAAAAGGCAGGAAGAAATTTCTGTTGCGAAAATATATGAGAAACTGGGACCAGTTTCTCCAGAGATGAAGGAAAAACGGCAAAAGCAATACCATGCTGAGCCAGATGTGCATGGAATGAAACATTCCTGGCATCCAGTGGAAGAAAAGCGCCACTCCTGAAACAGATGATACGAAAAACAGACCTGTGGTCAGCGGTGTTGCATATTTCCTGAGGAAGGACTGCACAGTAGATATCCTGATAAAGCAAGGTTTCTGGTCACCTGAGGAAACTCAAAGTGCCATAAAGAATATAGTATGACTGAAAATAAAGAGAATTAAGGGGGAAATAATCTATTTTTTACAAGAACAGAATTATCGTTACAATGTGAAACCAGACTCTGGCTGCCGGGTGAAGAAGTAATTCTGTATTTCGTCGGTCCGGAGATACAATGATCATATGAAGGAATGCTCGCAGTGTTCCACCATCGGCAACGTCCTTCCATGAACCCGGACTGCCGATAATTCGATGGTAATGTGGAACACAGTCGACCGCCGCTTATCCGCAGATTTTCACATCAATCGCACCATACATGGCTTTCGGCTCTGAGCAGATCGGCTCAAAAAATGTTTCTGACACACCGCAACTGCATTCACCTGTTTCACAAAAAGAATGATTGGCTTCTCATAAGCCCCTCCTTATATGAAAACAATAATTATTCTCGATAAATATGACGCAACGTTATTATGACGAAATATGTCTTATCAGAATGAAAATTTCATAATTCTGCCCACTGCCGGACGAGGTTATGATAAGTCGCCGTCAGGCCCAGAATTGCCGCGTGATCATCCGGAAGAATCTTGCGGGCTTCAATGATGGAGCGATCAAACTCATAGAGAAGCGCGCGCTTCGTGTCGTCTTTCACCATAGACTGGGTCCAGAAAAAGGATGCCCACCGGCTGCCACGGGTAACAGGCCGGACACTGTGGAGACTCGTCGAAGGGTACAATACGAGATCACCCGCGGCGAGCTTGACGTTCTGTGTGCCGAACGTGTCCTGAATGATGAGCTCGCCACCATCGTAATCTTCGGGAGAGGTAAGAAAAAGTGTCGAGGAAACGTCCGTTCTGATCCTGAAACCGGAGCCGGGAATAGGACGAATGGCATTGTCCACATGGGCATGGAAATGCATGCCGGTATCGTAGCGGTTGAACAGGGGAGGGAAGACCCGAAGAGGCAGCGCCGCACTTGTGAATGTCGGATTTCTGCCGAGCGCATGCAGGACGAGTTCACCCAGTTCCCTGCCAGCCTCCGAATCCTGGGGAATCTGAAGATTGCGCTTCGCCTTCGCCGACTGTTCTCCCGCCGTGACTTTTCCGTCGATCCATTCGGACTCGATCAGTTTTCCACGGCAGAAGCTGATCTCATCCGACGTCAGTATGCCGGGGATATGTACAAGCACGAACGGGCCTTTCTCATGATGAAGGGAAAACCGGCAGCAATTTAATGTGCGACTGATTCTTAGTTGCGTAATTAACGCGGGTTTGCCATAAAGCCAAGAGAGAAGGGTGCGAACCGCCCGGATATGTGTTTTTACCTGTGTTTGTAACATAATGTTGCGTTATTCCGGAAATATCCGGATGGCGCTGCCTCTGGTCGGATGAGAAAATATCGTTTTCTTGTAAACGTCGATCTGAAGAGCGCTGAAACTGACCAATACGCAAAGGCGTAGAACTGCGAATGTCTGCTGATCTTCCGGCGCTTTCAGCCGCCGCGTTTTCCCCGTGGAACATGTTTCTTGGCGCGGGTCCTGTAGTGCGCTGCGTGATGATTATTCTCACGCTGGCAAGCCTGGTCACATGGACCGTTCTGATTGCGAAAAGCTTCGAGCTGTTCAGGATTAAGCGAAAACTTCTGAATGCGGAAGCATCTCTCGATCAGGCTGAGAGCCTCGACGGAGGTGAGGAACTGACTCGTGGCTGCCGTATTGCCCACACACTGGTCGCGGCCGCAGAACTTGAACGCCAGCGATCATATGACATCCCTGAAGACGGGGAAGGACTCAAAGAGCGCATTGCCCTGCATCTGGAACGACTGGAAGCTACGGAAGCACGCCGGCTTATGCGCGGGACCGGTCTTCTCGCAACGATCGGCGCCACCGCACCGTTCGTCGGTCTTTTCGGGACCGTATGGGGAATTATGACCTCCTTCACCGGTATCGCCGCGACGAAGGCGACCAGTCTGGCAGTGGTTGCCCCAGGTATTGCGGAAGCCCTTCTCGCGACGGCGCTGGGCCTGGTGGCTGCGATTCCTGCCGTAGTGATTTACAACCACCTGGCGCGGCAGTGCGGGGGGTGCCGGGAAAGTGTGGCCGATCTCACGGCCCTGGTCATGCGGCTGGTCTCGCGTGATCTGGGGCGCCAGTGCGCAGGGCAGGGACCGGGGCATGTCGTTCGCCTCGTAGCGGCGCACGATCAGCGAATTCCGGCGGAATAAGGAGCGGTCATGGCTATCCGTATCCGTCACGCATCTGAAACCGTCAAAGAAGTACATGATATTAACGTCACACCTTTTATTGACGTTATGCTGGTCCTTCTGGTGATCTTCATGGTTACCGCCCCTCTGACAACGGTCAGCGTGCCCGTGGATCTGCCATCGTCAAAGGCGACGCCGGTGCCTCCTCCGGATGCCCCTGTTTTCGTTACGATAAAGGCGGACCGGACGCTGGCGCTTGGTGAGGATACGGTCACAGCAGACGGCCTTTCCCCGGCTCTCGCCACCGCGACAAAGGGAAATAAAGACGAACGGATCTTCCTTCGTGCCGACAAAACCGTCGACTACGGTTCCCTGATGGGCGTCATGGACAGGCTGCGCAGTGCCGGTTATGTCAAGGTCGCCCTTGTTAATCTGCAAAATCAGGAAGAGGGAAGCGTGCCGTGAACAGCACGGCGCTTCCGGCGTCACTGGCTGACGCGCTCCCTTCGGATGGTATTCAGTCATTTCGGACCAGGTGCGTAACCGGACTTCGGCATGAAGAGCGCCAGGCAAGACAGCTTTGGGGGGCTTCCTTTGCGGGCGTCGCCATCTCTGCCCTGGTGATCGTCTGGTACGTCGGTCTGCCGCAGCCTGTCATTCCCGTTCCGGCGCCCCCGCCCGCAGCAATCGCGATTGACCTCGCTCCCGAACTCGCCGCAACGTCTTCAACCCCGACCGACAGTCCTCCCGGGCCGCAACAGATACAGTCTCAGCCTGTAGCTGCTGCGGAAACACCACCTCCTGTTACTGCGCCCTTATCGCCAGCTCCAAATCCGCCTGTTCCTGTGCCGAAGCAGGATGTGCACCCTGTGGTAAGGCATAAAACCAGATCTGTTCCGGCGGTCAGGAAAGTTCTTCCGGATAAAACGCCGCCGGCGCAGCAGACCACTGCTCCGCCGTCGACCGATGCGCCTCCATCGTCCGTTCAGACGGCTTCAGCACCGGGAGCCTCTTCCGCAAATCAGTCTCATGATCCGTTGACGTGGCAAAGCGCATTGCTCGCGCGACTGGAACGTTACAAACGCTATCCCGCTGTGGCTCAGGGCCAGCATCAGGAGGGTACCGCAATGCTGCGTTTCCGAATGGACCGTAAGGGACATGTTTTATCGGCCAGCATTGCAGGAAGTTCTGGTCACGCACTTCTTGACGACGAAACCCTGGCCCTCGTGCATCGCGCCGAACCTTTGCCGTCTCCGCCTGATGCCATCGCCGGAGAGACAATTACTCTCACGGTGCCGGTCGAGTTCTATATCAATCAGGGAGAAAAATGACCGGTCTCTGTAATCACCGGTATGATCCGATGCCGGGTAAAGCAATCTGTCAGCATGTATAATGCAGGGCCTTTGACCCGGACCCGGAGATCGCGCGGGATTACAGTCGCAACAGAATATTAAAGCTGTAATCCCGCTTATCAGATCAGTCAGTTCTCTGAGTAGGGTGGCCGGGTATAACCCTTCGGAGAGAGCGTAAAGATTTCATAGCCCGTTTCAGTGACGGCCAGCATATGTTCGAACTGGGCGGTCAAAGACCGGTCGCGCGTTACGGCAGTCCAGCCATCGTCAAGTATTTTAACATCGGGTTTGCCAATATTGATCATAGGCTCAATGGTAAAAACCATTCCGGCCTTCAGAACCATGCCCTCGCCACGTTTCCCGTAGTGAAGAATATTCGGAGGGGCGTGGAATGTCCGGCCGATGCCATGTCCGCAAAAATCTCTTACCACAGAAAACCGGTTCGCTTCCGCCAGCTTCTGGATCGCGAAACCAATGTCTCCAAGAGTAGCGCCAGGCCGGACGACCGAAATTCCGGCCATCATGCAGTCATACGTTACGTCGATCAGTTTCCTGGCCTTTATCGGCACATTGCCAACCGTATACATACGGCTGCTGTCACCATACCAGCCGTTTAAAATGCACGTCACATCAATGTTCAGAATATCGCCATCAGCCAGAACCCGCTCCCCGGGTATTCCGTGACAGACGACATGGTTGAGGGAAATACAGGATGACTTCGGATAACCCCTGTAGTTCAGCGTTGCCGGAACAGAGTCATGATCTGTCATGAACTTATGGATTACGGCATCCAGTTCACCGGTCGTTACGCCGGGACGCACATAATCAGAAATCATGTCCAGTGTCATTGCAGCCAGTCTGCCTGCAGCTCTCAGGCCGACGAAGTCTGCTTCATCATAAAGCACAACACCGCCGCGCGCTGTGTCACCTTCCATGATCGTCCTCATTCACGAAATTAAGGGAGACAGACCTTGCCGCGTTTACGCCTGCCACGCAAGATTAGGTTCGTTCCGGATGTAATCATACGTATTTATATTATATAAGTGAATCAGATCGCTATAGAATAGTTTGAATTCCGGTTCCAAAACAGGGGGCCGATACAGAGATCAATACAAGAAACTGTTCCCGGAATTACTGTATAATTCTATGGTAAAAAACGTGAATTCAGGTGACTAAAAAACAGCCGGGGTGTCCGTCCAGGACACCCCGGTGCCGTCATTATGAAGGCAGGCTGCCTGGGTCGGCCCCTTCCTCCTGTTCCTCACTGCGCTCAGCCCGATCCCCGTCATCGGAGACCGCAGCCACCGGTGCTGTTTCGAGAAACTCAAAATTCAGTTTCCCGTCCTTCACTGAGATTTTAACAGCACCACCTTTTGCCAGCCTGCCAAAAAGCAGTTCCTCAGAAAGAGGCTTTTTGATCGATTCCTGGATCACCCGGCCAAGAGGCCTTGCTCCGAAAAGCCTGTCATAACCACGTTCAGCCAGCCATTCCTTGGCCGCCGAAGACATCTCAATGGTGACATTGCGATCCGCAAGCTGCGCCTCAAGCTGCAGAACAAATTTCTCGACAACACGTCCCACAGTTTCGGGAAGAAGATTGCCGAAAGGAATGATCGCATCAAGACGGTTACGGAATTCAGGGGTGAAGAGTCTCTTAATGGCCTCTTCATCCTCACCTTCACGCAGGTCGCGTCCGAAACCGATCGCCTCCTTGCTGAGATCCGCCGCGCCGGCATTGGTTGTCATAATCAGGATCACGTTCCTGAAATCGACAGTCTTGCCGTTATGATCCGTCAGCTGACCATGATCCATGACCTGCAGCAGAACATTAAAGAGATCGGGATGAGCCTTCTCAATCTCGTCAAGCAGCAGAACCGCATGCGGATGCTGATCGATGGCGTCAGTGAGAAGTCCTCCCTGATCGAATCCGACATAGCCTGGGGGCGCCCCGAGAAGCCGCGAAACGGAATGCCGTTCCATATACTCAGACATATCGAATCTGATGAGTTCGATACCCAGAGTGCTGGCCAGCTGCCGGGCTACTTCGGTTTTACCCACACCCGTCGGACCCGAGAACAGATAACTGCCAATCGGTTTTTCCGGATCACGCAGGCCGGCCCGCGACAGCTTGATGGCGTCGGAAAGCGCTTCAATCGCCCTGTCCTGGCCAAAGACCATATTTTTCAGATCGCGTTCCAGCGTTCTGAGAACTTCCTTATCGTCAGCGGAAACCGTCTTTGCCGGAATACGCGCAATCTTCGCAATCACCTCTTCAATATCGCGCAACGTCACCGTCTTGCGACGTTTGCTTTCGGGCAGAAGCATCCGGGATGCCCCCGCCTCATCAATGATGTCGATCGCTTTATCAGGAAGCTTGCGATCGTGGACATATTTGATCGAAAGCTCCACAGCACCGCGCAGAGCGTCATCGGTGTACCGAACCTTATGATGCTTCTCGTAGTTCGTTTTCAGACCACGAAGAATCTTGATGGCATCATCAGGATTGGGTTCTTCGACATCGATCTTCTGGAAGCGCCGCACAAGAGCCCGGTCTTTCTCAAAATGCTGCCGGAATTCCTTATACGTTGTCGATCCGATGCAGCGCAGGGTTCCGGCCGCAAGAGCGGGCTTCAGCAGATTGGAGGCATCCATCGCCCCGCCAGATGTCGCACCAGCTCCGATAACGGTGTGAATCTCGTCGATAAACAGAATCCCGCCGGGATTCTGGTCGAGTTCCGTCACAACGGCTTTCAGACGTTCCTCGAAATCACCCCGATAGCGAGTCCCCGCAAGAAGCGTTCCCATATCGAGCGAATAGATCGTTGAGTTCAGCAGTACTTCGGGGACATCCCCCTCAACGATGCGCTTGGCCAGCCCTTCCGCAATAGCAGTCTTTCCGACGCCAGGATCACCCACATAAAGTGGGTTATTTTTTGTTCTGCGGCACAGAATCTGGATGGTCCGCTCAACCTCAGCATCACGACCGATGAGGGAGTCGATTTTTCCCTCCGCAGCTTTCTTGTTCAGGTCGATGCAGTATGTTGACAGCGCGTCACCCGTCTTCTGCGCGCCACGCGCTTTCTCGTCCCGCTCGCCTTCCTCTTTCTCCGCTGAAGGCTGCGTGCCGCTAACAGTACGTCTGACAGTCCTGTCAGGTGCCTTTGCTATGCCGTGCGAGATGAAATTTACCGCATCCAGCCGCGTCATGTCCTGCAACTGCAGGAAATAAACAGCGTGACTTTCACGCTCGGCAAACAGGGCGACAAGCACATTCGCCCCGGTCACTTCATCCCGTCCTGTCGACTGAACATGAATTGCCGCACGCTGAATAACGCGCTGAAACGCAGCCGTCGGTTTCGGCTCAGTAGGTCGTTCCGATGTGAGACCAGCAAGGTCTTTATCGAGGAACTCCATAAGGTCACTACGAAGCTTGTCGAGATCAACACCGCAGGCACGGAACACCGTAACCGCATCAGCGTCATCGATCAGGGCAATCAGAAGATGCTCGAGAGTAGCATATTCGTGATGTCGCTCACCTGCGAGAGTCAGCGCCCGGTGCAGTGTCTGCTCAAGATTGCGTGACAACATGATTAAGATACTCCTTTCTTCGGTTGGCGTATCCGGTCACGCCGCAGGGGACCTTTCACTCCGTCATATTTGGGTGCTTTGGTCAGAAAAGCCAGCCATAAGACTGCACCGGGCGGAAAAATTTTTCGTAATCTCCGCGGATAAACGACACCAGCATTACCCTGCGAATTTTCAGTCAGTTAATCCTGTCAGCGCACTGGTTAAAAACGGGCTTAATTCAGACGGAAATTCGACATTCCGACCGATTATGCCGGGATTATTTCGTAAAAACCCCGATATCCGGTCCCGATGTGAACGGGATGGAAAGCGCCATTGAAACTATGGGGTATAGCAAGAGAATATGCAGGCGAACTGAGGTGACATATAGTGAGACGTTTATAGATTTTTAAGAATATCGTCTGTTATATTCTGAGTTTGTTTTGAAAGGCTCCCCAGCTCTCGACCAGACAATCTGGTGATTATAACGCTATTTCCAAGGATGGACGCACGGAAAAAAACACGCTAGGAACCCGTGCCGGAACAGGGCAAAGACAGACTGTTTCGTGAAACAGGATGGGTGGCCGAGCGGTTGAAGGCACTGGTCTTGAAAACCAGCGTGCGTGTAAGCGTACCGTGGGTTCGAATCCCACCCCATCCGCCATCTGGTCTGTGTGTTTCAGGTCACCCCTGACAAACTACAGATGACCATTCGTGGCTCTGTCCTCCATGATAAGCATCATGCAGGAACAAAACACCCTGTCGGCTCAGATATTAAAGCCGATCTTCCGTTATGTTTTTGAGCGATGTTTTGCCTGCGACCCTGCATGCGTCGATTTGCTGTGTTTTGGCTGTGCCGCACGAGCAAGAACGTAGCGGACCATACCGGATTTTGAATGGAGTTTCTGGCTGTGCCGAAGAGGGGCCTCAGCCACCTGAACCGGCGCCCGGCGTGCATCATGCGACGAAGCGAGGAAAGTAAGTGTTCTGCGGCCCGGCCGCATTGTCCGTGCGAGGATGAAAGGTCTGGTCGGAGATACACTGCGTTCGACCGGAGCGACTCCTTCATCAGAAAATCCCTGGTCCAGCAGGGCGGCCATTGTTCGCGTGCGTTCAGCGCTTGAGGAAGCCCCCATGACAACACCGACAAGACGTACATTATCCCGCATGGCGGACGTCACCAGGTTCAGTCCGGCCTGCGCTGTATAGCCGGTCTTCATTCCATCGGCGCCGGGGTAGTATCTCAGCATCGGATTGTGGTTCGGAATTTCATGTCCGTGATAATAAAAAACACTCACAGAGAAGTAATGATAATCTTCCGGGAAATCTGAAATAAGGCGCCGGGCAAGCGTCGCAAGATCGCGGGCTGTCGTGACCTGATCCGGATCAGGCAGACCGGATGCATTCTGAAAAGTCGTCTGTGACATGCCGAGGTTATGAGCCTGCGCGGTCATCATGGCGGCGAACTGCACTTCATTCCCGCCAATAAGTTCTCCCAGTGCGCAGGCCGCATCATTCGCCGATTTCGTCACAAGCCCCAGAATTGCCTGTTCGACAGTAAGGTAAGAGCCAGGCACCAGCCCAAGTTTTGATGGCTCGCGAGTCGCTGCGTGAATGGATACAGGAACGGCCTGATCAAGACTTAATTGACCGGAGCGAAGGGCACTGAAAGCCATATAGAGCGTCATCAGCTTGGTCAGACTGGCCGGGTAGCGCTGAAGATCCGGATTGACCTGCGAAAGAACGGCGCCAGTCCTTGCGTCAGATACGAATGCACTGATGCGTCCCGCGTACTGGGCATGCGCAGCGTGGCGCGGCGTCAAAGCTGATATCAGAAGAGCGGCAACCGCCATGCGTGGCACTCTGATGTTCCGGCGAGTTGTCACGCGTGCCTCTCCCATTTCCCGTCCTGTAAAACGGCCACGAACAGGCCCCGGGAGATCATTCGCCTCCAGGTCCGGTTTCCTGTTGTCTCGTATGGCCAAGATTACAGCAGTCCCTCTGTCCCGTCGATTCAGAAGCTTAGCAGTCCCGATTCGACCGTCCAGAAAAAATTTACTAATGAGCCGCATGCGGAATGCAGGTTGTTCTGCCCGGCAGGAAGAACATTTTTATGTCCTGGCCATATCCTGTGTGCATACGCGGGTCACGTAAGCGGATCAGCGGTGACAGAATTATGTTTTCACACGTGCGGCTGCGGTTTACAGAGAGCATTATGAGATCGCCGGTTGAAGAGAACAATATCAGCTGTAACGGCGGGCGGCCAGGTCGCCTTCCGAAAGGTGCTGCGCGTATCGCGATGACAGATGATTCTAAAGATAACGATAACGCCTCAGATGTGGGTGTCCTTGTAAGGGCGAAAACAAAGACCCGAAAACCATCTATGTACAAAGTCCTCATGCTGAATGATGACTACACGCCGATGGAATTTGTGGTGCATGTTCTGGAAAGATTTTTTAATAAAACACGTGATGAAGCGACGAATATCATGCTCCACGTCCATAAGAAGGGCGTAGGGGTATGCGGCGTCTTTACGTATGAAGTCGCTGAAAGCAAGGTAACGCTGGTTATGGATCTTGCACGCCAGAATCAGCATCCGCTTCAGTGCACCATCGAACGTGACTGAAATCGCCCGTCAGCAGATCGTCCGGCCGCCATATCCGTGATAAATTTATACTTCGGCACTGAACGACCGGCAGAATCGTCTCACTCATAATAAGACGGCGACAACCCGCGCTGCATGGAATGCGCATGTATTTCACGCGAGAAACTCCGGAAAGATTTTTCCGGATGGTCGTCCCTTTCCGGGCTTTGTCCTGACCAGAGTTGTGTGCTACCACAATGCCGGGAGATCCGTTGCGGACGGGTACCTTGCCAACCCGGTCAGGTCCGGAAGGAAGCAGCCGCAGTAAGTTTCGCTCGGGTTGTGGCGGGTCTCTCAATTTTTTGTGAAGTCGGCAGTTCAGCCCTGTGGCATGTCGCTTTGCCAGGAACCATTATGCGGTTCGTTTGGACTTGCCGGAAATATGTCTGATCCTGAAAGCCCGGCTGACGATCTGCCGTTGCCTGAGAGTGGCGGCCCCGGTCTGTTCGGGGATGCAGAAGAATCTTCCCCGCTGGTACAGGCTGTAACCGAAGATATCGTATCGACCAGACCCGATGCGTCCGACGTTGCCCCGGCTTCGGGAGATGCCGGCTACCGGGTCCTCGCCCGCAAATATCGTCCGGTAAATTTAGAAGAGCTGATCGGGCAGGACGCGCTGGTCCGGACCCTGCGCAATGCCTTCGCAACGGGCCGCGTTGCGCACGCTTTCATGCTGACCGGTGTACGTGGTGTGGGCAAGACTACCACGGCGCGGATCATCGCGCGGGGACTGAATTGCACGGGACCGGACGGGAAAGGAGGTGCCACGGCGGATCCCTGTGGTGTGTGCTCTAACTGCGTTGCCATCCTGGCCGACAGGCATCCGGATGTCCTCGAAATGGACGCGGCCTCACGCACGGGCGTGGATGACGTGCGTGAGATCATAGAGGCCTGCCATTTCAGGCCGATTCAGGGCCGCATGAAAGTATTCATCGTCGATGAAGTTCACATGCTTTCCAGAAACGCATTCAATGCTCTGCTGAAAACCCTGGAAGAACCGCCGTCGCAGGTGACGTTCATCTTCGCGACCACTGAACTGCGCAAGGTTCCCGTCACAGTCTTGTCGCGTTGTCAGCGATTTGACCTGCGCCGTATTGCCCAGTCGGAACTGGCGACTTTTTTCTCAGGTATTGCCGAACGCGAGCATGTGGCAATCGAGCCCGAAGCTCTCAAGCTGATCGCGCGCGCCGCTGACGGTTCCGTGCGCGACGGGCTCTCCCTTCTGGATCAGGCTATCGCCCAGGGAAGTGGCGATGCCATTATTTCCACGGCACTCGTAACCGGAATGCTGGGCCTCTCGGACCGGGGTGTCGTTTTCGATCTCTTCGATACCGTCATGCGTGGCGATATTACCGCTGCAATCGCTCTGTCGGACGCCATTTACGACCGGGGAGGCGATCTCGGGCTGATGCTGCGGGATCTCGCGGAACTGACCCATACGGTTACTCGACTGAAAACCGTTCAGAATCTGCAAGATGCGCTCGATCTGCCGGAGTCCGAGCGGACCAGGGGCGCCGCCTTTGCATCGTCGCTTTCCATCTCTGCGCTTTCCCGCATGTGGCAGATGCTGCTTAAGGGAATCGGTGAAATTGACGATGCTCCTCTGCGGCGGGAAGCAGCGGAAATGGTGCTTGTGCGTCTGTGCTACGCCTCGAATCTGCCGTCACCAGCCGACATCCTGAAGCGCCTGGATCAGGATGGCCCGGTACGGCAGACGACGGCCCCAAAAGAAACCTTCCCGTCAGTATCAGCCACGCCCGCCAGCATCGAAGCCCGTGGCCAGCCGGATCAGAACAGATTCCGGTCCGGCGCAGGTGAACCTGCTCCTAGCGATGTAGTGGAGCGTCTTCCGCAGGCGGTTAATGGCGACTGGCGTAGTGGAGCGGGCGGAGAGCCTGTCCCTGTCCAGGCAACAGCGGAGATTTCCGCTGAAAAAGAGCCAAAATCCTGGCGTGAACTCGTCGCGTTTGTGAAGGATAACAGCCGGGAAGCCACATTACATGGCCATCTGCGCTATTCGACGCATCTCGTGACTTTTGCTCCGCCTCTGGTGGAGGTGCGAACGGACGGCGAGGCGCCGGGAGATCTGACAAAACGTCTGCAGGCCCTCCTCCGCTCACGATTTTCCGCCGACTGGATCGTCCGGGAGGTCGATGCCCCGGGTGAACCGACCCTGGCGGAGCAGAGTGCGGACATCATCCAGCTTCATAAACGCCGGTCGGCAAATCATCCTCTCGTAAAGGCCATTCTGACCGCATTTCCAGGCGCCGAACTGGGAGATGTGAAAGATCATTCCTTCGACGATCACTATGGGCTGCCCATCGAGGTCAGCGAACCTCCGGTCGCGGGGCTTGACGACGACATGACGGACCCGGAAGACGAATGACATATCCGGAGCGCATTTTCCGCTTCGAAACGAAACAGTAAGGACAGCATCATGAAAAATCTCGCCGGCCTGATGAAGCAGGCATCCCAGATGCAGGCAAAAATGGAAGAAATGCAGGCAAGTCTGGAAAACATTCAGATTGAAGGGACGGCAGGCGCCGGAATGGTGACAGTCGTGCTGAGCGGTAAAGGCGATATGCGCTCCATCCGCATCGATCCCAAGCTGGCCGATCCGACCGAAATGGAGATGCTGCAGGATCTGATCGTGGCGGCCTGCGCAGACGCCCGGACAAAGCTCGACAAACGGGCCTCGGAAGAGATGCAGAAAGTCACAGGTGGCCTGAACCTGCCGCCGGGACTCAAACTTCCGTTCTGAGAGACTGTTCTGGCGGCTCCCTGGAAATCCGAATGATGCCGATCCCCGATATCGATCATCTGGTCGGTCTGGTCGCGCGTCTGCCCGGTCTCGGTCCTCGCTCGGCGCGGCGGGTAGTGCTCGCGCTGCTGCGCGACCCGCGCGGAAAACTGCTTCCTCTGGCCCGCGCCCTGGAAAGCGCTGCCGTGTCCGTGCGGACCTGTTCGTCCTGCGGCAATCTGGATGTCGAGGATCCCTGCCATATCTGCCGGGACCCGGCACGGGCGAAAGACGTTATCTGTGTCGTGGAAGGGGTCAACGATCTCTGGGCTCTTGAGCGGGCCGGCGCACATCGTGGTGTCTATCTGGTGCTGGGCGGGGTTCTGTCCGCATTGCGCGGGGTCGGACCGGCCGATCTGAATGTCGGGCCGCTTTTCGAGCGCCTGCGGGAGGGCGCTGTGAAAGAAGTCATTCTCGCCCTCGGCGCAACGGTTGATGGCGCCACGACAATGTACTGGCTGCAGGAGAAGATCGGCCCGTACAGAGTCGAAGTCACCCGTGTCGCGCAGGGCGTCCCGATGGGCGGGACACTCGATGTTCTTGATGACGGAACTCTGGCGGCTGCACTCAGCGCCAGGCGCCCTGTCTGACGTGGAGAACCGGCCTTGAATGCAACAGCACTGACGCCGCCGATCAGCCCGCATATTCCCCGTGCCGCCCTTGTAACCGGTGCGGGACGCAGACTCGGCCGGGCAATAGCACAGGCGCTTGCTCAGGCCGGATTTGCCGTCGCGATTCATTATCGCGCAAGCGAGGGGGAAGCCCGGTCCCTCCTTACGGAAATCGAAGCATCAGGTGGCCGTGGCTGCCTCCTGCAGGCCGATCTTGGCGACGAGGAACAGGTGCGGCATCTCGTGGAACGTGCCTCCGCAGCGCTTGGTCCTCTGGGCGTGCTTGTTAACAACGCATCCACCTTCGAGAGAGATGAGTGGGACACGGTCTCCAGGCAGAGCTGGACGGATCATCTTGAGCCAAACCTGCGGGCGCCGATGGTGCTGATTCAGAATTTTGCCAGAACCCTTCCGAAGGGGCGCCACGGAATGGTGCTCAATATGCTCGATGAACGGGTCTGGTCGCTGACTCCACATTTCGTCAGCTATACAGTCTCCAAATCGGCGCTCTGGACGCTGACACAGACAATGGCGCTGGCCCTGGCGCCGAAACAGATTCGGGTCAACGCGATCGGACCCGGTCCTGCTCTCCCCAGCCCACGGCAGACTACCGGCCAGTTTCAGCGACAATGTGCCTCGGTGCCACTTGGTCACGGCACTTCGCCGGAAGAGGTCGCATACGCAGCCCTCGCTCTTCTCGCACTTCCATCCGTGACCGGGCAAATGCTGGCTCTGGACGGTGGACAGCACCTCCAGTGGCACAGCAGTCCGCCCGATACGGACGCCCTGATGGAAGAATGAAACACATGACGACGCTTGCTCCATGGCCGAACGAACCCCCATTACGGCGCGTATTTCTGAAGGATATGCTCGTCGACGCTCAGATTGGCGTATTCCCGCATGAGCAGGGCGTTACCCAGCGCGTCCGCATTAATGTATCATTCGGCGTTTCAGAGATCCGTAACCTGGTCGAGGGTGCGGATGATCTGAGCCGCACTGTCTCTTACGAAGACGCCGTGCTCACCATCCGCAGGCTGGCGACCGCGCAGCATACCAAACTGGTCGAAACGCTCGCCGAACGGATTGCCATCGAGATTCTGAAGAATAAGCGCATTCACGTGGTGCGCGTCAGCGTCGAAAAACTGGATATTTTTTCTGATCTTGATTCTGTCGGAGTGGAGATCGAGCGATGGGCAGCCTCCTGATCTGAGACCATTCGGCCGCGTTCACGCATCCTGTTACGCATCGGTAAGATGCAGCAGAGCTTTCGCGTGTCTCACCACATGTTCCACATCGACCGGCAGCACAGACTGGCTCGTGTGGTCCTCCCGCATGACTCCCGTCTCCACGAGATCAGCCCAGTAGCAAAGGTTGTTGCGGATCGCGATGGGCAGAAAACACGGGTTCTGATGATGGCTCGGAACAAGCTCATAAACAATCGTGCCCGGTGCGCACCATGCAATGTTCGTCAGGCCCGCTCCCAGGAAACCAACGACCATCCGGGCCTCGGAAAACAGACATATCTGCTCCCGAAGACTGAGTTTCTCCGGCCGGACACATTCGAAGCCGACTCTTTCCAGACCTGCCGCCAGATCCGTTTCGTTTGGAATTTTACGATTGGCAGCAGAGCCACGCTGAATGAACAGCAGGCGCATCTGCGGATATTCGCCGGAGCGCGTTTCGCCGCAGCCGGCAGCCCGTTTAAGAATGCGACTGGTTTCCGTCAGTGTCTCCGATACCGTGAAGTCAGTCTTTCCACGGATGAAATCCGTGTAGATGACACGAGCAAATTTATAGCGCAGGCCGGGTCGCGTGATTTTCCAGCGCTCCCGGGGCAATCCCATCAGTTCAATGCTCTTAGCCTGCCACGATGTCAGTTCAGGCAGAAGAAACACATCATCGGGGCCGGCTGCTTTCCGAAAATGACAGATCGCCGGCAGAGTATGGGCGAACCAGTGGTAAAAATTGCTATTCCAGTGATCGAATCCGGCCCAGGCCGTCAGATCGCTGACTTCAACCGGAGTTTCCCGATCGGCATCGAAAGCCTTCAGAACATTTTCCGGCTGAGTGTAGAGCTGAGTGTAAAGAAGATCCCGGATCGCCCTGCCATCAGACCCGAACATGGTGAGCACCGGGTCGAATACAGCCGGTCCGAAACTGTAACGGAAAATGGGTGTGGTCGAGGTCTCCCAGTGACGGAACAGGCTTTCCGAACCATCATCCAGCAGACCGTTTGCTGCGAAAATGCCCCTGCGCCGGGGCGACAATTCAATCAGGGTCCGGTTTCCGGCTGCCTGATACAGGCAATGGTCAGATACAGGCAGGTATTCCTGCGAATTTTTTATTCGTCTGCGAAACCTGGAAAACAGAGACATAATACTCTTGCGTAAAAGTGGGCGGTATCCGCAATGCCTGGCCGGCTACAAATTCTTCTGCGCCAGGCAGCATCGGGCACCGGAAACGGCCATAGAAGCAAAGCATCATGGTAATAAAGTGATAAATCCCGAATGGTCTGGCCGGCAACAAAAGAGACTGACCCGCCCGGAAATACCCGTCAACGATAAGCATATTGATCTGTTACCCGGATTTTGCAGATATTCCTGTTACTGGATATTCGACGAAAAGATCAAAGCCGCACCCGACGATAATTTTTATCATCGTGATCACTCTGTATGGCAAGAGAGAGAACAGAAAATCTGTTTCGGAAAAATCAGAATATTAAGAGGAAGCATTGCTTGGAGCAGGCCGCTCTGCCTGATTCTGTTGCCCGAAGATGACAAAGGGACAAGATTTACGCACCCGAAGACTATCGCAGATGAGCCTGCGCCACATCGATAGTATAATATTCAGACAGATGTATGGAACTTGCAGAGCCAATATCAGACTGCGACATCAGCCTGCAAAGCGGGCACAGTGGAAGAATGTAATCCGTCGATAATCATAAGCGAGAATGTCCGTCTCAGACCCATCTGGGACGGATCCCGCTAAAACCCGACAGCCACTCTTACGAGTCGTGCTCGTCCTTATCGGTGTTTACATCGATGTCCGTGCCGATATCGTCGGCATCGTCATCGAGATCAGCCGTGTCTTCCATGACATCCGCATCTTCATCGTCATCATCTGTATCAATGTCGATGTCATCGTTTTCGTCTTCAGGCTTGGCAACAGATTTAACCGGCAAAGCCGGAACACTGTCGCCGGCCCTTTTAAGCCGGGGGACTTCGGCCGGCTGTTCAGCGCCGCATTTCGGGCAAACAGCAGGTTCCTTGTTAAGGTCGTAAAAACGCGCCCCGCAAGAAACACAGACGCGTTTGGAACCGAGTTCAGGCTGGGCCATGGTGAACCTGTCAGTCGTGATCATGGTTTGGGGAGATACTCCCCGGCGAGCCTGGAGCACCGTACGAAACGCGCATCCAGTTAAGGCGTGGCCAAATGCCAGCTTGTGGGAGGCATGTCAAACATGAGCACACGGTTCAGAGCGAGCAGCGGTCTGCTATGTGCGGCCTGACCTCATTTCTGCCTTAATTTTCCAATGCCATACAATTGCGTCATGTTCCGGACGCGGCATTTTCGTCAGAGGCCCATGTGATGAGCAGGTCGTCCAGCTGCCTGTTACACTCTTTTACGCTCAGTCTGCTCGCCGCTCTCGCGGCATGCAGCACAGTTCCTCCCGGTGGCGACCGGTCACAGTGGGGCAGGGGAAACTACAGGGCGCCCGGACCGGCATCCGACCCCTGGGGACCATATATCCGGGAAGCCGCAGGCCGGTTCTCCGTGCCGGAACAATGGGTCCGGGCGGTCATGAATCAGGAATCCGGCGGAAAAGAATATATTAACGGCCGGCTGACACGCTCCGGCTCCGGAGCAATCGGCCTCATGCAGCTGATGCCCGCCACATGGGCCGAGCTCGCGGGATTATACAGTCTCGGTGGCGATCCATACGAACCGCACGACAATATCGTCGCCGGAACAGGCTACATCCGCCAGCTTTATGACAGATTCGGATCGCCAGGCTTCCTCGCCGCCTATAATGCGGGACCCGGCCGTCTGGAACAGTATCTCCAGACAGGCGACGCCTTACCCGACGAGACTGTCAATTACGTCGCGTCAATTGCTCCTCATCTTGGTGACGTTCCTCCGGCAGCCGGCGCGACTGACATGGATACCGCACCGGTGCGTGTGGCGCAGGCCATGCCCGTTACAACACCGGTTATGCCGGCTGCAGCCGCCGGACCTGACGTCAGCACTATGACGCGGACCGCAGACGGATGTATCCGGGACGCTGACGCAGCTTACGATCCGTCCAGGTGCCTCGTCGATCACGATACGCCGCATGCCGACCCGGCGCCCGTACCCCGGCCAATGGCGCCCCCTGTCGCAGTCGCGTCCGCGCAACAACCACTGCCGGCTGAACTCGCCAGCTACGTTGAACCTGCCTCACCATCAGCCCGGCCAGTCATCCATCCGGCGGTCGCGACATACAGCTATTCAGGCAGCTATTCCGGGGGCAGCAGTGAGTCCGGAGCCGGTGGTCGCGCCTGGGCCGTGCAGGTCGGCGCCTTTTCCAGCGGAAATGAGGCCCGTGTTGCTCTCGCTCAGGCCCGGACCTTTATCGGAGGCACATCTGGCAGGCTGGGCGCTGTCGTGACACGGGTTTCACCTGCCGCGAATTCACTCTACCGGGCGCGCCTGGTCGGATTCGGTCCGCAGGACGCAGCCGCGGCGTGCCGTGTTCTGCACACCCACTCTGTCGCGTGCTTTACCGTTCCCGTTACGATTTGACCGGTGGCAGGTCTGAAAACAGACATTGTCGCCACCCCGGACGTCAGCTAGACCCCCGCCTTTCCACGGGCTGCCGGAAGGCGACCCTGCACAGCCGGGACTAGGAACAGATGGCACGTAACCGCATCC
The DNA here is from genome assembly GCF_011516835.1 of Acetobacter musti. GTDB lineage: Bacteria > Pseudomonadota > Alphaproteobacteria > Acetobacterales > Acetobacteraceae > Acetobacter > Acetobacter musti. The sequence continues at coordinate 14,397 of NZ_WOTB01000015.1, read as the reverse complement.
GGAAAGGGCGCGTTCTGAATGGCTGGCTGATCATCGACAAGCCTTCAGGTATCACGTCGACAGCCGTCGTCAGTATCGTGAAACGCGCCTTCGACGCTCAGAAAGTCGGCCACGGCGGCACACTCGATCCGCTGGCGACAGGCCTGCTGCCAATCGCAATGGGCGCGGCAACCAAGACGGTGCCATACATCATGGACGGCACAAAGCGGTATCAGTTCACTCTGCGTCTTGGCGAGGCCCGCGACAGCGACGATGCGGATGGAAATGTGACGGCGACATCGGACGTCCGTCCCTCGGACGATGAACTGCGTGCCGCCACAACCGGTCTGACAGGCGACATCATGCAGGTGCCCCCGGTTTTTTCCGCCCTCAAGGTGGCGGGTGAACGCGCTTACGATATGGCCCGCGAAGGGCGCCCTCCGGAACTTCCACCCCGCCCGGCACGGGTGGACCGCTTCGAACTGATCGGCCGGCCGGACGCGGATCACGCCGTCTTCGAGGTCGAATCGGGCAAGGGCGTCTATATGCGCTCTCTGGCCCGCGACGTTGCTCTGGCCTGCGGCACGGTCGGGCATATCGCCGCCCTGCGTCGCCTGCGGGTCGGACCCTTCACGGAAGCAGACGCAATTTCTCTGGACAAAATCGTCGCAAGCGCCGAAGAAGCACCCGCTTCACCGGAACTTCTGCGTCCGGTCGCGACCGCGCTGGCCGACATCCCGGCGCTGGCCCTGACCCCGGACGAGACAGTTCTCCTGCTGCATGGACAGGCGCTCGATCTGTCGGATCTCACGGGACGTATCCCTGAGACCGGCCCGGACAGCATCGTTCGTGCAATGGACGGTGAGCGTGTGCTGGGTCTGTGCCGTCTCGAAGAGGGGTGGCTGCAGCCCGTCCGTCTGCTCTGAACCTCATTATTCGGGAGATACCGATGTCGATTACCGCAGAACGCCGTACGGCGCTGATTCAGGAATACAAAACGAACCCGACGGATACCGGGTCGCCGGAAGTTCAGGTCGCGATCCTCACCGAGCGGATCAACAACCTGACCGAACACCTCAAGACCCACGCGAAGGATTTCCATTCCCGCCGCGGTCTGCTGGTCATGGTCGGAAACCGTCGTGGTCTCCTGGACTATCTGAAGCGCAAGAGCCAGACCCGTTACGAGACGCTGATCGGTCGTCTGGGCCTGCGTCGCTGATCACCGGCATGACGTGGAAAGAGCGGGAGATCACATCTCTGGCACCCCGCCTGTTTCCCCGTTGTCCGTAATCCTGTAAGGGATGCCCCCGGGACACCTGTTCAGCAGGTGCCCGGGTTTTTTTGTTGTCCGGAAAATACCGGACGAATCTGGAGCCGAACCGGCTTATCGTGGGGCTCTCCGGCCAGCCACGGCGTTTCAGGCCACATGGCGCCCTGGCGTTTTTCGCCAGTCACCATGCCGTCCGAGACGCTGTCTGCACCGGCCCCTGTCAGACGGAACCGGGATCACATCCGTGATCCGTTTCCGGGACGCGAGATGCGGTGTCGGCCCGAAAGGTCTGATGCAGAATGTTCAATTATTTCCGTAAAGAGATCGAGTGGGGCGGTCGCACGCTCGTGCTCGAAACCGGTAAGATCGCCCGCCAGGCGGACGGAGCCGTTGTCGTCACCTACGGCGACACCGTCGTGCTCTGCACCGCCGTCGGCGCGAAGAGCGTCAAGCCGGGGCAGGATTTCTTCCCCCTGACCGTGAACTATCAGGAAAAAGCATACGCAGCGGGCAAGATCCCGGGCGGCTTTTTCAAGCGCGAGGGTCGCCCCTCCGAGGCGGAAACGCTTAACTCCCGCCTCATCGACCGTCCGCTGCGTCCGCTGTTTCCGGAAGGGTTCCGCAACGAAGTTCAGATTATCGCCACGGTTCTCAGCCATGACATGGAGAACGATCCGGCGATCCCGGCGCTGATCGGCTGCTCGGCGGCGCTGACCCTGTCCGGTATCCCGTTCTTCGGACCGGTAGGCGCCTGTTCCGTCGGTTACACTGACGGCGAATATGTCCTCAACCCGACCATTGAAGAGGCAAAAGACAGCGAGCTTGATCTCGTCGTCGCAGGCACCACAGAAGGTGTTCTGATGGTCGAATCCGAAGCCAGCGAGTTATCCGAAGCCGTCATGCTTGGCGCGGTGACTTTCGGTCATAAAGCGTTCCAGCCGGTCATCGAGGCGATCATCGCTCTGGCCGAACATGCGGCGAAGGCCCCCTGGGATCTGGAAGGCCCGTCAAAGGAAGCCATCGCGCTTCGTAAAAAGGTCGACACCCTTGGCCGGAAGCTTCTGACCGCGGCTTACAAGGAAAAGGCTAAGCAGGCGCGATATGAAAAGATCGCGGCCGCCAAAAAAGCCGTGCTCGACAAACTGACGGATGCCGGGCTGGACGCCGAAGCCGCGAAGCCGATGCTAAAGGATCTCGAGGCCAGCATCGTCCGTGGCTCCGTGCTCGACACAGGCCTGCGCATCGATGGCCGCGATCTGGTAACGGTCCGCCCGATTGTCTCCGAAGTCGGTATCCTTCCGCGCGCTCATGGCTCTGCCCTGTTCACACGTGGCGAGACGCAGGCGCTGGTCGTGGCTACCCTCGGCACAGGTCAGGACGAGCAGGTCATCGACGCACTTGGCGGCGAATATCGCACCAATTTCATGCTGCACTACAACTTCCCTCCGTTCTCTGTCGGGGAATGCGGTCGCGTAGGATCGCCCGGACGTCGCGAGATCGGTCACGGCAAGCTGGCATGGCGCGCTGTCCATCCGCTGCTGCCAACGAAGGCTGAGTTCCCGTACACGATGCGCGTGGTCTCCGAGATCACCGAGAGCAACGGCTCCTCGTCAATGGCAACCGTCTGCGGCACATCGCTGGCGCTGATGGATGCCGGTGTGCCGCTGAAGCGCCCGGTAGCCGGTATCGCCATGGGTCTGATCAAGGAAGATCGCGGCTTTGCGGTGCTCTCCGATATTCTCGGCGATGAAGACCATCTGGGCGACATGGATTTCAAAGTGGCCGGCACCGAGAAAGGCGTAACGGCTCTGCAGATGGACATCAAAATCACGTCCATCACGCCGGAAATTATGGAAATCGCCCTTGAACAGGCGCGTGGCGGTCGTCTCCATATTCTCGGTGAGATGTCCAAAGCCCTCACGGAAGGACGTACCGACGTTTCGTCCACAGCGCCGAAAATCACGACGATGAGCGTGCCGAAGGAAAAAATCCGTGACGTGATCGGATCCGGTGGCAAGGTTATCCGTGAGATCGTCGAATATTCAGGGGCGAAGGTCGATATCGGTGACGACGGCACGATCACCATCGCCGCCTCATCCGACGATCAGGCGAAGAAGGCCATCGACAGGATCAACGGCATCGTCGCCGAACCCGAGGTCGGTCGCATCTATGACGGTAAAGTCGTAAAAACCGCCGATTTCGGAGCCTTTGTGAATTTCCTGGGCGCTAAGGACGGTCTTGTACACATCTCCGAGCTTGCTCAGGGACGCGTAGCCCGCACCACCGACGTCGTGAAGCAGGGAGATGCCGTGAAGGTGAAGGTCATCGGCTTCGATGACCGCGGCAAGGTAAAGCTCTCGATGAGGGTTGTAGATCAGGCAACCGGTGCCGACATAACGGCAGAGGTGGGCGAACGTCCCGCCCGCGCACCGCGCCGCGAAGACTGACATCGGTTAAATGAGAGTCAGCAAACGGGCGTTGCGACAAAGGGTCGCAACGCCCGTTTGTGTATGGCATAAGCTCCGGCGCCGCGTTAAGAGGCACCGGAATTCACAGGAACAGTGACGGCGACAGGACAGGCATGAAGGCGATTAACGCAGTAAGTTTGAGTGGCGCAGAAGTCCTGCCGCTGGTCGAGGGCGGCAAGGGCGTCGCCGTCTCGACCGGTCAGTCCGCCGGCGCCTGGGCTGCGGCCGGAGGGGCCGGGACAATCTCAATCGTCAACGCCGACAGTTACGACGCAAACGGTGAGGTTGTTCCGCAGATCTATCGCGGAAAAACACGCCGCGAGCGGCATGAAGAGCTGATCGACTACGCCGTTCGCGGAGGAATCGCCCAGGCTGAGATAGCGCATGAGACGGCGTCCGGGCGCGGACGCATTCATGCCAATATCCTGTGGGAAATGGGTGGCGCCGAACGGGTCATCACCGGCGTGCTGGAAGGTGCGAAGGGACTGATCCACGGCCTGACCTGTGGTGCCGGCATGCCCTATCGCCTGTCAGAAATCGCCGCGAAATTCGGCGTTCACTATTACCCGATTGTCTCGTCGTCACGCGCCTTCAATGCGCTGTGGAAACGCGCCTATCACAAGACAGCGAATCTTCTCGGCGGCGTGGTGTATGAAGATCCATGGCGTGCTGGCGGCCATAATGGTCTTTCCAATACGGAAAATCCCCTGAAGCCCGAAGACCCTTATCCGCGTGTCGCCGCGCTGCGCAAACTGATGAACAGTTTCGGCCTCGGCGATACACCGATTATCATGGCAGGCGGTGTCTGGTGGCTGGAGGAGTGGCAGGACTGGATCGATAACCCTGAGCTGGGGCCTGTCGTTTTTCAGTTCGGAACCCGGCCGCTGCTGACAAAAGAGAGCCCGATCCCCGAGGCATGGAAACAGCGCCTCAAAACTCTTGAGAAAGGCGACGTTTTTCTCAACCGGTTCTCTCCCACCGGATTTTATTCCTCCGCGGTGAATAACAGTTTCCTGAAAGAACTGCGCGAACGGTCGGACCGGCAGATTGCGTTTTCTCCCGAGCCTGTAGGAGAGCATACGGCACCCTATGGCGTCGGCGCCCGTAAACGGGAAGTGTTTGTCACTGAGGCCGATCTGCTTCGTGCCCGTGGCTGGGAAGCAGAAGGCTTCACGGAAGCAATGCGGACACCGGATTCGACGCTGATTTTCGTGACGCCCGAGCGTTCACGCGAGATTCTGACCGACCAGGTCGCCTGCATGGGCTGTCTGTCGGAATGCCGCTTCTCGAACTGGAGCCAGAACCCGCCTGATTTCAGTAACGGGCATAAGGCGGATCCGCGGTCATACTGTATCCAGAAAACACTTCAGACCATCGCCCATGCCCACGGTCCCGATCAGGAAACGGTGGCGGATCATAATCTGATGTTCGGCGGGACAAACGCCTGGCGGTTCGCCACGGATCCCTTCTATTCCAACGGTTTTGTTCCCACCGTCAAAGAACTGGTCGACCGGATCGTGACCGGCCGCTGATTTTTTCAGCGGCTGTCATGGGCTGACCCGACCATTTCATTCTTGTCTGCGTGGAAGGTTCCCGGATGTTTTTCCGCTTTTCCGTTTGCCGGAGATGGGCAGTCGGTGCCCTGCTTCTCTTCGCCGGCTGTAACGGGATATCACCCACGCAGGCGGCCGCAGCGGCTCTCTCTCCTGCGGACCAGGGCTGGGTCGATCGCGTGCAGGACAGAATGAATGCCGTGACGACCCTGCGTGGACGCTTCGAACAGACCGCGGCTGATGGCCAGAAGACAACCGGAGACGTCTGGCTGGTAAGACCAGGCCGTATGCGTTTTCAGTATGATAAACCCAGCCCGCTTCTTCTTGTCGCCAATGACGGGAAAGTCGTGTTTCGTGACTCGCAGCTGGATCAGACAACCGAAATTCCGCTCGAACGGACTCCTCTGAGCCTTCTGCTCGGCGCCCACATCTCTCTCTCGGGCGATGTAACGGTCACCAGTTTTCGCCACGAAAACGGCATCATCCAGATCGCAGCCGTCAGAACGGCGTCACCCGGAGAAGGTACGCTCGTTATGGCGTTTGACGAGCAGTCGCTTGTATTGCGTGGCTGGGTCGTTGTGGACGCGCAGGGGCGTCAGACACAGGTGACACTGTCGCAGCTCGTCTCCGGAGGCAGCGCCTCTCCGGATCTGTTCGTGCTCCCGAAAGGCGACTGAGTATTCATCCCTGAATATCCCTCAGGACACGTATGACATCATCCTGTCAGAGCTGAAGACAGGAAAGCGTCGCTATGCCCGAAACAAATATTGCCGACAGAAAGAGATACCTCTGATGTCGGCAATCATCTCTTACTGCGCGGCGACCGCCGTTATCGTAACAGCCATTAATGCGGCCCTTGTCGCACTGTTTGTCAGGATACGAAAAGCACAGGACGAAGCCTTCTGGGAAAAACAATCCAGCCAGCCGGCATCAGAACAAAAAATTTACAGATTCCACCGACCGGATGGTGGGCGCAACAGGGATTGAATCTGTGAGCCCTACCATGTCAAAACCGGCTGACCCCAACGAAATCAGAGACTTACAGAGTCAAACACGTTCAAAAACGGCACGCACGATCAAGGAAAAATCGTGCAATGCGTGTGAGCAGCGTACTAGAAACTGACTCTGTTGTCACGGATCTCCGGACCTTTCAGGCAAGTTTTTTTCATCGTATTCTGGTTTCGACCGGGAGTGCAGAGCGATGAGCCGCCATGCTTCCGTCAAGGCGGCTTTCCGCAAGCAGGTTCTGGGGCTCTATTTTGACCACCAGCTGAAACCATCCGAAAAATCTGTGCTTATGACGCTCGCCACCTTTCTGGGTGCGGATGGGCTCTATCCAAGCCACGATGCCATTGCTCGGGCCTGTCGGTATTCCGTGCGAACGGTCATCCGAGCGCTTGAACGTGCCTACGAACTCGGGCTGGTCGAGCGGACCTGCCGCAGGAAGCTGGTTGGTAGTCGATGGGTAAGAACCAGCAATACCTACAGGCTGCTTATCAAGGCCACCGATCAGGTTCGCGCAGCCGGAAAGCATATGGCCCGCGCCATTTTCCGTGGTGTGCAGGTTGTAAGTGACAGGATGGCGCAGAAGGCGTCCAGAGATATACATATTCAGGAGAAACGGCTGCCTTCAGGGCGTCGATACCCGGAACCGCATGGTCCAAGCCAGCTTTCACCAAGCGAGTGGATCGAAATCATCAAAGGCTGGGGAACCATCTGACTCGCAATTCTGTCTGATCAGCATTGCTAAAGGGGCATTTGCGCTTGTCACCCCTGATGCGGTCCTGTTACGTATTACGACATGTAATATGGAGATGGGCCCATGGAAACGGTTGTCGTTCGCAAACAGGGCAATTCTGTCGGTGTTACCCTTCCAGCGGAAACACGTATCCGCCTTGGTCTGGAGGTCGGACAGGAACTCACGCTGGTCGAAATGGCCGACGGAATCAAGCTGGTGAAGCGCAATCTCAAGCTTGAGCGCCAGATGCAGATGGCGCGTGAGACACTGCGTGAGCAGGCAGACGTTCTTCAGGAACTGGCCAAGCGCTGATGCCGGATGTGCCTGAGTTTCTGGAACCTGACGCGGTGCTGTTCATGCACGATCAGGTCCTGAAAGAATACGGCGGAACCCACGGGCTCAAAAGCGAAGATCTGCTGCATAGCGCGTTAGCCCGCGCAGAAAACCGCTGGCACTATGCGGAATCCGATCCGCCGGACACCGCGACTCTGGCTGCGGCCTACGCTTATGGCATCGCGCGCAATCATCCCTTCAACGACGCCAACAAGCGGACAGCCTGGAGTTGCTGCGTCCTTTTCCTGCGGCTGAACGGCACTCGTGTGCAGGTCGGCGCTCCGGAAGCTGTCGAAGCCATGGTGGCTCTTGCGTCTGGCGCAATGGAGGAAGACGCGTTCGCGGCTTGGCTCCGGCAACATTTTCAAAACCAGTGATTCCACATTTTCGACATCGGACCAGATTTTCTTATGAGCACGACACCCCGGACCGCCTCCCTGTCCTCCATGATCTGGCAGGTCGCCGATCTCCTGCGGGGCGACTTCAAGCCAGCCGAATACGGTCGGATCATCCTGCCCTTTACCGTTCTGCGCCGCCTTGATGCCGTTCTGGCTCCTACCCGAGCCAAAGTGCTAAAGGAAAAGGAGAAGTGGGAGAGTAAAGGCATCGACCCCATGCCTTTCATGGAGAAAGCCGCTGGTCTGAAGTTCGTGAACACATCCGACTTCACTCTGAAAGGCGTGCTGGGCGATCCGGATAACCTGACCCAGAACCTCTCCGCCTATATCAACGCCTTCTCACCCGCTGCCCGTGACATCTTCGACCACTTCCGCTTCACCGAGCAGACAGACCGTCTGGCAAAGGCCAACCTGCTCTATCTGGTGCTCGAAAAATTTATCAGCTTCGACCTCAGCGACAAAGCCGTCGATAACCACCAGATGGGGCAGGTGTTCGAGGAACTGATCCGCAAGTTCTCCGAGGCCTCTAACGAGACAGCCGGTGAGCACTTCACCCCGCGTGAAGTCATCAGGCTGATGGTGAACCTCATCTTTGCCGAGGATGACAGCCTGCTGACCCCCGGTAATGCCGCCGTTCGCACCATCTATGACCCGACGGCTGGCACCGGGGGTATGCTCTCCGTCGCGGAAGAGTTCCTGCTTGACCACAACCCGGACGCCCGCCTGACCATGTTTGGGCAGGAACTGAACCCGGAATCCTATGCCATCTGTAAGGCTGACATGCTGATCCGCAATCAGGACGTCAGCAACATCCGCCTTGGCAACACACTGTCCGATGATGAACTGGCGGATTATAAATTCGATTACATGCTCTCCAACCCGCCTTTTGGCGTGGAGTGGAAGAAGGTCGAGAAAGCCGTCCGCGCTGAGCATGACAAGTTGGGCTATGATGGGCGCTTTGGTCCCGGCCTGCCGCGCATCTCGGACGGCTCCATGCTGTTCCTGCTCCACCTGGTCCACAAGATGCGTCCGGCGAAGGATGGCAGCGCGCGCTTTGGTATCGTCCTGAACGGCTCACCCCTGTTCACGGGCGCAGCTGGATCCGGCGAGTCCGAAATCCGGCGCTTTGTGCTGGAAAACGATCTGGTCGAAGCTATCATCGCGCTGCCGACCGATATGTTCTTCAACACCGGCATCGCTACCTATGTCTGGGTGCTCACCAATCGCAAGCCAAAGAACCGCAAGGGCAAGGTGCAACTGATCGACGCCTCGTCCTTCTGGCAGAAGATGCGGAAAAGCCTCGGCTCCAAGCGCAAGGAAATGGGGGAGGACGACATTACCCTCGTTACGCGCCTGTTCCGCGATGCGCAGGAAGCACAGCTTGCCACCATAACCGCCGCCGATGGCACGCAGACGCGTGAGGTTGTGATGAAGGGCGCGGAACCACCGGAAGGGCCTGAAAGCGGCAAAGTCAGGCTTGCGCCGTTGAGCCGCATCTTCCGCAATGAGGCGTTTGGCTACCAGACCATCACCGTGGAGCGTCCGCAGCGTGATGAGGACGGCAATATCGTCCTCGGTCAGCGCGGAAAGGCAAAGGGCAAGCCCGTGCCTGACAGCAGCCTGCGGGACACGGAAAACGTGCCGCTGAATGAGGATATTCACACCTACTTCAAACGCGAAGTCCTGCCCCATGCCCCTGATGCGTGGATTGACGAGGACAAGACAAAGATTGGCTACGAAATTCCTTTCAACCGGTATTTCTATGTGTTCGAGCCACCGCGACCGCTTGAGGAGATTGATGCGGATCTGAAAGAGGTGACTACGAAAATCATGCGGGTGCTTGGGGAGCTTTCGGCATGAGTTTCCCAAAGTATCCGGCTTATAAGGACAGTGGGGTTGAATGGATTGGGAGAGTTCCTGCGGAGTGGACACTTTCTCGTATCGGTTCGTGTTTTGCAGAACGTCGACAGAAGGTCAGTGATGCGGACTATCCCCCGTTGTCTGTAACCAAAAATGGTATTGTGCCTCAGTTAGAAACTGCAGCTAAAACTGATGATAATGACAATAGAAAGTGTGTAATTGCAGGAGATTTTGTTATTAATAGTAGATCAGACAGAAGGGGTTCCTCTGGAGTTTCTCCCCACGATGGGTCTGTCTCTTTAATAAATACGGTAATTTCCCCTTCTGAAAGAATTTATGGACATTTTTGTCACTATCTTCTTAGATCAACAGCCTTTCAGGAAGAGTATTATAAATATGGAAAAGGCATCGTCGCTGACCTTTGGAGCACTAATTATAATGAAATGAAATTGATCTATCTCGCGCTTCCACCACTCCCCGAACAGCAGGCAATAGCCAGCTTTCTTGACCGTGAGTGCGGGAAGATTGACGCCCTGATCGCCGAACAGGAGCGGCTGATTGCCCTCCTTGCGGAAAAGCGGCAAGCCGTCATCTCCCACGCCGTCACAAAAGGCCTGAATCCCAACGCCCCCATGAAGGACTCAGGCATCCCGTGGATCGGGATGGTGCCGGAAGGGTGGGATGTTGTGACAGCAGGCCGTGTGGTGAGAGTCATATCCGGTTTTGCGTTTCCATCTGACAAGTTTTTGAAATATGGCGAGGGCGTACCTCTACTTCGTGGTGTTAATGTCGGAGTTGGAAAATTACGTTGGGACGATGTAGTATATTGGAAACGTCAAATTGACGATGGACTTGATATTTATGAATTAAAAGAGGGTGATATTGTAATTGGCATGGATCGCCCATGGATTTCTTCAGGTCTACGAATTTCAAAGATATATAAGAAAGACTTACCGTGCTTGCTTTTGCAGCGGGTAGGGTTATTGCGATCAAGCAAATATTTAAATAGTTCTTTTCTAATGTATCAATATTCATTGCCAAATTTATGCATTTTCTTGCTCCGGAAATGACAGGAGTTAGCGTTCCTCATATCAGCCCTTCGCAAATCGCATCTTTTCCCATTTGCCTTCCTTCTCGCAAAATTCAAGATGAAATTGTTACATACCTAGCTAGAGCGATTACCGAATTTGAAAGCCTTATTTTAACAGCGACTAACGCTATTACCCTGCTCAAAGAACGCCGTGCCGCACTCATCTCCGCCGCCGTCACCGGCAAGATCGACGTTCGTGCCCAGAGCAAGGCCCTCGCAGCATGATCGACACCAAGGGCCGCTCTCTGGAGCTTTTCTATATCGACGGTCATCCGGACGGCATGATCACCGCCGAACTCTTCAACTGGACGGGGCATGTGTTCGTCACGCCGCGCACGCGCCTGACCGAAGCGCTCAGACGGGAAGAGGCCGGTTATGCCGGGGTCTATCTACTGCTGGGCGAGAAGGACGGGCAGGACTTCGCCTATATCGGGGAAGCCGAGGATCTTGGTGTCAGGCTGAAACAGCACGCGGCGGCGAGCGACAAGGACTGGTGGGAAACCGCTGTTCTGGTTTCCGCCAGCGCGAACCGGCTCAACAAGGCGCATGTGAAGTATCTGGAAGCGCGGCTGATCGTCATGGCGCGGGAGATCGGGCATACGCCGCTGCATAATGGCAACTCCCCAAAGCTGCCGGGTCTGACGGAAGCGGATATTGCCAAGATGGAGGCGTTTCTTGCCAGCCTGATGGTGGTTCTGCCCGCCATCCGGGTGGATATGTTCATCCAGCGCAGCCGTCCGGCGGGGTCATCGCGGCCTGTTCCGGTCTTTGAAGCGTCGGAAGGAGAGAGGACCGATGCGGCGCCGGAGACTGTTCGGTTTGTCCTGCACAAGCCGCGCATTGATCTGACGGCAAAAGCTGTTTTTCAGGACGGCGAATTTATTGTTGAAGCCGGATCGCAGGCCCGGAGTGACTGGCAGAGAGAGGACAGCGCACAGGCAAGTTCCTATAAGCCGCTGCATGACGAACTGGTGCGATCCGGCATCCTGCAAATGGCGGGAACGCATCGTGTGTTTACCAAGGACTACGCGTTCAGAAGTCCGAGTGCAGCCGCTGCGGTTGTATTCGGTCATTCCGTAAGTGGCCCTGCGGCGTGGAAGCTGGAGAGCAACCCGGACATTTCGTTTCGGGACTGGCAGGCGCATCAGCTTGATGCCGTAACAGAAAAAGGCACTGGTGAATGACCGATCTTCACAAGGAGTATCATCTGGAATCAGAAATCTGCGATTACCTCGGACGTTCCGGCTGGCTTTATGAAGATGGCTCTGCCGCGCGGTATGACGTGGTGCAGGCCCTGTTCCCCGAAGATCTGCTGGCGTGGGTGCGCGAATGCGAGCCCGAGGCGTGGGAAACGCTGGAAAAAACGCATGGAGCCTCGGCTAGCGCAGTTTTATGCCAACGGGTAAGGGACGCGCTGAACACGCGGGGTGCGCTCGTCGTCCTGCGTGATGGTCTGGACATTATCGGGCTGACAAAAACGCTGAAGATCTGTCAGTTCCGCCCGACCCTGACGATGAATCCGCATTTGCAGCACCGTTATGACGCCAATCGCCTGCGCGCTGTCCGGCAGGTGCGTTATTCGGCCAGTAACGGCAATGAGCTGGATCTGGTGCTATTTCTGAATGGCGTGCCGGTTGCGACAGCCGAGCTGAAATCAAACTACACGCAGTCAGTTCAGGATGCGGTGGAGCAGTATTGCACCGACCGGCTGCCGAAACCGCCTGGCAAACCTGCGGAGCCGCTGCTTTCGGTGCCTGGTGGGGCGGTCGTGCATTTTGCTGTCAGCAACAGTGACGTGATGATGTGCACCCATCTGGATGGCGCGCACAGCCGCTTTCTGCCGTTCAATCAGGGGAACGCTGGCGGTGCGGGCAATCCCGGCACCACGGCATATCTGTGGCAGGAGGTCTGGCAGCCGGACTCATGGCTGGATATTCTGGGCCGCTACGTCATTCCGGTGAAGAAAAAGGGGAAGATCTCAGGCTGGATCTTTCCGCGCTATCATCAGCTTGCCGCCACACGGCTGCTGGTCTCCACCATTCTGAAGGAGGGGCCGGGGCAGCGTTATCTGATCCAGCACTCTGCCGGGTCGGGCAAGACAAACTCCATCGCGTGGACGGCGCATTTTCTGTCCGATCTACATGACGCGCACAATCACAAGCTGTTCGATACTGTCATTGTGGTGTCAGACCGTACGGTTCTGGACCGGCAGCTTTCGGAAACCATCGAAAGTTTCGAGCGTACGCGCGGCGTGGTGGCATCGATCTCCGGCAATGGTGGCAGCAAGAGCCAGGAACTTGCAGCAGCCCTGCATACGGGCAAGAAAATCATTATCTGCACGATTCAGACTTTCCCGTTCGCGCTGAAGGAAATCCGCCAGCTTGCGGCAACCGAGGGCAAGCATTTCGCCGTGATTGCTGATGAGGCCCATTCCTCACAGACCGGGACATCCGCCAGCAAGCTCAAGGCAGCCCTTTCATCCGGTGAACTGGCAGAACTTGCAGATGGTGGGGAGATCAGCACGGAAGACCTGCTGGCGGCGGAAATGGCGCAAAGGACTGCCGCAGACGCGGGCATTTCCTTTATTGCTTTCACGGCTACGCCAAAGGCCAAAACACTGGAACTGTTCGGGCGTTTGCCGCATCCAGATCAGCCCAAAGGAGAGGACAACAAGCCTGAGGCGTTCCATGTCTATTCCATGCGGCAGGCTATCGAGGAAGGCTTCATTCTTGATGTTTTGCAGAATTATGTGTCCTGGAAACAGGCGTTCCGCCTGAGCCAAGATGGACAGATTCTGGATGACACGGAAGTGGAGGCTTCGGAAGCAAAAAAGGCGCTGATGAAGTGGGTGCGCCTGCATCCCACCAATATCGCGGCACGGGTGCAGATTGTGGTGGAGCACTTCCGCCAGAATGTGCAGCCTCTCCTTGGTGGTAAGGCGCGCGCTATGGTCGTGACGGCCAGCCGCAAGGAGGCCGTGCGCTGGAAGCTGGCCATGGATCGCTACGTGAAGGAAAAGCATTATCCATTCGGGCTTCTTGCAGCATTCTCGGGCGAGGTAGATGACCCGGAAAGTGGTCCGGAGCCATTTACGGAAAGCAACATCAATCCGGCGCTGAAAGGACGCGACCTGAGGGAGGTTTTTGCCGAAGATCCGTGGCGAATTCTGATCGTGGCGAACAAGTTCCAGACGGGTTTCGATCAGCCATTGCTGTGCGGCATGTATGTGGACCGGAAGCTCGGTGGGATTCAGGCCGTGCAGACGCTTTCGCGGCTGAACCGCTGCTATCCGGGCAAGGACATGACCTTCGTGGTCGACTTCGAGAATGATCCCGAAGACATCCTCAAGGCTTTCCAGCAATATTACACGAAGGCCGAACTAGCAGATCTCAGTGATCCGAACTGTGTGGTGAACCTGCGCCACAAACTGGATGATGCCGGGCTGTACGATCAGCCTGAAGTGGATCGGGTGGCCCGTATCCTGACAAATCCGAAAGCAACGCAACAGCAGCTTGATGCAGCTATCGTGCCGGTCAGTTCTCGTGTGCTGAGCCGGTATCGTGATGCCCGGAAAATCGTTCAGGATGAACCGGAAGACTTCTGTGGTTGCCGTCCGTTATGCAAGAGTTTTCTGACCCATATTGACGTGTGATCGTGTGCGGTCTTCTGTAAGGCCTGTTGATGTGGCCTTTCAGAAGCCACTGGCCA
>NZ_WOTB01000014.1 GCF_011516835.1 Acetobacter musti | reverse complement strand
AAGACCGGCGACGTGTTGCGACCCGATACGATCGCTGCGCCCATACATTCTTGTCCGCAATCCATATCGCAGCAACCTTCATCTTCTGGCTCAGAGAATAAGTCCTGAGCCTAAAAAGCGTAGCCATCATGAATATCATGGGCGTGCCGGTGCAGGCCTGTCCATGATCGCCCTTCAAAGTGATCCAGGCCCAGTTCCTCCTTGAGTTGCTGATGCGCCTGTTCGCAGACCCATCGGGCCTTGATTGCAGCCGCCAGTAGCCTGAGGAATGTGTCGGCAGGCAGATTGAACAGATAGTATTTCCGTTCTTCGGTGGAACGATGCCCGCCAATCAGCCAGGCTTCCTCCCGGGCATGTGCTGGGCCGTCCGGCCACCGATCCGCTGGGCTGGACCACCTGCAACGCGTATCCACATGGCTGCAAAGCGGGCCGCCGGGCCGCCTCTGGTTCCACAACGCCAGCTGACCCTACGCCATGTTGCAGTTTCCCGTATCTTATGGGCGTGAACGGATTGCTGATCCGGTACCGGATGCATCCGGGATGGGCTGCGTTTCCTAGCCGGAAACACGAGTTCCACATCAGCGGAATAAACTTTCTGATGACGTGGTATCCCAACCGCCCAGCGCAGCTCCCGCGCGCTTAAGGCCTGACGGAACGGGCAGACAAGCCATAACCTGCATCCGCAAGAACTCAGCCAAAACAGACACCTGCGGCACAGAGGCGATCGATCTCATCGATCGCCATCTCCGGCTTTGTCCAGGTGCCATAGTGTTCCGGTGGAACACCAGCCCGTTTCAGGCGTGCCGGATCTGCTGTCCAGACATCAGGCAGAAGCAGACGGAGTGACAGCATCAGTTGCACTTCACGTGAAGCCAGTATCACGGACAGCAGTGTCTGACAATTCGCTTTCTTGCCCAGGGTCGAAGCATATTGGGGCGGCACGCCAACAGAATATTTTCCCTTTTTGGAAGGGAGGTATCATCAATGATCAGCCACGAGCGCTCGCCGCCAACCAGATGGTCAGCATGGCGCCACAGAGCAGCCTCAAGCGGCGCACTGTCCCAAACACCGGCCACACACCAGCACTGATGAAATGATGCAGCCGGTCATAAGTGATATCGCCACTGCGCGCGCCATAGGCTACACGCTCTTGCGGTCACCAGGTCCGATCAGGCCTGCAATATAAGCCGGACACATCGCTCTTTGCGCTTTGTGACCCAGTGCGGCCAGAAAGGGTACAAGCCATACCTCCATATCCGATCGCACCCGTGGGAAATCTTTATTCCAAATTTTCTGCCAAAGTAGTGCTAAGAACTACACTGGATGCCGAAACGCCATAATCAGTTCCAGATCAAAATGCGCTGGCAACGCCTCTCTGCTGGTACGAGACGTTTTATGCACCCTATATTTACATAGAATTTCAGGAAGAAACCCAACATCAAGTTTTCCCCGCACGAATTTCATCCAGAAATCGTAGTCCTCCCAGCCATCTTCGATATGACTGAAGCCACCAACAAGCTGAAACGCTTTTTTCCTCAGAAGAGAGGTAACATCAATATAGTTCCCCTTTCGCAGGCGATCCGGATCCCATATATCAGCATGCCCAAGACCGAGACGGTCTCCCATCTCCGTTATCTGCGGATATACAGCATCAAATCCGCCATCAAGGCACGCACTCAGAAGTTTTTCAGCTGCGCGCGGAAACAGGATGTTATCAGCATCGACAAGGAGAATAAATTCACCGGCGGCCTGATCAACCGCGATATTTCTCGAAACTGAGGGCCCCGCATTTCTCATATTTCTTATAATCGAAACATTGTGGAAACGCGTTTTATTCCGGTCCGCCCAGTCCGAGATAACAGAAACGGACGATATATCCTCCGAGCAGTCATCGACCACAATAAGTTCGAGGTTTTTATGGGTCTGTCCCAGAACTGAATCGAGGCATTCCCCAATAAAATCACCATAGTTAAAATGCGGAATACAAATCGATATTAAATCTTCCGGAGTCCGTTCAGACTCTTCGGTCTGATAAACATACTCATATCTGCGATTCCACGGATTAACGGTCATGACTTATAATCTTCCACTGAGATGAAATAAACTGCAGCAGTCGTTTCTGGTTTTCTGCCGCCTGTTGTCCGTTCATAATCCTGGAAAATGCATTACTTCTTATCCGGGCCGCCTCTTTTTTTCCATCAGCCGAGCGGAGAAGCCACTCGACAAGATTGGGTATATGCCGTGTCGATTCCGTCAGATAATGCGTTCCGGCAGTAAAAAGAGGATGTGGAAGACATTCCTCACTGACAACGACAGAACCACAGGCCATCCCCTGGGCAACTATACGATGCCATTCGAAAAACTGTTCGTTTCCCCGATGAATATTAAGAGAAATTTTCGAATGTGAAGCAACATAACCCGCCAGGCGTGAAAGAATTCCGTACATTTTTCCTTCAGCTATCGGACCATCCATACGTCTGTAATAAAAAAAGCACTTATAGTCGGAGAAAAACTCAGCATGTCTGGCAAAGAATTTTTCTCTTTTCTCTGTATGATTTCCAAAAAAACTCACGTCTATAAGGCGTTTGCTAAATGGAAGCTTTGGATTTGCCTCCTTTCTGCAGGACAGCGGGAGAACACGCACAAGGGAATGAGTCTGATCTTCCGGCGACAGCTTACGGACAGCAACGTCTACAGGTGGACTGAAAAACAGACCTTCAATTCCGGCATCTGAAAACAGCTCCATATTCTGAAAAGATATATCGATAATTCCACTACCCATCAGATTATAAATCAGCCCCCTCACAAACCACTGTGTCTGCGGCTGCTCGGTGTTAAACATAATGGATCTGCGAATGATCTCATCCTTCTTCCAGTCATCCGATCCCGGCAGGAAGAAAAATTCATGTGGGCCACAAAAGATGCAGAGCTGAGGTTTTTTGTCGACCGGATACGTTTCGTCCATCAGAAGAGCATTAAGCCCGGCCTGATTCAGCTGATCGACAAGAGCTTTCGCTATGTCTCTGATAAATACATTTCCGGATGAATGATGCAGAACACCGATCGTATAAGGAAGATCGCGCTTTTTTACTGATGCTTCCAACGGAATATCCGGAAGGACAGCCGGTTTCTGGGCAAGCCGTCCCATCGTTTTTGCAAGATGCTTTCCGGAAAGCACCGAACGGCCTTCGCTGATACCATAAATCACTGCGTGCCGCGTCGGGCAGACATTCGATGTCGTGATATCACTGTTCATCGCAATATAGTCATCCGCGTTGAACAGCGCCAGTTTTTCCATTCGCGAGACGGCTTTATGCACCGAAGCATGGGAGTAGTTTTCCAGCATGCCGCGCGAGGAATAGAAAGTCTTCCCATCAGTTCTGATATAATGGGAAAATGGATTTTCTCCGGGCGATATTTCGCGCCGGAATATCTCCATATAGATTCCTGTGTCAAAGTCAGCATTGGGACAGCGTCCCTCAGCCGCACCATGGCTGATATAGTGTTTTACAGCATCAAGCTGAGCAATTTTTACATCCGGATAAGTGTTGTAATAAAATTCCTCATCAAAAAGACCGGAGTTTCTTATTATTTCTTCGTCCCGGGCGGATCTGGAGACCGTCCTGATTGTCGATTTATTTCCTTCCTTCTGCGAGAGACCATGATTCCTGATTTCAAAAATCGACGACACATCGCTCAGTGCCCCTACAGGGTTTATTCTGACTGATTGCTTCTGCGACATAATTCGATCTCGGAAAATGATTTATTTCAACTCGCTCGACCTCAGTGTTAGGCCCCGGGAGGTTAATTTTTCGAAAATTCTACCTACTCTGACACAGGCTTTTACAGTCAGAGTGAGCAGAACGTGCCACATCAGACGTCATTCCGCTCTGATCTGCCAGCAGTGACGAAGCCAGGCAGAGCGGAAATCATCCAGAAGCTTTAAGCCGATTCCCTGAACGGCCCCGTCGCCTCAGAAGCGGCCTCCGGTCGCCCCAGAGCCGCCGCCAGGGAGTTGCCGACACTGTCCTCTCCATAATGCGCTTCGATAAAGCGCAAGGCAGCCTGCCCCATCGAATCCACGCTTTCCGGAGCAGCATGGAGACGCACGATCTCTTCAGCGAGATTCTCCGCATCGGACTGAACAAGATTTTTCAGGCTGTCCGGCAAATCGATGCCTTCCGCCGCGACCGGCGTCATGACACAGGGCAGACCAGCGGCAAATGTCTCAAGCACTTTTCCTTTCAGACCCGCCCCAAACCGGAGTGGAGCGATGCCCAGCCGGACCTGCTCAAAAAGATCATCGCGCAGATTTTCAACATCGCGAACAATCCCGACGCCGCCACAGTCCGGCCCCGCCTCACATGCCAGCGCCTCAGTTTCCGGCCCCATATCGGTGCCCGCAAGCACACAGCGAATATCCGGCGCCCGCTTCCACACCAGAGGCATGACCTCCCGAATAAGCCACTCCGCAGCGTCACGATTCGGAGTGTGACGATAATGGGCAAGGAACGCGATGCCATGACGATCAGATGCCGACGTCGCCACGGGCCGCGCTGAAACACCCCACGGCACAACATGAACATTGAGAGCCGGTATCAGACGACGCAGCTCGGCAGCCTCGACAGAGGAATGAGTCAGAACGACATCGCTGTTAAGGGCGGCAGCCACCTCAAATGTCCGCATCCGCGCAGCCTCATGTGCCAGAGTAACCCGCCCCTCCACCCCGGCCTGACGCGCAAGACGAAGATGATGCAGATCCGCAACGCTGTAGATGAGACGGCTGCTGCTCATATAGCGC
This sequence comes from Acetobacter musti, assembly GCF_011516835.1. Taxonomy (GTDB): domain Bacteria; phylum Pseudomonadota; class Alphaproteobacteria; order Acetobacterales; family Acetobacteraceae; genus Acetobacter; species Acetobacter musti. The sequence continues at coordinate 117,456 of NZ_WOTB01000014.1, read as the reverse complement.
CTGACAAGCCCCCCATAGGACGATGCCACACTGACGCGATGCAGATAGACAACCTCGAACGCACCGGCCTGCCGTCTGAGCAGATCCTCAGGCGACGTGTAGAAAGGCGCGGCAGCCACCGAAATGCCCTCTGCCTCCAGACCGGAAATCAGATCCTGCTCCACCTGCATCCCCGGCACGGCAAAGGTCACATGATAGCCAAGCCGTCCCAGAGCGCGGATATGCGACCGGATCGCTTCCGATCCCGCATCATGTCCGGGACGCGGAAAATGCTCGTCGATCACAAGAGCGCGGCGAATCTTCGGAATGTCCGAAGCCGCCTTCCCCGCCAGACGACGGGCGCGTTCCAGCTCTTTCCTCTCAGCGCATCCGGCATCCAGCACGGCTTTCTGCTGGCATATCCGGTCCGCCTGACGGGTGACGAACTTCAGAACGCGCAACCGCTCCTCGTCAGTCTCAAGACCTGAAACCGCCCGCTCCACGAACGTCTCCAGTTCCTCACCAAACTCACTGGACGCCGCAACACGCCATGGAGAGGCGTTCAGATGACGCTCCGTGCCAGCATAGCGTACAGCAATCATATGCCCCTCGGAAAGACTGAGCGGCTTGCTGAAATTCAGCGTGAATCCGGCCCAGCCCGTGCCAAAACCGGACGCCGCGAGATCGGGCCGCTGATCGGCGGCGGAAACGGTGGTCAGATATTCGTCATCGACAAAGACATCGACCCGTAGTTTCTCCCAGGGCTGGTCTTCATTCCACGCCCAGCCGCAGATCCTGGTGCGATCGGCGAAATCCAGCCAGCCATGCAGACGCCCGGATGAATCCTGATCCGTCCCGTCCCGCGCGACCTCCACACCCGGCATCGATTCGGCGGCTTCCGCATTCCGGACGCCCAGCCCCGCCCGGTCAGCGAGATTGCGCCAGATCGTCGCAAGCCTCTCTCCACCCTCGATACGCGGCGCACAGTAAACAGCCTCCTCCCGCACGGCGTCAGGATAAAGCTCGAAATACTCCGAAGCATTCTGGAACATCCAGCGCGACCCGTCTTCCACGTAGCTTTCGGACGGCGCCCCTTCCGCCAGAAGCAGATCGTGGCTTTCAAGCTCGAGATGAATATAGGACACGTCACCAGGCTGATCGTCCTGGACAATGCTCGTCCCGTTGATCAGCGAACTCGCCGGGATGAGAGCGCCGTCAATAGACATCGCATGAAGCGGGGAGACACGAAGATCGCGCCGCGGAACATTGTCGGCAATGGCCCCGGCCCGGATAGTGACCGGAAGAAGTTTTTTGTTTCTGCTGACAAATACAGCGGCGTAACTGCGACGACCGATCCAGCGGATAGGACGCAGCTCGCCGGACGCGGTGCGCACGGAATCGCCGATCCGCAGCGTTTCAATCGCAGCTTCACCATCCTCAACAGCAATCAGCGTGCCGGGGCAGTAACAGGCGATATAATTCAGCTCAAAACCAGAGGCGCCCGTTACGCCTGTCGCCGCAGACGAGGTGAAGTAACCGGAATCAAGTCCCTCAATCGGAGACGCCAGCGTGATGGTGTCAACAACCGCCCCTCCGCTCATGATCTCCAGGGCAGTATCCGAATAGGACACTGAATACTCGCCCGGATCGAGATCAATCATCAGATTCGCGCCGGATGCGATGCTCAGAGCCGATACTGCTGTGCTCGTATCCCCCACCTCCAGCGTGCCGCCGCTGGCGATCGTCACACCACTCAGTACCGCACCGGCCATAGCGTCCATATATCCGCCGCTGCCGATGCTGACAGCACTCGCGCTGCCACCACCAGGCTGAATGTCCAGAGCACCGCCGGAACTGATCGTGACGCCGGAAACCAGACCGCCGGCATTGACCACATCCTTACCGCCGGAACTGATCACAACGTTATACGCGCTGCCACCGTTCTCAACAGTCTGTTGCCCACCTGCGAGGATCGTCGTCCCGCTGGCATATCCGGTCACGTCCTGATTGATGACATAAGCATCAACTGTGCCGCTGACTGTCGTGTCGAACGCGCTGCCACCGGCCTCCACTTTCTGGACAGCGTAACCCGATACAGTGGCGCCGCTCGCGACACCCTGCGATTTCACATCCTGAACCGTTTCCGCAGTGGTGCCGGATTCCAGAACAGCACCGATATCGCTGCCACCAGCAGCAATTTTTTCCTGCGCCCCGCCACTGAACGTCACGCCGCTGGCAAGCCCACCCGGATCGACAGTCAGCATACCTCCGGAAGCAACGGTCACGTCCTCGATGACGCTGTTGCTGCCCACATGAGCGCCGTTTCCGGACAGGACACCTCCGGATACGGTGCCCTGCGTCCCCGTCGCAGTCCCGTTGTTCAGTGGTTCGACATAGAGAAAGCCACCGGGCGCCAGGTCGATCATGGCCGCCGAGCCACCGGCATTGACGTAAACAGTTCCACCGGAACTGACAGTGAGCCCGCTGACGACACCGGAACCGATGATGTCGAGTGTATTCCCGCCGCTGACAGTGACGTTATTTTGTGTGCCCGAATTCGTTGTACTGGTAACCATGAACGCCCCCGAAAATCACGCCGGGCCATTTTTGACCGGACACGCTGAAAATTAATTTCGGGTCTCATTCTTCCGACAAATCGCTAATTTTTCGGATACAATACTTTCCGTCCGTTCATAATTGGCGTCTCCGCCAGCACAGTCACCAGTGCGTTCCACCGGTGCCAGACAGCAAACGACCGCGCCAGACAAAGCCTGACACGGTCGTCCAAAAGCCAGTCAGTCCAGGAAAATTTACTGGCCTTTCAGCCGCTTATTGCAAAGGCTGTAATACCCGCCACCTTTCTGGATCCACCTCAGACCGCCATTTCCACCCGTGGCCTTATTGGCTTTGTACTGGTCGTCACAGGTCTTCCGGCGTGCGGTCCCCGCGCTGAGAGATGAATATTTCGACGCGATCTGACTCGGGAAAACCGCATTTCCCGAATAGCCCGCGCTGCCCGTCGTCTTCGCAGCCGGGGCCGGGACCGGCGCCGAAGAAGCGGCTGGTGCCGCGGCAGGCGCGGCCGGAGCCGCCTCTTCCGATTCGGGCTCCGACCCGGAGCACTGCGACGCCTTGTATTCCTTATAGGTCTGCCCGGAGGTCAGCGTGCCAGCCTTACGCGCCGCGGTAAAATTCGCATGGCATTCCTTCGCGGTCATGGCCTGCGCGGCATTTTCACTACCGACCCACAGGGCGCATCCGGCGAGAAGAGCGAAAGAGGCGGTCGCGGCGCGAACTGAACGATTGAAGCCCATCGGCTGTCCTTTGTTCTCTGTATGATTCACATCATGCCCGCTGGCATGACGCTCTGTTTTCCGCGCCTGCGTGAGACGGTATGCCCAGGCAGAAGGGATGGCCCGGATTCTACAATGCGGCGGCCGTACACAACAGAGGCCGGGTCACGGAACCCGGCCTCCGGCACAGCTGTCACAATTCCGACCGACCCGTCAGACGATCCGCTCGCCATGCAGCGCGACATCCAGACCTTCCTGCTCAGCCTCGGCCGACACACGCAGTCCGATCGCGGCATCGACGATTTTCAGCAGGATAAAGGTCATGATGCCGCACCAGATGATAGTCACACCAACCGCCTCGACCTGCACCAGAAGCTGATGCAGCGAACCCGGCGATCCTTCCGGATTCGCATCCGTCGCGGAGAGCGGGCCATAAGCGAGAATACCGGTCAGCAGGGCGCCGATAATGCCACCGACACCATGGACACCGAACGCATCAAGACTGTCGTCATAGCCAAAGACATGCTTCAGCGTGGTGGCGCTCCAGAAGCAGACGACACCGGTGACAAGCCCGATAATCAGCGCGCCTTCGGGAAGGACGAAGCCGGCCGCCGGAGTGATGGCGACAAGACCGCCAACGGCGCCGGAAATGATGCCCAGCACGGTCGGCTTGCCGGTGCGCACCCATTCCGCAAGCATCCAGGAGACACCCGCGGCCGCAGCGGCGATCTGCGTGGTAGCCATGGCCATGCCCGCGCGGCCATTGGCTCCCACGGCCGAGCCGGCATTGAAGCCGAACCAGCCAACCCAGAGCAGGGACGCGCCGATCACGGCATAGGTAAGATTGAACGGAGCAAGATCGTCCGTGCCGAGCCCGCGCCGTTTGCCAAGAACAATGGCGCAGACAAGACCGGCGATCCCGGCATTGATATGCACCACGGTACCGCCGGCGAAATCGAGCGTGCCGAGACCAAGCAGCCAGCCGACCGGGCTCCAGACCCAGTGCGCGACCGGCGCATAGACAAGCAGCGACCAGAGGATCGTAAAGACGCACATCGCCGAGAATTTCATGCGCTCGGCATAGGCGCCGGCGATGAGAGCCGGTGTGATGATGGCGAAGGTCATCTGGAACGTCATGAAAACGCTCTCAGGAATCGTCATCACAGTCGGATTCGGCGAATCGGCGCCCAGCGTGAAGCCGACATCCGCGCCCTTGACGATGTGCTCTCCCAGCGTCGCCAGGAAAGCCTTCGAAAGACCGCCGATATAAGGCGTGCCGGTCGAGAAGGCGAGCGAGTAGCCCGCGATCATCCACACAACAGTGATGATGCAGCAGATGGCGAAGCTCTGCATGACAGTCGACAGCACGTTCTTCTTGCGCACCATGCCGGCATAGAACAGCGCCAGACCCGGAATGGTCATCATCAGCACAAGCGCGACGCTGACCAGCATCCAGGCCGTGTCGCCGCTGTCGATCGCCGGAGGCGCATCCGCCGCCCGTGCCGGAGCCGCAACAGCAAACCCGACCGCCAGAATCGCGGCGGCGCCGGCTGTTTTCATGCCGAAGCACAGAGGCGTCCTGCTCTCCTGACGCGGGTTTCGCCCCGCGAAAGAGGAAAACTGATTATCCATTAACGGCTGTGGCCCCCTGCCCCATTCGCATCCGCGTATCGGAAGATCAGACCAAAGACACGGAAACGCCTGGCGCTGATCCCGCCGGGCCGCGTGACGACCTGACAAAATCTTCACCCTTACGTAGCTTATCCGAAACGAAATGCTCAAGCCCCGCGAAAGGGACAATCGCAACGATGCGGGCGCCGGTCACTCAGGGCTCCGCCCCGAACCCCGGCAGGGACCACAGGCCCCTGCACCCCGGTTTGTTTATAAAATGGTTTGCAAAGGTTCGCGACCTTTGCCGGGTCCGGGCGGAGCCCGGAAAACCCCCGCCCACCCTTCAGTCCCCGGAAACGCGCGTCCGTGTCCGCATCGTGACGAACTCTTCCGCCGCCGTCGGATGAATACCGATCGTCCGGTCGAAATCAGCCTTGCGCAGCCCGGCAGTAATCGCGACCGCCAGCCCCTGCATGATCTCAGGCGCGTCCTCGCCAAGCATATGCGCGCCGACAACCTTCTGCGTCGCCTGATCGACCACCAGCTTCATCAGTGTGCGCCGCTCCCGGCCACTCAGCGTATGCCGCATCGGGCGGAACTTCGAGAGATAGATATCCGTCACGCCCCGCTCCGCCGCCTCAGCCTCCGACAGACCCACACTGGCCAGAGGCGGCGTGAAGAAAACGGCTTTCGGCGTGGTGTCGAAAGACCATTCCCGCGCATGATCGCCATACAGCCGATCCGCAAGGATATGCCCCTCGGCAATCGCCACCGGAGTCAGATTCAGGCGATTGGTGACATCGCCGATCGCGAAAACACCCGGCTCCGTCGTCTCGAAGTGACGGTCAATCTCAATCCGCCCGTCTTCCGTCGTGCGGACTCGCGTCATATCCAGACCCAGCTTTTCCGTCTTCGGATGACGGCCGGTGGCCATCAGCACACAGTCCGCCGCAATGCGTGCGCCATTATCCAGCGTGACCACAAGCCCCTCACCCTCACGGGCGATGCGCACCGGGCTGGCCTTCTCATGCTGACGCACGCCACGCTGACCAATGGCCTCATGCAGAGCGCCGCGCAGATCCTCGTCAAACCCGCGCAGCGGCAGCTCCTGCCGGTAAACCAGATCGACTTCCGCGCCAAGCCCGGCAAAAATCCCGGCAAACTCAATGCCAATATAACCCGCGCCAATAATGCAGATCCGGCGCGGCATGGCTGGCAGACCGAACACCTCATCCGACGAAATCGCCAGTTCAGCCCCCACAACCGGCAGTTTCGACGGCGCCGATCCCGTCGCGATGACGATGCGTTCCGCCGTGATCCGCTCCGGCTTCGCCTCCGGATCAAGCCCGGTCGGCGTGGTGACGATGGTATGCGCATCCTCAAACCGGGCATGTCCGGTAATCAGCCGCACACCGGCCTTCTCCAGCATCGAGACATAGATGCCATTCAGCCGGTGAATCTCGCGATCCTTCGCCGCGATCAGCTTCGCCCAGTCGAAATGGCCCCGCTCAGTATCCCAGCCGAAGCCATGACTGTCCGCCACGTAATCGCCGTACTCGCTGGCCTGAACCATGAGTTTTTTCGGCACGCAGCCGAGATTGACGCAGGTCCCGCCCCAGTGACGCCCCTCCACCACAGCAACCCGCGCGCCATGACCGGCCGCGATCCGGGCGCAGCGAACCCCGCCCGATCCGGCGCCGATGACCAGGAGATCGACGTCGTAGGTTCTGTTCTGGGACATCTTTTCTCCGGAATTTCGTCTGGAAGCGGCATTTATCCGGGCGTTGCCCGGACCCGGCAGGGACCGCAGGTCCCTGCACCCTGTTTAGTTTAACAAAATAATTCCGGAAGTCCGCATCCTCCGGCAGCCGTCAGAGCAGAGCCCTGAACGCCTCAGCGCTCAGCGAACGCCTTCTCGACGACATAAGCCCCAGGACGGGAGTTGTTGCCCTCATCGAACCCGCGCGCCTCCAGCAGCTTCTCCGTATCGGCCAGCATTTCCGGCGATCCGCAGATCATCACCCGGTCATGCTCCGGATCAAGCTCCGGCACATTCAGATCCCGGAAGATCTTACCGTTCTCAATCAGCGTGGTGATCCGGTCCGTCACCTCGAATTCCTCACGCGTCACAGCCGGATAATAGCGCAGCTTCTCACTGATATACTCGCCCAGGAACTCATGCTCACGCAGATCGGCGCTGATATATCTCTGATACGCCAGTTCGCTCTTAATGCGCACCGTATGCGTCAGAATGACGTTGTCGTAGCGCTCGTAGCACTCCGGATCGCGGATCAGGCTCATGAACGGCGCCAGACCGGTGCCCGTGGAGAGGAAATACAGATTCCGTCCCGGACGCAGATTATCGAGCAGCAGCGTGCCGACAGGCTTGCGGCCGATCAGCACCGTATCCCCGACTTTCACATGCCGCAGCCGTGAGGTCAGCGGACCATCCGGCACAGCAATGGAGAGGAACTCCATGTGATCTTCATAGTTCGCGGAAGCGATGGAATACGCCCGCAGCAGCGGCTTGCCCTCAACCTCGATACCGATCATCGCGAACTGACCGTTTTCGAACCGCAGGGCCGGATCGCGCGTTGTGGTGAAACTGAACAGACGATCCGTCCAGTGATGCACCGTCAGCACTTCGGCCGGGTAAAGATGCGGGTATTCCTTCGTCGGCGCGGCCAGGTGCCACACGCCTTCATGGCCTTCAACCGGCAGCAGGCCGGAAGGGGCCAGTTCGGGGGCAAGGCGCGTCAGCGTTTCGGACATGGAGGACCTCTCCGTGATGGGTTCAGGGGCGCGACGCAGTCGGAAACAGGGGCCGTCTGGCCGTACGAGACCTGTCCGGCAGGCGCACGCCGGGTTGCCGGGCAAACTGGCACGCGGTTTTAAGGGCAAGCGCCGTCTTATACCAGCAATAATTTACGCGAATCTGCTCCGAACCGGGGACAAAGCACAGCAGATACGCGTGGTTTGAGCCCCCGTCTGCCAGACGGGGCAGGCACACGTCCCCGCAGGACCAGGCGCGACAGACGCCCGGCTACCCACTCAGTTCGGAAGATTGTCGTTGGCGCGAATGAAGGCCGCCGCATTGTCATGCAACTCTTTCAGAGCCGGAGCATGCGTGTAGACCATGTGGCCCGACATATACTGGTGAATCTCGATATTCCCCGCCAGCTTACGCGGAATGGGCAGGTGATTCATCTCATAAACACCCTCGAAATACGGCGTCCCGAGATCGAAATACCCCTGATTAAGCTGCACTTTCAGCGCCGGATTCTGCTTCATCGCATCCGCCAGATCCGGCAGCACGTTCGGAACGCCGCGCTTCGATGACGGCATACCCGGCTGCTCGTGATGGAAATCCCATTTCCCGATGGAATGCGCGCTGGGCTTGTATTCCTCATACGGTCCGGTCGCGGTGTCGCCGCCATAATGCAGCACTTCGCGGGCATAATCGTTGAAGGCGGACAGATAGGCTGAACCCAGCGCCGAACCCATCGGGTCGTAATAAGGGTGCTGCGAGAGCGGATCGATCGAGAATCCGGAGAACCGGCTGTCCAGACGCCCCGTGTCGATCCCGTCCTCACCAAGCAGCGTTTTCTCGAACTCGCCGCCATCGACACGCAGATTCGCATGCCTGAGGTAATCCACCGGCAGACCCGTATACTGATGCAGCTTATCGGCGATCTCGTTAAACTTCGCCTCCGGCAGCGCCGTGCCCTGCTGCAGCGCCGAATTGTAATCGTTCAGCGCGAAATGCTCGACCTCACGAAGGAACGCAGGCAGATCGGACGGCATCGGCGACAGTTTCTTATGATACCACGCCGTGGCAGCGAAACTCGGCAGCGCCAGCACATAAGGCATATCCATGCCCGGATTGGCCGCCGGACGGTCGATCGTGTTGTCGTAATTCAGAATCTGGGACAGCAGCATCACACCATTCAGATCGATGCTTTTGTCCTCCGCCAGCATGTTGGCGACAATCCCCGACCGGGTCGTGCCATAGCTCTCGCCAAAGAGAAATTTCGGTGAGTTGTAGCGCTTATAACGGCCCAGGAACTGAGCGATGAAATCCGTAAAGGCCCGCGCGTCCGGATCGGTGCCGTAAAACGCCTTATCCTTATCCTTGCCCCCCAGACGGCCGAAGCCGGTGCCCGGCGCATCGATAAACACCAGATCGGTGACATCGAGCAGACTGTCATCATTATCGACCAGCCTGTAAGGCGCCGCCGGCGTATGCGTGTCGTCAGCAGTCTGAATCCGACGCGGACCAAAGGCACCCATATGCAGCCACACGGTCGCCGAACCAGGTCCGCCATTATAGACGAACGTAATCGGACGGGACGCCGCCGGCACACCCTTCTTAAAATACGCAACATAGAACATCGACGCGACCGGCTCCTCTTCCGGCTTCGTCGTCTTCTCCGGCGCCGCGTCATCCCAGCCTTTCGGGTGAACGATCAGCGTCCCCGCAACCGCCTGATAGGCAATTCTCTGACCACGGATCGTCACCGTGCCGTCGCTGACCGTCTGCTGCGGCTTAAAGGAAAACGGGCTGTCGTCCTTCTTCGTCTCGGCCGGGGCGGATTTCGCCGGTTTCGCGGCCTCATCGGCCCACCCCGGAGACGCCGAAAGCGGCACCGATGCGAGGATGGCAAAAGAGGCTGAAAGAGCAAGAAGGCGACGAGCGGAAAAATGCATCATGTCTGGGTCTTCGTTACATCGGAAAGAAGGCGATTGTAACGACACCGAACCTTTCGCCAAGAGGCAAAAAGCCGGAACAACTGGTCCATGTTTTACCCGGAACGTCTTTCAGAGATCGCAAAACCGACAGAATCTGCCCGCTCACACGCGTTCTGCCCCTGAGCTGTTCCCGTCATAAAATAATCGGGATCGGAGAAAGCGTTCCCTTTCGGGCTTCAGGACTGCCCGTGAAAGCCTCCCAATGCAGTGTAGCAGTTTGCGGGGCGTTGCCCCGGACCCCACAAAGGGACCCGGTCCCTTTGATCCCGATTTGTCAGGTAAAAAAAGCAGGGCGTCTGTATACTTTGCAAACAGAAGACAGAGCAGGGCTCTGCCCTGCACCCGGAAGGGATCGCAGACCCCTTCACCCCTTTTTATTTAATAAACAGGGATCAAAGGGACCGCGTCCCTTTGTGGGGTTCGGGGCAAAGCCCTGAAAACCACCGCTCCCGTATTTACAAAGACCCAAACCCTTTCCGGTTCTGGAGCCCTGCCCGTCAGGCGCTCAGATCAGCGCATGATCCCCGTATGCCCGACAGAATACCGTCCCGGCTGCGGCCACACCGTCAGCCCGTGCGGCTCCGCGCCAACCGGAATGATCTTCATCTGGCCCGTCGTCGTGTCGATGGCATACACCACATCGTCAAAACGACCGGACAGCCACAGCAGCTTTCCGTCAGCGCTGACATTCCCCATATCCGGGCTGCCACCGCCCGGAATCGGCCAGGTCTTAATCACCTTATTCGTCGTGAAATCGATCACCGACACGCTGCCATCCTTGCTGTGACGCGGCCCGTGAACCTTATGCGACCCGCGATTCGCCACATACATCACAGTGTCGTCACGGCTTGGATAAATCCCGTGCGTGCCAACACCCGTATGAATGAAGCCGATCTCCTTAAACGTGTCGCCATCCAGGACGAAAACGCCGTCCGCATGCATATCGGCCACGTAGAAAGTCTTCCCGTTCGGCGCGGCCAGAATGTCCTGCGGCATGCCGCCGGTGGAAAGCTTCAGATAGCCAAGCAGCTGACGGTTGACGGTATCGACCTTCGCCACCATGCCACCGAACTCACAGGTGAAGATCGCATAGCGGCCGTCAATGGAGAACGCCGCATGGTTGATCCCGCGACATTCCGGCGCCTCGACGGAACCCTGCATCGCCATCGTGTGCGGATCGCGGAAATCGAGCCGCTTGCGGGCCTCGGCCACAACGATCGCCGACTTCCCGTCCGGCGTGAAATACATGTTGTACGGATCATCGACCGGAACCGCCGGACCGGGCTTGCCGGTGCGCGGATCGATCGGCGTCAGACTGCCCTGAGTGGTGCCCTCGGCATTATTGGTCGCCCAGAGAGTCCGCAGATCCCAGGACGGAACGACATGCTGCGGGCTGCGCCCGACCGGGAAGCGATCCACGACCGTCATGCTGGCCGGATCAATGACATACACATCATTCGAACGCAGATTCGGCACATAGATCCGCGCCGGATCTTTCACCACTTCCGGCGCAATATTGTCCGGCCGCGCCTCCGAATAGATGTTGTTCGGATTGACCACCGGCGGCATGCCCGGAATGGTCTGAACCGGCCCGACCGTGGCAGCCGGCGCGTTCACCCGCGAGCCCGCTGCCGGATCAGATGTCTGGGCACCGGCTGGCGCAAAAGAGCAGATGCCGAGAAGGGCTGCCATCGCAGCGCCGGCCAGAAATTTGTTTTTCATCATAATGTGTCAGCGTCCTCCGCGGGCGCACGCATAGCACAGGCGCAACGGACGGCAAGCGATCTGCATCAGGCCGGTAAAAAATTCCGCCGGATCAAAATGATCTCCAGACCCCAGGCGAACCGCTTCCTATCCAACGGCAGACAATGACGGCGACCAGAACACAAATCGGAAATATCGCCGGACTCCTGACCCAGACGCCAGTCACACGCCGGATCATCTCCGCCTTTCACCGCGCCGGCCCATCTATGCACGCCTTCATGGCAGCCCAGTACATCCGATCACCACGACGATCCCGGCACCTCCCCTACAATCAACGGAAAACCAGACGCCTCCTTCCGGCTTCTTTTCTATTTCCCCCGCATCAGAACGAATGCCCCCTGCCCGGCGCAAAAATCATAAGTGAATCATCGGTACCCTGACGAAAGGGTGAAACGAGAGCGGCGACATCCGCAGCAGAACCATCGGGAAAGAGGAGCAGATGATGCTCCCGGCAGCTTCTGCCCCGACAGTCCCTGCAATGTGCGCCCGGATCGGAATCAGAGGTATTCATGAGCATACCCAGTGTCGTCAAAAATCCCCCGTTCAATATTACCCGTTCCAGCCATGTCCGGTATTTCGTGACGGATCTCGAAACAAGCCTCAGATTCTATACGGAAATTCTCGGTCTGGTCGTCAGCGACCAGGATTCGGACACCGCCTATCTGCGCGGCATAGAAGAAGCCTGCCATCACAGCGTCGTCCTCATGCGCAGACGCGATACACCCGCGGCGGAATGTGTCGGCATGCGTGTGGCGTCCGAAGACGATCTTCATCGCGCGCAGGAACATATTATCGCAGCCGGCGGCACCGCCACATTCGTGGAACGGCCTTATCAGGGACCGACCCTTCTGACGACGTTCGGTGAAGGCACGCCCCCCGTCGAGCTCTGCTCCTCGATGCCCGTTCTGCCACGCCTGCTCAATAATTTTCCGGCGCAGAAAGGCGGACGGGCGCTTCGCCTCGACCACTATCAGTGCGTCATACCCGATGTCGGAGCAACGGCCGGTAAGTTCATGGCACTCGGATTCCGCCCTTCGAAATACACAACACATGTCGATACAGGGCGGCTTCTCAGCATCTTCCTTACACGTAAGAACAATCCGCATGATCTGGTGCTCGCCCAGGGCGCCGGCCCGCGCCTGCATCATGTCGCTTTCATCGTCTCAGACCTGCAGGCCATGTTCCGTGCCTGCGACATCGCCGCCAATCTCGGCTATGGCCGCCATGTCGAATATGGCCCCGGACGGCACGGCCCCCCCAATGGCATCTTCACCTATTTCAGAGACCCGGACGGCAACCGGATCGAGTTCGGCCTGCCCCCCATGCAGTTCATGGACCCGGAAGACCAGCCAAACGTATGGGATTCAACCGATGGCGTGTCCCTCGTCCCATGGGGCGACGGCCCTCCCCAGCGCTGGAGAGAGGAAATGACACTGTTCGACGGCATTACACCGGCAGGCGGCACCATAGCGCGGTGGACATCGCAGCGTTAGACGACCAGCAAAACACAAAAGTCCTGCACCGGAAACTTTCCGGTGCAGGACTTTTTTGTGTCACCACCAGCTTCGGGATTTACCCGTCTGCGTCCTCACCCTTCTTCCGCAATATATTTTGCAAACGACAGACACAGCAGGGCGCTGCCCTGCACCCGAAAGGGGTCGCAGACCCCTTCACCCCTTTATATTTTAACAAAACCGGGATCAAAGGGACCGGGTCCCTTTGTGGGGCCCGGGGCAAAGCCCCGAAAAGTCACCCCGCCCCATACAAAAACAGCGTGTCCTGATCAAGATTCAAGAGCAGCCGTCGTTTCATCGAACAGATCATCCACCGCCATTTTATAAGGAATGATCTTCTGCTCAAACGCCCAGTCAATAGCCAGCTGCAGCCCTTTCCGGTTCGCCTCCAGACCGATCGGCGGAAACGGATCGGGCACGCCTCCTTCGGTCAGTTTGCGGCTCTCCACGATCATCCGGAAAATCTCACGGACAACATCAGGCCGCTGACGTGAAATATCCTGATGCACAACGAACATATGGTTGATCGGCACAACCTTTTCACGCTCATACCACGCTCTCGCGGCATTTTTCGCATCCGGAATCAGAAGCTGCACACGCGGATCTTTAGGCAGATCAACCCCCTGCAATGTCGCCACCAGTTCGCCATCCAGCATCATCTGGCCAATATCCGAACCTTTCGGCAGACGCTCGCAGTTCGGAGGATCAGTGTATTCAGCCAGATGCCCGTCTCCCGTCGTCATCCATGTGACCTTATCAAGATCGACGCCGTATTCATGCTGCAGAATCCCCCGCACCCAGAGGCCGGTCGTCTGCGCATAGGTCCGGACGCCAACCCGCCTCCCCTCAATATCCTTCGGCTTCAGATCAAACAGTTCTTTATTGAAACCGGCGCAATGATGCTGAAAGCGTCCGGAAATCGGCGCAGGCAGAAGCACAAACGGCTTGCCATACACTTTTGCCTGCAGATAGGTCACGATCGCCAGCTCACCGCAATCATACGCGCCTTCACGCAGCATCGCCTTGAAGCCGTTATGCGCTTCCTTCGGTCCGCAAAAATCGAGATCGACAATGTCCGAAGCAACGCGACCATCTTTCATGGCCTTCGTCACCGGATAATCCGCCAGATTGGTCTTCAGCCTGATCGTATCAGCGCCTGTCATAACAATATCTCCACGTTAGAATAGGGTTCAGTACAGTCTGACCTCAATCAGCGACGGACCCGGCGTTGTATTGCAGCGAAGAAGTTCGGCATGCAGAGCCCCCGCATCCTCCACTCTGACAGCCGGAACCCCCATGCTCCTGGCCATCGCAAGCCAGTCGATCGTCGGCCGGTCGATATCGATCATCGCCATCGCCTGCGCGCCCGGAGTGCCCGCGCCCATGTTGCTGTATTCGGCTTTCAGGATCGCATACTGGTTGTTGGCGAAAATAACCGTTGTGACATTCAGCCCCTCGCGGGCCTGCGTCCACAAAGACTGTATCGTATACATTGCGCTGCCATCACCAACGATGCAGATCACCCGCCGGTCCGGACAGGCCAGAGCCGCCCCGGTGGCGACAGGCGTGCCATATCCTATCGAACCGCCCATATTGTTGATAAGGTCGTGCGGCTTCGCCCCCATCGTGTGACTCATCGTCTCACGCCCCGTGGTCAGGGATTCATCGACAATGATGCCATTTTCCGGGATAGCTGCGGACAGCGCCTGCGCGATGCTGAGAGGGGTGAGCGCACCGGCTGGCGCCGCCGTCTCCGTCGGACGCTGAATGACCGGCGCCGCATCTCCCGCTCCCAGCGCATCGGCCAGCATCTCCAGCCCGATCGTGCTGTCTTCATCGGCATGAATCAGAGAATGCACAACTGTATCTTCTGCCTTCAGAAGACTCGGCTTGTCCGGATAACTGAAGAAAGCAATGGGTTCAGTCGTCTCAACCGTAATGATATGACGTATTCCGGACAGGAAGCGCGTCGCCTGCTCCACGGCATAAGGAATGCGCTCCAGCGGCGTACGCCCTGCCCCCCGTTCAATGCGACTGCTGAAGAATTGTGTCGCAAGCCGGCATCCGGTCGCCGCCGCAATCCGTCCCGCGGCCACAAGCGCCGGACCACGCGTCGCCTTGTTGCCCAGAATAATCATCGCAGATTCATCGCTTTTCAGAATCTGCGCCACAGCTTCTATGCGACCATAATCAGGTACAGAAGGCGATTTCCGTGCAGATGAAGGCGGAATAACAGCATCTCCCGCATCCTGCCAGGAGGCATCACCCGGAAGAATCAGCGTCGCGATTCTGCCCGGATGACCTGACGCCTGACCGACCGCGGATGCGGTATCCCAGGCGATCGACTGCGACGAGTCAACACGACGCACCCAGTGGCTGAGCGGCCGGGCCAGCCCTTCGATATCGGATTTCAGCGGCGGGTCATACGTCAGATGCGCCGAGGAATGCTCTCCGATAATATTCACCATTCCGGATGACGCGCGGCGCGCATTATGGATATTGGCAAGGCCGTTCGCCAGCCCCGGCCCGAGATGCAGCAATGTCGATGCCGGTTTGTCACGCATACGATACCACCCATCGGCGGCGCCCGTCGCAACTCCCTCGAACAGACAGAGCACACTGCGCATCTTCGGATTGTCGAGCGCTGCGAGAAAATGCATCTCGGAGGTGCCGGGATTCGCAAAACAGATATCGACTCCCTCCCGCACCAGAGTCGCAACCAGGCTCTCTGCACCGTTCATGATCATTCCTTCATGACATTCAGAGCGAGGGCGGATCACTTATCCGTCCCGCCAGCCAGCAGGTTCAGTAACCAGCCATTTCCCGTCCCTTGCCCACAACGCCGTAGCTGCGGGACGGCGCGGACATCAGGAAGCGGTATCCATCCTGCAACAGGCGTTCCAGATTGGAGGCCGTCGTATGCGGATTCCCGAGAGGAACCGAATGCTTTTTGCATATCTCGGATATTTTCCGCATGGCATCCATCACGACCGGATGCTCATACTGGCGCGCGTAACCAAGCTCCTGACTCAGATCGCCCTCCCCGATCAGAATGAAACCGATACCCGGAACATTGGTAAGAATATCATCAAGATTACCGATCCCCTCGGTACTCTCGCACATCAGACCGACAAGAATTTCGCCAGCCGGAGCAAGCGGCCACACATCGGCCTTCGCGTAATAATCGGGCTGACTGAGCCCCCAGTAGCGGGCAGCCGTCGCAGGACCGTCGCCGCGTATCCCTTTCGGCTCGTAGAGCGGGGCATTTTTTGGCCGCGCATAGCGACATGAGGCAACCGCATTATACGCCTGTTCGACTGTCGCCACATGCGGCCATATAACGCCGTACACGCCCCGGTCCAGCACCTGCTTGGCAAAAGCCTGATTCATTTCAGCACCGTTCGCGGGAATGCGCGCGAGCGGCGTCACGGACGGGGCGACCGAACCGGATTCAGCGATCGCCTTCCGGTTCAGCATGTACTGAAGAGCGTTGCCCAGCGCAGCCACGTCGTATGGATTATGCTCCATTTCGTAAACGATGCCGTCATATGGCGCATCCGTCATCTCGATCGCCGTCTGCTGATCGGGTTTGGCGAAGGCGGAGAAGGCCGTCTTTCCCTGCTCCCAGGCGCGGATGATGCCGTTAAGGCGCTGTGTCTGTGTCATGATTTATCCCCGATGAACAAGGCTGGTTCCAAAATGAAGCGGCAGACGCGGCGGATCGTCATTCTCGTCCGGGAGAACCGGAGCCCAGCGCCGCCGCAGAAGAACGATGCAGGTCACCGCCCCCACAACGAGGAAGACGAAGATCACCTCCATCGGAGCGCGATAACCGCCGCTCCACTCCAGCAGCCATCCGGACAGGAGCGGAGCGACAATGCCGGCAAGGCTGGTCGAAACATTCTGAATGCCGGTTACAAGCCCGACGGCAGGCGCCGGGATCAGCGTCAGACGGCAAAGCGCAAGATGATTGGCGGTCGCAAAGCCGAGACCGGAAAGCGACACCACATTCCAGAACAGAGCTCCGTTGAGAGAATGAGAGACCGCGCCGAGCAGTTCCGTGCAGGCCAGCGCGAAACCCGCGATAACGAACGCCTTGCGCACGACCACGGCGTCGTGCCCGCGCCGGATCAGCACGTCGGCGGCCCATCCGGACGCCAGCGCCACCAGCGCGATGCCGCCGAAACTGAAGAAGGAATAAAGACCCATCGTGCGAAGAGAAAGACCGCGCTGCTCCACAAGATAAGCGGGCATCCAGGTCATGCAGTAAAAAACGAAGTAATTGTAACAGAAATTTATGATAATGGTACCCCAGACAAGCGGACTGGAAAGCACGTTGCGCAGCGGTATGGCCTTCGCAGCCGCTTTCGCCGCCACTCCGCGCCCGCTGCTGTCGTTCCGGGCGAGCAGCATCCACGGCACAAGCCAGAGCAGGCCGACAACACCACACAGCAGGAACATGAACCGCCAGCTGTGCTGAACGATCAGCCACGCGGCAAGGGGAGCGCCGACCGCAGGACCGATCTTGGTCCCGATCATGTAGATACCGACCGCGAACCCACTTCTGTCCTCGGTGAAATTTGCCCGTATCCAGCGGTAACTTGCCGGCACAACAATGGACTCTCCGACACCGGTGAAAATTCTCATGATTATCAGACCGGAGAAGGTCGACATCAGCCCTGTGCAGGCGGACGCGACACACCACACGCCAAACATGATGGCATAAGGAAATTTGACGCCATACCGGTCAACAATCCAGCCCATCGGGATCTGGAGAAGCGCATAGGACCAGAAAAACGCCGAAGCGAGCGCCCCCCGATCGAGATCGGTAAGGTGAAACTGGACACGAAACGTGCCCACAGCCAGTACCGATGCGATACTTGTCCGGTCGATGAAGGCAATAACCGCACCGAGGGACAGAAGAATGAGAACAGACCAGCGCCTGAACGCCATGGTCTCGGTTGCGCCCGTGCGGGCTGACGCCCGGACTTCGGGCGAAGCGGACTGAACAGACATAGATACGGACCTTCCTTCGTAAAACTCATGCTGATGAGCACCGGCGGCCCTCCGTTCAGACCCGGAGCCGCGGGTAAAGCACTTCCGCCGTTTTCGCAAAGATCCATTCCCGATCGGCTTCCGACAGACCGGACAGACGTTCCTTCGCCGTTGCGAGAATTTCGGAAAGTGTTCCGGGTGACGTGGGGAAATTGGAGCCCCAGGCAAGTCTCCGTGCGCCAAAAACATCGACGATTTTGCGGAACAGCGTGTCCGGTGTCGCCTTGCCTTTGATGGAATCTCCCATGATACGCGGTGTGAGTTTCAGAAAGATCGAACTGAACGGGGCAAGGTCGAACAGACTCTGCGCCGCCGTATAGGGAGGGCCATCCGTCACATCCGGGCGACCAAGATGATCGAGTATGATCGGAACGTCCGGAAAACGCTCCGCGAGCGCCCTTACCTGCGGCAGCCCGACAGGACCGGTCTGGATACACATCGACAGCCCCAGTTCTCCGCACAGCTCCCAGGCAGGAAATGACCGGGGATCATCCAGTTCGCTCGGATCGAACTCCTTTGTGCTGCCCCCGGTAAAAAGACGTAATCCGCTGAGGCCGCGCTCCACCCATCTGCGGATCTCATTCACCGCGTCCGGCTGAAGAACATCCACGGAACCGACCGCCACCAGACGGTCCGGATACCGGGCGCAGGAATCGACAACATAACTGTTGTCAAAACCATATGTCGTCGATGAATGCACCACGGCCGCTTTCGCGATGCCCGCCTCATCCATCGCGGCAATCAGCGTCTCCACCGTGCAGGGGCGTTCCTGCGACCAGTCGGACCGTTTACCGAACAAAGGAGCGGGCGGATACCGTTTTTCATCGTCTGAAATAATATGAGGATGAATATCAATGTAGCGAGGAGGCATGGACTCTGTTTCCTCTCGACCGGTTCTCCGCCGGTTCCTTGCTGAGAGCAGGCCCGGAAGACCTGCAGACCATTCCGTCAGCGATCAGAGACCGCGTGCCTTAAGTTTCGCATCGAGCCTGGGATAGACGCGGCGCGCATTGGTTTCGAAAATTTTGTGCCGCTCGGCATCGGTCAGGGCGACGCAGGCATCCAGATAACGTCTGGTGTCATCGAAATACTGCCCGTTATCGGGATCTTTCCCACGCACGGCTCCGATCATCTCCGACCCGAACAGGACATTGTCCACCGGAATAACCTTCGTCAGAAGCTCGACCCCGGGCTGATGATAGACACATGTGTCGAAGAAAATGTTGTCGAGCAGGCCTTCCAGCGGGCGCGCAACCATCTCCAGAGACATGCCGCGATACCGCCCCCAGTGGTAAGGCACCGCTCCGCCACCGTGCGGAATCACAAAGCGTAAAGTCGGAAAGTCTTTGAAAAGATCGGACTGCAGAACCTGCATGAAGACAGAGGTATCCGCATTCAGGTAATGCGCCCCGGTGCCGTGGAAATTCGGATTGCAGGAGGCAGCCACATGAATCATAGCCGGCACGTCAAGATCGACGAGCGCTTCGTAAAGCGGATACCATTCACGATCCGTCACCGGTTTTCCGGTCCAGTAGCCACCGGACGGGTCCGGATTAAGGTTACAGCCGACGAAGCCAAGCTCTTCGATGCAGCGCCGCAGTTCCGGGATACTGTGAGCCGGCGGCGCGCCGGGTGATTGCGGAAGCTGACAGACAGGAACGAAATTGTCCGGATAAAGTTCCGAAACCCGATAAACATTGTCGTTCGATATTTCGGCCCATTCCAGACTGGTGCGCTCATTGCCAAGATGATGAGACATCAGCCCGGCAATCGGGGAAAACAGCGTCAGATCAATGCCGCGCTCTTTCTGAAGCCTGAGCTGACCACTCTCTATGGCATCACGAATCTGATCATCACTCAGAATCGCATCCTTCCTGTCCGGTGCGTTGAGCGGATCATCGGCCGTTTCGACCTGTCTGGCGCGCCAGTCACGAAAGGATTTCGGCACTGTTGTAAAATGACCGTGGCAATCAATGATCATGACGTCTCCCGGGTCGGTTTTCGACTGTTATTCAACCTGAGAAGATCGTAGAAGGTGCCGTCACAGGAGAAGAAATCCATTTTGTCGCAGATGCCATAAGTACCGCGTTGCAACCGCAGAGCGCCGGTATCCAGGGCGAAACTCCGCCCCCGATCTCTTTGTGGGATCTGGCGCAAAGCCAAAAACCTCTTTCCCGTCCGGATTATAAAGACAAAAAAGCCCGCTCCTGATCGGAGCGGGCTTTTTCAGAATCTGTGGTCTTTATGCTGCAGCGCTATATATGCATCACAACAACAAACTTGAATATCAGCGGATTACCTTCCTCGCGGTTATAAATCGCGCTCGGATGGACCGCATAGGTCAGTCCGCCATTGAAATACAGTCCCGGTATGACACGATAGGTATAAGCCAGCGTGAAGTTGTAGACAGCATTCTGTACTTTATACCCTCTCTCTACATAATAATCCTGGTAAGACCGGCTGACCTTGGTTCTGTTCGCAACAAATGACAACTGATCCCGGGGACGGAATTTAAAAGGCCCGACAATGTAGAATCGTCCTTCCAGATACTGGGAATAGGAAAATGCGCTTGGTGACGCATACATATAGCTGAACCCCGCATACAGTCCCCTGACCGGATGCGCCGGATCAGGCTGCGTGAACTGCTGATCGGCGAGGAAATAAGCGCCCGCCGCCTGCGTTTTGGTCTTCGGATCGGAATAATTTGTAAAGTGTGAAAAGTTTCCGAGTCCGGCCATACGAATCCAGGTTTTCTTAACTCCCGGCGCCGCCAGCTTCCGGTAGCCGACTTCATTGATCACAAGCGCGCCCGCTCCGATATCGTTAAAGCGTATCCCATAGCGATTCGCCGTCTGTGCTTCGTAGTTGAAGCCGCCAGGCGCGGTGCTTCTCTGGATGCCGAACAGATTATAAAAATGTCCGAAATTAACACCGAGATTCACACCCGGTGCCCCGATCCCCGACACACTGAGGCCCAGCTCGGTAAGAAGCGATGCGGAAGGACCAAGTGAACCCGATGAAATCGACCCGCCTACCAGCGGATTGGCAAACTGATAGTTGTTGGCAAGATAGCCAACCTGCAGATCGACATGGTGGTTGAACAGAGGCTGATCGACATAGGCCGCGCAAAGACGCGCCAGACCATGCGGATAACTTCCCACCGTCGACCCTTCCGTGCACACCTGAAGCTGCGCGAGCCCGTCCTTCATGCCGATACGACCCATATCATAAGTCAGAGCCAGGTAGCTGTTGGACGTATCGACCTCTCTGCTCTGACCGATATAGCGTTGCACTCCCATGGTACGGGACGGCTGATGAAGCAGATTTCCGGCAAAAGAACCCGACAGCAGACCGTTGAAACCGATACCGAAATCCGCGAGAGTCGACCGGAATCCTCCCCAGTTTCCCAGCAGGGTATCACTCACCGTCGGCACGTTCACAACACCGCGGAGACGCAGTGCGTCAATCCGTGCTTCCTCCGGCGTCGCGGGTTTCGTTTTTGCCGGCGTCCCCGCAATAGTCTCCCCGCCCTGCTGAGAAGGTACCGGCGCCACAGCAGGTTTCAGTATCAGCGGCCGGGAGGTGTCAGTGCCAGGCGTTGTCGTGGCGGATGCGGTAGTGACCCCGATGCCAGCGGGCCAGGCGGCAGTCGTCCCGGTGCTCGTTCCTGTCGTCGTCTCAGTAACTGCGGGCTGCGAAGCCTGACTGTTATCACTGGCCCATGCCGAACCCGCAGGCTGCCAGAAAGAAACACAGGCTCCGACAGCCACAACACCGGCCACCTGCGACCATCGCGCCGGACAGGGGCCGGCAACGCGGCGGGTTAATATAAACGATTGTTCAGACACGATATTTTTCTCCTCATGCAACGCCGGGGCCCTGCTGGGCTTCTTGCTTCGTGGCGGCATGGTCCGGCGGATCTGAAACCGCATGATCTGTATTCAGCGACAGCAGCAGACTGCCACCAGACAGGGGGCAAAGCGGCTGTAGGTTTCATGACATTCCTGATTGATTTGACGTCATGCGCGTCAGAACAGATCCGGCACCGGTCAGGTAAAGTATTCCGGCAGTCCGTCAGCGAAAGAAAGACGTCCGCACGCTGTCTTTTTCACTGAGAAAGACAGCATTTCCGCCATCTGCACGTACAGCGCTGTGGAGTTCAGTGCATTGTACATCTGTTCAGGACTTCCGGATCGCCGGAATCCAGCCTGAATCTTATCGAAACAGACTCATTGTATTTCTGATTTTCTTAAACACTGGTGTCATAATTCGGAACAGGAAGGCCTGCTCCGAACGCGCACACCATGAGACAGAACGGCACCCCATAGACCGGATCAGCACCGTCCTCTCCGCCGTTTTACAAATGATTCGAGGCGCACCCGGCAACCATTCGCATAACGACAGTTCCGCCCCGCGTTACAGTTACTTACATACTGTTCAGAATTGACAAATTTTATTTGATATCATCGCATTTAATCTGCCCTGTCAGCGTCCGGCAAACCTTCTTTCACTTTACGAAGCCATCAGAAACTTTGCGCAGCAGAGCGTCTTTACAAACAAAGACTCCCCACCGGTTTCCGCCCGAAACACATCTCTGTTTCCGGATGAGATTTCAGACAGATCCTCTTTTCCCGTAACTCTCCGCAGACCGCGCGCGTTATCGTGTCTGGTTTTCCCCGACCAGTCTGCTTAAGTAGCAAAAAAACAAAAAAGGAAAGATACATGCAGGTCGACAGTCGCTTTATGCAGGCTGATACAATCAGCCTGCGGCAGCTCAGATTATTCGAAGGAGTCGGGCGCCTGAAAAGCATTCGTCGCGCTTCGGAAGAATGCAACCTCTCGCAGCCGGCCGTCACACAGTCAATCGCGAAACTCGAATCGCATGTGGGAGTCATTCTGCTCGATCGCGATACGAACGGCAGCTACCTCAATGATTTCGGTTTCATCCTGCATCGCCGGACAACGCGTTTTTTCGAACAGGTCGAACAGGCAATCACGGATCTCGGCTGTCCGGGAGACCGTCACGGCGCCAGAGCGATCGCACGACGACTGACAAAGTCCCAGATCCGCAGCCTTCTGCTCATCGCTGAGCGTGTACCCTTTGCAGATGCCGCCAGAACGCAGGGCCTCTCCGCCGCCTCGTTACAGAGAGCCTCCCACGATCTGGAACGCAATGTCGGCAGGCAGCTTTATTCCCGCACGCCGTCAGGCATCATCGGCACTCCGGAAGGTGCTGCTTTCGGACGCAGGATCAGACTCGCCATACAGGAAATCGATCTGGGCCTGAAAGAGATCGATACGGCACGCGGAATCGCCAGCACCAGCATTGCGATCGGAGCCATGCCCTGCGGCGGCAGCGTCATGCTCGCCTCGGTACTTGACCGGTTCGTCACGGAGTTTCCACAGGCCACCGTAAAAGTAACCAGTTCCCAGTCATCGGATATGCTGGCCAGGCTGCTGTGCGGGGATGTGGACATAGCCCTCGGGCTGATTCCCGAAACACCCCATGAAGAAATCCAGGCACACCCTCTCGTGAGAACCCCTTATGAAATCGTCGCGCGTCGGGGACATCCCCTGCTGCACAGGCGACCTGTTACAATCGACGATCTGGCAAAATGTGACTGGATCGCCGGCACACCGGCGTCAAGCCGTCGGGCAGTTTTCGATCAGCTTTTCGCAGACCATGAAGGTCCACGGGCACCAATCGCAACGTGCTCCATGCCCGTCGTCCGCCATCTGCTGACAGCCGGCGACCGGCTTACTCTGATGACATCCTATGAACGCACCTACGAAGGCGAGACACTGATGCCGGTTTCTTTCCCCGTCTCAGCCCCGGTTCCCGCCATAGGCATCCTGACACGCCGCAACTGGCTTCCCACCCATCTGCACACGAATTTCATCGAACTCCTGCAGCGCTGCGTGGCACATATCCAGACGCCCCGTCTGGTCGCTCAGACAGGCTGAGCAACCAGATATCCGCTTTCAGGCGTTGTTAAGATCAAGGAACAGCTCATCGAGCGGCATCAGGCGAGGTGTCAGCTCCTGAGCATAGGCGGTGCGGGCAAGCGCCTCCATTGTGGGACGATTGACCTCGTAACCATAAGGAAGCGGATCAGAACCAACGATTTTACGCAGTTCAGCATAACGCCTGTCGGACGCCGCCATCGCACTGCCGTCTTCCAGCCGCGTCAGCCACTCGTTCTTCGCGGTCGAGAAGGCTTTAAAGAGCGAGGCGGCAACCCACGGATGCTCTTTCAGGACTGACTCTTTCACGACAATTGTCCCATGCATCGGGTAAATATGCGTACGCGCATACCAGTCGGCCTCCAGCTCCACCGCATTCGGAAACAGATCCGGATAGTCAGTCTCCACCTCCTTCCAGCCTCCCGTCGGAGAACCCGTCCGGCCAATCCCGGCATTGCCCTCGAAACCCGCTGCAAGCTGCCCGGCCGCCATCATTCCCGCCAGCGTCTCGCCGTCTCCGACATGAACGACATTCGGCGGAAGCCTCAGCTGCTGGACATGCTCCTCATCATCGACAACCCATGTGACTTTGCTGCTGTCGAGACCGAATTCCTCAATCAGAACGCTTCGTGTCCACACACCGGTCGTAACGGAATAGGCGCGGACACCGACTTTTTTCCCTTCAAGATCCTTCGGTCCGGTAACACCTGAATCGGGATGAACAAGGAGTCCGGAATGATGAAAACGCCTTGTTACAAATATGGGTAACGCGACAAGCGGAATCCCGTAAGACCGCGCGATGATGTAAGTCGTCGGCGCCAGCTCGCAGACGTCGAATTCCAGCTGCCGGACCATCCGACGAAATGCCCCGATCTGCGGCTGGACTGTCACAAATTCCGCATCCACACCTTCAATCGGAATGGACCCGTTACGAATAGCCGATGTATGCGGAAATTCGGCGATGGCGATTTTCAGTCTGAGGTCGTTCGGCAAGGGATTTCACTCCTGTAATGCAGCGGCAAACGCCGCGTGACACCGTGAGTAAGCCATGCCCCGCAACGCCCGACCCGATAAGAAAATGCGCTGAAAAGATAGGAGTTGACGCAGAATTCCGGACCGGAACCGCTCGGCATATCGCGACACAGGACAGCGCACATCACTCCGGCCGGTAACAATGCAGCCGTTCCGGAATGACGGAACTGAAAATTGCCTCCGCTGTCAGACTCTCTTCAGAAAAATCATCAGACAGAACCAGGAAACAGGAAAAAGCCTTTTGCCGTTACAAACACGTCCGGCCGCAGATAAAAGCTTCTTCCCGCAGTATGTTTTCAGTGTTTCGCGATCTTCCCGTCAATCATGCGGCTGATCCCCAGCGGATTGCCATCCCTGAGCGCAGGAGCAAGCAGCGTCTGCGGCAAATCCTGATAGCAGACTGGCCGCAGGAAACGCCGGATCGCAAGCGTCCCCACCGACGTGGTGCGACTGTCCGACGTCGCCGGGAACGGACCTCCATGCACCATCGCGTCCGCAACCTCGACCCCGGTGCCAAAGCCGTTCACCAGAATACGCCCCGCCTTTTCCTCAAGCACAGGCAGTAATGTCGTGACGGCGGCATGGTCAGGCTCGTCAATATGCAGCGCAATCGTGAGCTGCCCTTCAAGATGCGCGAGAACGTCACTGAACGCCCCGGCATCCGGCACGCGAACCAGAAGCGAAGACGGCCCGAACACCTCATCCTGCAGATGGCCGTCCGCCAGAAACCCCGCAAGATCCGTTTCAAACAATGCAGCCTGCGCCTCATGCGGCCCGGACGGCTCACCACCACGGGCCAGCGTCCTGACTCCGGCATGGGAGGCGAACCTGCCCACGCCCCGGTCATAGGCCGCATGAATGCCAGGAGTGAGCATCGTCTGCGGCGTCGCCCCTTCGATACCGGCAACGGCGCCTGCGATAAATTCGTCGAGTCCCGGCCCGTCCACACCGAGCACCAGCCCCGGATTGGTGCAGAACTGTCCGGCGCCGGTCTGCAGGGATGTCGCGAAACTCCGCCCGATGGCCGCACCACGCCCCGCGAGCGCCGCAGGGAACAGCAGAACAGGATTGATCGAGCTCATCTCGGCATAGACCGGAACCGGTTCGGGACGGGCAGCGGCAGCCTGCACAAGGGCCAGTCCACCCTGGCGCGAGCCGGTAAACGCCACGGCTTTGATGCGCGGGTCCGTAACCAGCGCCGCGCCGAGTCCGGTCCTCTTTTCAAAGAGAATACCAAAGACGCCCTCAGGAAGATCGCAGCGGGTGATGGCCGCCCGGATCGCCGCCGCCACGATTTCAGACGTGCCGGGATGCGCCGGATGCGCCTTGACGATAACCGGGCAACCGGCCGCCAGAGCCGACGCCGTGTCGCCCCCGGCAACTGAAAAAGCCAGCGGAAAGTTGGAGGCCCCGAAAACCGCAACCGGACCCGTGCCGATATTGCGCAGCCGGAGATCGACACGCGGCAGAGGCTGGCGGTCTGGTTGCGCCGGATCGATCCGGGCGTCCAGAAAACCACCATCGCGCACGACACGCGCAAACAGACGAAGCTGTCCGCAGGTCCGGGCACGCTCTCCTTCGACCCGGGTACGGAGAAGGCCGGTTTCGGCCATCACCCGTTCGATCAGCGCATCGCCCGTTTCCATGATTTCAGCAGCGATGGTTTCGAGAAAGACCGCGCGGCTCTCCAGAGACGTGTTGCGATAGAGACGGAAAGCCGCCGCCGCAGCGGCGCAGAGCCGGTCGACATCGTCTTCGTCCGACAGGGCGATGCCCGGATCAATAGGCTTGCCGATTTTTGGATCGATCGCGTGAATGAAAGCGGTCATAGATGGTGCTCCCATGAAAAAAGGGGCCATAAAGCGGGACGATAGAGAGAGGCGCCTGCGACATAACAGGGCGACGACAGAGCCGTTTCCTCCCCCTTCGTCCTGTCCGCAAAAACGGATCAGAGCGAGCCTGTGACCGCTGATTTTATCAGGGCTGTCGCTGAATCAATCCGCTGCCGGGCAACGCCGTCCTCCGATGAAACACCTCGTGGGAAACACGACCCGCGCCGCAAAAAAGACAGTCTGCCGCTTCTGGAATAAGACGTTTCTGATGAAGCTTTTCGGAAAGTTCTGGGAAACGCCGCCTTTTTGAAAAAAGGCGGCACCCAAAAACTTTTTTTTATATATTTATCGTGAAATGCTTTTTGCCCCTGCATAGCTTTTGAAACTGCCTCTTAAATAAACAGGGGTGAGAGCGTCATCGTACGCAGCACACCGCGTTCCCCTGCCCGCAGCCAGCCCCCATCAGCTCAATACAGGAAACCGGACAGAAGCCCGGATCACCCCACCGCAAACCGCTCCGCCATCTCACCCAGCGGCCAGCGCGGCCGCGGCCGCGTCGCCCGGTCATCCGGCACCGGCAGACCCAGCCGCGTCGCCTCCCGGCAGATCTCCAGCGCCGCCCATCCGACCATGACCGCATTATCCGTGCAGAGCCGCAGCGGCGGCGCCACAAATGGCAACCCGTGCGCCGCCGCCAGCGCCGTCAGCCGCTCCCGCAGCACAGTATTGGCCGCGACTCCGCCCGCCGCCACCAGCGCCGTCGGCCGCTCCATCATCGCCAGAGCATGGGTCGCGCGATCCTCGATGACATCCGCCACCGCCTGCTGGAAACTGGCGGCCAGATCGGCAGCGACCTGACGCGGCAGCGCAGCGAAACCGAACGGCTCCAGCTGCCGGGCAATCGCCGTCTTCAGGCCCGAAAAAGAGAAATCACACCCCGCACGCCCCTTCAGCGGACGCGGCAGCGCAAAAGCCGCGGGGTCCCCCTCACGCGCCAGCCGCTCCAGCGCCGGCCCGCCCGGCCAGCCAAGCCCGAGCATCTTGGCCACCTTGTCGAACGCCTCCCCGGCCGCATCATCGATCGTCCCGCCCAGACGCCGGTACTGGCCCACGCCCTCCACCGCCAGACACTGACAATGCCCGCCGGAGACCAGCAGCAGCAGAAACGGAAAGCCGATCTGCCCGTCAGAGACACCAGGCAGCCTTGCCGACAGCGCATGGGCCTCAATGTGATTGATCGCAATAAACGGCTTCCCGAGCGCGATCGCCAGCCCCTTCCCGAAGCTCGCGCCAACGATCAGACCGCCGATCAGCCCCGGACCGGTACTGGCCGCGACAGCCGCCAGATCGCCTCGTGCCAGCCCCGACGATTCCAGGGTTTTTCCTGCCAGATCCGGCAATAATGCAAGATGCGCCCGCGCCGCGATCTCCGGCACCACCCCCCCGAAAGCCGCATGTGCCTCCTGGGAGACCAGACGCTCCGCAAGCACCCTCCCGTCAGGCGCAAGGATGGCGCAGGCCGTCTCGTCACAGGACGATTCGATGGCCAGCAGAGGACCCGGGAGAATCGCTCCCGCCACAGGATACGCGTTGCCATCGAGGCTGTCTGGCGTCATGTCACCTTTCCTTCACCCGGCGCTGGTAATAAATACGCGACATGGTTTCCGCACAGCCACCCTCACCGTCCCCGTCCGCAGCCCTGCAGAAAATTGCGGCGCAGGCGGCCGCCCGCAAGAAGAACGCGGCTCCGCAGCACCGGCGCCAGCAGCTGCCGCTGCGCGTGGGCACCCGTGGCTCTCCCCTGGCCTTATGGCAGACGCGGGCCTTTCTGACACGCCTGACCCGCTTCTGTCCCGTCCTGCGGGATATGAACGCCTTTCAGGAACACCTCATCAACACCACCGGCGACCAGGTCCAGAACCGCGCCCTGGCGGAAATCGGCGGCAAAGGCCTGTTCGCCAAGGAAATTCACGAAGCTCTGCTGGATGGCCGGATCGACTTCGCCGTCCACAGCCTCAAGGACCTGGAAACAACCCTGCCGGACGGCCTGGTGCTCGCCTGCACCATGCGGCGGGAAGACGCGCGGGACGCCCTGATTCTCGGCCCCGGCCTGGCCCCCGGCGATAATCCGGCCGATCCCTACGCCGCCCTGCCCTATGGCGCACTGGTCGGCTGTGCCTCCGTACGACGCCAGGCCCAGATGCTCCACGTCCGGCCGGATCTGCGCTTCGGCCTCCTGCGCGGCAACGTCCAGACCCGGCTCGACAAGCTCGCCGCCCGCCAGTGCGACGCCACCCTGCTGGCCCTCGCCGGCCTGCGCCGCCTCGGCATGGAAGACCGCGCCTCGGTCGTCATCGACCCGAACGTGATGGTCCCCTCCGCCGGACAGGGCATCGTCGGCGTGACCGTGCGGGCCAGCGACGTCGAACTGCGTGAACTCCTGTCCGCCATCGAGGATTATGAAGCCCGCGCCGTCTCCACCGCCGAACGGGCGCTGCTGGCCGAGCTGGACGGCTCCTGCCGGACACCCATCGGCGGCTATGCAAGACTGCTGACCCCGGTCGCCGGCCCCAAAAGCGAACTGCACCTGACCGGCCTCGTCGCCTCCGAAGACGGCACCTTCCTGCTGAAACGCGAGATCATCGGCGCGGCCGCCGACGCGGAACGCATGGGCCGCGAACTCGGGCGCAGCCTCCGCGCCGACAGCCCGCCCGATATCTTCACGGACTGAGCCGATGGCCTCCGCCGGCGCGCAACCCCTGCTGCCGTCCGTGAAGGTCCGCGCGGTGTCATCATGACCGATCCCATCATGGCCGGCACCGTATGACCAGCACTGTATGAAAGGCACCGTCGCCACCGGCGTCATCGCGAAGAACCCGTCCGCATCCTCCTGGACAGGCGTTCTGATTGCCCGGCCCGAACCCGGTCTGTCGGAGACAATGGATGCCGTCCGCGCACTGGGCTGGACTCCCTTTGCGGCCCCGGCCCTGATTATCGAACCACGATTCCCACCGCCCCAGACAAAACTCAGCGCGGCATTGCTCACAAGCAGCCAGGCCGTCGCCGCGCTCTCCGCTTCGGTCGCTCCCGATGTGCCGGTCTTCGCCGTCGGAGATGCAACAGCCCGACGCGTGCGGGCAGCAGGTTTTCATCACGTGAACAGCGCCGGCGCCGATGCCGGCGCGCTCGCGGCTCTGGTCCGCGCGCGTCTCGCGCCTTCGCCCGCCCCCATACTTCTGCTGTCCGGCGCCGGCCAGGGTCTCGAACTGGCCTCCGAACTGCGACAAGCCGGCTTTAAGGTCCTGCGACGCATCGCCTATTCGGCGCATCCGGTGCATGCGTTTCCGGCCGCCATTCTCAGGGCGCTGCAAAGCAATGAAATCGGCATTGTGACGGCGTTTTCAGCCCGGAGCGCCGCCGCAACAGGAGCAGCGCTGAAAGCAAGCGGATATGACTGCCGACAGCTCCGCGGCATCGCAATCTCGGATAAAGCAGCCCATGCGCTGAGAAAAAGCGGTATAGCAGACGTCAGAGTCGCCAGGCATCCGGACGCGGCGTCCGTTATCGCCGCGCTGGGGCATCCACCGTCCTGATATCAAAGCTCAGGCTCCGGTGAGGCTTTTTCGGAATGCCGCCTTTGTGAAAAACGTTTGTATATTTTGCAAATACAGGCGCGGCAGATTTTCAGGGCTTTGCCCCGAACCCCACAAAGGGACGCAGTCCCTTTGATCCGCCTTGTTAAAATAAACCGGGTGAAAGGGGCGTTGTGCGCAGTACGCCTTCGCGTGAGGACCCCTTCCAGGTGCAGGGCAAAGCCCCGGATCAGAAAGAACGAGCTATCTGAAAACCGGATCTTCCTTCAGCGCCTCCAGCGCATGAGCGATCTCCTCGGCCGGAGTTTCGCACACATCCAGCACAACGGCGTGCTCATCGCGGCCCGGCATCTCAAGAGTCTCAAGCTGGCTGTCCAGCAGACTCGCCGGCATGTAGTGGTCCTTCCGCCGCACCAGCCGGTGCGCCAGAATGTCGTGCGGCACCCGGAGAAACAGAAAGGTGATATCCGTCCCGCCCGAGCGGAGACGATCCCGATAGACCCGCTTCAGCGCCGAACAGGAAAGAATGCCACCCGTGCCGGATGCCGCGCATGCATCAATCCAGGCGCGGCATTTATCCAGCCACGGCCAGCGATCGGCATCGGTCAGGGGAATGCCCGCCGCCATTTTTTCGACATTCGCCGGCGGATGAAGACTGTCGCCTTCCTTGAACGGCCAGCCAAGCAGATTATGCAGACCGACGGAAACCGTGGTTTTCCCGGACCCCGAAACCCCCATCACCACCACCACACGCGGCGGCAGACGGACCTCCGGAGGCAGGACACCGCCAGACCCGGACATGTCAGACATCGCCACTCCCTTCGGAAACCAGATGCGCAAGCCCCTCCGGCCCGCATGTCACAGCTTCGCTGGCAAGGCCGGTGAACAGACCGCTGTCGACCACGCCAACAATGGAGCGTACAGCACGCTCCGTCTCGGCCGGACTGGAAATAGCCCCGAAATTACAGTCCAGAATCAGATTCCCGCCATCACTGACAAAAAACTGTCCCGCCGGCGTCCGACGCGGCGAAATACGCGCCCCCAGCCGCCCGAGATGCCGGGCCGTGCTCTCCCAGCCAAACGGAGTGACCTCGACCGGAAGAAGACAATGCTCACCAAGATGATCGACCAGCTTGCTGTCATCCGCGACGATCACCAGCTTTTCCGAAGCCGCCGCGACAATCTTTTCGCGCAGCAGCGCGCCGCCCAGACCCTTGATGAGATTGAGCGTCCCGCGCTCGATCTCATCGGCGCCGTCAATGGTAAGATCCACGCGCTCATGCTCGGCAAAGCTCGTCATCGGAATACCCAGACTCACCGCGAGTTTTTCAGTCGCAACAGAAGTGGGAATGGCGAGAAAACGCAGCCCTTCCCGGTGCCTGCGCCCCAGCGCCTCAATCAGAAAAACGGCGGTGCTGCCGGTGCCCAGACCGACAACCATGCCATCCTGCACCATTTCAGCCGCGAACTCCGCCGCCTGCCGCTTGTATTCCCGGACCTGATCGGCTCCGCCTGTCGCAGAACTCATTATTTTTCTTCCCTATGCCGCGGCATCTCTGTCAACGATCCACTCGATCTGACCGTCTGACGTAATATGGCTCGCCGGCTCGGCAGGGTCGCCTTTCCGGACACGCGCATACACAGCTGCTTTAGCAGACCCGGTGACCAGAAACAGCACAATGCGACTGGACGCGATCGCAGGATAGGTCAGCGTCAGCCGCGTATGTGGCGCATCGTCCGGCACACAGGGCGCCACCCAGCGGGTTTTCTCCTGAAGCACGGGCTGACGCGGAAACAGAGAGGCCGTATGCCCGTTTTCACCCAGCCCCAGCATGACAATATCAAAAAGCGGTCTGCCCTTCTGCAGCACCGCCGCGCCATACCGCTCTTTCAGCACAGCTTCGTAAGCACGCGCACCCGCATCCGGATCGCCCTGATCGGGCATCGGGTAAATATTGGCCGCCGGAACATCGACATGGGAGAACAGCGTTTTCTCAACCATGCCCCGGTTGCTGTCGGGAGAATCCGCCGGCACGAAGCGGTCATCGCCAAAAAAGAACTCCGTCCGCGCCCAGGGGAAACGCGCGGCGTAAGCCGGCTCCGCCATCAGAGCATACAAACGCTTCGGCGTGGAACCGCCCGAAAGCGCGATACGGAACGTACCCGGCGCCCGCTGCGCCTCCGCAAGAAGAAAATCCGCGACATAACGGGCGACAGCCCCGCTGTCAGCAAGAACGATCTCTTTCGCGGACATCACATCATGTCCGTTTCCCGGAAATCCGTTCACTGATCCTCTCCCAGAACGTAGCGCTCTATGCCTTTGGCGAAACCCTCATCCTCACAACTGTCGGAAACATGACTCGCCTGCGCCCTGACCGCCTCGCCCGCCTGTCCCATAGCGATCGAGAGCCCGGAGACACGAAACATCGAAATATCGTTCGGCTGATCGCCAAGAGTCGCGATCTGACCAGCAGGAATATCGAGCAGCCGCGACAGAGTCCGGACCACACCGCCCTTATTCGCGTCCGGATGGGTCACATCGAGATAATAAGGCTGGGACAACGCCGCGGAAGCATTCTTCCCCAGCGTTTTCTGCGCCTCGGCCTCAAGATTTTTCATCAGATCCGCATCGTCGCTGACTCCGGTGATCTTGACCACGCCATCGGTCAGAGAGTCGATGTCGTCCCGCACGACCGGATCGAATTTTACCGTCCAGCGCTCCCGCGCGACATGCGGATGACTGATATCGGGAACAATCCATTCATTGCCACGATAAATCCAGACATCCACACCGGCACGATGCATCAGCGCCGTCGTCTTTTTCACACAGTCCGGCGACAGCGTCAGCGACTGTACCACCGAGAAATCCGGATTCACCATCAGCCCGCCATTGAATCCGGCAATGGGCGTATCGATTTCCAGCGGCCCGATCAGCATTTCCATTCCCTTCGGAGGACGCCCCGAAGTAATGGCGAAACGGATGCCACGATCGCGAAGACTGCGGACAGCACGGATCGCCCGTTCCGTCAGAACCTTCTCCCGCGTCACAAGCGTGCCGTCGACATCGGCCAGAACCAGACGAATGCCGGTACCGTCACGCTGTTTCGCGGGCGCGGTCACCTCGTCACGCTCCCGCGGCCGGAACGCGGGGCAGAACGAACTCTTCCATGGCCTTCGCCCAGCCATCAGCCTCGTTGGTGTCGGTCTGCACATGAGCGTAGGACGCAACCTCGTCGCTCGCATTCCCCATCGCGATGGCCAGCCCCGCAACGGCCAGCATGGGAATATCGTTGCGCATATCGCCAATACAGGCGATCTCCTCCACCGGCACATGCAGCAGACGGCCCAGCTCGCGCAGAGCGTGCCCCTTATTGGCTTCCGGCGGCGTGATATCAAGATAATAAGGCGCCGAACGGGCGACGCTGGCCTGCCCCTCCAGCATCTGGCCGATTTCGCCCTCCATGCGCTCAAGCAGATCGTAATCCGCGCTGGACCCCGTCAGCTTGCCAACCTTGCCTTCCCACGGCGTGAAGTCTTTCACTTCATGCGGCGTCGTCCGGATCACGCGCTTCTCATGCGGCACATACCCCGCGCTCGCATCGCGAACAATCCAGTCATTCCCGCAGAAAAGCCAGGAATCCACCTCATGCACGTCAAACATGTCGACCGCGGCCCGCACCGCGCCGGCTTCGAGGCAGAGAGACGAAATCATGTTGCCGTCAGCATCGAAAATAACAGCGCCGTTGAGACCGGCATAAGGCGTTCTGATCTTCAGGGCATCGAAATACATCGTGATGCCATGCGGCGCGCGGCTGCTGACGAGACAGACCGGCACACCCCTCGCGCGCAGCTTCGCCATGGCGTCCAGAGTGGCATGCGTCACCTGCTTTTCAGGCGTGAGCAGCGTGCCATCCATGTCCGTCACAACCAGACGGACAGTCCCTGTCGGCTCACCCCTGGCGTTGTGCCTCGCAATATCGTCCGTCTTCAAAACAACTCTCCCCGCAAGACCAGCCAGTCGCCGCGCCGGTTAATTCTTCTGCTCGATATGCCCGCCGAAACCGAAGCGCATGGCCGACAGCACCTTCTCGGCATAATTATTGCCCGTCCGCGACCGGAAACGCGTGAACAGCGCCGCCGTCATCACCGGAACCGGCACGGCTTCCTCAATCGCGGCCTCGATCGTCCACCGCCCCTCACCGGAATCCTGAACCTTGCCGGAGAATTCAGAGAGTTCCCCGTTCCTCGCCATCGCTTCCGCCGTCAGATCCAGCAGCCAGGACGACACCACACTGCCCCGACGCCACACTTCCGCAATATCGGCCATGTTCAGCGAGAACCGCTCATTCTCCGGCAGCAGCGGAGAATCCTTGGACTTCATGACGTCAAAGCCTTCCGCGAAGGCCTGCATCATCCCGTATTCGATGCCGTTATGGACCATTTTCACAAAATGACCCGACCCGGCCGGACCACAATGCAGATAGCCCTCCTCCGCGCGCGGATCGAGACCCGGCCGGTCACGATCCGGCGTCACCGGCACATCCCCTTTGCCCGGCGCAAGCGCTTTCAGGATCGGATCGATATGATCGGCCGCCTCTTTCGTGCCGCCATACATCATGCAGTAGCCACGCTCCAGGCCCCAGACCCCGCCGGACGTACCGACATCGACATAATCGATGCCCTTCTCCGCCAGAGTAGCGGCGCGGCGGAGATCATCCTTATAGTAGCTGTTGCCACCATCAATGATGATATCGCCTTTTCCGAAGAGCTCACCAAAGGCTTTCACACCGGCTTCCGTAATGTCGCCCGCCGGCAGCATCAGCCAGACAATCCTCTTCGGCCCTTTCAGCTTCGCGACCAGATCGGCATCACCCGACGCACCGATTGCCCGGCCGCCTTCCGCCCGCGCCACCACTTTTTCCACAGCGGACGGATCACGGTCATAGACCACAACATCATGTCCGTGCCGGGTCAGTCTGACCGCGATATTGCCGCCCATACGGCCAAGACCGACGATACCGATCTGCATGGTTTTCTAATCCTTCGTTCAGAGCGCGGCGCGGATCGCGGAAGCAAGCGCGGCGAGACCCGTTTTCAGATCGCCTTTAATATGGACCCGCAGAGCCCGGCGACCGCGCTCCGCCAGCACATCGAAATCGCCCCGCGCCTGCGCCGCCTTCACCACGCCGAAGCTGTAGCGCTCGCCGGGAACCGGCAGATCATGCGCGTCATCCGCAGTGATCTGCAGAAACACGCCGGTGTCAGGGCCGCCTTTATAGGCCTGCCCGGTCGAATGCAGGAAGCGCGGCCCGAACTCCGCCGCCGTGGCAACGGTTTTTGCATCCCGGATCGCCAGCCGCGTGTGCTGAATCCACTCGATCGTCGCGCGGTCCCGCTCGATATAGGCGAGCAGACCGACATAATCCCCCGCCTTCACCCGGCCGAAATGCGCCTTCAGAACCGCCTGCGCGGACTCCCCTTTCACAGCCGCCGCATTTTTCGGATCGGCAAAGAACGCCAGATCGCCGTCAGTCGCGAACGGCGCCTCTTCCGGCAGATGACCGGTTTCATTATACGCCGCTGTCAGCTTCTTCGTTTCGATCTTGCTGGCCTCGACATCCGGCTGATCGAACGGATTGATCTTCAGATAAGCCCCCGCAACCGCCGTGGCGATCTCCCAGCGGAAGAACTCCTGCGCGATCTGACGACGGTCATGCAGATCGATCGTGACGACCGGCTCACCCGCGTCGATCAGCGTGCGCACCGCCTCATCCTGCTCATGCGAATGTTCGCTGACCAGACGGAAATAGATAAACAGCCGGTCCTTGCCGTAATGCTTCGGTCCCGCCAGCGTCTCATCGTCAATCGGGATCAGACCCTTGCCGGATTTGCCGGTGGATTCCGCAATCAGCTGCTCTGCCCACGCCCCGAAATCGGCCACCTGTTTCGTCGCGATGATGGTGATCTTGTCACGACCGAATTCCGTCGCCCCGACCCCGAACACCGCCCCGAGCAGCACGCCCGGGTTGATCGCCGGCGGCACGCTGCTGTCACAGGCGCGCACACCATGCAGCGCATCCTCCAGGAACAGCTTCAGCGGCACGCCGGACGCCGCCGCCGGGACCATACCGAAATTGGACAGAACGGAATACCGTCCGCCAATCTGCTTCTCGCCGGAAAAGACTTTCCAGAAACCGTCTTTCTTCGCCAGCGCCTCCAGCTTTGACCCCGGATCGGTCACGGCGACGAAATGCTGACCGGCCTTCTCACCCAGCGCCTTCTTCGCGACATCGAAGAAATACGCCAGCATAATGTTCGGCTCCAGCGTGCTGCCGGATTTCGACGAGACGATGAACAGCGTGTGCGCCGGATCGATCTTCTTCTCAAACGTCCGGACCTGCTGCGGATCGGTGCTGTCCAGAACATAGAGATGCGGAAACCCGTCGTGCCGGCCAAAGGTTTCCGCCAGCACCTCAGGCCCGAGACTGGAACCGCCCATGCCAAGCAGCAGAATCTGCTTAAAGCCGCGCGCCTTCACCTCCGCCTGGAACGCTTCCAGCTCTTTCAGATGCGCATAGCGA
Organism: Acetobacter musti; assembly: GCF_011516835.1. Taxonomy (GTDB): domain Bacteria; phylum Pseudomonadota; class Alphaproteobacteria; order Acetobacterales; family Acetobacteraceae; genus Acetobacter; species Acetobacter musti. The sequence continues at coordinate 80,489 of NZ_WOTB01000014.1, read as the reverse complement.
TCATCGGCAATATCAAGCCATTTCAGCCATTTCGACTCATCGCTGTTCGTCCAGACCGACGCATCCCGCGCCCACAGCTTACGGATCAGACCCGCCTTGCGCCAGGTGTCCAGCCCTTTCTTCACGGCCTCATCGAACGCCGCTGGCAGGGAAAGCTTCGTCTCCGTCAGCTTCTTTCCAAGAATGGCGTTCTGCTTGGCGCCCACGGAACCAAGCAGCCCGTCAAAAGCATCGGCGAAAGACGCAACACCCTCATCAACCAGCGTGCGGGTCACACCCTCAAGATCGAGACCGAGCCGCTCCGCCTCTTTCATTACCGCCTCAGCCTCTGCGACATTTTCAGTCAGAGACGCGCGCAGCTTGCCATGATCGCGAAAAGCATCGAGCGTCACAGGCGGAATCGTGTTGACCGTCTCCGGCCCGATCAGCTCCTCAAGATACAGTACATCGCTGTACGCCTTGTCTTTCGTGCCCGTGGACGCCCAGAGCAGACGCTGCGGCTGCGCACCGGCCGCCTTCAGTTTCGCCCAGCGGTCGCTCTTCATGACGCCCAGCCAGTACTGATACGCCATCTTCGCATTGGCGATCGCCACCTTGCCGCGAATGGCGCTCAGCGCCTTACTCTCCGCATCACCCGCCTTCACCCGGCGATCGATCTCGGCGTCAATCTTGCCGTCGATCCGGCTGACGAAGAACGATGCGACCGACGCAACACCGGAGACCTTCTCACCCGCCTTCAGCCGCGCCTCAAGCCCGGACAGCCACGCCTCGACAACTTTCTTGTACGCATTGAGCGAAAACAGCAGCGTGACATTGGTGTTGATGCCATCCGCAATGGATTTCTCAATCGCCGGCACACCTTCATCCGTGCCGGGAATCTTGATCATCAGGTTCGGCTCATGCACCGCTTTCCACAGCCGCGCCGCCTCATGCTCCGTACCCTGCGTATCGCGCGCCAGATACGGCGAAACCTCAAGACTGACATAACCGTCAACGCCTTTCGTGGCGTCGAAAACCGGCTTTAACAGCCGTGCGACTTCCTGAATGTCCGTAATCGCCAGCCGCTCATAAAGCTGTCCGGCGGAGACGATGTCATGCGCCAGAATATCCTTCATCTGGGCGTCGTAATCCGTGCCCTCGCCCATCGCCTTCTGAAAGATCGTCGGGTTGGAGGTAACACCCTTCACCCCGTCTTCAGTAATGAGCTTTTCCATGGAGCCGTCACGCGTGTAGCCGCGCCGCACGAAATCCAGCCAGGGAGACTGATCGAATTTTTCCAGATCACGTAGCGGGCTTTTCCCGACACTCGGCGTGGCGTTCATGCACTCTCTCCTCTTTCCTGGCATCAGTGACGATACCGGACACTTCAGTCAGAAAACCCCGCGTCCCTGAGAACGCGGGGCATCGCAGCAGCCCTCAGACCCCGGCCTGCTTCTTCGCGGCGGCCACGACCGCATCGACCGTAAAGCCAAATTTCTTCATCAGTTCCGGCGCCGGCGCCGACGCGCCAAAGCCATACATGCCAATCACCGCGCCGGTCAGCCCGACATAACGGTGCCAGCCAATGGCGGAACTGGCCTCGATCGAGACACGTCCCGTCACCTTCGGCGGCAGCACCTCCTCGCGATACGATTCCGGCTGCTCCTCGAACAGCTCCCAGGACGGCATGGACACCACACGCGCCGCAACCCCGTCGGCAATCAGCTTCTCATAAGCTTCAACCGCCAGACCCAGCTCACTGCCCGTCGCCATCAGAATAACAGCCGGCTCCTTCCCACTGTCCGCGAGAACATAAGCGCCCTTCGCCAGACCGCTGGCCGGGGCATATTTGCTGCGATCCAGCGTCGGCAGGTTCTGCCGGCTCAGCGCCAGCGCGACCGGACGGTCCTTAAACGGAATCAGCGTCCGCCACGCCTCGGCCACCTCGTTGGCGTCACCCGGACGAATGGTGATCAGCCCCGGCGTCGCGCGAAGCTGCACAAGTTGCTCGATCGGCTGATGCGTCGGCCCGTCCTCGCCCACGCCGACAGAGTCATGCGTAAAGATGAAGATCGACGGCACTTCCATCAGCGCCGAAAGACGGATCGGCGCCTTCATATAATCCGAGAAGATCAGGAACCCGGCGCCATAAGGACGCAGACCGGACAGTGCGATCCCGTTGACGATGGACCCCATCGCATGTTCACGCACACCGAAATGCAGGTTGCGACCGCCATAGCTGCCATTCCACTCCGGAGGCTGGAATGCACCGCCATCCTTGATCAGCGTCTTGGTCGACGGCGCCAGATCAGCCGCGCCACCCAGAAGCCAGGGCAGCTTCTTCGCAACGGCGTTCAGCACCTCGCCCGAGCTGGCGCGGGACGCCACACCCTTCGGATCAGCCTTGTAGGTCGGAATTTCGGAATCCCAGCCCTCCGGCAGACCGCCGGACAGGATCAGCTCGACCTCTTTCGCCAGATCCGGATATTCTTTCTTATAAGCCGCGAACAGCGCGTTCCATTTCGCATGCGCCTCTTTGCCGCGCGCCCCCAGCTTCTCCTGGAAACGCTCCATCACGCCATCCGGCACATAGAAGCTCTTATCTTCCGGCCAGCCATAAGCCAGCTTGGTCTCACGGATCTCTTCCGCACCGAGCGGCTCGCCATGCGCCGCAGCCGTCCCCGCCTTGTGCGGCGCCCCCCAGGCAATGACCGAATGAACAAGGATAAAGGTCGGCCGCGTCTTCTCCGCCTTCGCCTGCTCAAGCAGCTTCAGGAAGCTTTCCGTATCGTTGGCGTCCTTCAGAATCAGAACCTGCCAGCCATACGCCTCGAAACGTTTCGCCACGTCCTCGGTGAAGGCGATATCGGTCGAACCTTCAATGGAGATACGGTTGGCGTCGTAAATCCAAGTCAGATTATCGAGCTTCAGATGCGCCGCCGTGGAAGCCGCCTCGCTGGAGACGCCCTCCATCATGTCGCCGTCACCGCAGATCGTATAGACGTGATAATCGAACAGCGGATAACCGGGCTTATCAAAGCGGGTGGAGAGCCATTTCTGCGCGATGGCCATGCCCACCGAGTTGCCACAGCCCTGGCCGAGCGGCCCGGTCGTGGTCTCGACACCCGCCGTATGGCGATATTCCGGATGCCCCGGCGTCTTCGAGCCAAGCTGACGGAACAGTTCCAGATCGCCGATGGAAAGCGAAGGTTTGCCCGTGGGCTTCCCGTCGTGGAGATCGCGGATGCCGCTGAGGAAAATCAGCGAATAAAGCAGCATCGACGCATGACCGACCGACAGCACAAAGCGATCACGTCCCGGCCAGACCGGATCGGCGGGATCATAGACCAGCGCATCCTGCCACAGCGTATAGGCGACAGGCGCCAGCGCCATCGCCGTGCCAGGATGGCCCGAATTCGCCTTCTGTACCGCATCCATGGACAGCGTGCGGATCGTGTCGATGGCCGTCCGGTCAATATCGTTTACCGATGCGCCACCGGTTTCCGGCGCCAGAACCTTTCCGGCACAGTTGTTCTCGGACTCACTGGCATAAAGAAAACGCATGAAAACCGATCCTCTGTAACAGGCCTTTAACGGCCCCTGTCCGTCGGGCAGGAAACACCACAGACTCTTAATTGACTGGCTTACAATCCCACGGCGCCGATCGGGCGGCAAGCCAAGGCCGGGAAACCGGGATGCCGCGTGCTGACGGCATAAACACAAGCGATATGCAGCAGGGTGGTTGCTGTGTTCACGTGGTTGTGAGCCTCAGCCACAGCGCCCGTCAGCCCCCCGCCGCCAGCGCCCGCGCCCCGATATCGGTACGCCAGACCGCATCCTCCCAGCGAATGGCGCCAACCCCCTGATACGCCCGCGCCAGCGCTTCCCGCAATGTCGGCGCCGTCGCGCAGACCGTCAGCACCCGCCCGCCAGCCGCGATCAGATCGCCACTGACACTCCGCGCCGTGCCCGCCTGAAAAACACGCACGCCCGGCAGCGCCTCCGCCTCCTCGATCCCCCCGATCACGCCGCCCCGGACATACTCGCCCGGATAGCCCCGCGCCGCCAGCACGACCGCGGCGGACGCCTCATCCGAAAACCCGACCGACACATCATCCAGAGACCCCGCCGCCAGCGCGGCCAGCGCCGGCAGCAGATCCGTATTCAGCCGGATCAGCAGCGCCTGCGCCTCCGGATCGCCAAACCGCACATTGTATTCAATCAGCTTCGGACCGGCATCGGTGAGCATCAGCCCGGCAAAGATCACGCCACGAAACGGCGTCCCGCGCCGGACCATCTCCTTCAGCATCGGCCGCACCAGCACATCCAGCGCCTGTTCCTGCGCCGCGCGATCGAACCCGGCCGGCGGCGACACCGCCCCCATCCCGCCGGTATTCGGCCCCGTATCCCCATCGCCAATGCGTTTGTGATCCTGCGCCGCGCCGATCAGCACCGCCGTCTCACCGGAGCAGAACGCAAACAGCGAAACCTCCTCCCCGGTCAGACATTCCTCAATCACCACCGCACTGCCCGCACCGCCCAGCTTGCCGGACGTCATCATGTCGCTGATCGCCGTTTCCGCCTCGCCGACACTCTGCGCGACAACAACCCCCTTGCCGGCCGCCAGACCGTCCGCCTTCACCACGATCGGAGCGCCACGCCGGCGGACCAGCGCCATCGCATGCGCCGGATCGTCAAACCGCTCCCAGCGGGCCGTCGGAATCCCGGCCGCGTCACAGATCTCTTTCGTGAAACTTTTACTGCCCTCCAGAGCCGCCGCCGCCCGCGTCGGTCCGGCACAGGCAATCCCCGCCTCGGCACAGGCATCGGCCAGACCCGCCACCAGCGGCGCTTCCGGACCAGGCACCACGAGATCGACCGCCTCCCTCCGTGCAAAGGCGACCAGGGCCGAAACATTGCCGGCCGCAATGGCGACATTGGTGCCGCAGAGCGCCGTACCGGGATTGCCAGGCGCGATCCAGAGCTGCGTAAGATCCGGCGAGGCAGCAAGCGCCGCCGCCAGAGCATGTTCACGACCACCCGATCCAACCAGCAGAACCCGCATCGTCACCCCTTTCCCGTCCCGCTCATCCGCGTTCGCCACCATCAGCGGCCAGCCCGGTCACAGACCCGCATACCGGCCTCCTGTTGAGGCCGCTGCGTCTGTAGCATAGGGTCAGAGCATGGACGATGCCCCCCCTCCCGCGCCCTTCGGCTCCGCAGCCTTCGGCAATGTGCCGGAATACTCCGTCGCCGAAATCTCCGGCGCCATCAAACAAACGCTCGAAAGCACCTTCGGACGCATCCGTGTGCGCGGCGAAATCACCGAATTCAAACGCTACAGCTCCGGCCATCTCTATTTCTCGCTGAAGGACGAGGGTGGTAAAATCTCCGGCGTCGTCTGGCGCGGCTCCGTCTCCCGCCTCGGCCTGGTTCCGGAAAACGGCCTGGAAATCATCGCCACCGGCCGTATCTCGGCCTATGGCGAACGCTCCAGCTACCAGCTCATCGTCGAGAAGATGGAATATGCCGGCGAAGGCGCGCTGCTCGCCCGCATCGAGCGGCTGCGGCTCCGCCTCACCGAGGAAGGCCTGTTCGACCGCGCGCGCAAAAAGCGAATTCCGCGCCTGCCGAAAGTCATCGGCGTCGTCACCTCGCTCCAGGGCGCGGTGCTGCACGATATCCGCACCACCATCGCCCGCCGCTTTCCCCGCCACCTGCTGATCTGGCCGGTCGCAGTCCAGGGCGAAGGCGCCGCCGCCCAGATCACCGCCGCCATTCAGGGCTTCAGCCGCCTAGGCGTCCCCGGTCCGGGCGCAACCCTTCCCCGCCCCGATGTGCTGATCGTCGCGCGCGGCGGCGGCTCGCTGGAAGATCTGATGGCTTTCAACGATGAAAGCGTCCTGCGCGCCGTCGCCGCCTGTCCCATCCCGGTCATCTCCGCCGTCGGCCACGAAACCGACACCACTCTGATCGATTACGTCTCCGACATCCGCGCCCCGACCCCCACCGCCGCGGCCGAACTCGCCGTACCGGTGCGCGACGAACTGCTCGCCGATCTCGCCCACCGCTCGGCCCGGATGAGCAACGCGCTGACCCGCATCGGCCAGACCGCCCGTCTCCGCCTCGACCGCGCCGCCTCCGGACTGCCGGACCTGCCCTCCCTGCTCGACACCGCAAGAATGCGGCTGGACGACCGCGCCCACCGCCTGGAGCTGGCCCTCCCCGCCCTGCTGGAACGTCGCCGTGCCGCCCTGATGGTAGCCGAGCGCCACATGCCCGCTCCCGGCGCGATCATCGCCGAACGCCGGTCCCGCCTGGCATTGCGGGCCGCCGCCCTGGACGCCGCGGCGACAGCATCCGGCCGCGCGGCGGAAGCCCGGCTCGGCCGCACCCGCCTCTCTCCCGCCCCGCTCCTGGCCCTGTGCCGGGAACGGCAGGCCCGCCTGACCGGCCTCGGCGGCCAGCTCGAATCCGTCTCGCCCCGCGCCGTGCTCGAACGCGGCTACGTCCTCGTCCGTGACGCCGCCGGCGAACCCGTCACCCGCGCGGCGAAACTCTCTGGCGGAGACCGCGTCACGCTCGTCTTCGCGGACGGCGACAAGGCCGCGCGGATCGAAGGCCGCAAAGAGACATCGCAAGGACACCTGGACCTGTGAAAAAGAACTCTCTCGAATCAAAACTCGACGCGAAGCTGAACGCGCTGAAATCGCCCCCCGTCGATGAAAAGCTGGACAGAAAACCCGTCGTCAAGCTGATCGTCATCGCAATGATCGTCCTCGTGGCGCTCGGCATGCTCATCTATATCGTCTCGTCCATGGTCTCCGCCTATCGCGCCTCGACACAGCCCGGAGCGACGCAGAGCCAGACGGAAAGCCTCGACTGCAGAATGGTGTCCTCCGCGAAACCCGGCGGCGATCCCGCCCATTGCGAAACCAGCGGATCGTCACGCTAACCGGCGAAAGCACCAGACTTCGCAGGCACCGGCCACACCCCGCAGACGGGCTCCGCCAGACCGGAACGCATTGGAACGGACCGGAACCCGCCACCGGACCCTGAAGGCCGGAATCAGTAACCACACCCCGGCGCCAGCACGCGCCGGGGCCACAAGCCGACTCCCACACCCGGGCCGAAACTTTTTTCGTTCTGCCCATAAACCACGCACAGAGTTCCGCGCTGATACAGAAGACGTGACTGTGGCCCGTACGTCACAACCACACCGCATGACACCCTCACCGGACAAAGATCCCATCCCGTCCGGAAGTCAATTTTTGTCTGTATTTCAAAAGCCTGAACAAAATCATGACATCCCGCATCCGATCCGGAACCGATACGGTTCGATATCGCAACACTCTGTGCCGCGAAAGACACACTCCGCAGAAATGTGGTTATAATCCGAATATAAGAAATACACGAAGCCACACATGGCTGATAATAACCACACAACGAACATGTTGAATTTAAATTTCAACTAAACAGACTCGTTGATTGTGGAGACACCGCCTTGCCCCCAGCCACAGCGTCCGTGACGGGATCATCCCGCACAAGCAGACAGAAGCCGGTCCTGAGCATCGGCCTCCGGGGCACGCTCCTGGTCGCCTCCATGCTCCCGTTCCAGGCCGTCACTCAGGCCATGGCGGCTGACGGGACAAAGCCAGCCGAGACCACCCGCAAACCCGCCGCATCCACCCACCCCAAAGCATCGGCGACACCAAAGGCGCGGACAATCAGCACGAGCGTAAACGCACCGGTCCGCTCCATGCAGGCGTCCGACGCCGGCGAAACCGTCATCGTCACCGGCACCCGCGAGACCGGCAAGAAGGCGCGCGACAGCGTCGCCCCCATCGACATCATCACGTCAAAGCAGCTCGCCTCGACCGGCCAGACCAACCTCCTCCAGGCCCTCGCCCAGGTGCTGCCGTCCCTGACCATCCCCACCGGCGGCTTCGATACCGGTGCCCTCACCCGCTCCTTCAGCCTGCGCGGCCTCAGCCCGAACGAAACCCTCGTGCTCGTGGACGGCAAACGCCGCCACACCACCGCCAATCTTTACGCCGATGGCGGCCCGCAGCAGGGCTCAACCCCTGTCGATGTCAGCATGATCCCGATGTCGGCCATCGACCACGTCGAAATCCTGCGCGACGGCGCCTCCGCCCAGTACGGCTCGGACGCCGTCGCCGGCGTGGTCAACATCATCCTCAAAAAGCAGGATCACGGCTTCAACGCCCAGTCGATCACCGGCATCAATGCCGCCAAAGACGGGTTCCAGCAGGGCGTGAATCTCGACGGCGGCACAAAGCTCGGCGATCGCGGCTACATGCATGTCAGCGGCGAATTCTTCCACCAGGACCACACCTATCGCAGCGCGCCGGACGCGCAAACCGGCATCAAGGACAACAAAGTCCTCGGCCAGCCGGAAGAAACCCGCGAAAGCGTGGCGATCAGAGCCGGCTACCACATCACCGACGATATCGAAGCCTATGCCCTCGCCACCTACGCCCACCGCCACGCGGAATCCTTCCAGAATTACCGTCTGGCCAGCTCGCTCGCGAACTATCCCGCCTACGCCGCGATCTATCCGAACGGCTATTCCCCGCTCGAAACCCTGAACGAGAATGACTGGGAAGTCACCGCCGGCCTCAGAGGCGTCGTCCTCGGCTGGAACTGGGATCTCTCCTCCGTCTACGGCCGCGATTACGACCAGATCGGCCTGAAACAGTCCGCCAACCTGCCCCTGTCGAACGCGACCGGCCAGACCCCCACCCGCTTCCCGGACGTACAGGGCTTCAGCAATTCACAGTGGAGCAATACCTTCGACCTCAGCCGCGCTTTCCACGTCTCCGGCTGGCCCCACAGCATCAACGTCGCCGGCGGCGCCACCTACCGCTATGAAAGCTACTCCGTCGGCACCGGCGCGCCGGACACCACCGCCTACGGCGGATCGGACGCCCTCGCCGGCATCAATGCAGGCAACGCCAGCAACTCCAGCCGCGATGTCGTCGGCGGATACATCGACGTCGCCACCCATCTGATGAAAAACTGGCAGCTCGATCTCGCCGGACGCTTCGAGCACTACACCGATGTCGGCGACACCGAGACCGGAAAAGTCTCGACCCGTTACGACGCTTTTAAATGGCTCGCCTTCCGCGCCACCATCTCGAACGGCTTCCACGCCCCCACCCTGGCGCAGGAGCATTACAGCTCCCTCACCCTTTCCCCCACGGCCGCGCGCGGCCTGATCGCCGCCAACTCTCCCGGCGCCCTCGCCAACGGCGCGTCCCAGCTCAAGCCGGAACGCTCCACCAACGCTACCGGCGGCATCATCATCGAACCGGTGAGAAAGCTGCACATCACCGCCGACGTCTATCAGATCAACCTGCGCGACCAGATCCTGCCCGGAGGCAACATCACCGGCGATCAGGCCCGCTCCGCCCTCGGACTGAACGGCTTTACCCTGCCCGCTGGATCGGAAAGCTGGTCGGCCTCATCGCTCTCCGCCAACTGGTTCGCCAACGTCGCCAGCACCCGTACCCAGGGCCTGGACATCACCGCGACCTACCCGACCCAGCTCGGCAATGTCGGCGTCATCAACTGGGATGTCGCGATCAACCTCAACCGCACCCGCCTGTCGCACCAGACCATGAACAGCCTGACCGGCGCCCCCCTGCTGAACGCCCAGAGCGTCGCCTACATCACCACCGCCTATCCACGCAGCAAGATGATCTGGGGCGGCCGCTTCACCAGCGGCAACTGGACCGTCGGCGTGCATGAAATCCGCTACGGCCAGACCACCTCGGAACTCACCTATTACGGCGGCACGGGCAACACGAGTTCTCTGTCCAGCACGATCTTTCGCGAATTCCGCAACACGCCGAAATTCGTCACCAATCTGGACATCACCTATCGCGTCAACCGCAACTGGTCCTTCACCCTCGGCGCGAACAACATTTTCGACGCCCGCCCCAGCCGCGTGCCGGACGGCAACCGCTACCTCGGCGCACCGCAATATTACATGAGCACCTCGCAGCTCGATATGAATGGCGGCTTCTATTACCTGCGCGCCAATCTGACGCTCTGAAGCCATGCCCTCAGGGCTCCGTCCTGAAACCCGCAAAGGGGCACAGCCCCTTTGACCCCTTTTTATTAAGAGGCCGCCTGTAAATTATCAGGAAGTTTTTGGTGAAGCTTTTTTCAGAAAGCTTCAGAAGACACCGCCTTTTTGAAAAAAGGCGGCACCCAAAAACTTTTATTATTTTATCAATGGCTTATCATGAAAAACTCCTCGATCCTTGCTGAAGTAAAGCAGATGACCGAACTCAAAAACCCATAACATCATCAGCTTGATATGAGAATTTTTGTACATTGAAGGCCTTTGAAACAGCCTCTCAGATATTTATGTATTTTGCCGACAGGAGACAAAGCAGCCCACTGCCCTTCCCAATTTATTTTAACAGGCCAGGATCAAAGGAACCGCGCCCCTTTGCAGGGTCCGCGATAAAACCACCGCGCCTGTATCTGCAAAGCATACAAACGCCTTTTATGAAAACAAATGAGGTGCAGAAAACCACGCCTCCTGCCAGGACGCGGGGCAGAGCCCCGCAAACCGCTCCGGACAGCATCAGACCACAACCCTGAACCCGGCAGAAACCGTCACAGAAAGTCCTTCCCCGGATCTGTCAGATGGAACAGTCCACAACCTCCACCAGGTCCGGCCAGCACCCGACCCGATCCTCCGTTCCGGAAACCATCCCCCGTCCGCAGTGCCAGAGCCAGGCTCCCGGAAACGACGTTTTCGTGATTAGGATTTTCCCGGAAACAGGCTGAGGATAAAGGAAAATTACCAGAAAAAGACCGCCGGACACCGAGGCCACACCGCCAGCGTGTAACGACGGACCGGGGACCTCATGCCGGCACAGACGACGCTGCTACGATCCGTAGTGCAAAGACTTCCCTGCGTCTTCCTCACATTTCTGATTCTGGCCACCCTCGCGGCATGGCCCGGCAGGCCGGCACAGGCCCAGCCCGACCCCTATCTCCCGCACGGAAACTGCGACGGCTTTCCCCGCGTCGATCTGCAGACTCCCGCCGGACTCTGCGTCGGCCTTGTCGCCTCAGGCCTCGGCTTTCCACGCGGCGTCGCGGTCAGTGGCGACACCATCTACGTCGCAGATATGGGCGGCTGGCATCACGCCCAGGGACAGCTTCTCGCCCTGAACCATAACGGGCACGACAAACCGAAAATCCTGCTCGCACAGCTCGACCGTCCCAACGGCCTGACCTTCGGCGCGGACGGACAGCTCTATATCAGCTTCCCCGATCACATCGCCCGCATCGTTCTGCACCCGAACGGCACGGCGGACCAGCAGACTGTCCTGACCGGCCTGCCCGGCACCGGCCGGAATCCTCTGCCCGCCCTCGCAGCGGGTCCCGACGGCACGCTCTATGTCAGCGTCGGCTCAGCCACCAATAACTGCGAGACCGAAACCGGAAAAGCGCCCGACGCCACCAGACGCTGTACGGAAACGGAAGAAAAACCACCCCGCGCCGCCATCCTCCGCTTCCGCCCAGGCCCCGCCCCCCTCACCGCCAGAAGCGGCGACGTCGTGGCAACCGGCCTCCGCAACCCGATGGCCCTGACCGTGCTGCCAGGAGGCGCCCTTCTGGCAGCAGTCAACGCCCGCGACAGCATCGACAGCGCCGACCCGACGCTCTCCGACGGAGACCTGCCCCATGACACCTGGCAGATCATCAGAAAAGGCGCTGATTACGGCTGGCCCTATTGCTACGACAACGCCCGCCCGGCGCCGGAATATCCCGACCATAACTGCGCCGCCACAACCCGTCCCGATCTCCTGCTCCCGGCCCACGCCGCCCCACTCGGCATGATCTTCTACGACCGGACAACCCTCCCCGGCCTCCGCAACCATCTGCTCATCACCTATCACGGCTACCGCTCGACCGGTCATCAGGTCATGAGCCTCGCCGTGCGCCCGAACGGCAAACCGACCGGCACGCCTCAGCCCGTCATCCGCGGCTGGCGGGATCTGTCAGACAGCGACGGCCCCGCCGGCGCCCCGACCGGACTGGCCATCATGGCGGACGGAACCCTGCTGATTACGGAAGACCACAACGGAACCCTGCTGCGGCTGGCCCTGGAACAGCATTCGATTCACTGATAAACGCGGAGCAGGTTTCCGGGGCTTCGTCCCGGTCACCCGCTCATCCTGCCCGGCCAGAAAACACCCCTACAATAAGTCATTGAAAAAAAAGTTTCTGGGTGCCGCCTTTTTTCAAAAAGGCGGCTTCTTCTGAAGCTTTTGAAAAAAGCTTCACCAAAACTTCTTTATGATTTATCCAGCGGCTTCAGGATCAGGCTCTCGAAACAGACTCTGAGCGCCTTCCAGAAGCCAGCCGTCTCTGGCAAATTTCCGGACAGAGCCCAAACCTCACAAAGCCCCCCGCCACACAAACCGGAAATAACAGACCAGCCCCATCAGACAGGTCAGAAACAGCACAAGCCCCATCGGAACCGCACTGACGCGACTCATCCCGACCAGCGGCGCCGCAACCGCGCCAATAAACAGCGGCAGGGCCCCGAGCAACGCACTGGCGCTCCCCGCCCGATGCCCCTGCCGCTCGATCGCCAGCACGAACGTCGACGTCAGCACGACACCGATGCAGATCATATAAAGAAAAATCGCGATCACCAGAAAAGCCAGCGGTCCCCGGATCAGCCCGAGACCCGTAATCAGAGCACTCGCCGCCGTAATGGTCAGCACGGCATTACGCAGAATCCGCGCCGTCTGCGCCGGCCCGGAAGACCGCCCGACCAGCCAGCTTCCGGCCACCATGGCCAGCCCGTTGATCCCGAACAGCACACTGAACACCTGTGGCGAGACACCATAAAGCCCCTGATAAATGAACGGCGTACCCGCGACATAGGCGAAACTGCCACCATGGATCAGCCCGACCGTCAGCGCGTAACCGGCAAATTCACGGTCGCTGAACAGACTGTAAAACGCCCCGAGCGAAGCCCGCGTCGAATGCGCGCCACGCCGCGCCGGATCGAGCGTCTCATGCAGCCGCACCGAACTCAGCGCCGAAGCGACCAGGCCAACCCCGGCCAGAAACAGAAACAGCGTCCGCCACGTCGCGGACGGCGTAAGCAGAATAGCCCCGCCGATCATCGGCGCCACCATCGGCGCCACGGCGTTGATGATCATCAGCCGGGAAAAGAACCGCGCCAGAGCCACGCCGGAAAACAGGTCGCGCACAATGGCGCGCGACAGAACCAGACCCGCCGCCGCAGTGAGCCCCTGCATGAAACGGGCCATTATAAAGGTACCGATCCCCGGCGCCGCGGCACACAGAAGCGACGACAGCGTAAACAGCCCCATCGCAATCATCAGCGGCCCCTTGCGTCCCTTCGCATCGCTGAAAGGACCCACCATCAGCTGTCCGACAGCCAGCCCGAACAACGCACCGGTCAGACTGAACTGAACCGACGTCTGCCCGGCATGGAAATCATGCGCAATGCCCGGGAAACCCGGCAGATAGAGATCGATATTCAGCGGGCCGAGACAGGTCAGCAGACAAAGGATCAGGAACAGATCCCATCGGCTGGCAGGCGGAGCGGTCGGATGAAGACCACGATCAGTCGGGACCATGTTCATAAGACGGTATCCTGAGCAGACCTCCGCCCGGACGCAAGAAAAAACCCTCAGGATGACGCGGCTGTCTCAGGGGTCCGCCCCGAACCCCGCAAAGAGACACAGTCTCTTTGATCCCGGTTTGTTAAGAGGCTGTTTCAAAAACCTTTAATGGACAAAATTCTCATAACAAACTGATAATGTTATATTTTTTCCTTCCAGACCATCTGTTCGCCTCAGCCAGGCTCAAAAAACAATAAAAGTTTTTGGATGCCGCCTTTTCCCAAAAAGGCGGCGTCTTCTGAAGCTTTCTGAAAAAAGCTTCACCAAAAACTTCTCTGTAATTAACCAGAGGTTTCATGGGCAGACCTTTGAAACAGTCTCTGAACAATACTGCGGTGCAGGAGACAACACGTTTTGCCACGGGCAAAGCAACGCCCCGCTTAACGATGAACCATTTATGACACCGTTGAACAGCAACACCACACCGCGCAGACTGACCCGGCACGAACAGCAGGACACGCCGCGCATGTTTCAGCTCAGCCGACGCACCTTCCTCACGCTGACCGGCGGTCTGACGCTGACAGCGACAACCGGAACCCGCGCCGCCATCCCGGACCGGCCGCCCCTGCGCGCCCACGAGCCCTTCACCTTCCTGTTCATCACCGACACCCACCTCCAGCCAGAGCTGAACGCAACCGCCGGCTGTCATTCCGCTTTCACAAAAGCCCGCGCGATCCCGGCTGATTTCGCGATCCAGGGCGGCGATCACGTGTTCGACGCCCTCGGCGTCAGCGCCAGCCGCGCCACGATGCTGATGGAGCTCTACAAACACACCGCCGACGACCTCACCCTGCCCGTCCATCATACGATCGGAAATCACGACCTCTTCGGAATCTACACAAAGAGCGGCGCGCAACCGACCGATCCCTTCTACGGCAAGAAGTATTTCGAGGACAGTTTCGGCCGCCTTTATTACTCCTTCGACCATAAAGGCGTGCATTTCGTCATTCTGGATTCGATCGGCATCACCGGAGACCGCTCCTACGAAGGCCGGATCGACGCGCCGCAGATCGCCTGGCTCGCAAACGATCTTGCCGCTCAGCCCACCGGCACACCGGTCATCGTGGTCACCCACATTCCCCTCGTCACCGCCGTCGAGACCTACGCCGCCCCGCCCGCCACGCCGCTGAAACATCACTCCCTCAGCGTCATCAACGCTTACGAAATCCTGCCGCTGTTCGACCGCCACAACGTCATCGGCGTGTTCCAGGGTCACACCCATATCCTCGAACGGATCGACTGGCACGGTGTGCCCTACATCACAGGCGGCGCCGTCAGTGGCAACTGGTGGCACGGCACACGCTACGGCACCCCGGAAGGCTTCATGGTCGTGGACGTAGCAAACGGAACCGTAAAAACCCGTTACGAAACATACGGCTTCCAGAGCACAGATCCGCACAACACCTAAAAGGCTGTTTCAGGATCCTGCCTGTGAAACCACCGGTCAGTGATAAAGACGTTCGCGGTGGGTTTGTTATGTCAGACAGGAGGAGCAAAGATCGCGCCGATCAGCTTCCCTCTTTGTAAAAAAGAAACCTCACAAACCACCTGAAGCCGTTCAGATATATCGCAGCCCGCCACAACAGACCGGAATCAACTTTCCCCGACGCCGCCCGGTTCCTCCCTGACATCATCAGCATTAACTGATGACACGTCCCGCCACATTCAGGGATGTCTCTCCGCCTCAGCTTCACTTCATAAACATATCGAAACAGTACGATATAAACCGAAAATATTATGTAATAAATAAAAAATAGTGTCATTTCGTGATGTTAATGGATTTATTGTTGTCATAACTATGTAATAAACCGATATATGTTGCAAAAACATCACATAATTACTGTAACCTGTCCGTACGGTAAAATTTCCAATTGTTAGCGCTTCGTTTCGAACCGTAAGGTAATGATTAACGGCAACCTGGCGTTAAGGCTCTCCCATCACCATGAAGGCTAAAGCTCCGGCCCTTTATTCTTCGTGCAGCCCCGGTCACGAACCGGCCGGCGTCCGTCGGACCGTACTGTATCAGATCAGATCTGCGGATACCGGAATGACCTGAACAGACATCATAAAATCAACATCTTTCATGACGTCGTACCAGAATCCATGACCGGACGGTACAGAGTGCTGAGTGAATTCAGAGAAAGAAAAACGACGTGACCACAGATCCGATCATCAATGAGTTCATGTTCAACCCAACCGGCACGGACACCCATGAATTTATAGAGGTCAAAGGGGACCCCTCGACCGATTATACCGGCTGGTCCCTCGTGGTCATCGACGGAGATCTTCCAAACGCTGCCGGAAAAATAGATAACATTTACAATCTCGGGACAACGGACGCCGACGGCTACTGGGTCACACCCTATGGCAGCAACGTCCTGCAGAACGGCTCCCAGACCGTCCTGCTCGTAAAGGATTTCACCGGAACCCTCGGACAGGACCTCGATCCCGACAAGGATGGCGTCCTGAACACAACCCCCTGGTCCACAATCGCCGACAGCATCGCCGTGCGCGACAGCGACGCCACAGACCCGGCCTATGCCGGCGCGCCCGTCCTGACCGGAGCCGCCGCCGCCGGCGCGTCCCGCATCCCCGACGGCCACGACACCGACAGCGCCTCAGACTGGGTCACCAACGATCCTTCCCTTGCCGGTATCGATGGTTACGGAACAGCAGCCGCCAAAGGAACGGTTCTGAACACCCCCGGAGCAGCCAACGATTCCGCCGATGCCGGCGGATCAGCCGGAGGCGGCGGTGATGACACGGGCGGCACAGGGGGCAATACCGGCGGTGACAACGGGGGCGGCTCCGACACCACGACACCCCTCACCCTGACCATCCAGCAGCTCAACGGCGACAGCTATACAAGCCCGTATAACAGGAAAACCGTGCAGACGACCGGCGTTGTCACCGCCGTCGACACCACCGGCGGCAAAGGATACTGGATACAGGACCCGTCCCCCGACGCCTCTCATGTCGGCAGCTCAGGCCTCTTCGTCCTGGCGGCAACCGGCGCGACACTGCCGTCAGTCGGCCAGACCGTAACCGTCACCGGCCTGATGGAGAACTACAGCGGCACATCCTGGTCCAACTCCCTGCCCGTTTCCGAAATCGTGGAAACATCGCACAGCGTCGCCGACACCGCCGCCGTCAGCATCACGCCGACCGTCATCGGAGAAGGCGGCCTCACGGTACCCACCGAGGCCTATACAGGCACCGACACAAATCTGAACACCAGCACCGCCACGCTGCAGCCGGACGCCAACGCTCTGGATTTCTACCGCAGCCTCGTCGGACAGGTCGTCACAATCCATAACGCCGTCGTCGTCGGCGCCACCGCATCGAACGCCACATGGGTCGTCCCCGATGGCGGCGACGGACTCCTGAACAGCCGCGGCGCGCTGATCGAAAGCGCCGACAACATCAACACCCAGCGGATCGAGGTCTATTACGACAGCGGCGTCACGCCCGGAGACGCCATCTCCGCCACCCTCGGAGACTCACTCGGCGACGTCACCGGCGTTCTCAACTATTACAACGGCGTTTACGAACTCGAACCCATCTCCGCAGTCACCGTCACACCGGCAGCCCCGCCGCAGCAGACGACGAACTTCCTGAAAGACCAGACACATCTTCTCGTTGCCGATTACAACATCGAAAATTTCGACGCGCTCGACCCGACACAGGCTGACCGTCTCTCACAGCTCGCCACCATCATCACGCAGAACCTGAACGCTCCGGACGTCCTCGCCCTGCAGGAAGTCCAGGACGACAGCGGCACCGCCAATGACGGCACCGTAGACGCGACGCAGAATATCGAGGCCATCATCGCCGCGATCGCCGCCGCAGGCGGTCCGACATACGCTTACGCCGAAATCGATCCCGTGAACGGAGCCGAAGGCGGCGTCGCCGGCGGCAATATCCGCAACGTCTTCCTCTATAATCCCGAACGTGTCAGCCTGGTCGGCGATGTTTCACGCATCGGAACGGATGCTTCCACAACCACATTCAAAAACACCCGCCTGCCTCTGGTCGGAACCTTCGAGTTCAACGGCCAGGACGTCACCCTGATCAACGTCCACAACTCATCGCAGGCAGGAAGCTCCGAGCTGTACGGCTCAACCCAGCCGCCGGTGAACCATGGCGGCGGCACGCCCGCCGATGACGTCAACGGCAGACAGGCACAGGCAGAATACATCACTGATTACGTCAAAACACTTCTGCAGAGCGACCCGACCGCGAAAGTCGGCGTGCTGGGCGATTTTAACGATGTCGCATGGAGTGACACCCAGCAGATCTATACCGGCAGCGGCGTTCTCACTGATATGGAAGGCCACGAAGACCCCGATAACCGGTACACCTACGTCTTCGAAGGAAACGCGGAATCACTGGACCACACGCTGGTCAGCAGCACCTTCTACGAAGACTCGGATTTTGAAACCGTCCATGTCAACGCGGAGTATCAGGACAGCGTCCGGGAGTCGGATCACGATCCGTCCCTGAGCTTCGTCGATCTCGCAACCTACGTCATCAATGACGGCCAGACCCTCCTCAGCACGACCATCCTCTCCGGGCAGACGCTGGACGTGAACAAAGGCGGCCTCGTCAGCAATATTCAGGTGAACGCGAATGCGCGCGCCTCGATCCTGTCCGGCGGCACCGCCCGGAATACAGTCGTGGAGACAGGCGGCGTCCTGGCTCTGGCCGGCGGCGCCATCGTCACCGGCACCGTGCTGTCAATCGGCTCCTCGCTCGATCTGACCGACATCGTTTACGGCTCCGGCGCCACGGTCATGCTTCAGGGCACCTCCACCCTGGTCGTCACAACCGCCTCCACAACCCTCACCTTCGAACTCACCGGCGATTACTCAAAAGATTACTTCGTCATGGCCCAGGATGGTTACGGCGGCATGACAATCACCGATCAGGGCACCCCCTGCTACTGCCGCGGCACGCTGATCCGCACATCCAGCGGCGATGTCGCCGTCGAGGACCTGCAAATCGGCGATCACGTCGTCACCGCCTCCGGCCTCAGCCGCCCGATCCGCTGGATCGGAACAAGAAGCTATTCCGGACAGTTCGCGTCTGGCAATCAGGATATCCTCCCCGTCATTATCCGGAAGGGCGCGCTGGGCGAAAACCTCCCAGCCCGCGATCTGTCCGTTTCACCCCTGCACGCCATGTATCTCAACGGCGTCCTCATCCCGGCCCTCGCCCTCGTCAACGGCGACACCATCCTCCAGGCCGGACAGATCGACGAAGTCGCCTACTTCCACATCGAACTCGAAACCCACGACATCATCCTCGCGGAAGGCGCGCCCTCCGAAACCTTCATCGATGATGACAGCCGCGGCATGTTCCACAACGCCGCCGAATTCGCGACCCTCTATCCCAACGCCCCACGCATCCCGGCACAGTACTGCGCCCCGCGCGTGGAATCCGGCCCGGAACTGGAAGCCGCCCGCCACGCCATCAACGCCCGCCGCTCCATGCCATCAGCAACAGAAGCACCGCTCAGCGGCTTCATCGATGAAGTCAGCCGCGAGCACATCGCCGGCTGGGCGCATGATAACACCGGCCAGCCCGTCGATCTGGAAATCGTCATAAACGGTGTCGTAATCAGCACCGTTTCCGCTTCCACCTGGCGCTCCGACCTCGAACAGGCCGGCTTCGGCAACGGCTGCTGCGGATTCAGCCGGACAATTCCCGGCGGTCTCGCGCCGGCTCTGCGCCATGTGATCGAGGTCCGGCGCGCATCGGACGGAAAAGCCCTCGCTCACAGCCCATGGTTTATCGATCTCCCCGACGCCACGGCCCTGCCAGCATCCTCCGGCCCTCTGCGCGGCCATCTCGACATCGTCACCCGCGACCGGATCGCAGGCTGGGCCGCCGATGACAGCAACGCCGCCGTGGCCCTGCAGATTCTCGATAACGGCATGGTCCTGTCCCGCACGATCGCAAACGCCGACAGAAACGATCTCCGCCAGTCCGGCATCGGCGACGGCCGTCATGGTTTCGACCTCACCCTGCCGGTCCCGCTCTCTCCCCTGACCCGTCACGTCGTGCAGGTCGTGCGCGAAAGCGACGGCGCCGAGATCGCAGGCTCCCCCTTCGTGCTGGAATCCGCCACCCGTTTCGACGACGCACTCGAAACCGCCGTGGCAAAAGCCGTGCAGGCGCTGGACAGCAGCGCCGATCTTGAACACGTCTATTCCTTCATGATGGCCCAGGCGGAAGCCCTCAGACAGCGACAGGCAAACGAACAGTCCGGCGCCACCGCCCGCGACCACGCCCGCCGCCTTCTGCGCACACAGGGACCGGCCGCCCCCCGGAGCGTGCTGGAAACCCTGACACGCCGCCGGACGCTGGTGATCGACGCACTCACACCGGACGCCACCCGCGACGCCGGCTCGCAGGCCATCCTCTCTCATATGCGTGCCCTGAAAACGCTCGGCTATGACATCACCTTTATCGCGGCGGACGATCTCTCACCCGCAGAGCCGCTGCGCGAAGCCCTGACCGCGCAGGGCATCGAAACCTGCACCGCGCCTTTCACCTCCTCCGTCGAGGACGTTCTGCGCCGTCATGCCCACAGCTTCGATGTCGTCTATCTGCACCGCCATGACATCGCGACCCGCTACATGCCGCTGGTCCGCCGGCATCAGAACCGCGCCCGCGTGATCTACAGCGTCGCCGACCTCCACCATCTGCGGCTCGAACGTCAGGCCGCAGCAGAAAACCGGCCGGAACTGCTCGCAACCGCCCGCCAGGTCCGGCTGGAGGAATGCACCGCCGCCTGGTCAGCGGACGCCGTCCTCACCCACTCGCTCCGCGAACTCAGCCTGCTCCGCGCCATGGTGCCCGACGCCACCGTCCACCACGTCCCCTGGCATGTTCCGCTACGCCCCGGCGCCCGCCCCTTCGAAGAACGCAGCGGCGTCGCCTTCATCGGCAGCTTCACCCACGCTCCGAACCTGGACGCCGCCCGCTTCCTCGTCAGCTCCGTCATGCCGCTGGTCCGCAGGCAGCATCCCGAAATCAGCTTCCTGCTCGCCGGCAGCCAGATGCCCGACGCCATATACCGCCTCCGTCAGGACGGCGTCACAATCGCCGGCTACGTGCCCGATCTGCACACCCTGCTCGATCAGGTGCGTCTCACCGTCGCCCCCTTGCGCTACGGCGCCGGCATCAAGGGAAAAGTGCTCGACTCCTTGGCCTCCGGCGTCCCCTGCGTCATGAGCACCATCGCCGCCGAAGGCATGATCCTGCCCCCCGAACTCAGCGCCCTCACCGGCACAGACGCCCGTGAACTGGCAGCACAGATCATCCGGCTTTACACCGACAAAGCCGCTCACACCGTCGCCGCTTCCGCCGGCGAACACTACATCCGCAACCACACCAGCGAGGACACAGTCACCGAAGCACTGCGAGACGCCATCGAAGGACGCACCGCCATGCAACAGGCGGTGTAATTTTCCCGTTGTGGACTACAGTTTTCCAGTAGTCCACAACGATAACCGGGCACACCCGGGCGCTGCCCCGAACCCCGCAAAGGGACGCAGTCCCTTTGATCCCGATTTATTAAAATTAACGAGATGAAAAGAACGCGACTCCCTTCATCGACAGGCAGTTTTGCCCGGGAGAGGAATGTCTGGTTCTTTTGGGATGTCCAGAGATACTCGGGCATTCGGAATATTAAAAATTCAATACCGCTTAATAAAATATAAATTACACAATCAATGCATTTTATGACACTACACTATTGCCTTTTTAATATTTTCACATAACTTTTGACTCCAAATGCTTCCAACACTGTCTAAAAAAGCTCGAATACAGTCTGTCTCTAAGACCTCACGTGAGCAGGAAAGTTTCCCCGCTATCTTTGGAAAATACTCATGATGGTCTATATCTGGGTGTGATGACAAAAATGTATCGGCACTAAACCCATATAATTCGTTAAGCTTATCCTTGGATGCTTTTGAGCAGAACACCTCTTTCTCTGGTGGAAGGCTTCCTGGGAGCGCCAAAAGATGTTGGGCTAGATCTTCTCCTTGATCAGCGTCCCTAACCGCGATTGATTTTTGTCCTGCTTTAGCAAGAACTCTGTGAGCTGATAATACAGCCTTAGCATCACCGAACGGAATTATTTCAACCGATTCCAGCACATTAATATCGTACCGTCTTAGTATTTCTCGAAGAAATGATTGAGCAAACTCGTCCTCAACACAAATAATGGCGTGCCCTCCCTCTCCACACGAAAGAGCTGTTTTTACTCTAGTCGATGTTACACTATCAAATACATCAACTCCCTCTTTTCCTCTTATAAGTAGTTTTCGCCCTTCCGGCGGCAAAGCATCCATCATAATACTTGAGTGAGTTGAAAAAATAATCTGATGACCGCGCCTATTTACTACATCCATTAGATATTTTATAAATTCATACTGAGCGCTTTCATGAAGAGAAGTTTCGGGTTCTTCCAACACTATTAAACTTTGTGCTGGGCAACTCTCTAAGAGTCTAATTGTATAAACAACCCGTCCCTCACCAAATCCCATATTATTTTCTGAATACTTTGCACCAAAACGGCTTGCCACACCTAGTTCTGCACTTCTTGATCTAGCCTTTACCCCTTGAAAATATATATCTTCATAACTAGATCCCAAGATACGGCTCGCATACATAGCGCCATTTTCTACCTCCACTCTATCTTTTTCAGATACGGAGAGGCTTGAGGCAAGATATATACTGAGATCTCTTTGTTCTATTTTTGGTATATACACTGTAAATCCAAGATATTCTACATTTCTTTCTGGCTGTCTTTTGTATCCAGACCATTCTTTCTTAGATCGAGTGACCGTCAATTCTTGCTTAGTTGAAGGTTTGTCTGTTTCGTAGAAAAATTCAATTTTTGCTGTGGAGGTGAAAGGCTCAGGATCTAGATTAGAAACTGGAAAGAAGTCTTTTACATAAAATCGCTTAGAGTTTTTTGACGTAGGCATTTTACGATATGCGCACAGCATAAGCTGTCCCACGGTACTTTTTCCTGATCCATTAAATCCAGAAAGAGCCGTTATAGGGTAATCAAAACTAATTTCCGTATTAACCCCTCTAAAGCCATTTATTTTTACGGATGCTATAACCGGCCCAAAGTTTTTATATCTATTTTTTTTCTTTGTATTTTTCCAATAATTTCTTTCTAAGATCCATTCTATTTATCCCGGAATACTAATATCGAGATTTAATGATCGCTCTCCTTCTCAAGTTCGTCAAGGCCGGTTAAATATCCGAAATAAGGGCGAAACCAGACACATCCATCCCCAACACACCCCCACAAAAAAGGAGGCCGCATCCCTGCGACCCCCTTTCCCGTCCCGAAAGACACCAGCCCTGATCAGGCAAGAACCGTAGCAGCCTCTTTCCCGTTGATCAGCAGACCATCCCCGTTGGCCGAGATATTGACCGTCTCGCCATCGTGGATCGTCCCCTCCAGCAGCATCTCCGCCAGCGGGTTCTGCAGACTGCGCTGCACAACACGCTTCAGCGGCCGCGCGCCATACACCGGATCGTAGCCCTCGTTTGCCAGCCACTGATGCGCCAGATCGTCCAGTTTCAGAACGATGTTGCGATCCGTCAGCAGGCTCTGCAGACGACCAACCTGGATATCGACAATATGCGTCATGTCCGCTTTCTGCAGACGTGAGAACAGCACGATCTCGTCCAGACGGTTGAGGAATTCCGGCCGGAAATGCTCCCGGACAACCTTCATCACCTGCGCCTGCACCATCTCCACCGGCTCACCGTCAGGCTGATTGGCCAGAACATCGGAACCAAGGTTACTGGTCAGCACGATCAGCGTATTGCGGAAATCAACCACACGACCCTGACCATCCGTCAGACGTCCGTCATCGAGAACCTGCAGCAGAATATTGAAGACATCCGGATGCGCCTTCTCGACCTCGTCGAACAGAATGACCTGATACGGACGCCGCCGCACCGCCTCGGTCAGCACGCCGCCTTCCTCATAACCGACATAGCCCGGAGGCGCGCCGATCAGACGGGCAACGGAATGCTTCTCCATGAACTCGCTCATATCGATGCGGAGAAGCGCCTTCTCATCATCGAACAGGAACTCGGCCAGCGCCTTGGTCAGCTCGGTCTTACCCACACCGGTCGGACCGAGGAACAGGAACGAACCGATCGGACGGTTCGGGTCCTGCAGCCCGGCGCGCGCCCGGCGCACCGCATGCGCAACCGCCTTCAGCGCAGGCTCCTGACCGACAACCCGCTTGCGCAGCTCATCTTCCATCCGCAGCAGCTTGGCCCGCTCACCCTCGACCATCCGGTCCACAGGGATGCCCGTCCAGCGCGACACAACGGACGCAATGCTCTGCTCGGTCACAGCCTGGGAGACCAGATCACCGGCAGGACCGGCCTGTTCCTCTTCCTGCGCCTTCGCGATCTTCGATTCCAGATCCGGAATCACGCCATACATCAGCTCGGAAGCCTGACCGAGATCCCCCTTGCGCTGCGCCACCTCGACCCTGGAGCGCGCATCGTCCAGCTGCTCCTTGAGCTTCTGAACCGCGTTCACCCGATCTTTCTCGGCATGCCACGCCGCATTCATCGCATCCGACTTCTCCTCAAGATCGGAGAGCTCGGCGTCGACTTTCTCAAGACGCTCACGGCTCGCGGAATCATCCTCCTTCCGCAGCGCCTCACGCTCGATCTTCAGCTGAATGACACGACGATCCAGCTCATCAAGCTCTTCCGGCTTGCTGTCAATCTGCATCCGCAGACGGCTGGACGCCTCGTCGATCAGATCGATCGCCTTATCCGGCAGGAACCGGTCGGTGATGTACCGGTTCGACAGCGTCGCCGCCGCGACCAGAGCACCATCGGAAATCCGCACCCCATGATGGAGCTCGTATTTCTCCTTGATCCCGCGCAGGATCGAAATCGTATCGGCTACCGAAGGCTCGCCCACGAACACCGGCTGGAAACGCCGCGCCAGCGCCGCATCCTTCTCGATGTATTTGCGATACTCGTCGAGCGTCGTGGCGCCGATACAATGCAGCGTGCCGCGCGCCAGCTCAGGCTTGATCAGATTGGACGCATCCATCGCGCCATCCGAACGACCCGCGCCGACCAGCGTGTGCATCTCATCGATGAACAGGATCACCTGTCCCTCAGCGGACTCGATCTCCTTGAGAACCGCTTTCAGACGCTCCTCGAACTCACCCCGGAACTTCGCACCGGCAATCAGCGCGCCCATGTCCAGCGACAGCAGCTTCTTGTTGCGCAGCGCCTCCGGCACATCGCCGTTGACGATCCGCTGCGCCAGCCCCTCGACAATCGCCGTCTTACCAACGCCAGGCTCACCGATCAGAACCGGATTGTTCTTACTGCGACGCGCAAGAACCTGAATGGCCCGACGGATTTCCTCATCACGGCCAATCACCGGATCGAGCTTGCCCGCCTGGGCCACCGCCGTCACGTCACGCGCATATTTCTTCAGCGCATCGAAATTCGCCTCGGCATTCTCGCTGGTCACGGTGCGTCCCTTCCGGATCGCCGTCACCGCCTTCTCCAGCGCCTCCGCCGACGCCCCGTTCTCCTTCAGCGCCCGTCCCGCCGCACTGTCCGACGCCGCAATGGCAACCAGCAGACGGTCCTGCGCCACAAAAGAGTCACCGGCCTTCTGCGCCGCCTGCTCGGCATTATCCAGCAGACGCGCCAGATCCGGCGTCATCATCGGCTGACCGGCCCCGCCGCCCTGCACCTTCGGCAGCTTCGCCAGCGCCTGCTCGACAGAAGCCAGCGCCCCGAGCGGATTACCGCCGGCCGCCTTGATCAGCGAAGACGCCGCCCCCTCATTATCATCCAGCAGCGCCTTGAGCAGATGCTCCGGCGTCAGCTGCTGGTTATACTCGCGAAGCGCAATCGTCTGTGCAGCCTGGAGAAAGCCACGCGAACGCTCCGTAAATTTCTGAATATCCATATTCCTGTTGTCCCTTTCTTACAGGCGATCATCAGGCCTTGCCGCCCCCCTGCATGAGGCAGAGCGGTTCTGGTCTTTTATAAAGATATGGGATGACGAAAAATGAACGCAAGTGTTTCCGGAAACAGACCGTAACATCCTGTGGCCCCGCCCCCGGCCTCAGAAGCGAACCCGCCCCGGTCAGCCGCCCTGTACACGCCCTTCTCCCTGCGGCCGCCGGTCAGATACGCCCTGCGAACATGGCTTCAAAACCACTGCCATAGTGCTTACGGATCAGCAAGGAACATCTGATATTATGTATGCTGCAGACAGGAGACAGAGCAGGGCTCTGCCCTGCACCCCGGAAGGGGTCACGGCCCCCTTCACCCCTTTAAGTTTAACAAACCGGGATCAAAGGGACCGCGTCCCTTTGCGGGGTTCGGGGCAGCGCTCCGAAAAGCCAGCCCCCGCAAACACCGGGCCATTACCCCCTGTCCCCCGCCGGAGCGCCCGCGCCAGAACGCAGAACATCGCCCAGCACTTCCGTAATGGCCGGCACAGCGGACCAGCGCACATGCGTGGCGTCGGTGAACGCCGCCTCAGGAAGCGAGAGCCGGTCCTCCAGGTCGATTTCCTGCCCATGCGTTCTGACAAGATCCGGCTTCATATCCGCCATCAGTTCCGCCCGCCGCCGGTGATCCGGATCGTATCTGCGCTCCCACTCCCGTTTGAGCGGAAGAATGACCACCACGAAATGACGTCCGCTGTCACCGGCAGTCCGCTCCATCTGACCCAGCGCACTGAAACAGGCAGGATCGTAGGGCGGAAGCGCCCCGGCGCCCAGATCGGAACGGCTGATTTCCGTATCCACGGGACCGTCGCCCGTGGGCGTGCTGGCGAGCGTATCCAGCGGCAGTTCGCCCCGACGCAGAGCCGCAATCCGGCGGGCATTATGCTGGAGCGACACCGGATCAAAAAACTCCAGATAGAATTTCAGAGGAAGAGACGTCGTTTCTTTCCCGAATACGTAGTCATCCGTTTCCGCCACCGGGAAAGACGCGGAAGGTGTCACCCGGCACCGGGTGAAATCCTGCGGAACCGCCAGCATCACGATCGTACGGATGCCCGGATAGTGCTTCAGGAACCAGTCGGTGGTGCGGGCGGTCTGATTCACCTTCTGACCGCACAGGGCGCCATTAAACGCCCGCTCCCCCGGCAGCTCGCTCTGGAGCAGAGCCGTGTCTACCCCACGCCACGCCACGGAGGAGCCGGTAATCAGCAAAGTCGGCGAAATATCATGATGCTCACGGAGAAACTTCAGCTTCTCATCAACACAGATGGAATTGGACAGAGGCGGCGGCGGCAGATGTCCCGTTCTGTCGAGCGCCAGCAGACTGCCGGTATAAAGCAGAAACACGAAGACAGCCCCGGTGAGAACCCCCAGAGCGTAGCGAAGCGCGGACCGGACAGGAAGAGTCTCCGGGAGGCGCCCGTCCGTCCCCCTGTTGCCGGGACCATTCATCGGGGACCGGAATGGCCGGCCAGTTTCGCACGGATCAGCGTCTCGAAATCCCCGACATTATGCAGGCTTTCCAGCTCGGCCGTCCGGAACCGCACGCCGAACTTCGCTTCCGCCGCAACAATGAGGCTGATATGCGTGTGACTGTCCCAGTCAGGAATATCAGCCGCCGTCGTCTCCGGCCCGATCACCAGATCCGGATCGTCGAACACATCGCGAAACACATCCTGCAGAGCTTCGGAAATATCAGTCATGACGGGTTGTTATCCTGATCAGTGAGCACGCGGTCCGGCAGCGGTCGGACAGCGGAGCATCGCGGCTGCGAACCCAGAACGTGGCATCGTCCCCGGCGGTTTTCTCCACCTCAGAAAATCCCATGACCCGGTAAAGTCCCGAAACCATGCCGTTTCTGGATGTCGGACAGTATTCTCCCTTAAGACACGGCGCATTTTCCCGGTCAGCCGCCTCCGCCACAACAGACAGAACAGCATCCTCCACCCCGCGCCCAAGCACACGGCAGCTCATGATCCAGTCATGAACCGCCAGCCCCCTCCCGCGCTCAGCCGGATCGCCATCCTCCCTTTCCTCTCCGGTCAGGATCACGACACTGATCAGCCCATGATCCCCGAACCTGTCCGCCAGACGGAACGTCCAGATCCGCGTGTCCGGCCGGTCCGCCAGCGCCTGAAATTCCGGCCCCGTATAGCGGCGGCTGGTCAGATTGAACTGATTGGTCTTGTTCAGAAGCTGCAGAACACGCGGCGCATCCGCCTCCGTCATCCTGCGCCCCGTCAGAACCATCCGGAGATCGGAAAGATACGCCTCCAGATCGGTGGCGTTTTCACGCGCCTGCATCCGGCTGACCTCATGACTGTAGTTCCGGACACGGACAGCATCGTCAGCGGTAAAGGCCGCGGCCTCGAACCATCCGGACGCCGACAGAATGCGCGGATAATCGGCAGGATCATCCATCAGTTCCGGCACAGCGACTTGCGGCAGCTCCCGCCGGACAATATCCCGTTCCGCCGGATTGTCGTCAGCAAACACCATGGCATCAAGCCCGAGACGAAGCGTCTCCGCGATCTGACGAATATTATCGGCCTTGTTGTTCCAGTTCGCGACAAACGCCGCCACATCCTGCCGGCGCAGCGCCATCGTGGAAAGACTGAACGCCGCCTCCGCCACGTCCGGATCGTTCTTGCTGCATATGGCGAGCGCAATCCCGCGCTGAAGAAGCCGTCCGATATACTCCTGAAAGATAAAAAACGCCTCGCCATCCGGCGATCCCGCGCCCAGACGCAGATTTTCCGGTCCGTCATCCCCCGCCACGCCGCCCCAGAGCGTATTGTCGAGATCGACAATCAGACATTTCCTGGACAGCCCCAGAGCTGCCGCCACCACACGCGCCAGCATATCGCCCCAGATGACCGAGACCTCAGGAGAAATCAGCTGCCGGGCCTGATACCAGCGGCTGGAATCATGAAGTTTCCTTGCCCCTCCGGCAAGGGCGGCACACTGATCCATATCCAGAAGCAGAACGCCTTCCTCTCTGGCGGCCTCCGCAACAGCCATTTGCAGACGCAGAAAAACCGACAGATCGGAAGCAGGCACAAGCCGCTCGAAAGACCC
This sequence comes from Acetobacter musti, assembly GCF_011516835.1. Lineage (GTDB taxonomy): Bacteria > Pseudomonadota > Alphaproteobacteria > Acetobacterales > Acetobacteraceae > Acetobacter > Acetobacter musti. The sequence goes on along the minus strand of NZ_WOTB01000014.1, from coordinate 51,673 downwards.
GAAAACCGGCAGATCCATATTGAGAAACGTCTGCTGAATAACAGCGGCGCCGGTAAATTCCGCAGCAGCGCGCCATAATGCATGCAACTCTTCCACACGCCGCGTCACCGCCGCAGTGACCTCGTCATAAGTGGCCGTCAGCGGAAGACTGAGCGGTGAATCCCGCATGTCAGGCGCAAAGAGAACAAACTGCGGCGCAAAAGCCGCCAGATCCGGGTCCCGGTTATGAATAACCTGACGATACTGACCATAAGGAGCCACATACAGGCTGGCGTTCATCCCGCGCGCCAGAGCGGCGACCCGCGTCGCGGGCAGCAGATGCTCGACGGAATGCGCCGCCAGTATGGCAATCCGGACCGGACGCAGAACATCGTCCGCAATACCCGCCTCCCCTTCCGTGATTTTCTGAAAAAACCTGTCAGCTTTTGATGTCTGGATAAAATTGCGCCGACACCCCGCCGCCGCCCGCAGCAGCTTCAGACCCTGCGGTCCGTCACATCTGCCCCGCATCTGCTGCAGAACCGTATCCAGTGAATCGAACCCTGCCGGGCACGCGGGAAGCCAGTCCATCTGAAGCATGTCGGTTCATCCCCAAAACTGGAAATCTAGAACTGGAAATAAAGAAACTCCGTCGGAGCGGCAGACAACGCGCGCATAAGAGCCAGCGTGCCGACAAGACCGGTCAGCAGTCCGAATGCAAAAGTCGGCCGCCATTTCAGAGCGAAAAACGACCCGTCCGTTCGCGGAAAACCGGCTTCCGGTTCCAGCGCAGTCCTGTAATCACGCATCCACTGAGACGCGTTCGGCAAAAACCAGACGATCAGCCCCAGCACGACCAGCGCCAGAACCTGTGTCGCCGTCACCCCGGCAATATCCGGCATGGAAAGCGGCTGACGCAGAGAATGACCGGCCATACCAAGAAGAATACGGCAGGCGGACCCGACATCGGCCACGCGAAAGAAGATCAGACCGACCAGAACACAGAGAAAAGTAAGCAGAACCGAAAAGACCGTCTTAACCCGCGTCTCAGGCCTCACCAGCGACGGCCGGTGCGCCTTCAGGGCATGCCATGCGTGCGTAACGGTCAGATAAATCCCGTGCAGAAGACCGAAAACAATGAACTGCCACCCCGCACCATGCCAGACACCAGAGACGAACATGGTAAAAACCGTGGGCCCTGCCGTCAGTGTCGCAAACGCCCCCGGCGTCGTTTTACCCCGTTTCGGAACCGGACGTCCCGATTTCACGCGCGCCCGGGTGAGCGCAAGAGTGATCGGATTATAGACATACGCCGTCAGAAAACGGGTCAGCGTCATGTGCCAGCGCGACCAGAATTCAATAATATTACGGGCTTTATAAGGACTGTCGAAATTCGGCGGCAGACTGATTCCGAAAAGAAGACCAAGACCAATAGCCATATCGGTATAGCCGGAAAAATCGAAATAGATCTGCATGGCGTAGCTCAGCGCCCCGCTCCACGCCAGCGTGAAAGACGGAATCCCTCCTTCACGGGCAAGACTGAACACCGGCCCCACATAAGTCCCGATCGGATCAGCCAGAATCACCTTTTTTGTCAGCCCGGTCAGGAAAAGAGTGAGACCGACAGTGAGCCGCCCCACCTCCCCTCCGCTCCTCAGAAGCTGCGTAAACTGGGGCAGCATTTCCCGGTGATGCGTAATGGGTCCGGCGATAAGATGCGGAAAGAAAGAAATAAACAGAAGATAATCCGGAAAACTGTGCTCGACAGCGCGTCCGTCATGCGCATCGCTGAGATAGGCGATCTGCTGGAACGTAAAAAACGAAATCGCCAGAGGCAGAACGATGGACGGGACCGACAGACTCACACCCGGAATCTGGTCAAGCGTCTGAAACAGAAACCCCGCATACTTGTACCAGGCGAGAGCCAGCAGATTAAGACCAACAGCAAAGAGAAACAGACTCCTGGAAGGCGACCGTGCCAGCCATGTACCAAAAACAAAATTCATGACGATACTGGCAAGAAAAATCGGCAGACACGCAATATTCCACCAGGAATAAAACAGAAGGGACGCCCCGGCCAGCCATCCCACAGCCGCGCGCTCCTGCCGTATTCTGGTCAGGAAAACGAAGCCGGCATAAACAGCCGGAAGAAAGTAAAGGATGAAAATACGTGAGTTAAACAGCATTACACTATTATTTCATAAATATTTATTGTCCGATCATAGATAAAACGCAGTCAAAGAGAGATCACGTTTCTGTTACACACACCAAAATCCCGGCGCCGGACAGATCAACGGGTCAGAACCATCCTGGTTTCTCAATCTCACTCAGATTGTCGGACAAAATAACCACTCCCGACCTGCGAGCACTCCAGCAGTGCCGCCGCAGACCGGATTTCGGAATCACCCTCTCTCATCCGTTTCCGGCGCCCCCCTGACACCCTGCTGACCCGAAGCGGCGTTGCCGAAAACCATGGTCAGACAATTCAGAACACCAGCCGGCCGGATCGGGATCAGTCTCCATCCCCGCCACTCAGCCACATCACACGGACAGAGCCGTCAGCTGACCGGAAACAGGAGACGGCGCAATCAGAAGCGCCCGGATGGCAGGAGGAATGCTGCTGCTGTTCTGCGGGGTAACACGGGAAATGCCAGCAAGTTCTTTCCGGATGTCGAAACCCGGAGGCAGCTTCTGCATCACGATCCGGACACAGGACGGAAGCTGCGCCCCTCATCAACTACCAGTATCCGTACTATAACCAGTATTTCCTGTTCAACATGACCCTCGGATACACCTTCCTGCAGCACTACAACGTCAACTTCGTCATGAACAACGTCTTCGACGCCAAACCGCAGTTCCCCTACACCGGCGACACCACACGCTACTGGGAAGGCATCATCGGACGATCCTTCAAACTCGATGTCGGCGTCGAATTCTGACGGAAACCCCCGACAGGCAGCCGCAATAAAAGGCCACCCAGCCCGCTACGGACCAGTCAGATCAACACAGACCGGCCTGTGATCGGACGGGCCATACGCAAGAGCACGCGCTCCGGTCGCGGTCAGCCCCCGCACGAGACAGCGGTCAATCCGCAAAGGCACCAGGCCATACATCCGGTGCGTCGCACGACGCGGCCCGACATCGCGAAAATCAGGCAGGCAGACCGGACCAAAAGCATTGTAATCGCCCATGATAACGTTCAGCGCGGGAAATTCCGTGAGAAGATAACGCAGCTGCCGCCGGTTACAGAACTGCCCGTGATCGAGATGAACATTAGCGATCTCAAAACCGTCCCGGCGAACGACAAGGGCAGCCCGCAAAGCAATTCTGCGGAAAACAGCAACCGGAAAATCCAGCCTCCTGCCGGGAGGAAGAATAATCTCCTCAGATCCGAAAGGCTGCGGACTCCAGACAGCAGGACCATTGTTTCGACCTGGCGCGACAACCCGCCTGTAATAACCGCCAGTCAGCTGAGGCAGCGTATCCATCACCGCCGTCGCTTCCTGCAACAGCACGAAATCAGGCTGAAGAGCAGCGACAAGACGTCCGACATGCCCCGGCCGCGCAGTGCCGTGCGACCAGACGTTCCAGCTCAGTATACGCAAGGTTCAGCCTTTCCTCAGACATTACAAGCCGATGCAGGGTCGCAGACCCACATGTTTTGGGGAAGACCCGAAGCGGGATACGGATCGAAGCATTTCTCAGGGCTCTGCCCTGAAACCCGCAAAGGGACGCAGCCCCTTTGATCCCGGTTTGTTAAGAGACCTTTTTAAAGTCTTAAATTGGGCAAAAGTTTTTAGGCGCCCCCTTTTTCCAGAAAGGCGGCATTCCCCGCAACCTCACCAGAAACCTCTCAATAACTGACAGGAGACTTCACAAGCAGGCTTTCAGAAACAGTCTCTGACAAATAAAACGCAGGGCACAACCCTTCCCGCCATGACACGGAGCAGAACCCCGCCCCACCCCGTCAGGAAATCCCGAAATGCCTGATCGTCGCCGGATTGAATTTCTCCAGATCATCGGGACAGCGCGAAAACAGAAACTGCCCGTCCGTCACCACCGCCTGATCCACCCAGGTCGCACCGGCATTTTTCAGATCCGTCTTAATCGCCGGCCAGGATGTCACGGTCTTCCCGCGCAGCGCCCCCGTCTCGATCAGCGTCTGCGACCCGTGACAGATCACCGCAACAGGTTTCCCCGCATCAATCATATCGCGGACAAACCGCACCGCCGTCTCATCGACCCGCAATTTGTCCGGAGACGCCACCCCACCCGGTAACAGCAAAGCATCATAGTCGCCGGCAGACGCATCTTTAACAGCAAGATCCGCCTTCAGCTTCCCGGACGGATAAATATCACCCTTCACCGCCTGAAACTCTCCCTTTTCGAGAGAAATAATAACAACCTCGGCGCCCGCTTTCCGCAAGGCATCCACCGGCGACGTCAGTTCGATTTCTTCCGTGCCATCAGCGGCAAGAACAGCAATTTTCCTGGTCATGACCTCACTCCTTCATCGGCCTGAATGGCCGTTGTCGTGTGACCCGCCAACCGTGCGTCAGCGTGGGCATGTCAGGACAGAACGTTATGAAAAGCCGCATGGTTCATGCAGGGCAGCTTCCATTCCCGCGCAGGCTCCGTCTTTCCCCTGATTTGACCCGCATCACAATGCCTCCCAGAATTGCCGCACTCATTGATTCCTCCCCTGACCGGCCGTACGCGGAGGAAAACCTCTGCACGGCCTTACGAAAACGGACAGAGACTATGGCGCTTCATCGGGTTGCGGTCATTCAGGCCGGAACAACGCTTTTCGACACCCCGGCAACACTGGACCGCATGCAGGCCCTCTGCGAAAAAGCCGGCTCAATGCAGATCGAACTGGCCGTGTTCCCGGAAGCCTATATCGGCGGCTATCCCAAAGGACTCGATTTCGGCGCCCGCATGGGCACCCGCAGCGCAGCAGGACGCGAGGACTATCTGCGCTACTGGCGCTCAGCCATCGACGTGCCCGGCGCGGAAACAGCCCGCATCGGCAGCTTCGCCGCACAGATGAAAGCCTTCCTCGTCACCGGCGTCATCGAACGGGACGGCACCACGCTTTACTGCACAGCCCTGTTTTTCGGCCCGGACGGCGCCCTGCTCGGCAAACACCGCAAACTGATGCCAACCGCCACGGAGCGCCTCGTCTGGGGCCAGGGCGACGGCTCCACAATCCCGGTTCTGGACACGCCACTCGGAAAACTCGGCGCCGCAATCTGCTGGGAAAACTACATGCCGACCCTCCGGCAGACGATGTACGCCAAAGGCATCAGCCTCTGGTGCGCCCCCACCGTGGACGAACGCGAGATCTGGCAGGCCTCCATGCGCCACATCGCCTATGAAGGCCGGACTTTCGTGCTGAGCGCCTGCCAGTATCTGACACGGGCCGACGCGCCCGCGGAGTACGACTGCGTGCAGGGCGCCGATCCCGAAACCGTTCTGATCCGGGGCGGCAGCGTCATCGTCGGCCCGGACGGCGCCATCCTGGCCGGCCCCGTTTACGGAAAAGAAGCGATCCTGACAGCCGATATCGACCCGGACGACATTATCCGCGGCCGGTACGATCTTGATGTCTCAGGGCATTACGCCCGGCCGGATGTCTTCCGTCTCACCGTCGATGAAACAGCACGGCAGACCGTCACACGGACAGAAGAAGATATTATTTTCCCGGAAGACAGCACCGGCTTCTGAAGCACGGGATATCGCAGGGCGCTGCCCTGCACCCGGCAAAGGTCTGAGACCTTTGCAAACCATTCTGTTAAACAAACCGGGATCAAAGGGGCTACGCCCCTTTGTGGGGTCCGGGGCAAAGCCCCGGAAACCCGTCCATCAGAAAATCAGGCCTTCAGCGCCTTCTTCAGACGCGCATCGATCGTATCCAGGAACGGCTGCGTATCCAGCCACTTCGTCCCCTTGCCAACCAGCAGCGCCAGATCCTTTGTCATCTCGCCGGCCTCAACCGCCTCGACGCAGACCCGCTCAAGCGTATCGGCAAAGTTGACCACATCCGGCGTGTCATCGAACCGGCCGCGATACGCCAGACCCCGTGTCCAGGCATAAATCGACGCAATCGGGTTCGTGCTGGTCGGACGCCCCTTCTGATGCTCGCGGTAATGCCGCGTCACCGTGCCATGCGCCGCCTCGGACTCAACGATCGTGCCCGTCGGATCGAGCAGAACCGACGTCATCAGACCCAGGCTGCCGAAACCCTGCGCCACAATGTCACTCTCGACATCGCCATCATAATTCTTACAGGCCCAGACATAGCCGCCATCCCATTTCAGGGCAGACGCCACCATGTCGTCGATCAGACGATGCTCATAGGTCAGACCGAGCTTATCAAAATCGGCTTTGAACTCTTTCTCGTAAATCTCCTGGAACACATCCTTGAACATGCCGTCATAGGCTTTCAGAATCGTGTTCTTGGTCGAGAGATAGACCGGCAGCTTCCGGTCCCGCCCGTAGCTCAGCGAAGCCCGCGCAAACCCTTCGATCGACGCCAGCGTGTTGTGCATCCCCAGCGCCACGCCAGGTCCCTTAAAGTCATGCACATCAAGCATGATCGGCTCGCCGCCACCCTCTGGAACATAGTTCAGCGTAACCTTGCCCGGACCCGGAATTTTCGTCTCCGCCGCGCGATAGATGTCGCCATAGGCATGACGCCCGATCACGATCGGCTTGCTCCAGTGCGGCACCAGACGCGGCACGTTCGAGCAGATGATCGGCTCACGGAAAATCGTGCCGTCCAGAATGTTGCGGATCGTGCCGTTCGGCGACCGCCACATCTTCTTGAGACCAAATTCCTCAACCCGCGCCTCATCCGGCGTAATCGTCGCGCATTTAACGCCAACGCGGTATTTTTTAATCGCCTCAGCCGCCTCGACCGTCACCTTGTCGTCGGTCGCATCACGATGTTCGATGCCGAGATCATAATATTTCAGATCGATGTCGAGATAGGGAAGAATCAGGCTGTCTTTGATGAAGTGCCAGATGATCCGCGTCATCTCGTCGCCGTCGAGCTCGACGACCGGGTTTTTTACCTTAATTTTTGCCATGGGACGGACCGGCTCCCCTTTCTTGTTGTTGTCGCAGACACCCTGAAACGCTGCGGGAAAGGTGTCTGGCACTAGCACGAGGAACGACGCTCCCCCTATGCCGGAAGCCCCCGCACAAGTTCACAATCACGATAGGAGACATACGATCAGTGAATAGAAATCGCCGACCGGACTGCACCGTTCACGAGGCTCTGCCCCGTCCCCCGGCAAAGGTCGCGGACCTTTGCAAACCATTCTGTTAAACAAACTGGCGTCCAGCCTCCGGCGGGTTTCAGGGCAGCGCCCCGACCTCACTCCTCCCGCACCCGCGCCAGCCAGAGCCGCACCGTCAGCCTGTCCTCCAGCGTCACCACCTCGACCACCTCCAGCCCTGCCGCCGCAAACCAGAACCGCATCCGCTCATCGGGAAATCCCAGCCAGGCATGCGCGTCCTTCTCCCGCAGCTCCCGCCGGTCATGTGTGGCGAAATCAACCACCAGCAGCACCCCGCCCGGCGCCAGAACCCGCGCCGCCTCCGTAATCGCCGCCCCCGGATGCTGCGCATAATGCAGCACCTGATGCATGATCGCCGTATCCATACTCCCCGCCGGCACCGGCAGCGCATACAGATCACCCTGACGCAGCTCCACACGCGGCATCCCGTCCAGCTTGCTCCGCGCCAGGCGCAACATCGCAGGACTCCGGTCAACCCCGACCGAACTGACGGCGGACGGCCCCAGCAATTCGATCATCCGCCCCGTCCCCGTCCCGATATCCAGCAGCCGCCCGACCGGATGATCCGGCAAACGCCGTGACAGCAGCGTCAGAATCGCGGACTCGACCTCCTGCTCCGCCACATGCAGCGACCGGATCGCATCCCACTCGGAAGCATGCGTCTCGAAGTAATCCCCCGCCTCCGTCGCCCGCACTGACCGCACGGACTCCAGCCGCGCCCGATCCGCCTCCATCTCCGGATCAGGCTCCGTCTGCCAGCCTTCCATCGCCAGCAGAACCGGCTCCACGATCCGCGTCTCGCCCAGCGTGAGAAACACCCGGTTCCCCTCCTTCCGCCGCGCCACCAGCCCCGCCTGCGTCATGATCCCCAGATGCCGCGAAACCCGCGGCTGACTCTGCCCGAGCACCTGCGCCAGCTCGCCGACAGACAGCTCCATCCGGTGCAGAAGGGACAGAATACGCAGACGCGTCTGATCGGCCAGCGCCTGAAAGATCGGAAGAGCAGTCATCATGCGCGCTATATATAACAATATCTTTATATACGCAAACAGTTTGACAGAGCCTCCCGCCCCGCCGTATGGGCAGAGTGTCATGGTTCTCCGGCACGCCACCACGCGCCGGAGCTAAGAGGGAAGCCGGTGTAAATCCGGCGCTGCTTCCGCAACTGTCAGCGACGAGCCGCGAGCCAGAACGTCACTGGGTGCCCAGCCCGGGAAGACGGCTCACCGGCGAAGACCCGCAAGCCAGGAGACCTGCCAGGACACAGAAAACCTCCGGCGGGGCGTCCCGGGCGGCTCATGCGTTTCCCCGCGCTGCATCCCCGCAGCACGGCCCGCATCCGGCTGCCCGCAGGCTTCGACCGGCAAAACTGGGAGAACTTCCATGGGCGTGAGTGTTGCCACTCTCGGCTTTCCGCGTATTGGTCCGCGTCGCGAACTGAAAACGGCGCTTGAAACATACTGGTCCGGCGCCAGCGACCCCGAAACCCTGTCCGGCACCGCCGCGGGGCTTCGTGAAAACACATGGCTGTGTCAGCATGATCTCGGTGCGGATATCGTGCCCTCCAACGATTTCTCGCTCTACGATCACATCCTGGACACCAGCGTCATGACCGGCGCCATCCCGGCCCGCTACGGCTGGAAAGGCGGCCCCGTCGATCATACGACCTACTTCGCCATGGCCCGCGGCGCCCCCGGCGTCACCGCCGGCGAAATGACGAAATGGTTCGACACCAACTATCATTATCTCGTGCCGGAATTCGCACCGGACCAGTCCTTCGCACTGTCCTCCACAAAGGCGGTGGACGAATACAGAGAAGCAAAACGCCTCGGCATCGAAACGCGCCCCGTCCTGCCCGGCCCGGTGACATTCCTCCTGCTCGGCAAGATGCAGAACGGCGGCGACCCGCTGACTCTCCTGCCCCGCCTGCTTCCGGTTTACGCCGATGTGCTCTCACAGCTCGCCGAACTCGGCGCCTCCTGGGTGCAGATCGACGAGCCCGTCCTGGTGACGGACCTGTCCGACGCCGCCCGCGCCGCCTTCACGGACGCCTACGCGGCCCTGACGAAAGCCGTTCCCGGCATCCGTCTGATGCTCACCACGTATTTCGGCGCCCTCGGCGACAACCTTCCCACCGCGCTGTCCCTGCCCGTCCACGGGCTGCACATCGACCTCGTCCGCGCCCCGGAGCAGCTCGCCCCGGTTCTCGAAGCCGCCCGACCGGATCTCGTCCTTTCGCTCGGCGTCATCGACGGACGCAATGTCTGGCGCGCCGATCTCAGCGCCCTGCTCGACCGTCTCGAACCCGTTTTCCTCGCCCGCCGCGACATCATCCTGGCCCCGTCCTGCTCCCTGCTGCACGTGCCGGTCGATCTGGAGCGCGAGCGCGATCTGGACCCGGATGTCGCCGGCTGGCTCGCCTTCGCCGTGCAGAAAATCACCGAGCTCAGCGTCCTGGCGACCGCCCTGCGCGACGGACGCGAAGCCGTAAAAACCGCGCTGGACGCCTCCGACCGCGCCGCCGCCTCCCGCCGCGCGCACGAGAAAATCCACGACCAGACCGTCAAGGCACGCCTCGCCGCCATCACCCCGGCGATGGCCCGGCGCAGCTCTCCTTTCGAAAAACGACGTCAGCCTCAGCATGACTCCCTGAAGCTGCCCCTCTTCCCGACCACCACCATCGGCTCTTTCCCGCAGACACCGGAAGTCCGCAAAGCCCGCGCCGATCACGCCAGAGGCCTGCTCTCCGACGCCGGTTACGAAGACTTCCTCAAAGCCGAAACCGCCCGCGCCGTCCGCTGGCAGGACAATATCGGCCTCGACGCGCTGGTTCACGGCGAGTTCGAGCGCAACGACATGGTCCAGTATTTCGGCGAGCAGCTCTCAGGTTTTGCGTTCACGAAACATGCCTGGGTCCAGTCCTACGGCTCCCGCTGCGTCCGTCCGCCGATCATCTTCGGTGACGTCTCCCGCCCGAAACCGATGACGGTCGCCTGGTGGCAATACGCACAGTCTCTCACAAAGCGCCCGATGAAAGGCATGCTGACCGGCCCGGTCACCATCCTGAACTGGTCCTTCGTGCGTGACGACCAGCCCCGCAGCGAGACCTGTTTCCAGATCGCCTTCGCCATCCGCGACGAAGTTCTCGATCTCGAAAAAGCCGGCGCCTCCATGATCCAGATCGACGAAGCCGCCCTGCGCGAAGGCCTGCCCCTCCGCCGCGCCGACTGGCAGACTTATCTCGACTGGTCCGTCACAGCCTTCCGCATCGCCTCCTCCGGCGTGCAGGACGCCACGCAGATTCACACCCATATGTGCTACTCGGAGTTCAACGACATCATCGCCGCCATCGGCGCCATGGACGCCGATGTCATCTCCATCGAAACCGCGCGCTCAAAGATGGAACTGCTCGACGCCTTCGCAGGATATCAGTATCCGGCGGAAATCGGACCAGGCGTGTATGACATCCACTCCCCGCGCGTTCCCACCGTCGATGAGATGGTCGCCCTCCTGAACACCGCCCGGACCCGGCTGAGAGACGATCAGATCTGGGTCAACCCGGATTGCGGCCTCAAAACCCGGAAATGGGCCGAAGTCGAACCGGCCATCGCCGCCATGGTCGCCGCCGCCAACGCCATGCGTACGTAACCCGCTGTTCCTCAGGGCTCCGCCCCGAACCCCGCAAAGGGACACAGTCCCTTTGAACCCGGTTTGTTTAACAAATCGAGGTGCAGGAGGCCGCGCCTCCTGCCGGGTTTCAGGGCAGAGCCCTGAATACATCCCGATACAAAAAAGACCATTTCACAACCACACATGAGCCTGTCCCATGCCGCCTGAAACACACTCCGAACATCCTGCTCCCCACCCCGGCACAGAAGTCTCGTTCGAGTTCTTCCCGCCGAAGACGGACAGGGCCGAAGAGACTCTGCTTCAGACGGCGGACGAACTGGCCCGCCTCCGCCCCCACTTCATGACCATGACCTACGGCGCCGGCGGCACCACCCGCGACCGCAGCATCAGCGCCGCCGCATCCCTGGCCCGGCGCACGGACGTCCCCATCGCCGGCCACCTCACCTGCGTCGGCGCCTCCAGACAGGACGTCGATAACGTCGCCAGACAATATCTCAGCGCCGGCATCCGCCACATCGTCGCCCTGCGAGGTGATCCCCCCGTGCCCGGCACGCCGTTCGAACCCCACCCGGAAGGCTACCGGAACGCGGCGGAACTCGTCGCCGGCCTGACCCGGATCGCCCCTTTCGATATCTCCGTCGCCGCCTATCCGGAAGTCCACCCCGAAGCCCGCAACGCACAAAGCGATCTCGACAACCTGAAAGCCAAGCTCGACGCCGGCGCCACCCGCGCCATCACCCAGTTTTTCTTCGATCCCGACGTCTTCCTGCGCTTTCGCGACAAAGCCGCGGCCCACGGCATCACCGCTGAAATCGTCCCCGGCATTCTGCCCGTTTCCGGAATCGCCCAGGCGTACAAATTCGCGGCGATGTGCGGCGCCCATATTCCGGACACGGTCCGAAACCTCTTCGACGGGCTCGACGATCATCCCGAAACACGCAGCCTCGTTACAACGGCCTTCGCCGCCATGATGTGCCGCCGCTTACAGAACCATGGTGTCCGGAGCTTCCATTTTTATACCCTGAACCGCCCGGCCCAGAGCGCGGCGCTGTGCCGGCTCCTCGGGCATAAAAACGGGACCGTCTTGTGAAACAAGGCTCTAAATCATAAAAAAGTTTTTGGTGAAGCTTTTTTCAAAAAGCTTCAGAAGACACCGCCTTTTTGAAAAAAGGCGGCACCCAAAAACTTTTATTACTTTTTATCAAAGAGTTGCCGTGGAAGGCTAGTTGAGGCGGTCAGATGAACGGAACGCAAAATATAATGCCATCTGTCTGTTATGACCGTTTCTGCCCCTTTGAAGCTTTTGAAAAACCCTGATTAAAAAACCGGGATCAAGGGGACCGCGCCCCTTTGCGGGGCCCGGGGCAGAGCCCCGGACAACCACCACACCAGGCACTCTGTTATCACACAACCCATAATCAAAGAGGCCAACCCTACCGCAGCCCCATCACCTTCATCTTCCGGTACAGCGTCGCCCGGCTGATCCCCAGACTCCGCGCCGTCGCCGCCGCATTCCCCTTCGACAGCGCCAGCGCCGAGCGGATCACACTCTCCTCGGCCTTCTGAAAACTGAGCGCCTCGCCCGCCTCCAGCTCGGTCAGCAGCTTCGGATGCTCCCCGATCGTCGCATCGGTCCAGCCCGTCAGAACACGGGCCGCATGCGTCGCCCCGGTAATCTCCCCGTCGTCATTGATGGACACCAGCGGCGACGAACACCCATCCGCCGGCCCCAGCGTCAGCACACGCCCACCCGTATAGCGCGCCCGGAACAACTGCTCCTCAATGCGCCGTCCGGCCTGCATCACCGCATCCAGCACAAGCGGCGCCGCCGGCCGCGTCTCATTCCCGTTAAACGCCGCCAGATTGATCGCTCCGGCAACACCACCCTGCGCATCGAAAATCGGAACGGCATAGCTCGCAAGAAGAGAAAAACAGAACCGCCAGTGCTCGCCCTCACCCAGGAAAAGCGGACAGCAGTCACGCACAGCCGTCCCGATCCCGTTGGTCCCCGCCTCGCTCTCATTCCAGAGCGCCCCCTCGCGCAGCTCCAGACGACGGCAGAGCGGCTGATGAGTTTCATCAATGCAGCGGGCCAGAATCATCGCGTCCGGATCAGCCAGCAGCGCCATCAGGCCCAGCCCCTGCACCAGCCCGAACAGCCGGCGCATCTCCGGCATCGCCACCTGCACCAGAGTCGCCGAACGACCGCTGACATGCCGGAACTCCGCCCCGGACAGAACGTCAGCCTTCCACCCCTGAGACGGGTCCAGCTTCCAGTCGCCCTCACAGCGCTCCCAGGATTTCGCAACCTCAGTCGTCTGCGCGCCCGAAAGCACGGGTCCGCTTACGCCACGCTCCCTGTCTCTGTTAAGAGACGGCTTCATCATTGCTCATCGTTCATTTATCCGCTGACCAGATGCTGCTCCGCCAGCCTTATAACAGCCTCAGAACGATAAGTGTTATACATAATAATGACCCTTCACCACAATTCACAAGCACGGCAGCATCGCCCACCGGAAAGCAGTTACCAGAGATAAACAAACTTCACGTAATAAGCATTGCTTTCAGGAATGTTCCGCCCTTCGACAGAATGGGAATAGCGCGTCGTAAAAGAAAAATGCTTTGATATATTAAACATGATCCCGCCGCCCAGCGCCACTTCCCGGCTGTTCGAGTTATCAAGATACTGGCTGATCGTCCGGTCATACGTGCCCTTGACGTTCTGCCAGTCAAAAGCAAAGAACGGCTCAACAAGTTTCGTGGCTTTCCAGCTGAACCTGAGATTGGTGTAGAACACCACCCCCGGCGAATAGCTGTGTCCCCCCTTCTGATTGCGCTTGCCACCCCCGGCAACCGTCCCCGCATCGCCGTCGAAACTGAAATGCTTCCACTCGTAATCAAAGATAAAGCTTGAAATATTCGACCAGTATCCCGGCGAAAGCCCCTCCCGAGTGCCGGAATTGGTCTGCAGAAAGGTCTGAATCCCGAACGTGCTGTGCTTGTTCGGTTTGAACCATGCCGCCGGTCCCGTAATCGTCGGTCCCAGCCCGCCTGAATCCGTCCCGTTCGCCAGAGAATAACTCTCCGTCTGAATCAGCTCGAACGCGAAACCCACATGCGGAATCGCATCGAAGCTGCGAAAATGCACATATTTCGTCATTCCCGCCCAGGTGTGGCTTCCACCCTCGGCATGACGCTGCCCGAGACTATTGTAGGAGCTGCCGGCCGCATTCCCGTCCCCGTACTGCACCAGCACGTTGAACGGCTTGAAATCGACCGGCAGGTCGTATTCATGCGGCCCGATAATACCAAGAGTGACGTCCGCCGCCCTGGCCTTCCCCGCGCCGGACAGCGCAATGGCTGCAACAGCGGAGAGAAAGCGCAGAGCGCGAAGCCATTCCGGATTGTCCGTCAGACGCATTGGGGTATCTCCCCTGAATAGAAACAGCAGGCAGCCGGCGCTCCGGCTGCCTGCTGTTTTCCCGTTATTATCGGGCCGCAGTTCCCTGCTGACCATCAAGCGTATAGGCAATGATGTAATCGCCGCTGCGGGTGCCAAGACCGCCATGACCACCGGCGGCAATCAGCACATACTGCTTCCCCCCGATCTCATAGGACATCGGCGTGGCCTGCCCGCCCGCTGGCAGACGATCGCTCCACAGCACCTTGCCCGTAGCCAGATCAAAGGCGCGCAGATAGTCGTCCGCCGTCGCGCCCATGAACACCACGCCGCCTTTGGTCACGATGTTGCCGCCGATGTTATACATGCCCGTCGGCAGCGGCAGGTTGTTGTGCGTCCGGAAAGGCCCGGTGTCGCGCGTCGTCCCCACCGGGTGCTGCCAGATGATCTTCTTCGTCACGAGATCGATCGCCGACAGCGTGCCCCAGACCGGCCCCTTGCACGGAATCTGCAGCGGATTCAGCCACGGATTGGTCAGAGCGATATACGGTGTGCCGTAGTCAGGCGACACGGACAGCGCATCCCCCTTCGCGGCAGGCTCATCCCCCTGGCCGTTCCATTTCGGCAGAATGCCATCGCCTTCCAGCTTCTGACGATGATCGAGCTTGATCCGGAACGGCAGATAACTCGCATTCGCCAGCATGATCTTCCGCTGCGGGTCGATCGTGATGCCCTGCCAGTCAACCACGCCATAGAACGCCGGATAAACGATCGTCGTCTGGCCGACATGCGGCGGCGTGAACTGCCCCTCATAGGCCGACTGACGATACTCGATACGGCAGATCATCTGATCCAGCAGCGTCGCGCCCCACATGTCGCTCTCTTTCAGATCAGGAGGCGTCAGGCTCGGCATCGCCGCCGGATAGGGCTGCGTCGGAGACACATGATCGTCCGGCGCATGACCCGCCGTCGGAACAGGACGCTCCTCCACCGGATATCCCGGAACCGGCTGACCGGTGCGACGGTCCAGAACGAAGAACTCACCGCGCTTCGTGCTCTGCACCAGCGCCGGAATCGTCTCGCCATTCGGACCCGGCAGCTCAACCATGGACGGCCCGGACGGAATATCCATGTCCCACAGGTCATGATGCACCGTCTGGTAGGTCCAGCGCCGCTCACCCGTCTCGATATCCAGAGCAATCGTCGAAGAGGATGTCGCATCGTCGAACGGACGCCGCGTGCCACCCCAGTTATCCGGTGGCGAATTTCCCGTCGGAATATAAACCAGCCCAAGCGCCGGATCGGCTGTGTAAACACCCCAGGCGTTCGGCGTGTCGCGCGTCAGAACATCGTCCGGCCCCGGCTTCCAGGTCTCCGGATTATGCCCCGCATCCCATGCCCACTCCAGCGCGCCCGTCGTCGCATTAAAGCCGCGGATCGCACCGGACGGCTCGAAATTCGCCTGGTTGTCGAACACCCAGCCACCCGTAATCAGGCGGTTCTTCGCCACCAGCGGCGGCGAGGTGATGAAGTGGAACCCGTGCGGCACATGACCCAGATACTCGCGCAGCGAGATAAAGCCGTGATCGCCGAAATCCTCGCAGGTCTTCCCGGTCTCCGCGTTGAGCGCGACCATGCGGACGTCAGCAACCGGCGAATAGATGCGGTCGCGACAGTCCGTCTGAATCTCGTCCGGCACGTGATAATACGTCACGCCACGGCAGGCGAGATACACGTTCTTCGCCAGATCGGCGGCCGCCGGATGCGGATCGAACTTCCATTTCACCTTGCCGGTCGCGGCGTCCATCGCCATCACCCAGCTGTGCGGCGTGCACATATACAGCGTGTTGCCAACCTTGATCGGCGTGACTTCCAGGTTGAACTCATGCCCCTGGTCCGGACCCGCGACCGTGCCCTCGCCCTCCTGCTGCACGTCACCCGTGCGCGTCACCCAGGCCCGCTTCAGAGACCCGATATTCGACCGGTTGATCTGGCTCAGCGGCGAATAGCGGTCGCCCCCCATCGTACGGCCATAGGCCGACCAGTCGCCATCCGGCACCCCGTCCGCCGCCGGATCGGGCTGACCCTGCGCCACCATCCGGTCATCCGGCACCGTGCCGTCGATCGAATAGGACGTAAAACAGCTGACAATCAGCGCCAGACAGGACACCGCCAGCGCCCCCAGCACTTCCCGCTTGTCAGCCAGCCAGTTCGTGCCCGAACGCCACACACCCGGAATCAGCAGCCAGGCGCCCAGACCCACCAGCGTCAGAAGCCGGACTTCCAGCCCCCAGATGTTGAAACCGACCTCAAACAGCGACCAGATCGTCGCCACCAGCAGAAGCCCGGCATACAGACGGACCGCCAGCTTCGGGTTCTTAAAGCCCGCCGCCGCCGCGCCGATCATGACGCAGCCGGCCAGAATGTAGAACCATGAGCCGCCAAGGAAGAGGAGCTGCGCCCCGCCAAAGAACAGGAAAAGTCCTGTCAGGCCGAGCAGAACCGAGGTTATGAGCGACCATAACCTCCCGCTGTTATCTCGCATGCCGCGTGTCTCTCTGTTGTTTCCATCGGCCGCACACCGTGGAACCGGAGAGATTTCACGATGACTGACGGCCAGCGCGTCTGCTCAGCATGACGAAACGGAAACACGCTATGCACGATCGGATATGGCTCACGCAGGTTTGTTCAGAGACGGTGAAACTGTCTCATCCGTGAGACAGTTTCCTCCGATGGCCGCGCCACAAAGAAACACAGTCCCAAATTCTAAAAGGCAATTATATTTTTTGCGCATGCAGACCAGTGGCACCGCGAATCATCTGTATAATTGATCGATTCTCTGAAAACCGGCTATTAGATGAACAAAAATACAAAAGTAGTTATTCCGCCTCAATGATGTCTCATCATAGCTGGATTAATCTGACATCATCGGTGGACCGATCAGTCCGGACCTGAACCATCCCGCATTAATTTCCGGGCTGGATGGAATATACTGTTCGGTCATCGCGCATATAACAAAAAATATTTGTGGCTTTCTGAATTGCAATATTGCGTAAAATCCTCCTTTCACCGCAAAATATCGATAGAAAAACTGAGCGGATATATCATGGCTTGTATGTGTTATATTCGGAATTCCGCTTAATTTTGATATTATTTCTTGAAATTTTTCGTGCCTGATTGCGCTCCAAGGTAAATGGGTAGCAAAAACTTCACCTCTAAAAATCTCTTTGTTATGCTTAAAATAGAGGGTCTGGCCGAACCAGACACACATTTTATTGAGCAAATCGGTTGAGTGGGGACCAAGCTCGGCAGCTTGCCAGCCATTCATCCCGTTGTTTGAAACGGCCTCGCGTGTGCCAAACATCTGCCGCAGATGAAATTTAGACTGTACGCTGGAAAGAGCCGTTAACTCCCTGATGACCTCCGGGCGATTGTTCCGTACTTCGTGAAGGTGTGTTCGAAACCTTGAATCCTCATCGTCGATGCCCCAGTCGAGCATGCTTACCAGAAGACTAAGCGCCTGTTCGTCCAGACTTTTTCCACGGTTGCATGTGCTGCAAGCTGGATAGATGTACCCCTCTGGAGCCTGTCTTTTATTAAAAAAATTGCGCGGCGGAAAATGATCTATTTCGTTTGCCAATCCACCGCAATAACAGCAGAGCTGATTTTCAGGGAAGGTGAGAAATGCCTTCCTGCTCATCTGTCTACGTTTGGCGTCGCCCATTATCTCCGCCGTTGATGATTATCTGTCTGATATTATGCATACCATGATTTTTGGGGCAGCAGTTTGCTGTCAATCAACCCCAGCCCCTGAACGCAGCCCTAATTCGATCCATTAAAATCAAAAGGAATGAAGGGGTCCCGACCCCTTCCGGGTGCAGGGCAGCGCCCTGCCCTGACGCTGCCCTGCACGAGAGTATCCAGGGCTCCGCCCCGGACCCCGCAAAGGGGCGCAACCCCTTTGATCCCGATCTGTTAAACAGAATGGTTTGCAAAGGTCCGCGACCTTTGCCGGGGCGCGGGGCAGAGCCCCGCAAACATCCCCAAAACGCAGAAACACGGCCCGAAGACCGCGTTCCCACCAGTTCCGATGCCCGTAAAAAGCAATCAGACCGAATAATACATCTCGAACTCGACCGGGTGCGGCGTGTGCTCGAAACGGAACACATCCTGCCACTTCAGCGCGATGTAGCTCTCGATCTGATCCTTCGTGAACACATTGCCCGCCAGCAGGAACTCATGATCAGCCTGCAGCGCCTCAAGCGCCTCACGCAGAGAACCGGCAACCGTCGGGATCTGCTTCAGCTCTTCCGGCGGCAGATCATACAGATCCTTGTCCATGGCGTCGCCCGGATGGATCTTGTTCTTGATGCCGTCCAGACCAGCCATCAGCATCGCCGAGAACGCCAGATAGGGGTTCGCCGTCGGATCAGGGAACCGGACCTCGACGCGCTTCGCCTTCGGGCTGGTCGCATACGGAATACGGCAGGACGCCGAACGGTTACGGGCCGAATAAGCCAGCAGCACCGGCGCCTCAAAACCCGGAATCAGACGCTTGTAGGAATTCGTCGACGGGTTCGTGAACGCGTTCAGCGCCTTCGCGTGCTTGATGATGCCGCCGATATAATACAGCGCCGTGTCGGACAGATCCGCATAGCCATTGCCCGCGAAGGTCGGCTTGCCGGCCTTCCAGATCGACTGATGCACATGCATGCCCGAGCCGTTATCGCCATAGATCGGCTTCGGCATGAACGTCGCGGTCTTGCCATAGGACACCGCAACGTTGTGGATGCAGTATTTATAGATCTGCATGAAGTCTGCCGACCGCACCAGCGTGTCGAACTTCGTGCCCAGTTCATGCTGGGACTGCGCCACCTCATGGTGATGCTTCTCGATCGGCAGACCCATCTCGCCCATCGTGGTCAGCATCTCGGCGCGCAGATCGCTCTCGCTGTCCACCGGCGCACAGGGGAAATAACCACCCTTCACGCCCGGACGATGCCCGAGATTGCCTTCAGGATACGCCTTCAGCGACGCATCAGGCCCCTCAATGCTGTCGAGCTGATACTTGCCGTAGTTCGGCCCCGTGCCGAACTGCACGTTGTCGAAAATGAAGAACTCGGCTTCCGGACCGAAAAACGCCGTGTCGCCCAGACCGGTGGACTGCAGATATTTCTCAGCCAGCTTCGCCGTCGAACGCGGATCGCGGTTGTAGAACTGCCCGGTCGCCGGATCGATGATGTCACAGATCAGGATAAGCTGCGGCTTGGCCGAAAACGGGTCCATGACCGCCGTCGCCGGGTCCGGGAGCAGAACCATGTCGCTCTCGTTGATCGCCTTCCAGCCGCCAATGGACGACCCGTCGAACATGAACCCTTCCGTGAAGGTGTCTTCCTCGATGGTCGTGATATACTGCGTGGTGTGATGCCACGTGCCACGCGGATCGGTGAAGCGCAGATCCACCAGTTCGACAGAGTTCTCCTTGATAAGCTCAAAGACCCTGGAAACCGCGGCAGCCGACGCGCTGGTCGAACCGGACTCTTTCTTCGCCATATTGCCCTTACCTGACTGTCAGACGCCGCCGGGCGACGTCGATGTTTGCGATTCCACCAGGCACGACGCGAAACATGCCACAGTGAAACCAGTCATGAACTTTTTTGTCCCATGTCGTCGCCTCCCGCAAGCCTCGGGCCATGCGGAATCCGGCGGACAGACAGGTCAGATCGCGTCGTCCCCGCGCTCCCCGGTCCTGATCCGGATCGCGTCCTCAACCGGAATGATAAAAATCTTTCCGTCCCCGATCCGCCCGGTGCGGGCCGCGTTCGTAATCGCCTCGACCGCCCGCTCGGCAAGATCATCCGGGCAGACAACCTCGATTTTCATCTTCGGAAGGAAATCGACGATATATTCCGCGCCGCGATAAAGCTCGGTATGGCCCTTCTGGCGCCCGAATCCTTTCGCTTCAGTCACAGTGATGCCCTGCAGGCCGAGCTCATGGAGCGCGTCCTTCACTTCATCGAGCTTAAACGGCTTTATGATGGCCTCGATCTTTTTCATTCCGTGTCGTCACACTACCAGTTGGCACAGCACCGCTGAGATACGCCTTCAGTTATCCGGAGAAAACCGCATTTTCCCGATCCCGCATTTTCGAGGCAGAAACCCGGACAGAAACACAGCGGCCATCGGACCGGACACAGGTTCGCACGGGCAGACGCGCGGGGCAATCGGGTTGTTACCGAAATAATCTGACCGGCACGGCGGAACCGGCAGAGCAGCTCCGTTCACGGGGCCTTGCCCCGAACCCCACAAAGGGACGCAGTCCCTTTGATCCCGGTTTATTAAGCATAAAGGGGTGAAGGGGGCGTCGTGCGCAGCACGCCTTCGCGTGACGACCCCTTCCGGGTGCAGGGCAGCGCCCTGCTCTGACGCAGCCCCGCACGAGAGTATCCAGGGCTCCGCCCCGGACCCCGCAAAGGGGCGCAACCCCTTTGATCCCGATTTGTCAGGTAACAGAGGACGCCGTGCTGCATGATGAACCTGCCGGGCGCGGGGCAGCACGCCCTCCGGCGAACAGATCCGGCCCGCGAAACAATTGACGCACAGCCCGCGCAGGGGCTTATCCTTCGCGCCCCTCGCCACTCCCTCCCGCCGGAGACGCCGTGAAACCGCTGAACCCCCAGATCGCCAGCCTGCCGACAACCATCTTCACGGTCATGTCAGCCCTCGCCACCCGGCACGGCGCCATCAATCTCGGCCAGGGCTTTCCGGACACCGAAGGACCGGCGCATCTGACCGAAGCCGCCGCCGCCGCCCTGCGCGACGGCCGCAACCAGTACGCCCCGCTCACCGGCCTCCCCGAACTGCGCGAGGCCGTCGCCCGCTCCAACGCCCGCTTCTACGGACTGACCGTCGATCCCGCGAGCGAAGTCGTCGTCACCTCCGGCGCCACCGAAGCCATCGCCGCCAGCCTCGCCGCCCTCGTCAGCCCCGGCGACGAAGTCGTGGTCATCGAACCCGCCTACGACACCTACCTCCCCGTCATCCGTCTCCTCGGCGCCATCCCGAAACTCGTCCGCCTGACCCCGCCGGCCTGGTCCGTCCCGCGTGACGCCCTCGCCGCCGCCTTCGGACCGAAAACCAAGGCCATCCTGCTGAACTCCCCGATGAACCCCTGCGGAAAAGTCTTCACCCCCGAAGAACTGGGATTTGTCGCCGGCCTCGTGCAGCAGTACGACACCTACGCCATCTGCGACGAAGTCTACGAACACCTCACCTTCGGCGCCCGCCACATCCCGCTCATGACCCTGCCCGGCATGCGCGACCGCTGCCTGCGCATCGGCAGCGCCGGCAAAAGCTTCTCCCTCACAGGCTGGAAAGTGGGCTACATCACCGCCCCCGCCGCACTGGCCACCGTCGTCGCGAAAGCCCACCAGAACCTCGTCTTCGCCACCGCGCCGAACCTCCAGCGCGCCGTGGCCACCGGACTGGACCAGGACACGGATTACTTCACCACCCTCGCACAGGATATGGCGCTCCGTCGCGACATCCTGGCAGCCGGCCTGCGGGAAACCGGCTTCGACGTACTCCCCTGCGACGGAACATATTTCCTCACCGCCGATATCCGTCCCCTCGGATCGGTCGTGCAGGACGGCGAGGACGATCAGACCTGGTGCCGCCGCATGGTCGAAGAAGCCGGCGTGGCAATGATCCCCGTCTCCGCCTTCTACGACCCCGCCGGCGGCGAACCCCCGCTCCACCTCGTCCGCTTCGCCTTCTGCAAAAAACCCCTCATCCTCGAACAGGCCATCACCCGCCTGCGCGACCGGGTCGAACGCGGCTGACACCACAAACAACCGCCAGCACCGTCCGGAATCAAAGCTGTTGACGGGCGCGGCCCCGTTGTCTAATGACGGGGCCGCTGTGTGGCGGACGTAGCTCAGCTGGTTAGAGCGCCGGTTTGTGGTACCGGAGGTCGCGGGTTCAAGTCCCGTCTTCCGCCCCAGCATAAATTCTCCGGAACAATCAATACGTTACCCTGAGATTGCAAAGCATCTCCGTGATGCTGCGTTACATGCTCACCGTTACACGTTTGCAGAGCGGTGACAGGTCCATCAGCCATCCTGAAAAGACATAGTTTTCAGCGCGTCTGAGCGTCCCCCGAAGATCGCCGGGCCGACGGTCTGCGCCGGAGAATCGTTCGCTCCCCTGCCACCAGAGATCACCGTGAGCAGCCATCGGCGCCATCCGCCACAGGCTCAACGCAGTCCCGGAGGCCGTTTCAAAAGGGCGTTTATGTATTTTGCAAACAGGAGACAAAGCAGGGCTCTGCCCCTGCATCCGGAAGGGATCGCAGATCCCTTCACCCATTTAATTTAACAGTCCGGGATCAAAGGGGCCGCGCCCCTTTGTGGGGTTCGGGGCAAAGCCCTGAAAAGCCATCCCGTCTGTATTTGCAAAATATACAAACGCCTTTCAAAAGCCTGCCTGTGAAACCTCATGTAAATTACAAAGAAGTTTCCGGGGGCCGCCTTTTTCCAAAAGGGTGGCACCTCCTGAAGCTTTTTGAAAAAAGCTTCACCAAAAACTTTTATTCATTTTCATCGAAGACTTACTCTGAAGTTCTTTTTGAACCCGGCCGGAACCGCCGGAGGGCTCATGGGTGTCCGGCAGATGCACTCAAAGGGCAGACAGCGCGGTTGTCCGCCAATGCACCCGAAGCGGAGAAACAGACCCGGATCAGCCCGGACGGCGGAGATATCTCAGCAGCGTCTCGGGCTCATCCGTCTGAATCATCGAAACACCGGCGCGAATCAGACGGCCCCATACGGCATCGGGATCGCGCAGAGCTTCCGTGTCGCCACCATAACCGGCAATGAACCCGTCCCAGAGCGTGTTGTTCCACAGGCGGACATGGAGCCTGCGCGCCTCGTCAGCAAGCGCCGGAAGAGCCGGACCCGGCATCCGGGGAATCTCGAAACCCAGGACCGGATGGTCCCCCGTGGCCTGCCGGCGCGCTATGGCAGGCAGATCCGTGGCGGACGAGTCACCGGAGGCGAGAATCGGCATAAAGGGAACCTGATTATACGGCGCGAGCGACGCAAGCGGCAGGCTGTTCGCCCCGGCCGTGTTCTTCACAATCACCCGGCCGGAGGCTCCCGCGCGCATGACAGTCGCGATCACCTCGGCATAAATCGCGTCCTTGATATCCAGATTGAGCACGATATGGCTTCCGGCCCTGGCCAGCATCTCCTCAAGCGTGGGGATCGACTGATTCGTCACTGCCGCGCCGGACCCGCCTTCGTTATTGCGAAGACGCAGTTTTCTGATCTCCGCCAGTGTCAGATCCGCCACGCGGCCATGCCCGTCAGTCACGCGATCGACGGTGGCGTCATGGATCATGACCAGGGCGCCGTCACGGGTGCGTCTGACGTCCGTTTCCATAACGTCAACACCGAGCGTAATACAATGATCGAGCGCGTCGAAGGAGTTTTCCGCAGCTTCCGGCAGACCGTGCCACGGCGCCGCGTTATGACAGCCGCGATGCGCCACAACGACCGGACCGCCATTCGGATCGAGAATACGCGGCATCGGACCGCCGGCTGACGCGGCCAGAGCTGGCAGGCCCCAGATGAGGACGGCGCCGGCGAGCCCGGCACGGGCAAAAGCAGCACGAACGAGCCGGGAGCACTTTGCGCGCGTCTGATTCAGAAAAACCCGGCGCATTACTCGAAGGTTCCGGCGATGGTGACAATGGCCGAAAAGCCGGAGCCAACATTATATGTCGGCTGAGAACCGGTAAGGGTCGTTCCGTAAATCCCCCTGATCTTGCTCGCCGCTGTAACGGTGTATCCGGTCATGGACGAGAGATAGTGAACATCGCCGAGATTTGCCAGGCTGAGCATCGCCTTTGGATGGAAGCGGCCGAATTTCGGCAGATAACGCCCCACGGAGACATCAGCGGTAAAGTAAGCCGGAATACCCTGATCGTTCATCAGTGTTGAATACTGTGAATCCGAGTAACGGAAGTTGAAGTTTCCGAATGTCGTGCCGTCGTCATAGGTCAGGCCAATGGAAGCGAGAAATTTCGGCGAGGCGACTTCCTGCTTGCCTTTTGTCCGCAGATAATCGCCGCCATAGGCGATATTGTTATCGACCGAAGTATGCATGTACTGACCGGACGCATAGGCGCTGAAATGATGCCAGGGTCGCGTCGAAACTTCCGCCTGAATACCACGCGCCGTTTCGCCACCGGCATCAATCGGCTGCGAGACGGTGAGGGTCGAGTCCGGAAGATAGGACACACTGTTAATCTGATGGTGCGTCAGATTATAATTGAAACCGGCAACACTGAGCATCACCGGACCGTAATGCCGGAACCCGATCTCTTCACCGATCATGAATTCCGGCGTGTAATTGCTGAGCGGCAGTGACGCAGCCTGACCGGTGCTGAAATTGTAAGTCGAAACCTGCGACTGAAAGGAAGAAGGCGCGCGATACCCGGTCGTACCGTTGATGTAGATCTGGTTCTGCGGATCGATCTTATAGCTCAGCAACACCTGAGGAGTCGGGACGAACATGTTCTTCACCGATTTATACGGTGACGCCCCGGGAAGATCCTCGGTGAACTGACGACTGATCATATTGACGCGCAGACCGGCGCCGATGGTCAGACGGTCATGAAGCAGGCTGAGATCATCCTCCAGAGCGAGGGCATTGAGCTGCTGCGTGCCGTTGATGTTATACTGGGTAACAGCTTTTCCACCAGCCGTCAGATAGCCGTTCGACTTCGCGTAGCGTCCCTCTGAATCGACGGCATAATGATCCTGGAATTCCGTGTGCACAGCATAGGAATACCAGTAGGAAAACTTCAGTGTATTGAAGCCGCGTTTCCACGCGCCAATCATGTTCAGACCGCTCGTCGTCTGCACCCAGGGATGAATGCTGATAGCCGTAACCGTGCCTGTTGTTCCCGGCGCATATCCGTCGAGGGTGCCATACTGCTGCGTGCCGTAATAACCGCCGGAAATCGGAATACTGGCGCCGTAATTGTTCGGGCCGTAGGTTTCGACAGCATAGGGCTGAGCATCCAGCGTCAGACCGTTTCCGAGATCAAAATGATTTTTGATCGTGCCGACAACCGCGTTCGTGGCTTTCGTGTTGAGCTTGTAATACGCGGTGTTCCCCGGTGTATAGACGCCGCTTGTGTTGTAGCTGTCGCCATACTGGTGCCACTGCGCGAGAGTGGGATACAGCCATTCGGTCTGATTGGCATAGTTATAACTGAAGATGACTTCCGAACTGCTCTTTCTGGCCCATTGTTTTTCCAGAGCCGCATCGAGATGCCAGCGATACATATCGCCAGGGCCACGCCAGAGATTGGCGCTGGAATAGGAACCGGAGACAAATCCTTTCACGCCGCTATGGCCGATCTCCCCCGTGTCGACCCGGACGAACTCCTTGTTGGTGCTGTGCGTTCCGCCGGAGGCCTCGACATAAGCGCCGAATTTATCGGCGGCGTGCCTCAGATTCAGGGTCATCTGCGCGCCGTCGGCATTGTAGGTCGGAGCGGTGAGATCGGAAGAACCCTGACTGACCGAAACGGAGGAAAGGTTCTCATTATCGACCATGGCCGAGGTATAGGCGCCGTATGTGAACGGATCTGCGAGCGGCATGCCTTCATAGACCATGCCGATCTGCGTCTGATCGAGCCCGCGGATATGCAAAGTCTCTGCCGTCGTGCTGAGCGGTCCTTCGCTGTTCCCCTGCACGCCCGGAAGACTGGACACCAGCACGCCGGGATTCACCAGCGGGGACTGTTTGGAAATATATTCCTGCGTGACCTCGCTGACACTTTTCCCGATAGTCTGTCGCGCCATCATGCCACCGCCCAGCACGACGCGGCGGGCCGCCTGGACGCTGGCAGTCTCCCCGCTCCCGGCAGCGGCGATCCCGGCTGACGCCGGGCGGCGACGGGCTGTAAGAGGTGCGGCCGCGACCTGCGTTGTCTTCTCACCTGTCTGAATGGTCCGGTGCTTCCGGTGAGCCGGATGCGCTGTGTTATGAGATACGGATGCGGCCCGGACCGGGGAAGAAAACGGCAGGAATGTCGCGGCGGCCAGCGAGGTGCCTGCGAGCAGGCAGGCAAGAGGAGTGAATTTTTTAAATTTCATTGAATTATCAGTCCACGTTCCAGACGAACCACACCGGGATCGAGCGGCGACGGGAACGGGAGGTATGCGTAATCAGGGCGTATTACAAAAGACAGTTTTATTACGGTTTCATGCAGGTTCTGTGAATAAGGAAACCTGCGCTCCTCCCGGGATTGATGTTCCGGAATTTTTGATTTCTTCTGCGCAGGCTGTCAGTTTCCAGGAGAAACCATGATCCGGTCACCCTTGCTTTTCGCAGCGTCCCTGCTGTCCGCGACGTGTCTCGTTTCGTCCGCGGCGCGAAGCGAGAACGTCGATGACGGGGTCCGGCTTAATCAGATTCAGATCATCGGAACGCATAACAGCTACCGGACCGATATTTCTCCGGCGACATTGCACTGGCTGACAAAGCAAAACCCGAAAATGGCGGAAGCTCTCGATTATCGTCATACGACAATCGACCGGCAGCTCGACGGCGGAGTGCGTCAGCTTGAAATCGATATCTACGCGGACAGCCAGGGCGGAGAATACAGCCACCCCCGTGGTCCGGTCTGGGAAAAGCAGGATGGCGTCACACCTGATTCCGATCCGATGTCCTCAGCGGCAATGCAGGGAACGGATTTCAAGGTCATGCATATCGTTGACGTTGATCAGCACTCGAATTGCGAGCCTTTCCGGGAATGCCTGAAAATTATCGGCGCATGGTCGAAAGCGCATCCCGGCCATCTGCCGGTTTTCGTCGATCTTGAAACCAAACAGGACGTGCCTTTTGCTTCCGCGAAACGTCCCTTCACGAAACCGGAGGTGTTTACCCCGGCGACTTACGACCGGCTGGATCAGGAGATCCGCGAGACGATCGGCGCGGATAATATTCTGACACCCGATACCGTGCGCGGAAATTTCCGGACTCTGGATGAAGCTGTGCGAAAGAAAGGCTGGCCGAACCTGGCCGAAGCACGCGGGAAAATCGTCTTCCTGTTTGATCGCCCGCATGACACAGCGCGCTATGTACTGAACCATCCGGCGCTGCGGGGACGAGTGATCTTCACCAATTCAAAGCCAGGCGATCCGGACGGTGCCTTCACAGAAGTGAATGAAGGTTTCGTCGGCCAGAAAGGCAATGGCAGCGCCGCTGTCGATAATGCCTCCGCTGCTCAGATGATTCCGAAACTGGTGAAAGCGGGTTATCTGGTGCGGACGAGAGCGGATGCCAACACGATGGAAGCCCGGTCCGGTGACACATCACGCCGCGATGTGGCGTTCGCAAGCGGTGCACAGATCATCAGCACGGATTATCCGTCCTTCGAACCGGCGGCATGGCACGATTATGTCGTCGCCTTTCCGGGTGGCCTGATCGCACGCTGCAACCCGGTGAATGCGCCGAAGGAATGTGACAACCGCGCCCTGAACTGAGCAGCAACCGGAAGTAAGATAATTTTGCTGACAGAACTTCACTCTGTCCGGGATGCTCCGGGACGATCGGCCCTCCCTCATCTCACAGCAGACCAGATCAGTAATTTCAAAGGTGCATCTGTTTTTCTGACGGACCCTGCCGGAAGCCCCACACCAGTTCCCGCTCACCCGGTTTTCCGGGGCTCTGCCCCGCACCCCGCAAAGGGACGCGGTCCCTTTGATCCCGATCTGTAAACGTGCAGGCCAATCCCCCAGACCGGCCCGCACATTTCAGAATCCCCTCATCCGGACAGCACTCTTTCCAGCCGATCATGACCGGTCCACATCTCTGTGAATGATTTACCGGCTCCGGCTTTCCGCACCCTGTCGGAAACGCAAGCAGATTCTTGCTCTTGACTGCCAGATTCTCTCAAAATGGCAGTCTTCCGCGAATCAGCGCCCCACCCCGACTGCAACACAACCGTCATATTACCCACAGATTCCGTGGACAGCTCATGGAATAACTCTGTGGATAACCCGTACAGCAACAGGCAGGACACGGGTTTCCCTCACGTTTCCCGCTTTGTTCTCCCCGAATCCACAAAGGCTCCGCCAGCCGGGTCCTGCCGCAAAAAATCCGCCAGGTGTGTCACAGGCGCCTCAGCCAGCCAGAAGACCCCGTCACAGAACCGGAAAACCCCTATTCCTCCGACCGGCGGTCAGCGAGACTCATGACAATCGCGAACAGACCGGCAATAGCAAACAGATCAATCAGCACATCAAACATACAGGGCAGCCCTCAGAACCCGTCCTGCTCCCCCGATACACGACTTTGTCTGTCCTTCGGTTGCTCCGGAATGTCCAAATATGTCCGGACCCGGCATTCCGGCATTTCAGAGCCGCGCCTCAGCCTCACAGGCCACGCCGCACCACCGGGAAACCACGCACCGCCAGCAGGAAGACACCCCTCAGAAAGCCCCGAAGCTCTTCCAGATCATGTAAGCCGCCACAACAAAGATCACACCCGAAAACACCGTCGTCAGCGCCCCGCGCGACCCCGCCATCCGGCACGCCGCCCGCATCCCGCCATAACTGCCCAGCACACCGCCAGCAATGAACAGAACCGCCAGCCCCCAGTCGATATACCCCGACAGCATATAGCTGAACGCCGTACTGAGCCCGAACGCCGCGACCGCGACCAGAGAGGTCCCCACCGCATTGAGGATCGGCATGCCGGTCGTGGCAATCAGCGCCGGCACAATCAGAAACCCGCCGCCAATCCCGAAAAACCCGGAAAGAACGCCCGTCCCCGCCCCCGCTCCGGCCACCTTCAGCACATTGCCACGATTGCAGGTCGCGCCCTCACACCCCTGACTGCGCCGGCACCGCAGCATCAGAAACCCCACGCCAACCATCAGCAGCGCGAAAAGAAAAAGCAGCCTGCGCCCGTCAACCGCCTTCCCGAACCAGGCCCCCGCCAGCGCCCCCGCCACACCGCAGGACGCAAAAACCGCCGCGCACCGCCATTTCACATTCCCCGAACGGGCATGCTGCGCCAGCCCCGCCAGCGCATTCACCGCCACGCTGAGCGCACTGGTGCCGATGGCGACATGCGGGTCCGGAACACCAACGACATACACCATGAGCGGCACCGCCAGGATCGAACCGCCCCCGCCGATCAGCCCCAGGGTAAAGCCAACCAGAACGCCGGAGAAAAGCTCGGCAGCGATATGCGCCAGGTCAGGAGTCACAGCAAACAGCCCGGACAGAAAAAGGCCACACCCCGAACATCCGCCGGCAGAACGGACCAGGCAGGACAACCGGGGACAGCACAGACCGGGACAGCACGGAAACGTCCTCAGGCAGCCACCCTGTCCGGCTTCACCATGAACTCATGCCCCCGAAGCATCTCCCAGTAGAGACGCGGCATCACATCCTTCTTGAGGAACCAGGCCAGACGCGTGGGCTTCGTGCCATCGAGAATCCATTTCGGCAGCGTCGGCATCAGCCTGCCGCCATACCCGAATTCAGCGAGCACGATTTTGCCCCGCTCGACAGTCAGCGGACACCCGCCATACCCGTCATAGGCAAAGACAGGCTCTTTTCCATCAAGCGTCGCCAGCACGTTCAGCGCCACCACCGGCGCCTGCTTGCGAACGGCGGCAGCCGTCTTCGCATTGGCCGTGCCGGCAACATCCCCCAGCGCATATATGTTCCGATACGTGACATGCCGCAGCGTCGCCGGATCGACAGCCACAAAGCCGGCCTCATCCGCAATCCCGCTCTCCCGCACAAAACCGGGCGCAACCTGCGGCGGCACCACATGCAGCATGTCAAACCCACGCTCCACCCGCTCCGGGCCATTCCCGCCCTTACGCTCGAACGTCGCGATCTTCCGCGCGCCATCCACAGAGACAAGACGCGAACCAAGCTGCAGATCGACCCCGTAATCCCGGATATAATTCATCAGAGGCGGCACAAAGGCCGGAACGCCGAACAGCGCCGGCGTACAGGTGTCGAACTCCACACTGATCGCATCCAGCACACCCCGGCGACGCCACTCATCGCAGGAAAGATATACCGCCTTCTGCGGCGCCCCGGCGCATTTGATCGGCATCGGCGGCTGCGTGAAAACCGCGCTCCCGCGTGAAAGCTCCTGCACAAGCTGCCAGGTGTACGGCGCCAGATCGTAACGATAATTGGACGTGACGCCATTACGCCCGAGCGTCTCCTCAAGACCCGGAATCCCGCCCCAGTCGAGCACGATCCCCGCCGCGATCACCAGCACCGAGTAAGACAGCGGAGACCCGTCCGCCACAACAACCCGCCCCTCATCCGGAAGGATGCGCTCAACCCGGCTCCTGATCCATTCCGCCCCGCGCGGCATCAGCGACGCCTCAGCACGGCGCGTCTGCCTGGCGGTAAAAACACCGCCCCCGACAAGCGTGAAACCCGGCTGGTAAAAATGCTCCGCGGAAGGCTCGATAATGGCGACGGACAGGTTCGGCCGGCGACGCAGAAGTCCGGCAGCCGCCGAAAGCCCCCCGGCCCCGCCACCAATGACGACAACATCGAAACGCCGCCCCGGCACAGAACCCGCCGCAGAGTCAGACGCCGGGCGCGACACCGGACCAGACGCGGAACCCGCAGCAGAGTCCATCGCAGAATTCACCACGGAACCCGGCGCCTCCCCCACCGCCGCTCCCGGCGCCCTGTCAGCGACAGGCGCCGCATTCTCCTGCAGAAACCCGGAGACCGGAGAAAGATCCACGCCGATCTTCCGCCCCGCCGCCAGAATGTCGCTCTCAGCCATGTTGCCCGTCTCGGCGAACGCCCACAGCATGGCGGCCCGATTGCCGGAACGGCAATATCCCAGCACCGGCCCGTCCACACCCCGCAGAACGACCCGCATCCGGCTGATATCGGTCTCCGAAGGCAGCGTTCCGGACTGAAACGGCACCGCCTCAAAAGTCAGCCCGGCCGCAATCGCAGCCCGCTCAATCTCAGCCGCGGATGCCTGATTTTTCTCCTCCCCGTCCGGACGGGTGCAGACAATCGCGCGAAACCCGCTGCGGGCCGCCTCCGCGACATCCTCCACAGTGATCTGGGACGTAACGGAATAACGCTCGGTAAGCTGACGGAGATTCATGATACAGGCCTGTTTCTCTGTGTTCTTTCCGGAAAAGCCGGCCGGAAAAACCGGAACGAAGTCGCTCTGATCAGGGAAGCCGCAACCCACGGCCGCCGTGCCCCCTGAGCCCCCATGACCCCGCACCACCACGACCCGGCAGCACGTGATCCGGAAGCATATGACCCCGGCCGCCGCAACACGGCATCACCGCAACCCGGCGCGACCGGACCTCCCGCGCACCAAAATCACGCGGCTCAAAGTCTGTTGACGGGCACCTTGATATAGCTGACGCCATTCTCCTCCGGCTCCGGCAGATGACCAGCCCGCATGTTCACCTGAACAGATGGCATGATGAGAGACGGAAGCGAAAGAGTTCTGTCGCGCGCGCTGCGCATGGTCACGAAATCATCTTCCGCGACACCGTCATGCACATGAACATTATGCGCCCGCTCAGCCCCCACCGTGGTCTCCCACGCAAAGACATCGCGGCCAGGCGCCTTGTAATCATGGCACAGAAAAAGCCGCGTCTCCGCCGGCAGCGACAGAAGCCGCCGGATCGAACGGAACAGCATCCGCGCATCGCCACCAGGAAAATCGGCGCGCGCCGTGCCATAATCCGGCATGAACAGCGTGTCGCCGATAAACGCCGCATCGCCGATCACAAAAGCCATATCCGCAGGCGTATGACCCGGAACATGCAGCGCAATCGCAGGAATGGACCCGACACTGAACGTATCGCCGTCCTGGAACAGATGGTCGAACTGCGATCCGTCGCGGGCGAATTCGGTCCCCGCATTGAAGATCTTCCCGAACACATCCTGCACCCGCCTGATATCGGCGCCGATCGCAAGCTTCCCGCCAAGCTGCTCCTGAAGCCAGGGCGCGGCGGAAAGATGATCGGCATGCGCATGCGTCTCAAGCTGCCATTCGACCTCAAGCCCGGTCTCGCGGACATAATCCACAACCTTCTGCGCCGAACCATGCTTCGTGCGCCCCGACGACGCCTCATAATTCAGAACACTGTCGATCACCGCCGCCTTCATCGTCGCCGGATCATGAACGACATGCGTGGCCGTAAACGTCTCCTCATCGAAAAACGTACGAACGACCGGCCGCAAAGCCGGGTCCGCAAGCGCAGCCATGACCTGCCGGGTCGCGGCTTCCACAACAGGATCGGCGGCAGGGCCTGAAGGCCGGGAAGAACCGGACATGAAACGCATCCTTAGTTTCATATTTTATATAAATATGTATTCGTAACTGTGCTAAATTATTAAGTGTCATAAAGTCAAGAAAATCCGCCATAACCAGGCGGGACGCTGCCTCGCTGTCCATGCAACGTCTCGCATGAAACGCGGCTGATCCCACCCCGGACGTACCCGCCTTCCCCAACCCGGAATAAAGCCGGTCACTCCGGCGTCGTTCAGCACAGACCAGCAATTTCCGGAAAAGCGATAAGAAGCCGTTTCAAACGCCTTAAATGGACAAAAATCCTCATAACAAACTGATGACGTTATGCTTTTTGTCTCCGTTCAACTGCCCGTAATAAGCATCTCACGATAAACCTTTGATAAAAAACAATAAAAGTTTTTGGGTGCCGCCTTTTTCCAAAAAGGCGGCGTCTCTGAAGCTTTTTGAAAAAAGCTTCACCAAAAACTTTTTATAATTAACAGAAGGTTTCGCAGGCAGGCTTTTGAAACAATCTCCAGGACCGGTCTCCGGCCGCCAGAGCTTATCACAAGAAGGCATCCCGTACACGACACCCGGGATCTGTTTCATCACACCGGCTTCCGAAGCCCATCATAAACTCGTTTCGGAAAACAACTGATAAAAACAGCTATGTTCTGTGCGCCGATGTGTCATGAACACCCGAAATGAGCGCCGGAAATTGACGCAGATCAAAGATCGCCACAGCAGCGGGTGATACGAAAAATACAAGGTTTTTCCAGACGGTTCTGCCATCAGACGAACCGGAGGCCGGCCAGACCGGCAGCATGACCAGCGGTCGTGTAAACCGGCAGCCGGACCGGCCGGGAAAAACCATACGAGACGGCACGCCGTTCTGGCCCGGGGAGCGGCGGCGCGATGCATCCGGACCGGGCAGAAGGAGAGAATGTCATGACCAGTCAGGGAAATAACGGACGTCCGCAGATCGTACGCGTGCCGGCCGGCATGGTCCGTGTCGCCGACCCGTTCACGGCGCTGGAGCGCCAGATGGTCCGCCTGTTCGATGATTTCAAAGACCCCGCCGCCACAGGCAACGCCCAGAAAGCCGCCGGCCGCATCGGCGCCACCGACGTGACCGAGGACGCCAAAGGCTACACGATCGCCGTCGAGGTTCCGGGCTGCGCCGAAAGCGACGTCAAACTCTCGGCGACAAACGGACTTCTGACCATCAGCGGCGAAAAGAAACGCCCGGAAGTGCCCGAGGGAACCAAACAGCACCTGGCCGGACGCTGGTTCGCCTCCTTCGAGGATTCCTTCGCAATCCCCGAAGACGCCGACGCGGACAAAATTTCAGCCAGCATGAAAAACGGCGTGCTGACCGTGGTCATGCCCCGCAAACCGGAAGTAAAACCCGCCGAGCGGACAATCGCCATCCACGCCGGCTGAAGAAACAACGCCTCCAGGGGTAAAGCCCCGGGAAAACACCACTGTCCTTTGCAAAACAGAGGACAGCGCAGGGCTCCGCCCTGCACCCGGAAGGGGTCACAGACCCCTTCACCCCTTTTTATTTAAACAACCGGGATCAAAGGGGCCGCGCCCCTTTGCGGGTCTCAGGGCAGCGCCCTGAAAAAACGCCGGAAACATCCGCCACGAAACACCTCCGCCTCAGCGGAACCGGACATGATCCCGCGTAATCCCGCCGCAATCCGTCACCCCCAGCATCGCCATATCCCTGTCGACCTCCGCCTTCAGAAGCGCGATCGCATGCGCCACACCGGCTTTCCCCGCAACGACAGCCGCATAGTTGAACGGACGACCGACAAAGACAAAATCCGCGCCCAGAGCAAATGCTTTCAGAATATGACTGCCCCGGCGAAAGCCGCTGTCAATCATGACCGGCAGCGTCACAGCAGCCCTGATCTCAGGCAGAATCCGCAGCGGAGCGATGGCCCCGTCAAGCTGACGGCCGCCATGGCAGGAAACGATAATCCCGTCGACCCCGGTATTCTGCGCCACCAGCGCATCCGCAGGATGCAGAATCCCTTTGATGATGAGAGGATTTTTCCAGCGCCGGCGAATATGCCGGATATGATCCCAGTTGAAATGATCCCGCGCCGTAAAATCCCGCATGACATTCGATGACAGGATCGGCGCGCCCCGCTCGGCGAACGAGTTCTCAAAATGCGGCATCCCGTATTTCGCCAGCGTCCGGGCAAAGGTATCGACAAGCCAGCGCGGATGGGTCAGCCCGTCCAGCGCCAGCCTCAGCCCCGGACGCAGCGGCGTCGAAAAGCCGGTGCGGATATTGTTCTCACGATTGCCTGCCACAGGAATATCAACAGTAACCACCAGCCTGTCGAACCCCGCCGCCGTAACCCGGTCCAGCAGAGCATCGATACGCCCGGTATCGCCCGGCAGATAGGCCTGAAACCACGTCCCCGGCGCAGCAGAGATAACGTCCTCCATCCGGATCAGCGCCGTGCCGCTGAGAATCATCGGGATCTCAGCGTCGCGGGCCGCCTGCGCCTGAACGATGTCGCCACGAAACGCACTGAGGGCGGACAGCCCCATCGGCGCAATCCCGAAAGGAGCAGCATAGCTCCGGCCAAAAAGCGTGGTGCGCTGCGACCGTTTCGACACGTCCATCAGCACGCGCGGAACAAGATCGAGATCCGCGAAAGCAGCCGCGCAGGCATTGAGAGATTCATTGTCCTCAGCCGCCCCGGCGACATAACCGAAGATCGGGCGCGGAAGGATTCGCCGCGCGGCTTTTTCAAAATCCTTCAGAGCAAGAAAGGATTCAGGCCGGCGGGACGCTCTCATGAGGATGCTCCGTGAAAATCACAGGCAGGATGACGCGCCGGTCAGAACGGCGAAAGTGACATTGCCGCGATGGCCCGGACACGCCGCGCTCCCGGCGACAGCCTCAGGAAACACCCCACAACAAGCCTTTGATAAAAAACAACAAAAAATTTCCGGGTGCCGCCTTTTTTTCAAAAAGGCGGCATCTTCTGAAGCTTTTTGGAAAAAGCTTCACCAAAAACTTCTGTATCATCAAACGGAGGTCTCACCGGCAGTCTCTCAGAGCCGCACCCCCGAAGTCACTCTCAGGCATGATCCAGCGGCGAAGGCCCGGCATCGATCGTCACAACATAAAGCCAGACCGGATAAATCACGGACTGCGTGCCGCCCTGAAACCCGTGCGTCCGGTTCTGCTGCGTGACCGGAATCCACAGCCGGCGATCATGATCGATCCACATCGCATCGGACCAGATCAGCCTCGGATCGGTCAGGAAAACAGAAACATGCCGGTCCGGCGTAATCCGGAGAATCCGCCGGCGATTGACATCGGACATGTAAAGCACGCCATTCGCATCGATCGCGGTCCCGCCCGTGGTCCCGGTGTCGAGCCACGGCACCAGCCCGCGCGACAACGCCTCCGCCCCCGCCGACTCATCGTCGAGCAGCGCCGTCGCAATCCGGGCCAGCGGACCGGAACAGGGCTGAACATAAAGCCACCGCCCGTCCGGCGTGACCTCAAGCTGGTCCGCCTGAACCTTCAGCGGCCGGCCCGCATCGTTGCGCAACAGACGACCATCGGCACGCATGGGCTTACGGTCGCTCAGAAGCGGATGACCATCGAGCACACGCCGCACACGGCCCGAAGCGATGTTCACCACCAGAAGCCCCGCGCTCCCCGCATCGGTGGCGTAGAGCGTCGGACCGTTGAACCGGATATCGTCCACATAGCTCCCGGCCCGCAGCCCGGCAGCCAGATCATAGGTGCGGATCAGCGCGCCGCTGTCCGGATCGAACACGAACAGACGTGCGGCCCCCGGAACCGCAGGCTGGCCAATTCCCGGCGCACCTGCATCGATCACCCACAGATTGCCGTCTGGCCCGATCCGGATGGCATTGACCAGGAAAAAACCATCCGCGGGCGTCCAGGACGGACCCCGCAAAGCGTTCCACCGCTCATCCGGGAACGGACGCAGCACACTGCCCGGCAGAAGACGGGCAAGCTGGATGCCGGGACGATCACAGGACGGAAAACTGACGAAAACCTTCCCGTCCGGCGTCGTGGTCACACAGTTCCACACACGGGCGGCACTCGCGACCGGCACAAGCTTCGGGTCCGGAACGTCCGGCGACCCGGGAGGAAGCGGAACCTGCGGATCAGTGACAAACGCCCGGGGCCGCGTCCCGGCCCGCGCGGAGACCGCCTCCAGGGAGGCCAGGCTCGCCATCGTGGTAAGAAGCTGACGTCGGTACATACAGAGGCTCCCGATCCCGGACAGAACGCTGAAGAAACAGCTTCATGCCAGAAAAGTTCTTAAACACCACCCACCGCCTGCCATGCACCCCCGGCAAACCCCCGCCGTGAACACTCACCCCCGGCCCGCAATCCCCGGACCAGTTCCCGCAACAGCAACCGTCCATCACCCGGCGCCCGTCATCCGGAGCCGGCCCACTCCCGTCACACCCACTCCATCACCAGCGCTCTTCAACGGCGCTCTTCAACGACGCTCTTCAACGACGCCCGTCACCCCGCTCCCCGCCGTGCGGCCTCCGCCAGCATCTCCGGAATCAGACCCGTTTCCGGCAGGTTCTTCCAGAACTTCCGGGGCATCCCCGACCGCATCGCATTCATTTTGACCCGCGCCGGATTGAAGACCGAGCGGTAATAGGTGTGCCAGAGATGCCCGGTCTCATCCTCCAGCGTCTCACGGGCGCAGGGCTCTCGCGTGACGACGGCCTCCGCACCATCCCAGGCGACAGATCCTTTCGGTGTCAGGATCAGCCAGTTCATGTCGGCAAACCGCCCGGCAAAAAACGGCGCGACGATTTCAAGAATATGATGCTCAGGCTCGAACCAGGACACGAAATGACGCGCCTGACTGCCCGAAACACTGCCCGCAACCTGTTTCTCGCTGAACCTGACATAGGATTTCATATGGTGCACATCATGCCGGACCTGACGCGCCATATGATTCGCCGCCGCAATGTCCGGGTCCGCCGCATCCCGGATCAGACCTGGCGCGCGGCCGGCCCGCCACAGCACCCGGTAGGCCAGGGCAAACCGGTCCGGCGAACTGTGACAGAGAATACGCTGCAGCAGCTTCACACAGCCACGCCGGACCGTCCTCTGACAGCCCTCCGCCACAGCCGGAAGCACACTCTCCTCCGCAAACAGATCGTCCTGCGCCGACCGGACCCGCCATTCGACGAACGACGCCGGAATATCGTTCCGCAGAAGCTTCCTCGCATGATCACGCCATGTCTGAAACGACGCATCCGCCGGCAGGGTCACGACATGCAGCCGCGTCATAACAGCGAAAGCTGAGCCGGCGCCGGCGCAAACAGCGCCCGCAGATCCTTGCGGTCCGCCAGCCGGGTCGGACGCCAGTCCGGCGTCGTGATAAACGGCCGCACCTTACGGATGCTGATCTTCAGACGCTCAAGATCCTCCAGACGAACGGTGCGATGCTTCCGCGCCGCCAGCAGCGCGGCCACACTGCGCGGCCCGATCCCCGGAATACGCAGCAGCGTTTCACGATCCGCCCGGTTGATATCCACCGGAAACAGCGCCCGGTGATCCAGCGCCCAGGACAGCTTCGGGTCCATGTCGAGATCCAGCATCCCGCCAGGCCGGCTCTCCGTGATCTCCTGAAACCCAAAGCCATAAAAACGGAAAAGCCAGTCAGCCTGATACAGCCGGTGCTCCCGCAGCAGCGGCGGCCGGATGACCGGAAGCCGCGCGGACGCATCCGGAATCGGACTGAAAGCGGAATAATAAACGCGACGCAGCCGGTAACCGGTATAAAGCGTGGCGCTGCTGGACAGAATGTCACGATCCGTCGCCTCGTCGGCCCCGACGATCATCTGCGTGCTCTGCCCGCCCGGCGCGAAACGCGGCGGCCTGCGCCCGGACGGCGCCTTCTCGGCCGCAGCCTCCATCCTGCCGCGAATATGCCCCATGGCGCCGCGAATACCGGCGGCATTCTTCTCCGGCGCATACAGACTCAGACCCTTCTCCGTCGGCAGCTCGACATTGATCGAAAGCCGGTCGGCATACAGTCCCGCCTCCGCCAGCAGATCCGGCGACGCGTCAGGAATGGTCTTCAGATGAATATATCCCCGGAACCCATGCTCCAGCCGCAGCACCCGCGCGACCCGCACCAGCTCCTCCATCGTATAATCGGAAGACCGGATAATCCCGGACGACAGAAACAGCCCCTCGATATAGTTGCGCCGGTAAAACTCCAGCGTCAGCCAGACAATATCCTCCACCGAAAACCGCGCCCGCTCCACACCCGACGAAATCCGGTTGATGCAGTACGCACAGTCATAAATGCAGAAATTCGTCATCAGGATCTTGAGCAGCGAAATACAGCGCCCGTCCGGCGTATGCGCATGACAGATGCCGCTGCTCTCAGTGGAGCCCAGCCCCTTCCCGCCTTTCGAAGTCCGCTTCTCCGTGCCGCTGGACGCACAGGAGGCATCGTATTTCGCCGCGTCAGACAGGATCGCCAGTCGTTCGGAGAAAGTGCGCTTCATAACTGTTCATGTTATGTTCTCATCCTCGACCGGTCAATTGATTTCGTCGCAAACGCCCGCCCCCGGCCACTGATCGGCCCAGAACGTTGTCACGGGGACTCTGCCCCGCCACCCCCCGGCAGGAAGCACAGCCTCCTGCGCCTCATTTTATCAAACAAACCGGGATCAAAGGGACCGCGTCCCCTTGCGGGTCTCAGGGCAGAGCCCTGAGCCGAAAAAGCATCGTATATTTTACAGACAGAAGCTACGCAGGGCGCCGCCCTGCACCCGGAAGGGGTCACAGACCCTTTCATCCCTTTTTATTTAAACAACCGGGATCAAAGGGGCCGCGCCCCTTTGCGGGTTTCAGGGCAGAGCCCTGAAGCATCCCCCAAGACAAACCCACCTCACCCCGCCGGCGCCCGGTTGAGCCGCCACGCGGCTTCCAGAGCCTCGACCAGGCCCGAAGCATCCCCGGCCCACTGCCCCGCCTCGCCCGGCGCATGCGCCGTGGCACGCCACTTCCCGGACATGGGCTCGCGTTCAACCGACACAGCCCAGTCAGGCGGAATACGCGACAGAACACGGCCGAGACGCTGTTCCGCCGTGGCCGGCTTAGCATAATTATGTCCCACGATGTCCCTCCCCCCTGCACGGTCGCACCGGAAGAAAAACTGTTACGCCTTTCAGCGGAAAGCGTCAGCCTTCCCGACAGAAAAGGAGATCCGCGAAAGACACAGACCCGCTCAGACCGGACAATCAGACATGGAAACAACCTGTTCCCGGACCCCCGCCTGCCGTCGCTCCACCTCCCGGACCAGCAGATCCCGCGTCCCGGCAACAGCCCCCGACCAGTCCCCCGGACGCTCCTGCCGGATAATCCGCATCGTCGGATACCACGGCGTGTCGGAGCGGCCCTCCAGCCAGCGCCAGCACCCGTCGAACCGCGACAGCGTCCAGACCGGCATCCCGAGCCCCCCGGCCAGATGCGCGATCGAGGTATCAACCGTAATCAGCAGATCCACCCCCGTCAGCCGGGCCGCCGTATCCGCGAAATCAGAAATCCCCTTCGTCACGTCGATAAGCGGCAACCCGCTTCCGGCCCGCTGCCCGGCCGCCTCATCCAGCTGGAAACTGACAAAACGGACGCCCGATACCGAAAAAAGCGGCGCCAGTTCCTCAAGCCTGATCGACCGGCGACGGTCGAGCGCATAAGACCGGGCCTTGTCCTTCCGGGGCGCCCCCGACCAGACAAGACCGGCCACCAGATCGCCCGGCCCCGCTCCGCCCCGCTCAGCCAGTCCCCTGACCAGACGCGCCTGCCGCTCCGCCTCATCCGGCGGAACGGACAGATAGGGATCAGCCGGAACCGTCTCCGGCCCGATGCCGAACCGCAGCGGCAGACTTCCGAGCGGACAGTGGAAATCGAAACGCGCATCCGGCGGAAGAGTCCCGAAAACCTCCGACACCCCCTCCACCCGCCGGAACAGCCGCACAAGCGGAGACGGCACATGCAGCGTCACACGCCCACCCATCGCGCCGACAGCAGAAGCGAAGCGCACGAACTGGAGGGAATCGCCCAGCCCCTGCTCCGCATGAAGCAGAATATGCCGCCCCCGCAGATCCTCTCCCTGCCAGAGCGGCGCACGGATATCGGTCCGGGGCGTCTGACAGGACCGCCAGCGCCATTCATACTCGCGCCATCCCTCCTCCCACCGCCCCGCCTTGAGCAGCGCCGTCGACCGGGTGAACATCGTTTTCGGAAAGGCCGGCCGGACCGCAAGCGCATGATCCGCGGCCGCCACAGCCTCCTCCGACCGGTTCAGAAGCAGGAGAAGATGGCTGCGATTATGCAGCGCCTCAGCGCTGGACGGCGCCAGGGCAATCGCCTCGCCAACCGCCCGGAGAGACTCTTCAAGCCGCCCGGTCAGTTCAAGCGCCACGCCATAATCGAGATGATAGCGCGCATCGTCAGGCTTCGCGGCAACGGCCCGGGCAAGCAGACCGAGCGCGGTCTCCGCCTCTCCCTCATCGAGCAGAAGCCTGCCGAGCCGATGGCTCACACAGGGCACATCCGGCGCAAGCTCAAGACTCTGCCGGTAAAAACGAACGGCCCGGGCAGCCTCCCCGATCCCCTCGAACGCAACCCCCGCCGTGTAAAACGCAGACCCCGTCGCGGGCATGACACGGCCCGTCCGCTCCAGCTCCTCCGTCGCCGCCTCCGTCTGCCCGAGCCTCTTCAGACAATGCGCATAAAGCAGACGAAACACGAAATGACCGGACTGCCTGCAGCAGCGCCGCAGCGGAGCCAGGGCACATGCCGGCCGGCCAAGCCGGAATTCCGCCCGGGCCAGCAGAGCCAGGGCCGCGGGCTCCGACGGATGCCGGGCCAGAAAACGAAGCGTCTCACAGCGGATCGCCATGAAATCATGCCGCTGCTCCAGAACACGGCAACGCGCAAGCATCGCATCCAGCGCGGCTTCATCCGTGTCAGCAACCGGAATCGTCACCGAATTCGTCGCAGGAATCGTCGCTGAAATCGTCGCAGAAGTCGTCGCTGAAATCGTCATGGGCGGGGCAGGCTCCTCATCACCCGCCTTACCCGTCAGATCTTAAAAACGGCTTTCCACCCCGCGCCGCCGCCGCGGATTACGCCAGCCCTCACGGCTGCCGCGTCAGATTCGCATTCCCCGGATCGGTCGAAACCGAAATCCCGCTCACACCCTTCGGCGTCCGAAGCCCGTCATACTGCAAAGGCTCGAACGGACGGATCTGCTTATACGCCGGCAGATCCTTCACCGACCACCCGCCGCCCAGCGCCCGGATCAGCGTCACCTTCGCCTGAAGCTCGCGCGTCTTCACCTGCATCAGCGCAACCCGCGCCACCAGCGCCGCCTGCTGCGCCACAACCACATCCAGATAGTTCGTCAGACCGCCTGTATACAGCTCCATCGTCATCGTCTGCGTGTGCAGCGCGGCCTTCACCGCACTGTCCTGCTGCACCGTCTCGGTCCGCAGACGACTGACATTCGTCAGACCGTCCTCAACCTCCTGAAACGCCGAGAGAACCGTGGACCGGTACTCATCCTCGGACCGGCGATACTGCGACCACGTCCGCTGCAGCTCCGCCCGGCGAATACCACCCTGGAACAGCGGCAGCACCGCCTGAGCGCCGAAATTGTACATGGAGTTCGACAGCGACGCGAGATCGAAGCCGTTATCCATAAACCCGGTCATCGCATTGAACGTCACATGCGGATAAAACGCCGCCCGCGACACGCCGATCGCCCGGTTCGCCTGCGCCATCTCCCGCTCGGACGCCGCAATATCCGGCCGCCGCTCCAGCAGAGTCGAAGGCAGACCCGCCGACGGCCGCACATCCGGATAATTCAGATCGTCCACCCGCAGCGGCGCAATATGGAAAGACGCCGGCGCCACATTCACCAGCACCGCGATCGCATGCTCCATCACGTCGCGTCGCGCCCGGATGTCCGTCTCCGCCGCCTGCGTCGCATAAAGCTGCGCCTCGGCGCGCGACACGTCGATGCCCGCCGAAATCGCCCCCTGCAACCGCATCTTCGTGATCTGAACCGCCAGCTGATAATAGCGGATCGAATCCTTGTAGACCGCGTCCTGCGCATCCAGCCCACGCAGCGCCATGTAGTCCCAGGCCAGCTCAGCCGTCAGACTCAGCCGCGCCACCGCATAATCCGCCGCCGCCTGCTGCGCCGACTGCTTGGCCATCAGCGTCCGGTTGCGGATCGCATCCCAGAAATCCGGCTCCCACGTCGCCGCCCCCGAATACTGCTCGGACGACATATACATCGGACCCGTCGAACCCGCGCCACGCCACAGACGATGCGCCGAACCCTTCCATTTCTCGCCGCCCGCCGAGCCCGTCACCTGCGGATACAGATGCGCCGCCACCTGCGCCGCCACATCGCGCGACTGCATGAACGCCTCAGCCGAGGCCTGCAGATCCGCATTCGCTTTCAGCGCCTTCTCCTCCAGCGCATCGAGCTGCGGGTCGGCAAACGCCTTCCACCAGTCGCTGCGCGGCGCGCCATCATCCGGCCGCCCGTAACGAATGACGCCCTGCCCCTCCCAGTTCGCCGGATAAACCAGCTTCACCGGCTTATAGGCCGGCGCCATGTCGCATCCCGCCAGCCCGGTCGCCATCAGCAACGCGGCGGCAAAACCCCCGAAACGCCGCCGCAAGGACCGTGCCCCGAACACAGAACCACCGGACACAGAACCGCTGGTCACAGAACCTTCAGGCGCAGAACAGTCAGACGCAGTACAGCCAGCCCTCATTGACGCGCGCCCGCCTCAGGCGAAGGAGAGTCGTCCTTCGGCATCGCCCGGACATCGTCATGGCTCTCCTTATCGGCCGCCTTCTCCGGCGCCGGACCCGACGGAATGTTATACCCCCGCGTCCCCGGCACGACACGCACCTCATCCCCGTCGAGCAGGCCCGCGGACGGGCTGCTGATCAGCCGGTCCGTCGGCTTCACCCCCGCTAGGATCTGAACGTTCTTGCCCAGGATCGTGCCAATCCGGACCGTGACGAGATGCACCCGGTTGCTGCCATCCACCATCGCCACCTGCAGCCCGTCCGCCCGGAAGATCAGCGCACTCACCGGCAGGATCAGAATATCCGGATCGCCCGGCGCCTCGAAATGCACCGTGGCATAGGAATCCGGCCACAGCTCACCGCGCGGATTGTCCACCATCAGCTCCGTGTTCACCGTGCGG
The DNA here is from genome assembly GCF_011516835.1 of Acetobacter musti. GTDB lineage: Bacteria > Pseudomonadota > Alphaproteobacteria > Acetobacterales > Acetobacteraceae > Acetobacter > Acetobacter musti. The sequence continues at coordinate 7,732 of NZ_WOTB01000014.1, read as the reverse complement.
GTGTTCTGGTTGAACGCCGCCGCCGTCGCCAGAAACCGCGCCTGGAACTCACGCCCCTGGAACTGCGGCACCCGCAGCGTCGCCGTCAGCTTCGGCGTGATGATGTCGGCATAATCCTGCGGCACCGGCACGAACACACGCATCGCATGAACATCCGCCACGCTGAACAGCTCCGTCGCGCTTCCCCGCGAACTGACATCGCCACCGCCCGCATTCACATAGTCGCCCACATCCGCCAGACGCGCCGTCACAACCCCGTCGAACGGCGCCACGATCTTTTTGAAGCCCTCCAGCGCCGCAAACCGCTCCATGTCATGCCGCGCCGCCTCCACCTGCGCCTGCTGCGCCTCGGCATTCGCCGCCTGCACGTCCACTTCCTGCTGGGAAACCGCCTGCGTGCCCTGCAGCGCCTTCCAGCGCCGCGCCGTGATCTGCGCCAGCTTGTACCGCGCCAGAGCCACATCCAGATTGGCCTTCGCCGCGGCGAACTGCGCGTCCAGACCCGGCGTGTCGATCTCCGCCAGCAGATCGCCGGCATGAACCTGCGCGCCGATGTCCTTGTACCACATCTTCACATAGCCCGAGACCTGCGCGTAAATCGGCGCCAGATACCAGGCCGAAATATTCGCCGGCAGATCCAGCGTCCGGTGCGTCGGCCCCGGAGACGGGCTGATCAGCTGCACCTTCGGATAGGACGCCTCCGCGGTGTCGGAAGCCAGCTGCACAAAATGCCTGTGCCGCTGAAAAATCCCCCAGGCCGCCAGAACCAGCGCGACAATCAGAACAATGATGAGCGCAAGCCTGCCGCGCGATTGCCTGCCACTCATGCCGCTTCTCCCTCACCCGCAGGCGTCGTCTTCTGTTTCTGTTTCCGTCCGTGCAGCATGGCGAAGACGCAGGGCACGAACAGCAGTGTCGCAACCGTCGCCACCAGCAGACCACCGATCACGGCACGCCCGAGCGGCGCGTTCTGCGAGTTGCTCATCGACATCGGCAACATGCCGACAATCATCGCGGACGCCGTCATCAGCACCGGACGGATACGCTCGAACCCGGCATCCAGCGCCGCCTTAAACACATCCCCGTGCCGCGCCAGCTCGTCGCGGGCAAAAGACACCACCAGAATGGAGTTCGCCGTCGCCGTGCCCATGCACATGATCGCGCCCGTCAGCGCCGGAACCGACAGCGCCGTGTGCGTCAGGAACAGCGACCACGCAATGCCTCCCAGCGCACCCGGCAGCGCCGTAATGATGATGAACGGATCAAGCCAGGACTGAAAATTCACCACGATGATCAGGTAGACCAGCATGATCGACATCGCGAGACCGCCGATCAGCTGCGCATAGGCCGAGTTCATCGTCACGCCCTGCCCGATCACCGTCATCGACGACCCGGCCGGCAGCTTCTCCTGCTCCGCCGCCACGATCCGCTTCACCTCGCGCGCCACCGTGCCGAGATCGATCCCCTCATTCATCGCGTAGATGTTGAAGACTGGCATGATGTTGTAATGCGCCACCTCGCCCGGCGTGCCCGTCTCGACAATCTTGCTCAGACCGCCCAGAAGCTGGACCGTGTTGCCGTTCGGATTGCCGTCGCCCTTGTCGACCGGCGTGATCTCCAGATCGTTCATCGTCTGCAGATATTCCGCCGGTGTCTGAATATCGATCAGATGCGAAACCCCGGTCGCCGGATCGAGCCAGTACACCTGCCCGACCTGCGAACTGCCCGACAGCGACACCAGCATGTTGTTGGCCACGTTCGCCTCGGTAATGCCCGTGCCCAGCGCAAAAGTCCGGCGCGCGTTCACCAGCAGCGTCGGCGTTGTCATCGGCTCCTGAACATTCACATCCGCAATGCCCGGCACCCGCCGCAGCCTCTCGACCATCCGGTTCGCAAAGGCGAAGTTGTCATGCAGATTGCGCCCGACGATCTGCACGTCGATCGGCGCCGGCGCCCCGAAATTCAGAATCTTCGCCGTCAGATCCGCCGGCTGGAACGTAATCTGCGTGCCCGGAAATTTCTTCTGCAAACCCGCCCGCAGCGTCGCGCGATACTCCGCCACCGGCGAATTGTCATCCTTCAGCGTCACGGTCAGATCGCAGTCCTGCGCCCCCACCGTCGGCGTCGGAATGAAGGCCTGATTCAGCGGACTGAACGGCAGACCGCAGTTATCGACAATGGACTCCACCTGGCCCGGCAGCAGACGACTGATCTCGTCATTCACCAGCTGCGAGATCTTGCCCGCCTCCTCGATCCGCGTCCCGAGCGGCGCCCGCATATGCAGCGCCAGCGCATTCGAGTTGATCTCCGGAAAGAAGTCCTGACCGACAAAGAACAGCAGCCCCAGCGAACCGACCGCCGCCGCCAGGAACCCCGCGATGAACGTGCCGCGCAGCCCGATCAGAGCCGCCAGCAATTCCTTATATCCGTTGCGGAACTGCTCGAACCGATGCTCGAACCCGCGCTGGAACCGTCCGAAAATATTCTTCGGCTCCTTGTCCGCGCCCGAACGCTCCGCCTCGACCTGCGCCGCCAGCATGTATTTCGCCATCGTCGGCACCAGCGTCCGCGACAGAATGAAGGAGGCCAGCATCGCGAAGATGATCGCCTCGGCCATCGGCATGAACAGCCACCCGGCCACACCCGTCAGCTGGAACAGCGGCATCCAGACGATACAGATACACAGCGTCGAGACGAAAGTCGCCACCACGATCTGGTTGGCCGCGTCGATGATCGCGTCCTCCAGATCCTTGCCGCCATGCAGATGCGCGTCGATGTTCTCGATCATGACCGTCGCGTCATCGACCAGAATACCCACCGCCAGCGCCAGCCCGCCCAGCGTCATCACATTGATCGTCTGCCCGGCCCAGCCCAGACCGATGATCGCGCAGAGCATCGCCAGCGGAATCGACGTCGCGATGATCACCGTCGACCGCCAGGACCCCAGGAACAGCAGCACCACAAGCCCGGTCAGCACCGCCGCCGTGGCCATCTCCTGCACAACGTCCCGCACCGATTCCTTCACGAAGGTCGAGGCGTCATTGACGATCTTGATGTCCACGCCCGGCGGCAGCGTCTTGATAATGCCCGGCAGAAGCTGCTTCACCCCGTCCACGACCGCCAGCGTCGAGGCGTCGCCGCTCTTCATGATGACGATCAGAACGCCCTGCTGCCCCTTCACCAGCACCAGGTTGGTCTGCGGCGGCCCGCCCGGATGCACCCAGGCCACATCGCGCATATACACAACCGAATTGCCGACCTGCTTGATCGGGATCGCATTGAACGTATCGATGTCGCGCGGCGCCGCGTTGGACTGCACCATCCAGTCCATCGTGCCGATCTTCTGATCGCCCGCCGGCAGCACGATGTTCTGCCGGTTCAGCGCCGCCGACACATCCACCGGCGACAGCCCGTGCGCCAGCAGCTTGGTCGGATTGAGATCGACCATGATGTTGCCCGGCTGACCGCCATACGGGTTCGGAATCGCCGCCCCCGCCACAGACACCAGCGCCGGCCGGATCAGGTTCGACGACATGTCGTAAATCTGCGACGCCGTCATGCTGTTCGACGACACCTGCAGCGTCAGAACCGGAACCGAAGACGCGTTATAGGTCAGCACCAGAGGCGGCGTGGACCCCGTCGGCATCTGCTTGATGACCGTCTGGGACACCGCGGTGATCTGCGTCTGCGCCGCCGAGGCATCCGTCCCCGGCTGGAAGAAAATCTTGACGATGCCGCGCCCGTAATAGGACTGACTTTCGATGTGCTCAATGTTGTTGACCGTCGCCGTCAGTGCGCGCTCGTAATAATAAACGACACGCCCCGACATGTCCTCCGGCATCAGACCCGTATAGGTCCACGCCACCGCGACAACCGGAATTTTAATGCTGGGAAACACGTCCGTCGGCGTGAACAGAATCGACCGGACACCAAAAACCAGGATCAGGATCGAAAGAACGACGAAGGTGTAAGGCCGTTTGAGAGCTATAACGACAATTTCGTTCATACGCTCTCACCCGGACACACGCAGGACAGACACGGTACAGCAGACATGATGACCTTCTGACAGCGAATGTCCGTGGTCGCCAATAAAATACCTTTTAAGAGACTGTCCCGGAACTGTCATTTTCCACAAAACCGGCAACCGGTTCAGACCCGTTTCTCCCCGTCACGCATCGCCGTCCGGACTATCGACCGGACTGCCGGACAGGATCTCTGGCAAAATCTCCGGCAGGATTCCGGGCAGAATTCCGGGTAGCATTCCGGGCAAAACCCCGGACCTGATTTCCGGCAGGAACACCCGCCAGGAAGCGCACGTCAGCCAATCCGCCGCACCCTCCGGCCCCTGATCCCGTCAGGAGAACCGGGCGGCTCCCGTCAGGAACGAACCGGCTCCCGCCCCTGCCCCGCCACCGGAAACACCGCCACAAGCCTCGCCCCTCCCGAAGGATCGCCAGGCCGCGCATCCTCGATCAGAACCCGCGCATTGTGCAGCCGCAGAATGGACGCGACGAGGCTCAGCCCCAGACCGCTGCCCCGGATATGACGGCTCTTATCCGAGCGCCAGAACCGGGTCAGCACCACCTCCCGCTCCTGAGGCGCAATCCCGATTCCCGTATCCGTCACGGCAATGGCCGGATGATCCTGCCAGAACCCGACATCGACCTTCACGCTTCCGCCGGACGGCGTGAACTTGATGGCGTTGTCCACCAGATTGGCCAGCATCTCGATCAGCAGATCCCTGTCCCCCTGAACGGTCACCGACCGCCCCGGCACAGATACTCCCGGCGCGGAGACCCCGGACACGGGCGCCTCCGCCCTTTCCCGCGCCACACCCGGAGCCGGAACGGGATCAGACCCGTAAAGACTGACATCCTCGCTTTCCGCTATGGGCTCGTAAAGATCGATGATGTCGCGCGCCAGATCCTCCAGATCGACCGTCGCAAATCCGTCCCGGCGCCGGCCATTGTCGATCTCCGCCATCCGCAGCAGAGCGGTAATGACCGAGAAACACTGGTCGAGATTTTCAATCGCACTCCCGATCGCCGTCCGCAGAGCATCCGGAGACCCGGCGTTCGGCCCGCTCAGAACCCGCTCAAGACCGGCCCGGACCCGCGCGAGCGGCGTCCGGAGATCGTGCGCGATATCGTTCCCGACATCGCGCATGTCATGCATCAGCTGCTCAAGCCGGTCGAGCATGCGGTTGACGCTGCCCGCAAGCCGCTGAAGATCGTCCCGCTCCGGTCCGGCCGGAAGCCTCTCGTGAATGTCGCCCTGCATGATCCGGTCCACCGCCTCATGCATCTCCTTCACCCGCGCCAGCGCCCGGTGGCTGAGCCAGACCCCGGTGACCAGGGCCAGAAAAAGAATCGGAACTATGGTGGTCAGCGACGCCCGGCGCAGCATCAGCTTCTGCTCGCCAAGCGGGTGAATACTGCGCCCCAGCGCGAGGAAACGACCGTCAGGAAGACGACCGGCCAGAAACCACACCTTATAGGGCGCGCCCTCTTCCGGAATCATCATGGACGCATGCAGCTCGCCATCCGCGACCAGACCTTCCGGCCATTCCTTCAGATCCCCCGTCACCGGCTCCCGGTTCGGCGTAAAAATTCCGGCCTCATTGATCACAATCCGCAGATCGTCCGTCGACCGCTCGCGAATGACATAATCCAGATGATCCGGCGGCAGAGAGACGAGAAAATCCATCTCCCGATGCAAAAGCTGCCCCGAACGCCGGAATTCCAGCGTCGTCATCTGACTGTAAATGAGCGAGAACTGCAGAAACGTGGCCAGCAGAATCGCCATGGCGAAACCGACAGCAAGATGAAAACGCGTCGTGCGAAACAGCTCGAACCGCTCACCACGCAGAAATGACAGCATCCGGACCGCGATCAGTCCGTCTCATCCGGACCGGACGCACCGCCCGGAATACTGAGCGTGAAGCCGGCCCCGCGAATACTGTGAATCAGCGCCGGCTCACCCGCGACATCCACCTTCCGCCGCAGCTTGCCAATATGCACATCCACCAGATTGGTCTGCGGAATGAACCGGTAATTCCAGACCTCCTCCAGCATCATCGCCCGCGTCAGAACCTGCCCCGGCCGCCGCATGAGAAACTCCAGCAGCCGGAACTCGCGCGGCAGCAGATCGATCTCCCGCCCGTCCCGCTCCACCCGCCGGTCAATAAGGTCCATCATCAGCGGCCCCACACGCAGCACCGTCTGCCGCGTATCGTCCGGACGCCGCAGCAGCGCCTCAATCCGCGCAACCAGTTCCTCCATCGCGAACGGCTTGGTCAGATAATCGTCCCCGCCCGCCTTCAGACCACTCACCCGGTCATCAACAGCAGACAGCGCCGACAGCACCAGCACCGGCGTCCGGATACTCCGCGCCCGCATCGTCTCGATCAGCGTCAGCCCGTCCAGCCCCGGCAGCATCCTGTCCACAACCAGAACGTCATGCACACCCGACAAAGCCTGCTCCAGACCATAATCTCCCGTCTCCGCCGTCGTAACGACAAAATGACGGCTCTCCAGCTCCTCGGAGATCTCGCGGGCAATGCCACTGTCGTCCTCGACCAGCAGCACATTCGCGCCATTCATGGTGACAGATGCGCTCATTCCACGAGGGATGCCAGGTGCGGCACCGGATTGCCACTAAAATCGGTTTCATACCGCCCTTCCCCGCTTTCCTGCCGGGATGCGCCGCATATTCCGGACACGACATATCCAGGACATATCGCAGAAGAAAACGCTGTTTATGAACCGGCCGAGATTCACCTGAACTGAACCCCGGAGACCCGCGTCTGCGACTTTTTTCGCAAAGAAATTACGGTACGGATCTTATTCGTACGCTTCCTGACAATCAGAAACAGATCGGAACATATCTTTCAGGCGCCGCTCTGTCGCCATTCCCGCATATTCAGCCTATAAGCCATTATTCCCTTACGCGAAGGGTCATATGACGACCTTTCATCGGGATACTGCCGTTCAGACATCCGCACCCGACGCCGGCAAACAAGAGCGTCCACGGCATATCACACCCAAAAACTGAACCAGGCCCTTTCGCGGTCCGGCGCGCTTTCGAAAAAAACGGGCAGTCCCCGCTTTGATCGCAATCAGCTGTTTTATCAAAGGATTTTTCCCTGATGACCGACAGCTGCAAGGTCCTGATGATCTTTCCGCTTTTCAACGCAGGTTCGTTCTGGAACTACAAAGAAACCTGCGATCTGACCGGCGCACGCTACCCGGCAGCGCCCCTCGGCCTGATCACCGTCGCCGCCCTGCTCCCGAAGCACTGGGAGGTCAGGCTGGTCAACCGCAACACCGAACGCCTGACGGAAGACGATGTCGCATGGGCCGACATGGTGATGACCGGCGGAATGCTGCCCCAGCGAAACGACGCCCTGCAGATCATCGACATGTGTCGCGCAGCCGGAAAGCCGGTGGTGACCGGCGGCCCTGACGTCACCTCCAGCCCGGACATTTACAGCGCCGCGAATTTTCAGGTCCTCGGAGAAGCCGAGGAGATCATGGGCGACTTCATCGCCGCATGGCGAAACGGCGACAGGCAGGGCGTTTTCCAGGCCCCCATGGGCAAAACGGATGTCACCCTGAGCCCCCTCCCGCGCTTTGATCTGCTGAAACTGAACCAGTATCTGCATGTCGGAATCCAGTTCTCGCGCGGATGCCCGTTCAGCTGCGAATTCTGCGACATCATCGAACTGTACGGC
>NZ_WOTB01000013.1 GCF_011516835.1 Acetobacter musti | reverse complement strand
CTATCACTGTATCCTTCATCTGCCGTCCTTTCGCGCAGTCGTTTCTTCCAACGACCATTCTGGCACATTGCGATGCCGTGCGGGGAGGACGGCAACCACCCCATCTCACAGATTTCGCACTCCTCCGGGTCCAGCGACCATTTCGGAGCGCCGGTGAAGACGACATCCGCGTTCAGAGCCCGAGAGAAGGCGATGGCGGCGTGACCGCCCATCGACATGCCGAACAGGATGATCCGGGAATAACCGGCGGCGATATTCCTGATAAGGGAAAGAACATGATCCGTTTCGGGAGAAATATACCAGTAATCGACCTTTGCGGTAATACCAAGGCAACTGATCCGGTTTTTCCGAACAGGCGTTTCAGCGAGAAATGTCCGGCAGGCATGCTCTGTCTCCCAGGCGCCGACGAATGTGACCAGCAGATAGTCTGTGTCCCCTTCGGCTTGGTGGACGACAAGTTCTTCGCCTTCATAAAGGATCATCACCGTTCTCCGGATCTCCGACACATTATGCACCGTTCCTGCCGGAGCGTTTCCTGTGAAACGGATCGTTTCTTTAATGTGACATCTACGTGGTTACCAGATTATGTGTAAATATAAACCGGTCGATATTTTTTTTATTAAAAACAGATAAAAATACATAAATGGATCAGATCATATCTTCCGGTATTCATCTGGACACAGTATGACATAATTCTGTAATTATCTGACAGAGACAAGGGAGCGCACCCCGGACGCGTTCTGGTCCGCTGATCTGTCTGGCAGCCTCATGCTGGCCGCATATGATTTCTATCGTATTTACCGGCAGACCGTGCTGGCTTCGTTGCTCCGTTCCGTTTTCGGGAGCAAGTATTTTCGTGAAGCGGGCGTCAGTATGCGCGTTCGTTCAGGTCATGAATCTGCGTTGTACAGCGCTGCCTGCCGTTTGCAGTATGTCATGATCGTTTCGTCTTCGCGGCGGGCAGTTCTTTATAGTCTTCGATGACTGTTCCGGCGACATTTCTGACGTTGTCGTTGGTGACGCCAGCGGTCCGTACAGGGTCCGGGTGGCCGAGGGGGCAGAGCGCGAGAAGTTCCCAGTCGAGCAGGTTCGGGGAGTCCAGGTGGTTACTGTAATCGGGATGGAAACAGGCATAGCCGTTCGGTGTCCGCAGGGCGACGACCTGGCTCTGCTGTCCGTTTTCCCTCGGGTGGTCGGCCGGAACCTGGAGGAAGCGCAGGACGCCTTTGTCGTGGCGATCCAGGGTCAGGAGGAAGCGGTCGCCTTCCTGCCGGATATAGAATCTCTGAGCGCTGATCAGGACGGTGACATATTTCTCACCTGCTGTTTCATAGCACAGAACGGGAACGGACGTGTTGTCCGGGATGATGAATTTACGGCCGTGAAGACGGGCTCCGGCGATATCGTAAGAGACAACAAACGCATGGCTTGACATGACGAGGGGCGTCGGGGCCGCTGTGGCGGGGAGCGGTGGCGCGACGGCCTGTGAGTCTGAGGCTGGTTGCGCTGGCAAAGAGATCGCGGGCTTCCCGGTTATATCCGGCCCGGATGAGTCTGTAGATCAGAAGGCTGATGAGCGCTTCTCCGGCGAGCAGGTCCCGGAACGTGTCTCCGGCTCTGGCGTAAAAGGCGTTGACCATGTGATAACAGAGCAACGGATGCCGGGCGTGTCCGACAGCCAGTCTGTTTCTGATATTTGTCGGGTTTTTGCGTCTGACATCTGAGATGAACCGTCGCAGGAGTTCGGGATCGCCGGTCAGAAGTGTTCTGATCAGCGCTCCGAACACGGCTGAGCCGTTCAGGCTTTTCATGACGACGTGTTCGGCGTGGAAGACCGGGATATAGTGAATATCCGGGATATATTCGGTTATTTTCGTCAGATTATACGCATCTTCGCGGTCGGCGGGATCGCAGGCGACATAGATCTGTCCCTGAACCTGATCCGGACGGACGCCCATGCCCTGCATGCCGTCGCGGAAGTTGCGCCGGACGGTGTCGGCGTCGATCTCGCATTCTCCCGGATCGACGGACCATTTCGGCGCACCCGCGAAAACGATGTCGGCGCCGAGCGCGCGAGAAGGCCAGAGCGGCGTATCCGCCCATCGAGACGCCGAAAAGAATGACCCGTGAATACCCTGCGGCGATATCACGAATCAGTGAGAGAACGTGATCCGTTTCGGGAGAGATGTAGTAATAATCCACCTTTGTTGTGACGCCGAGACAACTGATCCGGTTTTTCCGGGCGGGCTCCTCGGCGAAGAAAGTCCGGGTGGCATCGGCGGTTTCCCAAGCGCCCGAGAAAGTGACGAGGAGGTAGTCTGTTTCGCCTTCAGCCTGGTGAAGAACGAGTTCCTCGCCCTCATACACTATCATGATCGTCACTCCGGATGAGAGGACTTCCCCTGCTCCGGCCGGCGCAGGAACCGCTCTTTTTGCTTGGTAATGGTAGGTGTAACTTATGATGTGTGTAAATATTCGCTGAATGAAAAATTTGGCACAGGTGTTATTAACTTCTTATTAAGATGCGTGCTGAGTATAGATGCGGGCTGACCAGACGCTTTGCAGACTATCCGCTGCATGGTTATTCTCGTCGTCTTTTCAGGGGCGTCCGGCGCGGTGGTACGGATGGCCGCTAGCGATGGCGCGGGCGCGGTAGAGCTGTTCGGTGAGCATGATGCGGGCGAGCATGTGGGGCCAGGTGAGGCTGCCGAGGGAGAGGGTGGCGTCGGCGCGGGTGATGACAGGGGTGTCGAGGCCTTCAGCGCCGCCAATGAGGAAGCAGAGCGGGCGTCCGGTTTCGAGCCAGCCGGTGAGCATGTCGGCGAAGGCTTCGCTGGTCGGGGTTTTGCCGGCGAGGTCGAGAGCGACGACGAAGGCGCGGTCCGGGAGGGAGGCCAGCAGCGCCTCCCCTTCCCTGCGTTTGATTTCGCCGGGCGAGCCTTTGCCGTCGGGGAGTTCGGTGATGGTGAGGGCCGGGCTGAGGCGCTTCACGTAGCGGTCGATGAGGGCGCGTTCGTGGGCGTCTTTCATGCGGCCTATGGCGATGAGGCGCATCGGTTCGGTCCTGTATTCTGTCTGGTCTGCGGTTTTCGTGTGTATGGGCCGGGGTGGCGCGTCCGGGCAAGGCGGGTGTGACGGGGTGGCCATGACGGAAGGGGCAGAAGAATCTGATCTGACGGGGCCGGGTTCCTGTCTGGTGGTTTCTTCATAGGGGGACAGGCGTGGCTCATGCTGTTCTGCCGGATGTCGGGGCCGGTTAGCTCCCTGAAGGATGTCGGGCTGGCGGCAGAGACGGCTTGTTTCCCCGCTTCGGCTACGGGGTTTGATCTGGCCAATGTTGCGCCGATGTCATGATATGTTAATTTTTAGACAGAAAGAACGAATAAGTAATTTCTCTGGTATGAATTACTAAACCTTCATATGAGAAAGATACACTTTCCTGAAAAGCTTATCTTTTTTAACGGGACGCAACAATGTTAATAAATTCGCCCGGATTATGGTACGACAACCGCCTGGTAGCCTCCCCGGTCAGAGATAACACGAAATACTCAGGAAATAACCGGATACACACCTCTCCGTTTCAGGAGTTGTGGTGGATGGATGCTGCAACGGATGGGCGTTATGAAATTATTGAAGTTAAAAACTGTGATAGTGTTTCATTGCATATGCCAATATTCAGGCAAAAGCGGTTTCTGTTTACCTGCATAGGGATGCCTGTTTATACGCGGACGCTGGGGCCGGTCCTGTCACTACCGCCTTCAAAACCGTTTAAACGCATGCAGAATATACGGAATCTTGTCGACGATTTTGTTCAGAAATTACCGGAACATGACAGTATCAGACTCCGGCTTCCCCCTGGCGACGAAACAGTTTTTGGTTTCGCATTACTGGACTTTAACTGCGAGGAATTATTTACATTTCGCGTACCTCAGGGCGTCGATATTGAAGATGTGTGGAAAAACTGCGACCAGAAAACCCGCAATGTCATCAGGTCAGCGGGTCGAAAAGTTTGTATTAAAGAAGAAGGCGATTTTTCTGAATTCAGAAAACTGTCTCTGATCAATAATCCGGAAGAAAAAAATACCAATGATTTCCGTATTATGGAAAATATATATAATGCTGCAAGATTAAGAAATCAGTCGACGATACTAATCGCCAGCAATGAATCCGGGAAAAATATTGCAGCCTCTATTATCGTCTGGGGCTCGGAATATGCTTATTTCTGGCAATCGGCCCGGGACCCGGCCTGCGGGGTTGGAGGTGTAAATGCACTTTTACTATGGAGTGCCATCCAGATGGCCAGCGAGATGGGACTTGGTTTTGATTTCGATAGTTTTGGATCAGCAAAAAGTGCAAAATTTCTTGCCAGCTTTGGTCTGCCGCCAGTTGTCCGGACGGAAGTCGCCCGGCAATCGGCACCATACAAATTGTTTAAGGTAGCAAACGGCATGGTCAGGAAACGGGAAACAGACCGGCAATCCGCTCATGAATGAATTTGATCGTGTTTGCAGCAGAGGAATTAACATTTTAAGTTAAAAAAGTGCTTTTTCGCACCTTCCGCCAGAAGACTGACGGCCGCTCTGCCTTTGGCACGCCGAGTCGCGTTTGACGAGGAGCGCTTGACCAGCGCGTGCGGAATCGGGAATTGCACGCGCATGATCAGCCAGTTCTTTCTGTCCGGACTGTATTACGCACTGCCAGCATAACGGCGGTGTGATCTCTGATCTGTGTTCAGCCGCTGCCTGACAGGCGGTTGCAATAACGAAGCCTCCGGGCCGGGTGGCTTTACCGGGGTTTTGTTCCTGTGACTTTCATGACTGTTTCGGATCGCGAGGATGGTCGGGTCGGCGTCGTCGGGTTTGATGCGTTCGGGCAACTGATTGCCGGGCTTGTCCGTCCGTATCATGAGGTCGCGGTGTATGACCCGGATGCGGGCCGGAAGGTGGATGCGGAGCGGGTCGGGGCGAAGTTTCTGGCGCTTGCGGAGGTTGCGGGCTGCAGAATTGTCGTCTTTGCCGTGCCGATGGCATCGGTTGCTGAGGTGGTACGGCGGATTGCGCCGATGCTGCGGCCGGGGGCGCTGGTTCTCGATGTTGGTTCGGTGAAGGTTCTGCCGGCGGCGGCGATACTGCGGGAACTGCCTGAGCATGTGGATATCATCGCCACGCATCCGCTGTTCGGGCCGCAGAGTGCGCGGCGCGGGCTGGTGGGGGCGCGGATCGTACTGTGTCCGGTCCGGGGACGTTACGGGCATCTGGCGTTGTTTCTGCGGCGGGAGCTTGGACTGCGGGTGATTGTGACCTCGCCGGAGGGGCATAACCGGGAGATGGCGGTTACGCAGGGGCTGACGCACTGGCTGGCGCGGGCGCTGGTCGGGATGGAGGCGTCGGAGCCGGCTCTGTCGGTGCGGCTGACGACGGCGAGTTTCGATCTGATCCGCGAGGCGGTGGGGATGGTGCGGTATGATTCGCCGGCGGTTTATGAGGCAATTGGTGCGCTCAATCCGTTTGCGGCGGAGGTGCGGCGGGACTTTATGAACGCGGCGGCGGTTCTGGATCGGGAGCTGAAGGCGCGGGCCGGGCTGGCGGGGATCCGTGAAGAGGATGCGCAGCCTGCCGGGGTGTGTCCGTAGTTTTATCCCATGCTCTGGCCTGGGTTGCCGCAAGGGGATGAGGCCCCTTGCGTGCAGAGCTGTGAGCCCTGCTCTTCTTAGAGAGTATAACAGCAGATTTTTCAGAGCGAGGTGACGGAGATGTCCTCGTCCGGTTCGTCGAGATCGCTGCCCCACATGCGTTCCAGGCCGTAGAGTTCGCGGGCCTCGGCTTTGAACAGATGGATGACGATGTCGCCGGCGTCGATCAGCACCCAGTCGGAACCGTTGGCGCCTTCGACCAGGATGCGTTTCAGGCCTTCGTCGCGCAGTTTGCGGTCGATATGCTGGGCCATGGCGCTGATCTGGCGGTCGGCGAGGCCGGTGGCGATGATCATGCGGTCGGCGAATGAGGCGCGGCCGGTCAGGTCGATGACGACGATGTCCTCGCCTTTATCGTCGTCGATGCTTTCGGTGATGATTTTCACATAACGATCGACGTCTTCCGCCGGGGCGTGGGGGCGTTTCTTCGTACCTTTCGCCGGGCCGGCGGCGGCGGCCTTCTTGCGCGGTGTGCCGGGGGCTTTGGCGGCTTCAGCGAGGCGGGCGTCGACGGGTTTAACGGCCGCTTTCGCTTTTGCTGCGGGTTTGGCCGTGCCGGACGCTGCGGCACTGGCGGTGCGGCGTTTTGGCTCCGTCTCGGAGGGGGGCTTCCTGGCTATGACCGTATCTCCTGTCCGGGTGGTCGCCCGCACTGTCTGCTCTTGAGGTTTATTGCGCTGCGTTACGCAGGGCTGTTGACGATATACCGTTCTGAGGGCCTGGAAGAAAAGCCCAGGCGGGCGGGGTTTTTTCGGGAAGTTGCCGGATTTTTGCCGTGGGCACGCGGCAGTGTCTCAGAAAAGAGGCTGTCTGGCCGCGCAGGGCGGCGGCGTTACTGCCCGGACGGGGCATGACGGCGATGGGCATGGCGCTGACGACGTCTTTCCAGCGGCGCCAGCGGGGAAGCTGGGCGAAGACATCCGTTCCCATGATCCAGACGAAGCGGGCGTTGGGGAAGCGGGTTTTCAGGGCGTGGATGGTGTCGATGGTGTAGCGGGTGCCGAGCCGGGATTCGATGGTGGTGGGGATGAAGGTCCGGCCTGTGACGAGGCGGCGGACGGAGGCGAGGCGTTCGGTGAGTGGCGCCATGCCGCTGCGGGGTTTGAGCGGATTGCCGGGCGAGACCATGAGCCAGACCTGATCGAGGCCGAGGGCGCGGGCGGCACTGCGGGCGATGCGGATGTGACCGTGATGGGCCGGGTTGAAGGAACCACCGAGGAGACCGATCCGCAGGTGGCGGCGGTCGCCGTGGACGGGGATCGGATCAGTGGTGGGGGGATCGGAGAGGATCAAGGGCTGACACCTAAGGTGCTGCCCTGAGACCCGCCGGAGGTCAGAGAGTTCCGGAAGCCGGCCTGTTTCGTGAAACGGGGTGTGGGGGGCGTGATGCGGAGGCACGACGTCCGAAGGCGCACTGTGCACGACATTCTGGGGCGCGCTGTGCATCGCATGGGAAGACTTTCTGCGCGCGGTATGTGGAAGCGTACTGTGTATGATACGGAAAAGCATGCTGTGCACGATATATGAATACGTGCGGGGCACGGCGATCCTTGCCGGGTTCGGGGAGAGCCCGGCAAGATGCGTCCGCTCACCCTTCTCAGGGACGCGTCTGGCCGCTGCCGAAGACTTCGTAGCGGAAGGTTGTAAGCTGTTCGAGCCCGACGGGGCCGCGGGCGTGGACGCGGCCGGTGGCGATGCCGATTTCCGCGCCGAAGCCGAATTCACCGCCATCGCAGAACTGGGTGGAGGCGTTCCACATGACCACGGCGCTGTCCGTGCCGTTGAGGAAACGGGTGGCCGCGACCTCATCGGAAGTGATGATGGCCTCGGTGTGGCCGCTGCCGTAGCGGGCGATGTGCTCCAGGGCAGAATCAACGCCGTCCACGGTGGCGATGGACAGGGTCGCGTCCAGCCATTCCGTGGCGAAATCCTGCGCAGTGGCGGGCTTCAGATCCGGGACGATGGCACGGGCGCGCTCGTCGGCACGGAAGTCGCAGCCGAGTTCCTTCAGATCGCTGACGATAAGCGGCAGCAGCGAAGGGGCGATGGCGGCGTCGATCAGCAGGGTCTCGGTCGCGCCGCAGATGCCGGGACGGCGCATCTTGGCGTTGGCGATGATGCTGCGGGCCATTTTCGGATCGGCGGCAGCGTGGATATAGGTGTGGCAGAGGCCTTCGGCGTGGGCGAGGACGGGCACGCGGGCCTCGTTCTGCACGCGCTCGACGAGGGAGCGGCCGCCACGGGGGATGATGAGGTCGATCAGGCCGGCGGCGGCGAGCATCTCTGCGACGTATTTGCGGTCGGTGCCGGGAGCGACCTGGACGGCTTCCTCGGGCAGGCCCGCGGCGCGCAGGCCGGCGGTCATGGCGGCGTGGATGGCCCGGGCGCTGTGGAAGCTCTCCGAGCCGCCGCGCAGGATGACGGCGTTGCCGGATTTGATACACAGGCCTGCGGCGTCCGCGCCGACATTGGGGCGGCTCTCATAGATCACGCCGAGGACGCCGACCGGTGTGGCGACGCGGCGGATTTTCAGGCCGTTCGGGCGCGACCATTCGGTGAGGATGCGGCCGACGGGATCGGGGAGATCGGCCATGTCCTCCAGCCCGGCCGCCATGGCCTGGATACGCTCGGGGGTCAGGGTCAGGCGGTCGCGGAAGGCCGGAGTGCCGGTGAAGGCGTCCAGGTCCTTTGCATTGGCGGCGAGGATGTCATCTTGGGTTTCCCGCAGGGCGGCGGCGGCGGCCCAGAGGGCCTTATCGCGGATGGCCGTCGGGCTTTGCGCCAGGGTCCGGGATGCGACCCGGGCGGCGCGGGCTATGGCCTCGATCGCGCCGGGTCTGGTCACTTCCGCCTGCATGCTGGCGCTCATTTCGGTTACCCCTGTCCTCTCTTCTCGTGTGTCGTTGTCTGTTGACTGATGTGGCGCGGTCAGACGTTGAAGCGGAACAGCAGGACGTCTCCGTCCTGCACAACATAGTCGCGGCCTTCGACACGCATTCTGCCCGCTTCTTTCGCGCCTGCCTCGCCGTTGTATTTCACATAATCGTCATATGCCACTGTTTCGCACGCGATGAAGCCGCGTTCGAAGTCGTTATGGATGACAGCGGCGGCCTGCGGAGCTTTCGTGCCGGCCGTGATGGTCCAGGCGCGGGTCTCTTTGGGGCCGACAGTGAAGTAGGTGCGCAGGCCGAGCAGTTTGTAACCGGCAGCGATGACGCGGTCGAGGCCGCTGTCTTCGAGGCCGAGGCCTTCGAGAAATTCCTTCGCGTCCGGGGCGTCGAGCTGGCTGACTTCGGCTTCGATGGCGGCGGAGACGACGACGGAGGCGGCGCCTTCCTTCGCGGCGCGCTCCTGCACGGCTTCGGAGAATTTATTGCCCGTGGCGGCGGCGCCTTCCTCGACGTTGCAGACATAGAGCACCGGCTTGGTGGTCATGAGCTGCAGGCGGGCGGCGGCGGCTTCCTGCCCTTCCGGGATGGCGGTGCGGGCGGGTCTGCCTTCGCGCAGGGCTTCGATCATCGGCTCCATGAGCGCGACCTGGGCCTGGGCCTCACGGTCATTGCCGCGGGCTTTTTTCTGGAGCGCGACGATGCGCTTTTCCAGCGAATCGAGATCGGCGAGCATCAGTTCGGTTTCGATGATCTCGGCGTCGCGCACCGGGTCCACGCCGCCTTCGACATGGGTGATGTCGTCGTCTTCAAAGCAGCGCAGGACGTGGATGATGGCGTCGACCTCGCGGATATTGGCGAGGAACTGGTTACCGAGCCCCTCCCCGCGCGATGCGCCGCGCACGAGGCCGGCGATATCGACGAATTCCAGGCTGGTCGGCACGATCTTCTGCGACTTGCCGGCTTTGGCCAGCACGTCCAGACGCGGGTCTGGCACGGCGACGCGGCCGACATTCGGCTCGATGGTGCAGAACGGGTAATTGGCGGCCTGGGCTGACGCGGTGGCGGTCAGCGCGTTGAACAGGGTGGATTTGCCGACATTGGGCAGTCCGACGATGCCGCAGTTAAAGCCCATCAGTCTTTCACTCCTGTCTGACCTGCAGTGTTCTGGTTGCTGGTGTTCGTTTTCTGGCCGTTACTGCGGCCTGATTTCGGTGGTTCCGGCTGGCTGCCGGCGGTGAGCAGCGCGACTTTAGACATGAACGCTTCCGGTGTCTGCGCTGCCAGCAGTGGCGCGGCGTCGGAGACGGCGGCGAGGAGATCTTCGAGCCAGGGCTGGTCAGCTTTGGCGAAGTCTCCCAGCACCCAGCCGTGGACGCGTTCTTTCGAGCCGGGATGACCGATGCCGACGCGGACGCGCCAGTAATCGGGCGTGCCGAGCTGGCGGTCGGTCGAGCGCAGGCCGTTATGACCGGCGGCGCCTCCGCCTTTCTTCACGCGGACCTTGCCAGGCGCGAGGTCGAGCTCATCGTGAAAGATGGTAATGGCGTCGGGGGGGATTTTGTAGAACGTCGCGGCTTCGCGGATGGAGTCGCCGGAAGCGTTCATATACGTCATTGGCTTTAGCAGCAGGATCTTCGTACTGCCAAGACGCCCTTCCGCGACTTCACCACGGAAGCGCTTCCGCCACGGCGAGAAGCCGTGGCGGTGTGCGATGGCGTCGACCGCCATGAAACCGATATTGTGACGCTGGCGGCTCATGGACGGCTCGGGGTTTCCGAGGCCGGCCCAGAGCTGGATCGCCGGTTGCATGGCTGTCTGTCCCACAGGCCGGAGGCTCCGGCGTTACCGGAGCGCCCCGGACTGCCGGGCCTCCTTCTTACTTCTCTGCGGCGGCCGCTTCGATGGCTTCGTCGGTCGTCTCTGTCGTCTCGACATCGACGGTCGGCGGCGCGACGGTCGCGACAACAAAGTTCGGTATTTGCAGAACCGGGGTCACGTTTTCTGTGCCCTTCAGGTCTTCCCAGCGGACATTGTCGTGGATGTCCAGAGCGGAGACGTCGGCGGTGAAGAATTCCGGAATTTTCTCCGGATCGGCCGTGACTTCGATCGTGTGACGCACGACGTTCAGGACGCCGCCGCGCTTGATTCCCGGTGCATCGTCTTCGCCCGTCACATGCACGGAGATTTCGAGATGGACCTTCTCGCCGGCCTTCAGACGCTGGAAGTCGATATGGATCGGCGCGTCGCTGACGGGGTGGAACTGCAGGTCGCGGATCAGGGCGCGCTCGGTGACGCCTTCTGCCTTGATCTCATAGACGCGCGAACGCCAGCCGGCCTGCTGCAGGCCGCGGTGGATGATGCGCGGGTCGAGGGCGATGAGGGTTGCGTCCTTACCGGCGCCGTAGACGACGCCCGGCACGAGTCCGCTGCGTCGGGTTGCGCGCGCTGCCCCCTTACCAGCCTTCGCGCGCAGTGACGCTTCGATCGAAGTGATTTTAGCCACGTTTAACTCCTGAAATACGGATGCACGCCGGCCTCCAGGGGTGCCGGCGCGAAGGCGGGCTTTTTAGCGGAAAAGGCGGGGAGAGGCAAACGGAAACGCCTGGGCGTGTGACGGGCCACAGGGGTGTGTTCCGGGTAGGCTCCGGACCCCGGAGAGGTGTGCCGGAGTGGTGAGGCTGAGCGATCGGGAACTGGCGTTGCCGGGTGTGCCGGGCCGGAGGTTCGGGTTGGTTCCCGGGTCCGGACCGGCGGCCTGGTGGCTGGCAAGCCCCTTAGTCGGCACACCTGCTGATCGGCAGTCCTGTGTCAGCGGGTCCGGTCAGTAGCCCTGCCGCTGCTGCGGGTAATAGTTACCCTGCTGGTAATAGCCGGGCGGGTAACAGTTCGTCTGGCCCTGCTGGGTGCAGACGGGCTGACCCTGCGGGTAGGCCTGCTGCTGGGGGTATGCCTGCTGCGGATAGGCCTGTTGCGGATAATTTCCCTGTGGGTAGTTGCCCTGGTAGTAATTTCCCTGCGGGTAACCGTTATAGCCCTGCTGGGCGGGACGGTTCGGTGTGGTCAGTGCGCCGGTGCCGGCGCCGAGGAGACCGCCGGCGAGGGCACCGATTGCCGCGCCGCGTCCGCCACCGGCGAGGGCACCGATCGCGGCCCCGGTTCCGCCGCCGATCAGGGCGCCGCTTCCGGCGCGGGTGCCGGGATTATAGGGGTCGCCGCAACCGGTGAGGAGCGTCAGGAGCCCCAGAGCGGCAATGGAAGAGGTGTGGCGGGGCGAGATCTTCATAGGGTCACCGTGTTCAGGTCTTTCGTCGACTGGAACTGGCGCCACCCGGACCGGGCGGCGTACAGTCCCCTTCGTTCCGCTATATCCTGGCCTGTCCGGATGAACAGGTCCTGATACTGATATGGTGCCCTGCCTGCTCTGCCGGGAGAGCACCTGCGGAATTTATGGCCACGGGGTCGTGGCGGAATCATGTCCGCATGGGTAACGGTGCGGTAACGTCCTTCTGCTGCTGTTTCCGGGACCGGATATCTTCTGAGTTCGGACCTGTTCCGGGGCCTGAGTCACAGGAGACAGGCCTGCGGGGTGAAGCTGCCGGAGCAGGGTTGCCGGATGATGTCAGTAGCCGTTTCTGGTTCTGCTGCGCGGGGTCGGGGTTGTTGCGGCACCGACGGCGGCGCCGGTTGCGCCGCCGGCGAGAGCGCCGATGGCGGCACCACCTCCGCCGCCTGCTATGGCGCCGATGGCGGCCCCTCCGCCCGCGCCGATGAGAGCGCCTGATCCGGCGCGGGCGCCGGGGTTATAGGGATTGCCGCATCCGGCGAGCAGCGAGGCTGAAAGAAGTCCGATGGCCAGCATGGTGCGCGAACCGGTGCGCCTGCGGGGAGTGTGTAACGTCCTGTTCATAATCAGTAGCCCTGTCTTGTGATCCTCACCCGTGTCGTTTGCGACCTGCATGACCTGCGACTCTGGTTACCTGCGACTCTGGCCGGAATGTCCCGGAGGGTTACGGCGGCTGACGGGCGGGGCGGCTTTCTCTGAGCGCGCATCTGTTAAACGTCTGATGTCAGTTCCGGTTTTTTAAACATCGGAGAGCCGGAAGGTGGATTTGCCGGAGGGCGGTTCGCTGCCGAAGGTGGAAACCGGGCGTTTCGCCGGAGCGGTGGTGCGGGACTCGCCGGGGGTCAGCCCATTCTGAAATCCTTAACGGGATGACGTTATCCTGTGCCGGAGCTGAGTTCTGGTGACATGGGTAACGCGATGTCCCCGCTCCGGGCGCATGGCTGCGGGTACGGAGAGGCGTGGAGGGATGGCGGGATGCCGTTTCTCATTCATGGGCCTTGCGGTCGGGGGGCTGCATCGGTAAGCCGTCGGTCCAGCATTCGGGCGGCAGGTCGCGCGGCTGTTGCGGTGTCCGCTGACCATGGCCGGTCCGGGCGTGCGGCGGGCGTGTCTATTTTCACCTGTTTTCGTGCCGTGTTTTTTGTCCCGTATTTTCGGGCACGTTCTTTTAAGCTGGCCAGGAGTTGTGGATGTTCTCTCGCCTGCTGGGTCTCATGTCGGCTGACATGGCAATCGACCTCGGCACCGCCAATACGCTGGTCTATGTCAAGGGACGTGGCATCGTTCTGAATGAGCCGTCCGTCGTTGCGATTGCGGAGTCACGCGGCAAGAAGCAGGTTCTTGCGGTTGGCGAGGAAGCGAAGCAGATGGTCGGGCGGACGCCTGGCAACATCACGGCCATCCGTCCGATGCGCGATGGTGTGATCGCTGATTTCGAAGTCGCGGAAGAGATGATCAAGCACTTCATCCGCCGCGTGCATAACCGGCGGGCGTTTGCGAGTCCGCAGGTGATCATCTGTGTTCCCTCCGGTTCCACGGCGGTTGAGCGGCGGGCGATTCAGGAGAGTGCGGAGAGCGCCGGGGCACGGCGGGTGTTTCTGATCGAGGAGCCGATGGCGGCGGCGATCGGGGCCGGGCTGCCGGTGACGGAGCCTTCGGGCAGCATGGTTGTCGATATCGGCGGCGGCACGACCGAGGTTGCGGTGATCTCGCTGGGCGGTATTGTTTATGCGCGGTCGGTGCGGGTTGGCGGCGACAAGATGGATGAGGCGATCATCTCCTACATCCGCCGGATGCATAATCTGCTGATTGGCGAGAGTTCGGCCGAGCGGATCAAGATTTCCCTGGGATCGGCGATGCTGCCGGATGATCCGAACGATCCGGGTCCGCTGCAGAATGTGAAGGGGCGCGATCTGATCACGGGAGCGCCGCGGGAGATCGTGGCCTCGCAGGCGCAGATTGCCGAGAGTCTGGCTGAGCCGATTTCGCAGATCATCGAGGCGGTGAAGACGACGCTGGAGAACACGCCGCCGGAACTGGCGGCGGATATTGTCGATAAGGGAATCGTGCTGACGGGTGGCGGGGCGCTGCTGTATCGTCTGGATGAGGCGCTGCGTTATGCGACGCAGCTGCCGGTGACGATTGCGGAAGATCCGCTGTCCTGCGTGGCGCTGGGCACGGGGCGGGCGCTTGAGGAGATGAAGCGGCTGCGCGACGTGCTGACAACGATGTATTAATGAAAAGAATCAATGCATTCTCTGAAATCCTTTGGCACAATGCGGGTGGTTTCCGCCTGAGACTTTTTGTCCGGTAATTTTTTCTCCGGGGCGTTTTGCCTGACTTCCGGGGCATGGGTATGAGGGCGGCATAGCCGGAGCTGCGGGGGGTTCCGGCGGGACGTGGATTCCCCGTTTTAAGGATGACGTCATGAGGATGGGCCAGGGCCCCGGAATGAGACGAGCGGCCTGGCGGGCCGCCGATTCCGGGCCGGTATCTGGCTGGTGTCCATCCGGGAAAGGGCTGGCTGGCCGGTATCGCGCTGGCCGCTCTTTCATTATCCGGTGTCTGGCCGGGGGACGTCCATCCGCGGTGGATCGTCCTCCCCTGCCCTTTCCGGCGCATTTCCCTGCCGGACCGGTTCATAATCTCTGTGGCTGTTCCGCTGAGGGGCGGATGGCGTGATTCCTGTTTCAATTCAGATCAGGCAGGCGCTGGAGCGGGTCTGGCTGCCGGTGATGCTGCTGCTTTCGATGGCGATGATTCTGCTCGGGTGGGCGAACCAGCGTCTGACGAATGCGGCGCGCATGGCCGTCGCGGATGTGCTGTCGCCGGTCTGGGCGGTGATTGCGGAGCCGGGCGAGCAGCTTTCCGCGGCGCTGTCGGAGCTGCGGGGGATCGGGCATCTGGCGCAGGAGAATGCGCGGCTGCGGACGGAGAACGAGACGCTGCGCGGCTGGTACGACGTGGCGGTGTCGCTGACCGAGGAAAATCAGACTCTCAAGACCAATCTGCACTGGATGCCCGATCCGGTGCCGTCTTTCGTGACCGGGCGGGTCGTGGGGGACGCGGGCGGGCTGTATTCGCATGCGGTGCTGATCGGGGCCGGGCCGCAGAGCGGGGTTCGGGTGGGCAATGTCGCGCTGGCGGCGGACGGGTTTGTCGGGCGGGTGACGGAAACAGGCGGTCATTCGGCGCGGATTCTGCTGATCGACGATGTGGCGAGCCGGATTCCGGTCACTCTTGAAACGAGTCATGGCACGGCGATTATGGCCGGCGACAATTCCACGATGCCGCGTCTGATGTATTATGCGCAGGACAATCATCCGATCGAGGGCGAGCGTGTGGTGACATCGGGGCAGGCCGAACTTCTGCCAGCGGGGCTGCCGGTGGGTACGGTGCATTATATCCGGGCCTCGACGCCGGTGGTGGCTCCTTATGCGCGGCTGGATCATCTGACGATCCTGCGGGTGTTCGACTTCGATTCCGGAACGATCGATTCGCCGGACGCGCCGGGCCGGGTGCCTGTGGCGCCGCTTCGCCAGCGGGGCGCGGCCACGGGGCAGGATAATCCGATGGACGGAATGACGCTGGGTGGTGTTGTGGACGGGCTCAGCGGGCGCGCGGCGGCCGGTGCGGCGCGGTCTTCGGCGGCCGGGCCTGTGGACGGGCCGGACGGTGAAAACGGTGTGACGACGGAGGGGCCGGCGGCTGCGGACGGACAGGCGAACGGGTGGGAAAGTGGGACCGGCACTGAGCCGGAGACAGGATCGGCGACGGGGGCGGCGACAGGATCGGGGGATGGCGACGACGGGAGGCAGCGTCAGAACGGGGCCGGGGCATCGGTGCCGGCTGGTGACGGCAGCGCGGCTCCCGCTGTGAATCAGGCTCGTCCGGGGCGTGGGTGAGAGAGTGCGCTGATGTCTGTCGATCCCTATTCCCACTGGCATCCGGACCAGTCTTCCGGTCCTGCGCTGGCGCAGCGGCTGGACCGGCTGGCGCGTCGTCTTCTGCCTGGCGGGGTGACGGCGCTGATGATTGTGATCCTGGCGGCTCCGAGCGGTATTCCGGGCGCGACGGCGCTGTTGCCGGGGCTGGTGATGTCGTCGGTGTTTTTCTGGTCCGTGTGGCGGCCGGCTTCGATGTCCGCTCCGGTGGTGTTTCTGATTGGTCTGCTGATGGATCTGATCGGGTTTGCGCCGCTCGGGGTGGATGCGTTTGTGCTGCTGCTTCTGCACGGGATTGCGGTGCATACGCGGTTTGGGCTGATGGGACTGAGTTTTCTGGCGATCTGGGTGGTTTTTTCGGTGCTCGCGGCGGCGGCGTGCTGGCTGCTCTGGCTGCTGATTTCGGTGTTGTCGCTGAATGCGATGCCCACGGCGCCGGCGGTGTTCGAGACGCTTCTGGCGGTGGGGATTTATCCGCCGATGGCGGCGGCCGGAAGCTGGCTGCACAGGCGGGTCTGGAATCCGGAGCCTCAGGCATGAGCGGGCGTATCGTGGGCGGACCTGTCGGGGCGGGACGTGGCGTGATCGGGCGTATCATGAGTGTGCGCGTTGTGGCCGGGCGTAATATGGCGGCGCGTATGATGGCCGGGGCGCGTCCGGGCGTTGTGGCGTCGGGATGGCGGGACAGGCCGCGGGCGGGGATGCGCGGCTGATGATGTTCCGGCGTAAAAAGGAGAAGATCCGGCGGCTGATGCCGGAGAAGGAGCAGAAGGACCCCGGTCGTGGCGTGTTCACGCGGCGGGCGCTGCTTCTGATGGTGGCGCAGACGGCGGCGCTGGGAACGCTGGGGAAGCGTCTGTATGATCTGCAGATCAGCGATGGCGATCATTTTGCGAAGCTGGCGGACCGGAACCGGACGAGCAAACGGCTGCTGGCGCCGCCGCGCGGGCTGATTGTCGACCGGTTCGGCGTGGTAGTGGCGGCGAACAGGACGAACTGGCGCGCGCTGCTGCTGCCGGAAGAGACGACGGACGTGCAGGGCACGATCGACCGTTTCTCGGCGCTGGTGCCGCTGGATGAGCGGGATCAGTCACGGCTGGGGCGTGAGATTCGGCACAAGCGGAAATTCGTGCCGGTGATGCTGCGTGAGTTTCTGTCCTGGGATGAGATGGCGCGGATCGAGCTGAATTCCCCTTCCCTGCCTGGCGTTCTGATCGATGTGGGCACGACGCGGTCCTATCCGTTCGGGCCGCTGCTGGCGCATTCGGTAGGGTATGTGGCGCCCTCGAACGAGCAGGATGTGGCGAAATCGACGCTGCTGGCGTTGCCGGGAATGCGGATCGGGCGCGCGGGGATCGAGCAGAGTCAGGATGCGCTGCTACGCGGGCAGGCCGGATCGGTGGAGATGGAGGTCAACTCCGTCGGGCGGGTGATGGCGGAGCTGGACCGGCAGGAGGGCACGCCGGGGGATGAGGTCGGGCTGACGCTCGATGTCGGGCTGCAGCAGACGATTCAGAACCGGATCGGGGATATGGCGGCCTCGGCGGTGGTGATGGACTGCCGCAACGGCGAGGTGCTGGCGATGTGCAGCACGCCGTCCTTCGATCCGTCGCTGTTCGACAGCGGCGTCAGTAAGGCGCAGTGGGCGGAATGGACGAACGACCAGCGGACGCCGCTGATCGACAAGACGGTGGCGGGTGTTTATCCGCCGGGCTCGACGTTCAAACCGGCGGTGGCGATGGCGGCGCTGAGCAGCGGGGCGATCACGCCGACGGACCGGTTTTTCTGTCCGGGTCATTTCGATATGGGCGGGGCGCGGTTCCATTGCTGGGCGAAGCACGGGCATGGCTCGATCGATCTGCATCTGGCGCTGAAATATTCCTGTGACGTTTATTTCTACGAGGTTGCGCACCGGATCGGGATGGACACGATCGCCGGGACGGCGCACGCGCTGGGGCTTGGGACCGAACTGGGGATCGAGCTGCCGCATCAGCGGCCCGGGCTGATTCCGACGCCGGAATGGCGGCAAAAGCATAAGCATCACTGGAATGGTGGTGACACGGTGGTGAGCGGCATCGGACAGGGTTTCGTGCAGGTGACGCCGTTGCAACTGGCGACCTATACCGCCCGCATTGCGACCGGGCGCGCGGTTCAGCCGCATCTGGTGCGGGCGGTGAACGGCGATATCGGCGGTCAGGTCGATCCGCAGCACTGGCCTGAGATGGCGATGGAAGCGAAATATTTTCAGGCGATCCGCGAGGGAATGTTCGCGGTGGTGAATGAGCAGCACGGGACGGCGCCCAAGGCGCGTCTGACCATTCCGGATGTGCAGATGGCGGGCAAGACGGGGTCGGCGCAGGTCCGGCGTGTTTCGCGGGCGATGCGTGAGAGCGGGCATTTCAATTCGGCCGAGCTGCCATGGGAATACCGGCCGCATGCGCTGTTTATCTGTTTCGCGCCCTATGATGCGCCGCGTTATGCGGTGTCGCTGGTGATCGAGCATGGCAATGCCGGCGCGGATGTGGCGGCGCCGCTGGCGCGGGATATTATGACGGACACGCTGCTACGCGATCCGGTCAATCACCGGACGCTGCCGGGACAGACGGTGGCGGATGCGGAGATGGCTCCGGGGATATAGACGGGAGGCTGCCCTGCGCCTGGAAAGAGGCGTGGCGACCTCTTTGGCTCTTCCGTGTGAATAAAGACGTTGTGTACTTTGCGGATACAGGCGAGGTGGCTTTAGCCCGAACCCTGCAAGGGGACACAGTTCCTTTGATCCCGCCCTGTTAAAATAAACGGGGGAAAGGCAGAGCCCTGTTTTGTCTCCTGTTTGCAAAAGACATAAACGTCTTAATAAAACGGGCGAAAGGGATTGCGGCTCTTTGCCGGTGTTCTTGCCAGTCTTCTGGACGATCTTCGGGGCAGAGGTCCGGAAGACGGCAGGGTCTGATTACCGCAGGGTTTGAGGGACGGGATTTTCTGAATGGGGGGACTGGCATTGGACTCGCGCAAGCCGTTGAGGCGTTTCCGCAAGCGGCTGCTGCGGGCCGAGCCGAGTTTCCGGATCCTGTCGAAGCTGTGGCGGGTGAGCTGGCTGTATGTGCTGCTGATCTGCGGGCTGGCCGGGGTTGGGTATGTCGCGCTGTATTCGGCGGGGGGCGGGTCGGCGAAACCGTTTGCCGGGCCGCAGGCGATGCGGTTCGGCTTCGGTCTGGTCATGATGATCACGGTGGCGATGCTGCCGCCGAAGGTTCTGGTCCGGATTGCGGTGCCGCTTTACGTGGTGTCGCTGGCGTTGCTGGTGGTGGTGCTGCGGGCGGGGCATGTCGGCAAGGGCGCGGAACGCTGGATCATGATCGGGGGGACGCAGGTTCAGCCCTCGGAATACGCCAAGGTGGCGCTGGCGCTGATGCTGGCGACATGGTTTTCGCGTGTGTCTTATGCGCGGATGAGGAATCCGCTCTGGCTGATTCCGCCGGCGGTGATGGTTCTGGTGCCGGTGGCGCTGGTGCTGAAGGAGCCCAATCTCGGGACAGCGGTGATTATCGGCGGGATCGGGGCTTCGGTTTTCTTCGCGGCGGGGATGCGGCTCTGGCTGATTGCGCTGCTGGCGCTGCCGGTGCCGATGCTGGCGAAGATTGCTTACGGGCACCTGCATGATTACCAGAAGGCGCGGATTACGACCTTTCTGCATCCGGAAAGCGATCCGCTTGGAGCGGGGTATAACATCATTCAGTCGAAGATCGCGCTGGGTTCTGGCGGGATGTGGGGACAGGGTTATCTGCACGGGACGCAGGGACAGCTGAACTTTCTGCCGGAGAAGCAGACGGACTTCATCTTCACGACCATTGCCGAGGAGTGGGGCTATGTTGGCGGGGCGGCGGTGATCGGGCTGCTGCTGGTGCTGATCCTGGGCGGGATGATGATGGCGATCCGCAGCCGCAACCGGTTCGGGCGGCTTCTGGCGCTGGGGATTTCGGTGAATTTCTTTCTCTACTGTCTGGTCAATCTGTCGATGGTGATGGGGGCCATTCCGGTGGGGGGTGTGCCGCTGCCGCTGGTGTCTTATGGCGGGTCGGCGATGCTGAATGTGATGCTGGGCTTCGGGCTGCTGATGTCGGTATGGGTGCATCGGAACTCGCGGTTTGGCGAGGAGCCGGACGAGCAGAACTGATGTCGGCCCGGGTTCTGCCGGAGGTTCTGCCGGAGACGTTGTCCGGAGTTTTACCGGTGACGCCGAAGGTTCTGCGGGCTTACCGGCTGAGTGCGTATCGCGCGGGCGGGCTGGACGTACGGATCGGGCGTCGTGTTTCGGGGGTGGCCGGACGCGGGGATATTGTGTTTGTCAGCGCGTGCAATCCGGGCGGACGGCGTTATCCGGACGGATGGAATGCGCGGATGATGGCGCGGCTTTATGAGCGGCTGCGGGGCGTTCCGTATGTCGGTGGCGAAGGACGGCTCGGGCGATGGGGAGAGCCGCTGGTGGCGACGTGGCTGCCGCTGGCGCGGGGGAAGCGGCTGGCGCGGCTGTTCCGGCAGAATGCGGTGGTGCTGGTGCGGCGGGGACAGGTTGCGCGGCTGGTGCTGACCGACTGAGCGGATTGTGCCGGCGGGAATAGCGGGCAAAAAATGGTGTTTATGTCTTTTGCAAAAAGGAGACAGAGGAGGGCTTTGCCCCGCCCCTGGAAGGGGTCTGGACCCCCTTCGTCCCATTTTAATTAATAAACCGGGATCAAAGGGACCCCGTCCCTTTGTGGGGTTCGCGGCAAAGCTCTGAGAAGCGACCTCGGCTGTATTTGCAAAGTCTATAAACGCGAAAAAAATGCCCCGTCCCGCAGCAGAATTCTGCCATGGGACGGGGCGTTCGGGCGGGCGGGGTTCTGCCGGAAGGCAGTCCGGATTCCTGTTCCGTCCGTGCCGGAGCGCTCAGGAGGGGGCGCTCAGATCGGCGGCGTCCGGCTGTAGTAATCGTTTATTCCTGCGCTGTAGCTGGGATTTGCCCAGTCGGGGACATCGTCAGCTGCGTAGGACGGAGAGTGCTGCAGTTGTTCGGGCGTGAGATCGACGACGTAACCGCCGCGTGTCGGATCGTAGGTCAGCGTTTCCCATGGAAGCGGATGGTATTTGTTTCCCATGCCGAGAAAACCTCCGAAGCTCATGACGGCGTAGGCGACGTGACCCTGCTGTTTGTCGACCATGAAGTTAGCGATGGTTCCCAGTCGTTCTCCGGAGCGGGAATAGACGGCTGTACCTTCGACCCTGTCGGAAGCGATCAGGGCTGTGGTTTCTCTGACGTTGGTTGTCATTGTGTCGGACATGATAATCTCCGCTGATATGACATAAGACGTTTATGGCGCGGGATCCGGCCTCCGGTTCTGAATCCCGGCTCGCAGATAATAACGCGGATCTCATACATTCGTGCATATTATTTATGTGTTATTTATTTAATCCGATCGCCATGAGGTGGCGCACGGATAGTGGAACGGTGGCGCGGCTGATCGGGTTTTATCCTGTATGGCGCTTGCTGATTCCGGATCGCCTCGCTTCTGCCGGCTGGTCCTGATATCGGCGGGGTCGGTAAGGCAGACGGGCCGTTTTCCGATACCGGCTTCCGTTGTGGCGCGGGTGAGAGTTCTGCGTTGCGGGCACTGGCGCTTTTCTGAAAAGATCGTGCCGGTACCCGGTCCCGGTACTGTTTTGATGCGGGATGAGATGGTGGGGATTTATTCCGGATTTCTGCTGTGCTGAAAAGGTTGGATTGAAGCGGGGTGGTTCTTCTGGTGGGACCGGGTCAGAGATGGGCTGCGGTGCTGGTGTTGCTGATCGGGCTGTCATGCGCCTCCGGGCGGGATTCCGGGGGAAATTTCCTGATTATGACAGAGTGTGTGAAAAACAGGCACGAGATGAACGTCCGGATTGCGGACAGGCAGTTTTTGACGTGGACGGGGGATGCGGGCAGATACCGGTCTCGTGGTATCGGGGAGTGAGGATATGGAGACCGGGATGATCAAAAAATTGGTGGTTACGGGTATGGTTTGTCTGTTTTTGCCCGCCTGTGCGGGGGATGCGGCCGGGTCGGGGCCTGCATCGGGCGGGAAGTCATCTCCAGTGATCGGGATGCCAAACCCGGCTTCGGTGTATTGCGTGAAGATCGGGGGGACGCTGGAGATCCGCAGGGAAGCGGACGGGAGCCGGGGATATTGTCATCTTCCGGACGGGCGTGTCGTTGAGGAATGGGCGCTTTACCGGAGTTCCGTGAAAGCGCCGGGTGGCTGACGGGCGGACTGAGGGAAAATGAACGTTGCGGGCGGGTCAGGTTCCGCCTGCGGCGGCGAAGGTGTAGGTTCCGCCTTTTTCGATGGCGCGTCTGTAAGCCGGTCTGGCGTGGATGCGGTGCAGAAAGGCGATGACGTGCGGCAGTTTTTTTACCTCTTCTGACCGGGCGGCGGCGGCTTCGAGCGGGAAGCTCATCTGAATGTCCGCGGCGGTGAATTCCGGGCCGGCGAACCATTCGTCGGTGGTGAGGCTTTGTTCCCAGTAATGCGTGTGTCTGGCGACTTCCGGGTTGATCAGGCTGTGCTGGACGCCTTTTGAGATCAGCCTGGCGAAAGGGCGCAGCGGAAATGGCACGCGGGACGGGAGCAGGCCGAAGATCAGCTTCATGACGAGCGGAGGCATGGCGGAGCCTTCGGCGTAATGCAGCCAATAGATAAACCGGCGGTATTCGGGAGTGCCGGCGGCTGGCCGCAGACGGCCGTTGCCGTAATGGTCGAGAATATATTCGATGATGGCTCCGCTTTCGGCGAGTGTGACGTCGCCGTCAGTGATGACGGGGGATTTTCCGAGCGGGTGGATTTTACGCAGCGATTCCGGTGCGAGCATGGTTTTGGGATCGCGTTTATAGAACCGTATCTCATAAGGCAGGCCGAGTTCTTCGAGCAGCCACAGCACACGCTGCGAGCGGGAATTGTCGAGGTGGTGCACGACGATCATTTCTGGTGTCCTTCCCGGCGGCGTCTCTGACACCGCGTTACCGGGCTAACGTTTGCGGATGGCTTTCGTTTTCCCGGTCGGGTGCCGGGCGCG
Source organism: Acetobacter musti (assembly GCF_011516835.1). GTDB lineage: Bacteria > Pseudomonadota > Alphaproteobacteria > Acetobacterales > Acetobacteraceae > Acetobacter > Acetobacter musti. Next base: position 104,482 of record NZ_WOTB01000013.1, on the reverse strand, counting down.
GCGCGGACGGATGATGTGATTCCGGAACGGGCAGATTACTGACGGGAGCGTCGGGCTCAGTCGCATGTATTTTCCGGTGTGCGGTATCCGGATGCTGTGCGGTCATTCGTCTTTTGTTACGGGCCTGCTGTAACTGGCGGTGATAGTCTGGCGTTCGGGCCTTATGGAGGACGCCATGCCAAAAGTTTTTACGCTTTGTCTGCTGATCGGAGCCATGACGGTGTTGTCGGCCTGTTCCGGGCGGCATTATCATCATCGGATGCATGACGGGTCGGGATGGGGTGGGCCTGGACAGGCTCATTATATGAACAGCCCGTCAAATCCGGGCTGGCAGTATCGCGGGGGACGCGGGCCTATGGGGCCGGTGCCTGAGTAAAGTGTCGGCAGGGGCATCCTGACAGGGTGATGCCGGACATGGTTGCGTCTGGTGGGGCTGGCTCGTTCCCGTTGGGAAGCATGAGAGGCGAAGGTGAGGATGTCGGACGCGGGGTTGGCGAAGAGTTCCTTCGATACGATTACAATCGTGCCTTACAGGGAGGCGTGGGCGGCAGAGTACCGGGATCTTGTCGCCGGGCTGCGGGCGGCGTTTCCGGCGGGCACACGATTTCATCATATCGGATCGACTTCGGTGCCGGGTCTGGCGGCGAAGGACATTATCGATATTCAGGCGACTGTCGCGTCTCTTGACGATATCGATCTGTCTGTTCTCTCGTCTCTGAATTATATCGAACGGCCGGGGTTGTCGGACCATTCGCCGGCGGGCCGGGATATTCCGGAGGCGGAGCTAAAGAAACGGTTTTTCCGCGGGCTTACGCGGCGGGTCAATCTGCATGTCAGGGTCGGCGGCGCTTTCAATCAGCGCTATCCGGTATTGTGCCGGGACTATCTGCGGGCTCATCCGGTGACGGCGGCATCCTATCAGGTCATCAAGGAGCGGCTGTCGGGCTGGTTTCCGACGGATGCTAATCGGTATTACGACATCAAGGACCCGATGTTCGACATCATCATGGACGGGGCGGAGATATGGGCCGCTGCGACGGGCTGGACTGTTCCTGAAGGTGATTCCGGGAGCTGAGGCGCGGGGTGTTGTGGCTCTTTTTACAAAATCGGGAAATTCCTTCCGGGTAACGGCGGATATTGTTGTCCGATTCCGGTTATATTGAGAGTGTGTCATCCCGGATCAGAAAGACTGCCGGTGAGATCAGGTGTATGCGGTGGCTTTTCGGGGCTTTGCCCCGAACCCCGCAAAGGGACACAGTCCCTTTGATCCCGGTTTGTTAAAATAAAGGGGTGAGAAAGGGAGCGTGCGAAGCACGCCTGCGTGTGATAACCTCTTTCGGGTGCAGAGCAGAGCCCTGCTTTATCTCCTGTTTGCAGAACCAGACTCAAAGAGTCTTTAACGATAAATCTTTAATAAAAAACAATAAAAGTTTCCGGGGACCACTTTTTTCAAAACGGCGGCTTCTTCTGAAGCTTTTCGAAAAAGCTTCACCAAAACTTTCTTATAATTTACATGCGATTTCACGAGAATGCTTCTGATACAGTCTCTTATATCGATGTGTCTGCATGGCCGTTTATATCGGCGATGTTCCGATACTCATCGGTCCACTGTTTTCCGGAAACTTAAAACATTCAGGGCCGGATGGGTCTGTAATACGGTGCGTGACCGGCAGAAATCTGCTGTGGTAATTTATTGCGGTTCTGTCGGAAGGATTTTGATGCCGCTCCCTGGGGACGAAGCGTGTCTTCCTGGATGCTGAGCTGTGAATGACGGATGAGAAAACGAGGTGTCATGGCGTCAGTCCATGTTTCCATCGGGCGTTTTTATCAGGCGTTTCCGGTGGATGTCAGGCATCGGATGCGCCGGACAGGGAATGCCGGAAGCGTGCGACGCACACTTCCGGCTGAGCCTGGATCAGGATTTATGGCTTGCGTGGCCGCCCTTGCGTCCTGCTTCGGCAGCTGTCTCGTGGTCATCGGCGAAGTTGCCGCCTTTTTGTTTTTCCCCGTTTTTTGCCGAAGCGGAGGCTGATCCTGAATGGCTTGCCTGACCGCCTTTACGGCCAGCTTCGGAAGCTCTTTCGTGATCTTCGGCGAAGTTGCCGCCGTTATGCTTCTCCTCTCCATGTGTAGAGGCGGATGCTGTGCCTGAATGGCTTGCATGACCACCCTTGCGACCGGCTTCGGAGGCTTTTTCACGATCTTCCGCAAAATTACCCGGATTATGGCTGGAACTTTTTCCGGTATGGGTGTCTGCGGCGTAAACCGGAGTATGGCGATTTTCAGCATTGTAAAACATGTAAAAACTCCTGATTTCCTACGGTCTGGAAATATGCCCTGTTTTTAATAATGTTTCAGAAACTGGCACTTCCATGAACCGGTGTGCCCTAAAGGACTCCTGTGATGGAAAGTTCCATGTTTTCTCTGGAATCTTTCTATTCACACTCTCGTGATGCGATGCCCTGAAGAGGGATACGGTCCGCATGTGTGCAGGGCTTCGCCTGCGGTACCGGTAATGAGAAAACAAGCCGTAGTATCTGTGGGGCAGTAATTCGCTGCGATTATGGAGTCCGGGATGAGGCGGTGGGAATGCTGCCGTTATGGGCGGAGGCGAAAGGAAGAGATAAGGCGACGATGTATGGAGTTAAGGCGGGAGGCGCGGAGCGCGGGGACCAGCGTTTCGTGTGGCCTGGTCTGCTTCTGTAATTTCCAGTATATTTCTGAATGGCGGCTGTTTTGTGCTGTTGCCGGGAGTTATTCCCGGCAACAGATGGCGGTTTTCGCCAGACGAGCCGTGACCAGACGGGTGATGATCAGTAATCCTGATTTGTCGGGCGGAAGAGAATTTCGTTGATATCGACATCGTCCGGCTGGCTTATGGCGAAGGAGACGGCGCGGGCGAAGGAGCTGGCCGGGATCGCACATTTTTTGTAAAGATCCTCGACGAATTTCGCTGTATCCGGATCGGCGACGCTGGCGGGCAGTTCCGAGATCACGGCGCCGGGCGAGATGACGGTCGTGCGGATATTATAGGGTTTGACCTCCTGGCGCAGGCCTTCGGAGAGGACGCGGACGGCGGTCTTTGTCGCGGAATAGACGGCGCTGCCGGGGCTGACCTTATGTCCGGCGACGGAGGAGACGTTGATGATCTGGCCGCTTTTCTGCGTTTTCATATGCGGCAGGGCGGCGGCGATGCCGTAGAGCGTTCCCTTGAGGTTGACGTCGATTGTTCTGCTCCAGTCGTCGATTTTCAGTTTTTCGAGCGGCGACAGAGGCATGAGGCCTGCATTGTTGATGATGACATCAATGCGGCCATGGAGGCTGATGGCCTGATCGACCAGCCTGCGGAGATCGTCGGGTTTTGTGACATCGGTTCTGACGGCTGATCCTTCGGGAAGGCCGATATCTTTTGCGATGGCTTCGAGTTTTTCCAGGCGACGGGCGCCGATGACGGGTTTTGCGCCCTGACTGGCGAGGTGGCGGGTTGCGGCTTCGCCGAGGCCACTGCTGGCGCCGGTGATGACGATGACTTTGCCTGTGATGTTTTCGGTCATGAGGTCTGGTCCTTATTCCCGTTGAGAGGGCCGCGTGTATGTGGGGAACGCGGCTTGCCGGCCGGGAGAAGAGTATCGCGGCGATAATGCCGGCTGACTTCTCCCCTATGACAGAGTCCGGCGCTGCGTGATGATGAAAGCCCGTTTTTTGGTCGGGATAAAGTGAAAGCAGCCATGTCGGGAGGTGGAAGCGCCGGAGCAGGGCCTGTCGTGGGAGTATGGGGAGCGGGGGCACTGCTGCGTTATGATGACCGGTTATCTGCTCACCTCAGTCAGCTTCAAAAAGCACTTCACAATCAGTATCTGAAAAAAAACAATAAAAGTTTTTGGGTGCCGCCTTTTTTCAAAAAAGCGGTATTCCCGGAGTCTTCCCGAAAAAACCTCACCGGAAATGTCTTTATAACTGACAGAAGGTTTCACGAGAAGGATTTTGAAACAGTCTTTTATAGCGGAAGCGATTTTTTCGATATTGGCAGGTGGCGCTCCGGTTGTAGCCGTGCGTGCGGCGAAAGGTCGGGCGAGGCGAGTCCATATTCCGGACGGGCATTGCGGCGGGGAAAATAATGCGCGTGGCCGTGGCGTCCCGTTTGGGATCGAACGTGAGCCGGCAGAGCATATACTGGAAGATGCTGCCGTTCAGTGACAGGTTTTGCTGAACCGTCGGGACCGTCGCCGGGTAACATGATGATCGGGGATGGCTCTTTGTCGCTGATATGGACGACGGCGCGGCCGGCCTTTCGGCGGTTGACCTGAACGGGTCAGATGTCGGGCCGATTACACTCGCGTTCGGGCGCATCAGAAATGTCGCTTTCTGCGTGCCGTCCTGTCGGCGGTGGAAACTGGCCTGGTTACAGATACAGACCGGGTTTGTAGGCGACGAAACTTCTTTGCGATGATTTCAGCGTTCTTCTGACGGATGTTTCGCAGGGTGTTTCCGTTCTCGTCAGGCCATCCCTGCTCTGCCTCTTGCTTGCCAGTCCCCTTACGCTGTCACGCTCCTTATCCTCAATTCCCCTGTCGCAGATCATGGCTTTGTCAGTTCGTTCTGTCTCCTGTCCTGCCTTCATTCGGAGAAGGCTTTGCGGAGGGCGGCGCCGGCGAGGCGGAGGACGCGTTTTCCTTTCCACATGACGGGATAGAAGTTCAGGAAGGCGTGGACGGTACCGGGGACGCAGAGATAGGTGACGGGGACTCCGGCTTTGCGGAGATCGTCGGCGTAGAGGGCGGCTTCGTCGCGCAGGGGATCGAACTCGGCGGTGACGATGAGGGCGGGGGCGAGGTCTTTCAGATCCGGGTGCAGGCCGGGGGAGAAGATGGGGCTGGCGACGTCGGCGACGGTTCTGACGTATTGCAGGGCGTACCATTCGAGCATGCCCATTGTCAGGAAGTAGCCCCGGGCGAAGGCTTTTCTGGACGGGAACGTCATCTCGCCGTGGGTGGCGGGGTAGATCAGGACCTGGAAGGCGAGATCGGCGGGGAATGGTTTTGTGGCCGGGGTGCCGGGCTGGTTTTCAGAGCTGTACTGGTTTTCATCGGCGTTCTGGTTTTCACGGGCGCGCCGGTTTTCGTCGCGGACGTGCTGGGCGAGCGCGGCGGAGAGAGTGCCGCCGGCGCTGTCACCGGCCACGGCGACTTTGCCGCCCCAGCGCCAGGCCTCGATGGCGAGCCAGTTCAGTGCGGCGAGGGAGTCGTTGAAGGCGTCCGGAAATTTGTTTTCCGGGGCGAGGCGGTAATCGAAGGAGAGGATTGCGGCGCCGGAGGCGCGGGCGAGGCGGCAGCAGATTCCGTGGTGGGAATTGAGGCCGCAATGCACGTAGCCGCCGCCGTGGAGGAAGAGGACGGCTCCCCTCACCTTTCCATAAGGAATGTAGAGTCTGGCGGGGCGGAGTTCGGTGGCGCCGGGGACGCGGAGATTGATGACGCGGCGGACCGGCAGGGCGGAGAGGCCCATCGGGAAGGAAGGGCGGTTGGCGGCTTTGCGAAGCCGGGCGAGAGTTTCGAGGTGATCGGGTTCGGCGGGTCTGTGCAGCAGGTGTTTCGCGCCGCTGTGTGTGGCGCGGGTGGAACGGCGATTCATAAAAGAGAGAAAGAGTCGGGTGATGAAATCCGGGCGCGGGTTTTCGGGCGGGGCAGCCGGTGGCGTTTCGGGTGTGGCGGGGCTGACGTTCTGATGCATTCCGGGGCAGGCTTTGCTCGCTGGACTGGTCGGTCCGCCCGGCAGGTCGGGTGGAACCGGCCAAACGGGGGATCAGGCGGAACCGGGTGAGGCGCCGGGTCTGGCCCTGTGGATGGGCCGGGGTGGATAGAATGGTCATGGTGGCAGGATGCGGGGGTGTCGCCAATGCCGGGGTCTGAATACCGGATCTGATGACAGAACCTGACGGCAGGATGCGGTGCCACGGGATGTAACGACAGGATGTCATGACGGAACGTAATGACGGGATGTGCCGGCAGGCCGGAATGAGGAATGCCAGACGACATGAGTGGGCTTGACGGTCGGGACTGCGTGGAGCAGGTTCCGCGCCTGCCAGACGGTCGGACGACCGCTGTTGCCTTCGGGTAATGGAGGAAAGTCCGGGCTCCACGGGAGAACGGTGCCGGCTAACGGCCGGCGAGGGTGACCTCAGGGAAAGTGCCACAGAAAACAGACCGCCTTCCGGGTCCGTTCGCGGGCTGGAGGTAAGGGTGAAACGGTGCGGTAAGAGCGCACCGCGCTTCCGGTAACGGCGGCGGCAGGGCAAACCCCACCGGGAGCAAGACCGAATAGGGATGACGGGCAGCGCGGCGACGCGGCTGCCAGGGGCTCTCCCGCCCTGTCGTCCGGGTTGGTCGCGTGAGGCACGTTGCGAGACGTGTCCCAGAGGAATGGTCGTCACGGCCCCGTTTTCGGGCCGACAGAACCCGGCTTACAGACCGTCTGGCAGACAGTCTGACTATGACGATCCTGGTGCGATGGTTTGGGTAACAGTCTTGCGGAAAATCCCGGAGAGTGTTGCGGACGTTTGCTCTGGAGGTGATCCGGACGGCGCTGCGGTGTGATTTTCCAGACTGATTTTCCATGCTGTGATTTCCGGGCCGTGATTTCCGGGCCGTGGTTCCGGACTGTGTTTTCTGCGCTGTGTTTTCCGGGCGGTATTTTCGGAGTTGTGGTTTCGGGACTGCGTCTTCCGGACTTTATTTTTTGAATTCCGTTTTCGGGGGCGTGTTTTCGGGGTCACGCTTTCCGGTCACGTTTTTCGGGTGTCGTTCGGGGGATTTTGTTTTCGGGACTGCGGTGCTCGCGGGTGGTATGGCGGCTTTGTTTCAGGAGGCTGAACCGTATGCCGGGTGCGTCCTTTGGGCGTTCTTGCAGGCGGCGGAATTTCCAGAATGATCTTCTGCTGAAATTCTTTCCTTTAGCGGAATTATTACCTGCGGTGCTGGCGCGGCGTTTCGTTACGGGTGTGGCGACATGTCGGGGGTGACGCCCGGGATGTGCGTCTGAGATATGCGTCCGGTGTCTGGGCCGGGTGATCACAGTAAATGTTTCGGGAATGGCCTGTCTCAAAAACGGGACGGAATCTGGCGGTCTTTCGCCATTCGAATACCATAAAAGAACAGAACAGGAACGAACTGGAGAACGTTTGTTCTATTTACAATTAATATACGAATAGAGCTTGCAATCACATAAAGACCATAAATGTGTGGTTTTTCCCGGTTTTCTGCCATTTTTTATTACAGTTTCATTTGACGTCCCATAAAATCCCATGATATCCCATTTGACAGACATCACAGCCCATGAACGACCCGGATCGTCTTCAATATGAAGGACCAGCCTCTCTGTGAGCGTGTTTCTCGGCACACACCAGAATCGGATCGACGCCAAAGGGCGTGTTTCGATTCCGGCCGGGTTTCGCACGGTCCTGAGGGCAAAGGCGGTCGAGGGTGAGTCGCTGATGGTGCTTCGTCCGTCCCACACACAGCCCTGCATCGAGGCGTGGCCTTCGTCGGTTTTCTCGTCGCTGGCACAACCTCTCGATCGTCTCGATATGTTTTCGGACGAGCATGACGATCTTGCCGCCGCGCTGTATGCGGATGCGTATCCGGTCGATTCGGACCGCGAGGGGCGGATCATCATTCCGGACTTCCTGCGCGAGCATGCGGGAATCAGCGATTCCGTCGCTTTCATGGGGCTGGGGAAGATCTTTCAGATCTGGGAACCTGGCGCTGCGGAACAGCGTCGGTCCGAAGCGCGACTCCGGTCGCGGCGGGTGAAGCTGCCGGGCAACCGTCCTGGCGCGGATGGTGGCGAGCGGTCCGGGGGTGACGCGTGAATGCGATGACGCCTCAGCCGCCTGTTGCGGCTCCGGATCATGATCCCGGCCATGTTCCGGTGATGCGGGATGAGGTTGTCCGGATTCTCGCGCCTGCTGACGGCGAAGTTTACGTTGACGGGACGTTTGGCGGCGGTGGGTACACCAATGCGGTTCTGGCTGCGGCGGACTGCCGGGTGTGGGGCATTGACCGGGACCCGGACGCGATTGCGCGCGGGGAGGTTCTCGCGGCGCGGTGGGGCAGCGATGCGCGGGGTCTGCCGCGCCTTGCTCTGCTGCAGGGCGGCTTTGGAAAAATGCGGGATATGCTTGAGGCGGTCGGTGTTTCGTCCGTTGACGGCGTGATGCTGGATCTTGGCGTGTCCTCTTTTCAGATCGACGAGGCGGAGCGCGGATTTTCATTTCGCATGGACGGGCCGCTGGATATGCGGATGGAAAAGGCCGGGCGGTCGGCGGCGGATGTGGTGAATACGGCATCCGAGGCGGAGCTGGCTGACATTTTTCATTACTATGGCGAGGAACGTCATGCCCGCCGGGTGGCGAAGACGCTGGTGGCGGCGCGGGTGGAAGAGCCGTTTCGCACGACCGGGCAGCTTGCGGCGGCGATCCGGGCGGTTGTGCCGTCGGATCGTTCCGGCATTGACGCGGCGACGCGCAGTTTTCAGGGACTGCGGATTGCGGTGAATGACGAACTGGGCGAGATCGAACGCGGGCTGGCGCAGGCGCTGGAGCTGCTTGCGCCGGGCGGGCGTCTTGTTGTGGTGTCGTTTCATTCTCTTGAGGATCGCATTGTGAAACGTGCGATGGCGGCGGCAGCCGGTCAGGAACCTGGACCCTCCCGGCATGATCCGCGCTCGGTGGCGCGTGGCCGGGACGAGGCGCCGTTCCGGTTGATGTTCCGCAAGGCGATGCGTCCGACGGAAGCGGAGTGCCGGCGCAATCCGCGTGCCCGCAGCGCGAAGCTGCGCGCGATTGCCCGCACGGCAGGTTCTCAGCGCGCGGATACCGGCGCGACGGTTTCTCAGCGCGCGGGTGCTCGCGCGACGATTTCTCAGAATGAGTCCGGCAGTGATTTCAGTAAAGCAGGGCGTGGAGCGGATGCCGGCGCTCCCCCTGCCACGTCTTCCCGTGAAGGATCAGCCTGATGTTCAGATATATCACTCTTGGGAGTGCCGTGCTTGCCGGTTTGTCCGGGCTGTATCTTTATACGGAGAAGCACCGGACGACGGTTCTGGACCAGCAGATTTCGGGAATTGTTTCTGAGACGCAGCATATCCGTCAGCAGACGGCGATGCTGCAGACGCAGTGGGCGCTGCTGAATCAGCCGGACCGGCTTTCGCATCTGGTGGCGCGGTTCGATCCGCAGATTCAGCCGATGGCGCCGAAGCAGTTCGTGCGGATGGCGGATCTGGGGCAGCATCTGCCGGCGCCGGGATCGATCCATGCGCCGAACCCGCGTGAGACGATCCGGGCGACGCTGGCAGCGGCTGACGTGAAAGAGGTTCCGGCGGCGCCTGCATCCGCCGGATCTGAGCGGGTGACGTCCGGGCAGATGGTGGCTGAGCGGTCGCAGCCTGTGGTGGTTGCGAGGAACGATGTCGAGGCGCCGAAGCCGCGTGTGGCGGAAGTTCGTCCGGCTGAGAGTCGCCCCGCTATGGTGCTGGCTTCCGCTCAGGGGACTGCTGCTTCGGGTCAGGTCCGGCATGAACTGGCGAAACCTGTTCGTCATGCGCCTGCAACAGATGATCTGGAGGTGGCTCTGGGTGAGAAGCCGGCGACGCCGGAGCGTCATGCCGCGACGCGGACGCTGGTGGCGGATGCGACTCCCGCCCGTCATGCCGTGACGGTTTCCGACAGTGACCGCCCTGCCCTGCATTCGGGCATGACGCGGGTTGCCGCTTATCAGCCGCGCGCCGCGACCGTGCGGACGGCGTCTCCGGTGACGGTGGCCTCCTGGCATCCGGCTGCGGCGGCGCCGCGCTATGTGGAGGCGCGGGCGACGTATGGCGGGTCTCTGCTCGGACGGTCGGCGATCGGCGGAGGGCTGCCGCCGCCGATGCCGGTGCCGAACTGAGGCCTGCGCTGATGAGTCTCGAACTGACGAGACGAATCTGCTACGGGCTCCCCGCCCCTGCCTTCCGTGCCGGGTGGGCCGGCGCGAATTTGCTGCTGTAGTTTTGCCGGCATGGCTCTGCCGTGTGGTTTCGCCATGTCGCTTTGTATGAACCTTTCGTCCTGCCCCTCCCCCGACGGGCGGGACTGATCTTCGGGTGACGATCCCGAGCCTTCGAGGAGACGCCGCCCCTCATGACTCGCCAGACACCTCCCCCTGACCTGCAGAATCTTGCCGCGGGGCATCTGCCCCGTGATGTTCATGTGACGGGCAATGAGATGCGCGAGCGGGCGCATCTGGAGCGGATGCATGTGCGGCTTCTGGCGGTTGCGACGGGATTTGGCGTTCTGTTCGGAGCTGTGGCGCTGCGGCTGAGCTTTGCGACGATTTTTTCGCCGATGGCGCCGGAGCAGCGGCAGATTGCGCCGCAGGTTCCTGAAATTCCGAAGATCGATCCGAAGGGGTCTCTCGCCAGCGCGCTGAATCTGCCGCAGGTGCATCGGGCGATGATTGTGGACCGCAACGGGCAGGCGTTGGCGGTGTCGCTGCCTGTGGCGCAGGTTTACGCCAATCCGCGCGAGCTGATGGACCCGGAGGACGTGGCGAAGAAGCTGAAATCCGTGCTGCCGCAGCTTGATGAGGCGGAGACGGTGAAGCGGCTGTCGTCGCAGAAACAGTTTGCCTATCTGGCGCGCAACATCACGTTGCAGCAGGAACTGGCGATCAACAATTTCGGTATTCCGGGCATTTATTTCGAGGCGGGTGAGCGGCGGCATTATCCGCTGGGGATCGTGGCGTCCCAGATCCTGGGCGGGGTGGATATTGACGATCACGGGATTGCCGGTGTCGAGCGGTATTTCGACAAGCGTCTGAACAGCGACAAGATCCCGCTGAAGCTGTCGCTGGATGTGCGGGTGCAGGCGGTGGTGCGCGAGGAGCTGGCGAAGGCGAAGGACGAGTTTCAGGCGATCGGGGCGTGTGCGATCGTGATGGATGTGCGCACGGGCGAGCTGGTGGCGATGGTCAGTCTGCCTGATTATGACGCCAATGATTTTGCCCATGCCTCGCCGGATGCGCGGTTCAACCGGGCGGTGACGGGCATGTATGAGCCTGGCTCGACCTTCAAGCTCCAGACGGCGGCGATGGCGCTGCAGCTTGGCGTGGCGCATCCGTGGGACCGGTTTTCCTCCATTCCGATCCGGGTGGGGCGGTTCACGATCGCGGATATGAAATCCGATCATTTCACGCCTTGGCTGACGCTGACGGAAGTGATGGCCTATTCGTCCAACCCGGCGGCGGCGCATATGGCGCTGGATGTCGGCGGGGCGCGGCAGCGGGACTGGCTGCGGAACATGGGCTTCTTCGCGCCGGTGCCGGTGGAGCTGCCGGAAGCGGGGCGGCCGATCGTGCCGGCACAGCGCAACTGGGGCATTTCGACGGTCATGACGGTCGGGTTCGGGCATGGCGTGGCCGAGCCGCCGCTGGCGATCGTGCGTGGCACGGCGGCAACGGTGAATGGCGGCGTGCTGGTGAAGCCGACGCTGCTGGACCGGGACGATCCTTCGGATGAGGCCTCGACCGCCGCGGAGGCGGGGACTGGGAACGGGGGCGCTTCTCTGATGCGGGTGTCGGATGAGGGCAGCGATGCCGGTCAGGTGGCCGGTGCTGGCGTTTCTGGCGACGTTTCCGGCGGAATTTCTGACGGGGCGGGTGAGACGGCGCGGGTGGTGACGCCGGAAGGGACGCAGGTTCTCTCGCCGGAGACGTCGGCTCTGCTGCGGCGCATTCTGCGGCTCGACGTGACGCTGGGCACCGGCAAGACGGCGGAATCGCCTGGCTATTTCGTCGGCGGAAAGACGGGCACGGCGGAGAAGATCGGACCGCATGGCGGGTATCTGAAGCATGTGAACATTGCCGCGTTCACCAGCATTTTTCCGATGAACAACCCGCGCTATGCGGTTTATGTGATGCTCGACAGTCCGAAGGCGACGCCGGCGACGCATGGCTGGACGACGGCGGCGTGGAATGCGGCGCCGACGGTCTCGAAGATCATCACTCGTATCGGGCCGATGCTGCAGATTTTCCCGGACACGGAACATGCGGCGCAGATCGACGCGTCTCTGGCCATTCCGCTGCGTCCGGCGGTGCCGCGCGGCTACCGGCCGCTTGGTCCGGGGAACGATCCGGGCGATCCGCACAGGCTGGTCGAGGAAGAGAAGCAGCAGAAGAAGCGTGCGGCGGAAGCGGCGCGCGAGGGTGGCCGCGCGGCTGTGATGCCGGCCTCGGCGGAGCTGCCGTTGCGGAAACCGGATGCGGTGCGGAGAGGATGAGCATGAAACTGTCCTCTCTTTTGGCGGCGGCCGGTCTGTCTCTTCCTGACGGGATCACGAACGATCCTGATATTGTTTCGGTGACGGCTGACAGTCGCGCGGTGACGCCGGGCACGCTGTTTGTGGCGGTGCCGGGGGTGAAGCAGGATGGGCGCGATTTTATTCCGGCGGCGGTTCAGGCCGGGGCGGCGGCGGTGCTTGCGCCGGAGGGAACGAAGCCGTTCGACGGAGTGCCGATGGTGACGGTCGGGGAGCCGCGCCGGGCTCTGGCGCTGATGGCGGCGGTGCTGGCCGGGCCTCAGCCGGAGCGGATCGTCGCGGTGACGGGCACGAACGGCAAGACGAGCACGGTCGATTTTCTGCGTCAGATCTGGACGGGCATGGGCCGGCAGGCGGCGAGTTTCGGGACGCTGGGGCTGATTGCGCCGGAGGATGTGCTCTCGGCGCTGCCGTTTGAGATTCCGGCGCTGACGACGCCCGATCCGGTGACGCTGGCGCGGGGGCTTGCGGCGCTGCGCGGGGCGGGTGTGACGGATGTGGCGCTGGAGGCGTCGTCACACGGGCTGGATCAGCGGCGGCTGGACGGGGTGCGGATCACGGCGGCGGGGTTCACCAATCTGACGCGAGATCATCTCGATTATCATGGCGATATCGACGCGTACCGCACGGCGAAGATGCGGCTGTTTGAGATGCTGCTTCCGGATGACGGTTTTGCTGCTGCGAATGCGGATATGGACCGGGACACGCTGGAGGTGCTGCGGGAGATCACGCAGCGGCGCGGCCTGGAGCTGCGGCTGACGGGTGAGAAGGGCGATGCGGTCCGACTGGTGGCGCAGAAATTCCTGCCGGAAGGTCAGCGGCTGATGCTGGAGGCCTGGGGAAAGCCGTTCGATGTGACGATTGCCCTGCCTGGCCGGTTTCAGGCGGACAACGTGATGCTGGCGGCGGCGCTGGCGGCGGCTGATCGTGACGATATGGCCGCGGTGATAGCGCGGCTGCCGCATCTTCAGGGCGTGCGGGGACGGATGGAGCGGGCGGCGCTGCTGCCGTCCGGTGCGGCGGTTTATGTCGATTACGCGCATACGCCGGACGCGCTGGCGCGAGTGCTGGACAGTCTGCGGCCGCATGCGAAGGGGCGGCTGATTGTGGTGTTCGGAGCAGGCGGCGACCGCGACCGGGGCAAGCGGCCGCTGATGGCGCATGAGGCTGCGCTGCGGGCGGATGCTGTGATTGTGACGGACGACAATCCGCGCAGTGAGGACCCGGCGGCGATCCGGAAGGATGTTCTGCTCGGGGCGCCGGAAGCGACAGAGATCGGGGACCGGCGGGAGGCGATTGCAGCCGGGATCGGGATGCTGGATGCGGGGGATGTTCTGCTTGTGGCCGGGAAAGGCCATGAACAGGGGCAGACGATCGCGGGTGTGGTGCATCCGTTCGACGATGTCAGCGTGGTGCAGAGTCTGGTGGCGTCCGCATGAGCGTGCTGTGGAGCGGGCCAGAGCTGGCTGAGGCGACCGGGGGGCATTTCGGATGCGGCTCGGACGGGGCGGGCATTGTTGTGACAGGCGTGTCGATCGACACACGGACGTTGCAGCCCGGTGATCTGTTCATTGCGCTGGCCGGGGAAAATTCGGACGGGCATGTGCATGCCGCGGTGGCGCTGGAGGCGGGTGCGGCGGCGGTGCTGGTGCATCGGGAACAGGAGACGGGAGACGATGCGCGGCTGCTGCATGTGGCCGATACTCTGGACGGTCTGTGGGCGCTCGGCCGGGCGGCACAGGCGCGGTTTGGCGGGCGCGTGGTGGCGGTGACGGGCAGCGTCGGCAAGACCACGACGAAAGAGATGCTGCGGGTGGCGCTGAGTGCGCTTGGCGAGACGCATGCGGCGGTGGCGTCCTACAACAATCACTGGGGTGTGCCGCTGACACTGGCGCGGCTTCCGCGCGGGGCGGCGTTCTGTGTCAGCGAGATCGGGATGAATCATCCGGGCGAGATCGCGCCGCTGGCGGAGCTGGTGCGGCCGGATGTGGGCGTGATTACGACGATCGGCTCGGCGCATCTGGGGCATATGGGCTCGCGGGAGGCGATCGCGCGGGAGAAGGCGTCGCTGATCGAAGCGCTGGCGCCGGGGGCGGTCGCTGTTGTGCCGGATGATGCGACCGGGCAGCTGGTGTTCGCGGATGCGGCCCGCCGCGCGGGGGTGACGCTCTGGCATTCCGGTTTTGCGCCGGGCAGCGAGGTGCGGCTGACGGATCTGGAGCTGTCGGGCGAAGGCAGCCGGTTTGTCGTGCATGTCGCGGGATTTGCGGTGCCGGTGACGATCCGGGCGCCGGGGGAGCATCTGGCGCGCAACGCGGCGCTGGCGATGGGGGTTGCGGGTGCCCTGGGGACAGGGTCATCTGCGCCCGAATCCGATCTTGCGAAGGCGGCTGAGGCGCTTTCGGAATTTGTTCCGGGCGCGGGGCGCGGGGCGGCGGTGCCGGTCTGCGGTGGCCGGGCACTGCTGCTGGATGAGAGTTACAACGCTTCGGTTCTGGCGATCCGGGCGGCGCTGGGCGTGCTGAGGCTGATGCCGGCGCGGCGACGGATCGTGGTGCTGGGGGATATTCTTGAGCTGGGCGGGTTCGCCAGTGATGAGCATCTGTCGCTTGTGGAGCCGGTCTCCGATGTGGCGGATCTGGTGTTCTGCTGTGGTCCGCACATGAAGGAACTGTTCGACGCCCTGCCCTCCCCGATCCGGGGCGCCTGGACGGCGGATTCCGCGGCGCTGGCGCCGCTGGTGTGCAGGAGCATCGCGAAGGGTGATGTGGTGCTGGTGAAGGGGAGTCTGGGGAGCCGTATGAAACTGGTTGTCGATGCGCTGAAAGGCGATATGCCGAAGTCGGGGCGCGCCTGATGCTTTACTCGCTGGTCACGCATCATGTTCACGGTCACATCAGCTTTTTCAATCTGTTCCGCTACATCACCTTCCGGGCGGGCGGCGCGTGCCTGACGGCGCTGGTGATCGCGCTGGTGCTGGGCAATCCGGTGATCCGGGAGCTGAAACGCATTCAGCGCGAGGGGCAGCCGATCCGCTCACTGGGGCCTGAGCGGCACATTCTGGAGAAGGCGGGCACGCCGACGATGGGCGGCATTCTGATTCTGATCGCGCTGTTTGCTTCCACCCTGCTCTGGGCGGATCTGCAGGACGGTTTCGTCTGGGCGGTTCTGTTCGTGACGGGGTCGTTCGGCGCGGTGGGTTTTGCGGATGATTATCTGAAGCTGTCGCGGCGGAACACGGATGGCGTGTCCAAGACGGCGCGGCTGACGGCGGAGTTCGGGACCTCGCTGATCGCGGGGTGGTGGCTCCAGCACATGATGCCGCCGGATCTGAGCAATCAGCTGGCTTTTCCGTTTGTGAAAGATCTGCTGCTGCCGCTGGGGTTTGCCTATCCGATCTTTGCGATGATCACGATTGCCGGGTTCGGCAATGCGGTGAACTTCACGGACGGGCTGGACGGGCTGGCGACGGTTCCGGTGGTGATCGCGGCGTTTGTGTTCGCGCTGATTTCCTATCTGGTCGGCAACCATGTGTTTGCGGATTATCTGCAGCTTCATGCCGTGCCGGGCACGGGTGAGCTGGCGGTGTTCTGCGCGGCGCTGGTTGGTGCGGGGCTTGGTTTCCTGTGGTTCAACGCGCCTCCGGCGGCGGTGTTCATGGGCGATACGGGCTCTCTGTCGCTGGGTGGCGCGCTTGGCGCGGTGGCGGTGGCGGTCAAGCATGAGCTGGTGCTGTGCATTGTCGGCGGTCTGTTTGTGGTCGAGACGCTGTCGGTCATCATTCAGGTGTTCTGGTACAAGCGGACGAAGAAGCGGGTGTTCCTGATGGCGCCGCTGCACCATCACTTCGAGAAGAAAGGGTGGCAGGAACCGAAGATCGTCATCCGGTTCTGGATCGTCTCGGTCGTGCTGGGGCTGTGCGGCCTGGCGACGCTGAAGCTGCGGTGAAGGGAATGGTCTCATGCTGACATTCGCGCCTGATCTTTTTGCCGGACGCCGCTTTGTGGTGCTCGGCCTGGGTCGGAACGGCACGCCGGCCGCGAAGGCGCTGGCGGCGATGGGCGCGGATGTTCAGGCATGGGATGATGGCGAGGCGGCGCGGGAGACGCTGCTGCGGGAGGCTGGTTCTGTTACCGGTTCTGTTTCCGGGTCGCTGACAGTGGCGCCGGTGGAGAGTCTGGCGGGTGTGGATGCGCTGGTGATGTCGCCGGGCATTCCGCATGTGCTGCCGAAAGCGCATCCGGTGGCGGCGATGGCGCGGGAGGCCGGTGTGCCGGTTCTGTCGGATGCCGATCTGCTGTTTCAGGCGGTGCGGAAAGCGGGATCGAAGGCACGGTTCGCGGGGATTACCGGCACGAACGGCAAGTCCACGACGACGGCGCTGCTGGCGCATCTGCTGCGCTGCGGCGGGGTGCCGGTGGCGGAGGGGGGCAATCTGGGGCCGGCTTCGCTGTCGCTGCCGCTGCTGCCGGATGATGGCGTGTATGTACTGGAGATGTCGTCCTACATGCTGGAGCGGCTGGACGCGCTGCATTTCGATGTGGCGTGCCTGCTCAATCTGACGCCGGATCATCTGGACCGGCATGGCGACATGGCGGGCTATGCGGCTGCTAAGACGCGGATTTTCGACCGGATGGAGCCGGGTGATCTGGCGGTCATCGGTAACGGGGATTCCTGGTGCCGGGAGATTGCGGTGCTGGTTGCGGCGCGCGGTGTGCCGGTGGTGACGGTTTCCGGCGTGGACGAAACGGCGGATTTTCACCCGGAGAACGAAGCGGTTGTGGACCGGGCGGGCGTTGTGGCGCGGCCTAGGGCGTCGCTGCCGGGGGCGCATAATGCGGAGAATGCCTGCGCGGCGCTGGCGATGGCGCTGAAGCTGGGCGTGGCGCGGGATGTGCTGGCGGAAGGGATCGGGTCGTTTGGCGGTCTGGCGCACCGGCAGAAGCTGGTGGCGACGCTGGATGGCGTGGCGTTTGTCGATGACAGCAAGGCGACGAATGCAGACGCGGCCTCCCGCGCGCTGGGGTGTTACGACCGGATCGTATGGATTGCGGGCGGGATGGCGAAAGCGGGCGGGATTGCGGATCTCGTGCCGTATTTTCCGCGGATTACGGAAGCGTTTCTGATCGGGCGGGATGCGCCCCTGCTGGCGGAGACGCTGGCGGCGCATGGGGTTGCGTACCGGATCGCGGGCGATCTGGAGCATGCGGTGCCGGAGGCGTACCGGGCGGCGCGGGCGCAGGGAGCGGAGGTGGTTCTGCTGTCGCCGGCCTGCGCGAGTTTTGACCAGTTTCCAGGATTTGAGGCGCGTGGCCTGCGTTTTGCCGCATTGGCAGGCGAACTTCTGAGTGACGCGGCGCAGGACAGGACACAGGATAAGACGGGCGGATCGGAGCGGGCGGGATAATGACCAGATTTTCACGGATCGACAATTCAGGTCTGGGGCGCTGGTGGCGCAGCGTTGACCATGTGACTCTGGCCTGTGTCGGAATCCTGATCGGGTTTGGCTATATCCTGATGCTGGCGGCCAGTCCGTCCGTTGCGGTGCGTATCGGCGCGTCGCGCAACATGTTCATTTTCAAGCAGGTGGTGTTCCTGGCGCTGGCTGGCGGGATTGTGGTCGGCGTGTCGATGCTGACGCGCAAAGGGATTGTGCGGCTCGGTTTTATCGGCAGCGCGGTGGCGATTGCGGCGACGGCGCTGACGCTGGTGCATGGGGTGGAGATCAAGGGAGCGCGGCGCTGGATCGCGCTGCCGATGATGTCCGTGCAGCCCTCCGAGTTTCTCAAGCCGTGTTTCGCGGTGCTGACGGCGTGGCTGCTGTCCGAGCGGCGGGTGCGGAAGTATTTTCCGGGGATGCTGCTGGCCTGCGGCTGTTTCGCGGTCATTCTGGTGCTTCTGAAATCGCAGCCGGATATCGGGATGCTGACGGTCGTGACGACGGTGTTCATGGCGCAGCTTTTCGTGGACGGGCTGAATCTGATCCTTGTCGCGGGCTGTGTGGGACTGATGGTGGCGGCGGGAATTTCAGCCTATTTTCTGTTTCCGCATGTGCATTCGCGCGTCGAGCGGTTTCTGCATCCGAATGTGGGAGACCATTACCAGATCGACACGGCGTTGCGGGCGTTCGGCAATGGCGGGCTGATGGGGCGTGGTCCTGGCGAGGGGCGCGTGAAGGACCTGCTGCCGGACGCTCATGCGGACTTTGTTTTCGCGGTGGCGGGCGAGGAATATGGCATGCTGATCTGCATGTTCATTATAGCCGTGTTCGCGACGATCGTGGTGCGGGCATTGCTGCGGCTGCTGCGTGAGGACGATCCGTTTCTCATTCTGGCGACGTCGGGTCTGGTGACGGGCTTCGGGCTGCAGGCGTTTGTGAACATGGCGTCCACGCTGCATCTGATTCCAACGAAGGGCATGACGCTGCCGTTTATTTCCTATGGCGGTTCATCGGCGATGTCGGTGGCGCTGACGATCGGGATGGTTCTGGCGCTGACGCGGCAGCGGATCGGGCAGAGCCGGCTGAGCCGGTCTCTGCCGCAGCCTGTTGGCACATGGAAGGCGGCGGCGTGAGCGACGTGATGACGAAAGCGGACGGGCCGGTTGTGATCGCCGCCGGGGGGACGGGCGGGCATTTCTTTCCGGCCGAGGCGCTGGCGGATGCTCTGGTGGCGCGCGGGTATCGTGTGGCGCTGATGACGGATGCGCGGGCCGGCAGACGGACGAGCGGTGTGTTCGCGACGGCGGATCAGTTCGTGCTGCCGGGTGCGGGCGTGGCCGGACGCGGGCCGGTGCGGGCGCTGAAGGGTGGTCTGGCGCTGCTGCGCGGGGCACGGCAGGCTCGGACGATCATGGCGAAGATCCGGCCTTCGGCGGTGGTGGGATTTGGCGGCTATCCGTCGGTCCCTCCCCTGCTTGGCGCGCGGCTGCTGCCGGCCTCGGTACGACCGGCAATCGTGCTGCATGAGGGCAATGCGGTTCTGGGCAAGGCGAATGCGTTTCTGGCGCGGTTCGCGGACGGGATCGGCACGTCTTTCGCGACGGTCGCGGGGCTGCCTGCCGGGGCGCGGGTGCGGCTGACGGGGATGCCGGTGCGGCCGGCGATCGCGGCGATGGCGGGTGAGGGCTATGAGCCGCCCGGGGAGCCGCCGGATGGACTGATCCGGCTGCTGGTCTGGGGCGGATCTCTGGGCGCGCGGGTGTTTTCGGACGTGGTTCCTGAGGCGCTGTCGCTGCTGCCGCTGGAGATCCGCGAGCGCGTGACGGTGACGCAGCAGGTCCGGGCCGAGGATCTGGAGCGGGTGCGCACGGCGTATGCGGCGTATGGCATCGCGTCGCGGCTGGAGCCGTTCTTCTCCGATGTGGCGTCGCTGATGCGGGAGGCGCATCTGGTGATCGGGCGGGCCGGCGGGTCTTCGGTGGCGGAGCTGGAGGTCGCGGGGCGGCCATCGGTTCTGGTGCCGCTGCCGGTGGCGGCGAGCGATGAGCAGACGGCGAACGCGCGGGCGCTGGAAGGCGTCGGGGCGGCGTGGCTGATGCGTCAGGACACGTTCACACCGGATGCGCTGTCGGCGCTGCTGGCCATGATGCTCACCGATACCGGCGTGCTGACGGCGGCGGCGGATGCGGCGGCGGAGCTGGCGCGTCCGGATGCGGCGGAGCGTCTGGCCGATCTTGTCGAGGCGAATCTGCCGGGTGGCGGCTTGCGCGGCGCGGCGTCCGGGGCTTATTCCGGCGCACCTTCCGGCGCCGGGAATGGTTCCGGAACCGGTCCGGGAGAGGACCGTCCGGCCACATCATCTTCATCTTTTCCCTTCATTGATTCATCTACGCCCGAGGAGGCCCGTCCATGAGAGCCCTGCCGCTGACCATCGGCACCATTCATTTCGTCGGCATCGGCGGCATCGGCATGTCGGGTATTGCCGAGGTGCTGCATCTGCTTGGTTACACGGTGCAGGGGTCCGACCTGTCCGAGAATGCGAATGTGCGGCGTCTGCGGGCGGCGGGCGTTCATGTGACGATCGGGCACGACGCGGAAAACCTGGGCGCGGCGCAGGTTGTTGTGATTTCCACGGCGGTGAGCCGGGACAATCCGGAAGTGGTGGCGGCGCGGAGCCGTCTGATCCCGGTTGTGCGGCGGGCGGAGATGCTGGCGGAGCTGATGCGTCTGCGCTGGTCGGTCGCGGTGGGCGGCACGCATGGCAAGACGACGACGACGAGCCTGATCGCGGCGGTTCTGGAAGCCGGCAAGCTGGACCCGACGGTGATCAATGGCGGGATCATTGAGGCGTATGGCACCAACACGCGCATGGGCAAGGGCGAGTGGATGGTGGTTGAGGCCGATGAGAGCGACGGGTCGTTCCTGCGGCTGCCGTCGGTGATTTCGGTCGTGACCAACATGGACCCGGAGCATCTGGATCACTGGGGTTCGCAGGAGGCGATGGAGGCGGCGTATGACCAGTTCGTCTCCAATGTTCCGTTCTATGGTTTTGCAGTGCTGTGCATCGATCATCCGGCCGTGCAGCAGATGATTCCGCGTCTTTCGGACCACCGGATCGTGACTTACGGGTTCTCGCCGCAGGCGGATATCCGGGCGGAGAAAGTGATCACGGACAAGCTGGGCGCGACGTTCGAGGTGCAGATCACGGACCGGACGCGGCGGCGGACGCGCCGGGCGGGGCCGTTCCGGCTGCCGATGCTGGGCAATCACAACGTTCAGAACGCGCTGGCGGCGATTGCCGTTGCGACCGAGATGGACATTGACGATGCGACGATCCGGTCCGGTCTCGCAGCGTTCAAAGGGGTCAAACGGCGCTTTACCCGGACAGGCGAAGCGGGCGGCGTGACGGTAATCGACGATTACGGGCATCATCCGGTGGAGATCGCGGCGGTGCTGAAGGCGGCGCGGCAGGCCGGGGCGCGGAAGGTGATCGCGGTGGTACAGCCGCATCGTTACTCACGGCTTCAGACGCTGTTTAATGATTTCTGCACCTGCATGAACGACGCGGATTCCGTGATCGTGGCCGATGTGTATGCGGCGGGCGAGCAGCCGATCGAGGGTGTGGACCGTGACTGGCTGGTGGACGGGCTGCGTGAGCGCGGGCACCGTTCGGTGGTGCCGCTGACGGACCCGGCGCATCTGCCGGAGATGATCAATGCCATGGCGAAACCGGGCGACTATGTGGTGTGTCTGGGCGCGGGCACGATTACGAACTGGGCGCAGGCGCTGCCGGGTGAGCTGATTGCGCTGCAGTCCGGCCAGAAGGCTGGCTGCGCGGCATGAGCGCACGGCGGGCCGGAGCGAAAGGTGTGAGCGTAGAGGAGACGGCGTCTGTGGTCTCCGATGCAGGCTCGCCGGGGCACGGGCTCGCCGCGATGCTGGGCGATGTGCGTGGGCGGGTTTCGGTGAATCAGCCGCTGGGGCCGCGGACCTGGTTCCGGGTTGGCGGCCCGGCGGAATGTCTGTTTCAGCCGGCGGACGCAGAGGATCTGGCCGGGGCGCTGGGACGTTTTTCACCTGAGCTGCCGGTGATGGTTCTGGGCGCGTGTTCGAATGTGATCATTCGCGATGGCGGCGTGCCGGGGCTGGTGATCCGGCTGGGCGGTGCGTTCGCGAAGATTGAGACGGAGGAGAACGGCGTCGTTGTCGGCGGCGCGGCGCTGGATGCGACCGTGGCGGAGACGGCGGCGGCGGCGGGACTTGGCGGGCTCGAGTTTCTGGCGGGGATTCCCGGCTCCATTGGTGGCGCGGTGCGGATGAACGCCGGGGCGTATGGCTCCGACATGGCGGCGGTTCTGGACTGGGCGGAGATTGTGTCCCGCGACGGATCGCTGATCCGTCTGCCGGCGTCCTCGCTGCGGTTTGGCTACCGGCGGTCGGCGCTGCCGGACGGGGCGGTTGTGGTGCGGGCGCGGCTACGGGCGGTGCCTGCCAATCCGGCGGAAGTGGCGCAGCGTATCGCGGGCATCCGGGCGGCGCGGGAGGGCTCGCAGCCGGTCCGGGCGCGGACGGGGGGGTCGACGTTTCGCAATCCCGATCCGGAGGTGACGCCGCTGAAGGCGTGGCAGCTTGTGGATGCGGCGGGATGTCGCGGGCTGACGGTCGGCGGAGCGCAGGTGAGCGAGAAGCACTGCAACTTTCTGATCAACACTGGCACAGCGACGGCGGCGGATCTGGAAACGCTGGGCGAGACGGTGCGGCGGCGGGTTCTGGAGACGTCCGGCGTGACGCTGCACTGGGAGATCAAGCGCATCGGGCTGCCTGTGGCTGATGTGACGGGAAACGGGGCTGAGGAGCCGGTGGCATGAGCATTTCGCGACGGGTGACGGTTCTGATGGGCGGCGCTTCGGCGGAGCGGGAGGTGAGTCTGTCCTCCGGCGCGGGTGTGGTCGAGGCGCTGCGGGCGGCGGGGCATGAGGCTCAGGGGCTGGATGTGACGCGTGATTTGTCGGCGCTGGTCGCGGGGCTGGCGGAGCAGAAGCCGGAGGTGGTGTTCAACGCGCTGCATGGGCGCTTCGGTGAGGATGGCGCGGTTCAGGGCGTGCTGGAATGGCTTGGTCTGCCCTACACGCATTCCGGCATCCGGGCCTCGGCGACGGCGATGGACAAGGCGGCTTCGCGGGCAGTGTTTCTGGCGGCGGGGCTGCCGGTTGCCGAAGGGCGAACGATTGCGATCGGTGAGCTGGCGGCGGGCAATCCGCTTCCTGTTCCGTATGTGGTGAAGCCGCTGGATGAGGGTTCGTCAGTGGGAGTGTCTATCGTGCGGGACGGATCGAACCAGCGGGGGCGGATTGTCGAGACGTGGCGGTTCGGGCCGGCGGCGCTGGTGGAGGAGTTCATTCCGGGGCGTGAGATTACGGTGGGTGTGCTCGATGGCGACGCGGCGGGGCCGCATGCGCTGACGGTGACGGACATCACACCGGATGCGGCCAGTGGTCACGATTTCTATGACTATGACGCGAAATATGGCGATGGCGGCAGTCGACATGCGTTGCCGGCGGCGATTCATCCGGAGGCGTTCGAACGGGCCTGCGAAATCGCGGTCGCGGCGCATGCGGCTCTTGGATGTTCCGGGGCGTCGCGGTCGGATTTCCGTTATGACGATACGATGTGCGGCGACGGGCCGGGGCGGCTGGTGCTGCTGGAGGTCAATACGCAGCCGGGGATGACACCGACTTCGCTGCTGCCGGAGCAGGCGGCGTATTGCGGTGTGTCGTATGAGGAGCTTTGTGACTGGCTGGTGCGGGATGCGCTGAACCGGGCGGAGACGGCGCGCCGATGAAAGTGCCGCCACAGAGAGTGCTGCGGGTGAGAGTGCTCTGGTGAGCAGAGCCCCCTCCCCTCGTGACGAGCCGCCCGGACGCACGCGCTTCCGGCAGACGAGCCGGGCGGACAGGCCGTCCCGGTTCATGCTGTTTGTGCGCCGGCACAAGCATATGCTGCGGCTTCTGGGGGGGGTGGCTGTTTTTGCCGGTGGTGGCTGGATTTTTCTGAAGCTGCATGGGGCGCAGACGATCCTGGCGCCGTTGCGGCAGAAGATTGAGTCGGAAATTCCGCTGAAGGTGACGGCGATCCGGATCGAGGGGCAGAACCTTACGAGTCTTGATTCGATCAGGACGGCGCTGGGGATTTCCGTTGGTGACCCGATGCTGGAGTTTGATGTGGCGGCGGCACGGAAGCGGCTGGATGATCTGCCGTTTGTCGATCATGCGAGTGTTGAGCGGCATCTTTCCGGTCTGCTTGTCGTGCGTCTGGCGGAGCGTCCGCCTTTCGCCGTGTGGCAGCATAATGGCCATTTCGTTCTGATCGATCGTGGCGGCAACCCGGTTCCCGACAAGGGGATGACGGGCAAGGATGCGCGGGCTTTCATGCAGCTGCCACTGGTGGTTGGTGAGGGCGCGGATCATGCGGCGGCGGATCTTCTGGATGCGGTGGCGAAAGTTCCGGATGTCAGTTCGCGGATGACGGCGGCCACACTGGTTGGCGGACGGCGCTGGACGATCACGCTGAAGGACGGGACGATTGTGTATCTGCCGGAGGCGGCGGAGGTTGCGGCGCTGAACCGTCTGGCTTCGCTGCAGAAGCGGTTCGGGCTGCTGGACCGGCCGGTGGAGATCATTGATCTGCGGCTTCCGGACCGCATGACCATTCGCGAGCGTCCGGTGACATCCGATGCTGAAACAGCGAATGATCAGAAGCAGGATGCCGGATCGGGCGTTGCCGTGGTGCCGGAGGGTGCGGGCGCCGCGACGGACGGGACGCGTGTGGTGCCGCGTCGGGATGATCCCGGATCTGCTCAGGGGGCTGAGCGGGGATCCGGGCGTGGGGCTGGCCGGGGAGCTGGCGGCCGGGATTCAGACAGTCGCGATTCAGGCGGGCAGGATTCAGGCGGTCAGAGCTCCGGCAATCAGGGTTTCGGTAATCAGGGCTCTGGTAATGAGGGTGGTGGAAATGCGGTGCGGGAGCGGCCACGGTCCGGGACGCCGCGGGAGCAGGACGGGGGTGCGCAGATGAAAGAAGGAGTTATGCCGGCATGAAAGATCTGGTGATTACGGGTTCTCCTTCGTCGCTTTCGCCGACGGTTGTTTCTGCAGCCGGGCGGGGGCGTGTCACGGGGCGCGGTCTGATCGAGCCGCCGGAGACCAGGCCGGAACCGCGCGCGTGGCGGAACGGGATTGTTGGTGTTCTGGACATCGGTTCGACGAAGATCACCTGTCTGATCGGCAAAGGTGAGCCGAACGGGATGCTGCGTGTGCTCGGGCATGGCTGGCTGCGGTCGAGCGGTGTGAAGAGTGGCGCCATTGTCGATCTGAAGGCGGCGGAGGCGATTATCCGGCATGTGGTCGGGCATGCGGAGCGCGAGGCGGAGCGGTCTCTCGACAAGGTCATTGTCAATCTGTCCTGCGGGCAGCCGGAGAGCCGTCTGTTCAATGTTCACTGGCCGATTGGCGGGCGCGAGATCACGGAGGCGGATATCCGCCGGATCGTGACGGAAGGGCGTATGAAGGCGCAGTCCGAGGGGCGGGCGGTGATTCACACGCTGCCGCTGGATTTCGCGGTTGATGAGACGGATGGCGTCACTGATCCGCGCGGGCATCTTTGCGATCAGCTGCGGGCGCGGCTGCATGTGATCGATGCGTCGGCGACGGCGCTGCGGACGCTGGACTCGCTGCTCGGGCGGGCGGAGCTGCGGCTGGACGGGCTGGTTTCGGCGCCGCTGGCTTCCGGTCTGGCGGTGACGGACGCGGATCAGCGTCTGGTCGGCACGACGGTGGTGGATATGGGCGGCGGCACGACGTCGCTTGCGGTGTTTGCTGATGGTCAGCTTCTGCATACGGCGCAGATCAATATTGGCGGCGAGCATGTTACGCGGGATATTGCGCGTGGTCTGGGGACGTCTACGGATAATGCCGAACGCCTGAAGACGATGCATGGTCATGCGGATCTGTCCGCTGACACGGATGACGGCGTGACCATACGGATCGAGCGGGCTGGCAGCGGCACGCCGAGTTTCGAGGCGATACCGCGGGCGATGCTTGGTGACATAATCAGGCCACGAATTGAGGAAACATTCGAACTGGTCAGGGATCGTCTTGACGGTGCCGGGCTGGGCCGTCTGGCTGGCGGACGGGTCATTCTCACGGGTGGCGCGTCGATGCTGGACGGAGTGGGTTCGGTTGCGGCGCGGGTGCTCGGCCGGCCTGTGCGGCTGGGGCGTCCGGCCGGCGTGATCGGGCTGCCGGAACAGTGCGCGGCAGCGGGTTTCGCGACGACGGTAGGTCTTCTGACCTGGGCGGCGTCTGCGGAACGTCCTTTTGGCGATATTGAGTTTGCTGAAGAGCCTCCAACGGGCATTTTGAATAAATTAGTCTCTTTCATTCGTGCCCGTGTCTAATATGATAGTGAAATCTTGATAATTTTGATTCACGGAGTGTATCCGTGAGGACCGCCATCCTCAGACCCAATCCAGGAAAGCGTACATGACCCTCAACCTGACAGTCCCGCCACAGACTCATGCTGATTTCACCCCGAAGATCACGGTGATCGGGGTTGGTGGCGGCGGCACGAATGCCGTCGACAACATGATCCAGGCGGACCTGAAAGGTGTTGAGTTCGTTGTTGCCAATACGGATGCGCAGCAGCTGATGCACAGCCGGGCAGACCGGCGCATTCAGCTTGGTCCGCATCTGACGCAGGGGCTTGGCGCGGGGGCGAAGCCGGAGATCGGCCGGGCTGCGGCAGAGGAAGCGGGCGATGAGCTGGCGCGGCATCTGGATGGCGCGCACATGGTATTCGTGACGGCGGGCATGGGCGGCGGCACCGGGACGGGCGCGGCGCCGATCGTCGCGCGGATGGCGCGTGAGCGGGGCATTCTGACGGTTGGTGTTGTGACGAAGCCTTTCAGCTTCGAGGGACCGCGCCGGGCGCGGGCGGCTGAAGAGGGCATTGCCGAACTTCAGCAGTATGTCGATACGCTGATCGTTATTCCCAATCAGAACCTTTTCCGGATGGCCAATGAGCGCACCACCTATAAGGATGCGTTCCGGATGGCTGATAACGTCCTTTACATGGGCGTGCGCGGCGTGACCGATCTGATGATGGCGCCGGGTCTGGTCAATCTCGATTTCGCTGATATCCGCACTGTCATGGCCGAGATGGGCAAGGCGATGATGGGCACGGGCGAGGCTGAGGGCGAGGATCGCGCGCGGCTGGCGGCTGAGGCGGCGATTTCCAACCCGCTGCTGGAAGACACCTCCATGGGCGGGGCGCGCGGTCTGCTGATCAACATTACGGGCGGCGACGACATGACGCTGTTTGAGGTGGATCAGGCGGCGAACCGTATCCGCGAGGAAGTGGCCGAGGATGCGAACATTATTTTCGGTTCGGCGGTCGATCCGGATCTGAACGGCAAGATCCGGGTGTCGGTCGTGGCGACGGGCATCGACATTCCGTCGGCGCGTCCGCATCTGGCGGTCGACAATGTCGAGCCGATGCAGGCGACGGGCACGGATGGCGGTTACGGGATGCAGCCGGGTGCCGAGCAGCATCATACGGCAGGTCAGCCGGCTCCGCATCATGGCGCGCCTGTCTTTGGCGGGCAGCATGGTGGTGCGCAGCCGGGGCGCCATCCTTCGGCCGGTGAGACTGTAACGGGCTTTGGCGCGCCGCAGCAGCCGGTTCGTCAGACGCCGAATTTCAACATGGACCCGCATGCGCCGGCGGCTCCGGCACCGGCTCAGGGCGGTCCGGCGCGGAACGCCTCGCCTCGCGCCGGTCTGTTCACGGATGCGACGCGTCCGGCGGCCCAGCGCCCGCCCGAGCCGGCGCCGCAGCAGCCGCGCAGTCTGTTCGGGATGATGACCGGCGTTCTGCGTCGTCCGTCCGAGCCGCGTCAGGAGCAGCCTACGGCCCGGCCGAACCCGGCGCCGCAGGTCACTCCCGCGCCGCGTCCGCAGGAGGCTCCGACGGTGCGTCCGGCTCAGGCGGACGATGGCGGTCTGGATATTCCGGCGTTCATGCGCCGTCCTTCCTGAGACGCTGGTCTGATGGTGGTCGTGTGAGAGTATCCGGTGCCGGCGTTTCGGCCGGAAGTTGCTGGTCAGGGAATTACTGGCCTGGGGATTACCGGCCTGACATGACCAGCGTGAAAATGCTGTTTCGATTCGAGCCGTAATGATAATTCGGGTCGGTTATCTTAAAGCCGGAGCAGGTTCTGTTCCGGCTTTCTGTTATCCGGCGTGACCCTCCGTATCGGAATGTTCCGGTTTTTCACGGTTTGTGAAGTATCCCAACGAACTTATGGTGTGTTCTCCCGTTAAACCGCCACATTTTCAGGAAAAGTAACATCGGTCCCAGGCGAAACAAGACGCAATAAACATTGACTGGAACCGGACCTGACCGGTGGTATTAAGAATAATGAACAAGTTTTAAGCCAGCATGGTCGACACACTGCAGGATTTAAGAGAAAGAAAAATGGAAAGCCTCAGTCTCGATCCGGTGATGACTGCAGACACGACAGAGGAGGCGTTTCTGTCGACTGCCAGCTCCTTCAGAACTCTTGCGACAGAAGCGTTTTCTTCCCGGACCGCCGAGCCGGCCGTGGCCGGGCAGAGGACGCTGAGGTCTTCCATTTCCTGTGTCGGGATCGGTCTGCATACCGGCGCGGCGATCAGGCTCTCCATCCGGCCGGCGCCTGCGGATACCGGGATTGTCTTTCAGCGGACGGACATTGCCGCCTCCCCGCTTCCGGCGCGCTACGACAGTGTTGTAGAGACGCGGCTGAGCACGGTGATTGGCGAATCGCCTCAGAGCGGCAACCGGGTTGCGACGATCGAGCACATGATGTCCGCACTGCATGGTCGCGGCATTGATAATGCGCTGATTCTGGTGGACGGGCCGGAGCTGCCGGTGCTTGACGGTTCCTCGGCCGATTTCCTGTTTCTGCTCGATTGTGCCGGAACGACGGAGAGCGATGAGCCGCGTCGCGAGATCGAGATTCTGAAGACGGTGCGGGTTGCGAATGGCGATGCGTTCGCGGTGCTGCGGCCGCACGCCCGTTCCGGGTTGTCTCTGGAGATGACCATCGATTTCCCGGCGGCCGCGATCGGGCGGCAGAAGCTCTCCCTTGATCTCGATGAAAGCGCGTTTCGCCATGATCTGGCGTTCTCGCGCACCTTTACCGAGCGGGGCGAGATTGACGCTCTGCATCGCGCGGGGCTGGCGCTGGGCGGATCGCTTGATAACGCGATTGTCGTGGATGGTGTGAATGTGCTGAATCCGACGGGTCTGCGGGCGCGCGATGAGTTTGTGCGCCACAAGCTTCTGGATGCGGTTGGGGATCTGTACCTGGCCGGAGCACGTCTGCGGGGCAGATTTATCGGTCATAAATCCGGGCATCATCTGAACAATCAGCTTTTGCGAACGCTCTTTGCCGACCGGTCCGCCTGGCGCTGGGCGCAGAAGCGCGCTTCGGGATCGCTTCAGCCGCGCCGGGTGGCGGCCTGACACCGTCGCTGGTCTGTGTCGCGGGTTTACGGGTTTATCCGCTGAAAACGGCTGCCGGAGGGGTGTTTGCCTTCGGGCATGGGTGACAGCTTTTCATGGGCCGTATCCGCGTGCCGGAACAGATTACCAAAACAGATTATGTGCGCCTTTCCGGCGCGGCAATCCGTGCTATAAGGCGGAACCTTTATTACCATGTCTGAACAGTGAGTTGATACGTGCCGCAGCCAATCTCGCGCATTTCGTCCAGCATGTCGTCGAGACTGGCTTCGACTGCCGCCTGCGCCACGCTTATGTTTCTGTCCGGCTGTTCTCTGTTCGGCGACAAAGAGAAGCCGCAGGTGCCGCAGCTGGCCTCTGCTGACGCGTTCTATAACAACGGAATCGACGCGCTGCGGAGCCGGCGTTACACGCTGGCGGCGGCGGAGTTCGAGACGCTTCAGCAGAACTATCCGTATTCGGGCTACACGGCCAGCGCGCAGCTCATGGAGGGCTATGCGTATTATCTGCAGAGCAAATATCCTGAGTCGGCGCAGCAGCTCGAGCGCTTTATCGAGCTGCATCCGACCAGCGGCGACGCGCCTTATGCGTTCTATCTTCTTGCGCTGTGCTACTATGAGCAGATCGGGGATGTCCGGCGCGATCAGCAGATGACGTCGGAGGCGATGTCACGCCTTCAGGACGTGATCGCGCGTTTCCCGCAGTCGAAATATGCCCGTGACGCCCAGCTCAAGATCGATCTCTGCCGCGACCATCTGGCGGGCAAGGAGATGCTGGTCGGGCGGTATTATCAGCAGCAGCGTTCTTATCAGGGGGCGATCGGGCGCTATCAGCGCGTGGTGCAGGATTTCCAGACCACCAACCATGTGGCTGAGGCGCTTGAGCGGCTGGTCGAGGTGTATCTCGATCTTGGTCTGACGGAAGAAGCGCGGCGGACGGGAACGGTGCTTGCGTATAACTATCCGGGCAGCAAGTGGTATCGTTATGCCTATAACGATCTGAAATATTATCATCTGCTCCAGGCGGGCACGCCGGTGCCGGGCACGACGAAGGGTCCAGCGGGCGCACCATCCCAGGAAGAAACGCTGTCTCCTGCGCAGTCCGCGGCGCGTGGCGTTGGCCGGGCCGATGCACCGCCATCCCTTTCGGCGGCTCCGGTACAGCCTGTGAACGCACAGTCTCTCCCGCAGCAGAATGACGGGTCCACTCTGACCAGCAATGTCGCGCATCAGGGCACAGCGCAGGGGACGAACGGACGCCCGCGCTGAGGACCGGATGCTGAGTCTGGCCTGTTGTCATAACGGTCCGTCTGGCGGATGTCGGATGTGGCGGTGGTCAGATCTGGCATGGGTCTGTGGTGGCCGGAATGACAGCAAAGGAACTGGCGCACGGCTGACCCTGGCCGGAGCGGGTTTCTGTGATGGTTGACGGGATGGTGCGACGGAACGATCCATCGGGTTTACTGCTCCGGGCGGCATGCTGCATGGGGCAGTGCTTTTTTGTCGCCGGGCGGAACGGGTTTTCGCCATGCTGAGTTTTCTCTCCATTCGTGATGTTGTGCTGATCGAAACGCTGGATCTGGCGTTTCATGCCGGGCTGACGGCGCTGACCGGTGAGACGGGCGCGGGCAAGTCGATCCTGCTGGACAGTCTTGGTCTGGCGCTGGGTGAGCGGGCCAATGCCGGGCTGATCCGCGCGGGAGCGGATGAAGCACGGGTGACGGCGAGCTTCGAGGTGGCGGCGGATCATCCGGTGCATACGATTCTTGCCGAGCTCGACATTCCCTATGAGACGGGCGAGCCGCTGATTCTGCGGCGCGTGGTGAATGGTGACGGGCGGTCGCGGGCCTGGGTCAGCGATCAGCCGGTGGGAGTCGGGCTGCTGCGGCGGATTGCGGCGACTCTGGTGGAGATTCAGGGGCAGCATGAGCAGATGGGGCTGGCGGACCCGGCCACGCATCGGGATCTGCTGGATGCATTTGGCGTGCGCCCTGCCCTGCGGAGTGAGGTGACGCGGTGTTTCGCCGCCTGGCGGGAGGCGCGGACGACGCTGGAGGCGGCGCGGCGGGAGATGGCCGAGGCGGCGCGCGAGGAGGAATGGCTGCGGCACAGTGTCGATGAGCTGTCGTCTCTGGCGCCTCAGCCGGATGAGGAGCTGTTTCTGGCGGAGCAGCGGCTGGCTTTGCAGCGGAATGAACGTCGGGGCGAGGCAGTGGCGGCGTCGCTGGCGGAGCTGACGCCGCGGGACCGGCGCAATCAAGGTCCGGCGGCGGCGCTGCGGGCGGCGACGCGGGCGCTGCACAAACTGTTGCCGGCGCCGGGACATGAGCCGGCGGCGGGCGGCAATGAGCGCGATCCGCAGCAGATTCTGGCGAATGAGGCGCTGAATGCGCTGGAGGTGGCGGAGACGGCGCTGGCGGATGCGGAGAGTCTGCTGAGTCGTCTGGTGGCGGAGCAGGATGCCGATCCGCAGCTTCTGGAGCAGACGGAGGAGCGGCTGTTCGCGTTGCGGGCGGCGGCGCGGAAATACGAGACGACGGTGACGGATCTGCCGGATCTGCTGAAGCGGCTTGTGGAGCGGCTGGATGCGCTGGAGACCGGGACGGCGCGGATCGAAGTGCTGGAAGCGGCGCTCCGGGAGGCGCGGGCGGCGTTTGAAAAGGCCGGCGCGGCGCTGACGGAGGCGCGCACGAAGGCGTCCCGGAAGCTGGAAGCGGCGGTGATGGCGGAGCTGAAGCCGCTGAAGCTGGAGCGGGCGCGGTTTGTCTCCGCGCTGACTTCGCTGCCGGCGGAGCAGTGGAGCGCGGCGGGGATGGAGCAGGTGACGTTCCTGCTCGCGGCCAATCCGGGACAGCCTCCGGGGCCGCTGGGGAAAGTGGCGTCGGGTGGCGAACTTTCACGGCTGATGCTGGCGATCCGGCTGGTGCTGGCGGGACGTTCGGCGATCGGGACGCTGGTGTTTGACGAGATCGATTCCGGGGTCGGTGGCGCGACGGCGGCGGCGATCGGTGAGCGGCTGCATCGTCTGGCGCGGGACATGCAGGTGCTGGCGGTGACGCATTCGCCGCAGGTGGCGGCGGCGGCGGATCATCATCTGCGGATCGGCAAGATCGTGCGGGGCGGCCAGACGCAGACGAGCGCGGCTCCCCTCCCCTCGGACGCGCGGCGTGAGGAGATTGCGCGGATGCTGGCTGGCGATGTGGTGACGGATGCGGCGCGGGCGGCGGCGGCGAGCCTGCTGGAACCCCGCTCATGAGCGTGGAAACGACACAGATTCCGGTTGAGGCGCTGACGGAAGAGCAGGCCAGCGCGGAGCTGGCGCGGCTGGCGGCGCTGATCGCGCGGCTGAATGTTGCATATCATCAGAAGGACGCGCCGGAGGTTTCGGACGCGGAGTTCGATGCGTTGCGGCGGCGGAACGAGGAAATCGAGACGCGGTTTCCGACGCTGATCCGCGAGGACAGTCCTTCGGTTCAGGTGGGTGCAGCGCCGGACGGGGCGTTTGGCAAACACCGGCATCTGGTGCCGATGCTGTCGCTCGACAACGTGTTCGATGCCGCGGAGTTTGAGGTTTTCGTCGGCAGGGCCGTCAGGTTTCTCGGACTGAGCGAGGAGCAGGCGGCGGCGCTTCAGTTTGTCGGTGAGCCAAAGATCGACGGGCTTTCGATCAGTCTGACCTATGAAAAGGGTCGCTTTGTGCGCGGGACGACGCGGGGCGACGGGACGATTGGCGAGGATGTGACGGCGAACCTGAAGACGCTGCGGGATCTGCCGTTGCGGCTGAAGGGCGAGGCTCCGGAGCTGATCGAGATCCGGGGTGAGGTGTTTATCGGCAAGGCGGCGTTTCTGGCGATCAATGAGACGCAGAACGCGGCCGGGGAAAGACCGTTTGCCAATCCGCGCAATGCGGCGGCGGGGTCTCTGCGGCAGCTCGATCCGAAGGTGACGGCGAAGCGGCCGTTATCGCTGTTCGCCTATGCGATGGGGGCGTCTTCCGCGCCGGTGGCGACGTCGCACTGGGAGTATCTGGAGCGGCTGAAGGCATGGGGGTTCACGGTTAATCCGCTGTCCACTCTGCTGGCGGGCAAGGCGGAGGCGGAGCCGTTTTTCGAGCGGATGGTGCGTGAGCGGGCGACGCTGGATTATGATATTGATGGTGTAGTCTACAAGATTGACGATCTTGCGCTGCAGGATCGGCTTGGATTTGCCGGGCGGGCGCCGCGCTGGGCGGTGGCGTGGAAGTTCCCCGCCGAGCAGGCGGTCACGCGGTTGCTGTCGATCGAGATTCAGGTCGGGCGCACAGGGGCGCTGACACCGGTGGCGCATCTGGAGCCGGTGAATGTCGGCGGGGTGCTGGTGGCACGGGCGACGCTGCACAATGAGGATGAGATTGCGCGCAAGGATGTACGGGTCGGCGATCTGGTGCAGGTGCAGCGGGCCGGCGATGTGATTCCGCAGATCCTGGGTGTGGTGCCGGAACCGGGCCGGGAGCGGGCGGCGCCGTTTGTGATGCCGGATCACTGTCCGGTCTGCGGCGCGATGGCGAAGCGGCCTGAGGGCGAGGCGGTGCGGCGGTGTGAGGGTGGCCTCACCTGCCCGGCGCAGGTGGTGGAGCGTCTGATTCATTTTGTCTCACGCACGGCTTTTGACATTGACGGGCTGGGTGAGCGGAGCATTCGCGAATTTCATGACGCGAGACTGGTGCGGGCGCCGGGAGATATTTTCCGGCTGCCGGAGCATGAGGCGGAGATTGCGACGCGTGAGGGCTGGGGAAAGACCTCGGCGCGCAAGCTTGTAAAAGCGATAGAAGAGCGCAGGATAATTCCGTTTTCGCGGTTCATTTACGCGCTGGGCATCCGGCGGGTGGGTGAGAGCAATGCGAAGCTGCTGGCGCGGCATTACGGTTCGTATGCGAACTGGGCGGCGCAGATGCGGGCGGCGGCGGTGATCGGGTCCGAGGCGCGTCAGGAACTTGGGGAGATTACCGGCATTGGCGGGGCGATCGCTGATGAGATCGTGGCGTTTTTTGCCGAGCCGCATAACCGCGCGACGCTGGACGATCTGCTGGGGCAGATCACGGTTGAGGATGAACAGGCTGGCGGCGACGGGAAGCTTTCGGGAAAAGTGATTGTCTTTACGGGAAGTCTCTCAACGATGACGCGGCCTGAGGCGAAGGCGGTGGCGGAGCGTCTTGGCGCGAAAGTGACTGACAGCGTCTCGAAGAAAACGGATCTTGTTGTTCTGGGCGAAGATGCCGGGTCGAAGGCGAAAAAGGCTGCGGAACTGGGGATCGATACGCTGGACGAGGCCGGGTGGCGGGAACTGGCGGGTCTGCCTGCAGTGTGACAGACGATGACAGGGTGGACAGCGCGCTGATGTCTGGCCGGCTGAACACGCCAGCGGGGTGTCCGGCCGGCGGAACTGGCGGAAAGTGACAGGTTTTTCACGGAAAATCCGAATTGCAGGCGGGGTGTTTCCCTGCCATGATGCTGGCCCCGGGAGCCGGTCGACTGAATAATAATAAATCCCCGCGGATTGCCTCCAGGCCTGCATTTCCTTCCCGGGACGACCGGAAATGCGGATTTCGGAAGCTCCGCGCTCGGAGAGTACTGGTCATGACGAAATGGGTTTACAGCTTCGGTGGCGGCCTGAATGAGGGCGGCGCCGGAATGCGCAATCTGCTTGGTGGCAAGGGAGCCAATCTGGCGGAGATGGCTTCGATCGGACTGCCTGTGCCTCCGGGATTTACCATCACGACGGAGGTCTGTTCCGCGTTCTATGAAAACGGGAACAACTATCCGCAGGGTCTGGCCGAAGAGGTGGCGGGGGCGCTGCACCGTGTCGAGGAGGTGATGGGGCTGACCTTCGGCGATGCGAATGCGCCGCTGCTGGTTTCGGTCCGCTCGGGCGCGCGCGTGTCGATGCCGGGCATGATGGATACGGTTCTGAATCTCGGGCTGAACGACCAGACCGTCGAGGGGCTGGCGCGCTCTTCCGGTGACGAGCGGTTTGCCTGGGACAGCTATCGCCGGTTCATCCAGATGTATGGCTCGGTGGTGATGGGGGTTCCGCATCATCGCTTCGAGGATCTTCTGGAGCAGGCCAAGCGTGGTCTTGGCGTGCATGACGATACGGCGGTAACGGCTGCTGACTGGCGCGAGATTGTCGAGGGTTACAAGGAAATCGTGCAGCGGGAGACGGGCAAGCCCTTCCCGACCGATCCGCAGGCGCAGCTCTGGGGTGCGATCGGCGCTGTGTTCGGTTCGTGGATGAATCCGCGGGCGAACACCTATCGCAAGCTGCATGAGATTCCGGCGAGCTGGGGCACGGCGGTCAACGTGCAGTCGATGGTTTTCGGCAATATGGGCGATGACTGTGCGACGGGCGTGTGTTTCACGCGCGATCCGTCCACGGGCGAGAACGTGTTCTACGGCGAATATCTGGTGAACGCGCAGGGTGAGGACGTGGTGGCGGGCATCCGCACGCCGCAGCCGATGGCGGCTGAGAAGGCGACGCCGGATCAGTCTCCGATGGAGAAGATTCTTCCGAAAGCCTATGGCGAGCTGATGCGCGTGCGCGAACTGCTGGAGAAGCAGTATCGCGACATGCAGGATATCGAGTTCACGGTACAGCGCAACACGCTGTTCATGCTGCAGACCCGTACGGGCAAGCGGACGGCGGCGGCGGCGCTGAAGATCGCCATCGATATGGCGCGTGAGGGGCTGATCACGCAGGAGGAAGCGATCCAGCGCGTTCCGCCGACCTCGCTCGATCAGCTGCTGCATCCGACGCTCGATCCGAAAGCGGAGAAGACGCAGATCGCGCGCGGGCTGCCGGCATCGCCGGGCGCTGCGGCGGGTGCGATTGTCTTCACGGCGGAAGAGGTTGAGGACCGGGCGGCTCAGGGCGAGGATGTGATTCTTGTCCGTATCGAGACCTCGCCGGAGGACGTGCACGGAATGCATGCGGCGCGCGGTGTTCTGACGACGCGTGGTGGCATGACGTCTCATGCGGCGGTTGTGGCGCGTGGCATGGGTCGTGTCTGTGTGGCCGGCGCGGGCAGCATCCATGTCGACTACAAGGCACAGACGCTGACGGCGAACGGTGTGACGCTGAAGGCGGGTGACTGGATCACCCTCGATGGCGGCACGGGTGCTGTCTATGTCGGCAAAGTGGCGACGATCCCCCCTACCCTTTCCGGCGATTTCGGCACGCTGATGGGCTGGGCCGATGATGTGCGTCGTCTGCGGGTGCGCGCCAATGCGGAGACGCCGGACGATGCCGAGACGGCGCGGAAATTCGGGGCCGAGGGCATTGGTCTGAGCCGGACAGAGCACATGTTCTTTGGGCCGGACCGGATCGGACATGTGCGTCAGATGATCATGGCGGACGATCCGGAAGCCCGGAAGAAGGCGATCGGGGCGTTGCTGCCATTCCAGCGGGACGATTTCGCTTCGATTTTCCGCATCATGCGCGGGCTGCCGGTGACGATCCGTCTGCTTGATCCGCCGCTGCATGAGTTCCTTCCGCATGGTGAGGCGGAGCTGGCGGAGGTGGCCGGGGCGCTGGGTCAGAGCATTGAGTCGCTGCGGGCGCGGCGTTCGGCGCTGTCTGAGGCGAACCCGATGCTGGGTCATCGCGGGTGCCGTCTCGGGATTTCCTATCCCGAGATCTACGCGATGCAGGTCCGGGCGATCATGGAGGCGGCGATTGCGGTGTCCCGTGAGGCGGGCGAGTCGATTGTTCCGGAGATCATGATTCCGCTGGTTGGCATGAAAACGGAGCTTGAGGTCACGCGCAAGGCGGCCGAGGCGGTTGTTGCGGCGGTGTTTGCCGAGCAGGGCACGACGCTGGACTATATGATCGGCACGATGATCGAGCTGCCGCGTGCGGCGATTACGGCGGGACAGATCGCGGAGGTGGCGGACTTCTTCTCGTTCGGCACCAACGATCTGACGCAGACGACGCTGGGTCTTTCGCGAGACGATGCGGGATCGTTCCTGCCTTATTATGTCGATCACGGGCTGCTGCCGAAGGACCCGTTTGTCTCCATTGACCGTGAGGGCGTGGGGGCGCTGGTTCAGATGGGCGCCGAGGGTGGCCGGAAGACGAAGCCGAAGCTGAAGCTGGGCGTGTGCGGCGAGCATGGCGGCGATCCGGATTCGATCGCGTTCTTCGAGAGTGTCGGGCTGGACTATGTATCCTGTTCGCCGTTCCGCGTGCCGGTGGCGCGTCTGGCGGCGGCCCAGGCGGTTCTGGCAAAGAAGAAGCAGGCGGGCATTCCGGCGTGATCTGATCGCGCGGTCCGGTTTTCGGGCGGGAGGAGGTTGCTTTCGGGCGGCTTCCTCCCGTTTTTTATGTCTGGATATTTGCAGACAGAGGACAAGGCAGGGCTCTGCCCCGCACCTGGAAGGGGTCGCGGTCCCCTCGTCCGTTTTGATTTAATAAACCGGGATCAAAGGGACTGCGGCCCTTTTGTGGGGTTCGGGGCAAAGCCCTGAGGAGAGCGGTCACAGTCTCCGGCGGACAGCGGAAAGGAGCCGTTTGAGTCGTTTTGCGCGGCGTTTGGAGGCGGGACCGTGGGTTTCGTTTTCGGCTGAGTATTCCGACAGATTCCAGGTTTTCAGCAGGGTCTGGAATTTTCGTTTTCTGTCGGGATCGAGGCTGTCGGCACGCGCTCTGTTCAGCGTGAAGAAGGCGTCTCCGAGGATGAGGTCTCCGTCGAAAGCATTAACCGGATCGAAACGGCGCAGGACGAAGCCGAAACGGCGGAGATAGTCGATGAGTTCGTGCAGAAGTTTTGTGTTCCGGTAGATCGGGGTCAGCCAGGCCTCGACCTCTATTCCCAGACACTGATCGAGGAGACCTCCGAAGCCCAGCAGAATCTCATATTCATAGCCTTCGACGTCGAGTTTGATGACATCGGGAGCGGGAACCTCTCCCTGGCTGTATAACGTGTCGTATCGGTCGCATCGGACCTGCGCGGTGCCTGTTGCCTCGTAGAGAGGAGCGATCGAATAGCCGGCCAGCATATCGGGGTCGGCTTTCAGCAACGATGTGCAGCCGTAATGCCGTCCGATTGTGAGTTCGAACTCTCCGGCCCGTGATGACAGGCCTCGTTCGATCACGAGGGCGCCGGGGATGTGAGACAGCGATCCCCGCAACTGCTCTGCCTCGATGGCGTTCGGCTCGAACAGGACCGGTCTGATCAGGCCGGGCTGTTTCGCCCATTTTTCCTGCAGGCCGCCGGACGCGCCGACATCGACAATGACGATCCGATGATCCGCTGAAGAAATGACTTCACTCATGCTCTGCATTCTCCACAACATCCGGTACGTTTACCTGAGCTGAAGCTGTGATCCGGAACAGCTGGGCAGCCCCGTTCTGCCGTAGCACCGTCTGCTTCCCAGAACTTCAAAAGAAGTCCGGTACGGAATGGTTCATTGCCGGCCTCTTCATGGTTTTCGATCCGATCGGGGATGCCGTAAGATTTTATTTGCGGCTGCATAATTTTTTCGGACCGGATGGCGTTCCGCACTATTGCAGACACTCTGATCCGGCTGTCCCGTTGTCAGGATGGAGCATTCCGCCATAATCAGACTTTATTTATCGGACGGTGCGGACATGACGACGAAGCCGGGAATTATTCTTCATCTGGTGTCGGGAGGGATCGGGCAGACGCTGGACTCTCTGGCGCGGGCCTGTGTGCCGCATTTTCCGGAGAATGAGTTTGAGGTCCGGCACTGGAATCTAGTGCGGACGCGGACGCAGCTGCGGCGGGTGATGGCGGGGATTGCGGCGGAGCGCGGGCCGGTTCTGTCATCGCTCACGGATCATGAGTTGCAGAAAGATCTGGAGGATGGCTGTGCGCGGGTCGGGGTTCAACTGCTGGATGTGATGAACAGCACGCTGGCGCTGCTGGAGCGTGTGACGGGAACGCAGCCATCCGGGCACGCCGGCGGTCAGTATGTGATGGATGAGAATTATTTCCGTCGCATCGATGCCATGCATTATGTGATCGAGCATGATGACGGGCAGCAGACACGTGAGCTGCGTGAGGCGGACGTGATTCTTGTCGGGGTGTCACGGGCCTCGAAGACGCCGACATGTTTTTATCTGGCGAACAGGGGCATCAAGGCGGCGAATGTGCCGCTGGTGCCGGACACGCCTCTGCCGCCGGAGCTGTTTGAGGCGCGGGTACCGGTGATCGGGCTGACGATCGATCCGGATGCTCTGGTGGAAATTCGCCGTACACGACTCAGTTCGATGGTTGCGGTCCGTCCGGGGGATAAATCGGCGCTGCATGAGACAAGCTATGTCGATCCGGAGGAGGTCCGGGTGGAGCTTCTCTGGGCGCGCAGGCTCTGTGCGCGGCACGGGTGGCCGGTCGTGGATGTGACGCGGCGCTCGATTGAGGAGACGAGTGCCGCGATTCTGGAGATTCTGGAGCATCCGGGGCCGACGAGGCTGCCGGGCTGAAACGCACTTGCAGGGCGCGCAGATTACATCATGCGGGCGTTCCGCTGCGGTTACTGGACGATAATGCGGT
Source organism: Acetobacter musti (assembly GCF_011516835.1). Classification (GTDB taxonomy): domain Bacteria; phylum Pseudomonadota; class Alphaproteobacteria; order Acetobacterales; family Acetobacteraceae; genus Acetobacter; species Acetobacter musti. Next base: position 64,583 of record NZ_WOTB01000013.1, on the reverse strand, counting down.
AAACGCGCGACGTGCTCCGGCCCATCGGTCCGGTGATCCGCAGGGTGGTGAAGACGGTTCCCTGGAACCCGGGAGGCGGGGTGTAGATCGCGGCGGTGCCGGGACGTTTCTTCACGTTACAGGCGTAACGCTGGCTGTCTGAAGAGGGGTAGGACGGGTAGTACAGGCCGTTTTCGATCGTGACCTGACCCTGTTGCGGCGGGTTTTCGACCTGGATGACGGCGCTTCCGGCGGAGGAGCAGTCCGGCTCCAGGACCACGACTGACTGGAGCGGCACGGAGCGTCCTCCGATGGAGGAGACATCGACAAACTGTCCGGTGGAGGCGACGCTCTGGTTGGCGGCGACGACCTGGAAGCGTTGCGGCATGCAGGCGGCGAGCGCGAGGCAGGCGAGGAGAACGGGCCCGAAGCGCAGGGTTTGCGGCAACAAGGACGGTCGGTTCATGGTCAGGCCCTGTCGGTGAGGTGCGTTAAGATTGAGATGCGGCTGAAGCCGGGCCTATTTTAGGGAATGCCGCAGGAAATGCCACAGCGGCGTGTGCGACAATACGATAATTATCAGTCCGATACCAATTGCGACACGGCCGAGGATAAAGGTTCCGACCTGGCGGAGGTCGCGGGCCGTGGCCATTTCCACGAACGGGTCCTCAGGCGCTTCGCCGTTTTGCGTCAGAATTTCATCTGCCTGACGATTACGCCGTTCGGCCTCCGCGGGTGGCAGACCGGCGCGCAGGAACAGCTCGGTACGGTAGACGTCCAGTTCGGTGGTGCGGTAGCGCCCCGGTGCGAACGGGATCGGTCCGCAACGGGCAATTTCGAGCAGGCGCAGTCTGAGAGTGCCGACACCGAGATAGCGGGCGGCTTCTTCACGGGTGAGCACGCGTTTTCCGGGAAACGCGAAGACCGTCGTTTCGGAATTCTGTGTGTCTGGTGTGGGAAGGGGGCCAGCCATGGCGTCAGGGTCCGTGAAAGCGGGCACAGTGTCAATTTATGTCTGCGTGAGGCTGGGATGTCCGGGCTTTCTGCCCGGTCTGCATGATCGGAACCGGTGGGGTGCGGCGGATGGTTCCGCTCTGTAAAGCCTGTTTTCAGAACGGGGTTTCTGCAGAAGCGCAGGAAACGGATCGGCGCTGACCGGGGAGGTCATGGTTCAGGAGGTTTTCTGATGGATCAGTCGGGTGCCGTATGAATCGAGGAAGGTCGCGGGGCCGGGAACCTGCCGCCCTTCCGGGCGGCAGGCGGAAGTATTTACAGACCGGCGAGGAGTCTGGAGCGGGCGCGGGTGGGGCCGATCATGGGGAGAAGATCGCGGAGTTCCGGTCCCTGTTCCTCGCCGGTGAGAGCGAGACGGAGCGGGTGGAACAGGGCCTTGCCGCTGCGGCCGGTGGCGGCTTTCAGGGCGGTGGTCCAGTCTTTCCAGGTGGTGTCGGACCAGGGAACCTGCGGGAGCAGTTCCGAGGCCCTGGCGAGAAACTCCCCTTCCCCGTCCTGCACGGGCGGGACGATATCGTCATGGGTGACGGTCCACCAGTGAGCGGCTTCGGAGAACAACTCGATGTTGCCGCGGATGGCGAGCCAGAAGGCTTCCGTGGTGCCGGGCGGGAGGCGGCCCTGCACGTCGCTGAACGGTGTTGTCGCGAGGACGCGGCGGTTCAGGGCGAGGAGCTGGCGCATGTCGAAGCGGGCGGAGGATTTCGAGATGTGCGACAGGTCGTATGTCTGTGCGAGCGTGTCGAAATCGAGTGGTTCGGGGTCGTCCGAGCTGCCGAGGCGGGCGAGATAGGAGACGAGGGCTTTCGCCTCGATGCCGTCCTGGCGGAGGGTTTTGAGCGAGAGGGCATCGAAGCGCTTGGAAAGCTTGCCACCGCCTTCGTCGAGCAGAAGCGGCAGATGCGCGAACGCGAAGCGGTTCGGTTTCGCGCCGAGGGCTTCGGCGATGTCGAGTTGCACGCCGGTATTAGTGATGTGGTCTTCACCGCGGATGATATTGGTGATGCCGGTTTCGAGGTCATCGACGACGGAGGCGAGCGTGTAGAGCACGGTGCCGTCGGCGCGGACGAGGACGGGATCGGAGATTGCGGTCAGTTTGACGGAGCAGGCGCCCATGACGGCGTCGGTCCAGGATTTGCTGCCGTCGGAGAGGCGGAAACGCCAGTAGGGCACCTTGCCGTTGGCCTCGGCCTGGGCGCGCTGCTCGGGGGTCATTTTCAGCATGGCGCGATCATAGAGAGGCGGCTTGCGCTGTTTAATCCGCAGTTCGCGCTTCATGGCCAGTTCCTGCTCCGATTCAAAGCAGGGGTAGAGGCGGCCGGTGCGTTTCAGGGCCTGGATGGCGAGGGCGTAACGCTCCAGGCGTTCGGTCTGGCGAAAGGTTTCGTCCCAGCGGATGCCGAGCCATTCGAGATCGGTGCGGATGGCTTCGGCATAGATTTCTTTCGAGCGGCCGGTATCGGTATCGTCGATACGGAGCTGGAAGGTCGCTTTATGGCGACGGGCGAACAAGGCGTTGGCGATCGCCTGGCGGGCGTTGCCGACGTGAAGCATTCCGGTGGGGCTGGGCGCGAAACGTAATTTCATGCGCGGGTTTATGCCGGTCTGCGGCGGAAAATGCCAGAGGGATGGCGCACTGGTGCCAGAGGATGCCGGATGATGGTCATGACGATACCATCGGGGATGCTGCGGTGTCTGCGAGACTGAGCGGGCCGGGGGTCATGCGGGGAAGGTGGTGCACGGAGACTGCTGGAACGGCGCGCATTAAGCGGTCGTTAATATGGACATTGTAGCAGATTCCGGTGGGACTGGCGGACCGGATACCGGCCCTGCGGTTTTTCTCTGACCAGGCTGCTCCGGGATATTCGGGAGCGCGTCTCATTGTCTTTATCCCGATCCGGGTTTGTTCCGTTCCGGGCTTTTTCTGGCTGGTTTTCTCCGGCTTTCGGTTTCGGGAGAGTGACGGCGGATGAGTTCTGTCCGTAGACCATAAGACGCTGGCGGAGATTTTTATCCGATCTGCGCGGCGGCGCTGCCATGGTTGCGGTTTTCGCGATCCTGCCAATGTTGCTCGCGGTCGGTCTGGCGGTGGATTACGGCCGGGCTGTGCAGATGCGCGGCAAGCTGAACGGTATGGCGGATGCGGCCACGCTTGCGACGGTCAGCCCTGCCAGAATCACCGAATCCGAACAGCAGGCGCAGACCGACGCGGAAACCCTGTTCCGGTCTTTTGCGTCCACGGTTTCGGGCGTGACCGTCGGGTCGGTTTCGGTCACGGTGAGTTCGACGGACAGCGAGACGGCCACGGTCAAACGGGTGGTGACGCTCACCTACACGGCGTCTGTCCCGTGCCTGATCGGCGGTCTCGTCGGCGTGTCATCCATTACGCTGAGCGGCATGAGTCAGGCGACCGGATCGGCTCCAGCGAATATCGATTTCTATCTCCTTGTGGACACGTCGCCGTCCATGGCTTTTCCGGCCACGTCCGACGGCATGTCCGCGATGCTGACGGCGACACGGGGACAGAGTTCGGGTGCAGGCTGCGCGTTTGCCTGTCACCAGACCAGCACTTCGAAGACGAATCCTGGCTATACGGCGCTCAGTCCGGCCACGGGGAAATATATCGATAACTACCAGGTCGCTCTCAATCTGGGGATTTCACTCCGGATTGATGTGATCCGTTCCGCGGTGACGGATCTGATTCAGACAGCCAGCGAAAGTGGTGGCGCTGATGCCGCGACCTACCGGCTGGCGATTTCGACCTTTGATTATACTTTCCGGTCTCTGTCGACCGTTTCCGACAACGCGACCGTGCTGACGCAGGCGGCGAACCAGATTGAGCTTCTGCCTGTCTGCACGAATAACAGCCGCGTCTGCGGTGTTTCGGACAGCGATATGGACACGAATTTCACCCAGGCGTTCACGGGGGAAGCCGAAATTCTTCCGGCGGTTTCCGGTGGCGGGGCGAACAGCCAGGGGGATACCCCTCAGGCTGTGCTGTTCCTGCTGACGGATGGCATGCGTGATGAAAACGTCTCCGGCAGCCGGAAGCTCGGGGTCATCCCCTCAGCACTTTGTGACGATCTGAAAACAAACCGGAATATCCGGATCGCGGTGCTTTATACGCAGTATCTGGTCGACGATCTGGAGAGCAACGCCTGGTCCGTGACGAACGTCGTGCCGAAGCTGACACCGACGGACACGATCGGGGCGGCGCTGGAATCCTGTGCTTCGCCGGGGCTTTTCTATCAGGTTTCGACCAATGACGATGTATCCGCTGCCCTGCAGACGCTGTTCCGGCGCACTCTGGCAACGGCGCATCTTTCACAGTAATCTGATGCCTTCCCGGAAAGAGGCCTGGAAAGAAGATCGCGGAGGCGGGGCCGGAGACGGGTGGCGCGGGAGTATTTCCGGGCATTGACGCGCTGTGCGGTGGTCGTTACCGGGGCAGAGCATCAGGTCAGTGAGGACAGTGTCATGACGGCTCCGGCGGCAACTCCCCTGTCGCTGCGCATCCGTGCCGCGGGGGAGGTGCCCGGCGACACGGTTGACAGTGCGGGTAATCTTATTCTGTCGACTCAGACCGTCGCCGCGCTTTCGGCGATAGCGGTGCCGCTGGACGTGAAGGCCAGGACGCCTGTTGTCCGGCAGGGTGATGAAGCGGAGTTCGTCTTTCTGATCCGCTCCGGTGTGATAAAGGCTGAGCATCAGCTTGAAGACGGGCGCACGCAGATCGTGGCGTTTCACTGGCCCGGAGACCTGTTCGGGCTGGCGGATCATGACCTCTATCTCAACTCTGCCGATGCGCTGACGGACTGCGATCTCATCCGGTTTTCACGCCCGGCCCTGAAAGCCCTGTTTCTGACGGAGCCTGGTCTGCAGGGTGATTTCCTGGTGGAGGCCATCGCCCATCTTCGCCTGTCCCAGCGTCACCTTCTTCTGGTGACGCATCAGCGTGTCGCCAAGCGGCTGGCGGGGTTTCTGATCGAGTGCAGCCAGAAGCCGGAATGTTATGACACACAGACCGGGGTGCTGTCCCTGATCATGGACCGGACGGATATTGCGGCCTATCTCAACACGACGGTGGAGAGCGTAAGCCGGATGATCGGGGCGCTGGAAGAGCGGAAGCTGATCACACGGGTGGATGCGCGGCATGTGCGCCTTGATCTGCCGGGGCTGAAGGCGTTGCTGACGCGCTGAGGCCGGTTTTTGCCGGACGGGACAGCGTATCATATCCGCATTGATCCTGTTTCGATAAACCGCTGATGCCAGCAGAGGGATTCTGTCAGAAGATGCGGGGTTTCGCCGCCGTAAACGCCGGTTTCGGCGCGTATGAGATAGTCTTTCAGCATCGGTCTGTACTCCGGATGGGCGCAGCGCTCGATGATCAGTCTGGCCCTCTGCCGGGCCGGGAGGCCGCGCAGGTCGGCCAGCCCCTGTTCGGTCACCATGATCTGAACATCCTGACTGATGTGATCGACATGCGCTGTCATTGGCACGATGGCTGAGATGGCGCTGTTCTTCGCGGTCGACGGGGCCATGAATATGGACAGATGAGAACTGCGGGCGAAGTCTCCGGAGCCGCCGATGCCATTCTGCACACGCGAGCCCATGACGCGGGTGGAATTTACGTTTCCGTAGATGTCGGCTTCGATCATCGTGTTCATGGTGACGCAGCCGAGACGACGGATGATTTCGGGGTTATTGCTGATTTCCTGCGGGCGCAGAATGAGTTTTTCCCGCAGGGTCTCCATGTCCCGGTTGAGGATTTCGGCGGCGTCGCGACTGACGGAAAAGGCGGAGCCGGAGACGGCGCGCATTTTTCCGGAATGGATCATGGCGAGCATGCCATCCTGAATCACCTCAGTATAGGCGAAGAGATTTTCGAACGGACTGTCGACGAAAGCGGCCATGACGGCATTGGCGACATTGCCGACGCCGGATTGCAGCGGCGGCAGAGAGGCCGGCAGCCGGCCGTGGGCGGTCTCGTGGCGGAAGAACTCCATCAGATGGCCTGCGATCTGGCGGGCGCTGTCGTCGGTATCGCGAAAAGAGGCGTTCTGATCGGGCTCGTTTGTCAGAACGATCGCGGCGATTTTGTCGGGATCGACGCGAAAGACCGTCTCGCCGATGCGGTCATCCGGGCGGCGGATGGGGATCGGGAGGCGCTCTTCGGGGTGGAGATCGCCGCCCCAGATGTCGTGCAGACCGTGGATGGCGGGGTTATGCCAGGAATTGACCTCGATGATGACTTTTTCGGCCAGGTCGAGCCAGGTTTTGTTGTTGCCGACGGCGAGGGTCGGGACGATGCCGCCGTCTTCCAGGATGGCGGCGGCTTCTATGACGGCGATATCGACCTTTCCGAAAAAGCCGGCCCTGACCCAGGGTGCGACCTTGCTGAGATGCAGATCGACATAGGCGGTCTCTCCGGCGTTGATTTTCGCGCGCATGGTGGCGTCGCCGTTATAGGGCATGCGGAAGCTGACGCCGCTGGCGCGGGCCAGGGCGCCGTCCAGATCCGGGCTTGTCGATGCGCCCGTGAAAAGGCGGATCGCGAAAGGGTGGCCCTGCGCATGCGCTTCTTCGATCCGGGCGGCGAGAGCGCGGGGCACGGCTTTCGGAGTTCCGGACGGGGTGAAGCCACCGCTGCCGATCGTCATGCCGTTTCCGATCAGTGGTGCGGCGTCTTCCGCGCTGCAGATTTTGCGCCGCAGCGCCGGGGGGCGGACCCGATCCTGTTCCATAGCGGATTGTCTTTCCTGGTCTTATTCTTTTCGGAGTCTTATTCTTTTCTGTTGAAAGCAGGATCAGTCTTCGCGTTCGATGGCGATGGCGATGGCGGTCGCCTCCCCTCCCCCGATACACAGGGCGGCGACACCGCGCTTCTGGCTGCGCCGGCGCAGGGCGTGCAGCAACGTGACGACCAGGCGGGCTCCGGTTGCGCCGATGGGATGACCCAGCGCGCAGGCTCCGCCATTGACGTTCAGCCGGTCGGCCGGGATGTCCAGATCGCGGGCGGCTGCCATGGCGACGACGGCGAAGGCTTCGTTGATCTCGAACAGATCGACATCCCCGGTGCGCCACCCTGCCCTGTCGAGGACTTTTTTTATCGCCGGGATGGGCGCCGTGGTGAACCAGGCAGGTTCCTGAGAATGCGTAGCGCAGGCTTCGATTGTCGCGAGGATGGGAAGGCCTTTGGCACGGGCGTGGGAGCGGCGGGTCAGCACGAGGGCGGCGGCGCCGTCTGCGATGGCTGACGCACTGGCGGCGGTGATGGTGCCGTCTTTCCTGAAAGCCGGTTTCAGCGCCGGGATCTTGTCAGGCGAGATTTTCGGGGGATTTTCATCGGTGGTGATCCGGATATCGCCCTTGCGCGATGCGATCGTCACGGGTTCGATCTCGTCCGTGAACGCGCCATTTTCCGCCGCATTGCGGGCGCTGGCGAGGGTGCGGGCGGCGTAGGCGTCCTGATCAGCACGGCTGAAACTGTAGGCTTCAGCGGTGGCTTCTCCGAAATCGCCCATCGAGCGGCCGGTTTCGTAGGCGTCTTCCAGACCGTCGCGCAGCATATGGTCGATGACGGTATTATGGCCCATGCGATAACCGGTACGGGCTTTCGGCAACAGATAGGGGGCACCGGACATGGATTCCATGCCGCCTGCGACGGCGAGCGTCGCGGAGCCGGCGAGAAGGGCGTCGTGCGCGGTAAAAACCGCCATCATGCCGGAACCGCAGACCTTGTTGATGGTGGCGGCGCCGGTGCTTTGCGGCAGGCCGGCGGCGATCGATGCCTGACGGGCGGGGTTCTGGCCAATGCCGGCGCTGAGCACGCAGCCCATGGTGACGCTGTCGACGGTATCCGGTGCGATGCCTCCGCGTCTGAGGGCGCCGGTGATGGCTGTGGCGCCGAGCATCGGGGCAGTGGCGTCCGCCAGGTCACCGAGAAAGCGGCCCAGCGGAGTGCGGGCGGCTGCGACAATAACGACAGGGTCTTCGTGTTTCATGAGTCTCTCGCAGTCTGGTGAACCGGATCGGCGGCGTGTCAACCGAGGGCTTTTTCAAATTCGGGAACGATCTGGAACAGATCTCCGACGAGGCCGTAATCCGCGATCTGGAAGATCGGGGCGTCTTCGTCCTTGTTGATGGCGACGATGATTTTCGAATCCTTCATGCCTGCCAGATGCTGGATCGCGCCGGAGATTCCGAGTGCGATATAGAGATCGGGCGCGACGACTTTGCCGGTCTGCCCGACCTGGAGATCGTTCGGGGCGTATCCCGCGTCCACGGCGGCGCGGGACGCGCCGATGGCGGCGTTGAGACGTTCCGCGAGCGGGCCGAGCGTGTCGCGAAAACGATCGGCCGAGCCGAGAGCGCGTCCGCCTGAGATGACGATTTTCGCTGAAGACAGGTCGGGACGGTCGCTTTTCGTGACGATCTCTTCCTCGAACCGGGCGCGCCAGGAGGCCTGGGGCACGGCGACAGTTTTTATTTCTGCCGGAGTATCGCCTGCTTCCGCCGGGTTGAAAGCAGAGGTCCGGATCGTCAGAATTCTGATTTTATCGGATGTTTTCACGGTTTCGACCGCGTTTCCGGCGTAGATCGGCCGCTCGAACGTATCCGGAGCGACGATGCGGGTGACATCGGAGATCTGCATCACGTCGAGGCGGGCGGCGATGCGGGGGAAGACGTCCTTGCCGGTGGCGGTGGCCGGAGCGACGATGGTGTCATAGTCACCGGCGTGTTCAAGGATGGTGGCGGCGACGGGTTCGGCCAGGCCGTGTGCGAGGGCGGGATCGTCGGCGACGAGGACGGTGCTCACGCCGCTGAGTTTCGCGGCGGCTTCGGCGACCGCGCCGATATTATGGCCGGCGACGAGAAGGTGGACGGTTCCGCCGGTTGCGCTCGCGGCGGTCAGGGCGCGGGCGGTGGCGTCGCTGAGGGTGTGCTGATCGTGGTCGGCCAGAAGAAGAATGGTCATGGGAGAGTCCTGTGCAAAGGTCGGAGCGGATGATGTCAGGTGCCGGGGATGTCAGAGGACGCCGGCCTGACGGAGATCGCCGACGAGTTCAGCGGCGGAGGAGACGCGGATTCCGGCTTTGCGACCTGCGGGGGGGCGGACGGAAAGGATTGTGAGGCGGCGGGTGGTATCGACGCCGTAATCGGACGGGCTCGTGATAGTGAGCGGCTTTTTCCGGGCTTTCATGATATTGGGGAGCGCGCAGTGACGGGGTTCGTTAAGGCGCAGATCGGTCGTGACGACAGCGGGCAGGGGGAGAGACAGGATCTGGAGTCCGGCATCGATTTCACGCGTGACCCGCAGGCGGTCTCCGTCCACGCTGACGGCGGAGGCAAAGGTGGCCTGGGGCCAGTCGAGCAGTGAGGCGAGCATCTGGCCGGTCTGGTTGCAGTCGTCATCGACTGCCTGCTTACCGAGAATGACGAGGTCCGGTTTTTCCTGTTCGACGACGGCGCGAAGGAGTTTCGCGATTGCGAGCGGCTCCGGGCTGTCATCAGTCTGGATATGGAGTGCGCGGTCGGCTCCCATGGCGAGGGCCTGGCGGAGGGTGTCCTGGGCTTTGGCGGGGCCGATCGAGACGACGACAATGTCTTCGGCATGTCCGGCTTCTTTCAGGCGGACAGCCTCCTCGACGGCGATTTCGCAGAACGGATTGATGGAGAGGCGCATGCCGGTGAGATCGACGCCGGTTTCATCGGCGCGGACGCGAGGGCGGACATTGGCGTCGAGCACCATTTTCACGGGAACGAGAATTGTTTTCATCGTTATTCTCTCACGAGGGATTTGTATTCTGTCAGAACTGTCCGGCGTCGGGGGCCATGACGGACGCGCTGCCGGCGCCGATCTGGACGGCCAGAGAGGCGGTCTGTGGCAGGATGCGGTCGGCGAAGAACTGCGCTGTTGCCAGTTTTCCGGCTGGTTTGTTGCCATTTTCGCTGATGCCGGCTTCCGTCTGTGCATGGGCCATACGCAGCCAGAGCCAGCCGAAGCAGGTGAGTGCGAACAGGCGGAGGTAATCGACGGCGGCGGCGTTGCGTTCTTCGGCGGAGGAGAGGTCGCCGCTGGTGAGGCGTTTTGTGACACTCTCCAGATGAGCAAGCGCGTTTTGCACGGCATGGCGGACGGAGGCGAGGGCCGGAACAGGCTCGGCTTCATCCAGTGTTTTACGGATCAGGCCGAACAGGCGGACGACCGGCTGACCGTCATCGAGCGTGAGTTTGCGGAGGACGAGGTCCTGCGCCTGGATGCCGTTGGTGCCTTCATAGATCATGGCGATGCGGGCATCGCGGACGACCTGCTCCTGCCCCCATTCGCGGATATAGCCGTGGCCGCCGAGAACCTGCTGGCCGAGCACCGTGGCCTCGAAGCCGAAATCGGTCAGGGCGGCCTTGATGACGGGGGTCAGGAGTGCGACGAGACCGGTGGCGGCGCGACGGATTTCAGGATCGGGATGAAATTTTTCCCGGTCCATTTCAAGGGCCGTGAAAAGGGTCAGGGCGCGGCCGGCTTCGGTGAAAGCGCGCATCGACAGGAGCATGCGGCGGACATCGGGATGGTCGATGATCGGGCTTGTGACGGTGGCTCCGGGGGTGCGGCCCTGGAGGCGCTCGCGGGCGTAGGTCACGGCGGTCTGGTATGAGGCGTCGGCCACGCCGAGCCCCTGGACGCCAACGAAGAGGCGTTCGGCGTTCATCATGGTGAACATGGCGGCAAGGCCGCGATGCGGAGCGCCGACGAGCCAGCCCTGGCAGCCATCGTAGTTCATGACGCAGGTGGGCTGGGCGTGGATACCCATTTTATGTTCGAGAGCGCCGACGGAGATGTTGTTGGGGGCGCCGGGAGTTCCTTCTTCGCTAACGAGAAATTTCGGGCACAGGAACAGGCTGATGCCTTTCGTGCCGGCGGGGGCATCCGGCAGACGGGCGAGGACGAGGTGGATCACGTTTTCGGCCATGTCGTGATCGCCGGAGGAAATGAAGATCTTTGTGCCGGTGACGGTGAAGGACCCGTCATCGCGAGGTTTCGCGGAGGTTTTCAGGAGCCCGAGATCGGAGCCGGCATTGCTTTCGGTCAGCGCCATGGCGCCGGTCCAGATGCCGGCGATCATTTTCGGCAGATAAAGATTTTTCAGATCTTCCGTGGCGTGAGCTTCGATTGTTTCGCAGGCGCCGCGGGTCAGGCCGGGGAACAGACCGAAGGACAGGTTGGAGGCCGAGAGCATTTCATCGACGAGAATCTGCACGGTGCGGGGCAGGCCCTGGCCGCCATAATCCGGTGAGGCTGACAGGCCGCCCCAGCCTGCTTCAGAAAAGACTTTATAGGCTTCTGCGAAGCCTTTCGGGGTGATGACTTTTCCGTTTTCGAGGCGGCATCCTTCGATATCGCCCGTCATGTTCAGCGGATAAAGGATTTCCGAACAGAAGCGGCCGGCTTCTTCGAGCACGCTTTCGATCGTGTCGCAGTCCGTATCGGTCTGGGCGGGCATTTCCGCGAAGACGGCATCGGAGCGGAACACATCGCGGAGAAGAAACATCATGTCTTCGACGGGAGCTTTATAGGACGGCATAACCGGTCTCCTTCTTTTCTGTCAGTTTCCAGATGTGCGGTTTCAGTTTCTGAGAGGTTTGCCGGTGTCGATCATCTGACGCATACGCGCGCGGCTTGCTTCGGTGAGAGCGAGATCGAGGAAGTGTCGCGTGACGCGATCGGTGAGTTCGGGCGGGGTGACGGGGGTGTTGTCCCCGGAAAGGATGTCGGCCAGGGCGTCGCCGATGACCCGGTCGTGCGGTGTGAGCGTGGGGAACATGTCTTCAAGAGCGGCATCGAGAACATCGCGCGGCGGAAGCAGGAGATTTATTGTTCTTTCTGGTTCCGGAGCGGTTGCGAGGGCGAGTGTGCGAGCATCGGCGATGAGACGGTCCGCGTTCATCACGATCCCGTCCGTGCCACGCAGAAGATGGCTGGTTCGGGCGGCGAAGGCGCAGGAGGCGGTGGTGCCGGTGAGGACACCGCGCAGCACGGCGGTCGCGGCGTCCGCCGGAGTGAGGCCGGCTTCCTGGTGACGGAGCAGCCATTGGGTGACGCCGGCCCAGCCCGGAAGCAGGCCGACCTGGGATTCGACCAGCCCGATCCGGGCTTCCGCGTGCAGGACAATTCTGTGTGTATGCAGGAGGATTTCGCATCCGCCGCCGACCGCGAGCGCGCCGGCGGCGCCGATGACGGGGAACGGAGTGCGGGCGATGGAGGAGAAAACCTGTTGCCCGTTAAGGAGGAATGCCCTGAGGCTTTCCCGGTCGCCGGCTTCTGAGAGAGCCAGCATGGCTTTCAGGTCGGCGCCGGCGCTGAAGACGGGGCCGTCATTAGCGATCACCAGAGCGCTGAAATATTCGGGTGTTTTCGTGATCGCCGGCTGGACGGCGGCGAGCAGGGCGGGCGTGAACACGTTGAGTTTCGTATGAAATTCGAGCAGGCCGACACCTTCGCCGATATCCCACAGGGACGCGGCCTTGTCGGACCAGACCGGTGTGGCGGCGCGACGCAGCGCGGGGAGTGCGATTACGCCCGCAGGCTCGGGGATGGGAGTGTAGTGGTCCCCGGATGACAGGATTTCACGTGTGCCGTCTGTGACGCGATAGAAGCCGGCTATAGCGGCGCGGAGCAGTGTCGGAACAGGCTGACCGTCACGGGCGAGGCGTTCGGCGAATGCCGGGCTGCCGATGCGGTCGATGAGTTCGAACGGACCGTATGTCCAGGCGTATCCCAGGCGCATGGCTTCATCGACGAAATCCGGTCGTTCCGCGATTTCGGGGACCAGGGCGGCGGCGTAGGCCAGGGTGCGGGACATGACCGCCCAGGCGTATTCTCCCTCGATGCTGTCGGTGTGCAGCAGGGCACCGGGCTCTGCGGGAAGTGCCGGGGGCTCACGCCAGGCGCGGTAATCGCCACTGCGCAGGTCGAGGACCTCGCGGGTGCGGCGATCCTTGCTGACGCGGTAGAAGCCGCCACCGGATTTGCGACCTTTCAGCCCACGTTCGAGCAATGTCGATATCAGGCGAGGCTCGGCCTCCCAGGCGTGGATGGCGTCGGTGGCCGGCAGATTGTCCTGCAGGGAGCGGATCAGGCCTGGCATGAGGTCGATGCCGATGAGATCCCACAGGCCGAACATGCCGGTTCGGGGCAGGCCGAAGGGTTTGCCCATAACAGCGTCGGCGGCCTCGATGTCGATCCCCAGGCGCAGGGCTTCGCCGAGTCCGGCGGCGAGCCAGAAGCAGCCGATCCGGTTGGCGATGAATCCCGGAGTATCCTTGCAGGGGACGATGGTTTTACCGAGGGCGACGGTGATGAAGTCGCTGACGCGGGTAATCGCGTCAGGGCTGGTGCGGGGGCCGGTGACCATTTCCAGCAGGCGCATCTGACGGGGCGGATTGAAGAAATGGGTGATGAGCATGTCGCCGGCCATCGCCGGGCTGGTCTCCGCCACGAGTTCGGCCAGAGGAATGGTGGAGGTATTGGAGGAAACGATGCAGCCGGATTTTCTGACGGTCGCGATATCGGCGAACAGGGCGCGTTTGATATCCAGTCGCTCGGCGACGGCTTCCACGATCCAGTCGCGGTCCGCGAGCAGGGCGAGATCCGTACGGATGCTGCCGGTGCGGATCCGGGAGGCGAATTCGGGGAGCATGAAGCCGCCGGTGCGGATCTGCCGTTCCACGCCTGCGGCCGCGAGGGTGGCGTCGATATCGAGGAGCACGACATCCGCGCCGGCATTGGCCAGGTGGGCGGCGATCCCGGAGCCCATGGTGCCGGCGCCGATGACGGCGCATTTCCGGATACTGGTTTCGGATGAAGGCATGATTGAATCGCTTCTCACGAGATGACGGAATGTGGCGACCTGACGGGAGGGGTGTACATTCCGCGATTCCTCTGGTTTATCTACCAAACACTTGTTAGATTGATGTGGCGGCAGTCGGTGTCTGTTGTCGAGAGGAAAATGATCGTGCTGCGATCACAGGTGATTGAACGAAGTGGCCGGCTGGCTGTGACGGCGCTGAGAGGTTACACTCCGGACCGGGTGCCAGGACGGAGGGTAGGCTGACGATGTCGGGGGTTGCTGTTCAAAGGGCGCGCGCGGGATCTTCCGGCCGGGCGAAGACTGAGGCGCGGGCCGGGGGAGTCCGGTCCGGCGGGGCGGACGACGCTGTTGCTGTCGAGCGGCGGGATGAGATTCTTGAGATTGCGGCAGAGCTTTTTGCCGAACGCGGATACAGGGCGACGTCGATCCGTGACATTGCCGACCGCGCCGGGATGAAGGCGGGATCGCTTTATTATCATATTGCCTCGAAAGAGGCTCTGTTTGTCGAGATTCACGACAAGGCGCTGGATGCCGCTGCCGCACGGGTCCGGGCGGCGATTGCCGGATGCCGCTCGCCCTGGCGGCGGCTGGAGGCGGCGTGCGTGGAGATGCTGGAAATTCAGCTCAATCCTGAATCGCTGACGCTGCCGATCATGAATAATTTCCGGTCGGTTCCGGACGACGTCAAGGCCGAGCTGATCAGGAAACGTGATGAGTTTGAGACGATTTTTCGCGATATCGTCGGGGGCCTTCCCCTGCCCGTCTCGATCGACCGGACGATCTACCGTATTCTGCTGTTACGGCTGCTGAATACGGCGGATGAGTGGTACCGGGAAGGCCGGCTGACGCGGCCCGAAATCGCGTCTCAGATTGTCGCGATTTTCCGGCATTAGGCGCGATGACCCGCGGGCATCATAATCCTGCCCGCTCGTCGTAATATCGTGACTGACCTGATGCCGCCGTGACAGGTGCCGCGTTCTCCGTGCCTTTCGGAGAAGTCTTCTCTGCCTTCCGGATCGTTTCCAGAACCATGCGCGCGCCGAGGACCGCCTCGGGCAGATCCTCCGCCGGAACGGGACGGGCAAACAGGTATCCCTGACAGGCTGTGCAGCCGAGATTTTCCAGTATCCGGAACTGATCCACTGTTTCGACACCTTCGGCGACGGTGGCGAGACCGATGCTGTGGGCGAGCGCGACGAGGCCGGATGTGATTTTCCGGTCCCGTTCGTCCCGGTCAATATTCATAACGAAGCTGCGGTCGATCTTAATGTGGGTGAGCGGAAGTTCCCGCAGATGACTGATGGCGGCGTAACCGGTGCCGAAATCATCGAATGCGACCCGGAAACCGCTTTCGGACAGGCTGAAAATCTCCCGCCGCACACGGTCTGAACGCGATGTGCCCAGAAAGATGGTTTCAGTGATCTCAATGCGGATGCACTCGCGTGGCACGCCTTCTTTTTCAGTCAGCGCAATGAATTCCTGCGCGAGACTGTCGACGCCGAAATCCGATACGCTGAGATTGACGGCGACACTGCCTTTCCAGACGGCGCTTTTTATCCAGAGCCCGACATCTCTGATGGCGGACTCCCTGACGAAGCGGCCGATTGCGAGACCGGTGCGGAAATCGTCGAAGATTTCCGGAAAAGAAGACGGCGTGATCAGTCCGAGTTCCGGATGATGCCAGCGTAGCAGGGCCTCGCAGGTTGTGACGTGGCCGACGGACAGGTTGATGAGAGGCTGGTAGTAAAGTTCGAACTCGCCCCGTTCGATTCCGAGACGGGCCTCGCTCATCAGTTTCTGGCGCCGACTGGCCTGGCTGCGCAGGGAAGGCGTGAAGGCCACGACGCTCTGATCGCCCTCCCGCTTGGCCTGCATGAGAGCGATATCGACATCCTTGAGGAACTGCTGTCCGGAGGTGATCCGGGGTTCGATTTTTGTATAGCCAATGCTTGCGGAGACGGACACGCCGGTCACGCCGATCTGGATCGGCTGCTCGATCATATCGAGCAGGTCCTGAAAATGGATTTCGGCTCCGGGCTCGGCTGGAGGCTGACGCAGGATGAGCGCGAACTCGTCGCCTCCGAGGCGGCCGGCGACCGAATCCGGGCCGGCGAAACGTTGCAGTCTGCCGGCCACCTCAATGAGAACGAGGTCGCCGACGTCATGACCGTAAATGTCGTTGACTTCCTTAAACCCGTTGAGATCGATCATGGCGAGCAGCCACTTCTCACGGGAGAGGGCGGATTTACGAATGATTTCGGCAAGCTGTTCGGCAAAGCCGATCCGGTTGAACGCATCAACAAGAGGGTCCTGTCGCGCGAGGAATTTCATTTTGTTCCGGGCTTCGATCAGCGGCGTCACATCGAAGCGGTAGGCGATGTAGGACAGGATTCTGCCGCTTTCGTCGCGATGCGGAATGATGGTTGTCGCCACCCAGTAGAGCGTTCCGTTCTTCGCGCGGTTACAGATCTTTCCGCGCCAGATTTCGCCGGCTGTGATGGTATCGTAAAGTTTTCTGAAAAATCCTTTTCCATGATAACCGGAATTCAGAATCCGGTGTGTGTGTCCGATCAGCTCATGCCGCTCATATCCGCTGATGCGGCAGAAGCGGTCATTGACGTGTGTGATCACGCCGTTCAAGTCCGTGATGGCGACGATGAGGACCTCGTCGATCGCTGACCACAGAAAATTTATGTTCTGTCCTGCCGGATCACCGTCAGGAATACGAACCGTCTGCTTTTGCATAGCAACGTCTATCCCTGAATGCGCAATTGGGCTTTATGCGGAAAGCCGGTTAACTAAATGCAAATCAGTCCGGGATTTCGTAGAGAAATCCGGAAGATCATGATTAAGACAGCGGAGATTGCCGGAACGAAAACGGATGGTCGGCGCCGTGCGCTTCGATCCGGCGCGGGAACGCGATGCCGGCTGGCTCTGGCCGGGTCTGCGTGGCCTGCCTTCAGGTGCTGTCGCGCGATCTTTTCCGGCCTCTGGTCGGCGGCCATGCCCGGGCGGGCGCCACGGCGTCACCATGAACCGCGAGGCCCGAATCAGGAGTTTCCCCTATGACTCCTTCTTTCAGATTCTCTTTGTTCTGAAAGAAGATTTCCGATATGGGGGATGGTTAAAATCAGTCACGTCAGGCGTCGTCTTCGTCCGGTACGTCGTCGGGAAATTCGTCGGTGTCGATGATCCGGCGGGGGTCGAGGGCGCGCCAGTCACGTTCCATGGGAGTGGCGGGGTGTTCGACGAATTCGCTGAGTTCGGTCGAGGATTTCCAGCCTTCATCTCCGGCATCGAGAACTTCCGCGTTTTCGCCGTATGCGAACCAGGCGTTCAGCGTGTCGCGCGGCGTGGCGCCGGCGGCGCGGCAGATTTCGATACTGTCGCGGACATAGGCGCGGGCGAAGGCGTTGGCGTGGGCGAGATCCTGAAAATCGCGGATGTCTTCGACGATGTTGTCTTCCGCGCCTCCGGAGAGATCGAGAATACGTACGGTGAGGCCGGTGTTTTTGCCGTCCGTGTCGGTAGCGGATTCGTCCATTTCGTCAAAATCGTCTTCGATGCGGGTCATGATGCGGGGCTCCGGTGCTGTGTCATGAATGGTTGTGCCGCGATTCCTTCCGGGATCGCGGCACAGGTCCGGACATTGTCCGGTTCAGGCGCTGTATATGGGGTGTCTGTTCAGGGCTGGTAGCGGCGGCGTCTGGCGGCTTCGGCGCGCCGGACGGAGGGGAGCAGGAATTCGCGGCCGATCTTGACGCTTTCCACGCCATCATAGGTGACGATATCGGCCGTGGCGTAGGTCTCGTTCCAGAGTTTCGGGATGAAGGAGCCGGTGCCGACGACGTCGATCGGGGCGTTGGCGTCGGCCATGCAGGCGCATTTGGTAACGCCGAAGCCCGACGAGACGACGATACGGACCTTATCGAAGCCGGCCTCGTCGAGGGCTTCGCGCATCCGCCAGATGGCGGCGGCGGAAACGCCGGTGCCGATGAGGTTGCGGAGTTCGCTTTCCGAGCGGTAGCGGCGGATAGCCTCCGGGACGTGGCGGTCGACGACGGCGTAGGATTCCTGCGGGTCGAGACCTTCGAGGAAGCGGCCGCCATGGGTGTCGAGCCGGACGGCGATTTTGCCGGCGGCGGCGAGGTCGGGGAAGCGGCGGCAGACAGCGAGCGAGTCCGTGATTTCGCGGCCGTAGTAATCGACCAGCACGGTGAGATCGGTGTCGGGGTAGGTTTCGTGAAACATTTCCGCGGCGCGGAGCGTGGAGCCGGCATAGCCGATCAGGGCGTGCGGCATGGTGCCGAAGCCATGCGACTGGCCGAAGAAGGCAGCCGTGGCGTCGTTTGCGCCGCCGATGAAGCCGACGGCGCCCTGTTTCTGTGCGGCGCGGCTGCCGACGGAGGCACCGTAGGCCATGAGTTCCTGCATCTCGTATCCGGCGCAGTGGCGGGCTTCCATGGCAAGGAACTGTGCTTTCGGCAGAGAGAGCGCCATCTGGTAGGCGCGGTGAGCGGCGACGCAGGGCGGCCCCAGTTTCTGCAGCACGAGGGTTTCGAGGTCGGTGAGATGCGCGAAAAATCCGGTGATGTAGAGCAGGGGTTCGCCGGCGCCGACCCATTCTCCTTCGACGTGCGTGGTCTCGACGATGATTTCGATGCCGCGTTCGCGGGCGATGTTTTCCAGCCAGCGTTCGACGACGGCGGTGGCTGAGAGCACCGGGCGTCGGATGAACACGGCGTAGGTTACGACGCAGTCGCCGAAGCGGGTGACGATGGCTTTCGTGCGGTTGAAGTAGCTGTCCGTGCGGGCGGTGATTTCCGCGTCGCTGACGGCGGCGGCGGTCAGGGCCGTTGCGACGCCGGGAGAGGCTTCTTCCGTCCGCGCCTCGACCGCGGGTGTGGACGGGACTGCTGCGCCGGGGCTGGACATGGTTTCTCCGTCCTTCTCATGTGTCGCGTCCGATGCGACATCCTGCTCTCTTATTACGCCGCAGGATCAGGCGACCGGCAAGCCCGCGACCGGATAGCGCCGGCACAACAGGCCGTGACAGGCGATGGTCCGTGACGACGGGATTTTCGCCGGTGTTGTTTCTGTCCCGATGAGTCAGAGCAATAACCCCGGGCAATGATTCAGGGCGATAATTCAGAACTGACGTTACGATCCGGCGTTCAGGTCCCTGAAGTGAAGCCGATAACGTCAGGCGTCTGACGTTATGCCCGGCATTTCAGAGGGGCAGTCAGGGAAGAAGACCGGTTTTCCGGTCCCTCCCCTTTTCCCTGCTCTTTCCGGTCAGAGCCGCGAGACTGCTGACGGGGTGGCCCGTACGCGGGTGGAGAGTTCCTCAGCCATGCGGAAGGCCAGTTCGAGCGACTGCTCCGCGTTCAGGCGGGGATCGCAGAAAGTCTGGTAGCGTGCGCTGAGGTCGTCTTCGGTGAGTTCATGGGCGCCGCCGACGCATTCCGTGACGTTCTGGCCAGTCATCTCGATATGCACGCCGCCTGGGGGGACGCCCTCATCGGTCAGCACATCGAAAAACGCCTGCGTTTCGCTCAGGATCGCATCGAAATTGCGGGTTTTGACCTTGTGTGAGGTCGAGATGGTGTTGCCGTGCATCGGGTCGCTGAGCCAGGTGACGGTGCGGCCGGTGCCTTTGACGGCGCGGACCAGCGGCGACAGGTGATCGCGAATCTTCGCGGCGCCCATGCGGGAGATGAGCGTGATGCGGCCGGCCTCGTCATCCGGGTTGAGGATTTCGAGGAGACGCTCCAGGTCTTCGATCTGTGTCGTCGGGCCGACCTTGATACCGATCGGGTTGCGGACGCCGCGCAGGAATTCGACATGCGCGCCGTCCGGCTGGCGGGTGCGGTCACCGATCCAGAGGAAGTGTGCGGAGCAGTCATACCACTCGCCGGAAGTGGAATCGATGCGGGTCAGCGCCTGCTCGTAGGGCAGGAGCAGGGCTTCGTGCGAGGTGTAGAACTCGGTTTCGTCGATCTGAGGGGCGCATTCGGCGTTGATGCCGCAGGCGCCCATGAAGGACAGAGTCTCGTCGATCTTTTCGGCCAGCACGCGGTAGCGTTCGGCCAGCGGAGAGCGCTCGACGAAGCCGAGATTCCAGCGATGGACCTGGTGCAGGTTGGCGTAACCACCGCGCGAGAAGGCGCGCAGGAGGTTGAGGATTCCGGCGGACTGGAAGTAGCCGGTTTCCATGCGGACGGGGTCGGGCACGCGGTCGGCGGATGTGAAATCCGGGCCGTTGATGATGTCGCCGCGATAGGACGGCAGTTCGACGCCGTCTTTCGTTTCCGTGTCGGAGGAGCGCGGTTTGGCGAACTGGCCGGCCATGCGGCCGATCTTCACGACCGGCACCTTGGCGCCGAAGGTCAGCACCACGGCCATCTGGAGCAGGACGCGGAATGTGTCGCGCACGAAGTCCGCCGAGAATTCGGAGAAGCTTTCGGCGCAGGCGCCGCCCTGGAGCACAAAGGCGCGGCCGGCAGCGGCCTGAGCGAGGTGCTGGCGCAGGCGGCGGGCCTCGCCGGCGAAGACGAGCGGCGGATAGCGATGCAGGCGGGCCTCGACGGCGGTCAGCGCGTCTTCGTCCGGATAGCTCGGTACCTGTCTGATCGGAAACGACCGCCATGACTCCGGCGACCAGCTGGCTGCCTTGCGGACGGCCGGGGATGCGGAGGATGGGCTGAGCGTGACACTCATTGTCGTTTCTTTCGTCCTTGCAGCACGCCTGTTCAGGCGCGGTGTTTCGTGTGTCTGGTAAGGCAGAGGTTAAGCCCCGGATGCTGCCGGTCTCAGGCGGCGCGGGGCGGTTCTTATGCCGAACTTCATCCGGGAATGCAAAAGAGAGCGTTTATAGTGTGGGCGGGCGGCGGAGCCGGGCATTGCTCTGCGTTCTGGACGACATCCCCGGAGTTCTTTGTCTTGTTGTTATGAACAGGTCGGATCACAGGAACTGCGTTTCGCGGCGTCTTCCGTTCTTTGGCGTTCCGGGCGGAGGCCGGACGTTTCAGACGGCTGCCAGCTCATGCGCTGCGCTCTCAGAGGATTTCGCGCACGGATCTTTGCAGCGGAGCGGGCCAGAGGATGGAGCGCGATGGCACCGGAGGAGGAGCAAGTGAATGGCTGTGAGGCTGTCCCTGCGGGTCGGGGGGCAGTGATGTCAGGGGTGTATCTGGCGGAAGGTCAGATTGAAGCGGCATTCGCCGGTATCCGGGTGGAAGGAGCGGGCAAGCGGGGCGATGCCGTGGAAGACGAAGCGGGAGGGACCGCCCCAGACGACGACGTCGCCATGGGTGAGGCGAAGGCGGCGGGTGGGATCGGCGCGGTGAAGGCCGCCCCACAGGAAGGTGGCGGCGACGCCGAGGGAGATGGAGATGATGGGCATGTGAGGCGCGTCTTCGTCCCGGTCCTGATGCAGGGAGAGGCGGGTTCCGGGTTCGTAGCGGTTGATCAGGCAGGATTGCAGGGGCGGAGTGGGGTAACCGGCGGCGGCGGTGGCGCGGCGGACGACGGCGGCGAAGATATCGGGGACCGGAGGCCAGGATGCGCCGGTCAGAGGCGATGTTTCGGTGTAGCGGTAGCCGTGGCGATCGGAGCACCAGCCATATTTGCCACACGCGGTCATGGCGACGGACATGAGGCGGCCGCCGGGTGTTTCCATGCGGCGGAAAGGCGTGACGCGGGCGATGGTGTGAACGGCGTCGATCAGGGCGGAGGCATCGGGCAGGGCCAGAGCGGGCAGGAGGACGGCGCCTTCGGCGAGGGAGACAGGAGATGCTGGCGCGTGTGCGGCAGGACGGGCCTGCGGGAGGTCGAACAGATCGGCGGTCATGATGGCTTCCCTCCTCTTTTTGTAGCATCCGGTCCTGTTGCATCGGCGGATACGGGCACTATATGGGAACTGATGCAGCCGGTGAAAAGCTGCCCCGCGCCGGGTGAGTGACGGGGCATACCGGGCCGGAATAGTCATGGTTTTTCAGTGACTGTTGTGCGAAACTGTTCGCAGTTGAAACAACAGCCCGCATATCCGGGCGGGTTGTGTTCCGCCTCTTTTTCCGGAGGCGTCCTTTTACGCAGAGAGTGGTTCTGATGGTTGCTTTCCCCCGTTTCAGCGCCGGTGTCGCTCTGGCTTTCGCGCTGTCCGCCGGCCCCATGGCCGGAGTGGCGTGCGCGGCTCCGAATGATCCGCTGGCCGGGGCGGAGATGACGAATGGCGACCCGACGCAACAGGATGCCGGCTCATCCGTTACGACCGGTGTTCAGTCCCGCCAGCATGAGCATCTGCATGTTCGGGGGCGGCGTTCACTGCCGCCGGGGTATCAGGAGGCGCCGTCCATGGATATCGATCATGGCCCGGACCCGGATCATGAAGAGCATGTGACACGGGATTCGGTCACGGGCGCGAATCTGTCCCGTTTCGGGTCATCCTATCAGGATTCCGGCCCGACCGGGACGGGGACGCTGGGCGATTCCACCGGAAATGGCTGGGTAGCGCCGCGCTGAGCGGAGGCTGTTACGGTTCTGCCGTCTGCTGACCTTCACCAGACGGGGAGTTGCGTTCGCGGGGCTGCCGGGGCATCCACGCAGGCGCGATTTCGTTGTGGTTCCGTGGTGACGGGTTTCTGACTTCCGTCGGAGGCATGTTCGCTGCCGTGGCGCCGGTCACGGATCGCGGGCGAGAGCCGCATTGTTCCTTACGCAGACGACAGAGAACAGCATACGATGAGCCAGTTTCAGCTCCATGACAGCCAGCGGCGGGCGACCGTTCCGTTCGAGCCGCTCGATCCGGGGCATGTGCGCGTCTATTACTGTGGTCCGACTGTCTATGATGTGCCGCATATCGGCAATCTGCGGGCGATGCTGACGGCGGATATTCTGATCCGTCTGTTGCGGCAGCTTTATCCGCGCGTGACTTTTGTGCGGAACATTACCGATGTCGATGACAAGATCACGGCGCGGGCGGCGGCGAATGGCGAGGATATCGGGAGTCTGACGGCGCGGACGACGGCGGAGTTTCATGCCGGTCTGGCGGCGATGAACATGGTGCCGCCGGATATCGAGCCGCGGGCGACGCATAATATCGGCGAGATGCAGGCGATGATTGCCCGGCTGATTAAGCAGGGCCACGCCTATGAGGCGGAAGGGCATGTGCTTTTCGCCGTGGCGTCCTTTGCGTCTTATGGCGCGCTGTCGGGGCGCGATCCGGACGAGCTGGTGGCCGGAGCGCGGGTGGAAGTGGCGCCTTACAAGCGCGATCCGGGGGATTTCGTGCTCTGGAAGCCGTCCACGCCGGAGCAGCCGGGCTGGGTTTCGCCATGGGGTCGCGGGCGGCCGGGCTGGCACATCGAATGCTCGGCGATGGCGCATCGTTATCTGGGGGAAAGTTTCGACATTCATGGCGGCGGGTCGGACCTGCTGTTTCCGCATCATGAAAATGAGCGGGCGCAGAGCCTGTGCTGTTTTCCGCACGGGAAATTCGCGAATTACTGGCTGCACAATGCGATGCTTCTCGTCGAGGGCGAGAAGATGTCGAAATCGCTCGGCAATTTCTACACGCTGTCCGATGTGCTGGATAAAGGGCCGGTGGAGGCGCTGCGGCTGTTGCTGATGAGCGCGCAGTATCGTTCGGTGCTCAATTTTACCTGGTCCGGACTGGATGAAGCCCGCAAAACCATGGACCGTTTCTATCGGGCTCTGGAGACTGCCGGGCCGCCCGATGTTTCCGGTCGTTCCGTTCCGCAGGCTTTTCTTGATGCGCTGTGCGACGATCTGAACACGCCGAAAGCCATTGCGGAGATGCATGTTCTGGCGACGGCGGCTCTGGCCGGAGACCAGGACGCGGCGGCGGATCTGAAGGTCGCGGGCGAGATGCTTGGCCTGCTCACTCAGGAGCCCGCAGCCTGGTTCCGGGGTGGTACGGCGGCTGATGGTCCGTCGGAAGCGGAGATCGAAGCGCTGATCGCTGAGCGTCTTGCCGCCCGCAAGGCGAAGGATTTCGTCCGTGCCGACGAGATCAGAGCACAGCTCACGGATCGGGGCGTCACTCTGGAAGACGGAGCCGGCGGCACGACCTGGAGACGAGCGTGAGGCGCTCATCATGACTGGCAAGGACGGCGGAGCGCCGCTGGAGCCGATCGGGAACAGTCCGGTCGTGATTCTCGTGCGGCCGCAGATGGCGGAGAATATCGGCACCACGGCGCGGGCGATGGCCAATGGCGGGCTGTTCCATCTGCGTCTGGTCGCGCCGCGTGATGGCTGGCCGCAGGACCGGGCCTGGCGGACGGCGTCCGGAGCGGACCGGATTCTGGAGGCCATTGAAGTTTTCGATACGGTGGATGATGCCGTGGCGGACCTGCATCATGTGTATGCCACGTGTCCCCGGCCCCGGCATATCGTCAAACAGGTTCTGACGGCGCGGGGTGGGGCGGCGGAGCTGCGGGCGGCGACGCGGCGGGGGTTGCGGGTCGGGCTGCTGTTCGGGCCGGAGCGGACGGGGCTGGACAATGAGGATATGGCGCGGGCGGACGGGCTGATCCGGTATCCGCTGAATCCTGGTTTCATGTCGCTGAATCTGGCGCAGGCCGTGATGGTCATGGCCTATGAGTGGTGGCTGACGGAGGATGAGACCCCGTCCCGTGAGCTGATGACCAATGAGACTCACGTTGCGACGAAGGGTGAGCTTGAGAATTTCATGCGGCATCTGCTGGCGGAGCTGGATGAGTGCGGCTTTCTGCGGAACGAGCAGAAGAAGCCGGGCATGGTGAGAAATCTGCGGCATTTTTTCACGCGCGGCGAGGTGACGGAGCAGGAGCTGCGGACCCTCCACGGGGTGGTCACGGAGCTGTCGCACGGGCGGAAAATCCGTCAGGGCTGAGCCGGCGGGGCGTGATTTCAGGGTGTCCCCGATTCCGGGGCGTTCTTCGTCCTTTGGCCGGGCTTTTCTGAAATCACATTTATTCTGTCTGAAAATGTGAAAGCCTGAAGCGGTTCGCAGAGTGCCCGGACAGGCATACAAAGGTTCTGCTGTTCAACCACATGGCGCCCGCCGCCCTGTCGGCGGGAAGAACCAGGAGTGTGCCTCTGATGTCTTCTCAGAAATCCTCGCTGCGCGGCATGGCGCTGCTGAACGACGCCGAACTCAACCATGGCACGGCCTATACTGCGGAGGAGCGGAAGGCTTACGGGCTGGAGGGACTTCTGCCGCCGCGTGTCGAGACGCTGGAGCGGCAGATCGAGCGGACATTCCGGCATCTGGAGGCCAAGCCGAACGATCTGGAGCGCTATATCTATCTGAACTCTCTCGTCGACCGGAACGAGACCCTTTTCTACAAGGTGCTGCGATCCGATCCCGCGACATTCGTGCCGATCATCTATGCGCCGACACTGGCGCAGGCCTGCAGGATGTTCAGCCATCTGTACCGGCGTCCGCGCGGGATGTACATCACCCTGGAGATGAAGGGACGGATTGCCGAGGTTCTGCGGAACTGGCCGGAGCGTGATGTCCGGACGATCTGTGTGACGACGGGCGGGCGTATTCTCGGTCTCGGGGATATCGGGGTGAACGGAATGGGAATCCCGATCGGGAAACTCCAGCTTTATACTGTCTGCGGTTCGGTCCCTCCCCGCTCGCTGCTGCCGGTCCAGCTTGATATCGGCACGACGAATGCGGCGCTGCGGGCTGATCCGCTTTATCTCGGTCTGCGCCGGGAGCCGCCATCCATCGAAGAGCTCGATGAGTTCGTGGAGGAATTTATCGTGGCGGTTCAGGAAGTGTTTCCGGGCTGCTGTCTGCATTTCGAGGACTGGAAAGGCACGGATGCGCTGCGTTATCTCGCGAAATATCGCGACCGGGTGCTCTGTTATAACGATGATATTCAGGGCACGGCGGCGGTGACGCTGGCGGGTCTGATTACTGCTCTTAAGGTGAAGGAAGAGAAACTCTCCGAACAGCGCTTCGTCTTTCTTGGCGCGGGGTCTTCGGGGCTGGGAATTTCGGATCTGCTGGTCACGGCGATGAAGGCGGAGGGGCTGAGCGAGGAGGAGGCCTGTTCGCGTATTACGCTTCTGGACGTGAACGGCCTGATTGAGCCGTCACGCACGGATCTTTCGGAGGAGCAGAAGCGGTTCGCGCATCCGGCCGAGCCGACGAAAGATCTGCTGAAGACGATCCGGCGGGTGAATGCCTCGGTGCTGATCGGTGTTTCGACGTCCGGCGGGGCGTTCAGTCAGGAGATCGTGGCTGAAATGGCGCGGCTGAACGAGCGGCCGGTCATCTTCTCTCTGTCGCTGCCAAGGGCGAATGCGGAATGCACGGCGGAGCAGGCTTATCAGTGGTCTGACGGGCGGGCGCTTTTCGCGGGGGGCGAGCAGTTTCCGAATGTGGAGCTGAATGGCAGGACGTTCTATCCGGGCCAGGCGAACAACTTCTATATTTTCCCCGCGCTGGGGCTGGCGCTGCATGCGACGCGGCCGAAGATCGTCACGGATGCGCTGATCATTGAGGCGGCGCTGGCACTGGCGGATCAGGTGGATGTAGTGGCGCTGGAGCGCGGGCGACTGTTTCCGCCGCAGACGCATATCATTGAGGTGGCGATTACCTCGGCGGTGCGCCTGGCGGAGTTTATCTTCGATCATGGAATGGCCGGAGTGGAGCGTCCGGCGGATATCCGGGCGTGGATCGAGGGACTGACTTACGACCCGGATTACTGAGCGGCGAGGCTTGTATAAGGCGCGTTTCCAAGCGGAGGGAAAGAGAATGACGATGTATATCGCGATGAACCGTTTCAGGGTGCATCCGGATAATGAGAACGCGTTTCGGCGCCGGTGGCTGGATCGCGACGTTCTGCTGAAAACCGTTCCCGGATTCGTATCCTTTCAGTTTCTGAAAGGACCAAAGCATGAGGAATATACGCTTTATGCGTCCCATACCGTGTGGGAGTCATTCGAGGCGTTCCGGGACTGGACGCAGTCGGAACAGTTCCGCGCCGCGCATGCGCATGCCGGGGAAGGACGGGCGCTGACGGCTGGACCGCCGGTTTTTGAGGGGTTCGAGGTCCTTCAGGACGTGACTCTCTGAGTGGATGAACTCCGCGCCCCTGCCGGTCTGGTTTCGGACCATCCGGTGGTATGGAGTGGCCCGTCGGGGCGGCTTCTTTTTTCCGGGTTCTGCCAGCCCTGTTATCGGGATGTGTCTGGCATCGGGGTTCAGCAGCAGCGTCTCGGGCGATAATTTCCGACGCAGTCGACGATCGCGGTGAGTGCGGCCTGACGTGTTTCATCGGCGCAGGTAAAGACATGCGTCCTCGCGCGCTGCTCGACGGTGCTGGCGGAGAAATCGTCCATGCGGGTTTCGGGATTGCCAGTCAGGAGATCCGCGACCGACCGGCGGGCGTGGACGGCCAGCCGCACGATGCGGAATGCGAGGCTGTTGATGATCGACTCTCCCTCGATCCGTCCGAAGGCACTGTGAAAATGGCTGAGCTGCATGCAGGCTTCGGCATAGCGCTGCACGGTGTTGCGCTCGCAGGTCGCGTGGAAATAGCGCTGATGCCAGATACTGGCCAGTCTGTGTTCGGCCTGGGCCAGCCGCATATCGCATGCGGAGCCGGCATCGTTTTCTCTGTCGGCTTTCTCGTGACGCGCGGCGAGCCACATTGCGGGAAAGTCCGGATATTGCGTCCCGCGCCAGGCGAAGCCACGTTTTTCGGTGCCGGATGCGAAGCGGAACCGTCTCTGCCCGTCAACGCCGTAGAGCGTGGAGTCCTGACCTGGCGCCTCATCACGGCCGAGGATGACGATGTGATCGACATCGCCTGCCCGCATGTAACGCTGCAGGGTGAAGACGTCGTACAGCGTTTCGTCGTCGCATGACTGTTCGAGATGCGCCTTTACGTAATCCATGAAGACGGGGCCGGAAAGTTCCAGAACACCACGCGGGCAGAAGTCGAAATTCCACCAGCGTGACATTTTCACGATATGAAAGGCGAGCGTATTGCGGAGTGCGGTCAGTTCCTCCGGTGGCGTGCCGTGCGTGCACAGGAACTGCACACCCTGAAACCGGGCGACCAGTTTGTTGATCTGTCCGATGAAGGGGAAGAACGGATCGGCATAGGCGAGGATGTCGGCCGGGCGTGACCGTTCGAGATGCCAGCTGGCGGTGAAGCCTGTTGATGTGGTCATGACTGAAGCCGCTCCTGCGAAATGGACGCTGGCCTTTCTATTATTGCAATTAAGAGTCGTTCGCAAATAACTTCGACATGATCTCTCGCTATACCGGCCAGGGTTCCGCTAAGACCGTGGAAGTTCCCGCAGACGTATGCCCGGTTTCAGCTGTGGCAGCAGGGTCTTCGGGGTGCCTATGCGCTGTGACAGGTAGATGCCGGTGTGGCCGGAGCAGAGATAGGCAATGAAACAGCCGGCTGCGTAATAGATCACGTCTGCCGCGCCGAAGAGTTCGACGGCCATGAAGGTACAGGCCAGCGGCGTGTTGGCGGCGCCGGCGAAGACGGCGACGAAGCCGACGCCGGCGAGGAGATCAGCGGGAACGTGGAGGACCGGGGCCAGGGCATTGCCGAGACCGGAGCCGATGAAGAAGAGCGGAGTGACTTCACCGCCTTTATAGCCGCAGGCGAGCACGATGACCGTGAAGAGCAGTTTCAGAACCCAGGCCCAGGGGTAATAATGAGTGCTGCCGAAGAAATTCACGATGGAAACGCCGGCGGGGTCCGGGCTGACGACGCCGAGACCAAGATAGTCGCGGGTGCCGGTGATCCATACGAGCAGGATGGTCAGGACTCCCCCGATGGCGGGACGGAGCCAGGCCTGCGGGCAGAATGTGCGAAAGGCGGTGCTGAGCCGGTGAGTGCTTTCAGCGAAGAGGCGGCTGGCGAGACCGAAGCAGATCGCGGCGAGGCTGACCTTGCAGAGCAGCAGGGCGCTGACGTGAAAGATGGAGCCGTCCGCCGCCGGGATGCCGCGGAAACCAACATGATAGGCGGTGTGACGGATACCCCAGGCATGACAGGTCCAGTCGGCGACGATGGAAGCGACGGCGACGGGAAGGAGAGCAGCGTAGTCCAGGCAGCCAAGCGTAAGGACTTCGAGGCCGAAGACAGCGCCTGCGACGGGAGTTCCGAACACGGCGCCGAAGCCGGCGGCGATTCCGGCGGTAAGCAGAAGGCGCGTGGAGCGGGTATCGAGGCGGAAGAGTTGTGCGAAGCCGCTGGCGAGGCTGCCGCCTATCTGCACGGCGGTCCCTTCCCGACCGACGGAGGCGCCGAAGAGGTGGCTGATGACGGTGCCGAAGAGGACGAGCGGCGCCATGCGGAGGGGGACACCGCCGCCAGGTTCATGGATCTGGTCGATGATGAGGTTATTGCCACCTTCCGAGCGGCCGCCGATGTGCTGGTAGAGGGCGGCGACGGCCATGCCGGCGAACGGGAGGCCTAAGAGGATGGCGGGATGATCGAAGCGGAAACCGGTGATGACGTCGAGCAGCCAGAGGAACAGGGCGCAGAGGCTTCCGACGCAGGCGGCCATGGGGATGAGAATGATGCCCCAGCGGGCTGACGTTCCGGTGACGCGGGCGACATGCCGAAAGGAATACTGCCATGTGGCCATCGGGCGGACTCCTGCCATCATGCTTCCGGAGAAGCGGTTCTGTCAGGAATCATCAGCTCCTTTGCGGAGCGGTTCGACCTGTACGTGGAGATCCACGCTCAGAGGTCAGGCAGAATCCATTGCCGTGCAAACGGATTACAGACCGGGTTATGTGGTGCTGTCAACGGATGTACGGTCTGCCATTTCTGGCGTCCGTTTTTGCGGATTGTCCGGGAATATGTCTCGCGTCATAACCTCTTGCCGGGACCGGTTATCGGGATCTGAGCGTGGCGAATATGATATTGGGCTGACGGCTCATACCGGCATAGGAGCTTTGATCAGAGTGGCGCTGCTTTCCCCGATACGGGAAGGCGTTCCGCGCCGGTGGACAACCGGCTCTATGCTGACTTCTTGCCGGCACGGCCGGGCAGGCAACGGGTGCTGTTGCCTGCCAGCGAAGTTTGTTCCCGGAAGAAGCGCCGGGCTGAGCGGGACATCATAAGGGAGGAGCGCTCCACCACTCAGTCTCTCAGCTGGGATGAAGGCCGTTTCTGCCAGACCGGATTTGTCAGACTGGTTTCGGGTGTGTCAGACGTCCGGTCAACCTGGCCAGCACGGTTTTGAAGGCGGTGCGCTCATGCACGTTCATGCAGCCGAACCATAGCAGGGCATAAAAGAATACCGGAACCGTGACGGCGGCCGCGACGCCAAACATGACGGGGATATTGACCAGCGCCAGGGTCAGACATGCGAACGCGGCGATAACGACGGGTAATGTGCGGATGATGCCGTCACTCAGGGGACGATAGAGAGTCACACAGATCAGCGCCCTGATATGAACATCGATCATGCAGCGGAGAGCCCAGGCGATAGCGGCGCCAATGATACCGAAAAGCTTCAGGAACAGGAACAGCACGGGCAGATAGAGGCAGAGTTCTCCAAGAGACAGCTTTGCGCTGGTATCGGGGCGGCCGATCGCGTCGAGAAATCCCGCGCAGATCGTATCGAGCGCCCCGGCGAAAACGCCCAGGCAAAGCAGTTTCATGATCAGGGTGCTGTTCGCGGCGAAAAGAGGATCAATCCAGAGTGTCAGGAAGGTCTGGCTGAACAGGGATGCGACGAAACACACCGGAAACATAAGCGCGCACATGGTCAGCACACTGGTCCGGAACAGTTCGACTGTAACAGGAATATCAGTTCGCCAGGACGCCGAAAAAGCGGGATATGCCGAGCCCGCGACGGCATTGGTGAGAATTGAGAAGCGACTGACGACATCGAGAGGCGTCGTATAGAACGCCGTGGCGGCGACCGAGACGATGCTGGCGATCATGAAACGATCGAAATACACGAGGATCGGAAAGGCAAGATTGGAGACGGTCATCCATCCGCCGATATGGAGCAGCGGCTTCATGAGATGCGGCCGGAAGCGCGCTGTTCTCAGAGTCGGCATAAGATCGAGGCAGATCTTCAGATAGACAGCGGTCATCAGCAGCCGACAGGCTGCGAGCGAGAGCATTACGCCGAAAAGACTGTTCCAGACCAGAAGAACGAGCAGCGGCCCAAGATAATACATGACCGAGATGGGAACACTGATGAGGTTAACAACACGGAATGCCTGATAGGCGGTCATAATGCCCCACATGGCGGCGTTGACCATGACGAACGGAGCTGTTGCACAGAGCACCCAGAGCGCGAGCTTTGTCTCGTGTTCCAGCTCCGGCGGAACCTTCAGGCCATGCTGCACCCATACATGCACGGCGATAGCGGCCACGATTCCACCAAATATTCCTATGCCGCCAAGAATGACGGTGCCGGTCAGCGAGAGATCGGCGACGGAGTCCTTATCCGGATCGTTAACGACCCGGTCGGCGATGGCGCGTGTCAGTGCGCGGCCGAGACCGAGATCGAAGATGCCGAAGGAGCCGACGAGGCTGAGAGCGATGGTGAAGATGCCCCAGCGGGACAGGCCCATCATGTGAATCAGTTTCGGGGTAACGAGAAGTGCCACCAGAACGGGAGCGACCCGACCGAGCATGTTCCAGGCGGTATTGGACAGAATATGGTGGGGTTTGACGGCGCCAGGCGCGGGAGACGTCATGAATAATCAGATCCTGCTGTCGGCGGCTGCATCCGGGGCAGCCTCAGACACAGTAAAGACCATCTACGCTGTATCAGGACAGACGCCCCGTCAGACAGTCCTTTCCGTATGGCTATCACCCGTATCGGATAAAAGCCAGATGAGAAAATCCGGAACCGGAAACAGGCGGTCCGGATCTGCGCGGGAGGAAAGAGCGGGGCTGACCGCCCTTCCCTGCCCGCGCCTGACGCAGTTGGCTTAGGGAAGGATTTCCGTCTCTGCGAAGAAGAAGCGGATTTCGTTCGCAGCGTTCTCGGCGCTGTCAGAGCCATGCACGGAGTTGGCTTCGATGCTCTCGGCGAACTGGGCACGGATGGTGCCGGCGTCGGCCTTCTTCGGGTCGGTGGCGCCCATGACTTCACGGTTCTTCGCGACGGCGTTCTCGCCTTCGAGAACCTGGATGACAACCGGGCCGGAAGTCATGAAAGAGACCAGATCGCCGTAAAACGGGCGCTCCATGTGCACAGCGTAGAACGCGCCGGCCTGGGCCGGACTGAGCTGGGCGCGCTTCTGGGCGACGATGCGCAGGCCATTGTCTTCGAACACGGCATTGATTTTGCCGGTCAGGTTGCGGCGCGTTGCATCGGGCTTGATGATGGAAAGTGTGCGTTCGACAGCCATTGGTCGGCTCCTCATTCTCGTTTCTGCCCGGTCGGTATCCGGGACGGGTCGCGGATCATGACGGCCCGCGGGCAGCGCTCATCTAGAGCATTATCGCGGCGACGGGTAGGGCTTTACGCAGACGGATGCTATGGCGGGATGGCGCGGCGCCGGCTTGGTCCGGCGCACCCTGAACTCTGGACGATCTGTAGTGAGACTTTCGTGAGCCTTCTTGTTATCACAGACCTGACTCTTCGCATTGGCGGCCGCACGTTGCTGGATCAGGCGAACCTTTCGATCGAGCCGGGGCGCAAAGTGGGGCTGATAGGCCGCAACGGAGCCGGGAAATCGACCCTGATGGGAGCGATCGCGGGGGATATTCAGCCGGATGGCGGAGAGATCAGGCTGTCGTCGCGCGCCCGGATGGGGCGGGTGAAGCAGGAGGCGCCGTCCGGTCCCATGTCACTGATCGACACGGTGCTGGCCGGGGACACCGAGCGGGCAGCGCTGCTGACCGAGGCGGAGACGGCAACGGAGCCGCAGCGGATCGCGGAGATTCACGAGCGGCTGGGGGCTATCGGCGCGGACAGCGCGCCGGCGCGGGCGGGGAGCATTCTGGCGGGGCTGGGATTCGATGCAGCGGCGCAGCTCCGGCCGGTGTCCGACTTTTCCGGTGGCTGGCGGATGCGTGTGGCGCTGGCGACGGCGCTGTTTCTGGAGCCGGATCTGCTGCTGCTCGATGAGCCGACGAATCATCTCGATCTTGAAGCGACGCTGTGGCTGGAAGGATGGCTGTCACGGTTTTCGGGGGCGGCGCTGATCGTCAGCCATGACCGGGGCCTGCTCGATTCCTGTGTGGATGCGATCGCGCATCTGGACCGGGGCAAACTGTCGCTGACTCCGGGCGGGTATGAGGAATTTGTCCGCATCCGGACCGAGCAGGCGCTGCAGCAGGCGCGGGCGGCGGAGAAGATCGCGGCGCGGCGGGCGCATATGCAGTCCTTTGTGGACCGGTTCCGGGCAAAGGCGACGAAGGCGCGGCAGGCTCAGGCGCGGATCAAGGCGCTGGAGAAACTGCCGGTGATCGAGAGCGTCGTTGAGGATGCCCCGACGCAGTTCTCGTTTCCCGAGCCGCAGGAACTGCCGCCGCCGATGCTGACGATGGAGCATGTGACGGCGGGATATGGCGACCGGGTGATTCTGTCCGATCTGTCGCTGCGGCTGGATATGGAAGACCGGATTGCGCTGCTGGGTGCGAACGGCAACGGCAAATCGACCTTCGCGAAGCTGGTAGCGGGACGTCTGGAGCCGATGTCAGGGACGATTGCCCGAAGTTCGCGCCTGAAGGTCGGATATTTCGCGCAGCATCAGGCGGAAGAGCTGGTGATGGAGGAAACGCCGATTCAGCATATGGCGCGGGCGCTGCCGAAAGCGACGCCGACGGAGGTGCGTTCGCAGCTGGCGCGGTTTGGGCTGAACGCGTCGAAGGCTGAGACACAGGTGTCGCAGCTTTCGGGGGGTGAGAAAGCGCGGCTGTTGCTGGCGCTGGCGACACGTGATGCGCCGCAGCTGCTGATTCTGGATGAGCCGACGAACCATCTTGATCTGGATGCCAAGGACGCTCTGGTGCGGGCGCTGTCGGAATTTCAGGGAGCCGTGTTGCTGATCAGCCATGATCCGCATCTGGTGGAAATGGTGGCGGACCGCCTGTGGCTGGTGGGTGACGGCAGGGTCACGCCGTTTGATGGCGACATGGCGGAATACCGCGCGTGGCTGATCGAGCAGTCCCGTGCCGCCGCCCGTGCTGCGAGCGGAAAGCAGGTGGACGGCACGTCCGCCGGACGGAAGGAAGATCGCCGGGAGCGGGCGCAGGCACGCAAGGCGCTGGCGCCGCTGCGCAAGCGGGTGAAGGACGCCGAGACGCGGGTGACGAAACTCAGCGTCGAATGCGCGACGCTGGAGGCAAGGCTGGCCGATCCGGGGCTGTATGTTGAGGGCGGCGCAGAGGAAGTGACGCGGCTGACGACAAAACTTGCGACACTGCGGAAAGATGAGGAAAAGGCGGAGGCTGACTGGTTTGCCGCTCAGGGGGAACTGGAGGAGGCGAGCGGTGGCGAATGAGACGGGCGCTTCAGATCGGCCGGTAACCCTGCCAGGCGGCGCTGAAGGCGCGGCCTTCGGGAGCGGGCTCCAGGTGAACGCAGCTGTTCCGGAAGGCTTCGATCAGGATGCAGTCATCGACATCCATGAGGTTGTCTCTGTGCTGGTGAATACAGTCGGTGAGAAGCGAGGATATGGCTTTCCGCTTTGCATCTTCCACTGTTTCGGCGACGAAAAATGCGAACTGATGGTCTTCCCGCAGTTCGCCGGGAAGGTATCCGCCCATATTGACGAAAAACAGCTTCTTCCGCCCTGCGGGTCTTCCCGGTTTCAGCACGATCCGGTGGCCGTCCGCCCAGTCGAGAATGCCATAGGCGTCGAGATGCAGAGACTCTCTGATCCCGAACCACTGGCGGGCCAGAAACGGGTATGCCTCCTCCACTTTCCGCGCGGCGACAAACTGGATATCGTGAACCTCGATATTCCCACCTTTTACTGATCCGCCCAGGTAAAATACGAAGAGTTTTTCGTCGGCTCCATCCATCTGACGATGATCCTTTTTTCTGATCCGGCACCAGCCGCGCGTGCCTGGCTGTGGTTCATGCCGTGAAGTCTTCCGGTTACAGGGCAGCTTACAAAATCTGTGAAAACCTGTCTCTGTCTGCGTCGTTATCGCAAACGATGCGACCCTCGCCGGATTGACGGTGTGACCCGGGCATTATATTGCTTTTCCGTAACCATCGTGACGTAAGTGTCGCTGAAAACAAAGCCTTTTATCCGGATGTTTCTCAGCCTTCCGCTGCTTTGCGCTTACAGCGTCTTCCTGCTCAGCTTCTGGAGGGCACGAGATGATCTTCATCTGTCCCTGCCATGGGATGTCGCGATGATCGGGGGTTTCGGAGCGTTCTTTTTTCTGCTGACGCTTTTTACGTTCACTGGCCGGCCACTGCCTTTCCCGTTTTTCGACGGGAAATTCTTTCTGTCGCTGCATCGCTGGCTGACGGCCCTGTTTCTCGGCTTCCTTGCCTTTCATATCGGGGCGATCGTCGTGACCGATCCGCAGATATTATATGATTTCTGGCCATCCGGCACACCGGGGATGCAGTTCGGAGCGCTGGCGGCCTTTCTGGCGATGCTCACGCCGGGGCTGGCATTCCGCAGGGTATGGCGACGGCTCTTTGCCACGGCGGGAATTTTCCGGATTTCCCATGTGATTCTGGCATCGGCGGTGCTCGGCGGGTCCGTATTTCATATCGTGACCACACGGGTTCACGTCGTCCTGTCGTGGCAGGTATGGGCCTGCGTAAGCGTTGCCGCCGTTGCGCTGGTTCTGCCGGCGACCGAACGGTGGCTGCTGGCACGCGTAACGGTCCGGCCGGGGTGGAAGCGGCGCATCCACACAAGGCATCTGGCCGGAATGCTGGCGGGTGTCATTTTCTGTGCTGCTACCATAGAGACAGCGGCATTTCTGTTATGGCGGCGGTAAGGATAAGACGCGCTCTGCCGCTTTTTCTGACGGCGGCGGGAATTGTGCTTCTCTTCGGCGCCGCAGTGCTCGGGCATCGGATGACCGTCGCTCGCGGACAGGATATTCCCCTCGTGTTCCATCACCGGGCGCATGGCGGATTTAACTGCGTGACGTGTCATCATGACTTTCTGAAACCGGTCGTCACACCGGCAGTGCACAGAACCTGCATTGCCTGTCACAAAGCAACACCTGCCGTGGCATCGGTCATTCATGATCAGTTCCATGCGTTCTGTGTGGGATGTCATCTGAACCAGCAGGAACAGAACCGGCGTGCCGGTCCCGTGCACGAATGCCGGGCGTGCCATGTGCGCGAGGCCGGCAGTCCGGGGCACGGACATCTGCACTGACGGCTGGTCCTGCAACGGAGATAGCGGCGGGATCGCCGTGGGCCACGTTTGCGGTACGTAAAGCAACCGGTCGTCGGAGCAAGGCCATTGCTGAGAGGCTGTTTTCATATTCCACTCCGGCGGATTGTTTTCACCGGGATTGCTGAGTACGAAAGGGCGTGTCGGTGTGGCCTTTGGCGCAGGGTGTCATGCGCGGACTCTCGCTGTTCAGTTCTGTGAGCTACAATCACATGACGTATGGATCGAATGTCAGCATCATGGATGGCGACGGGATTTTCCATGATGTGCACGGTGCGAAGATGACCGGCTATCCTCGGGTCAGATACAAGGCGTAGGCGAATGATACCTGGCGACGGTTCAACGTCAGTTTCGATGTGAATTACCACTCGAAATGACCTTGCAGCGTGATCAACGACACACATGCGCCGTCTTACTGGCTGGCTAATGCCGGGACGCGGTATTCACCGGGCGATGTAGAATGTGATGGTCACGTTTAACGTCTGTAATCCGTTCAGCTCGAAATATATTTCGATGATGGGCCAGAGCGGCTTACCGGCAGGCGGAGATTATCAGTCTCTGGGTGCCATGCGCGAATATTTCGGGATGGTCAGCACAGAGTTCTGAGCGGAGTTATTTATCCTCACTGAAACGGATCTGCGAGGGATCGACCTCTTCGTCCGGAGCATGATCCGGGAGGATGCGACCTGTATGTTTCTGCGCAGTGCCGCAGGGAGAGATATTATCCATCCGGTTCTGGTCGTCGCCGGAAGAGCCGCCATGCAAGCCGCCTCCCATTCCTCCCCCCATTCTGCCGTCCGGACCGCCACCGGAGCCGCCCTCATCGTCTGCAAGGCCGGCGAGAGTGGAGAGGCCGCGCATGCCCATGCCGACGCCCTGTCCCACGCCGCCGCCCATGCCCCCGGCCATACCGCCGAGCATACCGAGGCCGCGACCGACCCGGCCCATCATCGACCGGCCATGTTTTCTTTCGCAGGTGTCGGGATCTGGTTTTTCGCAGGCCGAGAGGAGAATGAGAGTTGCAGCAAGCAGGCAGGCGGAGGTCTTTCGGCGCATTCAGTCCTCTTCGGGAACCGGGATCTTCCGTTACAGTGTGGCGGGCGATGGACGGTGTGCCGAGATACGAACCGTGACGAAATGTTATCGATCATCGGAAGGGTGCGCTGGCACGGGGCGCGGGCTGATTTTCCTTTCCCTACTTGAAAAAATTGCGCCAGGAGCCCAGGACCTGTGGCTCATCAGAGCGTTACACGGACGCCCGAGCGTGCCTGCCCGCGGTGCGGGTGCCATTCCGGTCTCGTTCTTCTTATTTTGGCGCCACAGGACTTTATGACAACCGATCCGCATCCGGCCGAGCACGACGCTGTCTCCACACCTGTCGAGACGGCCACGCAGAACATCGCCTCCCTGTTGCGTCTGGCGCTTCTGATCGCGGCGGTGATGCTGTCGGTCTGGCTGATCGGCGACGTCATCATGGTGGTGTTTTCGGCCACGCTGTTCGCGGTCATTCTGCATGGTCTGGCGCGGCTGCTGCACCGCAAAACCAGACTGCCTTACGGCTGGTCGCTGGCGGTTGTGTGCATTGTCTTTGTCGCCGCGATCGTCGGGATCAGCTGGACGAGCGGCTCGGACATCGTGGCGCAGGCCTCCAAGCTCCAGAATGCCCTGGTGACGCAGGCGGTCGCGCTGCGGAATCAGCTGGCGACGTGGCCGCAGGGCCGGGTGCTTCTGGATTATCTGCCATCGTCGCTTGGGGGCACCCAGGCCGGGACCGGGGGCCAGGGGGGGCTGATGTCGCTCGGGTCGCGGATCGCGGGGTCGATGACGGGGTTTCTGGGGTCGGCCTTCGGCGCGCTGGGTACGATGGCGGTGGTGCTGATCGCAGGGATCTATTTCGCGGCCTCGCCGTCCATTTACGCGAACGGCATTCTGCGGCTGGTGCCGGGAAAATGGCGCGGCAAGGGGCGTGAGGTGATGCTGGTCGCCGCCGAGACGCTCTGGGCGTGGGTGGCGGGTCAGGCGCTGGATATGGCGGTTGTGGGGCTTCTCTCGGGGATCGGACTGTGGATCATCGGGGTACCGCTGGCGTTCAGTCTGGGCTTTCTGGCGGCGCTCTGTAACTTTATCCCGTATATCGGCGCGATCATGGGAGCGGTGCCGACGATGCTGATCGCGCTGTCTCTGGGTCTGCGCGAGACGGCGATGGTGGCGGCGCTGTACTGTGTCGTACAGTTTTTCGAAGGGAATGTGCTGGCGCCGATGATCCAGCGCCGGGCGGTGCAGATGCCGCCGGGTCTGACGGTGCTGTCGCAGACGTTCTTCGGCGGGATTTTCGGGTTTCCGGGGCTGATGCTGGCCTCACCGCTGACGGCGATGCTGCTGGCGGTGGGCGACAGGCTGGCGCCGAAGCTGGATGATGAGGAGCGTGTCTGAGATGGGCAGGAATCGTTCTGTTTCCGGGATGTGCCGTGTGATGGTGTCCGGACTGGTGCTGGCGGGAGCGGCGGTGTCGCTTGCCGGGTGCGAGGCCTATGACGAGGCGGCTCGGGAGAGATGTTCGAAGACGAAGCCGGATATGTCGCTTCTGCGTGAAGGCGATATGACGGCGTTTCTCACGCCGTGCGGGCTTCAGGGGGTGGCGGATGCGACAGGCCGGGTGCGCCTGCATTATCAGCCGCCGCGCCGTGACGGTACTCTTCCGGTGAGCGCGAATGCGAATTTCACGGTGAGCGAGGAAGGCGGATCGCGCGGGCGGATCTGGTATCTCTGCATGCCGGTGCCTGCCCTGCCGGTCTCCGCGCCACCCGCACCTGCCCTGCCCTCATCCGGGTCACTCTCGTCTGCCGCGTCGTCATCTGGATCGCTCTCCTCCGCTCAGCCGGTGACGCCGTCGCGGGCTCCGGCGGGCGCCGGCAGCGCGGCGAAGCCGGCGGTGGCTGCGGTGCCATCCTTTATTTCGCCGGGCTCGCAGCAGGCGGTCTGCCGTTATGCCGGTTCGGGTGTGGACCGGATGAGCCTGACCTATGACCGGGACGATGCCGCCAGCCATGACCCTCGCAACTGGTAATGCCGGATCGCCTGAGAGCGGGTTTTTACGCTCCCGGGTCTCATGCGCGGGCCTGTCACGGCGGGCGTCTCTGCGGCTGGCGGCCGGGTTATCCCTGGCAGGGCCATTGATGAGCGCCGCGCGGGCCGGAGAAGTTTCACCCGGTCCGGTTCTGCCTGCTGCGGGCAGCGGGGAGCGGTGGCCGACGCTGGACGGGGCGCGGCCGCTGTTACTGGCGCATCGGGGGGCGAGCGCGCTGCGGCCGGAGCATACGCTGGCGGCTTATGCGAAGGCGATCGCGGACGGGGCAGATTATATCGAGCCGGATCTGGTGCCGACAAAGGACGGTGCTCTGATCGTGCGGCATGATCCGGATATTTCGCAGACGACGGATGTGTCGGCGCACCCGGAATTCGCCTCACGGAAGCGGACGATGGTGGTGGATGGCCAGCGGATTACCGGCTGGTTTTCGACGGATTTCACGCTGGCGGAGATTAAGACGCTGCGGGCACGGGAACGACTGCCGAAGGTGCGGCCGCTGAATGCGCGGTATGACGGGCAGTTCGATATTCCGGCGCTTCAGGAGGTGATCGACTTTGTGGCGGCTGAGTCTGCCGCGCGGGGCCGGATGATCGGGATCATTCCGGAAATCAAGCATCCGACGTTTTTCGCGGGGCTGGGGCTGCCGATGGAGGACCGGGTGCTGGCGGCGCTCGGGGCGCATTTCTATACGCGGACAGCGCCGCTGGAGATTCAGTGTTTCGAAGCCGGGTGTCTGCGGACTCTCCGGGGCCGGCTGGCGGGAGCCGGGTTGCGGGCGCGGCTGATGTTTCTGATGGGCGGACCGGGTGAAGTGCCGGGCGATGTTCAGGCGCGGGGCGGCCGGACGACCTATGGCGATCTGATGAAGCCGGAGGCGCTGCGGGAGATCAGGCGGTATGCGGAGGTGATCGGGCCGGCGAATACGTCGCTGATTCCGCGCGATGCGGCGGGTCGGTGGCTGGAGCCGACGACGCTGATCCGGGATGCTCATGCGGCGGGGCTGCTGGTGCATTCCTATACGTGCCGGCCGGAGAATGTGTTTCTGCCGGCGCAGCTTCGCAGCGATGCGGGGCCGGATGCGCGGAACGAGGCGGGATCGGTCGCGGAGATCCGGCGGTATCTGGCGATGGGGCTGGACGGGTTTTTCACGGATGATCCGGCGGTCGGGCTGCGGGCGCTGCAGGGGGCTGGCTGAGGGTTTTTCGGGCGGTTTTTTCCAGAAGGGTCGGGGTGTTTTTCCGGGGTGATCACGGATTGTATCACGGGTGGGTGCCGGGGTTTTGTGGTGTGTTGCGGGTGGTGCTGATCTGAGAGGGGCTGCGGGGTGGCATGGCGGGGGCTCCGGTTGTGATGATCCGTGAGTGAAGCTGTCCCTGGTGGCGGGGTGGTGGATTATTTCGGGTTGGATCGATACGGGGACGGACGGGATTCCAGAGAGTTCCGGACTTTTTAGGTTCGGTTCCGGAATGGATTTTCGGCGATACCGGCAGGACGCGGGACTGCTGTCCGGGTTATGGGCGGGCGGCGCGTCTCCGGCTCTCCAGATTCTGTGGCACTGCCGGATATCATTATTTTAGCGGAATTATTATTTCATTTATTTCAACTGTAAATCACCCTGGTCCGTAAATATTTTTTGATGTTTGCGTCAAAGTATGTGATATTATTTCTTTTCATTTTATAAATTCAACAAATAATTTCATTGTCTCTGAATGATTGCCAATCTGAAAACAAACGAAACAGACTATAGTATTCTGAATGCTGTTCCCGGAAGCGAAACGTGCAGGACACTCTTTCCGCAGTTTTATCATCCTTACAGTCAGTCAGCCAGCATGGGCGATTTCGCCGGAGGCATTGCCCGGGACAGACGCATCAGCGTTCTTCTGTCCGTTTCGGATGAGGAACCGAGGCAGGTCATCCGGCTGGCGCTGTCGCGTTTTGAAGCGACGGGGCGGCAGAAGATCAGTTCCCCGCTGTGAGGATCGGTCGGGGGTGTGGTGAGCTGTGGGCAGGCGGGGTGAAAGGCCGGATTATGCGTGACAAGGGACCCGGTCTGCTGATGGCGGGGCAGCCGACGGGTGACTGGTCCGGGGGTGTGACGTGGTGGTCTCAGGGTGGCGGAATCCAGCAGCAGGGCAATCCGTTCGAGGTGTGGGACGCGCAGAGGCTGAAGGCGGACGGCTATGAATGGCTGGCGGATTACCGGTCCACGAGCACCTACTGGAAGGCTTTCGATGAGTGGCAGGTCAGTTCGGGAACAGCGGTCAGCGACAAGACGATTGATCTGAAGGCAGCCAGTTACCAGTCCATGAGCCGGATCGAGGGGCGGCTGCTGGCGAATGTCCGGCAGATGCTGCGGTATCAGACTGATGAGGGAACATTTCTGTATACAAATGACCCTGACCACAACCAGAGTGATGAACTTAGGGCCTGTTAGGGCTTGATCCAGTCTGCTGCGGCAGCGATGTGGATGACCGCGAGGAACGACGTTGCTGTTTTTTCGTATCTGGTTGCGACAGCGCGCCACTCCTTGAGGCGAGCCCAGAGGTTCTCGACAAGATGTCGACACCGATAGGCCCATTCTGGGCAGGCGACCGGCCCATCGCGTCGTTTAGCAGGAATGACGGGCCGGGCTCCCATGTCCCATATCCGTTCACGAAAGGCATTCGACGCGTAGCCCTTGTCTGCTACTACCCACAGGGGAATGGCGGGAAGGTTGTCGAGCATGGCTGGTGCCAGGGGCAGTTCATGAGCCTGTCCGGGGGCCAGCGCAAAACCGAAGGCTTTTCCATGTCCATCAGCGATCACGCAGACTTTCGTGCCATAGCCGCCGCGAGAGCGGCCAAGTGCTTCACGATGGTCCCGCTCTTCGAAAGAGGCCCCTTTTTTTGGGCTCCCGCCGCCTTGTGGTGAGCCCTGATGTTCGTACCATCCAGAAAAGTCATTCCGAACGCCACTCCCTGTTGTTCCTGAACCAGTTCGAGCAGGCGTTCCCATACGCCGAGTTTCGCCCAGCGGATGAAAAGCTGCGCCGCCCGCCACCATGGACCCAGTTCAGCGGGGATGCTCCGCCATTTCGCGCCATTCTCATGGCGCCAGAAAATCGCTGCTATCGTCCGCCGCAGATCATGTGGCGGCGTCTTGCCCCTCGGGCGAACCTCCTCAATCAGAGGTTCCCAGATCGCCCATGTCTCGTCCGTAAAGGTGCCTGTTCTGTCTCCTTCTTCCATCCCTACAATATGGGAAGAAATTCAAGATCTAACAGGCCCTAGCTTCCAGAAGGGAAATATAAAGAATTACGTTCTTGACATCGGTGTACCGTCCGAACCGGCCCCGGATCATTGGAGAGCTCTCAAAGCATTGACGGAGGCTAAACGCCGGGTGGCGGCTGACGATCTTCAGACATCCAGAACGATTGATTTCCGTATC
The DNA here is from genome assembly GCF_011516835.1 of Acetobacter musti. Lineage (GTDB taxonomy): Bacteria > Pseudomonadota > Alphaproteobacteria > Acetobacterales > Acetobacteraceae > Acetobacter > Acetobacter musti. The sequence goes on along the minus strand of NZ_WOTB01000013.1, from coordinate 21,862 downwards.
TCGGATATCACCTGATCATGAGTGATCTTATTCTTAATTCTACACAAAAATTGGCCAGTATTCTGCGCACACGAAAGTACTTCGCAGTGATCAGTAAGGATCGGTGGGGGGGGGCCGCATTTCTCCAGAACCGGCTGGTCGGCATACTGCGCCCGGAAACAGGCCACTCCGGAATGGATTGGCGCGAATCTGAAAAAATCTCTCCATTCCAGCGTGGATTTCTTTATGAAGCTGGGCGGTTACCCTCTTCCGGAAGATCAACTTCGGGAGGCTGGCAAAGAGTCGAACCGTAAGTCTTCCGCGTTCTGGTCGCAGATCGCGGAAAATTTCGGATTTATGGACGGGATCGTGGCCCGAAAAAAGTCTGCTCTTGTGTTCGTCAACTGGAACAGCGACCTCACGGATCAGGTCCGTCTCGCCGCCTCGCGTGGTTCCGGCACCTCGCACTCCGCATGGTATGAGGGTGAGAATGACGGCAAGGTGTTTCATGTCTCCATCAATGCCAGCGACGAGGAGATGGGGGAGGTCGCCGTCAGGGCGCTGGATGCGTGCAGGCCGAATTATGCGTGACGGGGCGGGCGATCTGAAGACGGCCAGTTACCAGTCCATGAGCCGGATCGAGGGGCGGCTGCTGGCCAATGTCCGGCAGATGCTGCGGTATCAGGAAGACAGCGGCGTTTATCGTTACACTGACAGGCCTCCGGAAACGGAGCTTACTTTTAATAAAACTTCTATCAATCACTATCCTCTGGATTTAGGGCTTCCTTCGGAACCCGAACCGGATCAATGGAAGGCGGTCTGCCTGGCGCTTCAGAAAGCGAAAGAGCGTGTCGCCGCCGATCCGGAAACATCGGCAACGATCGACTTTCAGATCAGGGACATTGCGTGAGCATGGAAAATTCAAATGTCCGTGTGAGAGACCGTATTGCCCAGCTTATCCGCACCCGGAAATATATAGCTGTGATCTGCCATGAACGCTGGGGTGGTTCTTTCTTTTCACGTTCGGGTTCATCTGCATTTATTGCCCGGAAACTCGCCACTCCGGAGTGGATTGGAAAAAATATCCGAAAAGCGCTTTATACCAGTGAGGATTTCAGCGTTAAGCATGAAAATTTTATTCCTTCGGAAAACAATTACACAGAAGCCACAAGGGAATGCGCATATAAATGCCATGCCTTCTGGCTAAAAGTGGCTGAAGAATTTAACTTTAAGGATACAAAGGCAGCAAAATCAAAATCCGCTCTCGTATTTATTCACTGGAGCAGTGACAAGACCGACTAGGTCAAACTCCTGGCCTCCCGTGGTTCCGGCACCTCGCACTCCGCATGGTATGAAGGGGAGAATGAGGGCAAGGTGTTTCATGTCTCCATCAATGCCAGCGATGAGGAGATGGGAGAGGTTGCCGTCAGGGCGCTGGATGCGTGCAGGCCGAATTATGCGTGACGGGGTGAGCGGCATCGGGAGTGGCGAAGCCACGGTGGTTCAGGCGTGGCGGGATATCGTGCTGTCCGGGGAGGCGAATTATCTGAAGGCGGCGCTGAAGAGCGCGCCTGGGCGGGATTTCGCCGAGGGCGACCAGGCCTGGCTGAGCGGGACGGAGGATGCGATCGGCAATGGCGGGCTGAGCGCCGTTCAGGCGTGGCAGGACATTGCGCTGTCTGAGGAGGCGTGGGGCGGGTGGCGGGATGTCTATGCCGGGTGGGGGCAGTTGCCGCCGACGGATGCGGAGCTGACGGTGGCGTCCACGGCGATGTATAATCTCTCGCGGGCCTGGGTTATCGTTCGGGGGCAGAGTGGGGATCAGTTAGCCGGCGAGGCGGCGGGGTATCAGGCTGTCGGGCTGGGCACGGATTTTCAGAACATCGTCGCGCATATTGCCTTTTCAGAAGACATCGCGACGGAGATTCTGGCGGACGCGCTTGTTACGCCGCTGATGGACGGGGCTGTTTCGTCTGACGATGTGCGTGCGCTTGCGGCGCAGGGCGGTTCGGCGGTTCTGGACGCCGCCGCCGATCAGGTGCTTGTCCGGGCGGCGGGGAAGTATCTCGACGGCCATGCGCCCGATCCCTGTGACGATGTCGATCTGTTCAGATCGGTGCATACGGTTGCGGTGCAAAACAGTGACATCGCGGCGGCGAATGTGGCGGCGAATTCCATTCCGGCTTACCGGAACGGCATTGTCTGGAGTTCGGAGAACAAGAGCACGGCGTGGTATGACAGGATCAGACAGCAGGGGCTGCCTTACGAGCCTTATGTCACGCAGCAACTGGGCGGCGGCTATGTCCAGCTCCAGCCGAATTTCCCGGTTTTCGATCAGTGGAATGAAGACGCGGGAATTGCTGTCAGTGACAAGGTGGTCGACACCGCTGGCACTTCCTATCAGCAATATCCTGATACCATTGCCGCCCGAATGCTGGCCTGGGGCGAGAAAATGGTTATGTTCGAAGACGGTGGCGGGAAGGACGCAACCAATTTCGAAGACAATGATATTACCAGCTACTCCTTGTACATGGCCGTCCGGGATGTCGAAACGACCGATGCCGAGTGGCAGGCCATCTGCGAAGGTTATCATGCATTGATGGCATTCATCCCGGCGGAATCAGGTGGAAAACAGATTTCCATTACAATTCACCGGGTTTCCTGACCATGGCAACACGTCTCTCCGAAGGTGAACGAATCAGTTATAAGGTTCCGGTCATCCGACGACCTTTCGGAACACCGAGAAAGCGGGCATGCGTCTTGTGGACCCGAAAGTTTCTGACAATCCATAGTGAAGATATAATGGGTCAGCTTTATTTTTCCGTCGAAGGACATTTCGCCACCGGCGATGAGCCGGTATCCGATGCGTGGATTGCCAAAAATCTGCGGCAGGCGTTGCAGACAAGCAAAATGATTGCCCGTGCCGCCCCTCCCCCTGGCGAAACAATCAATGAAATGGAGCAGCGTTCACACGCGCGCTATGCCGCTTATGCCGAAGAACTGAGAAAACGTTACGGCTATCGCACGGCCGACAGTGTCTTCGCGCAGGCGCTCCAGGTCAGCGTGACGCTTTATGAGGACCTTCTGGTTCTTCGCGCCATGAATCGCCGCCGGGGTGGTATCTGGGTCGCATGGGAAAAAGGTTTTGCGGGCAGGCGTGGCACGAGCAAGCACATCCTGTGCGAGCCGGAGGGGAAATATGTGCGTCTTTCTCCGTCATGCAGTGATGAGGAGCTGGCCCGTGGCGTGCGCGAGATGCTGAGGGCCTGCCGGATTTCCGGAAAGCCGGTCTATGTGGAGCCGGAGGGGCATGAGGGGTGAGCGGAATGACACGGCGGTTCAGGTGTGGCGGGATGTCGAAACGACCGATGCCGAGTGGCAGGCCATCTGTGAAGGCTATCATGCATTGATGGCATTTATCCCGGCGGGATCAGGTGGGAAACAGATTTCTATTACAATTCACCGGGTTTCCTGACCATGGCAACACGTCTCTCTCAAGGCGAACGGATCACCTATAAGGTGCCGGTTATTCGGCCACCTTTCGGCACACCGAGAAAGCAGGCGTGCGTCTTGTGGACCCGAAAGTTTCTGACAATCCATAGTGAAGATATAATGGGTCAGCTTTATTTTTCCGTCGAAGGACATTTCGCCACCGGCGATGAGCCGGTATCCGATGCGTGGATTGCCAAAAATCTGCGGCAGGCGTTGCAGACAAGCAGAATGATTGCCCGTGCCGCCCCTCCACCTGGCGAAACAATCAATGAACTGGAGCAGCGTTCACACGCGCGCTATGCCGCTTATGCCGAAGATCTGAGAAAACGTTACGGCTACCGCACGGCCAGCAGCGTCTTCGCTCAGGCGCTTCAGGTCAGCGTGATGCTTTACGAGGATCTTCTGGTTCTTCGCGCCATGAATCGTGTTCGTGGCGGCCTCTGGTTTGCATGGGACGCTGGTTTTGCGGGCAGGCGTGGCACGAGCAAGCACATCATGTGCGAGCCGGAGGGGAAATATGTGCGTCTTTCTCCGTCATGCAGTGATGAGGAGCTGGCCCGTGGTGTGCGGGAGATGCTGAGGGCCAGCCGGATTTCCGGAAAGCCGGTCTATGTGGAGCCGGAGGGGGCGTGAGGGGCGAGGGGTGAGCGGCAATGACACGGCGGTTCAGGTGTGGCGGGATGTCGAAATGACCGATGCGGAGTGGCAGACCATCTGTGAGGGCTATCATGCGTTGATGGCATTTATCCCGGCGGAATCAGATGGAAAGCAGATTTCCATTACAATTCACCGGGTGTCCTGACCATGGCAACACGTCTCTCCGAAGGCGAGCGGATCACCTATAAGGTGCCGGTTATTCCCAGGCCTTTTGGCACTCCCAGAAAGCAGGCCAGCGTCTTCTGGACCCGAAAGTTTCTGACAATCCAAAGTGAAGATATAATCAGTCATATTTTTTTCTCCGTCGAGGGGCACTTTGCTACCGGCGACGAGCCGGTATCCGATATGTGGATTGCCGAAAATCTGCGGCAGGCGTTACAGACAAGCAGAATGTTTACCCAGGAGACCTTACCTGCGGACAAGACACCGGGTGAACTGATACGATGCTCACGCGCGCGCTATGCTGCTTATGCCGAAGACCTGAGAAAACGTTACGGATATCGCACGACCGACAGCGTCTTCGCGCAGGCTCTCCAGGTTGTCGTCATGCTTTTTGAGGACCTTCTGGTTCTCCGGGCCACGAACCGACGCCGGGGCGGTATCTGGGTCGCCTGGGAATCAGGCTTTGTGGGCAGACGCAGTGCTGGCAAAAGAATACTATGCGAGCCGGAGGGGAAATATCTGCGTCTGTCTCCGTCATGCACGGACGAGGAGCTGGCCCGTGGCGTGCGGGAGATGCTGAGGGCCAGCCGGATTTCCGGAAAGCCGGCCTATGTCGAGCCGGAGGGGGCGTGAGGGGTGTGGGGACATCGGATCAGGTGGCCCGGATCATGGCGGGCCGGGGCGGTTCTGAGCGCGATGGCCGGTCAGGCCGATGTTGAGAACAATATCCGTGATGTCGGACAGGAGAGCGGCAATCAGAACCCGTAATGCGATCCGCATTTCCGGCGGGCTTCATTCCGCTTCCCTTCAGTCAGGCGGAAACGGGAATCCGTGTGGCGGTTGCTGAGGTGACGATTGCTGACAGGGCGGCGTCGATGACGGACCAGTCTCCCGCATGGGCGGTGGCGGCGACGTAGCCGTCCGGACGGATCAGCCAGATGCCTTTTTCGTCTGGCGGCTTCCGGATTTCCGTTTCCAGCAAGGGGGAATAACGTTCGGTCATTGCGCGGGCGTCCGTGTTTTCTGTGGCGGCCAGGGCGAAACGGGGGGTGTTTCCCGTGCTGAAGGGGCTGTCGGCGATAAAGCGCTGGCCCGGACGTGGGCCGTGCAGGGTTCGGGCGGAGCCGGTGCTGAGCGGGCTGTCGGGATAGCCGATCGTGAGTCCGGCGAGGCGGTCGGCGACGGCGTGCTGCACTGCCGGGATGCTGAGTATCCGGTGTGCGGCGAGGCGGCGCAGCAGCCGGGTCAGGCGATTTCTGACCAGCATCACCCGGGTCAGGCGGCCGGAATCGGTCAGGACCTGTCGGGCGACCGCACTGCGTTCGGGGCTGTAGCTGTCGGGAAGTCCTGAGCCGGCCAGCCCTTTTTCAACCAGAGCCAGTTTCCAGGCGAGATTGAAGGCGTCCTGCATGCCTGTATTCATGCCCTGACCGCCGGCGGGGCTGTGGACGTGGGCCGCGTCGCCTGCGAGAAAGACCGGGCCGGCGCGATAGTTTTCAACTTTGCGCTCGTTCACCGCAAATCCGGACAGCCAGACGGGATCGGAGAGAGTCAGGCCGCCCGGTCCGCGCTGCGCGACGATGGCCTGCACATCTTCGAAGGCTGGATGAGGGTTTGTCGCGGAGCCGGTATCGGCGATGACGCGATAGTGGCCGGGTGAGATCGGAAACAGCATGAGCGGGCCATCCTCATGCCAGAAGATCGCCAGATCGGCCGGCGGGATGGTCAGCCCTGCGATATGCACGTCGGCGATCATGAAACCGGTCGGCAGGGTGTCGCCTGCGAATGTCATTCCGAGCGTGCGGCGCACAAGGGAATGGGCGCCGTCGCAGCCGATGAGCCAGCCGGCGTCGATGGTCTCGTCCTGGCCATCGGGATGGCGGACGGTGCAGGAGACGCCGTCGGCGGTTTCGGCGAACCCGGTCAGTTCGGTGCCGCGCATGACTTTTCCGCCCAGCGTTTCGAGATGTGTCTCCAGCAGACGTTCGGTTTCCGATTGCGGCAGGATCAGGAGATATCGGAACGGCGAGTCGATATGATCGACGGTGAGGCGGGCGACGGTGGTGTTGCCGGAATGGATGTCGATAGCGCCGGCTTTCAGGCCTGCGGCGACAAACGCGTCGGCGCAGCTTGCCGATGCGAGAAGTTCGAGTGTCCGTGGCCAGACGGCGAGCGCTTTCGATTTGTCGCTGCGCGCGGGCGCTTTGTCGATGATCCGGACGGGGATGCGGTATCGCGCGAGTTCGGCGGCCATGGTGAGGCCGACGGGTCCGGCGCCGACGACGAGAACTGGTTTTGACATGGCGTTTCTCCGCCGGAGAGCCGGTTTGGCCGGGCTGTCGGAACGGCGGGCGGCCGGTGCCCGTGTTTCGCTCCGGGAGATTTTAACGCTGGTCGGTAAAGGTGGTTTTGTGAGGGGGGTATTTTCCCGTGAACTCTTCTGTAAATTATAAAGAAGTTTTTGGTGAAGCTTTTTTCAAAAAGCTTCGGGGAACACCGCCTTTTTGAAAAAAGGCGACACCCAAAAACTTTTGTTTTTATCAAAGGCTTATTTGCCCGGTGCTTTTTGAAGACCTTTGTATACTTTGCAGATACAGGCTTCTTTTCAGGGCTTTGCCCCGAACCCCACAAAGGGACGCGGTCCCTTTGATCCCGGTTTGTTAATTAAAATGAGGTGAAGGGCAGAGCCCTGCTTTGTCTCCTGCAAAATGCATAGATGCCCCTTAAAAGGACGGGCGGGAAAGTGGAGAGTCTTTCCATGATATGAAACGTCTGAGGCTGCGTTCGGTGTTCTGATTATGCTGACGATGATTTTCCGGAAAGTTTCAGGGGCAGACGGAGTGTCGTCAGGAACAGCAGGGCGTGAAACACGCAGAGCAGGCCGAATGTTTCGGTGAACGCACCTGAAAGGGCATGGGGAATGGCGGTGGCCGGCAGTCGCCAGCCGAGGAAGGTGGCGCAGAGTGTTGTCAGGGTTGGGCCGCCGATGCGCTGCACGATGTTCAGGGCGGTGGTTGCCATGGGGATATCCGGGCGGCTGACGGAGGCGTAGCCCGCGCTCATGGCGGGGATGCCGACCGTGCCTGTGCCGGCGCCTCGCAGGAACAGGGCGATGGCGAGTATGCTGACATTCAGGCCGGTCTGAGCGAGGCCGGCGAGCAGCAATGTGCCGGTCGTGGCGCAGAGCGCACCGCAGGCGGTCAGGCTGCGGATGCCGAAGCGGTCGGTCAGGCGCCCCATCAGGGGGAAGGTGCACATCATGCCCAGCCCGAGCGGGAGCATGAACAGGCCTGTGCGGTCGGGGGAGACGCCGCAGGCATGGATGAGCCAGACCGGCAGCAGCATCTGGCCGGCGAATGAGACGCCGTTCATCAGGAACATGGTCATGGCGGAGGCTGAAAAGGCGGGCACGCGGAACAGCCGCAGATCGATCAGCGCGTGGTCGCCCTTTTGTCGCGCGGAGCGGAAATACAGGATGAACAGCGGCAGCGCCACGCACAGCGCCGCCTGTCCGGCGGGCTGGCGGACATGATCGGTGCCGTAAAGGAACGCGATCAGCGCGGGGGCCAGCAGCGCGAGCCCTGTCATGTCGAGCGGACGGGGGCGCTCGTCAGTCCGGTCATCGGGCAGGAACAGGATGGCGAGCGCCAGGGCCAGCAGGCCGAAGGGCAGGTTGAGAAGAAAGATCCATCGCCAGGATGCGACCGAGAGGATCGCGCCGGCGACGACCGGTCCGAGAAGCGGGGCGAGCAGGACCGGCAGGGTGACGGCGCTTGCGACCCTGGGCAGGTGTCTGCCGGCCACGCGGGCGACCGTCATCTGCGCCATGGGGGCGAGCAGTCCGCCGGCCATGCCCTGCAGAAGACGGAACGCGATGAGTGACGGCGCGGACCATGCCAGGGCGCACAGGCCGGAGGTGAGTGTGAAGGCCGCGAAGCATCCCAGAAAGACCGCGCGGCTGCCGATGCGGCCGACGAGCCATCCGTTCAGCGGCAGGGTCAGGGCGAGCGCCAGCAGGTAGCCGCTGACCACCCACTGGATGACGGAAAACGGCGCGTGCAGTGTCGCGACGAGATCCGGCAGCGAGACGTTCACGATTGTCGCGTCGAGCTGCGCCATGAAGGAGCCGAGCGCTGCGACACTGACGACTTTCCAGATGCCGGCCGGCAGCCGGGCGGCCTCCTGCGATTGCGGCAAGGACGTTGCTTTCAGGGTTGTGGCAGGGCGTGACGGAGCGCCGGAACTGCTGTTCCGTGCCGCGTGTTCCATGCCGGGGCTCCGATGGTTCGGGGCTCAGAGAGCTGGATTCAGGGTTCCAGGGTGATGGCGTCGCCTGTCGTGACGCGTCCGAGCATCGGAAAAATGCTGTCACAGGCGAAGCGCTGCATCTCTTCGGAAAAGGTGGAGGTGAGGTCCGTGGCGATCACCACGTTGTACCCATGCTCATGTGCGGCGCGGGCGGTGGATTCGACACCCATATTCGTTGCGATGCCGCCCAGCACGACCGTGGTGATTCCCCGGCGTCTGAGCTGGAGGTCGAGATCGGTTCCGTAGAAGGCGCCCCACTGCCGTTTTGTGACGCGCAGGTCCGATGGTTCGGCCAGCCCATCGACGAGTTCCGTCCAGTCCGGGGCAAATCCGCCGGGCGGTGGCGTGAAGGGACGATCGATTTCGGTGTGCAGGGCGTCGGCGAAATCGGGGGCGAAGGCGATGTTGACGAGGATGACGGGGGCTCGTGCGGCGCGGAAGCGGGCGGCGAGCTGTTTCGAGCGTTCGACGACCGCCTCGCCTGTGGAGGGGGCGAGCGGGCGGGCGACGATGCCTTTCTGAAGATCGATCAGGATCAGGGCGGTCCCGGGGGCTGAGAGAGAGATCATGACGGTTCTTCCCTGCTGGTTCATGCGGGTTCCGGATCTGTTGTCCAGGTGGAGGGGAGCTGGTAAAATTGAGGATACACTCAAACAGGGGTATTATTTGAGGATGGACTCAAATACGTCAAGTGAGAAACGGGCGACGCTTCAGCCGCGCCGCGCGGCCGGGCGGCAGCGGGTGGCGGAGCTGCTGGCGGCTGCGTCCGGTCTCATGGCGGAGCGCGGGTATGAGGCCACCACCATGGCGGAGATTGCCGCGCGGGCCGGGGCGAAGATCGGCTCTCTCTATCGTTTCTTTCCTGACAAGGAGGCTGTCGCGGAGGCGCTGCTGCAGCAGCATATTGCGGTTCTGCATGAGGAGTATGAGGCGCTGGCGAAGCGGGCGGCAGATCTTTCGCCGGAAGAGCTGGCTGATGTTCTGATCGATCTGATGGCGGAGCTTTATCCGCGGATCAGATCGCTTCCGGCGCTGATGGAGGCCCGTACCGACAGGACGGAGATCCGTGACCGGTCACGCGGGCAGGCTCTGGCGGGTATTTCGGCCGCTCTGCGGGTCTGCGCGCCCGGGCTGGAAGAGCGGGCGGCGGGCGATATCGCGGCGGTTGTTCTGAACAACATGAAGGTCATGCTGGGCATGACTCTGAAGGATGCACCGACGACGCCCGGTGCGCCTGACGAGCTGCGACGGATGAACCGGCTCTATCTTTCATCGCGGCTTGCGCCGTGTCGGGGGACGAAGGCGGGTATTTCCTGACGGTTTTACGGCCTGATGGTTTTATGGCCAGACGGTTTTAAGGCCTGACTGTTTTAAGGACGGGGCGGGAAGTCGCGCGGCAGCATACGTCCGAGGACTTTGTCTTTCAGGATGAACTGGTGGAAAAGGGCCGCCGCGCCATGGCCTGATGCAAGACCAACAATCAGCCAGGCGTTCCGATAATGCAGCATCTGAAGCCATGACACGGTTTCCGCGGGGAACCGCGCGAACGGAGAGGGAATCAGGAGGCCGAAAAAACTCATCGTCTGTCCGGCGCCCCATCGCCAGAGATAACCGAGCGCGATTTCCGCCATGAGCAGGGCGTAGAGCGTGTATTCCACACCGAGGGCGACCATCCGGTCCGCGGGGCGGAGGAGGTCAGACAGGTGCCGGCCTTTCGTCAGGCGCCAGACGATACGGAACGCCATGATTGCGGTCAGGAGGATACCGGCTGTCAGATGCGCAACGACCATCAGGTGATGGACGGGTTTTGATGGCCAGCTCCAGGTTTCGCCGAGCGCGAACTGAAACAGCACCAGAAAAGCGGTCGTCCAGTGAAGGATGATCGTCGGCCTGTCGTAGCGCAGGGTATCGGTGATGTCCGGCACTGGATGAGGCATGCGTGTCCTGGCGAAAATGGGGTCTGAATACTGTCCGGTATCATGCTTTCCTGACAGGACGCTGAACAGAACAGATTTTCCGGATCACGAACTGTATTGAAAATAACTCGCAATATCAGAATAAAATACCTGTTGTGGCGGGGCGGTTCAGCTTCTAATCCTGAACTGTACTTCCAGAGCTGCGGGTCGTCTTATGTCGCGTCTTCACCTTCAGGCCGAACGTCATGCGGTTGAGAAACTGGGATGGCTGCGTGCGGCTGTCCTCGGGGCCAATGACGGAACGCTGTCGACCGGCAGTCTCATTGTCGGGGTCGCCAGTTCCCATGCGACACGTGACAGCATTTTCATCGCGGGTCTGTCGGCGCTTGTTGCCGGCGCCCTTTCGATGGCGGCCGGTGAATATGTTTCGGTCAGTTCTCAGGCGGATTCGGAGCGGGCTGATATTGATCGTGAGAAACATGAGCTGATGACCGACTGGGATGGCGAGGTTGCCGAACTGGCCGGGATTTACCGTGAGAGAGGGCTGGATGCGGATCTTGCACAGAAGGTCGCCCTCGTCCTCATGAAGCATGATGCGCTGGGCGCACATGCGAGGGATGAGCTGGGATTATCCGAAATGACCGCCGCCAGGCCCCTTCAGGCGGCTTTTGCGTCGGCCACGGCTTTTTCCTCGGGCGCTTTGCTGCCTGTGCTGGCGGCGGTTCTGACGCCCGCGGCCTGGGTTTCATGGAGCGTCTCCGTCATTTCCGTCATTGCTCTGGCCATTCTGGGGGTGGTCGGCGCGGTTGCGGGCGGAGCACCGCTTCTGCGTCCCGCATTGCGGGTGACGTTCTGGGGCGTCATCGCCATGCTCGTCACGAGCGGGATCGGTCATCTGTTCGGTGTGTGACGTGTGGTCAGGGATGGGGCCTGACGGAAGTTCCGCTGATGTCCGGGACAACGGGCGTCACAGGAGTGTCAGCAACAGTCGAACAGGGCCAGCTGGGTGCGTTCGGCGGCCTGATCCTGTGCCAGAAGGCCGGAGAGTGTGAGGCCCAGCAGCCGGACGGGCCGGGCCAGCGGGAAGAGAGTTTCCAGCGCGGCGGTGCCTGACAGGAGAAGCTCCGGTTCGCCGGTGACGGGCGTGGTCAGGGAGCGGGCGCGGGTTACGATGCGGAAATCGTTGTATTTCACTTTCACGGTCACGGTCCGGCCGGTCAGCTGTCTTTTGTCGCAGGAGGCCCAGAGTTTCGTTGCGATCGCTTTCAGTTCCGCGCGCAGTTCGTCCTGCGAGGCTATGTCGCGGTCGAATGTTGTTTCGGTTCCGATTGATTTCCGCTGCCGGTCTGGGTTGACGGGGCGGTGGTCAATGCCGCGTGAGATGCCGGCGTAAAATTCGGCCGCGCTGCCGAAATGCGCCCGCAGCGCCTCGACGGGCCATGTGCGCAGATCGGCGCCCGTATGGATGCCGAGGGCGTGCATTTTTCTGGCTGTGGCCGGGCCGATGCCGTGGAAGCGGGCGACCGGCAGGCTGGCGGCGAAGGCGGGTCCCTGCTTCGGCGTGATGACGAACAGGCCGTCCGGCTTGTTCTGATCGGAGGCGAGTTTGGCGAGGAAGCGGTTGTAGGAAACGCCGGCCGACGCCGTGAGTCCTGTTTCCGCCAGGATGTCGGCCCGTATCGCCTCCGCGATGGCCGTTGCCGAGCCGAAGGCGCCGAGATGGTCGGTGATGTCGAGATAGGCTTCGTCGAGCGAAAGCGGCTGGATGATGGGTGTGTAGCGCGCGAAGACGGTGTGGATCTGTGCGGAGACCGCGCGATAGACCGTAAAGCGGGGTGGCACGAAGATCAGGTCCGGGCAGCGGCGCAGTGCGGTCGTCGAGGGCATGGCGGAGCGGACGCCGTAGCGCCGGGCCTCGTAGCTGGCGGCGGCGACCACGCCGCGCGCCTCCCCTCGCCCCACGGCGACGGGCCGTCCGCGCAGCGCCGGATCGTCGCGCTGTTCGATGGAGGCGTAGAAGGCATCCATGTCGATATGCAGGATGCGGCGCATGAGGGGCTGCGGGCGGGATTCCGACATAGGGCGATCCTGCTCGCGAAACGGGAACAAAACAAGATCACGTGGGGCGGTCGTTCCGTGGGGCGGCCGTTGTGAGGCGCCGGTTGTGGTCTGTTTTCACGCTGGTCGGGCAGCCGTTTGTCTGCTCCGGAGCGGCTGCCGGGTCGAAATGGCTGAGGTTCGGTTGAATACGTTCACGCAATATTAAGTGGCAGGGCGTTCAGTCTGGGCTTCATTCCCTGTGCTCTGCATCCTTTGGCCAATGAGGACATCACTTGCGCTGGCAACCTCGCAGACGTGCCGAACCGGCGCGCGGTATCAGAACCGCGGCAACGCTGACGTTTGTTTTCGTGGTGACCGCGACGGTGACGAGAGGTCTGTGCACGGATTCCGAAGGGTACAGCGCGATCTGGCCGGCCAATGCCGTCATGCTGGTCGCGTTGCTAACGCTGCGCGCGCGGCTGGCTCTGGGCGTGCTGGGTGTGTGTTTTGTGCTCAATCTGGTCATCAACACCTTCAGTGGCTTTTCGCTTTCCGAAGCGTTTCTGGCCAGTGCGCTCAATGTGTTCCAGGCCACGGTGGTTGCGTTTTTCACGCGGCGGTTCTGCGGCGGGACGACAGATCTTGCCCGGCTGCCGCGATTTCTGGCGTTTACGATGATTGCGCTGTCTGTATCCGCGATCGAAGCCGGCATCGGGACGGAACTCGAGAGGGTCTGGCTGGGCAGTCCGGTCATAGCCTTCGCGGAGTGGCTGCAGTGGATCCTTTGCGACACCCTTGGCCTTCTGATCGCGACGCCTGTGGTTCTTGCTCTGGCCCGGAACTGGGAAAAGGGCGTTCAGAAATACCGCGTTCTTGCTGAGCCGCTGATTCTGGCGGCGTCGTCCGTCACGCTGACGATCTTTGCGTTCTCTTCTTCCCAGTGGCCGTTTCTGCTTCTGTTGTATCCGGCGCTTGTCTTTCTGGCGTTTCATGCGCATGGCGCTTCGATGAGTATCGCCATGTTCTGTGTTTCGCTCTGCGCTTCGGCGCTGACCGCGCATGGGGTCGGTCCGGTGGCCAGTCTTGAACCCGGCAGTTATTTAATACGCGAGACGATGCTGCAGTCGTATCTGTTCTCGCTTATTCTGACTGTGCTTCTGGTGAACAGTACCATCGGGGAAAACCGGCGCTATACAAGGCGTCTTTCGCTGATGAAGCGCCATCTTGAATATCTTGCGACGCATGATTCCCTGACGTCTCTGATAAACCGGAGCTGTTTTCAGGGCAGGCTGATGGCGGCCCTGGAAAGACGATCATACGGAGCGCTGTTTCTTATCGACGTCGATTATTTCAAGCAGATCAACGACACTTTCGGTCATCACGCCGGCGACGAATTTCTGAAGGAGTTCAGTCAGCGGATGGCTGAGATTCTGAAGGGGCGCAATGCTGCGATCGCGCGCTTTGGCGGCGACGAATTCGCCGTGATAATTCCGGGACATTTTTCCGCCCGGGCCATTGATCATCTGTGCGCGTCGTTCATCAGGGATCTGCTGCTGCATCCTTACCGGCTGGCGGACACTGAATATCACGTGACCACCAGTATTGGCGTGACGCTGTTCGGTCCGAAAGACACGCGCCGGGAAGCGGGGGATATCATGCGACGGGCGGATATCGCGCTTTACGAGGCCAAACGGGCCGGGCGTAACGGCTATCGTCTGTTTCCGGACGGGGACATGCCGGATCTTCTTTCTCATACGGGGGTCAGGCCGGCGGATACGCAGGCTGTTGATGCCTGAGGGGGTGATGTCTGAGGGTGTGGGGGCTTTGATGCTCTGCTGCTGAGGGCAGGTCCGGTGGATGCTGGTGCTCCGGTCGCTTTTTCCTGAATTTCAGTGGGGCTGATCAGGGTTCATTCCGCGTTACGCAGATCATCTGGCTCTGTTCCGGTCATCGCGCTGGTAGCGGGTCCGGACAATTTCAGCCCGGGCCATTGTGATTTCTTCAGGTTGTTGCAAACCGGAAAATCGTAATCGGCTGAAATCACTGGCCTTATTTTATCCGGTCTCTGAATTGCGCGGTTGTGATGAATGCTTCCGGCGAAGGTCAGGCTGATCGCAGGTTAATTTCTTCACACAGCCGTGTTTGTTTTAACGTTTTTTTACTTTGTCTTATGGCGGGAGACGAGATAATATTTATCTGTCTTTGTGACGATATTTATCTTTAATCCTGTTTTTGTTACGAAGTTCTGCCGGCGTGTTCTCAGGAGAATTGTTGCAGGTTTATTTATAAATATTAGTTCAAATCAGTATGTTCGAGGTCTGATAGGTAATGGATACTGAAATCGCCATTATCGGTGCTGGTCCTTATGGCCTTTCTCTTGCCGCTCATCTTCGCGGAAAAGGTTTGAACTTCAGAGTTTTTGGCTCTCCGATGTCTTTCTGGAAAGACAATGTGCCTGCCGATGTTCCGCTCAAGGCGGAGGGGTTTGCACTCAATCTGTTTGAACCGGAACGCAGATTCACTCTGGAACGGTTTTGCAGGACACGCGGATATGCCTACGCACGGATGGGCGTTCCCGTTCCGGCCAGTGTTTTCAGAGAATATGGTGAAGCATTTCAGAAAACCTGTGCGCCGGAAGTTTATCCTTTTAAGGTTACGCATCTTTCCGGCTCGGAGGGATGCTTTACCCTGACGCTGGAAAACGGTCATGTTGTCCGGGCGGCCCGTGTGGTGCTGGCCGTGGGGATCGGGCATTTTGCCTATATGCCGCCGGCGGTGGCGCATCTTCCCGGAAAAAAAGTCAGCCATACATTTAATACTGTTTCCTTCGGACAGTTTCGCGGTCAGCGCGTGGCGGTCATCGGGGCTGGCTCCTCGGCGGTGGATACAGCGTATTTTCTGCATAAGGCGGCTGCGGACGTGGCTCTGTATGCGCGTCGCTCCAAAATCTGGATCAACAACCCTCCTCAGGACATTCGCGGGCTGAAACGTCTTGTCAGGAGTATAAAAAAGCCGCGTTCCGGGCTAGGAACAGGCTGGCGTTCACGTCTGGCATGTGATTTCCCGGATGTTTTTCATCTGCTTCCTGCCCGGTTGCGACTTCTCATCACGAAAAAACATCTTGGACCCGCCGCGTCCTGGTTTACCGGACAGACTGTGCGGGAAGAGGTGCCCATGCACCTCAATATGACACTGGAATCCGCGACCGATACGGAGGACGGTCTGCGTCTGGAATTCAGAAACACGCTTACGGGAGAATTACAGTCCGTAAGGGCCGATCATCTGTTTACCGGGACAGGCGCGCGGATCGATCTGGCGCGTATCCCCTTTCTGGACAAGGCGCTCCTCGCGGCAATCCGCACTGAAGATCATATGCCGGTTCTCTCCGGCGGTTTTGAGAGCAGTGTGCCCGGACTGTATTTCATCGGACCGGCGGCGGCGGGCAGTTTTGGTCCTTTGCTGCGTTTCGCCTGGGGCGCACGGTTTGCGGCGAGGCGGCTGACACGGCGGCTGGCGCGCGCGACCGCGCGGGGACAGCATGTGCGGGCGGCGGGCAGCCATGCCGGTGGAAAGCCGGGGGATGCGGCGACCGGAACTGAATGTTTTGCGTCATGAACAGACGGTTTTCAGTTCTTGTCATCTCTTCCGTATGGTGGGCTGGCGTGACGCGGCTTGTGGATGAATTTATTGAAAACGGCGCGGAAATTCATGCGGTCTGTCCGATCGGCCATTCGCTTCGCTGCCTGAAGGGCGTTGCTTCGTTCCGGACTTATCCCTGCTTTCATGCTGCCTCAGCCTTGTCGGCCTATATTCTCGAAATCCGGCCCGATCTCATCGTTCCGGCGGATGACCGGACTGTCAGGGCGCTTCATGACGTTTTCCGGCACGCGGACACGGAAACAGAGACCGGACGGTTTCTGCGGCATGTGATCGAAAAATCTCTCGGAAAATCGGAATATTTTCCGGACATTGAAATGCGACTGTCTCTTATCGACATTCTGCGGGCCGAGGGGATTGCGACGCCGGCTGCCGCAGAGATTCATTGCGTGGAGGATCTGCGGAAATGGTGCGCGCGGGTGCCGGGGCCGTGGGTGCTGAAGCGTGACCGGAGCTCGGGCGGGTCGGGCGTTACGATCACTGATACGTGGGAGGAGACTGAAAACTGTTTCCGGCGGCTGTCGCGGCCGGTCCGCATGGCGAGCGCATTGCGGGTGCTGCTGGCGGACCGGGATATTTACACGTTCATGGATGCGGCGGTGCGGAAAAACTCCGCTGTCATAGCGCAGGAATATATCGAGGGTATGCCGGCTAATATCATGGCCGCCTGCTCGGAAGGGAAGATACTCGATACTCTGGGGGTTGATGTTGTCTCGTATCAGGGCCGTACCGGCGCGGCGACTGTTATCGCGGTCACGCAATCGGCAGAGATGGAACATGCGGCGCGGGTTGCCTGTGCACGGCTGAAGCTGTCGGGGTTTTTCGGACTTGATTTCGTGCGATCCGCGAAGTCCGGGAGGTATCACCTCATCGAAATGAATCCGCGACTGACCCAGATCGGTCATCTGAACTGCGATGGCCGGACCGTTGGCAGTCAGCTTCTGTTTCATATGCGGGGCGACCGGACTGAAGCCCGGTCTGTGCCACGAAACGCGGTGACGATCGACGGGCGGCGGACAGTCGCTCTGTTTCCGCAGATACTGCGTGCCGGCGATGTGGACATCGCTTCGGCCTGTCCTGATGTTCCGTGGCAAAACCCGAATCTGGTGAGGGAACTTCTGCTTCCGCCCTGGTCGCGCCGGGGTTATATCGCGCGGCTTGAAGAGAAGATCCGGCATGATGTGCCGTATGGCAAAACACTGAAAAGACAGGACGCCGTGAAAAGGCTTCGTGCGCTTGCGTCTGCCGGCTGAACGACGGATGCAGGCAGGCTGTGTGACGGGGTGTTTTTCATAGGCGTTTTGCAGGGGCGTTTTGTATAAGCAGGAATGGCCTGTCTGAGGCGGTTCCCGGGACAATAGTGGTTATGTGACGTGGCGCGCGGGGCGTGTGCTGATCTTTAGCGCTTTCCGTCTGTACAGACTTCCCTGTGGCAGAGCACTGGAAAACGGTGCTTCATATCGCTACATGCGTATCACCATGAATGAAACAGAGTATTCCGCGGCGTCGGCGACGGTTGCGCCCATGCCGATATTGATTGCGCCTCAGGCGATCCTGCGTCAGACGGCGCGTCCTGTGCGGCCGGAGGACATGCCTTCGATCCGTGAGGGGCTGGCGAGCATGTTTTCGGCGATGTATGCGGCGCCGGGGATCGGGCTGGCGGCGCCTCAGGTCGGGATCGGGCTGCGTTATGCGCTGGTCGATCTGGGTGAGGACGAGCAGCGCGATCCGATTGTGATGATCAATCCGGAGATCCTGACGGAGAGCGAGGCGATGGCGCCGCGTGAGGAGGGGTGTCTGTCGCTGCCGAACCAGTATGCCGAGGTGGTGCGTCCGGAGGCGGTGCGGGTTCGCTACACGATGCTGAGTGGCGAGACGTGCGAGCGGGATGTGGACGGGCTGCTGGCGACGTGCATTCAGCATGAGATCGATCATCTGGACGGGATTCTGTTCGTCGATCATCTGTCGGCGCTGAAGCGGAACATGATCATGCGGCGGCTGGCCAAGGAGCAGAAGGCGAAGCGCTGAGGGGGTGTTGTGGCGGGGGCTTTCCGGGGCTCTGCCCCGGGACCTGGCAGGGACCGCAGGCCCCTGCACCCCGGTTTGTTTGAATTAAATGGTTTGCAAAGGTCTGCGACCTTTGCCGGGTCCGGGCAGAGCCCGGAGTTTTGCCGTTTCGGGCGGCGTTTTCCGGGAGAGTAAGGCCGATGCGGCTTGCGTTTATGGGCACGCCTGATTTTGCCGTGCCGGCTTTGTATGCGCTGCATGATGCGGGGCATGAGATTGTCGTGGTTTATACGCAGCCGCCGCGTCCGGCGGGCCGGGGTCAGGCGCTGCGTCCCTCCCCTGTTCAGCATGCGGCGGAGAGTCTGGGCATTCCGGTGCGGTGTCCGGTCCGGGTGAAGAAGAATCAGGACGAGCTGGCGGCTTTTGCGGCGCTGGAACTGGATGTGGCTGTCGTGGCGGCGTACGGGCTGATTCTGCCGGCTGAGATGCTGGATGCGCCGAAGCTGGGGTGTCTGAACATTCATGCCAGTCTGCTGCCGCGCTGGCGGGGGGCGTCGCCGATCCAGAGCGCCATTCTGGCGGGGGATGCGGAGAGCGGCGTGACGATCATGCAGATGGATGTCGGGCTGGATACGGGGGACATGCTGGCCTCGGTGCCGGTTCCCGTCACGACGGAGACGACGGCGAGCTCCCTGCATGACGAACTGGCGGCGCTCGGGGCGAAGATGATTGTCGATGTACTGGCGGAGCGTCCGGAGACGGTGCCGCAGCCTGAGGAGGGCGTGACCTATGCGGCGCGTCTGACGAAGGATGATGGCCGGATCGACTGGCGGCAGCCGGCGGAGGTGATCGATCGTCAGGTGCGGGCGCTGACGCCGTGGCCGGGGGCGTTTACGACGCTGGGCGATGTGGTGCTGAAGATCGGTGCGGTTCAGCCGGTGGGCGCGGTGGATGGGGGGCTGCCGGGCGAGGTCGTGGACGGGGCGCTGACGGTTGCGTGTGGCGGCGGAACGGGGTTGCGGATTGAGCGGCTGCAGCGGCCGGGGCGCGGAATGGTTGAAGCGGCGGCGTATCTGCGGGGGCAGCCGGTGGCGATCGGAACGGTGCTGGGCGGGGACTGAGGTTCTGAACGTTTGCTCAGGGCGCTGCCCTGAAACCCGCAAAGGGGCGCGGCCCCTTTGATCCCGGTTTGTTAAACAAAATGGTTTGCAAAGGTCTGTGACCTTTGCCGGGGGACGGGGGAGAGCCCCGTAAAATCACTGTTTGAAGAGGCGTTACATGACTGACGAGGCCGCTTCGGGCGGGATTCAGCGCTGGGCGGTACGGATTGAGTATGATGGCGCGGCTTATGTCGGCTGGCAGCGTCAGAATAACGGGCTTTCCGTTCAGGAACTGCTTGAGCAGGCGGCGGCGAAGCTGGCCGGGGGACGGGTTGTTCCGTCGACGACGGCGGGGCGGACGGATGCGCGGGTGCATGCGACGGGACAGGTGGCGCATCTCGATTTCCCGGCTGATCTGCCGCTGACGGAGCGGACGGTGCGGGACGGAATTTCATATCATCTGAAGCCGCATCCGGTTGTGCTGCTGCGGGCGGTGCTGGTTCCGCTCACCTGGAACGCGCGGTTTTCGGCCATTCGCCGACGGTATCATTACCGCATTCTCAACCGGAGGGCGCGGCCGGGGCTGGAGGCGAACCGGGTCTGGCATGTGAAGTTTCCGCTGGATGTCGATGCCATGCGGGAGGCGTCCCGCCATCTTCTCGGCCATCATGATTTCACGACGTTCCGGGCGAGCTGCTGTCAGGCGAAGAGTCCGATGCGGACGCTGGAGCGGCTGGATGTCGTGCGGGAAGGTGAGGTGATTTCTCTGTATGTGGAGGCGCGGTCTTTCCTGCATCATCAGGTGCGGAATCTGACGGGCACGCTGCAGCTTGTGGGGTGTGGACGGTGGGTGCCGGATCAGGTGCGCGAGGCTCTGGAGGCGCGGGACCGGCGGGCGGGCGGGCCGACGGCGCCGGCGGAGGGGCTGTGTCTGGCGGGGGTGGATTATGAGCCCGATCCGTTCGGGCCTGATTTGTCCGGATCGGGGGGCTTTTAGTGGTGTCTCCACCCCTGATTGTCGGGACGAATCGGGGGTGACCGGCAGGAGAGTCCGGGAACGATCTGATCAGACCGGGTTCAGGTCCAACTGACGGGTAATCCTGACATACTCATCAACGTAAGTCTGGCTGTTCAGGGACGTTTTCATATAATCCTGTATGTTTTTCACCATCCGGGCGCGCTTTTCTTTATCACTCAAAAGAGTTTGTATAGCCTGGATCAGTGCATCAGCATCATCAGGCGGAACGAAATACACCATGTCATCTGTGAAGTAATCTCTGAGACCTCCGGTATCTGTCACAATACAGGGGACCCCCATGACTCCGGATTCTTCTACGACCGTCAGGCCACTTACATAATTATTACGTTTTAGTGGAACGATAACCAGGATGGCTTTTTCATAAAAGGAAGCCATATCGGCATTAGTCTTCAGTCCGGCAATTGTCATATTCGGATGTTTGTCTGCAATAGCGATTGCAGCGGCATTTTGTGTAGCCAGGAAAAAATTTGTATCTGTCATGCGGGAAGCGCAGGCAGCGAGTGTAGTCCAGTCCCGGGAACGGTCATTCCCTACGGCAATGACATTGCCAGTATCTTTTGGGGAATATGGGACCATTTCATCACACCGGATCCCGAATTTTGTGAACTCGATCCGATTATGCGGAAACATCTTTCTTGCGATATCCGAATTAATCTTACTGTTGAATGTCAGGACATCAACATCCTTTAACAGCCACCGATAAAGTTTTTGCCTGATTCTGTTACGGGGCCACTTGTCAATCAGCCATACGCTTTGCCCGATGACTTTGGGCCGTTTCAGACGCAGCAGTTTCTTTAGCAGCATGACCCCGAGTGTCTGGGCCTCGTTATAAGTCCACACCACGTCCGCTCCGGATTCGATCTGCTTCCGGTTTCTCCATACCTGCACAAAATCAAACCCGAGTATCAGCCTTGCGACGTAACGAACCGATTTCTGCAGCAGGGTCTCTTTTTCGATATCCTCTGAATATGTCACTTTGATATCATCGGAGGCAGCCCGATAATATCCATAGGCATAAGGTTCATTGGTTCCGAGAATCTTTCCCTGACGGAATTTCCCGTTCCAGTTCCCAGCGCCATATCCGTAACTCAGCTGGACAAACACCCTGATCATCATCTACCTCGTTTTGTACTGAATCTTATTAGCGAAACAGTGCAGTTCCAGACTTTAACTTTGTAAAAATTATCGGAAATCCGGATCAGCAGGAGCGCTGTCCCTGCCCTGCCAGCCTGGGCTGACGGCAGTTCCGTCATCCCGGATCGATAAAGAAAGCCGGCAGTTCTGATGGCGAAATCTGCAGAGCGCTGTCGATTTTGTCGCAGGCCATCAATGCTTCGCTTATAGTCACATCCATATCAAGATAACGGTACGTTCCGAGGCGTCCGAGAAAAGAAACCCCTTTTTGCTGCCGGGCGAGTTCTATGTAGCTGTCAAGCATACGTTTTTCGTTAACCTGCCGGATCGGATAATAAGGCACGTCCTCCTGCTCAGCAAGGCGGCTGTAT
>NZ_WOTB01000012.1 GCF_011516835.1 Acetobacter musti | reverse complement strand
CTCTAAACCCCAAAGGGCTGAAGACTTTACCCGAACCGGAAGAGCTTTTCAAGGGCCCCGCCGCTGCGGTGAAGCGGGGTATAAGACCCCTACACACACACCGTCAACACCATGTTCGATAAAAACGTCATAAAAATTTCCGATCCTGCGATCAGACGGCGGAAATCCGCCAAAATCGCGACTAAAAAAGAGAATCTGGCCACCGTTGCACCCCGCGAAGGAATCGAACATACCCCGGTCTATGCTCAGAATCCGCGCCAGCACTCCGGAAAACCTCTCGGCTTCAGCGGAGGAATCCCACCGGCAGACCGCCACGCCCCAAAAGCGAATTGTAAAAAACGTCAGCACGCTGATGATCGGAAGAGCTCTCAACGCTCCGATGGCGCTCCTCCATACGGCGCTCGCCGTCCGCATTCTCGGCACCTACGATTTTGGGCTTGTTGTCATGCTTTACGCGTTCGCCCGCACAGTGGCCGATATCGTGACCTTCCAGTCATGGCAGACCGTCCTGAACTTCGGCAGTGATGCACTGGATGCCGGAGACAAATCTGGATTTCACCGAATCATCCGCTTCAGCTTTGTGCTGGACGCCATCAGTGGCATCGCCGGTATGGGGATCGGTATCGCCTTTACCTGCCTAGGGCGTTCCTGGCTCGGCTGGCCCGCCAGCCTTTCCACACTTGGTCCTCTTTATTGTGTATCGATTCCATTTATGGCGTCCGCTACGCCAACCGGTATTCTTCGGCTACTCAATCAGTATAAGCTCATTTCGGCTCAGAGTATCGTGGCCACGATGGTGCGGCTGATCGGAACCCTTCTCCTGTGGGCAACTCACTGCAGCCTGCTCGCCATGACAATTGTATGGATAAGCGCCGACATTATCGCTGCAGCGATTCTCAACCTGTTCGCATTGCAGCAACTCGCAAGAGCACATCTGCTGTCCGGAATCCTGACGAACAACATCACTTTGCGTAACGACCTGTTTCACAAAAGAATTACAAAAACCTTTCCAGGCATCTGGCAATTCGCCATCAGCACAAACATTAATACCACCTTAACACTTGCGTTCAGCCATATCGGCACACTCATCATTGGCGGCATGCTCGGCCCTGTCGCTGCCAGTTATTACCGGATCGGAAGCCAGATTGCAGCAGGGATCGCAAAGCCGGCAACTCTTGTACAATCCACGCTTTATCCGGAGATGACCCGGCTCCGAAACAACCGGGACAACCGGAATTTGCGTATCCTCGCTTTCCGTGCCGCGCTGGCGGCCGGCGGTATCGGCAGCGCACTTCTCGTTCTCGCTTGGTTTCTCGGCGGCACCATCCTGAGACTGGTCATCGGACCTCACGGAACAGAAGCACTTCCGGTAACCCTGTGGTTGCTTGCGGCTGAAGTCGTTGCCATATGGGGACTGCCTCTTGAGCCGCTGCTGTTTACCATGCGGCGCCTCAGGGCCGTGATCGTCGCCAGAAGCGTGGATGCATTGTTATATCTGCCACTTCTCGTTGTTACACTTGACTGGTACGGTCTGGATGGAGCGGGGCCGGCTATACTTGTTGCGACCGTATTTCTTGTTCTGATGCAACTGGGTTTCGTCCTGCGGATGAAAGACACCGCGTCTTTCCCAACGGCCGGCCTTACTATGGAATAATGCGTAACTCTCTGATGCGTATCCTTTTTCCCTATATCGCCCAGCCCCACCAGACGCTCCACTCATTGCCGATCGCGATGGAAGCTGCCCGACGTCATCCGGATGTCGAGGTCCATATTGCGTGCGCGACAGAGGAACACCTTAACTACGCAAAGTACCTGGCTTCGTTTTATCCGGAGTCACAGGTCAGCTTCGATCTGCTCGCACTGCCAAAAATGATTCGGCGACAAGTTGAACGGCATGGACATACAGTTGTTTCGAAAGTCGCGAGTCTCTTTTACAACAAGAATTATTTCTCTACATTTCAGAGTATTGTTGTTCCCGAACGGACATCCCTTTATCTCCGCAAGTTCGGTGTACGCACTCCGCGTATGGTCTGGACACGCCATGGCGCCGGAGACCGCGCAATCGGATTCGCCCGCGACGTTCGGCTGTTCGATTATGTTCTGATGGCCGGACGCAAACTCGAACAACGCCTGCTGGCGGATGGATCAATCCGGCCAGGACATTATAAAACCGGCGTTTATGCCAAGTTCGACATGGTGCATCGGCTCCAGCCCACCCGGTCGAAGTTGTTCCGGAATGACCGGCCGACCGTACTCTACAATCCTCATTTCAGCCGCAGCCTTTCCTCATGGCCACGCTTCGGTCTGGAAGTCCTGAATCATTTTTCGAAACAGGACCGCTACAACCTTGTCTTCGCACCGCATTACCGGCTGTTCGACACACGCCGCAAAGAAATCGAACAGATTCAACGGGCCTATGGTCATCACGAACACATGCTGATCGATACTGGCAGCACACGAAGCCTCGATATGACTTATACGATGGGCTCTGACCTCTATCTCGGCGATGTCAGTTCGCAGGTCGCCGAATTTCTTGTCAAACCACGCCCCTGCGTTTTTCTTAACGCCCACGATGTCGCCTGGCAGGACGATCCGAACTACAGATTCTGGACTCTCGGTCAGGTCGAAAAGAGCACGGATGGGATCGGAGACGTCATTGACCGGGCGTTTGAAACCCAGGCCGATTTTCTAAATCGCCAGAAAGACTATATACGCGACACGTTCGACCTGAACGGCGACACACCGACCGCTCCTGTCGGAGCCGATGCAATTGTCGATTACCTGAGAATGGCCAGCTGAATGACTGTCATATCCCGTATTGAAAACGCGTCCGCCCCCACCGGCTTCCAGGACACGACTCTGTCCCCTGTACCCAGCCCATCAGGACAGAAGCGGCGTTACGGTGATTTCGCCACATTCACCGAAGCGCTTGATTACGCGGCTCAGGGAACGGCCGGCTTCAATATCTATTCCGGACGTGGTGTTCTGCTCGAAGCCCTGCCTTATGCCGTCCTGCGGGAGCAGGCCCGGGAAATGGCTCTTCGCCTGCTGGCTCTCGGGCTGAAGCCCGGCGACCGTGTGGGCCTCATCGCCGAAAGTGACGGCGATTTCGCGCGCATCTTCTTCGGCTGCCAGTATGCCGGACTTGTCGCGACTCCTATGCCGCTACCGGTCGCATTCGGCGGCCGGGAGGCCTATCTCGCCACCATTCGTGGCATGATCGAAAGCTCTGACGCATCTGCCGTGATCGTTCCCGATCTCATCGCCGGCTGGACTGATGAGATCACGGCCGGATTTGATCTGAAATTCGGTGGCTCTCCGGCGCAACTCATGGATTATCCGGCACCACATCGACCATTGCCGAAAATAGCGCCGG
The DNA here is from genome assembly GCF_011516835.1 of Acetobacter musti. Classification (GTDB taxonomy): domain Bacteria; phylum Pseudomonadota; class Alphaproteobacteria; order Acetobacterales; family Acetobacteraceae; genus Acetobacter; species Acetobacter musti. The sequence goes on along the minus strand of NZ_WOTB01000012.1, from coordinate 138,046 downwards.
ACGCCCTCTCTTATCTTCAGTTCTCATCAGGCAGTACGCGTTTTCCGAAAGGTATCTGTGTCACACAGCGGTCAGGGATGGCTAACGCCCATTCCATTGCGCATGACGGTCTGCAGGTGCGTGAAACCGGTGATCGTTGCGTCTCATGGCTACCTCTTTATCACGACATGGGACTTGTCGGTTTTTTCCTGACTCCCATGACATGTCAGCTCACGGTTGATCTGCTACCAACACGCGAATTCGCCCGCCGCCCCCATGTCTGGCTGGATCTGATTTCGCGCAACCGTGGCACAATATCTTACAGTCCGTCATTTGGTTACGAGCTCTGCGCCCGTCGTTCCGGCTCTGCCGGGGTCGACCTTTCCTGCTGGCGGGTGGCCGGTATCGGCGGCGACATGATTCGTCCCCACATTCTTGAAGAGTTCGCGGAACGCTTTGCCTCTGTCGGCTTTGATGCCCGTGCTTTCGTTGCCAGCTATGGCATGGCGGAAGCCACGCTTGCGATCAGCTTTGCTCCCCTGGGGCAGGGCATCCGCACTGATACAGTCGACCTCCGGCATCTCGAAACAGACGGTGTCGCTCTTCCGAGCAATGATCCGTCCCATTCCCTTCGTACCTTCGTCCTGTGCGGTCGTGTTCTTCCCGGTCACGAAATTGAAGTTCGCGGTCCGAACGGCAACACGCTTGATGACCGGCAGATCGGTACTATTTATGTCCGTGGCCCGAGTCTGATGAGCGGCTATTTCCGCCTGCCGGTCGAGAGTGCCGAAGCCCTCAGCCACAATGGCTGGCTGAACACCGGCGACCTCGGGTATATGGTGGATGGTCAGATTGTTGTCACCGGGCGCGCCAAAGACCTTATCATCATCAATGGCCGGAATATCTGGCCACAGGACCTTGAGTGGTGCGCTGAAACAGAGATCGATACGCTCCGCAGTCGCGATGTCGCGGTATTCTCGGTCGAGGAGAATGAGCATGAAAAAATCATCGCTCTCGTGCAATGCCGTGCTTCCACACCCGAAGCCCGCACCATGCTGAGCCAGCAGGTCGCCAGCCTGTTCCGGCGCCTGCACGGTGTGGAAGTTCAGGTGGTACTGGTGCCTCCACATTCCCTGCCACAGACATCCTCCGGAAAACTGACACGCGCCAAAGCGAAGGCCATGCTGCTTTCGGGCGCATTCAGTGCGCTTTCGGAAACCGCCGACGCCGCCTGATAGCTGCCTGCACTACTCCTCGCGACCGATGCAGGAGGCATGCGTCCCCGTTTCATCGTGACATTTCGCTGGCGACCGCCGGCCTTTTCCGTCATAACCGCGCCCGTTCGGCGTCTCGCACTGCAGACAGAACGTTCTGTTAATTCAATGTAAGGTGTCCCGATGAGTGAAACGGTTCAGGATGTTTCGACCCTGATTATCAGCAAGCTCCTTGCTAACCCCAAGGTGCCTCGTGACATCACCGGTTCAAGCAAGATCGTGGAAGACCTTGCTTTCGACTCGCTGGCCGTAATGAATTTCGTCATGGAAATCGAAGACGAACTGGACGTTTCTGTTCCTCTCGATCGCCTGGCTGAGATCCGCACCATCGACGATCTTGCCTCATGCATTGTCTCTCTGAAGAAGGGCACCTGACCCGGCATGACCATCTTCGACAAGTTTCGCGGCATCGAACATCGCCTGGAAGAACTCAAAGCGCTCGGTGGCCGAAACCCTTTCGACGTCGTCATTGAGCGCCCGCTGTCATCGACGGCCGGAATCATTGAAGGCCGCGAAACCCTGCTGTTCGGGACAAATAATTATCTTGGCCTGAGTCAGTCTCCGCGCGCAATTGAGGCTGCCTGCGAAACAGTGCGTGCGCGAGGCGTTGGAACGACGGGGTCGCGCATCGCCAACGGTACCCAGAGCCTTCATCAGCAGCTTGAACGCCGGATCGCCGATTTCTTCGGCCAGACGCATTGTATGGTCTTTTCGACCGGATATCAGGCTAATCTCGGAATGATTTCGACCCTGGCCGGAAAAGAGGATTATCTGCTGCTCGACGCAGACAGTCACGCCAGCATCTATGATGCGAGCCGGCTTGGCCATGCCCAGGTTATCCGTTTTCGTCACAACGACCCTGAAGATTTACACAAACGTCTGCGCCGCCTCGACGGAACACCGGGTTCAAAACTTGTCGTTGTCGAGGGTGTCTATTCCATGACCGGCAATGTCGTGCCCATGGCGGAAATGGCAGCCGTCAAACGCGAGACCGGTGCTACCCTGCTGGTTGATGAAGCCCATTCTTTTGGCGTGCTTGGCTCAACCGGTCGTGGGGTCGCGGAGGCTGCCGGCGTTGAAAAAGATGTGGATTTTATTGTCGGGACCTTTTCCAAAAGCCTTGGAACTGTCGGCGGTTACTGCGTTTCGAACCATCCGGAGCTGGACCTCGTAAGGCTTCACTGCCGGCCTTACATGTTCACCGCCTCCCTGCCACCGGAGGTTGTTGCAGCGACAATCGCAGCGCTGGAAGATATGCAGGCCCATCCGGAGCTCCGTAGCCGCCTGATAGACAACGCGGCCCGGTTCCACGCCGGCCTGAATACGCTTGGCCTGACAACGGGGAAAACCGTGAGTCCGGTTGTCGCTGTCGTTCTGGACACCATTCCCGAGGCTATCGCACTCTGGAACCGTCTTCTGACGCTCGGACTTTATGTCAATCTGAGCCTGCCTCCGGCAACACCTGACCATCATCCGCTTCTGCGCTGCTCCGTTATGGCGACACACACGCCGGACCAGATTGATCGTGCAATTGAAATCTTCAGTGAAGCCGTGAACAGTCTGAAGACGGAAGCGCTTCCGACCTGAATCCCGCAATTCTACCTGCAGATGATTGGTCACTGACTCCTGTAAATCAGCTTACCTGGTTCCAGACTGATCCAAGGTCTCACACTGACAGAAACAATAAAAAAGGGTACACGATCTGTGCGTCCCTTTTTCATATGTCTGGAATTCACCTTTACGCCTGCGCGGCCCTGCCAAATCGCGACGGTCGATACGGTGATGGATCAATATAAGGAGCCTCACCATTCATCAGTTCGGCACAAAGCCGTCCTGTCGTCGGGCCGAGCGTGAATCCCTGATGAGCGTGCCCGAAATGAAACCATAATCCCCGATGGGAGGGTGCCTGACCAATCAGCGGCAGCATATCCACTGTACACGGACGGCTCCCAAGCCATGGAGTCGCCTCCACAGGATCCCCGAGATTAAGCATCTCCCGCGCCAGACATTCGCTGCCATCCATCTGCTTCGTGGAGAGCGGCGCATCCCGCAATGCAAATTCGGCTCCGGTCGTCACTCTCAGCCCCAGAGCCATTGGCAGCATCGCCACGCCTGCTTCGGCGTCGATCATCGGGGTATTCAGTGTTCCCTTCCAGCCGAAGTGCCGGTGATACCCGCGCTTCACGAACAGCGGGAGTCGATAGCCGAGCATCCGCGTCACCACCTCGGACCACGGACCGAGCGCGATCACCGCCTGCTCTCCAGATACCGTGCCATCCACTGTGTCCACGCACCAGCCAGCCCCGTCCGTCCTGAGCGAGCGCGCGTCTCCCTTCAGAATCCGCCCACCCCCGGCGGTAAACGACGCCGCATATCGACCGACAAGCCCTCCGGGATCACTCACACTGTAAGGAGATTCCCAATATATCGCTCCTGTCATCGTACGCTTCAGAGCAGGTTCTTCCCGTGCAAGTTCCATGGAGTCAAGAATCCGGCTTTCAACCCCAAATCTGCGGGTCAGCGCCAGGGCCTTTGCCGTCCCTTCGTCGAATCCCTTTACTGTGCGGAAAATCTGCTTCCAGCCATGCCTAGCAACGAGATTACCGGCACCAGACGCTAAAATCATCCGGTCATGTTCGATGAGACAATGCCGGATCAGCGCTTCATAGCCCGCAACCGAAATCTGATACCGTGACGGGAATGAATTCCACCAGTACTGCGCAAGTCGTGGCGATACGGCCAGCACATCACGCAGGCGATATGATACGTCATTCCCTCGCTGCAACGCGACCTGAGCCAGTTTTAAAACATCATGCGGAAACGGATAGGGCTCGACAGCCTCACGCTGGATAAGACCGGCATTACCGTAAGAGGTCTCCCGCCCGGGAACCCCACGCTCAACCAGGGTGACGTCATAACCGCGTTCACGAAGGTGCCATGCCGTACAGACACCTACCATGCCACCACCGAGAACGAGCGCCGATTGCGCCATAAAAAATCTCCAGTCCGGAACAGCCGGTGTCGTCATGACCGGCAGTAATTACACTCTTATAACGAAATCACGCACAGTCCAGACACTGCCCGCTGTCACACCCTCAGCGCGAAAACACCCCTGCCCTGGCCAGCCGCCACAATACCACTGGCGCATACAGCAGCGGATGTCGCTCGGCAAAAGGGGTCAGCGAGACAGAGATTCCGCTATGCCGTTCAATTTTCCATGCGAGGTAACGCGCTCCACCCGTAAAGGTGAAGGCTGCCTTCATCAGACGCGCCACATTCAGCAGCCGTCCGAATCGCGTCTGTTTCTTCCATCGGATCTGAGAGGCCTTTCGCTGCATCTCTGTTAAGCCCGGTATCAGTGTCTCACCGTCCTGAGCCGCGTTGCGGAGGCCACCGGCAACCCACGACGCCGATAATATCCGCCGAAAACGTGACTCCCATCCTTCGACCAGTTGCCGTGAACGATCCTTCGCTTCCACCCGAAGCTCAGCGGCATATGTTTTCCGGTACAACACGTCCCAGTAAACGTCGAACGTTCCATGCTCAGGCCCCAGTCCGGCAGCCCACAGCGTTGCCGTCCCAACAGCGCGCATCATGCAACGCAAAATCGCATCGGCGGCATCCGGGTCACGGACCCAGACAAGACGCACAGGCTGCGAAAAACGGGACCATACCGAAGTATCCCGACTGCCCGGCCTCGTCATGCGCCGAAACTGGGCGAGACTCAGGATCGCAACCTTCGCCCGTAGAATCTGGCCAGCCACTTTCTGTTCATGATATTCGACATTCGGCGGCAGGATCGTGTTCGCCATACGCGCCAGCCATCCGCGCGGCCAGTCAGCCTGCCGCTCCACGATCACGTAGAAATCGAGAACACCCTCAGCAAGCAGCAATGGATCTGCCGCTACCGCCCCGCTGGCAATGGTCCGCACCAGCGAGCCATAGAACAGCACGCCAAGAGGCCTAGCCCCGCCGACCATCGTTTCGACAAAAAATGTAATGGCCTGCGGAACGGGCGTTGTCAGTTCATCCACAATCGTCTGCGCCACAACTCCGGCAGCCCGAAGCGCCGCTTTATCCTGATCCGGCACGCTCATCGTGTCTGCTGGCCTCCCGCGCATCAGGACCGGATGAAGGCGATACGCGGTCCCTGCACCAGCCGGATACGCCCGTCCGGTCCGGGATCGAGTTCCTCGCCGTCTATTACCAGATGATCTCTCGTCTCAATCAGAATATCCCCGGCCATACCACTCCGGTAAGCCGCAGACTGACGCAGACGGTCCGGGATGCGGCCCCGCAGTACGCAGAACAGATTCCGTAACAGTCCCGGTGGGTTAGCAAGAATATCAAGGTAAGATATTCCGCCCTGGGGCTCGTGATCCTGCCAGAATGGCCACACTCCGCGCGACAGGCGATGCAGGCCTGTGCAGAGAAACAGAAAACGAGGCCGCGCATCGGGTGTGGCATGATCAACGCTGAGGATCATCGGCGTACCATTAAGCCATTTACGCCGCGTTTCGCGCTGGAGAAGCTGCCGGATCGCCCATAACACTGTCACAAAGACAGCCATGTCGTGAGAATACCGGTCCAGAATCGCCGGGTTGTGCGCAAGCTCAATTCCTCGTGTAAACGCTGCCAGTCCGCAGAACATGCCCGCAACCGGGAGCCGGCCAGGGTCGGACCAGGATACGATAACGGGCTGCCGCCAGCTCGCACCTTCCATCAACGTCCCCGTAGCCGCACGCTCCTGCAACTGTGTCAGCGCCTGCAGCCCTCGCAGCTGACAACCCACATCGCTGGCAATCAGATTCGTGTTGCCTGAAGGCAGGACAGCCAGAGCCGGCAACCGGTCAGCAGGATAACTTGCCAGGACCGCACTCAGAACATCGCTTACTGTTCCGTCGCCGCCATTCACGGCAATGAACCGCACGTCCTGCTCAGCGAGTTGCCTGATATCGTCCGCCAGTTCATGACGATTACTTGGGGAAATAAAAAAAGCGCCCAGACGCGCTTTTGCCTGCGCTGCAAAACCATCCGGATCATGCAGATTGCGACGGCTACGCGGATTATGAATCAGAGCAAGGCGTGCAGGCACTCGACAATCCGCAGTTCATGGGCAGCCGTCACCGACGGCTCAGACAGGATCGCCGTGCATCAATGCCCGGACGACTCGCCTCAGGAGGCGCGCGTCATATAGACATACCGGAACGTGTTGTCACATTCCCTCCGCAGTCATCTCCCGAAAATTACCTGAAGAAGCACTGTGCCAGTACTAGGTCTGTGCGATCATGCCCTGCGGAAACCCGTGTTGCAGGAGACGTTACAGGTCGGAATACCATTCACTGACGCCGTCTCACGATAACGCATCCGCGGCATGCGATTTTATTCCCAATGATCTGAAATGGGGAACATGGTGTCTCTGCTGTACTCTGAAAACAGAATTGAAGTCAGCGCACTTGATCAGTCACGTCATTTGAGGGAGATCGGGGCAGATCAGTGGTTTGTCTGTCTTCCGAAAGGATACGGACTCTCATAACAAATCTGCCGATGCAGGTCAGGAAGTACTGTCTTGTCAGCCGTTCTGGCCCACCTCTCCGACCTTCACATCCCCACGAGGGCAGAACCATCCCTCCGCGCTCTTGTCGGCAAACGTGCGCTCAGCCTTCTGTCGTGGCATCTTCGCCGGCGGCATATCCATACCCGCAAAGCCCTCAGCGCAGTTCTTCGTGACATCGAAGCCCATAAACCCGATGCACTTGCCATTACCGGTGACCTTACCAATCTTGGGACCCCGCGCGAATTCCGTGCCGCCCGGAACTGGCTGAGCCGGCTCGATATGCTCCGTGCCGTCATTCCCGGTAATCATGACGCGCTGACCCGTATTCCCTGGGAAGAAGGACCCGGTCTCTGGGCACCTGATGGCGGAATGGCGGATCCCGAAACTCCCTCCCTGACCCATGTCGGAGACATCGCTCTTATCGGTGTCAGTTCCGCCGTGCCGACCCCGCCGTTCTTCGCTTCCGGCGAGGTGGGTGAGGTGCAGACTGTAAAACTTGCTGAACTCCTGACCCGGACCGGAAAGCAGGGCCTGTGCCGCGTGGTCATGATTCATCACCCGCCCCGCCACGATCTGGTCGTCCGGCGCAAGGCGCTGCGCGACATCGACCACTTCGCCCGAACCGTCCGTGATGCCGGAGCAGAGCTGATTCTGCACGGTCACTCCCACAGAGGCACCTTTTCCACCCTGCCGGGCTCCGATATCCCGGTCATCGGCGTCACCTCAGCCTCACACCGTCCCGGATGTCTGCAGACCGCCGCTGGCTGGAACCATATTACAATCAGACGAGTCCCCGGTCCGGCTATCTGGCACATCACCATTCGTGCCCGCCGCCTCGACACACAGGGCACACTCCATGACTTCCTGACCCGCGAATACACACGCCCGGCGATATCCGCCCCAGACGAATTTCAGCCAGGCAATACGTGTAAGGTCCACGTCACGTGAACGCCTCCCGACCGGCACAAAGTGAAATACATTACATACCGCCCCTCGCGCGGCTGCCCGACTGGGCACGACCAGGGACACTGGATACTTACCTTCTCAGTCAGACGATTCCGCCTTTCACCATAGCGCTGTCAGTCGTTCTCCTCGCGCTGCTGCTTGAACGCCTGCTTGTGCTGCTGAATATCCTCGCTTCCGAAGCCAGCCCTTTCTTCACGCTGATCCGGCTGCTGGCTGATCTGATGCCGCATTACATGGGCCTGGCCCTCCCCGCCGCTCTCTGCGTGTCCGTTTTCGCCGTTATCCGGCGGATGAGCGAAAATGATGAGATCGATGCCCTGATGAGCAGCGGCGTTTCCCTTGCCAGGATATGCCGCCCCTTCGCCGTTACCGGCGCCGCCATCGGCCTTCTTTCCATGCTGCTTTACGGATACATTCAGCCTCACGCCCGCTATCAGTTCCGGCAGGGTTTCTATCTCGCCAGTCACGCCGGATGGTCTCCGGTGCTGCAGTCAGGGATGTTCGCCACCCCCTCGGCGTCTCTTATGCTAACCGCCGATCACGTTGACCAGGGCGGATCTCATCTGACCGGTGTCTTCATCCGTGACTTCGGAGAAGACCGGGAACGCGATATCACGGCCCGCACCGGCACCATCCGGTCCAGCCCGGTGAAAGGCGAGGTCCAGATCGAACTGACCGATGGTGCAATTCTGACCATCCGGCCCGAAATGGACCCGACCGTCACCACCTTTGATCACGCAACGCGTCTGCTCAGCCATGCCCGGGCCTCAGCCTTCCGCGAACGCGGTGATGATGAACGTGAACTGACCTCGTCTGAGCTGGCCAGGCAGATTCACGCCCGAAAACACGGACGACATCTAGACACCAAGCTCCCGGCAGCAAGCGCGGCCCCGCAATACCCGTCACAGGCAACATCAGCGCAATCTCAGGAAACCGTGATCCCGATTCCTTCGATGCGCGCGGAGCTGAACTTCCGCCTGGCGCGCAGTCTGTCCATCCCTTTCATCCCCGTTCTTGCGACCGCTCTCGCCGTGATCGGAAAGCGAAAACGAGGCAGCGCAGGCCTCGCCCTGGCCGTTACCATTCTGCTGACTTACGATCACCTGCTTCAACTCGGAGAAAGCCTCGTCGCCAATGGCCGCGCCTCCGCCCTGACCGTGATCTGGCCGCCCACTGTCGTGTTCTGTACCGGCTGCACGCTTCTTCTACTATATCGCGCCAGAATTCTGCCCGTTCGTCACATCAGCCCTGCTGCCGGCGCCCGGGGGGCCGGCATTCCGGACAATACACCGGCATGACAAAGCAGCCCGTCCTGCACGGCCCCAGGCATATTCTGCTGCGCTACCTCTCGGTTTCGCTGTTCTCACGTACTGCCATATGCTGCGGCATTCTGATCGCGCTCATGGAGCTTCTCGCTCTGCTGGATCAGATGACACCGATTCTGAGACGCCATCTCGGGATTACCGGTGTTCTGACCTATATGATCCTTCATCTGCCTGCCATGATGCAGACGGCTTTGCCGCTCAGCGTGCTGATCGGTGCGTTGCTTATGCTCACGCAGATGACGATCAGCAGCGAAGTCGCCATCCTGCGTGCTTCCGGTCTGTCGCCCGTCGGTTTCCTGCGCCTTATCGTGCCGGCCACCCTCGCGATTGGCCTTCTCGGTATCGTCCTCGAGGATCAGATTACTCCGCGGACCGAACTGGCTCTGGCGTCCTGGTGGAACCGGACCGATCCGCACCCGGAAGAAGGGCATGCTTTCTGGTTTCACGTCCCGCGCGGGCAGGCTAGCACATGTGGCATGCCCGTCACCAACCAGTCCACGGCGAGCGAACTCGCCCATGTCGGCTACGTCACTCATGCAGGACACGAGGCCTGGGAGATCGATCTTTACGATCGGGACAGTTCGGGTCGTCTTCTGCGCACCCTGCATGCCGATCATGCGGACCACAACAGCACGAAAGGCTGGACCCTGCACGATATCCGTTGCACCGCAGTCTCATTCGCCGACCTGAACGCCACCGCTGAAGACGATACGGCACCCGAAGCCCGCTGGATCAATCCGTTCGGCCCCGCAGACATGCTCCGCCTTTCACTTGACTCGTCTCCCCTGTCTTCAGGCATGATTCTTGATGCTCTTCATGGACGGATCGCCACCAATCTCACGCCAGGTTACCTGCGTGCCTCATTATTTGAACGCTTTCTTCGTCCCCTTTCCCTCGTTGTCATGCTGTTGCTCGCCATGCCGGTGATCTATATCCCTCCCCGCACGGGACTCAGAAGCTGGCTGCCCGTGTGGTGTCTTGGCACCGGTTTGCTCTTTATCATCGTGCAGGGCATGTTTCGCGCGATGGGCAATGCAGGACTCCTGCCGGCACCGGTTGCGACCGTTCCGGGGCTGATCATATTTACTCTGGCTGCCGGTACTGCGCTTTTAAGGAACGAGGATAAATGAGCGGCACTCTGCGCAACCCGACCATCCGATCCGGGCGGAGCTTCGATCTTGGCAAGATGAATCTGCGTCAGCTCTGGATCGCCTATCTCACCTATCCGACGATCCTGCTGTATTTCGCTCTCATTGCTGTCAGCTTCGGACTGGCTGTCCATTTCTTCGCGGGGTGGTTTCAGACAGCTATTGCTGCTCTTGCTGTGATACTGATCTACCCGGTGGTCTGGTATCTGCTGCATCGCTACGTTCTGCATGGTCATCTGCTCTATAAGTGGCGCTTTACCGCTGCACTGTGGAAGCGCATCCATTTTGATCATCATCAGGATCCGCATCTTCTCGACGTGCTGTTCGGAGGACCTGCGACCACGTTGCCGACCATTGGTGCCGTGACCATTCCGGTCGGCTGGCTGATCGGTGGACCGGGATCTGCCGCGACAGCATTCTGTGCCGGCGTGATCATCACATGCATCTACGAATTTTTTCACTGTATCCAGCATCTGAATTATAAGCCTCGTGCTGCCTGGATTCAGCGTATGAAAGCCCGCCACGTCCTGCATCATTTCCATGATGAGGATGGTAATTACGGCATCACCAGCTATGTGGTGGATCGCGCTCTGGGCACATATTATGTTGATGCGCGTAGCCGCGAGCGCAGCCCGACCGTTTTTAATCTTGGTTACGATCTTGAGCAGGCTCAGCGCTACCCATGGGTCATGCGCCTCACCGGCCACGCTCCCAAAGATCGTCCGGACGGTGCACGACCCGGAAGCGATTCCGCTGCGCAGGGCAACAGGCACGCCGCGTGAGCAGGCAGGCTCTCACGACGGCTCTTATCCTCGCCGGCTCCCGTGCGGGCGCTTCCGATCCTATGGCGGTTGCGGCAGGTCTCCCGTATAAAGCTCTGCTCCCGATCGCCGGCAAACCAATGATCAGGCATGTTATCGACAGCCTGCGTGCCACTCCCGGCGTTGGCCGCATTGTTGTCTGCATCGAAACTCCTGAAGCCCTGAACGGTATCCTGCCTCCGAAGGTGGAAACACTCGCCGCCGCCGCCGGCCCCAGCGCCAGTGTCCTCGCTGCCATTCAGCGCTATGGAACGCCCCTTCTGGTCACGACAGCCGATAACCCGCTTCTGCAACCAGCCTGGACAGAGGCATTTCTCTCCGGTGCGGGGAACGCGGACATCGCAGTCGGCGTCGCCACAGAAGCTGTCGTCCAGCGCGACATTCCCGACACAACCCGGACCTTTATCCGTCTCTCGGACATTGCCTTCTCCGGCTGTAATCTCTTCCTGTTCCGGACGCCAGCAGCCGCCAGAGTCGCTGTGCTCTGGCAACGTCTCGAACGGGAACGCAAAAAACCACTTCGTATGGGCTGGCTTCTGGGTCCGGTCATTCTTCTCCGCTTTCTGATGAGGCGGCTGGATACGAAGACTCTGCTCGCGCGCATCACCAGTCTGACGGGCGCTAAAGCCCGATTCGTCTTCATGCCGGACGGCCGCGCTTCCGTAGATGTCGACAAGCCCGCAGATCTCGAACTGGTCCGCAGTATGATGGATCAGTCTGCCTGACCAGAGCATTATCAGGTCAGAGAAGCTGCTGTGATATCTTTGTCCCGGAACACGCTTCAGACCATGTCTCCATTGTCGCCCTGGTACTGGTCTTCCCTGTCTCGCCGGATGCAGCAGGGGCCACAGGCCCCTGACTACAATTATTAAAAGCAGGCCACCTTCTGACATCTCTGTTCCATGCAGATTCCGGAACACCTGCACAGAGCGTCGTCAAAATTCCTCATAGACTGCCGGATCCTGGTTCTTGGTACGTCCGTTCGGTCGTGCCAGCGTTGCAATAGCTGCCATGTCATCATCTGTCAGGGAAAAGTCGAAAATCGATATATTTTCGATCTGCCTTTCCCGGGAAGATGATTTAGGAATCGGCACACATCCGAGCTGATGATGCCACCGCAAAATAACCTGGCCGACAGATTTCCCGATCCGCTTCGAAATCTTCTCCAGAACCGGATTTGTCAGCAGATCATTGGCTCGCCCCAGCGGACTCCATGACTGTGTCACGATGTCATGATCTTTGTTCCACTTCCGCATCTCGTTCTGTGGAAAATACGGATGCAGTTCGATCTGGTTGATACTCGGCAGAATACCGGTTTCGCTCTTCAGACGCTCAAGGTGCCCGGGCAGAAAATTGCATACTGCGATCGACCGGACATAACCGCGTTTCTGCGCTTCGATCAGTGCCGTCCACGCCTCAACGTACAGGTTCTCTTTCGGATTTGGCCAGTGAATATAATACAGGTCGTAATAATCCAGCTGCGCCCGATAAAGAGATTCCTCAATGGTCGCGATGGCTTCATTATAAGCATGATGCCGTCCTGGCAGCTTGGAAGCGATCCGCATCCCCTCTCGCGGACGACCACTTTCCCGGATGGCACGTCCGACTGCCCCTTCATTCTCATAATTAAAGGCACTGTCGAGTGCATCATAACCTGTCTCGAGTGCGCTCTTCATACTCGCCACGCCCGCAGCGCCGTTCAGCTTGTACGTACCGAAAGTTATCGCCGGAATAGTCATTCCGTCACTGAGTGTGATTTCGGGAATCGTCATTATCTTCATCTCCTCGTACAGCGCCCTTTCCGGATAACACGGATACCGGCCAGGCTGCATAGCAACCAGAACGTCCTTAAAAACTGTCGGGTTCCTGTTCCATGCGGGAGCGACAGGATTCGTGATTACTGAAACGATCCACAATATCCGTGTCGGCCCGCAAAGCAGACGAAGTATATCGGATGCGAAAAATCGATCATATATGGAATTTCCCTATGCGCCGGCATGATGATTGGCACGAGATTCCTTCCTGCATTCATGCCGGAAATATTCCGGTCTACGGATATCCGGCACTGCCACTCACTTGAAAACGCAGGCGCAGCGCAGTGGAAGCAGAGATATGCCCTGATGAAATCAGAGTTTATTCCGGGATGTCATGCATATTTTATGAAAAGTCCCTGCAATCATAAAAAGCGATGTCATATCGAGCAGCGGTATGAAAGATATTGCGAGGTCAAAGCCATAAGATCGGGAGTCAGGGACCGTAACAAATCCTGATCGTTCACGAAAAATCATGTCGTGGACTACACCCTGGTCAGATAAGGCAGAATCGGAAACAGACCGGACTGCACTCATGTGAATGAGTTTCCTGTTATGGAAATTCGTTTTGATGAAATAATTATATAAATTCTGCCATGATACCGGAATCCTGCTATCGGCATTTACGAGTGAAGAGCGCCTTCACAACTCTGATGTTTCACTGCTGGCGAGACACAGAAACTGCCGGCTTCGAGGCTGTATTCCTGTCGGCTGTACAGAGCGTTCTGAATTCTGATCAGTCCGGAAAATTTTCAGGACGATGACTGACGGAGACCATAAATATTCGTCCCCGGGTTTATTTTATGAAATTGTTTCGTACGATCAGTCTCCATATCTTCTGATATTGCGCTGACCGGTCAGTTACCGGGACAAAGCTAGGTCTGCTGCCGAGGGCGAACAATACCCCGTGAACAGCGAACCATCGCCCCGCACGAGGTGTACATTCTCAGACACTGCAATTCCAGACTGACCCCGGCACACGGGGAAACCACCACACAGAAGGATGTGCATGATGCCATCACGATGTCCGGCCAATACGCCGCAGACTGAGCGCCGCACGTTCCTGGCGTTGCTTGCGACGCTCGGGTTGTCTCTCACCGGGAGAAAAACCATGGCTTCCATAGCGCATGCCCACATTACTCCGAACGCATTTCGGCTCCAGCCTCATGACTGGGTGCCGAACAACCCGCATCTTCCGGTGCTCCATTACAAGGGAGTCATCGGTCCTGATGTCCTTGATCCGGCTGCTGCCTTTGAGGAACGGCTGACACAGAATGGCTGGACTCCGCGCTGGCGCTGGGGTGTCTATGCTTTCCACCATTTCCACAGCACCGCTCATGAGGTGCTTGGCATCGCAAAAGGTCAGGCCATTCTCACGATTGGCGGGCCGGGAGGAAAAGAGGTGAAAGCCGAAGCGGGGGATCTCATTGTTCTGCCTGCCGGAACCGGTCATAAAAACGAAGGCTCGACGGAAGATTTCCTTGTCGTCGGAGCCTATCCGCCCGATCAGGACTTCGATCTGCAACGTGAAGCCCTTTCCGCTGATGCCCTTGCCCTCATGGACCGCCTGCCCTTTCCTGAAAGTGACCCGGTCTCAGGACCGGACGGTCCCCTGACCGCTCTCTGGAGATACAGCTGAATGCCCTCTCGCCGGCAGATCCTCGCCTTCACTTCCCTGTTCGTCACGCTTCCGCTTCTGCCGCGTCCGGCCTGCTCTGCCGGAAACGAGGTCATCGGTCCTCTGAAACTCGGCTTTATCGGAGCGGGGCAGGTTGGCAGCACTCTGGCGGGTTTCTGGCTCCGTGGAGGGCGGCATCCTGTCATGTTATCGGCCCGCACTCTTTCGGAAGCACAGAGCGTCGCGGACAATCTGGGCGGCGGCGCCCGTGCCGGGACCCCGCAGGAGGCCGCCGCATTTGCGGATATTGTTGTGCTGGCTGTTCCCTATGGCGCCCTGCCCGCTGTTGCCAGGGACCTGGGCGGCAGCGTCAGTGGTAAGATTCTGCTCGATGCAACCAACCCTTATTCATGGCGGGATGGCGCGATTGCCGCGGAAGCGGCCCGTGACGGAGCCGGAGTGGTAACGGCGCGTTATTTCCCACAGGCGCGTCTTGTGCGGGGCTTCAATTCTATCGCCATGACGGCGCTGCGGGCCGAGGCGAATGAGACGCCGCGCATTGCGATTCCGCTGGCCGGAGACGATCAGGCCGCGCTGGCGACCGTTTCCGGGCTGACGCGGGAAGCAGGGTTCGAGCCGGTTGTTACAGGTGGCCTGTCTTCGGCGAAGTTGTTTCAGCCAGGTAATCCGGGATTTGAGGCCGTGACGACGGCTCCCGCTTTGCGGGCACAGCTTGGGCTGAAGCCGGCTTAACCGGAAGTCCGTGCGGAATGGATTGTCCCTGGCCTCACAAGGCTATCTGATCCCGGCCTGTTAATCTCAGAAGGGTAAAGGGATCTGCGATCCCTTCCGGGTACAGGGCAGAGCCCTGTTTAATGTCCCCGGATCACCAGACGTGGTGGCGGGATAACCACCGGCTGCGGCGTTTCCATGTGCGGATGAAGTGGCGGCGGGAGCGGTACGCGCTGCTGCCATTTCACCACATCGACCGGGATCGTCACGATCTGTGGCGGGAGTTTCTTCTTCGGCCAGTGGCTCACGGTCCAGTAGCCGCCGATATAGATCACGGCCAGTCCCGCCAGAACGGCGACTTTTATCCCGCGGGATTTTGGCGGCTGCGGGAAATTCGGAGGCGGATCGTAACGGTAGGATGGTCTCATGAATGCTCGCGGCAGGGCATCTCGTGAGCGGGTGGAGATGCGCGTCAAAACAGGTGGCCGGGTGCGGACCCGGGTGTGCCAGCATAGACCGGTCGGCGGCTGACGGCACCCCCCTGTTATCAGCACCTGTCTCCCTGCGTTTCGGGTACGGGCTTCCCTTCCGTGACTGATCGGGCAAAGTGGGCTGTCACTTTTCAGGATGCAGGGCGGCCCATGAGGATGATGAATCGTTTCAGTGAGACAGGTGGCGGTCTGTGACGGCTGGTCTGACTGATCCTGCGGTCATTCTGCTCTGGCTTGTGGCTCTGACACTGGGTTCGCTGCATCTGTCGGGGGCGGCGCCGTGGTCGCGGGGGCGGCGTTCGGCGGAGGATGTGCTGGACGCGCATCATGATCTGCCGGGCTGGGCGATCTGTCTGTCGATCGTGGCGACCGAGACCTCGACGCTGACGGTGATCAGTGTGCCGGGCATCGCGTATCAGCAGGGAATGGTGTTTGTCGGGCTGGGCGGAGGGTATCTGCTCGGTCGGCTGGCCGTGGCGCGGTTTCTGCTGCCGCTTTATATGCGCGGCAATCTGACGAGTGCCTATCAGTATCTGGCGTTGCGGTTCGGGCGGCGGATGCAGCGGCTGGCTTCGGTGACGTTTCTGGTGACGCGGCTGCTAGCGGAGAGTGTGCGGCTGTTCGCCTCGACCATTCCGATCTGCGCGCTGCTGGCGGCGCGGGGGATGCCGCTTTCGCCGCTTTCCGTGCTGATCGGGCTGACGGCGCTGACGGCGCTTTATACGGCTGCCGGCGGGCTGCGGGCGGTGGTGTGGTCGGATGCGGCGCAGTTTCTGCTGTATACGTTCGGGGCGGGGCTTTGCGCCGTGCTGCTGTGGCGGCAGCTTACAGCGGAGCAGGTTGCCGCGATCGGGCAGTCGGGACTGCTGTCGCCTTTTGCTGTTCATGCTCCGGTTCTGACCAGTCCTTATGCGCCGCTGACGGCGCTGGTCGGAGGGGCGGTGCTGGCGATGGCGTCGCACGGGGCGGATCAGCTGATGGTGCAGCGGGCGCTGGCGGCGCGGTCGTTGCGGGATGCGCAGCGGGCGATGGTTGGCAGTGCTGTGGTGGTGACGCTGCTGTTCGGGCTGCTGTCGCTGGTCGGGATTTTTCTGTGGGCGCGGCATGACGGGCGCAGTCTGGCATCGCTGGGGTTTGTCACACCGGACGGGCTTTTTCCCCGGTATATTGTCGATGAGCTGCCGGCCGGGCTGTCGGGGCTGCTGGTGGCTGGGATTATCAGCGCCACGATGGGGTCTCTGTCCTCGGCGCTGAATGCGATGACGGCCTCGACATTTTCCGATCTGCTGGGCGGGGCCGGGTCTGCGGGACGGGTGGCTTCGGGGCTGGTGACGGCGGGCTGGGCGGTGGCGCTTATTGCTGTGGCCTGCGCTTTTTCAGGATCGTCTCATTCTGCGCTGGTGTTCGGGTTTCAGATCGCGGGGTATTCTTACGGGGCGCTGCTGGGGGCGTTTCTGCTGGGGATGGTGCTGCGCCGGGCGACGGAGCGGGTAGCGATGGCGGCGTTTTTCGCCACCGTTGTCGGGGTGGCGCTGGTGATTGCGTTTGTGCGGCCGGGGGGCGTGCCTGTGGCGTTTCCGTGGCTGGTGCCGGTCGGGGTGGCGATCAGTTTTCTGGTGGGAGCGCCGCTGACTCTGTTCGGGAAACGGGGCTGAGAGGAGCTGCCGTTTTCCAGAAGGGTCGGGGTGTTTCCGGGTCTGGTCACGGATTGTTTCTGTGGCGGGTGACGGGGTGGTTCCGGGGGCTTCGGGCAGAGTGCTGGCCGGGAGTGACTGGCGGGTGGCGGCGGGGTGGCATGGTGGTGGCTCCGGTTGTGGTGATCCCGGAGTGAAGCTGTCCCGGGTTGGGGTGTGGGGAATATTTTTCTGTCCGGGGGTATCGGTCCAGTGCGGGGACGGAAGGGATTCCGGAGAGTTATGGACTCTTTTCAGTTCGTTTCAGGAATGGAAAAGATCACGAATATGGTATTTTTCAGAATCGGGAAGGTTTCTGCGTTGTGTTTCACGATGGGGACAGAGCAGAGGATCGTCGCGTGAAGACGTGCTGCACATGATGCCTTTTTACCCCCTTTGTTTGGGGTTTGTATATTTTGCAAATACAGATGAGATAGCTTTTCAGGGCTTTGCCCCGAACCCCACAAAGGGACACAGTCCCTTTGATCCCGGTCTGTTAAATTAAATGGGTGCAGGGCAGAGCCTGCTTTGTCTCCTGTTTGCAAAATACATAAACGCCTTATTTTTCAGGCATAACCCACAGCGTGACAGATGAGGCATGTCCTGCGCCGCGATAGACGGAGTTTCTGACCGCAATCGCCATTCTGTTGCGGCCCAGCGGTTCTCCCGTATTCGGATTGACATCGAAACGGGGGAAGTTACTGCCTGATACGTCCAGCCGGATGCGATGGCCTGCCCGAAACACATTTGCCGTATCGAAAGGGTCGATCTCTGTTTCATAGATCTTGCCGGGCCGGATCAGCTTTGCCTTCAGCAATCCGTTCCGGTACCGCATCCTGCGGATTCCATCAGCGATGTTCATTGCAAAACCATTGGGATAATCAGCGTCCGGTGGAAACACGTCGATCAGTTTCGCTGTGAAATCCGTATCCACACCGGTCGAGGATACAAACAGTTTTACCTTTATGGGGCCAGCGACTGTGACGTCATGCGTCAGCGGCGCGGTCTGATAGACGATAACATCAGAGCGCGCGGCCAGTGGCAGATAGGGTGGCCGGGAGCCCGGCATGTCAGGACGTTCACGCTGATCATAGGCTCCGTCCCTGAGACGCGCCGACACGCTGCCGCCGATGGTCGGCACCGGATGCGCGGGATCGGAAATATAGCTGTCTGTTCCGGATGTTCCGGTCTGTCCGGCCAGGTTTCCGTCATCGGCGAGAAACAGAACCAGAGGCTGCGCCTCCGGCGGAGGCCAGTCGGTCGCGTCTTTCCAGACCCCGCCATTCTGAAGACGTCCGGAGGCGGTTTTATGTCCGTCGCCGCCGCCCATCAGGAAATACCGGACGGGAGCCTGTCTGCCGATATCGTTATTGATGTGCTTCAGATAATGATCAAACCAGCGAAGATGAAAACCGATATCGAAATCGTTTATTGCGGCATCGGGGCCGAAATCCACGTCTCCGGCATAGGTTTTGTTGTCACGATGATGCGTCCACGGACCGATCAGAAGTCGCTGGTCTGCCTTTTTCAGCTTCCGCAGACCGCGCCAGTTCAGAATTGTCCCGCGCAGATAGATGTCGTACCAGCCGCCGATCTGGAGCATCGGGATATCGGATGTTTCGGCGTAATGATCCGCCCAGTTCATGGACAGGCGCGTCCAGTATGGTCCGTAATCGGATAACGTGGACTCCTCCTGGTAATATTTTTCGTAATGCGGCGACAGCGACAGCGGGCTGAGTCCCGGTTTCAGCGGTAATGCTGTGTACCAGTCATTCAGACGCTCCTCCTGCAGACCTTTTCTGACAACAGGATCTTTCGCGTCTTCTATGATCTGTTCCCATGCCCAGGACAGTTGCCGTCCGATCTCGAATGCTCCGTCGTTGCGCACGGAATGATCCCATGCGTTCGACATGCCGCCCATGTTCAGGACCAGCGTGCGCAGATGCGGCGGGTGCAGCTTGGAGATATCGGCCTGGGTGTGGGCGGCATAAGAAGTGCCATACATGCCGACCTGGCCGTCCGTATGCGGAAGACGCGCGGCCCATTCCACGGCGTCGTAACCATCACGTCCGTCCTGATCGTCATATTTCTCAAAAACTCCTTCCGAGTGATGTCTTCCGCGCATATCCTGCACGACCACGACATATCCATGCGCCGCAAGGGTCCGGGCGATCGCGACAGCGGCCGGATCGGATTTGTCATAGGGCGTCCGGTGCATCAGGACCGGGCAGCCACCGGACGGACAGGATGGCGTATAGATATCCGTTGCCAGTTTCGTATGGTCCCGCGTGGGCATCATGACGTCTTTGCTGATCTGCAGAGGCTCCGGGTGGTCTGAGGCGATGTCTGCGGCTGCGGAGCGGTCCTGGGCTTGCGCCATTTCATGCATCGGAATCTGGCTGGCGACAGGGCATGCGAGCGTCAGAAAGAACAGAAACGCAGATTGCGACGGCCGGATTTTTTTTCGACAGATCATCAGATCCCCTGGACACCATACTGCGACAGACACGACATCGGAATGAAGGTGTTCCCCTTCTCCGTTCCGATGAACCCCTCATTGATACGCATTTATTCCGAAATAAAAACATCCTGCGTGCCGGACAGGCGCGCGCGGGACTCTGACGGGCTTATGACACGCCTGAGGGAGGAAGGTATTTTCCTCATTCTGCCAGTAAGTTTTGCGTTCTTCATGATTGCGGTGTCGGGATACATCTGTCCCTGCAAATGGCGTTTGTATGCTTTGCAAATACATTTTCGGGGCTTTGCCCCGAGCCCCACAAAGGGACACAGTCCCTTTGATCCCGGTTTGTTAACCATAAAAGGGGTGAAGGGGTGTGCGACCCCTTCCGGGTGCAGGGCGGTGCCCTGCTCTGGCTCCTGTTTTCAGAACACATAACCTTCTGAAAAATAAATGTTATTTTCAGGAATAGTTTGTTTGTGCGTCCACATCAGGACGGGAAGTTCCGGGAGTTCGTCGCTGATCTGTCGCGAAAGTGTGAAACGGGTCTCTGTCCCGGCCGGGAGAATACGCTCCCAACCTTTCCCGTCATGTGGCGTTATGCCTTTCCGGCATTGTGCCGGTTTCGCGGCAGATAAGAAGATTGTGTTCCATGCAGATCACAGACAACAAGGCGGCGCGGCGGTTTGAGGTTCATATCGACCGGTATACGGCGTGGCTGGATTATGCGCGCGGGGAGAGGATTCTCGACATCCTGCATACGGATGTGCCCTCGGCGCTGAGCGGACAGGGGGTTGGAACGGCGCTGGTGCGTCATGCGCTGGAGGTGGCGCGGGCGGAGGGGCGGACGGTGGTGTCGCACTGTTCTTTTTCGACGGCGTATCTGCGGAAGCACGGACTGCTGCCGCCGGAGGGGAACGGATAGGGTGCTTTCAGGGCGCTGCCCTGAAACCCGGCAGGGACCACAGGCCCCTGCACCCCGGCTTACTGAGCAAGACTGTTCTGCCGTTGTGAAGTGGCTGGCGGAGAGGCGAACGGGCCGCGCCCTTTTAGCCTGTTAAGAGGCTGTCCCAAAAGCCTGCCCGTAAAACCTCCCTTAAATTATAAAAAAGTTTTTGGTGAAGCTTTTTTCAAAAAGCTTCAGAAGACGCCGCCTTTTTGAAAAAAAGCGGCACCCGGAAACTTTTATTGTTTCCTCAACGGCCTGGCGTGAAGCGCTCTCCGGGAAGAAACCGGCAGATTTCCGACCCGGTGAAATCACATGATATGCTCGATGAAAATCAGCGCAGACCGCCGGAAGCAATCAGTGTTTCGCCGGTCAGCCAGCGGGCGTCATCGGATGCCAGGAAGACTGCGAGCGGCGCGATATCCTGCACCTGACCGCTGCGCCCCAGCGGCGTCTGCGCGATGATGGCCTGCTCCATCTCCGAGCCGACGACACTGGCGGCTCTGGTGCCTTCGGTTTCGATCAGGCCCGGATTGATCGCGTTGACCCGAATCTGCTTTGGCCCCAGTTCGCGCGCGAGGGAACCGGTGATGGCGTCGATTGCGCCCTTCGTTCCTGTGTAGACGGCGGAGTTAGGTGGCGTGACGCGCGAGACAACGGAGCTGATGTTGATGACGCTGCCTCCGCCTTCCAGATGCTTCACCGCGGCCTGCGTCGTCAGCAGCGTGCCAAGCACGTTGACATCGAAGAGACGGTGGAAATGCTCTTCGGTGATCTCTTCGATCGACGCGAACTCATAGACGCCGGAATTGTTGACCAGAATGTCCAGCCGCCCGAACTGACTGATCGCGGCGTCGACGAGGGCCTGGGCATCGGCCCTGCGCGAGACGTCTCCCTGAACCGCGAAGGCTTTGCCGCCGCTGTCCGTGATTGCTGTGACCACCGCGTCCGCCCCCGCTTTGCTGGACGCGTAATTGACGATGACCGCGGCTCCTTCCGCGGCGAGGGCTCTGGCAATGCCGGCGCCAATCCCTTTGGAGGCGCCGGTCACGATTGCGACTTTTCCTGAAAGCCTGTTCATTGATGTATGCCTGTCTGTACGGGCCGGGAAGCATCTGTGTGCCTCAGGCCAGGTTTGCGGGAACCGACGGGTTAAAATGTGGAGCGATCGCTCCAACATGAAGCATATGAGGCGTGCAGTTCCGTGTTCAAGGATTTATGGAGCGATGACACCAGAAAAAATGCATGGCGGGCGGCGTGGTCGCGGGCGGCCGCAGTCTTTCGACAGGACGCAGGCTCTGTGCGCGGCCATGCGGCTGTTCTGGGACCGGGGATATGACGGAACGAGTTTCGACGACCTGATCGCGACCATGGGGATCAGCGCGTCGAGCTTCTACAATGCGTTCGGCAGCAAGGAAGCGCTGTATCATGAGGCGATCGATACCTATATGAGCGTCGCCGGCGCCTGGCTTTTTGCCATTCTGAACGAAGACGCCGACACGCGGACCGTTTTTCAGGATTTAACGACAGCGGCCGCCTCAGAGTTCACGCGCGATGACCTGCCTGCGGGATGTATGATTTCGGTGGCGGCGACTCAGTGCTCGCCTGCTCAGACCCGTTTGCGTGACCTGCTGGCCAGTCATCGCACCCGGTCCGAGGACGCCATGGCGGACCGTCTCCGCAAGGGTGTGGAAGCCGGCGATCTGCCCGCCGGTACGGATATCGGGGCGCTGGCTGCGTTCTATGGCTCACTGCTGCGCGGGATGGCGGTGCAGGCCCGCGACGGCGCATCGCGGGAGAGACTGCTGGAAATCGCGCGGATCGGAATGCAGGCATGGCCCGCCGGACAGGCGCGCTCCGTGTGACGGCGCGAAGGGGGGGCCTGTGCGGGCTGGCTGGCTGGCTGGCTGGCTGGCTGGCTGGCTGGCTGGCTGGCTGGCTGGCTGTGCGTATTCGCTCTAAAGCGGCCGTTCAAACAGCATGAACGAATTCCCTAAAGGTCCCACTCGACCAAGCGTTTCAGCAATGGCAGGATGTTGCAATATCAAATCGCCCCTGCTGTAAGGAGCGGCGTCATGCCTGACCGAGCGACCATTGCCGTCAATCAATGTTCATCCGCGTTCATCAGACAGTAAGGCGGCTCCAGAAGATATAGATAATCTGATCGGGCTGAGCGGCACCCTTGGGTTGCTCCTTCTGGCGGGCTCATTTCTTGGTTTTATGAATCGTCAGAATTTTGTTCTCCGCTGGTTACTCGTGGCGGCTCTTCTCGTGGCAGTTAATAATGCGCTGTTACTTCGTTGTTATGGTATACTGCCTCGTCTTTTGGGAGGCGATTGGAACTGGCAAGGAAAGCTGCTCGCGCTTGGGGCCATTCTCGTCATCTCAGCGTTGCCAGCTTTTGGCTGGGGTCGCTCTGGACTGACATTCGTACAGTACCGTGGCAGTCTAAAAACAGTCTTTCCCGTTCTTCTTCTCTATTGCCTGTTTCTCCTCGGACTAGGCCCTGTTAGGGCTTGATCCAGTCTGTTGCGGCAGCGATGTAGATGACCGCGAGGAACGACGTTGCTGTTTTTTCGTATCTGGTTGCGACAGCGCTCCACTCCCTGAGACGAGCCCAGAGGTTCTCAACGAGATGCCGGCACCGACAGGCCCATTTTGGGCAGGCGACCGGCCCATCGCGTCGTTTCGCAGGAATGGCGGGAAGGTTGTCGAGCATGGCTGGTGCCAGGGGCAGTTCATGGCGCCAGAAAATCGCTGCTATCGTACGCCGCAGATCATGGGGCGGCGTCTTGCCCCTTGGGCGAACCGCCTCAATCAGAGGTTCCCAGATCGCCCATGTTTCGTCCGTAAAAGTGCCTGTTCCGTCTCCTTCCTCCATCCCTACAATATGGGAAGAAATTCAAGATCTAACAGGCCCTAATATGCTTTCTGGATTTTTTGCGTTACGTCGGAGCCTGTAATGTTTCTATTTCAATAAAGTTGTTTTAGGAATAAATTATTTAATTTAATTATATATAATAATTACTAAAGCAATAAAATTTTTTATAGAGAGGGACTAGAATCTATTCTTTGTCAGGAACGGTGGTTTGGAATGGTGCCTGTCTTTTTGCAGCATATACTCGATTCCTGTCCTACCCAAATTTCCGCCCGATGACTTTCCCTGTTTCTTTCGGCTGGCCTGACGGGAGAACATTCGGTCTCCTGAGGACGCTGTCCTGTTCGGCAGCCAAATGTCAGCAGACAGGTCGATCCTGACCATTACATACGGCAGTTCGTACCATTTTTTATCGGTCAGATACGATGGGGAAAGACCTGCTTTCGCGGATGATGAGTGGGAGTGGATCGCTCCGTTGAAGTGAGGGATAGGCCATCTTGGCCGCCTACGGACAGTTGAATTCCATAAGGTGACCAAAGCAGTGTGTTATCTCGTTTATTCGGGCTGCCGCCGGCCGGTGCATCTGCAATGCCGGGAGACCGAAAGCGCCTTGGCTGGACGACGGCTGGCAATGTGGCTTACGCGTGATTACGAGCGCCGCATCGACGGGTCACAGACCATGATCCTCATTGCCATAGAGGTCAATTCTTATGCGCAGAAATACTCTCTCATGATTTGTCAATCAGGTTTTGGGAGCTATTTAATCGAACACCACGCCTGACGTATAAAACACGATATTATATCTTAAAAATTTGGGATAAACCCTAGAAACCTTTCTACTGTTTGCCCGATGACAATGTCAGGATTGATATTCTTGACATAATCTTTATTGACTTCTGAGTGGGTAATAAGATGAAATTCCCGAAAAAAAGTGGAAAACCAATAGCCTAATGATGCTTGGGATTCATAATCATTCATAAACGAATTACCAAATCCAACAACTTTTTCACCAAAGGGCGCTTTATCGTTTTTAAAAACAACACGGCCGCCTGTAAAGCTGCCTGACTGGGGCTGGATCTGTTCCAATATTTTCCGACCTGAATGGAAAGCAGGATGGGGCGCTCTGGAGCATACTTCATAAAGATCCTGTCCAAAAAAGCGCTTGCCAATGTCTCCTGTTGTTATGTAGTCAATATTGAATTGGGCCGGAATATTGTAACATGACGAAATTTTTCTGCAGATATCTTTGAATACAGAATGGCCACCGATAGGATGGAAATGCGTATCTATTTTCCGGAAAGCCTTTATGAATCCTATTTTTTCGATAGACTGCAGGCCTGAAACATAATTGTCGGACAGTTTGTTCTTACTGATTTTACATTCCAGCATTTGCAACAGTGGAGATGGCGCTGACCCCATTCCATCATATTGTTCGCGCAGGACAGAGAGTTTGTCCGGAATGATGACTTCAATAAAGCGTGCTCCTAAACTATTACAAAAATCCAGACGAGCCTTGAAAAGGTTTACCCATTTTTCCGCGGTTTCTTCAACTTCTTTTTCGTTATAGGCATGATCGTATATGCTCAGGACATTATTGGAACCTCGCGTGAGGAATAAATGCCCACCTGTCCCGACTTCGCATTGCAGGTCAGGAGAGACTGTGCCAACTTTTACATGAAGTGGAGAAATGTTTTTATTGATATCAATATGTCTTGGTGTGGATACTTTGTTGTTATTCAAAGAAGAAATGGCCGCCAGTTGGGCATAATATATATTTTCATTGATTGATTTTTTCTCATTATATATATACATTTCAAGTTCATTGGCATCCATGTTTTGGAATTCTTTCAAGATATGAGACATTACTTTAAATTTTATAGATTTCATGACATCATCTCGAATGGATATCGCTTTTCTTTGGGATGCGTTTTTATAAAACACATTTATTGACCCTGAGATGACATCGTAATAAGAAAAAGGTTCCATTGTTTCTATGCTAAAGGCACAACAACCAAGGCCCGCTGACTCCAGATCGGTTCGGGGCAGGTCATTCTTGCCAATACCAATAATATGGTCGTTTTTTTTAACCTCTATTTCAACCTGCTTTCCATTGTCATAAACCCATCCTGAAATTATGTTAGGTTCTAAAAATGAGTCAATTGTACATTTGATCATTTGACGTCTCCAATATTAACAGACAACGGAAAATAATTCCATTCCACTAACTGTAAAAATAAATAAAGAACTCCTTATATGTATTCGGAATTCTTGTATTTCCATAACACCATCAATTTATGGAGGAAATATTAATAAGGAAACAGGCTCCCCCGCTGGAATCTGACGTCAGGAGCCAGTCACCATATAATCAGGAATTTCATCATCCGCTAGGTCGCCATGCATTCGCTGGTCGTCGCAAAGACTATTTCTGACTTGCATCTGCAGCAACCCGAAAAGGTATTTTATTGACAGAACCTAAGAACGGGTCGCATCCAAAAATGGCGGTGCTGAGCGGAACGATTACTCCGTTACAGGCGGGGGCTCAGTGCGGTTTCAGTCCGGTGCAACGGCTTATGTTGCGGATACGACACAATCATACAACGAAACGTTGATCGGAATTTTCTGGCGCTTGCCGATTGCAAACACGTCCGCATAGAACTTTCGCACCTGTCATATTTCCGACACAGAGCGGCACGCCGCGCCTGAGGGATTTTTTTATGCAAATCGATATGCGCACGGCTTTTCTGAGACGGGTCGGAACCGGCTTCCGATTGCTCCGGCGCATCACGCCGGCGCTTCTGTGCTCAACCGCGATTGCGTCCCCGGGATATGCCGCCACCGTCGGCAGGAAGCATGTGACGGGCCATGCGGCCGGACATGCGGCGGCTGGACATGCGGTGACCGGGCAGCAGGCTGCCGCGGCGGGGCCGGGGCGTAAGGCGGCGGGAGTTCCTGCTCATCGGCGTCCGGCTTCAATGGATGCTTCCGGCGATGCTGAGGATGTTTCGGCGACGGGGCACCGGCATATCTCGCATGGCGTGAGTCAGGTTGTGTCCCGCGCGACGATGGATCATTTCGTTACCGGCACCAATCCGATGCAGATTCTGGCGCAGTCCGTGCCGGGTGTCAGCTTCCAGTCCTCGGATGCGCTTGGTCTCGACAGTGTGGCCTCGACTCTCTACATGCGCGGCTTCAATCAGACGCAGCTCGGGGTCAGCCTGGACGGTATCCCGATGGGCGCGCAGGGATTCCATAACTGGTACGGCCTGAACGTCGATCAGATGGCGATTCAGGACACCATTTCGTCGATTACGGCGTCTCAGGGCGCGGGTGCGCTGAGCACGCCTTCCACCCAGACGCTGGGCGGCTCGATCACCTTCACGACCGCTGATCCGGAAGACCGCGCCGGGGGGCAGGTCAGCCAGATGTTCGGCAGCAACCACATGTTCCGGACATACGGGCGGGTGGACAGTGGTGTGCTGAACCCGAGCGGAACCAAGTTTTACGCGGCCTATGCCCGGACGGATCAGAATCTGTGGAAGGGGTATGGCGATCAGGAAGAGCAGCAGGCCAATTTCAAGCTGGTTCAGCCGCTGCAGGACAAGGGCAAGTTCTCGGCGATTTTCGATTATTCGAATTTCAGCCAGTATAATTATCTCGGCATGACGAAGAACATGTGGGAGCAGATGGGGCGTGACGCGACCTATCTGAAGCCCGATTATGCCAAATCCATCGAATGGGCGAACTATGCTCAGAATGGCGGCGTGCCGGCTCAGTGGGCCGGGAAGCTGACCAACGATGAGATCGGCGATGTGACCTATGACGGCACGCAGATCCAGCGGAACTATCTCTCCGCCCTGGCTCTCGATTACCAGATTTTTCCGAATGTGACGTCCCATACGGTTGCGTATGGCCATGTGTCGAACGGCCTTTATCAGGGCACGAACAATTTCATGACCTCACCGGACGGCACGCCGCTGGTCGATGAGGCGGGTCATCCGGATGTGCGGCGTCTGGGCTTTACCCAGAGCTTCAACATCAAGCTGCATAACAACGATATCCAGACCGGTATCTGGTATGAAAACAACCGGTTCCGGTATCCGATGCGTCTTTATGCCGACACGGCGGCCGGTCCGCACAGTTCCATCAGTGGTTACAGCGCCTCTCAGGCGAGAACGCTGTGGTCCGATGCGTTCAACACCAACACGTTTCAGTTCTATCTTCAGGACACCTGGACGATCATTCCGGGCATGACGCTGCTGGGTGGTTTCCGTTCCATGACGCAGACGACGCATGGCGGCACCGAGTATGACAATACGACCGCGCTGGAGAATGAGGGCTGGGGTCTTTACTACCAGCATGCGGCCAATGGCAGCATGACGGCGTCGGCTGCGTTCCTGCCGCACTTCAACTTCGACTACCATTTCCTGGATCATCACGAGATTTACTGGGATATTGCTGAGAACGTGCGTGCGTATGACTATGCCGCGCAGTCCGGCAGCGGCAGTCCGTGGACCGGTCTCGGGACATCCGGTTATACCGCGCAGCAGGTTTTCAACGACAACAAGACGAAGCTGCGTCCGGAGCGCACCTGGAACTATATCATCGGTTATCGGTATAACTCGCAGTTCTTTACCGGAAGTGCTGATTTCTACCATACTGATTACTATAACCGTCTGGCGGCGATCACGACCGGTCCGGCGCAGAATCCTTACAGCGCCTATGAGAATGTGGGGCGCGAGACCATGAACGGCGCTGATGTGGCCGGCACGATCCGTCCGGTAAAAGGGCTGGATATTTCCAACAGTTTCAGCTGGAACGATGCGACGTATCAGACGACGAGCCTGCCTTATGGCGGTTCGACTGTCAGCCTGAAGGGCAAGCATCAGGTTTTCTATCCGAAGTTCATGTATACTGCGAACGTGACCTATACGTGGCGCAAGGCGACCTTCAACTTCAACACGACCTATCTGTCGGCGCGGCCTATTACGTATACGAACGATGTGAAGGTTCCGTCCTACTGGTCGTCCACGCTGATGGCGAGCTACGATTTCGGCCAGATCGGGTTCATGCGGTCGCTTAAAGCGTCTTTCATGGTCAACAATCTGTTCAACCAGAACTATATTGGCGGCGTGTATGGCGCGGCGGCTGTGTCCGGTGATGACAACGCCATTCTTTTCCAGGCGCCGCCGCGGCAGTATTACGGGACGATAAGCGCTCAGTTCTGAGGAGGGCTTTTCTTCAGGGTGGTGGTTGCTCAGGGCTCTGCCCTGAAACCCGGCAGGGACCGTGGGTCCCTGCACCCTGATTTGTTTTTGGGTTCTTACCGGATGATGTAGGGCGGGTGTCAGCGGCTTTGTTGTGGGTGTGGGCTGAACGACCGTAGCAGCAGGTCTGTTTACGCCTCATGTAAGACATTTGAGACATTGGATTAAGCACTGAAAAGCGGGAAGGCGCCTGCTTGGTTTTTAGAATACCCGATAAACCTTGTAGCGCAATTTAAATGCATCCTCGGTAAGCGTAGAAATGCCAGGTATTTCCTGTGTAATACTCCAGTGATTTTCAAGGGTTGATGCATTTACGGCGGTGCCCCCGACATCAAGGACAATACCAATATCAGCAATTACGTAATCAGCGCTGTCAGGCACTAAATCCGGATTGAAATTATCCCATCGAAATTCTCTCACGGGAAGTTTTTGAATTTCAGGTGGCATAGCATCGCGTAAGAAGCCTGCCGCCGGGTCATACTCTGAATGAGGAGGTTGAAATTCGTAAACACTGACCGCTGTGCGAAGACCCCATATACTACGAACGTCGCCAAACGCTGGTAGAGTGCCTATTTCGTGGATAGTGTTTTTAAGGGAGTCTTCGTCGCAAAATGGTCTGTTAATAATCCGCGGATGTTTGATGTCACCCCAAAATTCTTCACGGGGATGAAGTATTTCTGTCTCATCCGGCATAAAGCCAACGACAGTGTTATTACTACAATGAATATCAAGAAACAATCCATCGAGTACACGGATATGAGAGACGTTCTGTCCTCTCAAAGAGTTAATAAGTGCAAGGTCAAATGCGGAGAACGATATAGTATTGACCAGCATTAATTAACTCTCGTTTTTTGGGCTTCCACTATATCGCAACTTTTGCTTCGTGGCGATATTTCTTTTCGACTGAGGGAGCCGTCCGCTTCTGGGTTTTTCAAATCGTCAGCGGACATTCCGCCTCCCCCAATTGCGGCCTGTCTGATGAATGTGACAGCGGGGCGGAGCGAGTGTCCATTCTGTGTGTGGAGCGGTGTAATCACCTTAATAAATAAAAAGGTTTGCAAAGGTCCGTGACCTTTGCCGGGTCCGGGCAGAACCCGGAATCTTCCCCGCAAAAGATCGTTTTCGCGTTGTGGCTGTTCTCTCAGAACACCGCCCTGCGGGGATCAGCGGCCGAGGAAGTTATCGAGGGCATGGTGTTCGGGGCGGGTCAGGACGATGTGGGCGCGGCAGGTTGGGGTGCCGTATTCGCCGGTGATGGTCTGGCCGTCGGGGTGGCCTTCGAAGACCATGGGGAGGGGCTGTTTTTTCATGTCGGTCAGGATGAGCTGGGCGTGGAAGCGCTTGTGGTCCTTGTCGGGCTTGCCGCGCAGGGTGAGGGCGCCGGTTCCGGGGGTGAAGGCGATACGGTCGGATTCGATCTGGAGGCTGGATTCCATCTGATCGGGGCATTTCCCTTTTTCGGTGACGAGGGTGCCGGTCCAGAGGCCGTAGGGGTCGCTCTGCGCGTCGGCGGTCGCGGCGCGGGCGGACGGGCTGGCGGCGAGGGCGGCTGCGAGCAGGGCGGCGGCGAGGGGCGCGTGGCGCCGGACGATCTGACACGGGGTGATCGCGTGTGTGCCGATCCGGTGCAGAGCGATCTGGCACAGGGCGATCCGGCGCAGGGCGCGGGTGACGGGCTGAGAGAAGTGACGACGCATGGCGTGACCTCCTGAGGAAACGGTATCCGTGCCGGTCATCCGCAGGGAAACGGGTGACGCCGGGTTTCAGCCGTCCTATACACCCGCAGATCAATGCCGCAATGTTGCCCGCCGACCTGATGCATCGCCGCCATGGTCAGGTGTGCGCCGCCCGAAGGAGCCCGTCATGTCCGGTAAGGACCAGGAAAACGCCGCCACTGAAGCGCTCGACGCCACTCTGCATGCTGACCGGATTCTGATTCTCGATTTCGGATCGCAGGTTACGCAGCTGATTGCGCGCCGGGTGCGCGAGAGCGGCGTGTATTGCGAGATCTGGCCGTTTACCGCCACGGAGGAGCGTATCCGGGCGTTTGCGCCGCGCGGGATCATTCTTTCGGGCGGGCCGGCGAGCGTGCATGACGAGGGCGCGCCGCGCATTCCGGATGTGGTGTTTGCGCTGAATGTTCCGGTTCTGGGCATCTGCTACGGCGAGCAGGCGATGTGCAACCAGCTTGGCGGGAAGGTCGAGGGGTCGGATCATCGGGAGTTTGGCCGGGCGTTTGTTGATATCACGGAGGACTGCGCGCTGTTCCGTGGCGCGTGGGCGCGGGGCGGCCGTGAGCAGGTGTGGATGAGTCATGGCGACCGGGTGACGAAGCTGCCGCCGGGGTTCCGGGCGGTGGCGACGTCCGAGGGGGCGCCGTATGCGGTGATCGCGGATGAGGGGCGGCGTCTGTATGGCGTTCAGTTCCATCCGGAGGTGGTGCATACGCCGCACGGGGCGGCGCTGCTGAAGAATTTCACGCATAATGTGGCGGGCTGCACCGGGACCTGGACGATGGCGGGGTTCCGGGATGTCGAGATTGAGAAGATCCGCGAGCAGGTCGGCAAGAAGAAGGTGATCTGCGGGCTTTCGGGCGGTGTGGATTCCTCGGTGGCGGCGGTGCTGATTCATGAGGCGATCGGGGATCAGCTGACGTGCATCTTTGTCGATCACGGGATGCTGCGGGCGGGTGAGGCCGAGGAGGTCGTCAATACGTTCCGCGGGCGCTTCAACATCAAGCTGGTGCATCGGGATGCGTCGGAGCTGTTCCTGTCGGAGCTGAAGGACGTTGTTGATCCGGAGCAGAAGCGGAAGATCATCGGGCGTCTGTTCATTGAGGTGTTCGAGGAAGAGGCGGCGAAGATTGGCGGAGCGTCGTTCCTGGCACAGGGGACGCTGTATCCGGATGTGATTGAGAGTGTGAGTTTCACGGGCGGGCCGTCTGTGACGATCAAGTCTCACCACAATGTCGGCGGTCTGCCGGAGCGGATGAACATGCAGCTGGTGGAACCGCTGCGTGAGCTGTTCAAGGATGAGGTGCGCGAGCTGGGACGTGAGCTGGGGCTGCCGGAGAGCATTGTCGGGCGGCATCCGTTCCCTGGTCCGGGGCTGGCCATTCGCATTCCGAGTGCGTCGGTCACGAAGGAGAAGCTGGATCTGCTGCGGAAGGCGGATGCGATCTATCTGGAAGAGATCCGCAATGCGGGGCTTTATGATGCGATCTGGCAGGCGTTTGCGGTGCTGCTGCCGGTGCGGACGGTTGGCGTGATGGGTGACGGGCGGACGTATGATCAGGCCTGTGCGCTGCGGGCGGTGACGAGCACGGACGGGATGACGGCGGATGTGTATCCGTTCGACATGGGCTTTCTGACGCGGGTTGCGGGGCGGATTGTCAACGAGGTCCGGGGGATCAACCGGGTGACGTATGACATTACGTCCAAGCCGCCGGGGACGATTGAGTGGGAGTGAGTTCCGCTCTGTTCTCAGACGTTTAAGGGGACAAGGCAGGGCTCTGCCCTGCACCCGGAAGGGGGCGCGACCCCCTTCACCCCTTTTAATTGAATAAATCGGGATCAAAGGGACTGCGTTCCTTTACGGGGTTCGGGGCAGAGCCCCGTAATCCCTGCCCTCTCCGGGCCTTCGGGCGGGGCCTTCCGGGCCGGAGTTCCCGCTTGCCGGATGACACTTTGCCGGTTTAGTTAATTCCGAAAGACTGATTTTCGGGACTGTTCTGTGGCAAAGGGTGATCATGACCGGCGCTTTCTCTGATTCTCTTCCGGTCTCCGCGGAGCCTGTTCCGCCGCGTATTGGCGATCCTGCGCCTGATTTTTCGGCGAGGACGACGCAGGGTTCGCTGACGCTGAGTGATCTGCGCGGGCAATGGGTGCTGCTGTTTTCGCATCCTGCGGATTTTACGCCGGTGTGCACGAGCGAATTCATTGCGTTTTCAAAGGCGGCGGACCGTTTTACGGCGCTGGGCTGCCGGCTGTTGGGACTGTCGGTGGACAGTCTGCCATCTCATCTGGCGTGGCTGGAGGCCATTCGGGTCAGTTTCGGAGTGCGGGTGCCGTTTCCGGTGGTGGAAGACCCGTCGATGGCTATTGCGCGGGCTTACGGGATGCTGGACGGGGCGGCGGAGAGCAGCGCGACGGTGCGGGGCGTGTATGTGATCGATCCGGCGGGCGTGATCCGGGCGATCACCTGGTATCCGGCTTCGGTCGGGCGGTCGGTTGAGGAACTGCTCCGGCTGCTTCAGGCGTTGCAGCAGGTGGACCGGGCGGAGGTTCTGACGCCTGAGGGCTGGCATCCGGGAGACGATGTGGTTGTGCCGGGCGAGCTGACGGAGGATGCGGTCGCGGCGACGGGGCAGGCATGGTTTCTGCAATATGCGCGGTGTACGCCGGCATGACGCGGCTGACGGCGGAGGATGCGAAGCTGCTGACGGAGCGTTTGCGGCTTCTGGCGCAGCCGCAGCGGCTGATGATTCTGGACCTGCTGCAGGAAGGGACTCTGGCGGTCAGCGATATCGAGGCGCGGACGGGGATCGGGCAGCCGACGCTGAGCCAGCAGCTTGGAGCGCTGCGGCGGGCGGGGATTATTGCGGCGAAGCGGGATTCCCGTTCCATGAACTACGATTTTTCGAACGACATGGAGCGGCGCAGGACACGGATTCTGCTTGATCTGCTGCGGGGCGCGGCGGGGGAGGAAACGGTGGTTGCCGTGACGCGGAAGGCTCCTGTGCGGAAAGCGGGCGGAGACGGCGGAGGAGCTCAGTTTGCGCGGGTTTCTGGTCCGGGGCGACGAGCTTCCTGAAACGGGCTGAGCTGGTTTTGAAGGCCGCAGACGACTCTGAATGCTGATTTGTTTAACAGCATAGTTTGCAAAGGGGGCCGGATGCCTTTTCGGGCTTGAGAGCCGGGGCATGAGAGTTCGGAGCTTATCCGTTTTCAGAGGGTTCCTGTGAGATCTTCTCTGAATCATAAAGAAATTTTTGGTGAAGCTTTTTTCAAAAAGCTTCAGAGAACGCCGCCTTTTTGAAAAAAGGCGGCACCCAAAAACTTTTGTTTTTTATCACAAAGTGCTCTCTGAACCTGGCTGAGGTAAGCAGATGGCCGGAACTCAAAAAACATAACATCATCTGTTTGTTATGAGAATTTTGTGCATTGAAGACTTTTTAAACAGTCTCTGACGCCAGTCAAAAGGGGTGAAGGGGTCCGCGCCTCCCTCCGGGTGCAGGGCAGCGCCCTGTTCCGTCTGCCGTTTACAAAATATATGAATCCCTCTGAAAAAATCTTCGATTATTCCGATTATTTTGTATCCTGATACGAAGCTATGCTGTCACCGGCGATGGTTCGCTCAGGGACACAGCCGGCTTTCGTGGGATGCCGCCGAAGATTGGCATTCCCTTTTCCGCCGGTACGTGGCGCAGATCGTCGCTGCCCAGGATGATCATGCCGTCGGGAATTTTTCCACACCGGTCGAGCTTCAGTTTTGCCGCGGCATGAATCAGAACCCGGAAGCGGTTGAACGACTGTCGTCGCGCCGCTTCGGTTGAGGGGGATCTGAGACCGGCGGCGGCGTCCAGCGCCTCAGCCGAGACGCCGCAGCTGATGCGGCGGGTGCCGGCGGTGATTTCGAAAGGGATTGGCCCTGTCTCCGTCTGTTCTGAGGTCGGTAGCGTCGATGTCATGAACTGTTATCCTGTTCCGCCGACGCCTGTGCTGCTGAAAAACAGCCGCTTTACGTCGGGTCGTTCCGGTATACGGGGTCGGAACCTGACCCCTGATCTGCTCCTCTGAGTGACTGCTCATGAGTGGTTGCAGTGACGTTCCGGCGCGGAGGTCATGCAATACCGGGTTATTTCTTCCCGGCTTTTGAAAGCGGCATCCGGCCCTGAAGCTGCAACAGGGCGTTTTGCGCCTCGACGCTGGGCTTTTTAGCGGCTTTCGGTTTTTTGATTTCGCGGTTGCCGCGTTTCTGACCTTTGGCCATGAGGCGATTCCTTCTGGAATGCGGATCGGCAGACGGCATACGACCGGACTGCGCGATCGATGATTCGCACGGAAAATATTGGGACGTATGGAAGCCAGGCGGCAGAAACAAATATTCGGATCAGTGTGTTCTGAGATTTCTGCTGCTGATTACGTTTATATCATACAATTTATATCATGGATAATCTTATTTTGTCGGCGGGGATGACATCGTGGAAATAATCGCGAAATGGAGCGCTCCAGGGGCATCACGAATTCCGGTCCTCGGGGTGACTGTTTTATCTTTCCGTATCCGGTTGCGGGCGCGACCGGGTGCCGGGCGGACGGGCGGATCGGAGAAACCATTATTCTGAGGACATTTATGGGTTTTGCAAACAGGAGCCGGACTCTGCGCCACACTTGGGAGGAGGCTCGACGCGCGGACATGCTGCACATGACTTCCTTACCACCTCATTTATTTTAAGAGACTGTTTCAGAAGCTTTCCTGTGAAATCTGCTGTAAATTATATAGAAGTTTTTGGGTGCCGCCTTTTTTTCAAAAAGGCGGCGTTCTCTGAAGCTTTTTGAAAAAAGCTTCACCAAAAACTTCTGTTTTTTATCAGGGATCTGTCGTGAAGGGTTTTCTGATCCTGCATGAAGCGCACAGGTGTCGGGTCTTAAAGACCATAACATCATCAGTTTGTTATGGTAGTTTTTGTGCATTGCCGGCTTTTGAAACAGCCTCCGGCAAACCGGGATCAAAGGGACTGTGTCCCTTTGCAGGGTTCGGGGCAGAGCCCGGAAAACCTGCTCCGCTCATTTTGCAAAAAATATTTTCAGAGGGGTGTTCAGAAGGCTGAACACCCCTGATTCGTCAGTAGCCTGTCGTGGAGGCTGAGGGTGTCGTGGTGGAGGGTGTCGCAGTCGTGGCTGGCGTGGAGGAAGGCAGGTGCAGATAGCCTGCGGCCGGGCTGCGTTTTTGTGGCGTTGTTCCGGCAGAATCGTCCGAAGGAGCGCCGCTGGGGAAAATGGCGTCCGGCTCCGT
The DNA here is from genome assembly GCF_011516835.1 of Acetobacter musti. GTDB lineage: Bacteria > Pseudomonadota > Alphaproteobacteria > Acetobacterales > Acetobacteraceae > Acetobacter > Acetobacter musti. The sequence continues at coordinate 102,091 of NZ_WOTB01000012.1, read as the reverse complement.
GGGAGTCGTGGCGGAAGTCGGGGCCGGAGTGGATGCGGTGCCCGCCTGACCGGTGTCGTCCGTTGCGGAGGCGGGTACGGCTGACGCGGGAGCGCGGGTGGTGTCGACCTGCGCCGGTGCGGCGCTGCCGGGGTCGGTGCCGGCAGTGCTGCCCGTGCTGACGCTGCTGCCGGTGCCGGTCTGTGTGTCGGCGGGAGATGAGGACGGGGAAGAGCCCGGGCCGCCCAGGGACTGTGTTTCTATGGCGCCTGCCGCCGGCATTCCGCCGGCGTCGACCAGCCAGTCTTTCAGGTTTTTCCGGATCTGGAATTCGAGCTCCACATTCATGTCCTGCATCATCTGCCGGGTCATTTCGTAGAGATTGGCCCGGCTGTCCGCGTCGCCTTTGCTCAGATCGGGTTTGAATTCACGCGTGACATGCGCTTCCGCCACGCCGAGTTGCTGCCCGGTGGAGGAACTGATGTCGAGATGGGCGTCCATCTGTCCGGAGAGTGTGCCATCGGGCTGATGCAGAATCGATGCCCGGTCGACGGTGAAGACCGCCGCGCCGCTCTGGCCGGCGGCGACGAGACGATCCTGCGCCACCTGTACCAAGGCCTGATCCGGCGGGATTGGCGCCTGGCCGGACTCGTCGCCCGGGATGGTGCCGGGCGCGGCGTGATCGAGCACCTGGACTGTCGCCACATTGAGCTGCAGTTTCGAGAGATAGGAATACTGATAGGGCGGGAAGGATGTGACCGTGTCGTCCGACGAGCAGGCCGCGAGCGCGCCCGCTGTCCCGAGCATCAGCAGCGCCACGCGCGACAGGCTCGCGACTGTCGAAAACCGGTTGCGAACACGCCTCATCTCACGTTTCTCCCTCTCTGCCGGCGGCCTCTTTTCCGCGGGCGGCGTGATGTCTGATGCCACAGCGCGGGCTGTCCTGTCATGATGCGATTCCAGCCGACCCGTATGCGGCGGTCATCATGCCGCACGGGCGGCCGCGTGGACAGTCATGCCGTGAACGGAGGGGCTTCCCGGCCCTTCAGACACTGTTTCAAAAGCCTGCCCGTGAAACCGCAATGTAATTATAAAAAGTTTTTGGGTGCCGCCTTTTTTCAAAAAGGCGGCGTCTTCTGAAGCTTTTTGAAAAAAGCTTCACCAAAAACTTCTGTTTTTATCAGGTGGTTATCGTGGGGTGTTCTTTGATCCCGGGCGGGGCGGGTTCCTGTTTTTCTTCGGGACTGTCGTCTGGTGGCGGGCTGGCCGGATTTGTCCGGAAGGCATCGGTCACCTGTGCGTCCGGGAAGCGGGCGGCGTCCTGCTGTCCCCCGGATGTGTCCGGCCTGGGGTGGCCCGGTGCGGCAGCCGGGGCGGCCGGCCAGTTGCCGGGCAGCGACGGGGGCCGGACCGGCAGGGAGGAGGCCGATCCGAGCGTGAAATTTCCTCCGGCACCGAACTGCATCAGGAGCGCAGCCGGGGCGGCGGACACATGCGTCGGGTCGGCCATGAAGCGGGACAGGAGCCGTTGCGGGATCTGCCCGGCCCGGTCGGATGGCAGATCTGTCACGATCAGGTCGAGCTGCGGGCAGCAGAGTACCGGCGTCGTTTCGTCACTCTCCGGGGACAGGCGGGCTGTGCCGAGATACAGGACGATATTCGCCTGGGGGTCGGCGAAACGGGTCAGGCTGAGGTCGGTGTCTTTCAGGACATGATGGCCGCGCAGGACGGCATGGCCCCAGGGCGAGAGAATGACCGGCAGGGGCTGTTCCGTGAGTCCGGCGGCCGCGGACAGGAGAGGCGTCAGCGCTTTCGGCGCGAGGGGCATCACATCGTCGGGAAAGGACAGGGTCGTCTCCGGCAGAGCCCGTGGCGTGACGCAGCGGGTGGGCGGAAAGCGCCCGAGCCAGGCGGCGAGAAGGGCGTCACGCAGGGGGGCGCCGAGATTGCGGATCAGCTCCGCGTTTTCACTCGGGCTCTGCTTTACCGCTTCCAGCGAAGACCGGACGAGCGAACTAAAAAACGGCGCGACGGCATCGACCATGGCGCTCTGTTCTTCCTCGTCCAGATCGTCGAACAGGCTGGCCCGATAATCGAGGGCGCTGTCGAAGATCCAGTATGCTTCCGCGCCGGCGTCGTTACGCAGCTGCGCGACGGCCATGGGCAGAAGAGTCACATGCAGCGCGTGGATGCGCCAGCCGGGATAGAGACTGCGGATCGGCTGACCGCGAATGCGAAGGGGGAACGCGTGGTTTCCGATGCGGATGACGAACGTGTCCGCGTCATCGCGTGGCGGCCTGTGTGCCGATGCCGGCGCTCCTGACATTACCGAACTGATCGCTCCACCTCCCGGCTCATCCTGTCCGTCACGCCCGGAGCGCATCCGGGATGCGGCTGGCGGGGGTCCGACGGACGGTCATACTGCATCCGGGCATACCACATTCGGGGATATCGCGCGCCGGCGGACTTTGCTCCGGTATGCGCCGGTTGCGGCATACCTCACGCCGGCCTGTCCTGCTCTGAGAGACTGTTTCAAAAGCCTCACCAGGATAAAGCCTTTCATAACATACGAATAATATTATGTTCTTTGTCCCATTTATCCGCTCATCTCAGTCAGTCTCAAAAAAAGCGCACCACGAAAAACCTTTGATAAAAAACAATAAAAGTTTTTGGGTGCCGCCTTTTCCCAAAAGGCGGCGTATTCTGAAGCTTTTAAAAAAGCTTCACCAAAAATTTCTTTATGATTTAAAGGCGATTTCACAGGAAGGCTTTTGAAACAGCCTCTGATATACCTCCGATCCGGCACAGCGTCGTCAGGCCGGGTGCCTGCCGACCTCGCTGCGGGCGAAGCGGAAGTCGACATTGCAGAATTCGCATTTCATCGTGATCTGCCCGTCCTCGGCCATGTGGTCGAGGTCGTCTTCCGGAAAACGCTCCAGGACATCCGCGAGCTTCGCTCTTGAGCAGCGGCAGCCGTAAGCCAGAGCCCGTGACGCTCCGACTCTCAGATCCTCTTCATGGAACAGACGGTGCAGCAGGGTCTCCGGCGGCAGCGCGTCGTCCAGCAGTTCGTCGTCGGTCAGGGTCCGCGCCAGCACCACCGCCGTATCCCAGGCGTCTTCGGCGAGGTCGTCCAGCGCCACGCTGACATCATGATTATCCGGGCTGTGGCCGTTCGTGCCGGCTGGGGTTCCGCCGGCGGAGGCGATCCGCTCCAGGATCAGAGCCCCGGCGCGCCATCCTTCGGGCGTCCGGCGCGCGGCGAGGGTGAGCCAGCAGGCGTGCTGTTCGCTGGTTTCGAAGTAATGCGTGGCCATGGCGGCGAGATCGTCGCCGGAGATTTCGACGATCCCCTGATGCCGGTCCGTTTCCGGGCCCTGGTCCACGGTCAGCGCGAGATAGCCGGAGCCGGTCAGCTCCCGGTCGGTGGGCGCCGGATTATCGGCGAGAAGGGTGTCCAGCGCTTCCTTGTCCTCGCGGGCGCAGAAGCGCAGATTGCCGGTATCGGTGCAGTCGGCGAGGAGCAGGCTGAGCGGGCCGTCGCCTTTGATCTGCAGGGAGAAGGAGCCCTGAAACTTGAGCGCGGTGGACAGGGCGGCCACCAGGGCCAGGGCCTTTCCGCCGAGCGCGGAGACGGCGGGGGCCGTATCGTGGCGGGTCAGCAGCGCGTCGGCCAGGCGTCCCAGCCGCACGAGGCGGCCGCGCACCGGGCGGCCGGCGAGGTGGAAAGGCGTGACGCCGCCGGGGACCACCACATCGGGAACGTCGGGGCGACTGCGATCGAGAAAAGCCGGGGTCTCCATGGTCATACTCCCGCCCGTTCGCGCCGCCGTCATTGCGACGGGCGCGGCCGGGCCACCTGAATTATTCTGCACCCGTTATGCCGGGCCGGTTACTGCTGCGCCAGTTCCCTCAGAGGCGGTTTCAAAAGGCCGCCTGTGAAACCTCGTGTAAATTACAAAGAAGTTTTTGGTGAAGCTTTTTTCAAAAAGCTTCAGAAGACGCCGCCTTTTTGAAAAAAAGGCGGCACCCAAAAACTTCTGTCAGTTCCTATCAAAGACTTACCGTGAAGTGCTTTCCGGGTCTGGCGCGCCGGGAAGCGCACGGGACATCGGTCCGGCAGTCCCGGAATATATGTGTATGGCGGCTCCGGTTTACAAATCGGACGTCAGTTCGGACTCGATGGCTTCCAGTTTCTGGCCGAAAGCCTGCCATGCCTCGTCTTTCAGGGTGACGCCGGCTTTCATGGCCCGCAGAAGCCCGATGCGGCAGGCGTCGTGCCCGACATCGAGGTCCTGGCTGCGCGGGACGCCGGCGAGGCAGTCGAGATAGGAATCGCGGTATGGCTTCACCGCTGCGGCGGAGAGGCCCAGCGAGGCGAAGGCGGCGTCGACTTCCGGTTCCAGCCAGCCGGGGCCGGACGGGCCGTCTTCGGTCGTGCTGGACTGAGCGGGTCCGTCTTCCGGACCTGTTCCGGTGATGTCCGCTCCGGTGATGTCCGCCGATCCTTCGTTGTCTTTCGCGTCTGTCATTCCGGCTCCTTTCCGAAGCGGGTCCAGTCTTCGCCGCCCAGAGCCCAGACCAGCAGGCCTTTCTGTGCGTGAAGACGGTTTTCCGCCTCGTCAAACACGACGGACTGAGGACCCTCGAAGACCTCTTCCGTCACTTCCTCGCCAATATGAGCCGGCAGGCAGTGCATGAACAGGGCGTCTTTCGCCGCGTGCGCCATGAGAGCGCGGTCCACGCGGTAGGGTTCGAGCAGGATGATGCGCTCCGCCGCCGCTTCGTCGGACATGCTGACCCATGTGTCGGTCAGGATGCAGTCCGCGCCGTCCACGGCCTCGCGCGGGTCATGGGTCAGCAGCAGGTTCGCGCCGTTCGCGCGGGCCCAGGCGACGACTTCCTTGTTCGGCGGCAGTTGCTTCGGCGTGGCGAGGCGCAGTGTGAAACCGAACTGCGCGGCGGCTTCCATGAGCGAGGAGGCGACGTTGTTGCCGTCTCCGACCCAGGCGAGGGTGCGGCCCTTAATAGGACCGCGATATTCCTCGAAGGTCATGATGTCGGCGAGGATCTGCACCGGGTGGGAATCCGGTGTCAGGCCGTTGATGACCGGCACGCTGCTCCAGCGCGCGAGATCGCGCAGGGAGGCGGTGCGGCCGGTGCGCAGGACGATGGCGTCGACGAAGCGGGACAGGACCCGCGCCGTGTCCTGGATGGACTCGCCGCGCCCGATCTGGGTGTCGTTCGAGGAGAGAACGACGGCGTCGCCGCCGAGCTGGCGGACGCCGACCTCGAAGGAGACGCGGGTGCGGGTCGAGGGTTTCGACAGCAGGATGCCGAGCGCCCGGCCTTCGAGCGGTCTGGCCGGGTGCAGCGGGCGGGCGCGGCCGCGCTGCATGCGTTTGATCGCGGCGCCGACGTCGAGAATCTGGCGCAGCGTTGCGCGGTCCAGGTCCCGGATGTCGAGGAAATGCCGGATGCCGGCTGCGCCTCCGGGAGAGGCGGTCTCCGGAGACGGGGTGGCGACGGGCATGGGGGCGGGCGCGTGGGTTACGGTGCTCACGAAACGGCCTCCAGGGCGGCGGCGCGCACGGCTTCGGCGGCCTTTCTCAGACGGGCGACCGCTTCCTCACAGTCGGACTCGGTGATGGTCAGCGGGGGAACCAGACGCAGCACGTTGTCGCCGGCGGTGACGGCGAGCATGCCGGCGTTGTGGACGGCGGTCAGCACGTCGGCGGCTTTCGGCACGCATTTCAGGCCGATCAGCAGTCCCATGCCGCGTCGTTCGGAGAACACGTCCGGGAAGTCTTTCAGCAGCTCGTCCAGCTTCGTGCCGAGCAGGGCGGCGCGGGCGCAGACCTGATCCATGAAGCCGGGCGCCAGCAGCACGTCGAGGACGGCGTTGGCGGCGGCGCAGGCCAGCGGGTTGCCGCCGAAGGTGGTGCCGTGCGAGCCGGCGGTGAGGTGCTTTGCGACGGCTTCGGTCGCCAGGATCGCGCCGATGGGGAAGCCGCCGCCGAGTCCTTTGGCGGTGGACATGACGTCCGGTGTGACGCCGGCCCATTCATGCGCGAAGAGTTTGCCGGTGCGGCCGACGCCGGTCTGGACCTCATCGAAGGCGAGGAACAGGCCGAATTCGTCGCACATGCTGCGGAGTTCCTTCAGGAACCGCACATCGGCGGACCGGATGCCGCTTTCGCCCTGCACGGGTTCCAGCATGACGCCGGCCGTCTCCGGCGTGATGGCGGCGCGGACGGCGTTCATGTTGTTGAGCGGCACATGGTCGAAACCGGGGGCGCGCTCGCCGAAACCGTCGAGATAGGTCGGGTTGCCGGTGGCTGACAGCATGCCGAGCGTGCGACCGTGGAAGGCGCCCTCGAAGCAGAGGATGCGCGTGCGTTCCGGGTGTCCGGATTTCGCCTGGGCGCGGCGGACGGCCTTGACCATGCCTTCATTGGCTTCGGCGCCGGAATTGCAGAAGAACACGCTGTCGGCGAAGGTTGCCTGCACCAGCCGGTCGGCCAGCCTTTCGGCCTGGGGCACCCGGAACAGGTTGGAGACGTGCATGACCCGCGCGGCCTGTTCGGTGATGGCTTTCACCAGATGCGGGTTGGCGTGTCCGAGCGAGCAGGTGGCGATGCCTGCCGCGAAATCGAGGAATCGTCGCCCGTCCGTCGTGTACAGCCAGGCGCCTTCGCCCCGCTCGAAAGCGAGGTCGGCACGGTTGTAGGTCGGCATCAGGGCGGAAATCATCGAAAGAGGTACTTCTTGTCTGAATTGATGGGGCTGAAACGGAAACCGCCCGCTGCCTGTGAGGAGCGGGCGACCGGTTCGGCGCTATGATGACCGTGCTGTTACGTGCAAGTCAAATACCGATGGGGCGAAATGCTGCCGATAAATGCGATTCCGGTCGTTTTACAGCGGTAATCGCGAAAAACCGGCCCTGATCTGTACCGGCGGCCTGCCCGGAGCGTCTGATTTGCGGGCAGGCAGGTGTCTCTGCCGCGTGGCTGCAGGGGGGTCCTTTTGTCGGGTTCGGGGCGAAGTTCCGGCTGGTCCGGTCCGGGGAGGTTTCTTTGATTTTACTGGTTGCCGGGGCGTGTCTGTTTTCTGTCGCCGGCTCCGGGGCAGGTTGCGGTGGGGTTTGCGGGCTTCGGCGTGTGTTTGACCCGGCATTGGCCAGGTGTCTGTCGGACGGCCCTGGCGGCAGGAGAGCGATCCTGATCAGTTCGGGAAATCTTTTATCTCATAAAGGTGTTTTTCTTTCCCCCGATCCTTCAGGCCTGTCCTGGGCTGAGCTTTTCGTCCGGACGTGGATCGGGGGCAGATTCAAAAATCTTCCCGTGGAATCTGCTGTAAATTATAAAGAAGTTTTTGGTGAAGCTTTTTTCAAAAAGCTTCAGAAGACGCCACCTTTTTAAAAAAGGCGGCACCCGGAAACTTCTGTTTTTATCGGGGTTTTATTGTGGAGTGACGGTTTTCCGGGAGTCGGCCACCCAGTGTCTGGTGAGCGTATAGGCCACGGAGAGCACGAGGGGGCCGACGAAGATGCCCACGAGTCCCAGTCCGCTCAGTCCGCCGATCACGCCGAGCATGATGAGCACGAGGGGGATGTCGGCCTGTTTGCGGATGAGATACGGGCGCAGGACGTTATCGATGACGATGGTGACGACGGTGATCAGCGGCAGGATGATGGCCGGAACCAGGCCGCGATCGAAATAGACCCAGATGACGGCGGGGATCAGTGTGACGCCCGGACCGGCCTGGAGCAGGCAGGCCATGAAGGTGACGGCGGTGAGGATGCTGGCCAGCGGGACGGCGGCGATTTTCAGTCCGAGGCCGGCGACGGCGGACTCGACGATGGCGGTGACGGTGACGCCGAAGGCGACGCCGCGGATAGTGTGGCCGGCCAGCATCAGCATGTCCCGGCCGCGTTCTCCGGCGAGGGTGGTGACGAGATGTTCCGCCGCGGCTGTCGCCGCTTCGGCTTTCATGAGCAGCACGCCGAGGATGACGAGGGTGAGCAGGAACTGGACGGCCAGCATGCTGAAGCTTCCGGCGTAGGAGAGGAAGCTCCGGATGAGATATTCGGGAGAGGGGATGACCTGGCTGACGACTTCCGGGAGCTTCATGTGCTGGGCTTTTTCCCACACGGAGCCGGCATGGGGGCCGATCAGCGGGAGGTGACGCAGCCATTCCGGTTCCGGCGGGAGGCGGAAAGCCGCGGCGGATGAGAGCATCATGCCGAGATCGCCTGCGTGCCGGACGACGGTGGTGATGGCGAGCCAGAGGGGCAGGACGAAGATCAGGAGGGCAATGAGGATCGTCACGGAGACGGCGAGGCCCCGGCTGTGTCCGAGGACGGCCTGGAGTCTCAGGAGCAGGGGCCATGTGGTGACGCCGATGGTCACGGCCCAGATGGTTGCCGGCAGGAAGGGTCTGAGAATCCAGATCGCGCTGATGACGATGAGGCTGGCGAGGAGCGCGACGAGGACGGCCCGCGTGGTGTCGGCGGAGCGGTCCGCTCCGTCCTGCGGCGGTTTCGTCATGGTCTGCCTTCCTGTTTCCGGCCCTCTGTTGCCGGAGCGTGCTGCGTGAGCCGTTTCCATTATGGACCGGAGGGGATGCCGTAAAGACCGGGGGACGGGAGGCTGTTCTGTCCGGCTGCCGTGGATGATGCGGGGGTGGCTGCGTCCGGGGGCTGCGTCGGGGGCCGGGCGTCAGGGGATTTCTCTGTCCGGCTTTGTTCCGGCGGGTGCAGGGTTTACCCCGATGGCGGCGAAGGGGCGTTGCCGGCGCAGGGTGAGTGAGCGGAAGGTCCGCCCCGGATCGTTCGTCTTCGGGAAAGGATGTCTGCAGCCGGGGAGTGATCACAGGCGGGAAAAGATGTCATCCGGGCGGCGGCTGTCTGTACGGTCCTGCCGGGAAGCTGTCTCTGCTGTTTCGCTGATGGTCCGTTCACTGATGGTCCGGCTTTCCCTGCTGTTCGCGGACTGCGGTGTAGCCCTGGCGGGACTGGTCGAAATGGAGGTGCAGAACGGGCGCGTCGTTCCGGTCATCGGTCGGCTGAAAGATGAACCGGCCATGGGGAAAATCCAGCAGGGCCACGACACCTTCGAAGAAATTCTCTCCCAGAGCGCCGTTTCGAATGCTGTCCTCAATGACGAAATCGAAACCGGAGAGAGACTCCGCGCCGATGGTCACTGTCGGGAAACGATGTCTCGCTCCCGCCTGTATGGATACATAACGCGCGGTTACGCGAGGGTCATGGGACAGGATTTCGTCTGAGACGCCGGCGGCGTGGGCGTCCGGTCGTGGCAGCACGCTGACTGCGAGATCCGGGTCCAGCCGGAGGCGGGCTGAAGCCGGGCCAATACGGACCTGGATGCCGGCGTCGCTGTCCATGGGCACCGTATAGACATCGCCGGTGAAGATCGGAGCGGGTGTCTCGCCACATCCTTTCCGGCGGCTCCATTGGAACAGCGCGAGCGTCCTGTGGGGAACGTCGAGGAGCACCTCGACGTGAGCGAGTATGTCACGTCCGATGATACCGAGAACCGGAAGGCCGTCCGCGCTGTGTTTTGCTTCGCCATCCAGGAGCAGGGCGGGAACCATTGGCAGCGATACCGCTCCGATTGTCAGGCTGTCGATTTCGGTATGCTCCGCAATGACCCGGTTTCCGTCCTGTGCCACCACTTGCTGCGCCGGCCCCTGCGGGAACCATATCCGGTCATGATCATGGACCAGGATATGGGAAAACGCGGGACTTACGAACATCGCCGCCGGTGAAGAGCCTGCTTTGACCGGGATGATGGGACTGTCGCCGTTTCCGCCGAGGAGAGGCACGACTGTAGCGCCCTCGATACACGATGAGGCCGATAGCTGTGCGTGTGCTTGCTGTGCCCGTGCGCCTGTGCTGAAGGAAAGCAGCATGACGATGACGGAGCACGGTCCCGCTCGTCTCCAGCGTGGGTTTTTCCTCGCTATTTTCAGCAGACAGGTGAGGCGGAAAGACATTCATCGCCCTTTCTCCGCGATCCGGGAGGTTTATACAGGCCTGTATTGAGGATTGTTTCAATAGATTACAGCAGATCATAAAGAAGTTTTGGGCGCGGCCTTTTTTAAAAAGACTTCGTCTTATGAAGCTTTTTGAAAAAAACTTCCGTGGAAATTTCTGTTTTTATCAGGGATTTATTGTGAAATGTTCTTTGTGGCGGGCAGATGAGCGGGACTGGAAAGTGACGGTCTGGCCGTTCCGGAAATAATGGGGAACCGGGTTCCTGTGATGTGCTGCGGAACAGGTCCGTTTTTGCTATACGGCTTTTATGAAACGACAGGACAGTCGCAGGAGAGCCAAAGCCGCCCGGCCGGCGGGGGTTCCGGTGAAACGGGACCGCAGGGCGATTTTCGTCATTGCCGGCGCGGCTTTTCTGCTGGTGGCGGGAGCGGCGGGGTTTCGCACGCTTCTGACGGGCCAGCGCCATGCTGTCGTGGGTGGTCCTTATGCGCTGACTGACGGCGCTGGCCGGCGTGTCACTCAGGCGGATTTCCGGGGGCGGTATACGCTTATCTATTTTGGCTACACGCATTGCGTCGATGTCTGTCCTCTGACACTCGCGACCGTCTCGGCCGCTCTGGACGAACCTGGCCTCAGAGGCCGGGCTGTCACCCCTCTGTTTGTGTCGGTTGATCCGGAGCGGGATACGCCGCCGGTCGTGAAGGATTACGTGTCGCGGTTTTCGCCGCGGATTGTCGGTCTGACCGGGACGGAGGCGCAGCTTCGGCCAGTGATGGATGAATTCCATGTCACCGCCCGCCGTCGCGCCGGGAGTGGGCCGGATTATCTCGTCGATCACAGCTCTCTGTTTTATCTGATGGACGGGCGGAACCATCTGGTCGGCATGATTCCGGTTGATTCCAGCGCCAACCAGATCGCGGCCGATCTTGCGCGTCTGCTGCCCGGTTCCTGAGTCATCCGTTTTTCCGCGCGACGGTCTGCTCCCGGTGGCGGCCAAGCCGCGTGGCGACGGCGAGGACGATCAGCGAGGCGCCGAGTTCGGGCAGGAGCAGGCCCAGGAGGCACAGGATCGCTGTCGCGATGAGGCCGGCTCTCTGTGACGGCAGCCGGGGCGGGGCGCCGGTCTGGCCTGCAGGTTTTTGTCTCAGCCAGAGAATGGTCGCGGCAACGCTCATCAGCATGAGGCCGAGGGCGACGAGCAGATTGATGACCTGGTTTGCCGGGCCGAACAGTTGTCCCTCATGGGCGGCCACGCCATAGCCGGTGAAGCGATCGACAAGTCCTTTCTGACCGAAGTTCCGGCGCGAGACGATATGCCCGTCTGCTGTCACCTGTGCGCTCTCCCGTAAAGGGCGGTTCTGCGTGTCGGAGCGGACGGTCCACGGCGTGTCCGGTTCCAAAGGGGGTGTCACCAGCACGGGATCGGGCAGGCTGAGGGTCTGCGCGGTGCGGACGACGTTATCGAGGCCTGTCAGGTCCGGTCCCGAAGGGGCGGACGGAGCGGCCGGCGGCATATCCATTCCGGGCATATCCATTCGGGGCATATCCATTCGGGGCATATCCATTTCAGTCATGTTCATGCCGGCTGTGCCCGTTTGAGGCATGTCCGGGACGGATGGTCCGGGAGCCGGGTGGCCCGCGATTGTATCCCGCGCCGGAACGGCACCGATTTCCCAGTCCTGCACGGATGTCAGACGCCCGACGGTGTGTTCGACGGATGACAGCGCATGGCCCCAGACGAAGGACCAGGGCAGTCCCGAGACCAGGAAGAGGACCAGAAACAGAGAGATCCAGACGCCTGTGACGGCATGAAAATCCCGCCAGCGGGCACGGCCAGTCAGGCTGAGGCGTGGATAAAGGATGCCGGCCAGGCTGTGCTGACCGCGCGGCCACCAGAGGCAGAGGCCGGTGATCACGAGGATGATCGTCCATGAGGCGACCATTTCCATGATGACGGAGCCTGCGTTCCCCAGAAGCAGTTGTCCGTGGAGTTTGAAAATCACACGCTCGAAGCGCAGTTCTTCCGAAACCGTTTTCAGGACGTGGTGAGTGGTCCGGTCCACATAGACCCGGATGGCGTCGCCGTTGTGATCCACGATGACGCGCGCGGCGCTTTGGGGCGTACGCGGCAGTTCGTAAGCCAGAAATGTGCTGTGCGGCACAGCGGATAGTGCGGCGCTGACGTCCTGCGAGGGTGACGGGGCCGTGACTGCCGGCAGATGATCGTACGGCCGGTCGATCAGGTCATCGATCTGGGGTCTGAACAGATAGATGCTGCCTGTCAGGGACAGGAAGGCGACGAAGGGCAGGCAGAACAGGCCGGCGAAGAAGTGCCAGCGCCAGACCGTGCGGTGATCGGGCCAGAGGGAACGCAAGAAGGATGGGGAAGTGTGAGTCATGTCTGTCATCCTTGAGAGACTGGTTCAAACGCCGCGCAGGGATAAAAAAGAAGTTTTTGGGTGCCGCTTTTTTAAAAAATTCGTCGTCTTATGAAGCTTTTTTGTAATTTAAAGGCGGTTTCATGAGGCTTCTTCTGAAACAGCCCCTAAAGCCTGATCCGTACGCCGCCGGAATATGCCCGTGGCGATCCGGCATAGACTGAGCCAGTGCTGTTCATGAGTGTTCCGGCGCCGGCCTGTCGCCCGCTGGCGAGGAGTATATCGCTGATGTTCGTGGCGCCGGCGATCCAGTTTGTATTCGCGACGTTCTGCACTTCGAAATACCAGTGCAGACGATGAGCCCAGCCGTAACGCGCCGGGGGGTCGTAATGCAGTTCGAGATTCAGCAGCGCGTAGCCTGGGGCTTTGAGTTTACTGGCGTTATCCAGCCAGTAAGAGTCGCGCCAGGTGACTTCCGCGTATCCGCCGAGGCCTTCCAGCGGGCCGGCGGGCTGGTCATACAGGAAACGGGCATTAAGGAAGTTCGGGATGACGCCAGGGATGGCGTTGCCCTTCCGGCTGAAGCTGCGGGAGATCGTGCTGTCAGAAAGGACTTCGGTATAATTTGTGTAGATCTGATTATCGTAGGTATAGCTTAGCTTTATCCGGCCGCCGGGGAAGTTTTTGGGAAAAGGCTTCCACTCCGCCCCCAGGACGATGCCGCGATGCTGTGAGGCCGGAGCGTTGAAAGTGTAGGCGCCTACGGTGTTGACGCCGGCGGACTGGCTGACGAGTTCATTTCTGTAGAATTCGTAAAAGCCTGTTATCTGAATGTGACTGTTCGCGTCCGGATGCCAGTCCGCGCCGACATCCACGCCTGTGCTGCTCTGGCTCTTCAGCTGCGTGTTATTTCCGTACTGGCCCTGTGGTGTGATGAAAAGATTCGATGATGATGGCGTTCCGTATGCGGTGCCGATCCGCGCATGCAGGGTCCAGTCTTTCGACGGGGAGTAGATCAGGGCGCCTTCGGGTGCGAGATTGAAGAAAAAGCGATTGGCGGTGATGTATTGCTGTGTTCTGCCGGCTGCGGAATAGTTGTAAACCGCTTCCATGGCGCCGATATCCGAATAGGTGCCCCCAAGTCCGGCGACCGCATGCCAGTTCGGTGCGAAATGCCAGTCTTCCTGAAAGCGGGCGCCCAGGTTCCACTGATGGCCATAGGATTCAGAACTCATCGCGCCGCAGGTCGCGCCGCCCAGGGGCATGATGTTGCAGGTCTGGTATCCGTAATCGAGGTCATCGAAGCTTATGCCGCCGAAGGTTTCGAGTGACGTAGCGCCGATGCGGACCTGGTTCGTGATATCGCTGCTGACATTGTAAGAATTGTATGGCCCGGCGAAGGAGGTCGGGGATGTGGGCTGATCGACGTGGCGCTGGTCATAGGTGAACTGGTTGCGCCATGTCGTGTGGCTGTCGAAGTCGTGTTCCCAGCGCAGGCCGACGATGGTGCGGCGGTCGAAGCGGCCGAGGCCGGCGGCTTCGGGGCTCATGGCCTCTTTCGCGCCGTAGCGGCCGTTGACGAAAAGGCTGACGGACGCGCAGCCCGCTGCCGCGCTGGCCGCGTTATAGCAGCCCTGCTGATAAGGGTTGGCGCGGTACTGGTTCAGCGACAGGCGGACCGGCAGGAAGGCGTCTGTCACGTTGTTCACGAATTTCAGGACGAGGCGATCGGACGGCGTCAGGCTGACGCGCAGACGGACATTTTCGGTTGAGGTGTTGTAGCGGCTGCTGGCGATGAAGCCGTTGCCCCGGACGTCGCTGGCGAAGACCATGAGGTCATAGCTGCGATTTCCGAGGCCGAGCGTGGCGTAATTATTGAACATGCCGTAGCTGCCGAAATCGGAACCGATTTCGAGTCCGTGGATGTCGGCGCCTTTGCGGGTGCGGAAGCTGATGGCGCCGTTGACGGCGTAATTGCCGTAGACGGTGGAGGCCGGTCCTTCGAAGACGTCCATGCCTTCATAGGCGTGGGGGTCGATCAGATCGGCGCGGGCGGTTCCGTCGGGCTGGGTCATCGGAAAGCCGTCTTCGAGGATCTGCAGGTTTTTCAGGCCGTAGGACTGGCGGTCGCCTGAGCCGCGCACCGACACCACCGTATCGCGCGGGCCATTGCCCTGGGTGAAGCTCACGCCGGGGATGGTGACGGCCATGTCCGCGACCGTCTGGCCGAGCTGGTTTCCGAAGCTGCTCCGGTCGGAACTGTAGGTTGTCTGCCCGGCCGGTCTGATGGTGGCCGGGGCGTGGCTGATCCCGGTGATGAGGATGTTTTCGGTCACGGGCGGCTTTCGGGCCGGAACCGTCGTATCCGCCCTGTGCTGGCGTGACCGGGGGAGAGCGCGTTTCTGCGGTGTCGCGGCATGTGTGCCCGCGCAGAGAAATGCTATGGCGCCCGCCGTCGCGCCGAAGAACCGGCGGGCGGTGCAGTGTGAAAAGCCCATGATCGTAACCTGAATAATCAGCACGGAAGGCCCGCACGTTTTCACGCGCGGGTGGCTCGGTGGCAGTCAGGTCAGGCGGGTGGCCCCTGGGGGCAGAGCGATGAGCGTTTTCTGAGCGGAGGACCGCGAACGGGCGGAAAGGTCCAGACCCGGTGGATGCACAGGACTGACAGGGAGGCGGGCAGGCAGGCCCCTGCGATGAGTGGCAGGAGTTCCAGCAAGTCGGCCAGGAGGAGGGAGCCATCCTGATCGTCGCCGGTCTGCTGATGCTTCCCGTCCGGGTCGGAGAGGGGAGCGGGCTCGTCGCACAGGATGGAGAGTTTTGTCAGTTGTCTGACGGGATCGTCGAAGACGGAAGACGGCAGAGCGATACTGCCGGAGGACAGGCGCACCAGAAGCGCAAGCAGGACCAGTAGCCAGGCGGCCAGCAGGTGAAACCTGTTGCGAAGGGATACGCTCATGGAATGCTGCTAACGCAGCTTTCGCGGCGTGACCAGTGGGCGGGATGTGAGATCTGGCTTTCGGGCTGGCGGGTATTGTCTGGCATGAGGGTGTATAAGGTCGTGTCCGTGAACGGTATGATCCGGTTATTGCCGGCGTTCAGGGACTGTTTCAGAAGCCTGATCGTGAAATCTCCGGTCCAATGATAAAGACGTTTCCGGTGAAGGTTTTCAGGATGCTTCAGAAAACGCCGCCTTTTTAAAAAAGGCGGCACCCAAAAACTTTTGTTTTTTATCAATGGTTTGTCGTGGGGTGTTTTTTGAAGCTGGCTGAGGCGAGCGAATGAGCGGGTAAAAAACATAACAACATCAGTTTGTTATGTTTTTTTTGTGCATTTAAGGCTTTTGAAACAGTCTCTTAATATCTTTTGCAGACGGAAGGCAGGACTCCGTCCCACCCCCGCTTATTGAACAGACCGGGATCAAAGGGACCGTGTCCCTTTGTGGGGTGCGGGGCAAAGCCCCGAAAACCTGCTTCCCATACTGCGGGAAAGCCCGGAGCACTCCTCCGGAATCCATGACGACTGACAAGGTCAGGGGGAATGAGGTCCGGTCTATCCGGCGAGGCTTCCGTAAAGCAGCAGGAAATTCAGCACCAGGATGATCGCCGCCACCAGCCAGGCGGCGACGGCGAGGCGGCGGGAGATGACGAATTCTCCCATCAGGCTACGGAGGGAGACGAACCAGACCAGCGGGATGACGGCGAAAGGGAGCTGCATCGACAGGACGACCTGACTGAACAGGAGAAGCTGATCGACGCTCCGGTCTCCGTAGAACAGGGTCGCGATCACGACCGGGACGATGGCGAGGCTGCGGGTCAGCAGGCGTCTGGCCCAGCCGGGCATTCGCAGGCGCAGGAAGCCTTCCATCACGATCTGTCCGGCGAGGGTGCCGGTGATGGTCGAGTTCGTGCCGGCGGCGAGGAGCGCCACGGCGAACAGGGTGGATGCGATGCCGGCGCCGAGGATCGGTGTCAGCAGATGGTAGGCGTCGGCGATATCGGCCACGTCGCTGTGACCGCTGGTATGGAACGCGGCGGCGGCGACGATCAGGATGGCGGCGTTGATGAACAGTGCCAGGGTGAGGGCGATCGTGCTGTCGAGGGTGGCGAAGCGGATGGCTTCCCGTTTTCCGGCGGGGGTGCGGGGGTAGTCGCGGGTCTGCACGATCGAGGAGTGCAGATAGAGATTATGCGGCATCACGGTCGCGCCGATGATTCCGATGGCGATATAGAGCATGGCGCTGTCCGTCACGATCCGCGTGCGCGGGATGAACCCGCGCAGCATCTCCGCGACGGGCGGCGCGGCCATGACGAGCTGTACGGCGAAACAGACGGCGATGATGGTCAGCAATGCGATGATGAAGGCTTCGATGTAGCGGAAACCGCGGCCCATCAGCAGGAGGACGAGAAACGCGTCCAGGGCTGAGATCAGGGCGCCGGCGAGCAGCGGCAGGCCGAACAGGAGCTGCAGGGCGACGGCCGTGCCGATGACTTCGGCCAGATCGCAGGCGATGATGGCCAGTTCGCATGCCACCCAGAGCACGAGGTTAAGGCCGCGCGGGAAGTGCGCGCGGCAGGCCTGGGCGAGGTCGTGGCCGGTGGCGATGCCCAGGCGCGCGGAGAGGGCCTGGAGCAGGATCGCCATCAGGTTGGAGAGCAGGACGACGCTGAGCAGGGTATAACCGAACCGTGATCCGCCCTGCAGATCCGTCGCCCAGTTGCCGGGGTCCATGTAGCCGACCGAGACGAGATAGCCGGGGCCGACGAAGGCGAGGAACCGGCGCAGCCATGAGGCGTCGGCACCCGGCACGCTTACGGAGGCGAACACCTCGGACAGGCTGTGGTCGTGGCGGTCGGTGGTCGGCACGTCTGTTCCCCGGTTTTCCGCACCCTGCTGGCGTCATCCCGATGCGGTATATGCACTATGCTATATAAAATTGCTTTATGAAAACACTCCTGCGCGAGCCGCTTCGGGGAGGCGGTTTGTATGCTTTGCGGGGCCGGCCGGGAGGACTGGCTTTGCCGGAGGTCTTCTGAAGACGTTTGTATGCTTTGCAGTTACAGACAGGATGGCTTTTCAGGGCTTTGCCCCGAACCCCACAAAGGGGCGCGGCCCCTTTGATCCCGGACTGTTAAATTAAATGGGTGAAGGGATATGTTATCCCTTCCGGGTGCAGGGCAGAGCCCTGCTCTGTCTCCTGCTTGCAAAAGACATAAACGCCCTCCTGAAGCCGGGCGTCTTTATGCTTTGCAAAGAACTGCGAAGCGGATTTTCGGAGCTTTGCCCCGTGCCCCGCAAAGGGACGCGGTCCCTTTGATCCCGGTTTGCTGAACCCGGGGAGGTGCCGGGGCGGGGTGCGCGGTTCAGGCCCGATGATCCGGGCGGGATTTTACGGCGCGGTCGGAATGGTGTCCTGATACCGGTCCCATCGCGTGGCCAGCTCCCGCACCACCACGCTGCCGACGCGGTACGCGGCGTCGAGTGACGGGATGAAGCCGGAGAATCCGGCCTCCGTGGTTTCTTCCTTAAGCATTTCCGCCACGGTCCGGCCCGGTGGCGGCATGTCGTAATTGCTGGCCGTGCGCAGAATCAGAACCCGGTTCATATCGACCCGGCCGGCGCGGGCCTGTGCCGTGAGGGCCTGCATGAAGCCGATATCCTCCTCGGCCGTCGTGGCGAAGACGCCTTTCCCTTCCGTCCAGTATTTCACCCAGCGCTCCGCCCAGCGGTTCATCCGCTCGCCGGCCCAGAAAGTTTCCGAGGACAGGGTGTCGCCGGTCATCACTTTTGGCGGGAGCTGCGCCTGCGGGTAGCCGTGATACCGGGCTCTGCTGGTCTGCAGTCCCTTTGTGTCAGGCAGCGGAATGTCGCGGGTGAGCTGATACGCCCAGGCGACGAGGCCGGGATTGAGCGTGTAGCCCATATCGCCCCATTGCGAATGCAGCGGCGGCACCGGGCTCAGCGACGGCGAGGCGCCCTGGACGGGGAGAAATCCGTCCGGCCAGTCTTTCGGGATCTCGCGCGCGTCGACCATATGCGCGAGGCCGCCATTGATGACATGCGGCGCCCAGACGGCCGCGCCGACGGGGCCGAAATTCGGGTCGATGCCGCCGATTCCGGCGAGGACGAAATAGGCCTTACGCAGATCGAAGCGCGGGTCGAGCACGAGTCCGGTCATGGCGGACGCCATATGTTCCGGTCCCTCGCCGGTCGCCAGGCCCAGCACCTGCAGCGACGGATTGTAGCGCATCACGCCGTGATCCGTGCCGGGAGCCGGGATTTCCGTGCCGAGCGGCAGTTTCTCGACCCAGTTCTGGAATTCGCCCGGCATGTCGCCGCTGTCTTTTCCGAGTTCGAAGGTCGTCACCACGACGACGCGAACCGGGATTTTCGCCTCCTCCGCCCGGGCCTGCGGGAGGACGAACAGGCTCAGCGCGAAGGCGGTGAGCACCGGAAAAGTCAGACGCATCGGAGAATATTCCTTATGATGAACCAGCATGACGAGTGGGCATGACGAATGGGCATGACGAGGGGGCGCCCGGTCAGTCCCGGGGCGCCTCGCCGGTTGCAACCGCATGTTCAAAACGGGCGAAATCGGCTTCCAGCGCCCATTGCAGCCGGGCTTTCTCACTGTGGGCCAGCAGATCGTGACAGGCGCCTTCGGGAGCTCTGGTGTCAGGAGCGATGCCGGAGCAGGCCGCTGTCACATGCCAGGGGCGGGTGGAGGACCACAGGCTGTCGCCGGGGATGAAAGCGTATTCCAGCCCGGTCCGGGAGAGATCCCGCAGATCGTCATAGGACAGGGGATAGGTCTGTGCGGCGCGCACGTATTCATTCGTGAGATCGCTGCGCGACACGCCTTCATCGTCCGTCGAGAGCGAGACCGGCACGGACTGCGCGCGGTAGGACATCAGCGGGTGCGCGGCGCCTTTCACGCCGAGAATCTCGTCATTGCTGGTCAGATTGATCTCGACCATCACGCGACGCTTCGCCATTTCGGCCAGCAGGCCGTACGGGTCGCGCTCCTGCATGACGTCCACGCCATGCCCGATGCGTTTCGCGCCGGCGATTTCCACTGCCTGGCGGATATGGTCCCGCATTCCTTCCGGCGGAACCAGACCGCTGGCCAGCTCGCCGGCATGGAGGGAGAGTTTCACCGACGGCGAACGGGCCGAGAGGGTTCTGAACATCTGCATGTGCAGCGCGTAGTCGCGCATCGCCACCGGATTATCCTCCGGCGCGACGATGTTGATCCCCACGAAACGGGGGTCCGCCTGCACCAGCGCGTAGCCGAAGGCCAGCTGCGCCAGCACCATGCCCGGCGGCATCGTGCGCACGGTCTGGTAGAGGTACCGCACCGAAACGTCACAGCCCGGCGTGGCGGCGGGGGTGCCACATTTCATCAGCGCGCGGGCTCCGTGCTCCATGGCGTCCGTCTCGTCGCGGGCGCCTCTGATCATCGGGGCGAAGCGCGGCGAAAAGGCGTCGATCGCGGCGCCGAAATCCGCCGCGCCCGTCACCGGGGTCGATGCGCCGAGCGTGGCGACCGGCATGAGCTGCGGTGAAATCATCAGCTCCACGTAATGCACGTGGTCGTATCCGGCCTGATTCAGCGCGTCGGCCAGCATGTCGGCGTTATGGGCGAATGTCGCGGGCATGAACCGGTCGAAGGTCGAGAAGAAATGGTCGTGGCCGGACCGGTCATTCGGTGTCGGGACGAAATTCCGCATCGAGAGCGTATCGACCTCGTGCCCGTACAGAGCCGGATCGGCCGCGATGGCCGAGGCCGCCATGCCTTCCCGTGTGCCCCGCAGGCCGGGCGTGCATCGGGCCGGGCCGATGGCGCCGGTTTCCGGATTGATGCAGAGCTGATCGCGCGTCGCCCAGTCGATCATGTGCTCGGCGTAGATGGCGCCGACCAGATGATTGTGCAGGTCGCTTCCTTTCGGAAACGCGCGCAGAAACGGCAGGAGCTGTTCCGGGCTGGCGCGGATGGCTTCGAAATGCCGGCTTGTGGCCGCGACATCGGAGGCGGCGGCCGGCGTGGCCGGGGTGGGGAGGACGGGCGCGGAGGCGGCGATGGCGCCGTGCACGATGGCGAGGCCAAAGGCGGCGAGAAGAGGACGTCGGATCATGGGGCGGATGATGTTCGTTCCGTCAGCGGAAGACAATGCCTGAAATGGGCCTGAAACTAGGGTGCTTTTCGGGGCTTTGCCCCGGACCCCGCAAAGAGACGCGGTCCCTTTGATCCCGGTTTGTTAATGAAGCGGGTGGAAGGGAGAGGCCTTTGTCTTTTGTTTGCGAAATACGGTCACGGTTTTTTCGGAAAGCTTCGGGGACGCCGCCTTTTTGGAAAAAGGCGGCACCCAAAAACTTTTGTTTTTATCATAGCGTTATCGTGGGACTCTTTGCGGCTGGCCGGGGTGCAGGGGCCTGCGGTCCCTGCCGGGTGCGGGCAGAGCCCGCGTCGATTATTCTCCCTGAGTGCTTTTTCCAGGCGGGCCGGCGGTGGGGGCGACATCTGCCCACAGGGTGAGCGCATTTGGCAGCGCGCAGCCCCGCGCCGTATTGTCGAGGATGCACCAGATCTCATCAGCGGGGTCTTCGCGCAGCTGTGTGGCGAAGGCGGCCAGTCTCTCGGGCGAATAATCCGAGATATACATTTCCGGCGATCCGTGCAGACGCCGGTATGTCAGGCCCCGCCAGCCGCCGGGTTCTCCGGCGCCCGGTGCCGGCGCCGGATCGGCTGCGACGCGGGCGATCCGGCGGTCCGTCAGCAACTGCTCCGCCTCCGGAGTGAACCATCCTTTGTGACGCGGCTCGCAGGCGATCATTCCGTCGAACCGGCGGCGAAGATCGTCGAAAAACGACGCCGCGATCTCCGGGCTGAACCGGCCTCCCGGCGGCAGCTGAACGAGCAGGACGCCGAGACGGTCGCCGAGGCCGGCGCTCTCATCGAGAAAGCGGCTCACGTCGTCACCCGTTTCCGTGAGTCGCTTCTGATGCGTGACGACACGCGGCATTTTGACGGAAAACCGGAAATCCGGCGGGACGCTGGCCGCCCATCGCTCATAGGTCGTCCGGCGGTGAGGACGCCAGAACGAGCTGTCGATCTCGGCGCAGGGCAGACGCCGGCCGTACCGGACGAGATGCGTGCCCTCGTCCGGAAACGAGGCTGCGAGCGGTGTGGCGATACTCCAGCCTGCGGTTCCGACCCGGAAAGCCATTATAAACTCCTGCCTGTGCAGCGCCTGAGCATAAGGGACTGTTTCGAAAGCCTTCAACGCATAAAAAGTCTCATAACAAACTGATGGTGTTATGTTTTTTGAGTCCCAGTCACCTGTTCGCTTCAGCCAGGACCAGAGGGCATTCTGCGATAAGCAATTGATAAAAAACAGTAAAAGTTTTTGGGTGCCGCCTTTTTTCAAAAAGGTGGCGTTCTCTGAAGCTTTTTGAAAAAAGCTTCACCAAAAACTTTTTATAATCTGCCGGAGATTTGACAGGCGGGTTTTTGAAACGGTCTCTGAGCCCTGTCTTGACGGAACCGGTCAGTGCGGTAGCACCTTAACGCATGAACATGGCCGTGTTGCCTGGTCCGGAGTGAGCCTTGTGAAGTCCCTGCCTGCCCTTTCTCGCATCCGTCCCCCCGCCGGGGCATGTCAGCCGCGACGCACCGGCCTTGTCCCGCTTCTGGCCGCGACCGCACTGGCAGGGTCCGTCAGCCTGTTCTGTCCCGTCCTTTCCGCCCGGGCCGATGACGCTCCTGCAGATGCGGCTTCTGCCGGAGCGACTCCTGCCCCGAACTCCGGCAGCGCGACCTCCGGGGCTCCCGTTGCGCTGCCACAGCCTGATCCCGCGCGGATTTTCGCGGCGCTGGCCTGGCCTGATGCGCCTGACGCGTATCGCTCCGGAAGCGGGCTGCGCGGTCCCGCCGCATGGCAGAACCGGGCCGATTACGACATCAAAGTCACGATCGACCCGGCCAACAAAACCGTTACCGGCAATGAGGTCATTACCTATACCAACAACAGCCCGGACGATCTGGCCGTCCTCTGGCTCCAGCTCGACCAGAATATTTACCGCGAAGGGTCGCGGGCCGATTTCTCCTCGCCCGAACGGCACACCCACCACACTGACGGCATGGTGGTCGAGAGCGTCTCCGTTGGCGAGGACGGCAAAACGGCGCCCATCGTCCCGGTCATTTCCGACACGCGCATGCAGGCCGTACTGCCGCAGCCGCTTCAGAAAGGCGGCCGGCTCAGGCTGCACGTTGTCTGGCACTACACCATTCCTGGTCCATGGGGTGGGCGCACAGCGGTAACACCGAGCAGGAACGGCGATATTTACGAAATCGCCCAGTTCTATCCCCGCATGAACGTCTATGACGACATTCGTGGCTGGGATACCGCGCCCTATCTCGGTCAGGAATTCTATCTCGATTACGGTGATATCGATTACAGCGTGACCGTGCCGGCGAACTTTATCGTCGCCGGCTCGGGCGCACTCCTCAATCCGGCCGAGGTTCTGACCCGCGAACAGCAGGACCGTCTCGCCCAGGCCGCGAAAAGCGACCAGCGTGTCATGATCCGTACCCAGGCCGAGGTCGAGGCGGCCACGGCGCCACCGGCCGCCGCCGCGCCTGCACCGGCACCCGTTCCGGAGAGCAGAGACGCAAAGACGGCGAAACCTGCCGAACCGGCGCGCACGGACAGCGCCGATGCCCGGCCGGCGGCGCCTGCCACGAAGACCTGGCATTTCCGCATGAACAATACCCGCGATGTTGCCTTCATGGCCTCGGCGGCTTTCCTCTGGGATGCGGCGAAACTCGATCTGCCCCCTGTCTCGCCGGCTCCCGACAAACCTGCGGGTCCGCGTCTTGCCATGTCGGTTTATCCGGTCGAGGGCATCGGCTCCCATGCGTGGGATCGCTCGACCTCCTACGTCAAGCACGCGATCGAGTATTTCTCGGAGAAATGGTATCCTTATCCGTGGCCCAACGCGATCAATGCCGCGGGTCATGGCGCGGGCATGGAATATCCCGGGATTGTCTTTGACGGCATGGACGATCGTGATGCGGAACTGTTCTGGATCACGACCCATGAGCTTGGCCATGGCTGGTTCCCGATGATCGTCGGGTCGAATGAACGGCGGAATGCGTTCATGGACGAGGGGTTTAACACCTTTATCGACGTCTATGCCTCGGATCATTTCAGTCAGGGCGAATTCGCTCCGAAGCGCGACGCTGAATATGCTCCGGATACCGGAAAACCGGCGGACGACATTATAAAAGTTCTGAAAGATCCCGCGGCGCCGGTTCTTATGGCGCCGGTGGAGACGGTGCCGGAAAAATATCGCCATCCGGTCACCTACTTCAAGGCGGCCTATGGTCTCACGCTTCTGCGCGAACAGATCCTCGGTCCGGAACGCTTCGACCGTGCCTTCCGCCGCTACATTGCCACCTGGGCATTCCATCACCCTACCCCGTCCGATTTCTTCCGTCTGATGAACAGCGAAGCCGGCGAGGATCTCTCCTGGTTCTGGCGCGGGTGGTATTTCAACAACTGGGCGCCGGATTATGCTGTTGGCGGTGTCAGCTATGTCGACAGGGACCCGGCGAAGGGTGCGCTGATCCGTGTTGTCAGCAAGGGCTGGCTTCCGCTGCCGGTTGTTCTTCAGGTCACCTGGATGGACGGGAGTTCCGCCCGGATCACCATTCCGACGGAGACGTGGCTGCTGCGCAATGAGATTACGCTTCAGATCGCGGGCACGCAGGCGATCCGCACCGCCATTCTCGATCCTGACCGCGTGATTCCGGATATCGACCGCAGCAATAACAGCTTCAGCGAAGTTCCGACGGCGGTTGTGTCCTCGCCGCCCGCGCAGTGAGGCGGGCGGGCCGTCGGATCATTTCTGAAAGCCTGATTGGCGGGCTGTGTGGAACAGAAAGCGGCGCAAACCGGGTTTCGGCGAGTATTCATATCTGATCGGGAAATGGCGGGGCTGAGGAAGTGTTTCCACTGTCCTGATACAGTTCAGTCCTGCGTGCGTCAGAGACTGTTTCAAAGCATGGTCCTGAAATCTCTGGTTAATTATAAAGAAGTTTTTGGTGAAGCTTTTTTCAGAAAGCTTCAGAAGACGCCGCCTTTTTGAAAAAAGGCGGCACCCAAAAACTTCTGGTTTTATCAAAGGTTTGTCGCGGGGTGCGTTTTGCGGCTGGCGGGGTTCCTCAGTATCAGAACCTTATCCTGTCTACCTCACTGATGCATCAGGCTTCAGCCGTCAGATATTTTCTTTAATTTTACGATAAGGATATAAATATAGACAATGAACCGGTTCAGGAAATGAACATATTCACAAAAAATCATTGTCAGTAAGTTAAGAAAATCTGATCTTCCTGAAGATGTAATCATTCTGGATTACGAACATTACCGTGTGATCGGCTGCTGGTCACAACAGGAAGGACTTCCGGATGAGTGAGAGCGCCCCTTTGTGGCTACAGGATCGCGAGGCCGTTATTGAGGCGACACCTGAAAATGTCTGGCGCTACGGCGCGCCGAGCTATGCGTTTACGAATAAGCGTCTTGCTGACGAACGTCAGATGCATTTCGAACCGGGCAGTCTGGAGGAGACGATCACCAATCTGGTCCGTGTCTTCGAGATGGAAGCGACCAACAAAGCGAATCCTGAAGACTGGATTTCGATCGATCCGAAAGTCTTCCGGATGACGGTTAATGGCAGCCGCGAATATACGGTTCAGGATCTTGTGGCGAAGGGTGGCTACAATCTTTTTATCGGAGACAGGGCGAACTACAACGCTTCCGAAAGTAACTATGAAAAATCGGAAGCTGCGTTTCACAACGCGTTTCGCACCGGTTTTCTCTGGGAGCTGCTTACACTCAAGGCCCATCTGCCGACGGCGACACTGACATGGCGGCACTGGGGTCTTCAGAACGGGGAGTTCAACGGTCACAAGGGCGACGGAACTCTGCTTGATATTCATGGGGCGACACTGGCGACGCTCAATGATGAACTGAAGATCACCCGGCTTGAGCATTATTTCGATGCCGGCGGAATGATTGACAGTCTTTCGGGCGGCTGTCCGATCGCTCACTGAATGACGGGTCTGGCTCCGGCAGAGTGAGCCGGATACATGGTGGGTTACGGGGCTTTGCCCCGAACCCCACAAAGGGACGCGGTCCCTTTGATCCCGGTCAGGGAGCGGAGCGGGTTGCTCCGTTTAAAGCCTTTTGTAAAATAATAAAAGTTTTTGGGTGCCGCCTTTTTTCAAAAAGGCGGCGTCTTCTGAAGCTTTTTTCAAAAAGCTTCACCAAAAATTTCTTTGTAATTAACCCGAGGTTTCAGGGTCAGGCTTCTGAAACAGTCTCTCAGTAATCGACCGAGATCGAGCCTCCGAAAGTGCGCGGGGCGGCAAAGGAATAGGTATACGCGTTCGCGTAGCCGTTTTCCGCCGCGTAAGTGAAAATTCTGCTATTCTCAAGATTTCTTATGAAGACCTGGGCGTGCCAGTGTCCCATATCAGGGAAATATTCCGCCAGCGCCGTGGTGTTGGTGTAGGCATGCTGCTTCGTATCGCCCGTGTTTGTGAAGTAGAAATAGTTTGAGGACTGGAACCGGGTCCGGATCTGGGTCATGACCCGGCCGGATGGCACGGTCCAATAACGGGTAAAGCCGGCGCCGACGGAGAAATTCGGCGCCTGAGGCAGCTGATTGCCGGAAAACTGCTGCATTATGATCGCGGATGTTCCGTCAGCCATCGGCTTCTGTACGGCGACAGAGAAATCTCTGAACCGTGCATGCAGCCACTGGAAATCGAAATCGAACTGGCCGACATGCGGGATCTGGAGCACAAGGTTCGGGTCAACGCCATAAATCCGGCTGGAGCCCGCATTGTCGATAATCTCGCCGCCACCACCGAGATTGTTGATGATCTGGCTTACCTGCTGGCCGGTATAGTCTTCCCAGAAACCTGAGATATTGAACTGAAGCCGGTTATGCCAGAAGCGATTTTTGAAACCGAGTTCGTAGGAACGCACATTTTCCGGATTATAGGCGTTCAGATCGGTAAAGCCGCCCGGTTTGTAGCCGGTATCGACCTTGAAATACGCCATATTGCGCGGCGTAATGTCATACTCGATGCCGGCATGCCATGTGGCCTTGGTCCAGGACGCATGCCCGTAATTGGGCGAGGTGATGTAGTTATACGGAAGGCTGGATGAGTCCGTCGGAAACATGATGTTTCCTGAACGGGTTTTTGAATCCCAGTTATACCGGACGCCGCCGGTGAGACGCAGGGTCGGCAGGATTTTCCAGGTGCCATGCGCGTACCACGCCAGCGACCGCGCCAGCGTATTGTAATTGAAGATCAGCGAACGCCCCCAGGCGTCATCCACCGGGATGGCGTCGAAACTGGTCAGGCTGTTATTTTCCTTGAAATAATAGATCCCGGTCGTCCAGAAGAATTTGTAATTTTCATCGGACGAAATTCTGAATTCCTGATTCTGCGTCTTCGGGTGCTCGTTCGCGTTCCACGTTTCGATCTGACGGGAATAGGACACATTCGAACTGGAATCGTTGACCTCTTTATAATTCGTCGCGTCATAACCGCCGAGATAGCTCAGCGTTACGTAAGGCAGTTTATAATCGAAGTTCCAGCGCAGGGCATTGTCCAGGGTGGAAACCTGCGGCGTTGTCGGGATCGGGAGATGGCGCGGATTGCCGGAGGGCAGGTCAGGCTGCGATGTCAGCAGGTTCCCATCCGCGCCGAAGCGGTACGACACGTTATAGACTGCCTGGCCGGCGCCGCCGATATGGGTTCCCTGATAGGAAATATTGCCGGAAAATCCTTTGAAAGGCTGGAAGGCGAGGGTCAGGCGGCCGGAGACATCGTTCGCGCCGTCACCGTATCCTGATTTCCCCAGATCGCGGTAGCCTTCGTGATGGGTTGAGTTGAACGCCGCCCGGATCTGCACCTTGTCGGAGATCGGCTGATTGACCATCGCCCAGGAATTGATGGCGCCGTAATTGCCGAACTCGACCTTCGCGTTTGCTTCCTGCTTCTTTGTCGGCTTCGCGGTGATCAGATTGATGGCGCCGCCGACCGCGTTTCTGCCGCTCAGAGTGCCCTGCGGGCCGCGCTCGATCTCGATCCGGTCAAGGTCATAGAAGCTGTTGTTGAAGGAATAGCCACGGTTTGTGTAAACACCGTCCGTCGCGATCGCCACGGCGGGATCGCCGATCTCGCTGGTGTCGTGGCTGGAGATGCCACGGATCGTAATCACCGCCTGCCCTTCCGTCTGGAGGAAATTTATATCCGGCGCCACGGTGCTGAGCGCCTCCAGATTGCTGATGCCCAGCGTCTGCAGATCTTTCCCCTTCCACACGCTCATGGAAATCGGCGTTTTCTGAGCCGAGGCCGCGCGTTTCTGGGAAGTGACCGTCACCTCTTCGATACCCGTGGCGGCATAGCGCTGTCCGGCGGCCTTGCCGGATGCCGGTGCGGTTTTCGCTGCCGGACGAGGCTGATGAGAGAGCTTAGCTTGCGCCTTTGGCATCTTTCCTGATGCGGCGGATGAGGGCGTCGCTTTTGGAGCTGATGATCCGGCAGCCTCCGGCGCGGCTGCGAAGGCGGCGCCGGTATACAGCGCGAGCGCGGTGGACGCCGTAAGAGTTACGCGGAACAGGCGGAGAAGTGGCAGGCGCGACGCCCTGTACGACAAAATCCGATGATCCGGAGAGGGCGCGTCGGGCCGGCAAAGCATCATCACTGAGTGTCCTGCGATCGGGCCTGCCGTCTGAATGACGGCAAAGGCATCGGAGAAGGTTATGGCAAGCGATTGCCATAACCTGCATATACCGATTCGGTTCCGGAAGGAAAGAAAAAGTTTTCTTCTTCGTAATGATCTGAGGATGGAACTGCAGCGTCGATTCTCCGGCCTGATCTGATCCGGGCGGATTTCTGTTGTGCTCGGCAGGGATGGAGATCGGCGCAGAAAGCAGACGGCGCTGGATAGAAATGGCTGACGATGGCAGAGAACAGCATCGCAACGGGAGGGCAGCGTGGCGCAGCGAATAACTCTGGCGGATCTGGCGGAAAAAACCGGTCTCAACATCTCGACCGTCAGCCGGGCGCTGACGCGACCGGGCCGTGTCAGCGCCGAAACCCGCCGTCTGGTGGAGAAAGTCGCCGCCGATCTGGGGTATATGGGCAATATCGCCGCCCGCAATCTGAGCCGCGGCACCACGGAAACCATCATGGTGCTGGCCCCGAATTTCACCGGGCAGGCTATTTCGCCTGTCTTTACCGAAGTCCTTCTCGGTGTTTGCGATGAGGCGGAGTCTCTCGGTCTGAGCGTAATGATTCACTCACATACCGGGCAGCCGATCCCTACGGCCGACGTCATGCGTTTTCTGCACAATCATACGGTGGATGGCATTCTTCTGATCGCCACTGAGAAATGGGACCGGGCCGTGGCGGGGCATAAGGACGGTCCGGCGCCGCCCGTGATCAGCGTTATGCACGATCTCACTTCCGAGGGGCTGAGCAGCGTCGTCGCCCAGGAGGAAGAGGGGTTTGTGGCGGTCGTCGATCATCTCGCCGGACTTGGCCACCGGTCTTTCGCCTATATCGCGGGGCTGCCCGGCGTTTATCATGAAGTGCGCCGTTACGCGGCTGTCCGCGACCGTCTGACGGCGCTCGGCCTGCAGGATGGGCTGGTTCCGATCGAGGGAGGGCCTTTCGATCTGGCGTCCGGATTTGCGGCGGCGGGGCGTTTTCTGGCCCTGGATCAGCGGCCTACCGCCGCCATCTGCTGCTGTGACGCCCTTGCCATCGGCTTCATGCAGGGCGTTCGCCAGGCCGGGCTGAGTGTGCCGGACGATGTCGCCGTCGCCGGCTATGACGGGCTTGACTACACCGCCTTCATCACCCCGGCGCTCACGACCGCCGTGCAGCCATCGGCGGAAATCGGTCGCGCGGGGGTGAGGATGCTCGACGATTTCCTCAAGGGGCGGATCACCGCTCCGCGTCTTGTCTCGCTTGCGCCGCGTCTGGCTGTGCGGGAGTCGGCCTGAGGGGTGACCGGTCTGTTAGTGGCAATCGGTTGCATGGAAATCGGTGTTGTGGGGAGTGTTCTGACGGGAAGAGCCGGGCGCTGTCCGGACCCGGTAAAGGTCGCGGACCTTTGCAAACCGGTTTGTTAAATTATCATGCGGTGAAGGTGCTGGGCGCCCTGCCGAAACAAAGCAGAATTTTACTTGCAAAATACATAAATTCCTTATTTACGGGAGATGTTCTTTAAAAATTCAGGATTTAACGAATTACATACGATAATATTTTGGAAATTTTATGGCTTATTTTCTGTGTACCGCAGATTTTACTATTGATGAAATTTTATAGAAAATAGTATTTTTAAATGTTGCCGTGTCAATTTGTATTTTCATCATGAGAAAGTTTTCAAAAAATTATTCTCTGGATTATCATGAGGCATAAGAACTTTATTTCCGAAAGTATACGTTGCCGATAACCTGGGTGGGTTGACATATATATTATTTAAGTCGTGTCGATATTATCGACATTGAGTATTTTATTTCTCTTATATGTGCATGCAACGCATTTTAAATATTTTTATAATACGCATTCTCATGCGGATAATATAAAATTTGTATTTGGTTTTTTGTTTGTATGGGTTCCACTATTGCTCATTGGATGGTTCTGGCTGGCGGTTATTTGTGCCGGGTGTTACTCGCGAATTATGATATGCAGAGTCAACAGAACAGGGCGAAAGTAAACCAGACTCAGGACCTGTTAATTCATTGAGCTGAGCAGCGCTTTGCGATTTGCAGGCACTCGTGGAGGAGTGTGCTCATACATTCATGTCAGCAATCCACTTCACAGCAAGCTTCATCTTCTATCTCAAAGAATGAGGCCTGAGCACAGGAAATGGGGACTGGCAAACGCTCGAAAATTAACGTTCGTCCCGTAGCAATGCCCAACGCTCATGATCGCGCCATTCTCCGTTTATGCGAAGATAACGCGGGGAAAATCCTTCATTACGGAATCCGAGTCTTCGGACGAGCGCTATGGATTTCATATTTTCGGGCTGGATATTTGCTTCCAGGCGATGCAATCCCACGTCATTGAAAGCAGCCTGCACTGTCAGGCGCACGGCTTTCGTCATCAACCCGTGTCCGGCGAACCTGATCATTCCATAATAGCTCAGATAAGCATTTTGAAAGCCCCTCATAAAAATCTGACTGAGATGCGTAACGCCTGTAATACTTCCGGTATCCGGGTCTCGGGCTATAAACCCTATATTGGCGCCAGACATCTGCTCATCGAACCAGGTATCAAAGCCTTCCTGAGTTATAAAAGGCTGAACCCAGGGAGCGTGATAAAGACGGTTCTCAGTATTGGCTTTAATAAGCTCTTCTGCATCCTGCCGACAGACTTTCCTAAGCGATATTTTTCTCATACCCGGTCCTGCGTCCGCTTACTGCCAAAAACAAAAGGTGTGAGAGCGGTTGTTACCCTGTTTATGAAGAATCGATTTGTCCGCCATGGGGCAGACGGAAACCCCCATCAGTGTCTCACATCAGAGCGTATTCGGTCTGCCGTCCGCGCATATAGCTGACAGACTATTCAGGAAGGTCAGTCTCATCCCTCAGCCCCGGACACTCCGTTCCTCGGTTTATCGTTTTTGCTGCATATCACTAAATCAGCTGGATAGAGAAAAGCTGAGGAGGGATTATCCGGGTAATAAAGCACGGTTGTGTTGTTATAAACTCTTTCGAGAATGGAGGCGCCGTTGTCCCCCGAAGCGAGTTCGAAATCACGATGATGCTCATGTGTTTTTCCATCGGCATCGCGATAAACGTAAAATACACGAAGGATCCGACGATAACGCTTACGTCGGATTTCTGTGTTTCTGATCCGGCCCTGTGTGGCATGTCCGTATCGGAGTAAATCGACCTCCCTGCGCTGCCGTATAACTGTGAGTGTAATCGCCAGACCGGTAATGGCAGGAAAGAAAGCAGCCAGTCCCATGTATAGTGCGAACAGGGAATGCTTTGAGTCTTCCAGGCTGGCAAGAGGACGGTTTCCAGCCGGCTCCCTGGGAAGATAAATGATCGGGATTGAATCTCCGACCCTGTGATTACAGGGCGGCATGCGGTCTCCTGAACCGTTTTTATAGATGAGACGGCCTGTATCTGACTGAAAAGAGTAGTCGATGCCGCAAACAACCCCACGGCGTTTCTTTATTATGTAAACGCTGCTAATTGTCGCAGAAGTAATTATGCCATGTTCTTCAATTTTACGAAAATGAACGAATGAAACAAAATATATAATAACAACAAGAAAAGCCCAGATCCCGACAAATACCCCCAGCGTCACCCGGAAATTAAAACCGAACACTGAAAGCCGGGTAACCTGCCGAGGTATGGGCTGATCAAGTTCTGATGGGAGTTTCCAGCTCTCTGGAAGAATGGACATGTTGCTATCTGACTTCCCTTAGCCGGAATACAGGTATCAGGAAGCGAGGGACAGTGAAAGAAAGCGGCTCTGCCTTCCGTGTATTTTACCAGACCAATAAAATGGCTAAGTCGTTGCCTGCTTTCGGAAAATAAAAATGAACGATTATACGATCGCCATGCAGGCGTAAGCAGGCATAGTCGCAAACGACATAATCCCCCTGCTTAAAGGGGTGAAGGGGTCCGCGACCCCTTCCAGGTGCAGGGCAGAGCTCTGCATGATCTCACGCTTTGCGAACGGCGCCGGAGAACCTGTCTCTCTTACCCGGCGAAAGGGACGAGCCCCTCTGAAAATCCCCCTGCCAAAAAGGCAGGAGGAGAACAGCAGCCGTCAGTGCGTGTCCTTCTGATCCGGCAGAGCATAGGTGACGACATAATCCCCCAGCTTCGTGCCGAACGACCCATGACCACCATCGACAGTCAGAACATACTGACGTCCGTTCTGCTCATAGGTCATCGGCGTGGACTGGCCGCCGGCCGGGAGACGATCCTCCCAGAGCTGCTGCCCGGACGTCACATCATACGCACGGATGTAGTAATCCGCCGTGGAGGTCAGGAACGCCACACCGCCAGCCGTCGTAATCGGCCCGCCGAGGGAGGGAATGCCGACCCTGAAACCGAAGGGCAGCGGAGAGCTGTCGCGCGTCGTGCCGTTGCGATGCATCCACGTGATCTTGTTCGTCTTCAGATCGATGCCCGCGACATAGCCCCAGCCGGGCTGTTTGCAGGGCACACCAAAGGGCGACAGGAACGGATGCAGATCGACGCCATAGGGCGTGCCGTACTGAGGCTGCACACCGCTTTCCGAACCGGAAGGGCCACCGGCCGGGGTCGGCTCAGGCGGATTGTTCGGACCGCGCGGGATCAGATGCGAGACGAAAGGAATGGCGATCGGGTTGGCGAACGCCACCTGACGCACCGGATCGACGGCGAGACCACCCCACTCGAACATGCCGAGATTCCCCGGAAAGACCAGCGTGCCCTGCAGGGACGGCGGCGTGAACGGGCCTTCATACCGCATCGACTTGAACATGATGCGGCAGATCATCTGATCAAACATCGTGGCGCCCCACATGTCGGCGTCCGTCAGATTCTTCTTCGGGCGGAAGGTCAGTTCCGAGAAAGGCTGGGTGGCCGAGACATGATCGCCAGGCGCTGCCCCCTGCGGCACGGCGGTTTCCGGTGCAGGCACGACCGGCGCGCCGGTGCGGCGGTCCAGCACGAAGATATTGCCCGTTTTCGCCGGGGCATAGAGTGCGGGAATGACCGTGCCGTCAGGGCGATGGATATCGACCAGGCTCGGCTGGGCCGGAATGTCCATATCCCACAGATCATGATGGACCGTCTGGTAGAACCAGGCCTTTTTGCCGGTATCCGCATCAAGGGCGAGAATACCGGAAGCATAGCGTTCCTGATCCGGCGTGCGGCGGCCACCCCAGATATCGGGCGTCGCCACACCTGTCGGAATGTAGATCAGGTTCAGATTGCGGTCATAGGAGGAGGTGATCCAGGAATTCGGCGAATTCGCCACGAAATGATGCGTCGCGGAGGGCATCTCGTTCGGGTCCGGGTTGCCGGGATCGAAGGCCCAGACAAGCTGGCCGGTGCGCAGATCGTAGGCGCGGGTGACACCGGAAGGCTCATGCGTCGAATAGTTATCCGTTACGGCGCCGGAGATGATGACAACCTTGCTGGTCACCACCGGCGGGGAGGTGGGCTCGTAGAAGCCCGGCTCCTTCATGGGCATGCCTTCGGTCAGATCGACGACGCCGTCTTTTCCGAACGCATGGCAGCGCTCGCCGTCTTTGGCGTTGAGGGCGAACAGGCGGCCGTCATTGGTCGGAAGGAAGATGCGCTCCGGGCAGTTATCAGGCGTAGCAGGCGCGGGCGGGATGCTGTCCGGCCCGGCTTCCGGCGCAGTGCCCGGAGTGACGCCCGGGGTGGCGCCCGGAGCGGTATCGGTGGAGATGTTTTCGACCGGCGTCGCGGCCCAGGACACGCCGCGGCAGGTCATGTGCTGAAAGGTCGGGTCGAAGGAGATTTTCGGATCGAATTTCCAGCGCTGCTGTCCGGTGGCGGCATCCAGCGCGAACAGGATCTGATGCGGCGAGCACAGATAGACCGTGTCATGGATTTTGATCGGGGTAACTTCCGCCGTGATCTCGACGGGGTCGTGCGGCCCCTTGAGATCATGGGTCCGGAAGGTCCAGGCGACTTTCAGGTTTTTCACATTGGCCGGCGTGATCTGGGCAAGCGGCGAGTAACGGTCACCGAACTGCGTGCGGCCATAGGCGCCCCAGTCGGCGTTCGCGACTTCCTGCGCATCGCCCGGCGTGACCGGACCGCTGGCCTGCGGCAGGGTGCCCGGAAGATCCTGCGGGTCCTGTGTAAGCGCGAAGCCAAACACGGCAATGCCGGCAAGTATACCGGCGGCAAGCGGGAGGCGTGCGGCCGTGGCACGGCGGCCCAGATCTTTCGTGACGAAAGGCAGAAGCAGCCAGAGGCCAAGCGGCAGAATGACATCGCCACGCGGCGCGAGGGTCCAGAAATCGAACCCGGCTTCGGCGACGGCCCAGATCAGGGTCGCGAAGACAAGAGCGGCATAAAGCCACCAGG
This sequence comes from Acetobacter musti, assembly GCF_011516835.1. Taxonomy (GTDB): domain Bacteria; phylum Pseudomonadota; class Alphaproteobacteria; order Acetobacterales; family Acetobacteraceae; genus Acetobacter; species Acetobacter musti. The sequence continues at coordinate 67,552 of NZ_WOTB01000012.1, read as the reverse complement.
CTTCGGCCCGGCGTTTCCAGAGGAGGGCTGCGGTGACGAGCAGCACGATGCCGCAGATCACATAGTAAAGCGACCCGCCAAGGGAGGCGAGCCAGCCGCCGCCGCTGGCAAGGATCAGCCCCAGAAGGCCCGTTACGATGGCTGTTGCGGCCAGGATGAGGCCCGGCCTGTCAGCTCTTGTCGTCATTAAGAAAAACCTGTTCAGAACATTATGGATCGGTAAGAAAAGAGATGAGCCGCATCTGATTTGTCAACGACTACTTTTGCCGCGACGATTTACGCCTGATGCGCCGTATGGGTTTCGGGACAGGACATAAAGTTCCGGCGTGAAGTTAAATTTAATCCTGAAACATCCGATGGACTTTTTTACCCGGAATATTTCAGACTATTGAATTCTCTCTTCGTGGACTCCGCTTCCGGGAGCACGTTCGAAACGGATGAATATCGCAAAACATCAGAGAATATATTGCGTTTTTACGTGTCTGGCCAGTTTTTTCCACGGCCCGTCATCCATGGCGGATTCCGTCCATCCTGACAGTCCGGAACGCACGCCGCCCCGCACCGGCGGATATGCCTCGCGCACGCCGCTGCGCCGCCAGCCGGCGACGGTCAGGCCTTCTTCCGCAGTCTCCGCCCCCACGACGTCACATTCGGCCCCTGTTCCGGTTTCTCCCGGTTACCACGGGATTTTTCCGGAAAGTTATGAAGAATGGATCCGTGGCAGCACCATGACCGGAGACTGGGGCGGCCGCCGTCAGTGGCTGGAGGACCGGGGCGTCACCATTCTGGGTCATTATCTGGAAGACACCTCCGGCAATCCGGTCGGCGGCAGGGCGCAGGCGGTGCGCTACGCCCATGAATTCGGGCTTGGAGCCGATATCGATTTCAGAAAACTGACCGGACACGACATCGGGATCATGCATCTGCTCATCACGGAGCGGGCCGGGCTCGGGCTCGGCACGTCGATCCTGCCGGCTCTGGACTCCGTGCAGCAGATTTTCGGATCGGGCGAGACGGTGCGTCTGACGCGCTGGTCCCTTGAGCACCGTTTCGGCCGCTATGCCGATATGGAGGCCGGCTGGGTCAACACGGAAAACGATTTCGCCCAGTCAACGACGCACTGGGGCATGTCGATTTACTGTCAGTTCCAGACCAACGCAGTCTGCGGCATGCCACAGTCTCTGGCGATGAATTCCGGCTATGGCTGGTACCCGACGGCCCATCCCGGCGCTTATCTGAAGCTCTATCCGCTGGGCACCGAGCGCCTGCTTGTCTCCGCCGGCGTCTACAACGTCGATAACACGATTTCGAACACCCATAATGGCTGGAAACTGGGCCTCGGCGATTCCACGGGAACCTATCTGCCGTTTCAGCTCGGCTGGAAAACCGGTGACACCGACGAGCATGGCGCGTTGCCCGAAAACATTAAGGTCGGCGGCTACTGGGACACATCCGAGGTGAAGATCGTCACCACGCACATCACCACCTTCGAGCCGTCGAACGTGGCCCTGGTCAGTCTGCCCGATGAATCCGTCCGGGGCCGTTATGGCGGCTGGTTCGAGGGCGACCAGATGATCCAGCGCGATCACGATGGCAGTGCGCAGGGCACCGTTATTTTCGGCAGCTTCATCTGGGGCGATCCGCGCACCGCTCTTGCGCCGTATTTCGCGACATGGGGCATCATCCGCAAGGGAACGTTTCCCGGCCGCCCGGATGACACGGTCAGTCTTGGCGGCAAGTTTCTCGTCGTGAATCCGAAACTGACGGATTATGCGCGCTATCTGCAGTCACTCGGGGAACAGGCTTACAAACCCTCCCAGGAAAACTCGCTGGAACTGAACTATGGCTGGCGGCCGACGCCGTGGGCGACGATCCGGCCCGGCATGCAGTATCTCTGGCATCCGGGCGGAACAAACCGTTATCCCAACGCGTATATTCTCGATTTCGAAACGGCTCTGACGTTCTGACGGTAAACCGGCGGTCCGGGCGGCCGCACACAGTTTCGTCAGCATGGGAAACAGATCTTTCGTGACATGTTCTCATCCGGATCAGAGGATTTTCAGCCCATGCACTTTTCCGGTCTTTCCCCCCGTCTCGCACTTGGCGCCCTGACCGCGACGCTTCTTGGTTCCGGCACCTTCCCCGGCCGGGCGGAGGCCGCGCCGCGCTTCGAAAAAGCCGATTTCGGAGCTCTGCCCGATGGCGGAAAGGCCGATCTCTTCACGCTTCGGAACATGCATGGCGTGACCGTCAGTTTTACATCTTATGGTGGGATCATCACAGCGATCCGGACCCCGGACAGGCATGGTGCGATGGCCGATATCGTCCTGGGCTTCCCTGATCTGAAGGGCTACGCGGTCGACAGCGCGAAAGGCGGTCTGTTTTTCGGGGCGCTGATCGGGCGGTATGCCAACCGGATTGCGAAAGGCACCTACACCCTCAACGGCGTGGAACATCACGTCGCGGTCACGGCGCCGCCGAATTCGCTGCATGGCGGTCTGCGCGGGTTCGACAAGAAATTGTGGCGCGTGCGCCGGCTGGACGGGCTGTCACATGCTTCCGGCGCCGAACTGACTCTGGTGAGTCCGGATGGCGACGAGGGCTTCCCCGGCACGCTGACGGTGCATGTCGATTACATTCTTGACGATTCAGACCGGCTGACGCTGCATTACCGGGCGACGACGGACAGGACCTCGATCCCGACAGGCGAGATTGCACCGGTTGCGGGCACGCCGTTCGACTTCCGGGAGCCGCATGTCATCGGCGAGTGGCTGCGCAGCAATCATCCGCAGATGATGTTCGCGCGGGGGTATGACCATAACTGGGTGATCAACGGCGATTATGGCGGGACACCGCGTCAGGCAGCGCATCTGGAGGACCCGGCGACAGGCCGGACGCTGACGGTGCTGACGTCACAGCCGGGGCTTCAGGTCTACACCTCCAACTCGCTGGATGGCGCATATGCGGGACCGTCCGGGCGAGCCTACCGCCAGACCGACGCCATCGCCTTTGAGGCCGAACATTATCCGGATTCCCCGAACCATCCGGAGTTTCCGACGACGGTGCTGCAGCCAGGGGAGACGTTCGATTACACGACCGTGTTTCAGTTTGGCGTGGTGCGGTAGGGTTCTGAGGGGCCGGTCAGGGCCAGTGGGGGTTCCTCTCAGGGCGCTGCCCTGAAACCCGGCAGGGACCGCAGGCCCCTGCACCCCGGTTTGTTTATAAAATGGTTTGCAAAGGTCCGCGACCTTTGCCGGGTCCGGGCAGAGCCCGGTTTTTCCCTCAGGGGCAGCGCTTCACGTCGTGCGGCATTCTCAGGACGCTGCCCTGAAACCCGGCAGGGACCGCACGCCCCTGCGCCCCGGTTTGTTTATAAAACGGTTTGCAAAGGTCCGTGACCTTTGCCGGGTCCGGGCAGAGCCCGGATATGCCTGCGGTCTTACTCTTCGTCCTCGTCTTCGTCCTCATCATCCTCTTCGTCGTCCTCGATCACGACGGCGACGGAGATTTCCATGGAGGCGTCTTCGGACTGGAGAGCCTTTGCGTCGCGCTCGGCTTCTTCTTCCGTTTCGTAGAGTTTGGCTTCGTTAGGATCGTCCTGCCACTCGTTTTCCGGGTCCCAGAAATCGAACTCGTCTTCCTCGTACTCGCGCTGGATCAGGTATCCTACGATCACATCGTCTTCATCGTCGCTCATGGCGGTATCCTCTTCGCTTCAGATTTGTGAGGTATGCGGGATGAGGGCCAAAAGGAAGAGAGAAAACAATAATAAGGACGTGCCCTGGGGTTTCTGCCGGTCGTCAGGGACAGTATGAGCGACGGCGTGGCGGGCGTCCCCGCCGGCGGCAGGATGCGGAAATCAGGCCGTTTTTCAGGGGATGCCTTCCTGTATTCCACGTCCCGTATTTCTGCTTCGGGCGGTTTCGGGAAATAATAAGGTTTTATGATGGATACCGAACTGAAATGTCCGGAATGCGGCTGTGAGCATGTCTGGCAGGATGGGGCTCTGTGGAACTGTCCCGAATGCGGGCTGGAATGGAATCCGGAAACAGCCGCAGAGGGCAGCGACACAGGTGCGGCGGACGACGTGGTTCGCGACGCGGGAGGCAATGTGCTGGAAGACGGCTGTTCCGTGATCGTGACGAAGGATCTGAAGGTCAAAGGATCGTCCCTGGTGGTCAAGGCCGGGACGAGGGTGAAGAATATTCGCCTCACCGATGGTCATGACGGACACAATATCGCCTGCAAAATCAGCGGGATCGGGGCGATGAACCTGAAATCGGAGTTCGTGCGGAAAGCCTGACGAAGCTCCGTTGCGCTCCTGGTCGTCTGATCTGTTACGCGGGCACAGGCTCGGCCTCAGCGCGATGACGGCCGCGGATTGTGGAAGCGGTTTCGTCATTCACCATCAGCGCGAGCGGCGGGAAGGCCAGAAAGGCTTCCAGTTTTTCGTAATGGCGCGACATTTCGACGTCCAGCGCGCCATTGATCCAGTCCGTTCCGGCATCGAGGGCGTAGCGGGCCGGTTTCTGTGCGAGAGGAAGGCAGGCTTTCAGCAGTTTTCCGGCGCCCTGCGGTGAGATGGAATAACAGCCAATGCCGGCTGCGGAAATGAGCGGCAGCAGCACGGGCTCTCTCCGGCCAGCCTGAAATTCCGCTTTCTGACTGCGGATGTTGGCGGGGTCGCCGTCCGGGCCGTTCAGAACGACAGGGGCGGTGCCTGACGCGGGGCGGAGCGCGACGGGCCAGTTGTAATTATAGCTCCACAGGACGATGTCCCAGCCGGGTCTGCGGTTCAGAATGGTGGAAGCCTGTTTGAAAAAATCGTCCCGGATCAGGGCGTCATCTTCCGCGATGTGGAACGGGACGACACCCTTCGCGCAGTCCTGCCACAGGGAGATATGGGAGACGGCGCTGCCCATTGCTCCGGCTCCGTAGCGGAGCGTCCCGGAGAACAGGCCGCTGCGCGCACAGGCCGCGACATTCAGGCGGCTTCCGTCACAGGCGGAAATCCGCTCGACCGGGATGTTCGGGCTGGCGCGACGAAACGCCTCAAATCTCCAGGGCGTTCTGTCCAGAGTGATGACTTTGAGAACCGGGTTCATCGGCAGGCTCCTGACATTCAGGAGATGAACAGAAACACAGAAATCTTTTGAATTCATTACGCTGTGAGGCGGTGGTCTTTGCGGGGAGATTTCCGGGCGCTGCCCGGACCCGGCAAAGGTCGCGGACCTTTGCAAACCATTTTATTTAACAGATCGGGGTGCAGGGGCCTGCGGGCCCTGCCGGGGTTCGGGGCGGAGCCCTGAGAACAGCCCCGGCAGAAGGACGATCAGCCGCGTTTCAGATCAGGCGCTTTTGCTTCTTCCGCGAGCAGCGTCACGGCTTCGGCGAGCGGCAGGATCTGCTGCTCGGCGCCGCCGAGGCGGCGCATGGCGACGGTGCCGGCTTCGGCTTCCTTGCGCCCGACCACGAGGATGACGGGCACGCGGGCCAGGCTGTGCTCGCGGATTTTGGCGTTGATCTTTTCGTTGCGGGTATCGGCCTCGACGGTGAGGCCGGCCTTGCGAAGCTGAGCTGTGACCTCTTTCGCGTAGGGTTCGGCATCCGTGACGATAGAGGCGACGACGACCTGGACCGGGGCCAGCCAGAGCGGGAATTTGCCGGCGTGCTGCTCGATCAGGATGCCGATGAAACGCTCGAACGAGCCGAGGATGGCGCGGTGGAGCATGACGGGACGGTGGCGGGCGCTGTCCTCACCGATATAGCTGGCGTCGAGACGCTCGGGGAGGACGAGATCGACCTGGAGGGTGCCGCACTGCCAGTCGCGGCCGATGGCGTCGCGCAGGACGAACTCCAGTTTCGGGCCGTAGAAGGCGCCCTCGCCAGGGTTGTATTCGTATTCGACACCGGCGGTCTCGCAGGCTTCCTTCAGCGCCGCTTCGGCCTTGTCCCAGGTTTCGTCAGAGCCGGCGCGGGCTTCCGGACGGTCGGCGAATTTGACGCGGAAATGCTCGAAGCCGAGGTCTTTATAGACTTCCGAGAGCATGGCGACGAAACGCACGGTCTCGTCCGCGATCTGATCTTCGGTGCAGAAGATATGGGCGTCGTCCTGGGTGAAGCCGCGCACGCGCATGATGCCGTGCAGAGCGCCGGACGGCTCATAGCGGTGGCAGGCGCCGAATTCGGCCATGCGCAGCGGCAGTTCGCGGTAGGAGCGGAGGCCGTGGCGGAAGATCTGCACGTGACAGGGGCAGTTCATCGGCTTGAGGGCGAGGGTCTTGTCCTCATCCTCGACGGTGGCGATGAACATGTGGTGACGGTATTTGTCCCAGTGGCCGGAGGCTTCCCACAGGGCGCGGTCCACGAGCTGGGGTGTGCGGACTTCCTCATACTCCGCGCGGGTCTGGGCGCGGCGCATGTAGTCCTGCAGGGCGGTGTAGAGACGCCAGCCCTTGGCGTGCCAGAAGACCTGGCCGACGGCTTCTTCCTGGATGTGGAAGAGGTCCATCTCCTTGCCGATGCGACGATGATCGCGGCGCTCGGCCTCCTCAAGCTGGTGGAGATACGCGTCCAGTTCCTTCTGGTCGCGCCAGGCGGTGCCGTAGATGCGGGTGAGCATCGGGTTACGGTGATCGCCGCGCCAGTAGGCGCCGGCGACCTTCATCAGTTTGAAGGCGGTACCGACATCGGCGGTGCTGCGCAGATGGGGACCGCGGCAGAGGTCGAGCCATTCGCCCTGACGGTAGATCGAGATCTGCTCGTCTTCAGGAAGGTCGCGGATCAGTTCGGCCTTGAAGCGCTCGCCACGGTCCTCGAAGAATCTGATGGCGTCGTTGCGGTCCCAGACCTCACGGGTGAAGGGCTCTTTCGCCGCGACGATCTCGCGCATCCGCTGTTCGATGGCGGGGAAATCTTCCGGGGTGAAGGGCTCGTTGCGATAGAAATCGTAATAGAAGCCGTTTTCGATCGACGGGCCGATGGTGACCTGGGTGCCGGGATGCAGCGACTGCACGGCCTCGGCGAGGACGTGGGCGGCGTCGTGACGGATCATTTCCAGCGAGGCTTCATCCTTGCGGGTGATGAAGCGGATGGACGCGTCGTGTTCGACCGGGCGGGAGATGTCACGAAGCTGGCCGTCGACCTCGATGGCGAGGGCGGCTTTAGCGAGACCGGGGCCGATGGCGGCTGCGATCTCCGTGCCCGTGACCGGCCCGTCAAACTGGCGAACGGATCCGTCTGGCAGGGTTATGGCAGGCATGGTGAGCGCTCCGGTCATACAGGCGATGATGAGACTGAAACGGCCTTACTGACGGTCGTTTCACGAACAGCGGACTTTAATGGCGTCAGCCGGTAGCCGAGACAACCCTGTCCACGGAAAGAGTTGCCATATCGTTGACCCTGATCACGCTGACCTGTCCGGGCGCGCGGCCGAGCGGTGCGGTGAGGGCGGGGTCGCTTTCGGCCGAGAACAGGACGACCGACCGGCATCCCATGGCGGCGGCCAGGTGCATGGGGCCGGTGTCGTTGCCGACGGCGAGGGCGGCACGGGCGCAGAGGCCGCCGAGTTCGGGCAGGGTGGTTTTGCCGGTGAGATCGAGGGCCTGCGGGCAGCGGGCGCGGATGGTGACGGCGAGGCCATTATCCTCTGCGGTGCCGATGATGACGGGGCGGATGCCTCGTTCCGCCAGGCGGACGGCGAGGGCGGCGTAACGGTCGGCGGGCCAGCGTTTTCCGGGGCGGTGCGGGGCGGCGGCGGGGACGAGCAGCGCGTACGGGGTTTCGATAAGAGGTCCCTGTTTCGCGAGCCATGAGAGGTCCGGCTCGGGGACCTCCGCGATGCCGGCCATGCGGAGCTGGTCCCGCTGGCGGGTGCGGGTGTGCATCTCGTCGCGCCAGGGATTGGCGTGTGGCAGGGAGGCACCGCGGGCAATGCCGGACCAGGCGGGACGGCCGGCGAGGCGGTAATACCAGGTGGAGCGGCCGGAGGTCTGGAGGTCGTAGATCAGGTCGAAGCCGGAGAGCTGCGCTTTCAGGCGTTTCATGCCGCGCCGGTCGGACAGTTTCGGGCGGGTATCGGTCTCGATGGTGTCAAACCAGGGGCTTGCCGCCGCCAGGGAACGGAACGGGGCAGTGGTCAGCAGGGTGATGCGGGCATCCGGATGGTGGGTGCGAATCGCCTGAAACGCCGGGAAGGACTGCACGAAATCGCCCAGCGCGCCGAGCCTGATCACCAGAATGCGCTGGCTCATGGGTGGGCTGGCGCGGCCTGTCCGGGCGGGGTGGTGGTCTGGTTGGCGGCCGTGTCCGTGTGGACGGTGGCGGAATCCGGGTCAGAGGCCAGGACATCCAGGTCCTGTCGCGCCAGATCGGCCTCGTGGGAATCAGGGGACAGCGCCACGACCTGCTCCCAGTCTTCTTTCGCGCCGGGGAGATTGCCGAGGCGCTGGCGGATGATGCCGCGCTCCAGCAGGGCGGCCGGGTCGTCCGGTGTGACGGCGAGGACGGTGTCGATATCGGCGCGGGCGGCCTCGAAATGGCCGGTTTCATGTTCGGCCTGAGCTTTCAGCAGATGTGTTTCCGGCGCGAAAAGCGGGTTGGACGAGAGGCTGGTGAGGTCGGTCAGCGCGGCGTCCGGCCGGCCCAGGCGGAGGAGGGCGCGGTCCCGGATGAGGCGCAGGGCGACGGAGTCCGGGGCGAGGGTGAGACCGTAGGCGGCGGAGTCTTCGGCCTGGCGGGCGAGGCCGGCGGCGAGCCAGGCGCGGGCGGCGTCGGCGGCGACATCCGCACGTTCCTCGGCCGTGGCGTCTTCTTCCGGTCTGCGGGGAGCGTCATGGGCCAGGGTATCGAGCCTGGTGGCGCCGCCGGTGAAATCTCCGGACAGGACATCGGACAGGGCTTCGCAATGCGTGACGTCGCGTTCGCTGCCGGTATGGCTGTGGCTGGCGACGTAATCGCTGACATCGGACGGATCGTCATCCAGCAGCGCCAGGCAGTCGGAGAAGGAGAAGGGGGGCAGCGGAGGCGGGGTGATGGTTTTTCCGTGTGGTGCGGCGGCGAGGGCGGGTGTGGCGCAGGCGAGAACGGCGCAGGCGATAAACCCTGTCATGAGGGGAGCGTGTTTCATCGCTCTGCCCTGTGACAGCCGTTCATGGCGGGGCTTTACAGCGGAGACCATCGCCGGGACGCATGCTGTCGCGGGGGCTGACTGAAGGCGGGCTTCCATCAGGGGTATTGGACCGCGTCCTGCCTGCCGTGGTCAAGTGTTACGTCGCATGGCTGCCGGGCGCCGGTTTTAACGATTTATTGGCATGTTCGGTGCTTTAAGATCGGGCTTCATGTGTCGTTGCGGATGCAGGGTCGGCCAGACCATGCTAGGCGTGCATAACTATGGTTATGTCGCCTCGTCCCGTCATTCTTCAGGTGCTGCCCGCTCTCGACGCAGGAGGGGTTGAACGCGGGACCATCGAGATGGTCGAGGCCATTACCCGCGCGGGTGGCGAGGCGCTGGTGGCCAGCGCCGGCGGGCGGCTTGTTCCCAAGATCGAATATTATGGCGGGCGGCATATTACGCTCAGTCTGGGCGACAAGTCTCCCTATGCCATTCTGCGCAACGCGGGGCGTCTGCGGTCTCTGATCGCCTCGGAGAATGTCGGGCTGGTGCATGCCCGTTCCCGCGCGCCGGCCTGGGCGGCCCGGCTGGCGACGCGGTCGCGCTCCGTGCGGTTTGTGACGACGTGGCATGGCGTGCACAGCGAGAGTTTTCCGGGCAAGAAGACGTATAATTCCGTGCTGGCGTCGGGAGACCGGGTCATTGCGATCAGTCAGTTCATCGGGGACCGGCTGATGCAGGATTACGATGTGGGTCCGGACCGGCTTCGTGTGATTCCGCGCGGGGCGGATACGCGGCAGTTCAGTCCTGAGCTGGTGCGCGGCGACCGCGTTCAGGCGCTGGTGGATGCGTGGGACATTGCGGAAGACGTGCCTGTCATTCTGATGCCCGGCCGGCTGACGGAGTGGAAGGGGCAGAGTCTTCTGCTCGATGCGCTGGCGACGATGGTCCGGGAAGGGTGGACCGGCCGCAACTGGGTCTGTGTGTTCATCGGGTCGGCGCCGGACAGGTCGGGTTATCCGGACGCGCTGAAAGAGCAGGTCGACCGGCTGGGGCTGGCTGATCAGGTGCGGTTTGGCGGTCATTGCGCCGATATACCGGCGGCGCTGGCGCTGTCTGAGCTGGTGGTGGTGCCGTCGCTGAAGCCGGAGCCGTTCGGGCGGGTTGTGGTCGAGGCGCAGGCCATGGCGCGTCCTGTGATCGTCGCGGCTCATGGCGCAGCGATGGAGACGGTCGTTCATGGCGAGACGGGGCTTCTGTTTCCGCCGGGCGATGCACGGGCACTGGGGGAGATGATCGCCGGCACGCTGGAGGCGTCCGATGATCAGCGCGCGGCGATGGGGCTGCGGGCGCGGCAGAGCGTTCTTGACGGTTACACGACCGAAGCGATGCAGCAGGCCACGCTGGGGGTTTACGACGAGCTGCTGGGGACCGCGCTGGCAGGGGTGGATGAGGAAGCCTGCGCTCTGGTGGAGCAGGGTGCGTCGCTTCTCTGAAGGATCTTTGTGGGGAGGTTCCGGGCGCTGCCCGGACCCGGCAAAGGTCGCGGACCTTTGCAAACCGTTTTGTTTTAACAGACCGGGGTGCAGGGGCCTGCGGTCCCTGCCGGGGTTCGGGGCGGAGCCCTGAGAAGGCCGCCCCAACGTGAAACGCTGTTTCCTGTGGGACGATATCGGGGCTCTGCCCGGACCCGGCAAAGGTCACGGACCTTTGCAAACCATTTTATAAACAAACCGGGGTGCAGGGGCCTGCGGTCCCTGCCGGGTTTCAGGGCAGAGCCCTGAGAGACCGCCCCAATATGAAACGCTGGTCCTTACGGAAAGAGTCCTGAGGCAAAGACGCCCTCAGCGCCTGGTGCGGGCGCGGCTTTGCTGGCGGAGGACGCTTTCGATCCAGTCGTTGAGTGTGCGGGTTGCGTCCTCGGCGTCGTCACGGTCGGGATAGAAATCCGGGAAGCGCAGGGCCAGCCAGCGCCAGGCGACGAGGCGTTTGTGGCGTTTTTCGGCGCGTTCAAGCTCCTCGCGGCCGGCACGGTCGGGCGGCGGGAGGCGACCTGTGCCCGGGGGCGGCACGCGGATGCCGGCGGCGTGGTCGGCGGCCCAGCCGACGAGGCGGCGGATGCCGTTGTCGCGGTCGTCGACGGGGCACATGGCGTAGGTCCAGCGCTGCGTCAGATCCAGACCTTCGACGCCTTCCAGCGCCGAGGCGATGGCGAAGGGCTGCTCCATGTCGGCGAGACGGTAATTCGGGTCGTCATGACGGAGGACGGCGCGGCGAATGCGCGCGAGGACGCCATACAGGCTGTCCGAGTCGATCTCTGTCGCAATGGCGCGGACGATGTCGGCGTCCGGCTGGACGTAGGGGCGGAGTTCCTCCGGCGGCTCGGGATGCGCATTGAGCCGTTCGCGGATGAAACGCGGGCTGCCGGCATCGGCGAGCACGGCGACGATGCCGTCCTCATGCTTGCCGTAGCGACCGGCGCGGCCACCGATCTGCTTGACTTCCTGCACGGAGAGATCGCGGGTCTGGCGCCCGTCGAACTTGCGCAGCGAGGCGAACACGACGCGACGGATGGAGAGGTTGAGGCCCATGCCGATGGCGTCGGTGGCGATGAGGATATCGGCGGCGCCGGAGTTGAACCGCTGGGCTTCCGCTCGGCGGACCTCGGGGCTGAGAGCGCCGTAGACGACAGCCACGCGGCGGCCGCGCTCCATGAGGGCGGCGCGGAGATCGAGAACCTCTCGCCGGGAGAAGGCGATCAGGGCGTCGCCGGCGCGGAGATCGTTGAGGCGGACAGTGGAGGAGGCGGCGCGGAGCGGGCTCTTGCGCTCCAGCGAGACCTCATCGACCGGATCGCCGCAGAGTTCGGCGATGCGCCTGACCATGGGGATGCAATCCGGCGCGCCGAGAATATAGAGATGCCTGGCCGGGGCGCCCATGATGGCGGCGGTCCATGCGGCGCCGCGATCGGGGTCGAAGAGCATCTGCGCCTCGTCGATGATGGCGACGTCCACGGGGTTGTTGAACGGGCACATTTCAACGGTGGCGGCAAGGTGGCGGCTGTCGGGGACGATGATCCGCTCTTCGCCGGTCGCGAGCGAGGCTTCGGTGCCACGCGCGGCCAGGGCTTCGCGGAATTCGTGCGCGAGAAGGCGAAGCGGGGCGAGGGCGAGGCCGCTTTCGGCGCGGGCCAGGGCATCCAGCGCCATGTGGGATTTGCCGCTGTTGGTGGGACCGGTGATCAGCGTGATCCGGCGGGTCAGGGCGCGGGCGGTGCGGAAATGGGCGGCGTAGCGGTCGAGCGCGGCGACGCGGGCGATGACGGCGTTGGCGACGTGTTTTCCGACTTTCGGGGGTTCGGGGAGCGTGGTTTCACGCCGGTCACGGCCCCTGCCCTGCCGTTCTTTCCGCTCGCCGCCTTCCGAACCGCCGCCCGGAATGCTGCGCCGCCATTCCGGCAGAAGCGGACGGAGCGCGATGATTTCGACGGGATCGAATTCCCAGAGTTCCTGCCCTTCCGGCTGACGGACACGGCGGGCGACAGGAAGGCGGTTTTCGGCGATCCAGCGCAGGGCTTCGCGATGGGAGCAGTGGAGCAGGCGGGGCACGTCCTGGAAGCGGACGAGACTGCTTTCCCACTCTTTCAGCCGCTGTTCCTCGCTTTCGCGGCGGGCTTTCGCGGTGCGCTCGATCGTCTCTTCGGTGCGGGCGCGGTGTTCGGCTTCCTGCTGCACGCCACCGACGAAGCGGGCGCGGTCCGACAGGCTGAAGGCGCCGGCGATTTCGTCCGCGAGCCGGGTGGTCTGGGCGGCGGAGAGAACGCGGCCGGTGTCGAGCAGGTCGGCCTTCATTGCTTCCAGCGCCGCGCGCGGGGTCTGGCCCAGATCGCGGAAGCGGTTTGCCATGACCGGCTCAAGGGCGATCAGCAGAGCGGGATCAGACGCGGAGGGGTCGGTGATGCCGGCGACGGCCTGTTCCATATCCTCACGCGAGATCCAGATCCGTCCTTCCCGGCGAGTCAGGTCCATCAGGCGCGAGGCCCATCGTTTCCGTCTGACGGCGCAGAGGGCGGCGCGGAAGACCTCGTCCGGCACGTCCCGCGCGCCGGGGGTAAGGGCGCGGCTGATCCGGCGCAGAAGAGCGGTTTCCTCACGGGGCGCGATGCTCAGTCCGGTGCGCTGCACAGCGGAGTCGAGCGCTGCTCTGGCGGGCGAGGCGGTATCGCGGACCGGGTCTGTGTCGGGCGCTTCGGTCGGAGGAGGCGCGGAGCCGTTCGGCGTGTTCATACGTTCAAGTGTGCGCGATCATGCCGGTCCGGGCAATGGCCGGCTTCGGGCGGGCCGTACATGGCAGATCCCTCAGAGATGGAGCCTCTGGGGGATCTGGTCTTCAGGGCCAGGATAACGCCCGACCGGGCCGGACGTTATCCCCGGGGCATTGCTCCCCCAGGCGTTACTCCATGGTCTGGCCTTTTTTCGTCAGGTCGCTGCACAGTTTCACGCGCCGGGATTTATCCAGCGTCGAAATATCAAACGGCGTCGAAGTGCCGTTCTGCAGCAGTCCCTGACCACCCAGGGAATAGCCCTGATCGTTCTTCACGTCCTGCCGCTTTGCGAGGGCGCGGCCGACGCTGCGCGTGGTGGTGCCATACGTGTATTTCTTATTCACGCAGTAATACAGCAGACCCGCGACATTTCCCGTGCTGGCGTTATCGATGGAGGGCATTCCTCCCGCGCCGACCGCGCCCGGCGTTGCCGCTGTGCTGGCACCGGTCACACCGTTAACAATCTGGGCGCCGGGGCTTGTCGGAGCCGATGCGGCGTCGGCGGGATTGGTCACAGGAACGGAACCGGGGGGCGCGGCAGGAAGGGTGGTGCCGGCAGGGACTGGCTGTGTCGTCTGAGCGTGAGCCGCGCCGAAGGATGCGACGACCAGTCCGCAGGATGCGAGAAGAGCAAGCTGTCTGGAACCAAACATAATAATCAACCTTTCTGCCTTTGGTCAGCCGACATCTGTACCGGTTATACAGAACAACACAGCGATATCGCTGACCGTCTTGCGGCATTAAAGCGTGGGAGCAGAAAAAGTTTTACTGGATGGGTTGCGATTTTTTGCGATCCGGATCTGTCTGATATGGCTGCAACCACCGGAACCGTATCGCGTTACTGTGTGTTTTTCGATAATCAGGCGATTATTGCTTTGTGGCCGTCATTTGATATCGGCGGAAGAATTGCCGATATTGTGGCAGCGTCATCATGCCGCTGTGTTCCGGATCTGAGTTCAGAGGATACGCTGCACGACACTGCGTCTTCCCGCCCCAGGGAGGAAGGCTGTGTTCGGATGACCGGTCCGGGCGATATATTTATACAAGGGAAGTTTAAGGCGGCTGGTGGAGCTGAGGGGAATCGAACCCCTGACCTCCTCATTGCGAACGAGGCGCTCTCCCATCTGAGCTACAGCCCCGCCTTGACGTGGATACATAACCCTGACAGGCGGCGTGTCAAGCCATCTCAGGCGTCGTCGGGCCACAGTGCCATATTGTCTGGGCCGGGGCCTCTCTGTAGGGTCCGGAATTCAGTCGCCGCCTGTCAGGAAAATCTGCCTGAACGGCCTTCGGAAGGATCGGATTTTGCTGCTGTTTGGTCTGTGTCGCATCATTCTGACACTGCTTAGTCTCTACGAAGGCGTGATCTTCGTGTACTGTATTTTCAGCATGCTGTATTCATTCGGTGTGCTTGACGGACGCAACCGGATTGTCTGGCAGGTCGGGGACTTCCTGAACAGGCTGGTCGAGCCGGTCCTGAATCCGATTCGCCGGATCATGCCCGCACTGGGCAATGTCGACCTCTCTCCGCTCATTCTTCTTCTTGTGCTGAGATATCTGGTCGAACCCATGGTCATCAGGCTGACAATGGCGGCCTATGCCGGATAATCGGGCGGCCGGCCCGGTTCTGACGGAAGCCGGAGCGTCTCCGCGGATCGCGGTTCTTGTGCCCTGTCATAACGAAGAAGCGGCGATCGGGATCGTGGTCAGGGATTTCCTGACCGCGCTGCCACAAGCCCGCGTCTATGTTTATGACAACAACTCGACCGACAACACGGTGAGCGTCGCCCGCGCCGCCGGGGCGATTGTGCGGCAGGAGCAGTTGCAGGGGAAAGGCAATGTCGTCCGCCGCATGTTTGCGGATATCGAGGCGGATCTCTACGTCCTGGTTGACGGGGATGCGACCTATGAGGCGGCGGCCGCGCCGGCGCTGATCGGACTGGCGCAGCGTGAAAAGCTGGACATGGTGAACGCTGCCCGCGTGACGGACCGGGTCGCTGCGTATCGTCCGGGTCATCAGCTTGGCAACCGGGTGCTGACGGGGCTTGTCACGGCGATTTTTGGCAAGCGTCTTTCCGACATGCTGTCCGGCTATCGTGTGTTTTCCCGACGCTTCGTGAAATCCTTTCCGGCCATGTCGTCCGGTTTCGAAACCGAGACCGAACTGACGGTGCATGCGCTCGAACTGGGCATGCCTGTCGCGGAACTGCCGACGCAGTATGTCGAGCGTCCGGCGGGGTCCGTCTCAAAGCTGCGGACGTATCATGACGGTTTCCGCATTCTGTGGACCATCGTGGTGCTGGTGAAGCAGGAAAAACCGCTGATGTTCTTCTCCATCCTCAGCGGTCTGTTCGGCCTGCTGGGGCTGATCCTCGGTTTCCCGGTCATCGTGGAATATCTGCGCACCGCAAAGGTGCCTCGCCTGCCGACCGCGGTACTCGCCACGGGGCTGATGATGCTTGCGGCCCTGTCGATGTCCTGTGGTCTGATCCTGGACAGCGTGGCGCTGGGACGTCTGGAGCTGAAGCGTCTGGCATATCTGTCGTATCGGGCGCCTTCGGCTCCGGACGATCCCGCCGCCTGAACGGGAATGACGGTGCTGCTGTTTCCGGCCCGCTCTGGCTGAGAAAGCTAGCGGCGCTCGTTATCGGCTCCGCTGCCGCTCTGCGTGATGCCGGCGCGGTCGGGAGCATCGGAACCCGGTTCGACCGTGCGGGTCATGGCGGCGACGGCGACATCATCTCCAAAATCCGCATCGGAAGGTTTCGCGTGCCTGTGATGCAGACGCGTCGGCTCATCCAGGCTGTCACGCAGGACGTTTTCGACGGCCTCCGGGTCCGTGTTTTCCGCCTGATCAAGCAATTTATCGGCCAGGATCTGATCGCCTTTTGCTTCGGCGCGCAGAGCAGCCTCAGCCAGTTCGCGGGCTCTGGCGTGCTTTCCGGCTTCTGCGTCATCAGACATGAGGCGTTCCTTTCTTTTCGTCTTTCATGCCGGAGCCCATCCTGACGGGAAGCGCTGTTTCCCTTCCGGCCGTATCAGGGCTGTTCCGGTTTACCGATCCGGCCTGCGTTGCGGCTGCCGGCCACGGTTATCCAACGCCGCGACAGTCTTCCCGTTCCGTCAGGTCACCTTTGCGCGCCGTCGCGTCCCGGCCGCCGGCTTTGCTGCCGCTTTCTTTCCGGCCTGCTTTTTCACCGGCTTTTTCCGCGCCTCTCCGCTGACCGGCGCTTCGTTTGAAATTGTGTTCAGACTGTCGCCAAGCAACGGCTTCAGAAAACGCCCGGTATGGCTCTCCGGACAGGCCGCGATATCCTCAGGCGTGCCCGCCGCCACAATGCGCCCGCCGCCATCGCCACCCTCCGGCCCGACATCCAGAATCCAGTCCGCCGTCTTGATGACCTCCAGATTGTGCTCGATCACCACAACCGTGTTGCCCTGATCGA
Source organism: Acetobacter musti (assembly GCF_011516835.1). Classification (GTDB taxonomy): domain Bacteria; phylum Pseudomonadota; class Alphaproteobacteria; order Acetobacterales; family Acetobacteraceae; genus Acetobacter; species Acetobacter musti. Next base: position 50,670 of record NZ_WOTB01000012.1, on the reverse strand, counting down.
CCAGCGCATGCAGCACTTCCAGCAGCTTGCGCACATCCTCCGTGTGCAGACCCGTCGTCGGCTCATCGAGAATATACAGCGTCCGCCCCGTCGCCCGGCGCGCCAGCTCTTTCGACAGCTTTACACGCTGCGCTTCGCCGCCGGAGAGCGTCGTCGCCTGCTGCCCGAGCGCGACATAGCCGAGCCCGACCTTCTGCAGGATCGCCAGCCGGTCGCGGATGCGCGTCTGCGCCTCGAAATAGGGCAGCGCCTCATCGACGCTCATCGCCAGCACATCGGCAATGGATTTGCCCTTGAACTTCACATCCAGCGTCTCGCGGTTATACCGTGCGCCCTTGCAGGTATCGCAGGTGACGAACACATCCGGCAGAAAGTGCATCTCGATCTTCAGAACACCATCGCCCTGACACGCCTCGCACCGTCCGCCCTTCACATTGAAGGAAAACCGGCCCGGCTTGTATCCGCGCGCCCGTGCCTCGGGCAGTTCCGCGAACCAGTCGCGGATCGGCGTGAACAGATCCGTATAGGTGGCCGGATTGGAGCGCGGCGTGCGCCCGATCGGCGACTGATCGATATCGATGATCTTGTCGAGCAGTTCCATGCCGTCCACACCCGCGCATGGCGCCGGTGACTGACCCGATCCCATCAGATTGCGCGACAGCGTCTTGTAGAGCGTATCAATCACCAGCGTCGATTTTCCGCTGCCGGACACACCGGTGATGCACGTAAACGTCCCGAGCGGAAACTGCGCGGTCACATCTTTCAGATTGTTGCCGGTGGCGCCACGCACGGTCACAATCCGCTTCGGGTCGAAAGGCCGGCGCGTCTCCGGCACCTCGATCCGTTTGCGCCCGGAAAGATAGGCGCCCGTCAGACTGTCCTTATCCGCCGCAACCTGCGCCGGCGTGCCGGCCGCGACCACCGTGCCGCCCTTCACACCTGCGCCCGGCCCCATATCGATCAGCCAGTCCGCGCTGCGGATCGCATCTTCGTCGTGTTCGACAACGATCAGGGTATTACCAAGAGATTTCAGACGCTCCAGCGTCCCGAGCAGCCGCTCATTGTCCCGCTGATGCAGTCCGATGGACGGCTCGTCGAGAACATAAAGCACGCCTGTCAGCCCGGACCCGATCTGACTCGCCAGCCGGATACGCTGACTCTCGCCGCCGGACAGCGTCGCCGATCCCCGCGCCAGCGTCAGATAATCCAGTCCGACATCAACAAGAAATTTCAGACGATCCGTGATTTCCCGCAGAATACGCCGGGCAATTTCCGCACGCTGTGGTGTCAGCGTCGGCAGCACGGTATCAAACCACTCAAACGCGGCACGGATCGACAGATCAGAGGCCTGCGCAATGTTGAAACCCGCGATCCGGACAGACAGAGCCTCCGGCTTCAGCCGCGCGCCATGACAGACATGACATGGCTTGTCGGACTGATAGCGCGACAGCTCCTCCCGCGCCCAGATACTGTCCGTCATCCGCATCCGCCGCTGCAGATTCGCGATGACACCGTCAAAAGGTTTCGTCACCGTGTGACTTTTTCCGCCATCACGGTACACGAAATGAACATCCTCGTCCGTGCCGTCCATCAGCGTCGCGCGGACATCCTCCGGCAGATCGCGCCACGGCGTATCCATCCTCACACCGAGATGGGTGGCGACACTTCGTAAAGTCTGTTCAAACAGCGGCGTTTTTTCACTCCGCCACGGCGCGATCGCGCCCTGCTCAAGCGAAAGCGTCTCATCGGGCACAATCAGATGCGGATCGAAAAACGTTTCCGTCCCGATCCCGTCACAGGCCGGACATGCGCCCTGCGGCGCGTTGAAGGAGAACAGACGCGGCTCGATCTCCTCAAGTGTGAAACCGCTTTCCGGACAGGCGAAGCGTGATGAAAACACCGTCCGTTCCGCCGGCTCGCCTTCCGCCGCGTCGCGCTTCACCTCCTCGGCATAGACAATCCCGTCCGCCAGCCCGAGCGCCGTCTCGAAACTGTCCGCCAGCCGGTTCTCGATCCCGGGCTTCACGACAATCCGGTCCACCACCGCCTCTACCGTATGGCGGAGCTTGCGGTTCAGATTCGGCACATCGGCAATCTCGTAGAGCGTGCCGTCAACTTTCACACGGGAGAAACCCTTCCGCTGAAGCTCGCCAAGCTCCTTGCGGTATTCCCCCTTGCGGTCGCGGACCACGGGAGCCAGCAGCATCAGCCGCGTGCCCTCCGGCATCGTCATAACACGATCCACCATCTGACTGACCGTCTGCGCCTCGATCGGCAACCCGGTGGCCGGAGAATACGGCACACCCGCGCGCGCCCAGAGCAGGCGCATATAGTCGTGAATTTCCGTCACCGTGCCGACCGTCGAGCGCGGATTTTTCGAGGTCGTTTTCTGCTCGATAGAAATCGCCGGTGAAAGCCCCTCGATCGAGTCCACATCCGGCTTGCCCATCAGCTCCAGGAACTGACGCGCATAGGCGGACAGACTCTCGACGTACCGCCGCTGCCCTTCCGCGTAGATCGTATCGAACGCCAGCGAGGACTTGCCCGAACCGGACAGACCCGTAATCACCGTCAGCCTGTCACGGGGAATATCGACATCGACCGATTTCAGATTATGAGCTCTGGCCCCTTTGACCCGGATGGCGTGGCTGAAAGAAGATTTTTCGGTCATCGGTGCGATCGGTCGTCCTGTCATTCCGATGTTAAGATATAGAACGCAAAACCGGTTTGGACAGGGCAGCCGGGGATATTTTAGACGTTTGCAGGCTTTGCAAACAGCCGGTGCGGTGGCTTTTCGGGGCTTTGCCCCGGACCCCACAAAGGGACACAGTCCCTTTGATCCCGATTTGTTAATTAGAAGGGGTGAAGGGCGGAGCGCTGCCCTCTGTTTGCAAAATACATAATTAAGCCCTCGTAACGGAGAGCGCCTATGCGCCTGATATCGCTGAGTCTGTGCCTTTTCCTTCTATTAGCCCCCCTCGCGCACGCCGCCGGGTTCCGTATCACCGTGCTGGGCGCGCGCGGCGGCCTGCTTGACGGCAATCTCAGCGCCTATCTGGTCAGACCGGAAAACGACCCGAACGGCATTCTGTGCGACGCCGGAACCGTTCTGAACGGGATTCAGACCGCCGATCAGGCCGGCGCGTTCAGTGACCTCCGCCTCCCGCTGAACACGCCGGACTCCCGCTCCGGCTTTATCCTGCATGATGTCATCAGAGCCTATCTGATCAGCCACGCCCATCTCGACCACGTCGCCGGCCTCGTTCTCGTCTCTCCCGACGACGCGCAGAAACCGATCTACGCCCTGCCATCCGTGCATGCCATTCTGAATGAGAACCTGTTCGGCAGCCCTGTCTGGATCAACATGACAGACCGTGGAAACGAGCCCCGTCTCGGCAAATATCACGATGTCGATCTGGCCGTCGGAACGCCGGTCTCCGTCCCGCAGACAGCTCTGCAGATCACCGCCTGGCCACTCAGCCACGGCGGAATGGAGTCCACCGCCTTCCTGATCGGCTCCGGCCGCGACGCCATGCTGTATCTCGGAGACACCGGCGCCGACAGCGTCGAGCACAGCACGCGCCTGCATGCGCTCTGGCAGGCCGTCGCCCCGCTGGTCCGCGCCCGTCGCCTGCGCGGCATCATCATCGAATGTTCCTATGACAACGCGCGCCCCGAAAAGCTGCTCTTCGGCCATCTGACGCCGCGCCTGCTGCTGGAGGAACTGAACGACCTGCAGCACACCGCCCACGCCTCGCTGCGCGGTCTGCCGGTGCTGGTGGCGCATATCAAACCGTCGCTGAAAACCGGCGACAATCCGGAGAAAACTATCGCCGAAGAACTGAACGCCGGGAATACGCAGGGCGTGCGGTTCACAGTCGCGGAGCAGAGCATGTCTTTGTTGTGGAAATAGAAGAATTCAGTCTGGCAGCGTGAAATAGTCGCAGGGCGCTGCCCTGCACCGGAAGGGGTCGTCACGCGAAAGCGTGCTGCGCACGACGCCCCTTCACCCCTTTTGATTTAACAAATCGGGATCAAAGGGACTGCGTCCCTTTGTGGGGTTCGGGGCAAAGCCCCGCAAAATACCCCAATCAAATCATCCGCCCCGATGCCATCCACCCCGTCCCGCACCCATATTTCCGGCTCCGGTATTTCCCCATCCGACATTCCCACGCCCGGTATTGCCCGCACCGGTATTTCCCCAGCCCACGCCGCCGTTAACGCTGCCGCCAGACCCTGACGCCCCGCCCGGGCCGCCCTGCTGCCCGGACGTCCCGCTGTTCTGCGCGCCATTTCCTGAGGAAGTTCCGTTATAATTGCCACCATAGCCGCCGCCATACATGCCCGGCGAGATGACCACCTGCGTCGGAGGCGGAGGATAGCCTTCATAGGAGTTCGCCGGAGGAGCAGGCTGGCTTCCGGCTGAATAATCCCAGTGCGCCTTGTTGCGCGCCGGATCGGTCGAATAATCCTGCGCCAGGGCCTGTCCGGACAGGCAGACCAGACCGGTCATAAGGCCAGCAAATTTCCACATGCTCCGGTATCCCTCTGAACAGATGCAGCAGGATACAGAAAAAGCCTTAAGTCTTTATGTTTTATGAAGACGCGTAATCCCGCCGCTGATGCCGGAACAGGAAACAATCAGCAAACCGGGATCAAAGAGACTGTGTCCCTTTGCGGGGCTCGGGGCAGAGCCCCGAAACCAGCCAGTATAACCGTAAGGGGAGAGCAGGGCGCTGCCCTGCACCCGAAAGGGGCCGCAGACCCCTTTCCCCATTCAGGCCCGGACCTCACTCAGCCGGAACGTAGACCTTGTTCCCGGCCTCACGGAACTCCCGGCTTTTCTCCTCCATGCCGGCAATCCGCTGTGCATCGTCACGAATGTCCTGACTGATCCGCATCGAGCAGAATTTCGGACCGCACATCGAGCAGAAATGCGCCGTCTTGTGCGCCTCTTTCGGCAGGGTTTCGTCATGATAGGCTCGCGCCGTGTCCGGATCGAGCGACAGCTTAAACTGATCCTCCCAGCGGAAAGAGAACCGGGCACGGCTCAGCGCATCGTCCCGCAGCTTCGCCGATGGATGGCCTTTCGCCAGATCGGCTGCATGGGCGGCAATGCGATAGGTGATGACGCCGGTTTTCACGTCGTCGCGGTTGGGCAGGCCGAGATGCTCTTTCGGGGTGACATAGCAGAGCATCGCCGTGCCGAACCAGCCGATCATGGCGGCGCCGATGGCGGACGTGATGTGATCATAGCCGGGGGCGATGTCGGTGGTCAGCGGGCCAAGCGTGTAGAACGGCGCCTCGTGGCACTCGCGCAGCTGCTTGTCCATGTTCTCTTTGATCTTGTGCATCGGCACGTGGCCGGGGCCTTCGATCATCACCTGACAGCCCTTCGCCCAGGCAATCTTCGTGAGCTCGCCAAGCGTTTCCAGCTCCGCGAACTGCGCCGCATCGTTGGCGTCCGCGATGGAGCCCGGACGCAGCCCGTCACCCAGTGAGAACGACACATCGTATTTGCGCATGATGTCGCAGATGTCTTCGAAATGCTCGTAGAGGAAGCTCTCGCGATGCTCCATCAGACACCAGCTCGCCATGATCGAGCCGCCACGCGAGACGATGCCGGTCACACGCTCCGCCGTCAGCGGAATATGCGCCAGACGCACACCGGCATGGATCGTGAAGTAATCCACACCCTGCTCAGCCTGTTCGATCAGCGTGTCACGGAATACCTCCCATGAAAGTTTGCTGACATCCCCGCCAACTTTCTCCAGCGCCTGATAGAGCGGCACCGTCCCGATCGGTGTCGGCGAATTGCGCAGGATCCAGTCGCGGATGTTGTGAATGTTGCGACCGGTGGACAGATCCATCACCGTGTCCGCACCCCAGCGGATCGACCAGACCAGCTTTTCGACCTCCTCCGCCGCCGAGGAGGTGACAGCCGAATTCCCGATATTCGCATTCACCTTCACGAGGAAATTGCGGCCGATGATGACCGGCTCCAGCTCCGGATGATTGATGTTCGCCGGAATGATCGCCCGTCCGCGCGCGATTTCGTCACGCACGAATTCCGGGGTGACGAATTCGGGGATCGCCGCGCCGAAATCCTCACCGTCCTTCCGGCGCACGGCGGCGCCTTCCGCCGCAGTCAGGCGACCGAGATTTTCGCGATGCGCCACATAGATCATCTCCTCGGTGACGATTCCCGCGCGGGCGAATTCGTACTGCGTCACATAGGGGGCGTCTCCGCCTTCGAGCACGCTGTGGGACGCGGGACAGGGCGCCACGAGGCGGTCGCCGGTGGCGCCGCCATTGTCTTCCGGCCGCACCGCGCGCGGTGTCGCCTTCACAAAGCCACGCTTCGCCAGCCATTCCGCGCGCACCTTCGGCAGACCGGCTGCTACGTCGATGACGACGTCCGTATCCGTGTAGGGGCCGGACGTGTCATAGAGGCGCAGGGGGGCTTCGTTCGCGGACGGATCGAGCGCGATCTCGCGGAACGGCACGACGATTTCAGGGTGCCCGATCGGGCTGGACCAGACTTTGCGTGAGCCCCAGACCGGACCTGTGGTGACTTTTCCGGGCTCCGGGGGGTGCGAAGAGGCGACCGGTTTTTCGGGGTCGTTCGGTGCTATGTGGTTCATGAAACTGTCCTCGCGTCTGTGCGAGGAACGGGTCAGGCCCGATATACTGTCGTCGCGCCCGGAAGCGGTTCCGGGACGCCACGACTCCGCTTCGTGGCAGGACCAGTCCCTCCGCCGGTATAAACCGGATCAGGTTCCCCGGACATCGGTTCCGACATCCGGCAGGGTCGCCGCGCTTGTCCTGCTGCAGGAGCATAGCGGCCTCTCAGCTCCTTGACGGAGCCCCCCTTGGTGCCTTTATGAGTCGCCTTAGTCGCCCGGACTGTCAATCACTTCCGTTCAGGGCGGGTATGCAGAGCCCGAGTCTCACGGAGAATTGTGCCGGCGATGACAGGAGCTCCGAATTTTGCCGATATTTCCTGTGGTCTGATTTTCCGGCGGTATGAGCGGTGGAAACAGGCATGGTCCGGTCGGCAGGATGATGGTGATACTTGTGGAAATATTATGAGCAATCCGTCATTGCCGGATGAAAAAAAGACGCCGGAGTTAATGTCCGGAGCGATCGGACGCCAGCCCGATGGTTTGTAACATGACGAAAGAATTAAATATTGTTCATTTAAACCTGACCTGAAATATGGTTATCTCTTTTCCATCACTCATATTGCACGGGAGGGCAGAAGTCCGATTTTTCCAGGTCTGATAGAGTCTGAGGTCAGCTTTTCGTCTGAAATCAGCGGTTTTCTGCCTTAACTTCCGGTCTTTACGGAAACAGTGCGTGCCTGATGCGCGCCCCGTCTGTCTGAATGACAGGCATTTCGTCTGTTTCCGTCGCGGTAACCCTTCTGTGGTTAATCGCTTTTATGACCAGGTGCATTTCCGCACCGCCCGATCGTTTCGATCGTTCCTCATAATCCGCGTCACACGCCTTATCCGGCGTAAGCGGAGCGCATTTCTCCTGCCTGTGAACTGCGTTGTCTGAGGCCAGCCATCCCAAGATTCCGGATCGTGCCCTGTGAGGCGTGTTCCGGAGAACTGCAGCCAGTTTTGAAACTCCGCAATCCGGTGGAGGTTCTTTCAGTATAACGGTTGCCTGCGTAAAGAGGAGCATCTCCCCTTGACACAGACAGACCCTCTGTCAGCTCCGAAGCTTCCCTTCGCGGAACGCCTCGGTATTCCCGCCCCTTTGTTCTGGGGCTTTGTCGGCCTTCTGTTCTTCATGATCGGTGACGGTGTCGAAGCCGGTTACCTTGCTCCGTATCTGGAAGGACACGGCATTACGTCGCGCGATACGGCGTTTCTGTTCACGATCTATGGCGTGACAGTGTCCATCTCGGCATGGATGTCCGGCCCGCTTTCCGATCTCTGGGGCCCGAAACGGGTTATGTGGATCGGCCTTGCCATCTGGGCCGTGTTTGAAGTTGTCTTCCTCGCGGGTGGTGTCGCCACCGGCAGCTACCCGCTCATGCTGTTCGCCTATGCGATGCGTGGTTTCGGATATCCGCTGTTCACCTATGGCTTTCTGGTATGGATCGCCGCGGCGACACCGGCACGGATGCTCGGCTCTGCAGCGGGCTGGTTCTGGTTCGCCTTCTCCGGCGGTCTGCCTACTCTTGGCTCCCTGTTTGCCAGTTTCGCCATTCCGGTCATCGGAGAAATGTCAACGTTCTGGGCTTCGCTCGGCATGGTTCTCATTGGCGGCCTCATGGCGCTGCTTCTGACGAAGGAGCCAACCGGCAGCAAACGTCTGGCTCCGAAAGATGTTGCGCCGGCAACGATCTTCTTCAGCTCGCTCAGCATTCTGTGGCGTGAGCCGAAGACGTTCATCGCCATGATCGTCCGCACGATCAACACGTCGTCGGAATATGCGTTTCTTGTGATCATGCCGGCCTTCTTCACGAAGGTTATCGGATTTTCGCTTTCGCAATGGCTGCAGCTTCTGTCGATCGTGTTCCTGTCGAACATTCTCGTCAATCTGCTTTCGGGCATCTTCTCTGATCGTATCGGGCATCGCACGGTTGTGGCTGTCGGTGGCGGGATCGGCGCGGCGCTCATGGTTCCGGCGTTCTATTATGTTCCTCAGATGTATCCGGGGAACTTCTTCGTCGCTGCCGTGATCGGCGCACTCTATGGCGCATCGCTGGCGGCGTTCGTTCCGCTCTCCGGTCTGGTGCCGCAGATCTGTCCGAAAGAGAAAGCCGCGGCTCTGTCGGCTCTGGGTCTTGGCGCCGGTGCCAGCACCTGGGTTGGTCCGGCCATTGTTACGTGGTTTGAGTCCTGGCGTGGCATTGAGGGGATCATCTGGATCTTCTCGGGGCTTTATGTGGCGTCGGCGCTCATGACTCTGGCTCTGACGGTATCACCTGAGGCGCGCCGTCATCTTGAAAAGATGGCAGCCCGTGACCGCAAGGCGACGAAAGCGGCCGCCCGCGGTGATATCGCCGATGAACTGGCTCTCGGCGAACGCGCCTGAGCCTGAAGGGTGTATGCAGGGCTCTGCCCTGGCACCCGGAAGGGGTCGTCACGCAAAAGCGCGCTGCGCGTGACAACCCCTTCACTTCATTTAATTTAACAAACCGGGATCAAAGGGACTGCGTCCCTTTGTGGGGTTCGGGGCAAAGCCCCGAAAGCCCGCTCGTATTGCTGGCCACCCTGTATGCGTATCACCTGAAACCGCGTGATCTCGCCTACCAGACCTTGCCGTAAGCTGGTCCGACCGTCGTTCCGAAACCGGGACCATATCCTGGTCCGACGCCACCCCAGGCGTCCCAGTCCCAGGCCGGATCGGACATCGTTTCCGCGGAGAGCCGTTTCTGCTCGATCAGCTGCTGTTGCTGCTGATAGCTGCGATAGGCGTCATAAGCCTTCTGATCCCCCACATACAGGCATCCGCATGCGACCGGATCCGCGAACAGATACGTCACTTTACCGCTTGTCTCGTGCCTGACGAAATGGTGCGGCGGCAGATGTTTCAGCATCTCCTGCCGTGTGGGGGTGTCAGCGGCTTTCTGCACGAAGCCGGCGGCGACCAGATGATCGTCCTTCAGTTTCATGGAGCGGGGATCTGTCTGACACGCCGCAAGACCGATGGTCAGAATGCCACTTGCCGCTGTCAGCGCAATCCGGCGGGACCGGGATAAAATCGTCTTCACATGGATCGTCCGAACTGTGACGGGAAAATTGTTATCGCGACGTTATAATAGTCTTTCCGGGCGGACCACCCTGCAGAGTTTTCCGGACGAACGATTGCGGAATGTCGTCTTACGCCGCAAAAACATCCGGACGCAGAATCAAGGAGGCCTCATGACCCAGACCGCTATCCGGCTTGATGAAAGCTGGCGTGAGGCTCTTCAGACGGAATTCGACGCGCCCTACATGAAGGCGCTCAGAGAATTTCTCGTGGCGGAAAAGAAGGCCGGCAAGGTCATCTTTCCAAAAGGATCAGATATATTTCGCGCGCTGGACCTGACGCCTCTGGGTTCGGTGAAGGTCGTCATTCTCGGGCAGGACCCGTATCACGGCGACGGGCAGGCCATGGGGCTGTGCTTCAGTGTGCGGCGGGGCGTCAGGATTCCGCCGTCTCTCGTCAATATTTACAAGGAAATGCAGGACGACCTCGGTATTCCGCCTGCCCGGCATGGTGATCTCACGCACTGGGCGAAGCAGGGGGTTCTGCTCCTCAACAGCGTTCTGACTGTCGAGCGTGGACGGGCCGCGTCCCATCAGGGCAAAGGCTGGGAGCGGTTTACGGATGCGGTGATCGCCCGCGTCAACGATCAGGCCACGCCGGTCGTCTTTCTGCTGTGGGGTGCGTATGCACAGCGCAAGGCGTCCTTCGTCGACACCACCCGGCATCTCGTGCTGAAGGGACCGCATCCGTCCCCGTTTTCCGCGCATAATGGCTTTTTCGGAGGTCATTATTTCTCGAAAGCCAATGCGTTTCTTGAAGAGCATGGTCTGAAGCCGATCGACTGGCGGCTGCCGGAAGACCCGGCTGAGGACTGACGCCGGAGAACACCGGGCTCTGATCCGCAGGAGACCCGGCATCAGAACTGTGTCGCTGGTCTCATTCCGGCTTTCCTGCAAAACCCCGGACCAGATCAGATCACGTAAAACCGGACCAGAACCGCATGCAGGGTGACGATGATCGAGACGATCATGCAGACCGGCACCAGGGCGGTTATCGTATTCCGGGCAGGCTGAGGAAGCACGAAACGCTGTCCGGCCGGAAGCAGAAGCGGGAGAAACGCCAGTAGCGGCAGAAAATACCGCCCCTGAACACCGACGATGTATGTCTGCCCGACGGGCGTAAAAGTAAGATATTCGAGCAGGAAAATCAGCGTGACAGAACCGGCGAGCAGAACAGCAAGACCGCTCTGCCAGAGCACGCCGGCCGGCCTGACCGCTGGCAGCGGGCGACAGGACGTAAGGCACGCAGCACCGGCCGCGATCAGCGAGAGGCTGTAGAACCATTCCGGCAGTTGTGTGTCGCCCCAGCCGAGAACACCGACCATTTCCTTCCAGAACGGCATGCCTCCCATTCCCTGATGATCTGTCAGCGCGGCCACGGTCAGTTGCGGAATCAGGCCCGGATGATGCAGCAGATTCCGAAGCTGCAGGCCGGGCGAGGCCTGCCCCCAGAGCGGGACGATGACAAAGACGCGGACAATAACGGACCACAGGCCGATCACACCGATGGACGCGGCACAGAACCACAGAACACGACGCCGGCTGCGCCCTTCAGGCACTGCCGGCCACAGAAGAAGCGGAGCCAGCAGCAGGGGAGCATAAGCCGGACGTCCTAAAGACATCACGGTCAGACCTGCGAACAGAGACAGCTGTGTCCGCCATTCTGCGCAGGCCGGGCCGACACTGCTCAGAATGCGCAGCAGGCAGCACGCTGTAAGCGCCGAGGCGCAGATCATGAGACCATCCTGGCTGACCGCCGAGAAGAGAGACAGCGTCATCGGAAGAGACAGCACAACCGTGACAAAAGCGGCGGCGCTTCCGGCCAGAACAATCGCCAGCGTCGCAAGGCTCACGCACACCAGACCGTTCGCGAGGCGGCTCATTTCCAGAGCCCGCGTTACCCTTCCGACATGGAAAATTCTGGCGGCAGCAAGTCCCGCGACGGACGGCGCATAAAGAAGAGGGGAATAGATCGTCGTATTCGAAAAAGGCTGAAAGCCGCGCTCTCCCATCCTGATAGCCGCGCCCCGCGCGGTCATTTCGGCGCTTACTTTGACGTCGGGATGAAAACGGACAACGCCGTAAACAGCATCCAGCCGGTTGATGCCCAGATCAACCACGCCTCCCGACTGCGGAGGAACGGAATTCGTCCGCCTGGCGATCAGAGTGCCGGAAAGAATCTGGTCGGCACGGCTGAAATGATTGAACTCATCAGCATTTTCAAAAGGCGGAATCAGAAGAGCCAGCAGACTGACGGCCGTAAGCGCACAGAAGAAGTAAATCGCTGCAAGAATACGGGGCGTACTGAGCAGTGTCGTCACTGTCGAAACGAAAGTTCTGACCTGCTGCATTCTTTGTCCTCAGTTATGCCGCCTGACAGCGGTCCCGTTCATGTTTTCCGGGACACAGGAATATAGCCGGCGCCGTGTATTTCCGGAAAAACACATAGCCCCGTTCTCCACCGGATGACCGCCGCGGAAGCCTTCGGGTGGGAGGTATTTCAGATAATGTTATCAATGACCACAGGTCATCGGCGGTGATATCAGAGACGGATACCGGAAAAGATTTTCTGTACAGTTGAGGTCCGCGGCGACATGGCACGGATAAAAGGCTGCTTCAAGAGCCATAAATGCACAAAAACTCTCATAAAAAACTGATAATGTTATGCTTTTTGAGTCCTGATCCTCTGTTCGCATCAGCCAGGATCAGTACTTCACGATAAACATTTGATATAATTAATAAAAGTTTTTGGGTGCCGCCTTTTTCCAAAAGGGCGGCACCTTCTGAAGCTTTCCGAAAAAAGCTTCACCAGAAACTTCTTTATAATTTCAGGGAAGTTTCGCGAGAAAGATTTTTAAGTCGTCTCAGGACCTGAACCGGGACGGATGTCAGCGGCTCTGGTGCGGCATGTCCGCAAACAGCTATCCGGGACAGCACTCATGCGTTTCCGGGTCCGCATGAGTGCTGTCTGTGGCGAAACTTATTTCTTCGCGGCTTCCAGGGCCGCTTTAATCAGTTCGCCGGCGCGTGCCTTGTCGCCCCAGCCGGTGACTTTTACCCATTTGCCCTTCTCCAGGTCCTTATACCGGGTGAAGAAGTGCTCGATGGCCTGGATGGTGATTTCCGGCAGATCCTCGATTTTTTCGACCTTCGAGAATTCCGGGTGGACCTTGTCATGCGGCACACACAGAATCTTCTCGTCCTGACCGGCTTCGTCTTCCATCAGCAGCACGCCGATCGGACGGGCGCGGATCACGCAGCCGGGGACGACGTTGCGCGGCGTCAGCACCATGGCGTCCGCCGGATCGCCGTCAGCGGCGAGCGTACCGGGGATGAACCCGTAGGCTGCCGGATAGGCCATCGGGGTAAACAGGAAGCGGTCAACGAACAGCGCGCCGCTTTCCTTGTCGATCTCATATTTGACCGATGATCCCTGCGGGATTTCGATTACGACATTGATGTCGTTCGGCACGTCCTTGCCGGGGGAAAGTTTCGACACGTCCATCTGGCTGCTCCGTCTCAGATAAGGGCGGGGCGGAGCCTATCCGCGCAGCCCGGCATTGCCAAGCGGAAGCAGTCACCGCGCGGGGAGCCGATGCAATAATTGCTGCACATCATGTCTTGCAAAAAGTGTTGGGTTGAGCGAATCAGGGGTCGCCTGCGCGCCCGTAGCTCAACTGGTCAGAGCGGGCCGCTCATAACGGCTTGGTTGCGGGTTCAAGTCCTGCCGGGCGCAGGCACATCATGTCGCGGGTCTCTGCCTGACCGGCGTGGTCATGCGGCCTTCGGCGTCCCGGTCCTGCAACGACCGTTTTTCACCGCCCGTCTTTCAGGAGTTCGTCTCATGGCGCCCTATCAATATGTCTATGTGATGAAAGACCTGACCAAGGCCTATCCGGGCGGTCGTGAGGTCTTCAAGGGCATCACGCTTTCCTTCATGCCGGGCGCCAAGATCGGTGTGCTCGGTGTAAACGGCGCCGGTAAATCGACCCTGCTGAAAATCATGGCCGGGATCGACAAGGAATATGGCGGCGAGGCCTGGGCCGCTGAAGGCGTGCGGGTCGGTTATCTGGAACAGGAGCCGAAGCTCGATCCGAAGCTGACGGTCGGCGAGAATGTGGCGCTCGGCTTCGGGGATCTGAAGAAGGCCCTCGACCGGTTCAACGAAATTTCCATGAAATTCGCCGAGCCCATGGAAGAGGATGAGATGAATACTCTCCTCGCCGAGCAGGCCGAGCTGCAGGAGAAGATCGACGCCGGCGATGGCTGGGAACTCGACCGCAGGCTGGAAATCGCGCTGGATGCCCTGCGCTGCCCGCCGGCCGACAGTCCCGTGGACAAACTGTCCGGTGGTGAGCGTCGTCGTGTGGCGCTGTGCCGTCTGCTGCTTGAAAAACCCGATCTGCTGCTGCTCGATGAGCCGACCAACCATCTCGACGCCGAAAGCGTCGCCTGGCTGGAAAAGACGCTGCGCGACTACCAGGGCACTGTCATGGTCATCACCCATGACCGGTACTTCCTCGACAACGTCACCAACTGGATTCTCGAAATCGAGCGCGGCCGTGGCTATCCGTTCGAGGGTAACTATTCTTCCTGGCTGGAACAGAAGCGTAAGCGTCTGGCGCAGGAAGAGAAGGAAGAGAGTTCCCGCCAGCGTGCTCTCGCCGCCGAGCAGGAATGGATTGCTTCCAGCCCGAAGGCCCGTCAGACCAAGAGCCGCGCCCGTATCACCAAATATGAGGAAATGCTGGCTAAAAGCGCCGAGAAGACGACCGGCACGGCCGACATCGTCATCACGCCGGGTCCGCGGCTTGGCAATGTGGTCATTGAGGCCGAGGATCTCAGCAAGGGCTTTGGCGACCGTCTGCTGATCGACGATCTGAGCTTCAAGCTGCCGCCGGGTGGCATTGTCGGGGTGATCGGGCCGAACGGCGCGGGTAAATCGACGCTGTTCAAAATGATCACCGGGCAGGAGCAGCCGGACAAGGGTAAGCTGATCATCGGCGACACCGTGGAACTCGGCTACGTCGATCAGTCCCGTGACAGCCTTGATGACAACAAGAATGTCTGGGAGGAAATCTCGGGCGGTACGGACGTTATCTATCTCGGTAAGCGGGCCGTTCCGTCACGTGCCTATGTCGGAGCCTTCAACTTCAAGGGCGCCGATCAGCAGAAGAAGGTTGGCGTGCTGTCGGGCGGTGAGCGCAACCGCGTCCATCTCGCGAAAATGCTCCGCAAGGAAAGCAACGTTCTTCTGCTTGATGAGCCGACCAACGATCTCGACGTCGATACCCTGCGCGCGCTCGAAGACGCGCTGGCCGAGTATCCGGGCTGCGCCGTGATCATCACCCATGACCGCTGGTTCCTCGATCGTCTCGCGACGCATATTCTTGCGTTCGAAGGAGACAGTCATGTCGAGTGGTTCGAGGGCAACTTCGAGGCTTACGAAGCCGACAAGCGACGTCGTCTCGGGGACGCGGCCACCGAACCGAGCCGCATCAAGTATCGTCCGCTGGCGCGCTGAGTTTTCAGCGTCGTCCCGCTGACGGCTGAATAATAATCCCATCCGGATTTTATATCCGGACCGTGGAGATGACCCTGATGAGGGGTATTATTCAGGGTGCTGCCCTGAAATCCGCCAGAGGCCTGAGACCTCTGGCAACCATCCTGTTCAGTAAGCCGGAATGCGGGGACCTGTGGTCCCTGCCGGGTCCGGGCAGAGTCCGGATATCAGTCCGTGCGGCTTAATTCCCTTCGCACAGCCCGTCTCGTGCTGGATCCGGTGTCGTGGCGCGACATGGACGATATCGCCCGTCTGAAATCGGATGGCGGTGCGTTCGGCATGATGCTGGGCGGTGTACGAAGTCGGCAACAGGCTGAAGAAGAGATGGCGTCCGACATTTCCTGCTGGGCGCGGCATGGGTCCGGCATTTTTGCTGTTCGCGAAAATGGTCGTCTGGTCGGCATTACAGGTGTTCACGAACGCCCGGACGGGCGCGGTGTAGCGCTCCGTTTCGCGATCTATCCCTGGGCCGCGGGCCGTGGCCTTGCCCGGGAAGCGGCGGCGGCGGCGCTCAGACAGGCCCACGCGGCCGGCATTACCCGTGTGATCGCGATTGCCCGTGAGACCAACATCGCTTCCCGCAAGGTCCTTGGCGGCATCGGGATGCGGGTCTGCGAACGTTTTGAACGCGACGGTCATGAAATGCTTGTTTTTGAAAGTGATCTGACGGAACAGGCTGACCCGCGCTGAATCCGGGGGCTGTCTCATACCCGAACGGGCATCCGTTAATTACACTAAATAACCGGGATCAAAGGGACCGCGTCCCTTTGTGGGGTCCGGGGTAAAGCCCTAGGAGAAAAGAGTATAAATACAAAAAAGCTGTGACGGATTTCTCCGCCACAGCCTCTTTATAAACCCTGACGTCGCGACAATCAGGCGCAGAGGCGCGCCTGCTCTTCGGACGTTTCGAGGAGATACGGACCGGCCGCCGCAATGCGGACTGTCAGCATGGCCTTCGTATCCGGTGTCCGGGTGCCCAGATCCAGAATGGCCTCACCAGCCGTCCAGCGGCAGTCCGTATTTTCCAGCCCGTGCCAGCCAATGGCCGGGCTGCCATCGAGATGGCTCCGGATGGTGCGACGGACACTTCCGTCCTGAAGTGTTACGTCACCCACCAGCACGCCAAGCTGGCGACGATCATCGACGAACGGTCCGACGACCCCGGCCGGGCTGGACGTGCGCGACAGGATACGGATCTGCGTGACGTTCTCCGGCACTTCGATCGTGACGACTCCGTTCCGGTCATTGAGCCGGCGCAGGGCAGTTCCCTGCAGAGTTTCGAACCGAAGCTCCGGCTTACGGGTTGTTGCCCGGTGTGCGGGAGCCGCAAGCGAAAGAACGCTTGTTGCGCGGGCCAGAATCCGCTGGTGGATGGGTTCGGCGACATCTCGCTGCGTCAGGAGCGGTGCGGCGGCGTCATCGGCCCAGTTCAGTGCGCGGGAGGTCAGGGATACGACCGGCCCTGCTGTGAAGGAGCGGCGATGACCGGTATCGAGATAGCTTTCTGTCGGCGTGTTCTCGGCGAGAATAACGCTGTGCTGTTCGGTCTCGACGTGGAAATACCGGTAGCTCTTAATGGTCCGGTCGTAGAAAATGCTTGCGCCATTCACGAGCATCCGGACCGGAACGAAACCGCCGTCAATGAAGAGGCAATGCTCCGGCGTTACCAGCAGGTCACGGGACGGCACGTTCTCCGCGATTGCGTCTTTCAGAATACGGACCGGATAGCCGGCATCTTCGTCATTCAGAGCCGGGTTCACCACGACATCGTGAGAGCCGATCCAGACAACCGGGCGGGTCGCCTCGGTGGCGCCGGAGACAATCAGCTGATCGCCGACCACCAGGTTCTCTACGGCCACGTCGCCGCGATCGGTGCGGATCAGTGTGCCTGCGAGGAAGCAGACATCCGTGGAGGCTGTGTTAATGAGCCAGTCGCCGTATGCATCCTGGCTGAAAGACGAGTTGCCCGGCACAAAACCCGGCGCCAGATTGACGTGGCCCAGCACGTCGGTCTGACCATTGCTGAGTCCGATGGACAGTGTGTAGCTGCCGTCAGCATTCTCGGTGTAGACCGCTGAAACCGGTTTTGCCCCGACATCGGCGTCGATCGCGAAATGTGTGTTCGCGCTGACGTTGTTGAAGACGGTTGTAATACTCTGAGAATCGCCGCTCAGAACGACCGTATTGGACGAGTTGTCGAAATTGATCGTGCCCGTGCCACTGAACTGCGCTCTGTAAAGAGTGCTGCCATCCTTCATGTCGATGGTGGGAAGGTCGATCCGGATCGGATTATCCGGTGTGCCAAAAGAGGAGTTGTCGAGAACCAGCGTGCCGCCGCCGGAGAGATGATTGCTGTCGACAACAACGTTGCCGTCATTATTCGTGATGGTCAGTGTGCCGTCAATCGCACTGACACCACCGAGTTCGACACGGGCGGCAGTATCGATATTCACCTGACCGTTATCGCGGATTTCGATCCCGGCTGTAGAGAAGACATAACTCTCCGGGTTCTGACCGGCGGGAGCGGTAATTGTCAGCGTTGCATTGCTGAGCACCGAGAGACTGACAAACTGCCCGACATTCGCCTGATTAAAGACGACATAAAGGGGATTATCCGCCGTGCCCTGCAGGGTTCCCTGATAGCAGCTGTCTGACTGCGGGATAGCCCCCAGTTCCCAGTTCGCAGGGTCGGACCAGTTCGCAGGATCAGTCGCTGTGCCGGTACCCGTGAAATGGTCGTTCTGGACACCGTTATGATTGACGTAACCGCTCGTCGTATATGTCTGATCATCACCGGTCTGTTCAGCTGTCGTCGCGATCTGCTGCAGCTGCTCATGCGTCGCGGAGGTCGTGTAATCAGGTGACGTTCCCGCTGCGTTCTGATCGGTGATGATGTAATCACCGGCGGTGTCCTGGGAAATCGTCGCTGTTCCGGGGACAAAGCCACTGGCCGTACTGATGTCAGACAGAGTCAGGCTATTACCATTCGACAGCGTAATAATCAGGGAATACGTGCCGTTCCCATTGGCCGAGAATGCCGCATTGACAGGTGTTACGCCGTCATCACCGTTGATCGCGAAATGCGAATTCTCCGATACGCCGTAGATGGGCGATGAAATCGTTGCGTCATTGCTTTTCAGGACCAGGGTATTGCTTGTGGCCGGATCAAAGGTGATCGACGCGCCTGCGGCATCCAGACCTGAATAAAATGTGCTCCCATCCTGGAGAGTTACATTCATGCCCTCGACGTCGATCGGTGTTTCAGCGCTGCCCAGTGTCGAGTTTACGAGATTGAGCTGACCGGCACCGTTCAGTGAATTCCCGTCCAGAACAACTTTACCCGGGTTATTTATGATGGTGACGGTACCACCACGAATTTCGTTAACCAGACCCAGCTCGACCGGAGCGGATGTATCGATAATCAGCTGACCTGTCGGGGCGATCTGCATTCCATATGTGGAAAAAACATAACCGGAATCGTCCGAATCGCTGGCCGCCGTAATTTTCAGCGTTGCATAATCACCGATTGTCAGAGAATGGATCTGCCCGTACGAACTGCCATTCGCAACCGCGAGCGCCGGATCTTCGGCCGTTCCGGTGATATTTGCTTCCTGGCAGGTATGACTCTGCGGCAGATCGCCATTTGACCAGTTTGCCGGATCGTAAAAATCGTTGGAAGAAGTTCCATTCCAGTACGTCGTCGCCATTCTCAGCAGACCCTTATTGCCCGGAACATGCCCGCTTCAAAACACGCAGTACATGCCTTTCGGCAGACGGAATGTTTAAGGCGAACTGCTCGTTAATCTTAACGTGACAATATTATACACATGTTATTAACCATCATCAAATCGCCGTGATCATTCATCAATTTTACGTGAATGTGTTGAGAGATTTTGTGCTGATTTAGACAGACTATCATAATCGATATGCTGTCATCAGAGTAAGATCGTTTATAGTTGGCGGCAGTCTGAATAATAGTCAGACTGCTATCATAATGCGACCATAATGCGACAAATTGTTGTAGGTTTCTATTCTTTAGATATTTTTTTTATCTCATACGCCGGATTGGCGAAGTCCTGGCTGCCGCTGCAGAAAAATATCCTTCGATTCGTCCCGCCAGTGTACTCAGATAATACCTTGCCTGAGCCGGCCTGCCACGAAGCAGGCTTAAAAAAACACCCCCCAGGGGACGAATGGCAAACGTTGCCACAAGGGGCAGCGACGCATTATTTTTTCGTAAAACATAACCCATCCCGCGAGCGTAACTCCTGGCCCGCTTACGGCCCACAATCTCAGATTTATCCGGATGCATGACAAGAAGATCAGTGTCAAAATATCCGCGAGCACCACTCTGCAGAAGACGTAGCCCGAGATCCTGACCTTCAGCAGCCACGAAATAGCAGCCTGGCCCCATATTTGGGTCGAATCCGCCAGTCTTCTCGTACAGATCACGACGAATAAACATGTTAAACTCTATAAGACCCGTCCATATAGTATTCTTATTCAGCCATGTACTCCTTTTTAACCAGCGCCCCGTCCGCGTCCTGCTGCCCTGACAGTTGACCACGGCGCCGGTGAGAAAACCCAGTTCCGGGTCTGCCCGGAAATGCCTGTCAACCAGGGACAGTGTATCGGGTCTGTAAATGCAGTCATCATCCGGAAAGGCAATGATGTCTCCGGACGCCTGCGCTGCGCCAACAGCACAGGCGTACCGGCACTTCCGGACATTACTGCGTATATGCAGAAGAGACAGATGTCGGGAATAGGTTTCTATGACCTGATCATAGAGATCGCTGCCGCTCTGATCGACAATAATCACTTCCAGATCACTGAACGACTGATGGACCAGGCCTTCGAGAAAGTTCCCCAGATCCACAGGGCGATCCAGAGTCGGAACAATAAGAGAAAAACGCATGAGTTACACAAACGATCATTTCTGGATGTCAGATAGAACTGATACGCTCCGGATCAAGCCGCCCCAGAAGAAGATCCTTCCAGGCTCTCCAGTTACCATTCATTCGTCCGCGCCTGTCAATCCATGATTCCGGACGAATACTTCTGACTATATTAATCAATGTGTGGCGCCCCGCGCTTCTGAGCGCATGATCCCACGGGTATGTCCCTTTGCGGGCCAGATAAACAGGATTGGCGATCTGGGAATAACCCAGCCTGACCCCGGATGTCTTGCCGCTCTTGCTTCCAAGATGCACGCCGGTCGCTGCTTCCGCGCGTACAATGCGCCCTTGAGGCAGAAGCCGCCGTGAAAAATCCATGTCCTCATACCAGGCATACAGTGGCAGTTTTTCGTCAAAGCAAAGATGATACCGTCTTATGGCGTCCATTCGGAAAGCCATATTGCATCCATATGTGTTGAAAACATCGACTGTTTTTGCTTCTGAATCCGGCACCTCACGGGCCAGAAATGCCCTCGCGTGGTCAACAGAGTAACCAGGTCCCCGCGCGCCGTCTGCCAGAACTTTCCCGGTTATTCCGAGAATACATGGGTCCTGACGGAAAACCTCGATAACAGCCCTGATATAATCAGCCTGCGGAAAAAAATCATCGTCAAGAAACAGGACAATATCGGCGTTTTCCGAATGATCCAGAATTACATTTCGCTGCGCGGGCAGACCACGGCTGCCCTGCAACAGAATGAGGCTGACACCAGGAAGCAGATCTTCCGAAATCCCTTCAATATCAGACGGATTACGGTAGCAGATAACGACTGCAGCCGGACGGACCGTCTGATGCCCGATATCCGATAATAATGCTCTGAGAATAGGCGCGCGTCCCGATGTTGCAATCCCGACCACGACCGAAGGATTATCGGGCAATGGGGGTCGGGTGGACTTCGGATCAAGCAGATCCCGCGACAGGCCTACATGCTGCTCCGCGTATGCAACCGAATTGATGCACTCACGCATACGTTTCTGTCCCCGTTCCGTTTTCACCCGGGCTGCTTCCGGGTCAGTCTGAATGCTCCGGATGGCAGATGCCAGAGCTGCTGCATCTTCTGACGGGACATATGTCAGACAGTCATGATCAAAATAATCGGTCAGTCCTCCGCAATCCGAAGCAATGACGGGAACACCGTGAATAACGGCTTCCTCAATGACGGTAATTCCGGATACATGCTCGTCAGGCACAAGCGGCACAACGACAATATCAGCCTGATTATACAAACGAAGCAAACTGTCATTGTCATAAGCACGAACAATTTTGACATTGGGGACTGATTTCGCCGCCACACGTGCGGCGCGCGTAGTGCTGGCAATGAAAAATTGTAACTGCGGCAATAATGTTGCGGCCTCGCACAATGTCTGCCAGTCGCGATGTCCGTCATTCCCGAGGGCGAGAATGTTCAGAGCCCCATTTTTGCAGGTCTCACGCACCGTCTGCATCTCATCGGCCCTGATCCCAAACCGTATCTGCTCAACCCGCAGGTCTGGGAATAAAGCACGTGCAGTCGCCAGATTGAGAACCGAATGAACCGTCAGAACATCAAGATGCTTCAGCAGATATCTGAACAATATACGTCTCAGGACAGGCTGTCTGTTCCAGCGGTCCACCAGCCACCCTGCCTGCCCGATGACTTTTGGCGGATGCTTCGGACACATGATTCTGAGCAGCAGCAAAACAGCAAGCGTCTGAGATTCTGTGTACGTCCAGACAATATCGGCGTTCAGGATACCAGCCCGGTTACGCCATGCCCGAATGAAATCAAACCCCAGCAAAACCCGAAGGCCATATCCCAGAGTTTTTTCAATCAGGTTTTCGGCCTGATCTTCAGACCAGACAACAGATACAGTTTCGGACGCAGTATGGTGATATCCATGCGTCAGATGCTGCTTATTCATACCAGGAATAACGCTTTTTCCCCGGCGTTGCCGCCAGATGGTCCCACTAAGGCCGTGATCCAGCTGTACAAAAACTTTCATCAGTATCCGCCTGAAAATATTTCTTTTTCATCTGCCCTGAAAAGGCCGGCTATTCGAAAAGACACACAGGGGCGCACTGATCGTTTCATCCAGCAATAATGTCGTAACATGATGCTCTTTCACGAAGACCGGAAAGTGCACAGAAAATTTTTGTCCTTTGAATAATAATCCTACGCATTGAGCACTGGCCAGGCGCCCTCGAATTCCAGCAGCCATAACTTGTCATCAGGACCGCCGTCGCCGGAATACCCTCCAAGGGAATGTGCTGCCACGACCCGGTGGCAGGGAATGAGGATCGGTATGGGATTACGACCG
This sequence comes from Acetobacter musti, assembly GCF_011516835.1. Taxonomy (GTDB): domain Bacteria; phylum Pseudomonadota; class Alphaproteobacteria; order Acetobacterales; family Acetobacteraceae; genus Acetobacter; species Acetobacter musti. The sequence continues at coordinate 28,084 of NZ_WOTB01000012.1, read as the reverse complement.
ACGGACTGTCCCACCGACCGCGCTGAACCGCCGATATCTGCGGCAAGTTCACCATATGTCCGGACCTTTCCGACAGGAATTTTCAGCAGAGCTGCCCAGACTTTCTTCTGATATGGCGTCCCTTCGGGAGCAAGCGGCAACGGAAACACGCCATCAGGCTTATCAAACCATGCATGAAGCCAGTCCCGCGCCGATTTCAGCAGCACGGTTTCTGTCTGGTCCCGCCCCCAGCCCCAGTCCAGCGCAATAATCGCGCCATCTTCCTCCGAAAGCGTCAAGGGTCCGAGAGGAGAATGAAGCGAAATTTGTGGCATTATTCCCGCCTTGCAATACGCCGAGACCACCACGACGTGGTAACACTTTTCAGGCAGTAATGCAGACCCGTCAAACGGAATTACGTCATTGTCCATGCAGTCGATCACGAATTATCATCCGGGTCTCCCGCCGATTTTCGCTCTGGCAACCGGAAGCAGCCGCGCTGCGATCGCAATCATGCGAGTCAGCGGGGATGGCTGTGCTGATATCCTCACCAGGCTGGCTGGCAGACTTCCATTGCCCCGGCGCGCCGTTCTTCGCAGTCTCTGGCGCGACGCCGCATCGGGCACAGATCATCTCGATGATGCTCTGGTCCTCTGGTTCCCCGCCCCTCGCAGCTACACCGGGGAAGACAGTTTTGAACTTCATCTGCATGCCGGCCCTGCGGTTATTACCGCTGTTGCCGATGCGCTTGTCGAGGCAGGCGCCCGGCCGGCCGAACCCGGCGAGTTTACCCGGCGGGCTTTCATGCATGGGCGAATCGACCTTACCGAGGCTGAAGGCATTGCTGACCTTATCGCCGCCGAAACGGAAGCGCAGCGCCGCCAGGCACTGAGTCAGGTCGATGGTGCCCTCAGCACATTATACCGGGAATGGGCTGACCGGCTCCGGGTCGTTCTCGCGCGACAGGAGGCGCTGATCGATTTTCCCGATGAAGACCTTCCCCCCGATGTCGAAGCCGGCCTTCTCGCTGAAATTGCCTCACTTCGCGATGAAATCGGCGCTCATCTTGCCGACGGAAGCCGTGGTGAACGCATTCGCCGTGGCATCGTTTTTGCGATTGCCGGACCGCCCAATGCCGGCAAATCCAGCCTGCTGAACTGGCTTGCGGAACGGGACGCGGCCATCGTCTCTCCCATTGCCGGCACAACAAGAGACGCTGTCGAAATCGCGATTATCCTTGCAGACGTCAAAGTGACCCTTGTCGATACGGCCGGGCTTCGGGAAACATCCGATCCGGTTGAGGCAGAAGGCGTCAGGCGGGCAATGTTTCACGTGGAACATTCGGATGCCGTCATCCAGATGTTTCCGGCGGATGATCTGCCCGCCTGCCTGCTCCCTGGCAGCATTCCTGTGTGCAATAAGATTGATCTTGTCCCTCCACCTGCCGTAATCAGTGACACGCCGGTGTATGGAATCAGCCTTAAGACAGGCGAAGGTCTTCAGGCTCTTCACTCCGTCCTTGAAGAAAAAACCCGGGCTCTCACTGCGGGGACCGGGGCTGCTCCGCTCACCCGGGCGCGGCACCGCGCGGCTGCCGAGGCCGCACGAACGAATCTTGATGAGGCGTTGCGGGTTGACTGGCCGGAGATGCGCGGTGAAGAGCTGCGCCTTGCCATGCGCTCGCTGGGGCGACTTACCGGCGAGGTCGGTGTTGAAGACATACTGGATACGGTGTTCGGACAGTTCTGTATTGGAAAGTGAGGAAGCAGCGTGATGAAGACGCGGTTCGACGTCATCGTCGTCGGAGGAGGTCATGCCGGATGCGAGGCTGCGGCTGCCGCCGCGCGCTGCGGCGCTGAGACCCTGCTGCTGACCCAGCAGCGTGATACGATCGGCGCCATGTCCTGCAATCCTGCTATCGGCGGAATCGGCAAAGGTCATCTCGTACGCGAAATTGACGCGCTGGATGGACTTATGGGTCGCGCCGCCGATTTTGCCGGCATCCATTTCAAGCTGCTTAACCGCTCCAAGGGGCCGGCTGTGCATGGCCCGCGTGCGCAGGCCGATCGCGGCCTTTATCGCAGCGCGATTCACGATCTTCTGGACCGGACAGAAAATCTCACCATCACCGAAGGGACAGCCGGCGATCTCCTGCTGGCGGCCGACGGTTCTGTAACAGGCCTTGTCTGCGAAGACGGCACGATCCTTCATGCTCCGTCCATTGTGATTGCCGCCGGCACATTTCTTCGGGGCGTTATCCATTTCGGACACGAAACAGAATCGGCGGGCCGGATCGGTGATCGTCCGGCCAATGCCCTCGGGCAGCGTCTCGAAGCGCTTGGCCTGCCGATGGGACGTCTCAAGACCGGCACGCCTGCCCGTCTCGCCCGCGACAGCATCAGGTGGGAGGCTCTTGCCGAGGATCGCGGGGATACCGAACCCGAACCATTTTCCCGTCTCACGGAGAAGATCACCAACCCGCAGATTTCCTGCCGGATTACGGCCACGAATGAGCGAACGCACGATATCATCCGTGAGCATCTTCATCTGTCCGCCGTCTATGGGGGCGCTATCGCGGGTCGTGGCCCGCGTTACTGCCCGTCTATAGAAGACAAGGTTGTCCGGTTTGCCGACAGGACGACACATCAGATCTTTCTTGAGCCTGAGTCCCTTCCGGACAATCCCGGTGGCGATCTGGTCTATCCGAACGGCATCTCCACCAGTCTGCCGCCCTTTGTTCAGGAGGCGATGATCCACACGATTCCGGGCCTGGAAAATGCCCGGATCGTCCGTCCTGGCTATGCCGTCGAATACGACTATATCGACCCCCGTGCGCTCATGAATACGCTGGAGCTTCGCGCTGTTCCCGGCCTTTTTCTCGCCGGTCAGATCAACGGCACGACGGGCTATGAGGAAGCCGCTGCCCAGGGGCTGCTGGCAGGGATCAATGCCGCACGCCGCGCCGGCGGAAGCTCTCCGGTCACGATAGACCGGAGCGAGGCCTATATCGGCGTCATGATCGATGATCTCGTCACTCAGGGTGTCTCCGAGCCCTATCGTATGTTCACATCGCGTGCGGAATATCGTCTCAGTCTCCGGGCTGATAACGCCGATCTCCGTCTCACGCCATCGGGTATTGCCTGGGGCTGTGTCGGGCCGGAACGTGCCGCTCTGTTCACGCAGATGGGTACAGCTCTGAAGGAAGCGACGGACCGCACCCGCAGCGAAACATGGCTTCCCGCCGCGCTTGCGCAAGCCGGTATGGCCGTCTCGCAGGACGGACGCAGGCGCACTCTGTTCGACGTTCTTGCATCGGGAGGCGATCCGGTCATTGCCGGCCGGCTCGCTCCGTGGTTCGCCGGTCTTCCACCGCGTATCCGGACGCATATCGAAACTGAGGCGCGATACAGCGGCTATCTGCTCAGACAGGAGCGGGAGATCAGACAGCTCAACGCGGAATCCGCGATCGCTGTCCCGGCGAGTTTCGACTTCGCCAGTATCGGCGGTCTCAGCACGGAAATGCGTGAACGTCTCGAACGGGCGCGTCCGGCCAGCTTTGCCGCAGCACAGCGTATTCCAGGCATGACGCCCTCCGCACTGATGGCTCTGCTGGCTCATCTGAAGCAGGCCGCATGATGCCGTCAGAGGACGCTGCTTTATCCAACGTTTCACGTGAAACACAGGAACGGCTGACCTGCTTTGCCGATCTGCTGACCCGCTGGACGGCGCGGATCAACCTGATCTCCCCGGGGGATGTCCCTCATCTCTGGGATCGCCATATCAGGGACTGTCTGCAACTGGTGCCGCTTGTTGAACGCGGCACGACAATCACCGATCTCGGTTCCGGTGGCGGCTTTCCGGGTATCATCCTCGCCATTGCGACTGATGCGGAAGTGACACTCATTGAATCAGATCGTCGCAAGGCTGCTTTTCTTCGTGAAGCCAGCCGCGCCACGGGCTGCCGGACACGGGTCGTGGATCAGCGGATCGAAAACGTGGAGATTCCGCGCGCGCCTGTTGTGACAGCCCGTGCCCTTGCCGGACTTCCGCAACTTCTTGGCTGGACAGAAAAACTGCTCGCTCCGGACGGATATGCTCTCTTTCTGAAAGGGCAACATGCTCCGGATGAGTTGACCGACGCCGCACGTGACTGGCACATGACAGTCAGTCAAATTCCAGGCCGCACCGCAGGCGGCGTCATCCTGAAAATAAGTGACATCAGGCGTGTCTGAATCTTCGCATAAAAGAAAACCAAATTCCGCAATCATCCTGGCCGTCGCCAACCAGAAAGGCGGGGTTGGCAAAACCACGACCGCCATCAATCTCGCCGCCGCCCTCGCTCAGGATGGCGCGCGCGTCGTGCTTGTCGATCTGGACCCTCAGGGAAATGCCTCGACCGGGCTGGGTGTGGATTACAATTCGAGAAAGCTCGGCTCCTACGCCTTGCTGATGGGTGAACGTGATGCTTCCTCGCTCGTCCAGAACAGCAGTATCGACAATCTTCAGGTCATTTCGGCCAGTACGGAACTGGTCGGTGCGGAAATCGAACTGATCGGTGTTGATGACCGGGAAAAGCGCCTTAAGACGGCGCTGGAGCCACTTGTCGATGACAACGACTACATTCTGATCGACTGCCCTCCCAGTCTCGGGCTGCTTACCCTGAATGCGCTGGTTGCCGCCGATGGTGTCATTGCGCCCCTGCAATGCGAGTTTTTCGCGCTGGAGGGTCTCAGTCATCTGACCCGCACGGTCGATCATATCCGCCGGCAGTTCAATCCGGCTCTGCAGACCACCGGCATCGTACTGACCATGTACGACCGCCGGAACAATCTCTCGGAACTTGTCGCCGCCGATGCCCGCAGTTTCTTCGGCGATGCCGTAATGGAAACGGTCATCCCCCGGAATATCCGGATCTCGGAAGCCCAGAGCCATGGCACACCGGTGATGACGTATGACCCCCGGTCGAGTGGCGCCGCGTCCTACCTCGCCCTTGCCACTGAATTACGATCCCGTCTGAAGACACAGAAAAACCGAGGCCCCGCGTGAGCACGAACAAGACACCCTCCCGTCCCCGTCTCGGCCGTGGCCTCGCTGCTCTTCTGGGAGATCAGCCTGCCGTCGCCGCTCCGCGTCAGCCACTGGCGAAAAGCGGCATCAGTTCCCTTCCGATCGAGTCCCTTGAACCCAGCCCGTTTCAGCCGCGCCAGGTCATGGAACCCGAAGCCCTTGCCGAACTTGCGGAATCGATCCGCGCACGGGGTGTTCTTCAGCCTCTTCTGGCCCGTCCGCATCCTGAAAAGCCCGGTACCTATCAGATCATCGGAGGCGAGCGGCGCTGGCGGGCTTCGCAGCAGGCGGGCCTGCATGAGATTCCTGTTCTGGTCCGCGATCTCGATGATTCCGACGCCATGGCCGCCGCTCTCGTCGAGAATCTCCAGCGCGCCGATCTCAATCCGATGGAAGAAGCCGAAGGTTTCAGCCGTCTCATTGAAGATTACCGCCTGACACAGGACGAACTCGCTCAGGCGATTGGCAAGTCCCGCCCTCATATCACCAATACGCTGCGTCTGCTGCGTCTTCCTCCTGCCCTGCGTCAGGATGTGACCCAGGGAAAGCTCTCCGCCGGTCATGCCCGTGCTCTTCTCGGCCATCCCGACCCTGTCGCCGCCGCGCGCGAGGTGATCGCAAAAGAGCTTTCCGTGCGCCAGACCGAAGCTCTGGTACAGAAAGCGGGCAAGGCCCCTGCCGCTGCCACTGAAAAGCCGGTTCGCGAACGCCGCGACCCGGAAATCGCCATGCTGGAACGTGATCTTTCCACTAAACTCGGTCTGCAGGTTCAGGTTCAGTTCGACGGTAAAGGCGGCTCGATCCGCTTCTCCTATCGCACGCTGGATCAGCTCGACTCCCTGCTTGCGCTTCTGAACAGATAAATCCGGATGTAATGCTTGCACCCGGGCGACGGCGCTGGTAAAAGCCCGTCTGTCGCCGTTCCGGACGGTGTCCTGAAAATCCTGGGCGCATAGCTCAGTTGGTAGAGCAGCTGACTCTTAATCAGCGGGTCCAAGGTTCGAGCCCTTGTGCGCCCACCAGGATTTCTCCCTCAGAGGCTGGTTCAAAAGTCGTGCAGGGACAAAAATTCTTATAAAAAATTGATAATGTTATGTTTTTTGAGTCCCGGTCATCTGTTTGTTTTAGCCGGAATCAAAGAGCCCTCCACGATAAATCCCCGATAAAAAACAAAAGTTTTTGGGTGCCGCCTTTTTACAAAAAGGCGGCGTCTTCTGAAGCTTTTAGGAAAAAGCTTCACCGAAAACTTCTTTATGATTTATCAGGAGGTTTCACGGACAGGCTTTTGAAACAATCTCTTAAAGATTGATGATGTTATCAGTTGCTGAATGCGTCTGTTCATTCTGATTCTGACATCTCAGGCAGAGCAGGAGCCTTTTCGTTCCGGGAAACAATTGTCAGCCTGAGCCGGACATCACGCACTGTTTCTTAACCGGGATTGTCACCTGTGACGGAGGTTTCGGAGCGCGTTACGACCTTGTGAAAAGATATTCCTGACCAGATGCAGGCACAGCCGGATTATTCCTGTAACAGGGAACTGATCCGGAGCCCGTCAGTGATGGCGGTCTCCCGAAGTGGGACAGGGATTACGGCTTCTGCCGGTTCTGCGGACCAGGTCCTGTCTCTCCATGAGCACGACATCTCAGCAAGGAAATCTCCATGACCTCACCCGTTGCGATCGTGACCGGCGGAAGCCGCGGCATAGGCGCTGCTATCGCGGAACGACTGGCGAAAGACGGCTTTGATATCGCCATCACCTATGTCCGTAACGCGGAAGCCGCGCGGCGCGTCACCTCGGCAATCGAGGCAACCGGACGCAGGGCGCTGGCCATTCAGTCTGACGGCGGCAATGTCACGGACAATACGGCGCTCGTGCAGAAAGTCGTCAGCGCGTTCGGCAGGCTCGATGCGCTGGTCTGCAACGCCGGTGCCTATCCCTATGGCGGGCCGGACACCATGACGGTGGACGATATTTCCCGGACCCTCGATCTCAATATGCGCGGCGTCATGATCGAGTCCGTGTCTGCCGCACGGGCCATGAAAGAGGGTGGTCGCATCATTCTGATCGGCTCCGCATTCGGAGAGCGCGTCCCGCTTCCCGGAATTTCCATTTACAGCGCCACCAAGGCGGGTCTGGTCGGATTTGCAAAAGGCCTGTCGCGTGATCTCGGACCGAAAGGCATTACCGTCAATGTCATTCAGCCTGGACCGATCGACACGGAGCTCAACCCGGCTGACGGCCCTGCTGGCGACGCACTGCGTTCTGTTCTCGCGATCCCGAAATATGGCGAGGTAAAGGATATCGCTGATTTCGTCAGTTTTCTGGCCAGCGACCGGTCATCCTATATTACCGGCGCGGCACTCAGCGTCGATGGCGGCCTGACGGCGTAAACATCCGGCTCCATGAGGATATGATAAAGAGATAAAAGTTTTTGGGTGCCGCCTTTTTACAAAAAGGCGCTGTCTTCTGAAGCTTTTTCCAAAAAGCTTCACCAAAAAACTTCTTTTTATAATTAAGCTGAAGTTTCAGGGGCAGGTTTTTGAAACAGTCTCTGAGACTCTGATTTATCGTGTCTGAACAGGTAGCGGGGACGGGTAGGCTTCACGCCCATCCACATTCTTTTTGAGGAGACGTCTCGCAGCATATCATTCGCAGCGCAGCGCTCCCCGGAGACTCTGCCCGCCTATGGATACCGCCAGCATCCTGGAAACTGTTTTCAGACTTATACCGCCAGCATACCTGGCCACAGCGACATCCATCGCTTCCTTCGTCATCGCCAGTTGCGCCCTTGCCATGCGCTTCTGGAAACCACCGGCTAAAGACTCCCGCTGGGTTATCGTCTATCGCCTTGTAAGCGCTCTGGCGCAGGCACGGGGCTGGAATGCAAGCGCCTATCAGCCGGACCGGAAAGCCGTCATGATACCGCTCGCCACAAACCGCTCGGAGGCCGCCGAAAATCTCGGGCTGGATGTGGATGAAACCCGTCCCTGACCGCAGACTTCTGTGTTCCGGCCTGATCTTCAGTAAAAGGCTGTTTCAAAAGTCTCAAATGCGCAGAAAGATTCATAACAATTTGATAATGTTACGTTTTTGAATCCCGGTCCTCTGTTCGCGTCAGCCAGGATCAGAGAATACTATCGCGATAAGCTATTGATAAAAAATAATAAAAGTTTTTGGGTGCCGCCTTTTTACAAAAAGGCGGCGTATTCCAAAGCTTTTTGAAAAAAGCTTCACCAAAAACTTCTTTATAACGAGCCAGAGGTTTCACGGGCAGGGTTTTGAATAAGGTCTCTGACCTGAAGAATTCCCGTAAACTCCGCATAAGCCGGACCCGTCAGAGGCGCTAACTCCGGTCTTTCAGGAAAATTTACAAAAGACCTGAGCCTCTGACATTTCCACCGGATCCGGGCGATACCCGGATCCTTTTTACCGCCGGTCGGTCTGCACGACCTCCGGTATCAGTCCTCGTCCTTGCCCTGCGGATGTTCGATCTCATGCAACTGATCGAGCAGCGCAGAGATTTTGTCGTGACGCTCTTTTGCCTTTGTCAGCTGATCTGCTGTCAGAATGTCATGGATTTTCACTGCCACATCCATCCGGTCAGCTTCTTTCTTCGCTTCCAGAGCCGCCTGCTGCTGCGTCAGAGACTGCAACTGAGCGCTGTCGATTTTCCCTGGTGTCAGAAGAAGAGCCACGACCTGATCATGAAGAGCCTTTTCCTGCTTATGCAGGTCCTTCATGCCGTCATGACTCTGCCTGAACACCTGATGTACGGCGTCTTTCTGTTTTTTCGTCAGATCAAGGCCTTCGAGCATCGGCATTCCGAACCCGGGGCCGCCTGGGCCTCCGTGGCCGAAACCTTCCGGCCCCGGACCCGGCATTGGCGGATGGGCCAGAGCCGACGTTCCGGTCCCTTCAAGAGCAACAGCACCAAGCGCCAGAGCTGCCAGAGGTACCATCGCCATTAAACTGCGTTTCATGGTCTGTCCTGTCTTGTCGGTCACCAGGCCCGTCCCGGTCACCTCGTCTGACAACAATGAACACAAAAGACCATGACAAAAAAATCGCGATATTGATACGAAATGTAAGAACAGTTACCGGCCACAGATCACGAATGGTTTCATTTTCAGGTTAAAGCTGATTTCAAAAAGGTTTTACCACAACCATAATGACAATAACGATCATCAGTACCGTCGGCACCTCGTTCGCCATCCGGTAAAAACGTTCGGTATGCCGGTTTGCGTCCCGCGCAAAATCAGACCGCCAGCGGGCGCAGCAACCGTGAAACGCAAACATGCCGGCGACAGCGAGAAGTTTCACGTGCCACCAGCCAGCGGACCAGTCGATGACGCCCGGGGTCAGGACAAGCAGCACGCCAAAAAGCAGTGTCGCCAGCATGGCCGGCGTCATGATCGCCCGCAGCAGCAGCCGTTCCATGACCTTGAACCGCTCGCTCTCGGAACTGCCGGCTGTTACCTGGCAGTGGTAAACAAACAGCCGCGGAAGGTAGAACGTCGCCGCCATCCAGGCGATCAGCGCAATGATATGAAAAGCTTTCAGCCACAGATACCATGGCTGCAGCGCCCCGATCATGGTTGCCCCGTCACGGTCATTTCCGGGCCTGTGCCCGCAACGCGGACTCAAGCAGAACTGGAAACTCCGAAAGCGCGCCGATCCGCAGCAGTCCTGGCCATGCCGGTGCCGGCTGATCTTCCGGCCGTAACAGAACACAGGTCATTCCCGCGACGATCGCCGCACGTGCCCCTGTGTCGCTGTCTTCGAGAACAACACAGTTCTCCGGTTTCACACCTTCCTCAGCGGCGGCGTGAAGATAGACATCCGGTGCCGGCTTCGGCGCATTCATATCAACGGCGGAATGAATTCGTCCGTTCAGGCGTTCCTGAAGACCGGCCGAACCAAATTTGGCGTCCATTTCCGCCATGGATGAATTTGACCCGACCCGCACCGGCAGTCCCAGAGCCTGGACAGCATCGAGCATGTCATAAGTCCCGTCGATCACCCCGGCTTCCCGTCCGAAAGCCTCGATAAACTGCATTTTTATTGCCTGGACCCAGTCATCCGACAATGTGGCACCGCAGGCCTGCTCGAGTTCACGCTTAATTTCAACAAGCGCCTTGCCACCAAATCGGGGCACGGCTTCCTCATCGGAGACAGGCACGCCCAGATCCCGCGCCAGTTGCGCTATGATCCGGCAACTCACCCCTTCGCTGTCGATCAGAACGCCGTCACAGTCGAAGATGACAAGACGCAGGGTTCCGTCGGGAGATAATGCAGATGTCATATCTCAGCCCACCGCCCTGATTGCTGAAATCAGTTCGCCGACATGCTCCGGCGGTGTTTCCGGCAGAACGCCATGTCCCAGATTGAAAACATGAGGGCGCCCACGTCCTGCGTCCCTGATTCCGAGCGCCTCGTTCAGCATGGCCTGACCGCCTGCCAGAACCGAAACCGGATCGAGATTGCCCTGCAGCACCAGTTCCGGGCTGACCTGCTTCGAAACAGCGGCAAGATCCGCGCTGGTATCGAGCGCCATCGTGTCCACGCCCGTCTCGCGGGCGTATTCCGGAGCCATTCCGCCTGCAAGGCGGGGAAATCCGATAACCGGAATGTCTGGATGCCGGCGCTTCAGGTCACTGACAATCTGCCGTGTCGCGCCGATGACATGCCGGCGGAATTCCGGGGGCGGCAACAGCCCGGCCCAGGAGTCGAACAGCATCACGGCCTGCGCTCCCGCTTCGATCTGAGCCGACAGCATCTTCGCCGTCGTCTCCGTCAGCAGGTCGATCAGCCGGTCGAACAGTTTCGGTTCCTGATAGGCCATCAGCCGCGTCTGTGCGAATTCCCTGGAGCCTCCGCCATCGACCATGTAACAGGCGACCGTAAAAGGTGCGCCGGCAAACCCGATCAGCGTCACTGTGTCCGCCTCAGCCGCTCCCACGGGTTCCCGCAATGCCTTTCTGAGCCGCGTCAGTGTCTCCATGACAGGCGCCGTGATGTCGGGCACCCGGTTCGGGTCCAGCCGGTTCAGATCGGCTTCACTGCGGATCGCGCCAAGAACCGGCCCCCTGTTTTCGACAAATTCCAGTGACTGTCCCATCGCCCAGGGCAGCACGAGGATGTCTGAGAACAGGATGGCGCCGTCCATGGCGAACCGGCGGATCGGCTGCAGGGTGATTTCCGTCGCGATATCGGGCGTCATGCATCGTGTCAGGAAGTCGGCCTTTTCCCTGAGCGCACGAAACTCCGGCAAAAACCTGCCGGCCTGTCGCATCAGCCACACCGGGGGCGGCCACATGGCTTCCCCTTTCAGGGTGCGCAGGAGCCGTCTGTGTTCGTCAGTCCCGAGTGTCGCCGTCACGATCCGTCCACCAGCTTTTTCGATCAGTGGGCTCATCTCTAAACAAGAAAAGAGAATAAAGAAATGTTGAGTTGATTATAGGGCCTGTGGATGACGGGGTACCCACTGTTCCGAAAATGTACCCCATCTTTCCCCAGATGTGTACAGATTGGAGGTTCTTGAAAAAGCGTCACTTTTCTGACTTATCCAGAAATTCCGCCCAGGCGCCTGTGTACAACTCACCGCGTCCGGGGTTGTACCACTTGTCCACGGTACTCGGTACCCATCACGCCGTTTTCCCGTACTGTCCCCGTGTACCCCATCACCGTACAAAGTACCCGGCATAGTACTCACTGAAGTACTAACGTGCCTCAGAAGCGGATGTGTTTCCGAGTCGGGTAATCTGAGGAAGGCGCAAAAGGAATGATCGAAACGAATTCGGGAGAAAATGAAGTACTGACGCTTTCTCTCCTCCGCATTAGTACACGTCTCGTCCTGGCCAGCGGTTCGGCGGCGCGCCGTTCTCTTCTGGCCGGCAGCGGTCTTCCGTTTGAGGTGCGGGTCGCCGGCGTCGATGAGACCATTCTCAAAGAGGTGGGACAGGCGGCAGGCGATACGCCGCAGAATGTTGCGGTCCGTCTTGCCAGCGCCAAGGCACAGGCTGTTTCCGACACGCTCGCCGATCCTGATGCCGTGATTATCGGCGCCGATCAGATGCTGAGTTGCGACGGCGTCTGGTTCGATAAACCGGGCTCGCCCGAAGAGGCTCTCGATCAGCTTCGCCGGCTTCGCGGACGCACTCATCACCTGCATTCCGCTGTCGTCCTGTGCCGGAAAGGGAGCGTTTTCTGGCATCATGTGTCGACGCCGGCTCTGACCATGCGCCTGTTTTCCGACGATTTTCTGGAGACCTGTTTCGCTCTCGACGGAGGCGCCTGTCTTTCCTGTGTGGGCGCCTATCGCCTCGAAGGACCCGGTATTCACTTCTTTGAACGCATCAGCGGCGATCACAGCGCGATCCTTGGACTTCCTCTGCTGCCGCTGTTTCATGCGCTTCGGGAACACGGCATTCTCGCCGGATGAAATCATTCCGTGATGCGGGCCGCCATTCAGGGCTTGTCAGAAAGAATTTCCCCCGCTATATCGCCCGCACTCCGATGCGTGTCTGATGACATGGTTCGCGAGCGGGGCCATAGCTCAGTTGGGAGAGCGCCTGAATGGCATTCAGGAGGTCGTGAGTTCGATTCTCATTGGCTCCACCAGATTTCTGTAACATCGTCAGAAACAGCCGGTGTCACAGGGCGAGACAGTACCTGCCACCGGTATTATTTCTCAGAGACGGGCTTAAAAGCCTGCCCGTGAAATTTTCTGTAAAATACAAAGAAGTTTTTGGTGAAGCTTTTTTCAAAAAGCTTCAGAAGACACCGCCTCTCTGAAAAAAAAGCAGCACCCGGAAACTTTTACAGTAAGTGCTCTTTGAGCATGGCTGAGGCGGGCCGAAAATAGCCGAAAATACAGGTCCCGTGCCTTACGGCTCCCATATCATGATATCCGCCCCCGATCCGTCCGCGTAATACCGTGGCCTGTGGCCTGCTTTTTCAAAACCGGTGACATGATAAAGCGCTTTCGCCGCCTCATTCAGCGTCGAGACCTCCAGGAAGAGACGGATCGGCCGAATCTCCCGCAGCCTGTTCTGCAATGCACCGATCAGTCCACCGGCAATGCCCTGACGCCGGAACATGCGGCGTACGGCAAGTGTGAGAATCTCCGCCTCATCCGAGACCTGTCGCGCAAGGATGAATCCGGCCGGTTCGCCATTGACCGAAGCGATCAGAGCCAGCGTTCCAGGCTGATCAAAAAATGATCTGAATGCCGGAGAAGACCATCGTTCATTCTCCTGGAAACTCTCGGCATGAATCTCGGAGAAAATATCACAAAAAATGACCCCGGCTTCGACGATGTCCACGGAAGAACCGGACATCACTCCGGGCATCATCGTGGTGTCGCCCGCAGACCGGCACGAGGCAGTTTCGCCTCCGGGGGATCGACATAGAGCGGCAGGGCCGGGCGCGGGGGCAGTTCACCCTTCAGCCTTGCGAGCCCTGCCAGTGCGATCCCGCGGAAGTCAGCGTCACAAACCGGTGCAATCTGGCATCGCTCGTTTCCGGCCTGATCCAGGGCTTCGGCGGCGGCGTCTCCCGCAAGCAGCCATGATCCGGGCTCAGGGCGCCAGAGAGCGCTCTGAACCGCGATAACCTCCGCCAGCGTGTCTCTCAGTGTATCTCTGCGGGAGGAAGATTCTTCCACGAACCAGCGTCCGCGGCGAGCGCCGCAGATACAAAGCCACCCGTCCAGCCCCCGCGCCGTCACCAGAGCGTCCAGAGACGGCGCCAGAGCTTCTCCGCGTGTCACTCCCATGACCGGACAGCCTGCTCCGAACGCCAGCCCTGCCGCGAGGGCGCAGGCCGTACGCAGACCGGTAAAGGACCCCGGACCGATCACGACCACCACGAGGTCAGGCGTTTCCCAGCCGGCTTCGTTCAGGCACGTCTCCAGCATGACGGCCAGTGCGCCGATGCCTTCATGCCCTGCCTGCTCTGCCGATGCCACAACCGACAGGTCAGCATTCAGGGTCGCCACCCGGGCGCCGACCTTCTCACCGGCTGGCGACGCGTCGAGCACGACGATCCGTTCAGGAGCGGTCTGTGCGGGCAAGGTTATATTTCCGCTCAAAGCAGCCGGCAGGCTTCATCGAAGGAAAGTCGTCCGGCGCGTGGTGTTTCGTCGTGAACGCCATGGCCCAGGCAGAGAAGGAAATTCGCCCGCCAGCCGTCCGCCGCCAGAAATGTGTCTTCCACCATCGCGCTGTCGAAGCCCGACAGTGGCAACGCATCGAGTCCCAGCGCCCGGGCCGCGAGGATCAGATAGCCGCCCTGCAGAGTGCCGTTACGAAACGCCGTCTCTTCGGCGAGCCCGACATCGGAGGCAAACCAGGAACGCAGATCGGGTTCCGGGTTCAGCTGCGAAAAATAATCGAAAAACAGAGGATCATACGCAATGATTGCCACAACGGGCGCCGTCATTGCCTTGTCCACATTGCCTGCTGACAGGGCCGGACGCAGCCGTTCCTTTACGTCCTGTGTCGTCAGGAAGACAAAACGGGCCGGACAGCAGTTCCCGGAGGTCGGTCCCATTTTGACAAGATCATAGAGCGTCTGCAGCATTTCGTTCGCGACAGGCTCGTCCTTCCAGCGCGAAGGTGTCCGCGCATTACGGAAAAGACAATCAGATACGCTCTCATCCACTGGCATAGACCTTACCCCGTCCAGGTTCCGTGCCGTGCATACCTCTGCCGGAGGCGGCTTTCCACCCCGATGCGCACCGGATCACGGACCCGGTGCGCGGAGGAAGCCGGGGTTTTCCGAAAATGAACAGGATCACAGAAAGGCTGTGTTCCCGGTGGATTCCAGGACGGGAAAACGGTCTCAGTTCAGAACCTGCTCGACCGACACGATTTCAGGCACATAATGCCGCAGCATGTTTTCGACGCCATGCTTCAGCGTTGCGCCTGAAGACGGGCAGCCCGAGCAGGCGCCCTGCATGCTCAGCCGCACAATTCCGTCCCGGTAGCCACGGAAGACAATATCGCCGCCGTCGCTGGCCACGGCCGGCCGCACGCGCGTCTCCAGAAGTTCCTTGATCTGCTGAACGATCTCTTCGTCACCCGGCATGACCGGGTCTTCCGTTACCGCCGCATCGGCTTCGACAGCCGGACGTCCGGATACGAAGTGATCGACCAGAGCCGACAGGATCAGCGGTTTGAGCTCCGCCCAGTCCTGTTCATCCGCCTTTGTCACGGAGACGAAATCCGATCCCATGAAGACCCGCGAGACGCCTGGCAGTTCAAAGAGGGCCTCGGCCAGAGCCGACCGGCCGGATACCGCATCCGCGTCGATAAAATCGACCGTGCCGGCGTCACCGGTCACGTCCCGGCCAGGAAGAAATTTCAGTGTGTTCGGGTTCGGCGTGCCTTCAGTCTCGATGAACATGACCAGACTCCAGATAAGGCATCGGTCCCGCACGGCTGACCGGACGCCGGAGATAAAAGAGGACACGGACGGTCCTGTATACAGACAGGACATGTGGCAACGCCGCCCGAATGGCAAGCCCCGTATGGCGAAGACCAGAGCCGAATGAAGCGGATGTCACGGGAGGAAGCTGTTTTTCAGCGATGACGGAACAGGGTGGGGTTCCGGAGCATGCTGATTCTGCGTCCTGTGTTCCTGAATGAACGGGAATAAAGATCTCTGGTGTCCGGATATCTGAACGGGAGGATGGCTTCGCGGGGCTTTGCCCCGGACCCCACAAAGGGACACGGTCCCTTTGATCCCGGTTTGTTCAGGCGGTTTTCGCCTGATCAGGGTTTCCCGGATGGCAGATCCTCGTGACTGATGTCCGAACCGCTGAGCTGCCGCCAGAGATAAACCGCTTCCAGCGCCCGTTCATGGGCGACTTCTTTCGCGTTCACCGTTCCCGAATGGCCCCCTTCCGTATCCTCGTAATAATAAAACGGTGCTCCGAGGGCTTCCAGCCGGGCTGCGAACCGTCGCGCATGGACCGGTCCCACGCGGTCGTCGGTTGTGGAGGTGAAGATAAACGGCGTCGGGTAATGCACGCCTGCTTTCAGATGCTGAAGTGGCGAAATCGACTCCAGAAAATGCCGCTCCGCCGGATCACTCATCGAGCCGTATTCATCCGCCCAGGAAGCGCCGGCCGCCATCGTTTCATAATGCAGCATGTCCAGCAGCGGCACGCCGATCACCACGGCGTTCCAGAGTTCCGGGTGTTCCGTAAACTCGACACCCATCAGCAGGCCGCCATTGGATCGTCCCCGGATGCCGAGATGACGAACCGAGGTGATTCCCCGTGCCACCAGATCGCGGCCTGCGGCGGCAAAGTCATCGTAGATGCGCTGCCGGTGCGTCTTGCGTCCGGCTTCGTGCCATGCGGGACCAAATTCACCGCCACCGCGAATATTGGCGACGGCATACAGACCGCCATGGGCCAGCCAGAGCCGGCCGATCTCCGGCGCATAGGTGGGTGTGTAGGAGGCCTGAAATCCGCCGTAAGCCGTGAGAAGGACCGGATGCGATCCGTCTTTCACCATTCCCTTCGGGCGCACGAGAAAATAGGGAATGCGCGTGCCGTCGGAAGACGTCGCCCAGAGCTGTTCAACTGTCAGGGCGCTGGCATCGAACTGAGCCGGCATCTGCCGTATCTTCTCGGCGCCGGCCGGGCTGGCTCCCACAAGCCATAATTGCGGCGGATCGATATATCCCTCGACAGTCAGGAATGCGGCGTCGGAATTCTGGTCAGCGTCAGCAATATGCACTGTCGACATATCGGGCAGGGGAAGCACCACGCGGGACCATGTGGCTCCCGGGGTGGTTCCCGGGGCGGCCCCCGGAGCAGTCCTGGGAACGGATGGTGACCGGAGCACCATGGCGCGACCGCGTACGTTGTCAAAATAGGTGACAACGACGGTATCCTTCGTCACAGCGACTTCGTCCAGTGCTTCAGTCCGGCCTGGCGTATACAATATTTCCGCGTCCCGCCCCGGATCGTGCGGATCGACGGACACCAGGCTGCCCGACGGAATCTGCGGCGAACCGGACGGCGTCCATGCTTCATTCAGTGACAGAATCAGCCGCCCGTGGAGCATCCCGTGCAGTTCGATATGCTCTGGCAGTGTGAGCCATCTGAGCTGTCCCGCGCCGTTTCCATGGAATGCGATATCCATGCTTTCAACGACCGCGAAGCGGCTCGTAAAGAATGTCGGCTCCCGGTGGATGAGGAGAAGCTGCGTTCCGTCGCCGTCCGTCAGCACGACCGGATCAACGGAAACGTCGCTCTTTTCTCCGCGGGCGATCTCAATCGCCAGATCGGTCGGCTGGCCACGAATGACGCGTCGCACGACGAAAGGATAACCTGACGCCGTCAGTGTGGCTCCTGTGCCATCCCAGTCACGGCTGACCAGCAATGTGTCCCGGTTAACCCACCCGACTGCCTGTTTGGAGCGTGGCAGAGCAAAACCGTTCAGAACGAAAAGTCCGGCCTGGGTGTCGTATTCGCGAAGCGTGTCCGCGTCCTCGCCACCGTCAGACAGGCTGACAAGACAATACCGTTCTTTCGGCTCCAGGCAGTTCGCGCCTTTAAAGACCCAGTTTTCATGGTCCTGCTTCGCGAGGGCGTCGACATCCAGTTTCGTCACCCAGCCGGTGAGCTGCTGCCGGTAGGAGGCCAGAGTCGTCTGCCGCCAGATGCCACGCGGATGGCGTTCGTCCTGCCAGAAATTCCAGATGTTCTTCCCGAGGAAGCGGGGTTTCGCAAGACGGTCCTGACTCTGTCCCACAGCCAGCGCGTCGGCATAAAAACCTGAATAGCGCGGGTCGGACTGAAGAGCGTCGAAGGTTTTCCTGTTGTGGGCCATGACCCAGTCAAGCGCTTCCGCGCCGTGAATGTCAGAGAGGTAATCCGGAGCCTCGTTCGCGGGTGCCGGTGCTGCGCGGGTCGTCACAACAGATGTCATCTGAAAAGCCAGAACAGCGAGAGCGACAACGCGAGGGACGGACATGAATCCTCCGGGAAGAACCGAGTACCAAAAGCAGACTGGTTCTTTTTAGAGCGTTTCGTCGCCGGAACGCCAGACGGGGTCACAATTGTGAGGTGGTGATCGTAATCAGAGGTAAATTAACGGGCCGGAAGGTTATGGCATTGAAAGTAAGTGCTGACTGGCATGTCAGGGGATTGCACAGGGTCTGGTTACTTTAATGTCGGAGTTGTGTGTGCGGCCACGCCGGGCATTTTTTCATTATCGCATGAGCCTGAGAGACTGTTTCAAAATCCTTTTCATAAAATTTCTTTTAAATCACAAAGAAATTTTGGTGAAGCTTTTTTAAAAGCTTCAGAAGACGCTGCCTTTTTGGAAAAAGGCAGCACCTAAAAACTTTTATTGTTTTTATCAAAGATTTGTCGTGGGTGCTTTTTTTGAGGCTGGCTGACGAGCGGATAAGTGGGACAAAAAGCATAATATTATTCGTATGTTATGAAAGATTTTATCCGGATGAAGCTTTTGAAACAGTCTCTGAGTGTTTCAGATCAGCGTATTAACAAAGTTTACAGAAGTTTAAAATAATCTCACCTTGTTGGAAAAATAACTTATCAGATTGATTCTTTTTCCGGTTTATATTGTATCGAATACAGGATTTTTTGTTTCGTCATGCCAAAGTTGATAAGCGGCATCTTTTGCGGATATCATTATCCCGTGTATTATTAGAAGTATTCTTTTGAATATTAAAATTTAAAATAAAAGTAAATCTTTCAGAGTTATCATAGGGTTGAACTGAAATATAAAAATAACGTCTTTTCTCTGGTATCTGCAATGCCGGCCGACCGTATATTGTTAAAAAAGTAACTGTTTTTTTATAAAATTTCCGCAGCCTTACCGCGTGTGTCCGGGCAACCGAAAAACAGATCACGACGAGAACTGCGGAGATCAGAGAATGTCTTTATCGTGGCTGCGAACTGCCGCTTCTGTTCGCAGAAAGATTAACATAATATTCGGCATTCTTTTTGCTACGGCCCTGCTTCAGCTGAGCGTCTCCGTTATCTCTGTCTTTGCGCCGGTTTACAGCCACTGGGTCTCGACAACGGCCATCTGCGGCAGCCTGTTTCAGATCGTCACTATCTTCGTGACGCTGATGCTTGCAATGAGTACTGTCGTAGCTCCGCTTGAGAAAATTACAGCCGCCACTGAGAAAATCGCGGCAGGCAGGCTCGATGAACCGATTCCGTATCACAATTACCGGGACTGCTCGGGTCGTCTTTCCAGGGCGCTGACAAAATTCCGCAATATGTCGGTTGAGAACACCAGGGTCCATGAGGAAGCGCTCGCGGCATCACGCGCCGCCGAGATCAGCCAGAAGCAGCTGACCGAGGAAAGTACGCAGCAGAGGAAATGGACGGAAGAACTGGTCGGACAGCTTATTTTCGGCATGCAGCGTCTTTCATCAGGCGATCTGAATTTTCGCTATACAGAGCCGTTTCGTCCTGAATTCGAGCAGTTTCGGACAGATTTCAATGCGACTGCCGACCGCTTTGCCGATACGCTGGGAAGAGTGACGGCCAGTGTTTCGACAATCGCTTCAGGCTCCGCGGAGATCGCTCTGGCATCCGACGATCTCGCGCGTCGCACGGAGCGGCAGGCCGACAATCTGGGGAAAACAGCCGGTTCGGTCAGCACGGTGACAACCGGCGTTCAGCGTACGGCGCAGGCAGCGCTTGATGCGCGAAAAGCCGCCGGAGGTGCCAGGGAGCAGGCGGCGGAGTCTTCATCCGTCGTGCAGTCGGCAATTTCCGCAATGCATGAGATTGAGGATTCTTCCAAAAAGGTCGCTGATATTCTTGGCGTAATGGATGAGATCGCCTTTCAGACAAATCTTCTTGCTCTCAATGCCGGGGTTGAGGCAGCGCGTGCTGGAGATGCGGGGCGTGGCTTCGCGGTCGTCGCGACGGAAGTCCGCTCTCTCGCGCAACGATCGGCAACATCGGCTAAAAATATAAAGGAGCTGATCTCCCTGTCGGGTCGTCAGGTTTCGAAAGGCGTCAGTCTTGTGACGCAGACAGGAACGGCTCTCTCTAAAATATCTGCGAATGTGGAAACGATATCGGATCTGATCGCATCGATTTCTTCATCGGCTCAGGAGCAGGCGGAAAGCCTCACGCAGATCAACGCCGCGATCAGCGAAATGGATCAGACTACGCAGCAGAATGCCGCCATGGTTGAGGAGACGACCGCCGCGAGTCATAATCTGACCCGGGAAACAAAGGATCTTGCCGAAGCTGTCTCCCAGTTTCGTATCGGGGATGAGGTCGGGAAGATAGCGGCGGCGACACAGAGGACGAAATCTCTCGCGATGAAACATCCCTCTGCCCCTGAGATCCCTGAAAATGGAGAGATTCGTACCGGCGCTGTTTCCCGGCATGCCTCTTCCGATGACGGCTGGGAAGATTTCTGAGCATTCGCGGACGGACGGACACGGGAGAAAGCAGAGCTATGGAAAAGACAATCCTTATAGTCGATGATTCACGGACGATGCGCGATATGCTTCGTCGTACTCTCGAAGGCGCCGCCTATCTGGTCGTTGATGCGGTTGACGGACAGGACGGTCTTGAGAAGCTGGAGGCAATGAATCCGGCGCCGGATGCGATCATTACCGACATAAATATGCCCCGTATGGACGGATACGGTTTCATAGAGGGGGCGCGGGGAAAAGATCGCGGTCGTCACATCCCTGTTCTCGTACTGACCACGGAAACCAGTGCCGAAAAGAAAACACGGGCAAAGAATGCCGGGGCAACAGGCTGGATCGTTAAACCGTTTGAAGCGTCGGTCCTTCTTTCCGCTCTGAAACGTGTCATCGGATCATAACGGGACAAAGCGATGATGGACGATCTGGACAGCATCCGGCCGATCTTCTTTGAAGAATGTGCTGAGCAGCTCACCGAACTGGAGCGTGCTCTGGCTCGTCTGGAGAACGGAGAAGCAGACCACGATACGGTCAATGCGGCGTTTCGGGCGGTGCATTCGATCAAGGGCGGAGCCGGGTCGTTCGGGATGACGGAACTCGTCAGATTCGCGCATATTTTTGAAACGGCTCTCGATCTTCTCCGTTCCGGAAAAATTACGCCTGCACCGTCAGTTCTTCAGATATTTCTTCATGCAACCGATGTTCTGAGTGATCTCACAGCCGCGGAGCAGGGCGGTCCTGCCGCAGATCCTCAGAGGACGGAAGAGTGCGGGAAAATGCTTGAAGCTCTGTCTGCGATGCCAGAAGCAGAGCCAGCGCAGAAGTCTGAAGATCCTGCGGAAGCGACGCCGGAGGCTGACGACGGTGTTCCTGACGGATTCATGCCCGTGCGGTTTGAATTTGAGGAGGATCTCTCAGATCCGCAGAATATTCCTGAATTGTCTGAAGGATTCGAGATATTCTCAGACTCTCCTGCGTCCGGAAATATGCCTCATGCAGAGGCAGAGCCACCGGCGGAGATGGCGAAGTCTGTCCGGTCTGAAAGTCCGTGTGAGACAAAAACACCTGTCTTATCAGGACCTGTTTCAAAAGCACCAGTGGTTCCTGTTACTGCACCGCCGGCAAGTATACGGGTCGACGTGGCCCGCATAGACCGGGTTATGGATCTTGTCGGAGAACTGGTCATCGGCCAGTCGGCGCTCCGGGAGGCATTCGATAAAAACGCACTCAGTATTCCGGGTGAAAGCGATTCCTCCACGCTGTCGGACGCGATGAACGCCATCGGACAGCTTACGCGGGACATCCAGGACGCGGTGATGGCGGTCCGGGCGCAGCCTTTGCGCACGGTATTTCAGAGAATGCAGCGTGTTGTCAGGGAAACATCGCTCATTGCAAAGAAACGTGTTCACCTGATTACTGAAGGTGAGGATACGGAAGTTGACCGGACACTTATCGAGCGTCTGACCGATCCGCTGACGCATATGCTGCGGAATGCCATCGATCATGGCATAGAACCCGAGGAAAAGCGGATTGCTGCCGGCAAACCAGCCGAGGGTACAATCACGCTTTCAGCCGCGCACCGGTCCGGGCGGATTGTTATTACGATTAAAGATGACGGAGGCGGTATCAACCGTGAACGCGTAAGAGCAATAGCGGAAAAAAAAGGGATCATTTCACCCGATGCAAATCTGTCAGACGCGGATGTCGATAACCTGATATTCGCCCCCGGTTTTTCCACTTCGGAAACCGTTACTGATCTGTCAGGGCGCGGTGTTGGAATGGATGTCGTCAAACAGGCGATTCAGGATTTAGGTGGTCGTGTTTCCATCCAGTCCGAAGCGGGTAAAGGATCGGATTTCATTCTGAGCCTGCCGCTGACTCTGGCGGTCATGGATGGCATGCTGGTGACGGCTGCAGGGCAGGTGCTGATACTGCCGGTCTCCTGCATTGTTGAGACAATGATGATCGACCGGAAAAATATCTTTCCGGTCGCCGATGATATGCCGCTTATGTGCGTGCGTGGTTCTTTTATTCCCATGATCGAGATCGGCAGCGCGCTCGGATTTTCTTCGGTGAGTAAAAACTGGTCCGATAAGGTCGTGCTGATTGTTGAAGATGATGACGGCAGGACAACCGCCCTCGTCGCGGACAGCATCGACGGACAGATGCAGATCGTGATCAAAGCCATCGAAACGAATTACCGTCCGATCGCGGGTGTTTCAGCGGCAACGATACTGGGAAGCGGGCAGGTCGCCCTTATTCTTGATGTGCCTGCCGTCATTGCCGGGGCCGGAAAGCCGGCGGATATTTCATGGGTAAAACAAACAGGCATTCCCTCTGAAATGGCTGCGGCGGAGTCGATGATATGAATACTGAACGGGAATACGACGGCAACAGCAGGAACTCCGGTAAGGTGATCTCATTTGCCGTCGGTGAGCAGGAATACTGTGTCGACATACTGAGTGTGCGCGAGATCAGGGGATGGACGGAAGCCACGCCTTTACCTGGCACACCGCCCTGGGTGCGCGGCGTCATAAACCTGCGAGGCATCATTCTTCCTGTTATCGACATACGCGTCCTGCTTCGTATCGGAAGCGAGCGTCCGGTCTCCCGTGAAGTCGTCATGGTTGTCGATATCGGCGATAAGGTATCGGGCCTGCTCGTCGACAAGGTTTCCGATATCATCGATGTTGATCCGGCAATGGTTCAGGACGTTCCGTCATCTGTCACAGGTGATACATCCGGGATCATCAGTGGACTGATCGCACTCGACGGACGTATGATCGGCATCCTGAATCTGGATTCTGTTGCAGAACAGATTATGGAAGAAGCTGTATGACAGCTTTATCTGTCCATCCGGGTGAAGTTCTTTATACCGACGAGGATTTCGATAAGATAAAGAATATTGTTTATGATTATTCAGGAATCGCTCTGGGAGAGACGAAAAAATCGCTTGTTTATTCCCGTGTCGCGCGTCGGATACGTGAATGCGGTTTTCCCAGCTTCAGCGATTATATTGATTTTGTGACCGCTTCCGACGGTGAGAGAGAGCTCTCCCGAATGATCGATGCCATCACAACGAACGTTACCAATTTCTTCAGAGAAGGCCATCACTTCGGACATTTTTCGCGTATCGTGCTGCCGGATGCGATTGCGCTGGCAAAAAGGGGAGAGAAAATCCGGTTCTGGTCGGCGGCCTGTTCTTCCGGACAGGAAGCGTATTCAATTGCCTCCTGTATTATGGAAGCATGTCCCGACTCTGATAAATATGACATCAAGGTTCTCGCTACAGACATCAATATTGATATGGTCGGACGCGGGAGGGAGGGTATTTATACCCGCGAGGAATGTCGGGATATTCCTGATAAAATCAGAAAAAACTGGATGGAGACGACAGACGGGGGAATGGAATTCCGGCAGCCGGTAAAAAGCCTGGTTACGTTCAGACGTCTGAATCTGCTGGCTTCGTGGCCGATGAGTATCCCGTTTTCGGCTATTTTCTGCCGGAATGTGGCGATCTATTTCGACAGACAGACGCAGGACAGATTATGGATGCGTCTGGCGGCGCATCTTCGACCGGGCGGTTATCTCTATATCGGGCATTCAGAAAAGATTCCGAAGGGGCTGGTCGCATCTCTTGCTGCCTGTGACACTCCGACCACCTACCGGAAGGAATCGTCATGAACCGGAAAACACGGGTTCTCATAGTCGATGATTCCAGAACCGGCCGTGCACTGATCGCCGCGGCGTTGAGGCGTGACCCTTCCATCGAAATTCTCGGTTCCGCCGGTGATCCTTTCGAGGCACGCGATATCATTGTGCGTGATGAACCTGACGTCATCACGCTGGATGTCGAAATGCCGAATATGAATGGTCTGCAGTTTCTTGAGAAGATCATGCGGCTGAGACCGATCCCTGTTGTCATGGTCTCCAGTCTTACGGTCCGGGGTGCGGATGTCGCGATTGAGGCTCTGGAACTTGGCGCTTTCGACTGTTTTCCGAAGGCTTCGGGTCTTTCCGGACTCGATGCTTATGCCGGTCTGGTGCCGATCGTTAAAGCCGCTGCCGCGAGCGGGGTTAAACGCAGGCTGCCTTCCTCTGTCAGGCAGGACATCCATGATGCATCGTCGCATAAGCCGTCCGGGTCCGGGAACGGATCTGCTGAAATCATAGCGATCGGAGCGTCGACGGGCGGTGTTGAGGCTCTTGGTGAAATCCTGCCGGCTCTGTCGGAATCGACGGCGCCTGTCGTGATAACGCAGCACATGCCGGCGCTGTTTACGGCGAGCCTTGCGGCACGTCTGAACAGATTGTGCAGGATAGAAGTCACCGAGGCGCAGGATGGCATGACATTGCGGACCGGACACGCCTATATCGCGCCCGGCGGACAGCGCCATCTTCATGTCAGGCGTCTCGCTGGCCGGCTGACGGCCTCTCTTGATGCGGGTGAGCCGGTATCGGGACACCGGCCGTCTGTTGATGAACTCTTCTCATCTGTTGCGAAGGTCGCCGGCAAAAACGCTTTCGGTGTGATTCTGACCGGCATGGGGCGGGACGGCGCGGAAGGTCTGCTGGCCATGCGCCGGGCCGGCGCGCAGACGATCGCTCAGAACGAGGGAACATGCGTGGTCTATGGAATGCCGCGTGTGGCCGTGGAACTGGGCGCCGCTGAGAAAACGCTGCCGCTCGGAAAGATCGCTGATTTTCTTATGTCATCTCAGGGCGCTGCAACAGGAGTGAAGCACTAATGCCATCCGCATCCGCTATTCGGGCACTGATCGTTGATGATCAGACGTCCATCCGGACCATTCTGCGGAACAGCCTGGCTCAGATTGGTATCATTCAGGTGTCGGAACGGAAAAACGGTAAAGATGCGGTCGATTATCTCGACGGTAATTCCGTTCATCTGATTATTTCTGATTTCAATATGCCTGAAATGAATGGTCTTGAGCTGCTGAAAGCGGTCAGAACCAATCCGAAAACACAGAAAACCGCTTTTATCATCCTTACCGGCGAAGCCAGCAAAGATCTCGTGCAGGAGGCGGTTAAAGGCGGCGTGAATAACTTCCTGGCAAAGCCGTATACTGTCGCAAAGCTTAAATCCGTTCTTGAAGCGGTTTTCGGCACGATAACCGCGTAACGGGCGGACAGTCGCGCACCATGCAATCCGACGGGGTCATACTGGTGACGCAGGGCGATGTGCGTGTCTCTGACTGTTCGGAGACAATTTTCATGACGCTGCTCGGGTCCTGCGTTTCCGCATGTATGTTCGATCCTGTCGCCGGGGTCGGTGGCATGAATCATTTTCTTCTGCCTTCGGGAGAAGGATATGCGACGGGAGACAGAATTTCCTACGGCGCCCATGCGATGGAGGTTCTTATCAACGCCCTTATTAATATCGGTGCCAGGAAGTCCCGTATTAAATGCAAGCTGTTCGGGGGCGCTAACATACGGCTAAGTTTCGGAAATATTGGCACTCAGAATTCCGAATTCGCGTTGGAATTTCTTCGGGATGAGGGAATTGACTGTGTCTCTTCAAGCACGGGTGGCACGTTCGGCAGACGTGTCAGATTCTGGCCTGTCGGCGGTCGTGCCCAGCAGGCCGTGATTCAGGATGACACGATGCCGGCGACGGAAATCAGAGCGGCCCGGGAAGATGCATTGCGCATCAGAATGGACAGACAGCATGAGGCGGATTTTTTCTGATGAAAACAGTTTCCGTCGGGCTGCCTGAATTTCTGGCACGAATCGCCTCTGTTGCTGACAGTCTGGGCTCCCTTCTCGACCGGCTCCAGCATGACCTGTCGGAAACTGACGGAACAGGTGGCATTCCGGCAAGTCTGCAGAATCTGGATCGTGCCACGCAGATGGCCAGAGAAATCGGTCATGTTCTGGAAGAGGTCTCAGCTGAGACCGGCGCTTCTGCCAGTGGGGAGCAATTGCGGATAACCGGCGAGACGATGCGGTTCCGGCTTGGTGATGTCGAGGCGTTCCTGAAGACCGGACAGGCGTTGTCTCCGGTGTCGGAGCCGTCAGGCGAGGTTGAGCTCTTTTAAGAGGCTGTTTCAAAAGCCTTTAATGCACAAAATTCTCATCATAAACTGATAATGTTATGGTTTTTTGCGTCCTGGGCACTTGCCTGTCTCTGCCAGATCGAAGAATTCTCATAATTAACTCTTTGATAAAAAGTAATAAAATTTTTTGGGCGCCGCCTTTTTTCAAAAAGGCGGCGTCTTCTGAAGCTTTTTGGAAAAAGCTTCACCAAAAACTTCTCTTAATATTAGTCCAGAGTTTCATGGGCAGGCGTCTGAAGCAGCTTCAGATATGTCGGGATCAATGGGACCGCGTCCCTTTACGGGGTTCGGGGATAGGCCCTGAAAACACGCTCCGCGCATGGTCACAAAGTATACAACCGCTCTGATCAGGGTGCTCTCACACCCATTATGACCAGATGAAAGAATACATTATAACAGCCTGTAGCAGAGGCTCTGAGGCTCCTCGCCTGAGACAGCAACCTGCCAGTCTGCTATGCGTTATGTCATATCGTTGAAAAAAGGAAACGTCCGTGCCCCGCAAGAAAGCTCTCCTGCTTGCCGCATTCTCTGTCGTTTTTGCGGGGAGCCTGTCTTTTGATGGTATGGCAGTTGCGCAGCATTCTCTGAAGGGAAGCCAGGTCCGCACGCTGCCGATCGCGGCCGCTCTGGCGGACAGGGATCGCCCGGATGCGGACCGCTCCCGCGACGCAACACGGAAACCCGCCCAGCTGCTCGCCTTCGCAGGGCTTGGGCCAGGCATGAAGATTGCGGATCTGATGCCGGGACAGGGTTATTTCACACGGATCTTCAGCAATGTCGTCGGAAAGACCGGTCATGTCTATGCCGTTGTGCCGGCTGAGAGGGTCGCCAGAAAGCCGGATGCAGCCGATGCCGTAAAAGCAATCGCGGCCGATCCGTCTTTCGCCAATGTGAGCGAAGTGACGACCCCGCTCGGCTCGCCTGTTCTCCCTGGCCAGGTTGATATGGCCTGGACCTCCCAGAACTACCACGACGTCTATGGTCAGAGTCCTGATGCCGCGCTGGCCTTCGATAAGGCTGTTTTCGGCATTCTCCGTCCGGGCGGCACATTCATCGTGATCGACCATGTCGCCATTGCCGGAAGCGGCAGCGCCCCGACGACGACGCTTCACAGGATCGATCCGGCCCTGATCCGCGATCAGGTCACGAAGGCCGGCTTCGTGTTTGAAAGCGAGAGTTCCGTTCTGCGGAACCCGTCTGATCCGCATACGGCGACTGTGTTCGATCCTTCCATCAGAGGACGGACCGACCAGGTGGTCTTTAAATTCCGCAAACCTGCTCGTTGAGAAACCTGCCGCTGAGCGGGATGGGGAGGATTTCTCCGGGCTTTGGCCCGAACTTCATAAAAGGGGGCGGTCTCTTAATGATAAGAGGCTGTTTCAAAGTCTGCCCATGAAACCCCGACTACGGCGTGTGGGGATTCACATGAGGCTTGGGTTATGATTCAAGCTTCTGATGGAACGCTTTGTGCTGACGGACGCCCAATGGGCGCTGATTGAACCCCAATGCCTTGGCA